>CAWCTG010000001.1:0-192174 GCA_963798375.1 Binataceae bacterium (SeqCode)
CCCACCACCCCACCAACCGGGACCTCCTCCCCAGCCTCTGTCGTAACAACCCGCCACCAGAGTTGCCAGGAGCAGCGCTGCGAGGATCGTCACTTTCCGACCACCGATAAATCCCATTTTCATTTTGATAAGACGTTCTCTGCCTGGAGGTTGACTAACGATACAAAGATTCTACTTTTCAACCCTGAACCGCTCGGAGACTGCGCAGCTTCAGGGCATCTCAAGCAAACAATTGGCGCAGAGCGCCAATCGCGCGTGTCCTCCGGCCGGCACAACCAGGATTGCCGCGATCGACAGCTTCGCATCGCCACAGCGACGGCAAATCAAGTCGTCGCCATCGCGACGGGCCTCGAAGCCGAACTCAGCAATTGCGGCTGGATCGTCGATCAACTCGACGCGGACAAAGTTGGGGGCAGTTTCCAAAGCATTCCCCGGTAAACTCGCGGATCAGACGGAACCAAGTCTTGCGATTCCTTTTGCGACGCCCTCGGTCAGCGATTTCGGATCGTGCACCTCTAAGCCGCCACCTGTTTATCGGCGGGCGTCACTCAATTCAGATGTGCACCAGTCAGATGCGCACCAACTTGCGCATTCTTCATGGAATCGAAGAGCTTGGCGACCTGCACGACCATCTGTCGTCCCTGGCGAATCACGAACTTTTCGCGCTCCAATCGCGCCAGATGCTCGGTCACTCTTGGCCGCGAGGCACCGACCAGGTTGGCGATGTCCTTATGGCTGAAAGATACGCGCAGCAGCGTGCCGCGGGATTCCTCGATTCCAAAGTCTGAACATAGTTCCAGCAGCGCAACCGCTATTCGCTCGTGTAGACCAAGGTTCAGGAAACTCGAGCTGCGCAGCAGGAGGCGATACCATTGCTTCAAATCGTTGCGATGAAATTGCTTGAAGGCGGACTCGTGAGCATTTGCGGTAATGCCGTCGAAATCATCCCAGCTCACAGTGCCAACGCGGCAATCGTTGTAAGCCTCGCACTGGAAACCGGACTGGCTGATCGGCAGCGCGGGGAATTCGGGAATCGGTCCCGGCGCGAGCATTGCCACCGTGACACGCTCATTGTGCGCGTTCAAGCAGGTGATCCGCGCGATTCCTGCTAACAGGATGTGAGCATCCTGCGCGAGCGCCGCCTCGCGCAGAATTACCGCGTGCCGTTTGTAATTGGCCAGCGCAAGTGCGCCAACCAGAAGCGCAAGCTCAGACGGTGAGAGCCACGACAGAGCCTTGAGCCTGCTTAGTCTGTCGAGATCGGTTTCGCGGGAAGTGTTTCTTTCATTCAAAATCGCACCACGTACAAGATTGCACCCCGGTAGAAATGAAAGCCTACTCCGTTGGTGCCAACAAGACAAACGTGATGTCACGCGCACGACATATGCGCTGTGCTCCAGAGAACCCAGAGAGACAACAACAGAGAAGCCTGTGCAATCGTAAAAGTCGCCAAATACTCGCTAAGGCAAACTAGCGCGCGGCGACTTTCCGGAATTCGTGACTCTCAGCAGAAATATGAGTTTGCGCCAAAAAACTTTCCAATCGATCGCGATTGACGACGAGTTGGCGACTGTCGCGCGAAATCAGATGCTTTCGCTCGAACAAACTCAAATGTTCGGTAATTCGGGGCCGCGAGGCGCCGACTAGTTCAGCCAGGTCCCGGTGCCGGGCCGGCAATGTCAGCCGCACCGCTTTTCCATCGGGGACGCCGAAATTTTCACTCAACTCGAGCAGAATCAGCGCCAGACGCTCTTCCAAAGTGCAGCTCATGAAATTTGCGCAGCGCAATTGAACCAAATCCCAGCGGCCCATGTAGCTCGCTGCCAACCGTTTGAAGTCTGCCGAAGCGATTCCCAGCGATATTTCGACGAAGGACTCAAGTTCAATCGCCCCAATCTGACAAGGGGTGACCGCTTCGCAGCGAAAATTGTAACTGATGCCGGGTACCGGCGGCGGGAAACCGGGGATCATGCCGGGCGCGACCATGATCACCAATGTACGCTGACCCTTGCGATTGCGGCATGTGATTCGTGCCACCCCCGCGAGCAAGATATATGCGGAATCGGGTGAATGTTTCTCGTCGAAAATGATCGCGCGTTTCTCGACCATGCTGACCGTCAGCGCGGCGGAGAGCTTGTCGAGCTGGCGGGTCGTGAGCCAGGCGATGTTCTTAAGGCCTCGCAGTCTTTGGATGCCGGATGCTCGAACAGCGCGCATCTGCCCAATGTAGCAGACGGATCGATCCACGCGCCGAAGAATGCCCGCGACATAAAGTTCATTCGACGAATTCTGTTATCTCTGTAACAAATTCACACCGACGCTCAATCGCTGCGCAGATCACACAAACGTAGGATTCCTGCTCCCAAGCAAGGGCCTGGCGTCGCGCCGCGCGATCCAGATCAGCAGCACAAGCGCCGGAATCGTCGCGACTGTCGTGAGGATGAAGAACGGCACCCAACCGAGCCTGTCGGCCAGCACGCCTCCCGAAGACGCGACAATCGTGCGCCCCACCGCTGCCAGTGAAGACAGCAGCGCGTACTGAGTCGCGGTGAACGCGGGTGAGCATAGGCCGGAGAGATAGGCCACCAGGGCAGTGCCCGCCATCGCGCCCGTCAGATTCTCGGCGGCCACGCAGAGCGCGAGATAGTCGAGCCGATGGCCGCCCACCGCCTGCAGCACGTAGAACAAATTGCCGGCCGACTGGAGGGCCCCGCAGAGTATGAGCGCGCGCATCACACCGAGCTTCGAGGTCACCACACCGCCGACCAGTGCGCCGGCCACAGTCGCGACGAATCCGACCAGCTTGGAGACGGCGGCGATCTCGTTGAGTGAGAAACCGAGCGAGATGTAGAGTGGCATCGCCATCACGCCCGCCATTGCTTCGCCCAGCTTGTAACCGACGATGAAAATGACGATCGCCGGCCACCTCGGGCGGCGCATGAAGTCGGCAAACGGCCCCGTAACCGCAGTCGCGAGCCAAGCGCGGAGCGCATCCAATCCTCCCGTTGCGGTATGCGGCTCGGCCTCCGGCGGCGTCGTTGGCTCGGGCCCGAAGATGAACACCAGCATTCCCACGCCCAGCAGCGCCGCCATCGTGGCGTAGGCCGCGAACCAACCGTAGCGGGCCGCAACGATCAGCGCGCCAGCGCCCGAGACCAGCATGGCGATCCGGTACCCGGTCTGGATCATGGCGGCGCCGGGACCCTGCTGCTCGGGCGTGAGGACCTCGACCCGATACGCGTCGATAACGACATCCTGGCTTGCCGAGAGGAATGCGACCAGCAGCGCCAACGCTCCCATGAGCGCGAGATCGACTTTCGGGTTGCATGATCCCAGGGCGAGCGTCGCGGCAATGAGTGCGAGCTGAATCGCGATGCCCCAGCCGCGCCGTCGCCCAAGCGGAATCGGCGGTGGCAGCCGATCGATCAGCGGCGACCACAGGAACTTGAAGGCGTACGGCGTGCCGACCAGGGCGAAGGCGCCGATGGCTGCACGGCTCACGCCAGCGGTAGCGAACCAGGCCGACAGTGTCGAAAAGGTCAGCAGCAGTGGGAGGCCGCTGGCGAAGCCCAGCGGCAGGATCAGCAGCACACGCCGATCGGTGTAATCCGCGATCGAACGCCGCCAGGGATTCGTGCTCTTCGCTTCTCTGGTCACACCCTCTAATTCCGGCATGGCGACTTCATATCATGAATGGGGCGATCACCATCGATCACGATACAACAACATCCGCGAGAAATGGGGGTTTTGTTCGAATCGAGGTCGGTGGTGATCGGTCCTGTTCGGTCGTGATTGGCAGTCGTTTGGCAGCGATTTGAGCGACGCTCGATCTTCCCCGGAAGCACCAGGTTGTTAAGGTGGTCGGGGGCATCGAACGGTATCGGCTCGCATCGGCTCGGATAGGAAAAAGCCGGAGTTTCTCGAATCAGGGAGCCCTCGCATCCGCTCGGATTTGCTCGGCTCAGACACTTTAGAGACACTATTTCGGACGAGCGAGCCGCCCCGCCTGTGCCCGAAGTGAGTCATTGTCTCGTTTTGAACATCTGTGGATTGACAATTCACGCTCGGATAGGATACGCAACTGGCTGGTAATCGTCGGCTCGTAGTGCGCGCACCGGTCCCGACCACTACCGAAAGGGAGGGATCTTCATTCGCTGTAGACCAGCCGACGTCGCGGGTTCAAAAGCTGTCAAGCGGGCAGTCGCCGCCGTCACCTTCTCGCTGTTGTTTCTGCTGGCGGCGGTAGCGCGCCCGGCGTTGGCGCAATCGGATCAGGGTTCGTTTCCAGATACCAAGACTTCTGCAAGTAAACTTTCTGTTTCACCCAAGTCGCTGAGCTACAAAGTCGATATCGACAAAGGCGAATTTTCAAAGACCGAGCACTTCACCATCAAGAACAGCGGGTCGTTGACACTCGTCGTAACCGTCAATCCGCCCTCCAATCCCGCCTATACAATCACGTCGGGTAGCGGGAAGACCACGATTCCTGGCAAAGGAAAGGGCAACAACATCCTCACTGTGGACGTTGAGTTCACTCCCCACGGACCTGGCAAGAGCGTAGACGGAAGCATCGACATAACCAGTAACGCTACCAGCGGGAATAGCTCGGCGACCGTCAATCTGAAGGGAGACGCCACGCAGAAGAAGCCGACTCCAACCGCAACGGCGACTCCGACAGCCACGGCGACCGCGACTGTGACCGCGACGCCAACCGCAACGCCGACCCCCGGCCCCGGCCATTCTCCGCTCGCGCGAGTAGGTCTATGGACACAATTCGACGAGCGCGGGTACCCCAATGGCTACTGGCAGGGCCAGTTACTCCAGACCTTCACCGAAGTAGATCCCGTCGTCGGGACTACCGTCGAGGCGGAAGCTTCCTTGCAACTCGACACGATGAAAGCATTGGGAGTGAATACGATCACCTACGAATTGCGGACCTCCGACCCCTCATGCGATCCGAACAATGGTTGTACCGGAGCGTTCCCCAGTTGCTTGGTGTCGTCCGCGCTGGGACTGGACTGGCCGCAGCCGACGGCAACCGAGTTAACCAACCTCAAGAGCTTCTTCGACCTTGTCGCTAGCAAAGGAATGAAAGTCGATCTCTTGCTCACGACTACGCACATGGACGAATCCCCGCCCACGAATTCCCAGACTTGGCTTGGGTCAATCTTCGATACGGTGCAGGGTCACCCGGCTCTCGACGCTATTCTGCTGGGCGGCCAGCCACACACAGTCGCTACGACCTGCGGAGGCCCACCTGCTGCCTGTGGCGGGCAGGGAGGGGAACCTCCGCTGTGGCTCGGGGCAGACTCATACGCCGCCACTTATCTGGAGTGGGCGATTCCCTTCGCGTCATCACACGGGATTCCGGCCAATCAAATCTCGGCGGAGGCCATCGTGGGCGCCTATTTCCTAGATAGCAGCGGGCCAACTTGCCCAGGAGTGAACGGGGGTCATCTGTCGCCTCCGATAGAGATTCTGAAGGGCATATTCGATGACCTCAAGATTCCGAGCAATCAGCGCCTATACGCGCTTTCGCTCTACGAACACAACAAGTGCTTGGGCGCCAATGGCCTGCCTTGCACTGATCTCGATCCGCACAATTGGGCAAACCAGACCCTGCAAACAGTCATCTCTACGGTCGGCAGCGCGCAGACGGGTCAGATCGTGATGACGGAAGGAGGAACCGGAGACCCGGAGAACTGGCCCGCGCAGTTCTCCTTCGAGAGCATCGGATACCTCATGCAGCTATATCAACTTCCAGGCGGCAATTTCTGGCGTTGGGTAGCATTTCAGGACAGCGACGAGACCGACCCCACTCAGCCACAGGCGGTCAAAATACGCGGCGTTGCATTCGACTACTACCCACCGAAGAACGAGATCGTGGACTTCGGTGGATTCCATCTCTCATGGATCCCTAACGGTTCGTTTGAGCAGGGCGGCGCAGGCAATGTCCCGACCGACTGGACAGTAACCGGCAGCGGGACTGGCGTTGACTATTTTCTAGCCGGCGAGCCGAACGAGCCCCAAGTGCCATCGCGCGGTCAATATGATCTGCGGCTCACCACGGGCAGCAACGCAACCTCGAGCGTGAGCGCAACCTCGGAGTATATTGAAGCAACTCCATCCACGGCCTACACGACGACCGGCAATCTGCGCTTCGGATGGACCGGCGATCCGAATCCATCGGGTACCCCGGCCACGCGTCCGCAAGTATTTGTCGCGTTCAACTATTTCCAAAGTCCGAGTGTTCCGTCTGCGGTGAAAACTCAGGATATCTTCCCCTTCTACCAGGAGAACAGCACCACCGACTTCCAGACCTTTCCGCTGCAGTACACGACTCCGTCGGACGCAACCTCTCTGCAGATCGTGATTGGCGCTGCCCGCAACAATCTGCCGACGCAGATCATCTTCGATGCGGACAACCTGCGCTGAACTAGCCCTAAAAGTCGGGTCAGACCGCGCTTGGACGCTTAGTCTCGTGTCGCCTTACCGCGCGACATCTCGCCGTGAACGGCGCATCGCGCGCCGAATCTTTGCCCTGCACCAGATAGCCGAACTGGGTGCCTCGAAATCATCGCGCATCCGTGCGGACGATTCGGCGCTTGTGTCTGCGAAGTGTCGCGCTCAAAACCGCCCTCGTCGCGCGCAACTTGCCGCTATGCGACTCGCGCTTGGATTCAACCGCCACGACGCCCCGACGCTGCGCACTCGTCGCCTCGTGCGCGGTTTTCCGCGTCCAGCAAATCAAGCTCAGCCACCCACGCCCGGGCTGACGATAACTGCCGACGGCGCCAGGATTAGGAAGCCCGCGAGGCAAGTAAGCTGAGGTATATGTCCGGTTATCTTGCTTACAGAATCGCGCTTTTTTCGATAACGACGTTACCTCTGGCTATGCCGGGTTGGCTGGTCGTGGACACTTCCTGGACACCTCCGCGCAGGTCAGGAAGTAGCCGAGCCGGCGACCTGCTGATTACGAATGAGTCCCGGGGCGATCACCATCGATCACGATACAACAACATCCGCGAGAAATGGGGAATTTGTTGGAATCAAAATCGGTGGTGATCGGCCCAGCTCCGTCGTTATCGGCAGTCGTTTGGCAGCGATTCCATGCACCGGATCGCGGCGGGTGCGATGAAACTCACGGATGTTGCTTACGCGGAATATTATCAACCAAAAAGTTTTGAAGAATGGTTAAGCGTTTAAAGACACGGCTCTATTGGGCGTCTTAAGCTGTGACCGCTTCTGCTAGTCGTGTAGCAAGCGGCATGGGCTGGCCCAGACAGCAGCAAGCCGCTTCCACTGGCGGTGGACGATGAAAGTCTCTGTCCGACAATTTTGCGGGGTGGTCACAATCATTGGCTGTTGTGTGCTCGCCCTCGGCGGTTGCGAATCCGCCTACACGGTCGCCCAACAAACGCTCGCGTCTGGGGATTACCAAGGCGCTGAAACTGCGCTTGGCCAGAGGACCGACAAGAAGGCGAAGCAACTCCGTACTGAAATAGAAGAGCAACACGCAAGGGCCGAAATTGCCGCCCATCTCAAGTCAGCCGGAAGCGAACTTGAATCCGGCCAGTATGTGAAGGCACGCGGTGATTATGCGAGCGCGTCCAATTATGATGATTTTGTCAACGCCGGTTGAATGTTGACCCACCTTAGCCGGGGGTCGCCGAAGTAAAACTGACCCTCTTGGAGCTGCCTGATCAGGGGAGCGCGAGGGGGATCTCACCTCGCCGGTCTGTTTAATGGCGGATCCTTTTACAATGGAACCGAAATCGTCGAAAGAACGATACCACTAGTCGGGAAGGCGACCACGATTGGGTTTCCGGTCGTCGTACTGGCCGCTGAAGGACTGGCCAGCGCTATTCACCGGACACCGGACCCGCTTAGCTGGATCGTCTGTTTCGCATTTGCCGCGTTGTCAGAGATAGTTACTACCGTGGAGTATGCGAAGTCCGGCTTTGCCGGAATAAATTCCACCGTCAGCTTGCACGTTTTCTTTGGGAACAATCGCAGAGGGCAGTTCGTGGCCGATCCGGCAAACCCGAATACCTGCGGCGTGGTCACCGGGACCGAAAATCGGCTCGCAAAGGTGATCGGCGGCCCTTCCTGGGCCGAATTGCTCAGTATGAATGTCGCCGATTTGCCGTGTCCTACTTTTACGTTGCCGAAATTATACGACAGCGGATTGATATTCAAGTTTCCGGGAACTGGGGTCGCGGTCGGAGTGGGGGTCGGTGTCTTTGTAGGCTTCGGTGTCTTTGTAGGCTTCGGTGTCTTTGTAGGCTTCGGTGTCTTTGTAGGCTTCGGTGTCTTTGTAGGCGTTGGTGTCTTTGTGGTTGTCGCGGTCGGCGTTGCCGTCCTCGTCGTTGTCGCCGTCGCACTCGCTGTGGCAGTGGCCGTAGTGGTCGCGGTTGGCGTTGACGTCGAAGTTGCGGTCGCCGTGGCAGTTGCCGTTGGCGTCGCCGTCCTGGTCGCCGTTGCGGTAGCAGTCGCGGTCGCTGTGGGCGTAGCCGTCTCGGTTGCGGTGGCAGTTGGCGTCACAGTCACCGTGGCAGTCGCCGTAGCGGTCGCTGTTGGAGTTGCGGTTCGAGTCGCAGTGGCTGTCGGAGTTGAAGTTACTGTCGCCGTAGCGGTCGCAGTTGCCGTGGCCGTTGCTGTCGGCGTCGATGTTGGGGTGGCAGTCGGAGTTGCGGTTTGAGTCGCGGTGGCAGTCGCCGTTGCAGTGGCAGTCGGTGTGGCAGTTACGGTCGCGGTCGCAGTAGCCGTGGCGGTCGCGGTCGCAGTAGCCGTGGCGGTCGCGGTCGCAGTAGCCGTGGCGGTCGCAGTAGCCGTGGCGGTCGCCGTCGCCGTAGCTGTCGGAGTTGCAGTCGCGGTGGCAGTCGCCGTTGCCGTTGCGGCGAGGCCGATATTTGCGAGGAAAGCGTTCTCACTTCCGGCGAGAGCCGGCTGCTCGCCGCTCGATGCGCCGTTGAAGTCTGGGGAATCGGTTAAGCCGGTCACGTATGCGAAGGTGCCGGCCGGATTCGCTGAAATACCAAAACCCACGTCTTCCTTGCTTCCACCCAGGTAGGTGGAGAAAAGAGCATTCGAGCCGGACGGATTGAGCTGGGTAACGAAGCTGTCGAATTCCTCGAAATCCCCAGCATATACGGTTCCGGTTACGCCTGGGGTGACCGCAAGTGCATTGATGTTTCCTGGGTGACCGCCGTTGGGATAGATCGTGCTGAAGGTCGTGCCGGCATCGGTGCTCTTCAGGATCGTGCTTGGATTGGAATTGGTGCCGAAATATATGGTTCCGGGAGTCGTACTCGGATCGACTGCAACGCTGGCGCCTTGCACTCCGAATTCCAGCGGAGTGTAGTACGGACAGCCGTTGCAATTGGCGACGAAGCCCCCGCTACTTGCTAACAATCCTGAAGACTGAATGGTGCTCGCGTATATGACCGTCGGATAGCTGGTCGGATCCGCCGCGATGGAGACAATTGGAGAATATCCTATGGTCCGCAGGAACGTGTTGTTGTTGGGATCGTAGAGCTCGGAAAACGATTCCGCGGGACTACTAGGCCCCAATTGACCGCCGGCCCAAAGAACCATTCCGTTGTTCAGCAGGATCGCAGGTGCCGGCGGCGAGCCTCCGCCACCGATATGAAAAGCGATCGCCAGAGTCGTGGGCGAGAATGTGGCGCTGGTTGGATCGTACAACTCAGCGGCGGTGATGGCGTTAGTCGGAGGAGCCGTCCCTCCCGCCACCAGCACCAGCCCGCTGGGGAGGAGAACGGCGCCATGAAATGCTCTGGGCGTCGTCATGTTTCCGACCGAGGAAAATGTGCCCGACGATGGGTCGAACAGCTCAGCGCTGGCTATTTGGCCGAGCCCGGAGGTGGACGGGTTGTTGGTGCCGCCAGCGATCAACACCGTGCCATCCGGAAGCAACGTGGACGTGTGACTATAGCGGGCATTAGCCATGCTGCCTGTGGCTGAGAAAGTATTGCTGGCAGGATCGTATAACTCGGCGGTTGCGGTGACCGTGCCCGACGACGTGATACCACCGGCGATCAATACCTGGCCGTTCTGCAAAAGAGTAGCAGTGTGCTGCGAGCGCAGCATCGTCATGTTGCCGGTGGTCAGAGTGAATGTTCCAGCGGTGGGATTGTAAAGCTCAGCGGTTCCGCCGGCGTCGAAGAAGTCGCCGCCTGCGACCAGGACATCTCCGTCCAGAGAAGTGTCAGTCCCTTGGAGAAGAGTGGCAGTGTCGCTTACGCGCGGGGTCGTCATATTGCCCGTCGCGGCGAATGTGCCCGCGCTGAAAAGCTCAGCGCTCTGAAGAACGTCACCGGAAGAGTCGATTCCCCCGGTCAGCAGTACTGAGCCGTTCTCCAGGGTTGTTCCGGTGTGAAATCCCCGCGCAGTGGTCATGCTGCCGGTGGATGTCCAGGTACCGGTCGAGGGGCTGAAGATCTCCGCGCTCGCCGTGGGATTAGCTTGGTCGGCGGTATAGCCGCCGCTGGCCAGCACCGCGCCATCGGAAAGAAGATTCAATGGAAAGAATTCGCGGGCGACATTCATGCCGCCGGTTGGCTGGAAGTTGCTGGTTCGAAACAGTCCGTTCCCGGTTCCCGCGTACAGATTCGCGGGCGATTGCGGATCGACCAGGAGTGACAACACTTCAGTGTTCGGCAAAGTCGGAACGACCTGGAAGCTGGCGCCCCCATCGGTGCTCTTCATGACGCCGCCCAATTGAGTGCCCGCATAGATCGTCGTGGGCGATGTGCTTGGGTCTTGAGCGAAGGACCTGACAATCTGGCCTGTCAGCGCAGTCGCGGCGAAAGTAGCGCCGCTGTTAACGCTTTTTAACAAGCCATTCGATGTAGCGGCGTACACCGTCGTATGGTTATTCAAATCAACGATCGCGCCTGCTGGTTGGCCGGTGAGGCCGGTTGGGCTGAACGTAACGCCGCTGTCTGTGCTCTTCAGAACTCCGCTTCGGTTGGTTCCAACGTAAATCGTGCTGGTGGCAATGGGATCTATTGAGATGCTTAGCAAAGCGCTCCCCACCGTATTCTGCGCCGTCGGATTGAAGGTGGCGCCGTCGGTGGCTTTGAAGAGCTGGAAGAAAGGAGACGATGGGCCCTGCAGCGCATTCACCTGCGGAAAATTTATAAAATCCGTGAACCCGGTAACGTAGGCGCTTCCACTCGAGTCCACCGATATCGCTTCCGCGCCGTCGGCCCCAGTGTCACCAAGATAGGTGGAGTAGACAATTGAGCCACTGTCGTTGAGCTGCGTCACGAAAGCATCTTCGAAGCCCCCAAAAATGGTCTGGAAGGCACCGGAAGTCGTTGGGAAATCCGTCGACCAGGTGAGGCCGGCGACGTAACTGTTGCAGTTCGATTGGCAACCCGGTTCCAGGGCGATTCCCAAGCCCTCGTCGAAGCCTATACCGCCGAGATAGCGCGCAAAGATCAGGTTGGTCCCGGAACTGTTAAACTCGGCCACAAAGCAATCAGCACCCCCGTTGTACGCACCACCAGCACCTACTGTGTTGGGTAGCGTTGCCACGTCGGCAACTCCCGTTATGAAGGCGTCGCCGGAACCGTCCACCGCGATCGAGGCGGCATACGAGGAGGTTCCATCATTCGGGGGTATGGAGCCGCCGCCGGAGTAGTAAGTCGAGTAGAGAAGCGTCGAACCATCGGCGCTTACATTAGCAACGAAGGCATCAAAGACATTGAGCGCGGACGTCTGGTACGCGCCCTCTGTCACAGGGAAATCGCTCGTAGTTGTTTGACCCGTCACGAATGCGCTGCAGTTCGAGCTGCATCCGGCCACAATGGCGACGGAGGTCGCATACGAGCCACCCTGTCCTTGCAGGTTGGTTGTCTCAGTGGAACCGCCAAGAAGCCTCGCAAACACCACTGACGAACCGGCAGGACTGAGTTTGGCTACGAAAGCGTCGTAGTTCCCCGCAAAACTCTGTCCCACAGTACTCGGAAAGTCGGTGGAAAAAGTCTCTCCCGCGAGATAGACGGCGCCGGTCGAATCGACCGCGATTCCGCGGCCCTCGTCGAATGACGAGCCGCCAATGAAGGTGGAATAAACAATTGCCCCGGAAGAACTAAACTTCGTGATGAAGGCGTCGCATCCGGCGTTCTCGGTGCCTACGGTCACCGGGAAATCAGGCGAGCATGCAAATCCGGTTACGTAGGCATTGCTGCTCGCGTCCGCAGCGAGCGCAAGAGCCCCATCCAACGACGAACCGCCCAAGTACGTCGAGAAAGTCAGCACCGGATCGATGACAATCGGCCGGGTGCGATCATAGGCCGCCACATGGATCCCCGCCTCGTGCGCGCCACGCAGCCGCCATCCGCCCGCTATCGTCCGACGCACGCCGCCGCTCTCCTGGTAGATCGCCGGCGCATGCTCGACGAGCTCGCTCCCGCCGACGCTGACTATCAGATCGCCCCGCTCATTGAGGGCCAGTTTGCCCGCACCCCTGAAGCTCAGCCGGATCGCATTGGGGTCGGCGCCGGGCGCAAGGCGGAAGTCATACTCGAGCTGGCCCTGCGCGCTGCCGTGGTAGATCAGATCGATTCCCGGATAGACGTTCTTGAGTTCGACTTTGGCGTAGTTGGGAACATCGGTATGCCATTTCTTCGGATCATTGCCGATGAAGTAATTGCTCCGGCCCGCCATCTTGTCGACGCCGTTGATTTGTGCCGCTCGCGCCGCCCGCTTGAGCGCGATTCGCACCACTGCCCGCTCGCCGCCAATGGGCGTCGGCGAACGAGGATGCGCCTTTACGCGCAACCCATCGCTGGCGGTTTTGCCAAACTTGGAAAATGCGGATAACGGCGCGCCGTGCAGGAAACCAGCATCGCGCGGCGCGGCACTGGTCATCGACAGCACCGCCTCGCCCGCAGTCAGAAACAGCGTGTAGCCCGAGCCGTGCGAGAGAAACTTCACATGCGGATCGGTCTGGCCCAAATTCGGTTCGAAGCTCAGCGGCTGCTTCGACAAGGAAATTCGGGGCCCATGATTGGCCGCAACGATTGTCCGCGACGATGATGCCCTGGCGGGATCGCTCGCGCGCGGCGATTGCGACGATGCGATCGTCTGTGGTGCGCGCATCGCCACGATTGCGGCGACCGCGGCTGCGGAGAAGAGGATCAGCGCGGCAGCGATACCTATCCAAGTGCGCCGGCGGCTTGTGTGACCATCTTTTTTCATACGGCCGGGCAAAGCTTGGATAACCTCTTTGAGCTCACTCCGCTGACGCTGCCTGTCTAGAACGACCCCGATTCCACAAAATCGAACTGCTTGATGAAGCTGATTTGACCGAAGCCGCCGGAGGTTCCATAACCGACCTGAACGTTGATTCCAAAGGCCCATTTGCGAAAGTAAACGCCAAGGTCCGGCCCCCCCTGTCCGCCGGCACTCGTGATTTGTCCGCCCTGGTAGATCGCGCCGCCGCCGCCAAAGGTGCCGAGATAATTTGCGGTCGAAAAGGCTACCATCCGCAAATCGATCTCCGAGCTGGTCACGTGGTTCTCATAGTCGTGGCTCGCGCTGAACGAAAAGTTGAGCGGATGGTGCGTATGCGTGAACAGCCAGCTCGAGTAATCGCCCTCGATTACCGCGGCACTGCTGTCGCCCACGTCGCCGCCGCCAAGGAGAAAAAGCGTCGTGCCCGGATAAAGTGTGAGCTCGACGCCGCCTTGCAGGCGCGCGAAGTTCAGCCGCGCCTGATGCGTAAAAGTCGCCGGCGCAAGCGGATTGTTGAAGTGGTCACCGATCCACAGTTGATAGCCGGTGACCCGTCCGACCACTCCGATGTAAGGCGTGACGGTCTGCTCGAGTTGAAAGCCTTCTTGTACGGCCCCGTAATCTTGGCTGCCGAACCCGCCGCCAAAGAAGATCGCATCCAGCACCTGCGGGTTAGCCGGTCCAAAAAAGCCGGGATACAGATTCTCCAGCTGGGCGCGGGCGTTGCCCGTCCAAGCCAGTGCGCAAGCCAGAACCAGGAGTCCAACAATCCTGAAAGTCCGCAACGTTTTGGGTTGGCTCGCCATCCTAGGGTCCTGTCACCGGGCTGAGAGGTGGCATAGGGGGGGGCGGCGGAGGCGGAGCCGAAGTGCCGCTCCCAGGTGGCGGAGCCGAGAAGCCGGCGCCAGCGCTGACTGCTGATTCCGAAGCTCCTCCGCCACCGCCCTTGCCGCCCGCCGCTCCCGGTCCTTCCGCTCCTGCGATTCCGAGAGGTCCGGCGCTGAGCGGCGACAGCAAGCAGGGAACGGTCGTTTCGTATCCGGCCGAAACTTCAACAACTTCCGCCGGGTTGGCAAGATTGCTGACCGCAACTACGCCTTCCCGCACCCTGACGTCGGTATAACGCTGGCATCCCTCGTATCCGGGACGGATTCTTCCCTCGATGTAGGTAGTATCGAAGTCAGTCCCGCGAACAGCGCTGACGGCATTGGGCGTGTGGACTTCGAAGCTCTCCGTCCGCAGAAGGACCGGTACTATTGACCTCAAGCCACCTTCAAACAGGTTGAGCTGCGTATTCCGGCCAGTACCGCCAGTCGTCACATTCTGGTCGAAAGTGAGGTTGGTATGTTCGGCAAGCGTTAGGGTAGTTCCGCTTGTGAGCGTGACTGTCGCGCTCGAATTTACGGAGGTCGCGAGTCGGTCGTGAAGTTCAACTGCCGTTCCCTGTGCGACGCTTACGGTCAGGCTGGCTCGCTGGATTTGCGCGGAACCGCTGAGTTGGGTAACTGTTCCGACTTGTTGCGCGCTGGCAATTGACGGTGCAAAACAGACGATAAACGAAACGAGGGCCAGAAAAAGGCATGCAGCCCTCGCGTCCGTGCGTCCTGTCATGTCTCGAACCCCCGTCGCGTGAAAGGAAATGTCAACTAGCGGCCAGCCCTCTTTAGTCAAATAATATCCATATGTCAACCGCACAAGTTAAAATTTACTACTGAGCGGACACCCAATTTTGCCAGATGGCGAGCATGGGCTACGCCACGCCGCCGCGATCGCCTTAGTTAATGCTTGGCGGCTTTGGCAGGAGCCGCGAGCAGCCCGGCCTTGCGCTTGTCCTTGAGCCTGAAGCTCTCTCCGTTGATGCTTACGATGGTCGAGTGGTGCAGGATGCGATCGAGCATCGCCCCGGTCAGCACCCTGTCGCCGGCGAAGGCACTGTCCCAGCCGCCGAAGGTCAGGTTCGAAGTGAGGATCATCGCGCCGCGCTCGTAGCGGCGCGCGACGATCTGGAAGAACAGATTGGCCTGCTCGCGGGTCATCGGCAGATAGCCGATCTCATCGAGGATCAGCAGCCGGTAGGCGTTGACCGCGCTATGCATGACCTCGCGATAGCGGCCTTGGCGCTGCGCGGCTTCCAGCATCAGCACCAGATTGGCCGCACTGAAGAAGCGGGTCTTGTAGCCCTTTTGGGTGGCTAGATAGCCGAGCGCGATCGCTAGGTGAGTTTTGCCCACGCCCGATGGTCCGAGGAACACCACGTTCTCGGCGCGCTCGACGAAGGCGAGGCTGCCCAGTTCCATGACCTGCTTGCGCGGCGCGCCGATCGCGAAGCCGAAGTCGTATTGGTTTCGGGTCTTGATCGCAGGGAAGCCGGCCACCCGCGCGAACATTTCGCGCGCCCGCGCCCGGCGCGATTCGCGCTCGGCGACCAGTAACTCCTCTAGGAAGTCGGTAAACGAAGTGCGCCCGCAGCCGCCTTCTCGCGCGCCATCATCGCCGAATCGCGCCGCAAATAGGGCATCGACTGCCATCCCGCTGCCAGTTTCGCCTCGACGCCCCGCTCAATAGAGATTTCCCGATGAGAGATTCCGCACCAAAGTGCGGGCTTATTTAGCCTCCCAAGTCGCTCGTGCTGACGCGCAGTCAGCAGCACGACCCGCATTGTGAATCCGTAAAGACCAAAAAGAAAGGCAAGCAAAGGTTCCGCTGCGGTGCGGCAGCAGCGACCACGTCGGCGGTTCACCGAAGCATGAAATCTTCGTGATTGACCTGGCCATTGGGGTTGACCTTCGCCATCCACACTTCCGTATTTGCATCGATGGATATTCCGCCCGCGTTCAAGCAACACCTGGAGCGATCGCAAACGCCCGCCGGTCACCATCATCGGTCGCCTTTGCTAGAGGCTTTTCAGGAAGTCGATCATGAGTCGATTGACTTCGGCCGGACGTTCCTGCCGGGTCCGGTGGCCGACGCCGGCCAACTCCAGCCTCGGCCTACGGCCAGACCGACTGTTCTGCAATCAGTGCAGTACCAAAGTTGAGAATCGTTGCGCTTCCTGTAAACACCGTTAATCCCGCTGACGCTAAGTTCTGTCGAAAAGGCAGAGGTGCCCTGGGCGCAGTCGGGCCGGCCTCGTCGCCCAGTCCTGCCGACGATGCGAAAACTCCCCGCAGCGAGGTCACTCACGAGCGGCAGACGTACTTGCCTATTCAATGGAATGTGGTGCAATTTGATCCATGGACAAGCACATAAGTAGGCATCCCGAAACGCAGCACCTCCCCGCCGATGTAGTGCATTACCGCGAGTACAAAATTCTGCTGCAGCCCGATCGGTTTACGAGCAAGAATGGTTTTCTCGAGTTTTGGGAGACCGTGTCCAAGACTCTCAAGAAACTCGGTCTGAAAGTAGATGTCGATGAGCACGCATTCGACAGTCAGGTTCGGGAAGTGCTCTTTTATGACACCCCGGAGTTTGACCTCTACAACAACCACTTCATTCTGCGGAAGCGGACTTTTTACGACCAGGGATGGCCCCGTCCCGGCCACGAGCTGGCCTTCAAATACCGCACCCCGGAGCTCAAGAACGCCGCGGCCGTTGACGTGCGTCCGCAATTGGGCGGACACGATGAGATAAAGTTCAAAGAGGAGTTGTTGCTCGAGCGCGACCGTCTGGGCGGAATGCGCAGCGTCTACTCTCACGGATGCGTGCTTACATCGCCCAAAATTGAGCTCGATCGCGGCATCGAGGACATTGCCCGCACATTCCCGACCCTGAAGCGGATAGACATACGGCCCAGAACCAGAATGCAGCTGGTCAACAACATAGCGGTCGAGGAGGTGCAGAATACCATGGGCGTGATCCACTTCGGGCACCACTTCAAGGGTAAGACCACCATCGCGATATGGCGGAGCCGGGCGCTGGAAAAATCACTGTCGGGCGAGTTCACCTTTCAGTGCAAGTTCGATCGGATCGACGAGGTTAGCAGAGTCCCTTGAGCTCTCGGAAGAGTTCTACAAAAGAGTGCAGCTCGATTGTGCGGAATGGATCAAACTCGGCACCACCAAGACCGCGATGGTGTATGGGCTCGGCGATAGTCAGCAACTAAAGAACCGCGAATGAGGTGCTGCGCCGAATTGCGGGCCGGTGGGCCGAATCTCCCGATGAAATAGCGCGCGGTTGCCGGTCGTTTCTCAAATCCTAATCCGCACGCACGCACACGCGGGAGCTCGCGGGGACGGCTCGTTTCGGGAGCAAGGAGAGAGCGCAGAGCGTGTCGGCGTAAAACTCTAGCGTTTTCTTCGCTTTCGGAGTTTACAGTAGCCATAGGTGCCTGGCCTGCCCCCCGCCTGTCTCTTTAGCGCCGCGAACTCGGTCGGCGTCAAGGCGCCGAAGCTGCCGTGCGGTCGCATGTGATTGTACTAATGACGCCATGCCTCGATCGTTTCGCGCGCCTGAGACATCCCCGGCACTCTGGTTGAGCAGGCTGCGAAGAAGGTATGATTCGCCGATGAATCAGAAGACCGCGCCGTGCAGGGACCGGCTCAAGAGCATTGCGCGGCAAGCGATGCTGCAAAGGGGCCTGCTGCCGGATTTCTCGGTCGCAGCTGTGACAGAGAGCAACGCCATCGCCGGAGCGGCGACCGCCGCTGGCCCTTTTTTCCGCGACCTCCGTAGCTTGCTCTGGGCATCGATCGACAACGACGATTCGCGCGATCTCGACCAACTCTCGGTCGCGGTGACAGCCGAGGGCGGCGCGGTCAAGGTTTTCGTCGCGGTGGCCGACGTCGACGCGGTTGTCAAGAAAGGTTCTGCGATCGATGGTCACGCGCGGGCCAACACCACGTCCGTTTACACGGCCGCCGAGATCTTTCCGATGCTTCCTGAGAAGCTTTCGACCGACCTCACGTCTCTCGCGGAAGGTCAGGAGCGGCTGGCGATCGTCGTCGAGATGGCAGTCGATGCCGACGGTGCAGTGGGCGAATCGGACGTCTATCAGGCGGTGGTGGTCAATCACGCCAAGCTCGCATACAACAGCGTCGCCGCCTGGCTCGACGGAACGGGTCCGGCGCCGCCAGGGTTGTCGGCGGTGGCAGAAATTGACCAGCAGTTGCGTACCCAGGATCGGGTCGCGCAAGCGATGAAGAAGCTGCGGCATCGACACGGCGCGTTGAGTCTGGAGACAATCGAGGCCCGGCCCGTCTTCGACGGCGATTCGCTCGCCGATCTGCGCGCGGACGAGAAGACTCGAGCCCATGAGCTGATCGAAGACTTCATGATCGCGGCCAACGGCGTGACTGCGAGATATCTCGATCGACGAGGCTTTTCATCGCTGCGACGGGTGTTACGCTCGCCCGAGCGTTGGGAGCGGATCGTCGAGCTCGCCACGGGCCTCGGCGAGCGTCTCCCGTCAAAGCCGGATGCGGCCGCTCTGGAGAGATTTCTGTGCCAGCGCCGCCAGGCCGATCCTGCGCGCTTTCCGGACATCTCGCTCTCGGTGGTCAAGCTCCTGGGTCGGGGCGAGTACGTACTCGAGCTTTCCGGCCAACCCGCGGAGGGCCATTTCGGCCTTGCCGTGAACGACTACACTCACTCAACTGCGCCCAACCGGCGCTTCCCGGATCTCATCACGCATCGCTTGCTGAAGGCTGCGCTTGGAGGACGACCAGCGCCCTACAGCAACGGCGAGCTCAGCGAACTTGCCCGGCACTGTACTGAGCAGGAAGACGCCGCGAGCAAAGTGGAGCGGCAGGTGCGAAAGTCCGCGGCGGCACTTCTGCTGGAATCGCGGGTCGGCGATCGGTTCGACGCTATCGTGACCGGCGCGTCAGAGAAGGGTACCTGGGTCAGGATCGTTCAACCGGCCGCGGAAGGAAAGGTCATGCACGGTTATAAAGGTCTTGATGTGGGAGATCGTGTCCGGGTCGAACTGATCGATACCGACGTCGAGCGCGGCTTCGTCGATTTCGCGAAGGTCGAGGCATCATGAAACAGCCCAACACAACCCACCGCCCGCTCGCTTACAAAGACGAGCAGTTTCTCGACAGCGACGAGGCTCGCCCGCTGCGTATCTGGCGGAGTACCTCGAACCGTTGCAGATCTTCTGCCGCGAACGTATTCACGACACGATTGTATTTTTCGGATCGGCAAGGCTTACCCCGACGGTCCACTTGGGCGCTATTACGAGGAGGCTCGCGAGCTGGCGCGGCTTATCACCGCATGGTCGAAAAGCCTTCCGTCGAACGCGCACCGATACATCATCTGTTCGGGCGGAGGCGGAGGGATCATGGAGGCAGCCAATCGTGGCGCTTCCGAGGCTGGGGGAAGGACGATCGGCCTGAACATCGGATTGCCGCATGAGCAGCGGCCCAACCCATACATTACTCGCGAACTTTCGATCGAGTTTCACTACTTCTTCATGCGCAAACTCTGGTTCGCACATCTGGCGCGGGGACTCGTGGCATTTCCCGGAGGCTTCGGCACGCTGGACGAGATGTTCGAGATTTTGACTCTGGAGCAGACCCGGAAGTTGGATCGTTCGATTCCGGTCGTGCTTTACGGTTCCAGTTACTGGAAAGAGATCATCAACTTCGAGGCGCTGGTACGCCACGGGACGATCAGCCGCGAAGATCTCGACCTCTTCCAGTTTGCGGACGATCCGGCGACGGCGCTTCGGATGTTGCAGCAGCGCCTCACGGCAGCGCCTGAAGAAGGCACGCCGGCCTTTGCCCACTCGCGGACCTGCCGCCAGCACACGGCTGTAGTTTCCGGGCGCCGCGCCAGAGCGCGCGCCAGTTAAAAACCGGCTGGACTTTTGAAGAGCGATAAAGGGATCTCGGCTTTCCTTCGCCGCGAGATTCGCTTAGTTCGAAGGGCGCGGCGCAGGGGACGCTCGCGATCACCAGCAACGCCCCGCGTCATATGAGCGCGAGCATTATGCTGATGGGCACGGAAGAGTAACCGCGATAGCGCGGATCAAAACAACGACCGTCGATCCTCCACCCATGATCTGACGGGCATCGGGGAGCAGGCCAAGCACTGGACCCGCCGTCAGTTCTCGCGCAGAGTTCTCTTCTGCTTTCGGGTTGGATCACCGTCAGCCCCCTATGGAATTTTCTCCTCCACTCACGTATCAGGTCCGCCCAGGCCGCTGCGGCAGGGCGCATTAGTTTCTCCATTCGGCGAAGTCGATCGGCTTCTGTGGGCTTTCCGCCGTGACTGCCTTTCTTGACTTTTGCGTGTGCAAGTTCGTTCCCGACCAAGCGTCATGAATCGTTTTAAACCACGGGGCCGCAGTGGTCGGCACTCTTGCGAGAAGCGGTTGCTTCAGCCAGTTGCCCCAATCGGGTTGTGCGTGACTCCCTGCGGCCAAAACGTATGGACCGTGAAGCAGGGGATGGCTGGTCGAAAAGTTCTGCGTGAGAATTTCGTTGAAAGTATCCAGCATTAGAAGCCGAGCGCTCGGATTTCCAACAAGAAAAAACTCGTAGTTCGACCGCAGCGCCTCTCGGTCTCTCTCCAATCCTTCTTCAGCACCTTCTTCCAGGAAGATCGACACGAAAATCTTTTGCTGCTCTCAAAAGAACACCTCAAGCACCGTAGGCTTGTGAGGTCCTCTTCTATGAAATCCCAGGCCGACCAACAGAAGTCTTACGCTCCGGTTTACGGCCTTTAAAGGAAGCTTTATTGCTTTCAATTTCCACGGCCAACCCTTTAAGAGCAGAGCCGCGCTAAATCGCGCCTCGTCCGCATCCGAGCTGCAGGCTGCCTGTTGCAGAAATTGGACGCACTGGAAAACGGTGAAAGGCGCGTCCCAATCACCTCCGAATAGTCTGTGTACCAGAGTCGTGCGAACGATAGCACTATCTTGTTCGCCGCATCTCTTAAGCGCCGCATTCGGACTGTATCGCTTTCCCAAAAATGTATTAGAAGCAATCGGCAATAGGATGCTGTGTTCTTCAGATCGCATATTTACCGTCCGAATCACTCGCCGATATGAGCCGTAGGCGCTGTCCGGCTCGCACACATCCATGGCTTCAATGTATTGCGCGGCTGACTGATCGTAGGTCGGGTCCCTCTTAAGAGCCTCCAACAAGATATCTGCGGCCTCGCGATTCTTCGGAAACTTCATCGCATAACGAGAAAGGACCCACGAACAATCCGGACGGCTGATTAACAACGGTCGGATGCGTCGAAGAACAAGCTTTCGGGGGTTCAACCGAAGCAGAGCATACTTGAATAAAGTGATATCGCTGATCGTAAGCCTTCCATTCGAACGAGCTACGCTCCGACGAAAGGCTTTAAAGAGAGCCTTCTGTGTTTCGCGACGACCGGGTCGTTTAGCGACCGCGGACACGATAGCACTTGGTAGACTCCTCCGAATTTCCTTGAGCGTCTTGACTCTTCTAAGGGCAATTTTCTGCGCCTGCGGCACCAGTCCCAGCTCTCTAGACAGCAAATCCAACCGAAGAAGAGCGCGTCGCACCGGCACTTCATCACGCGCCATTAGGCGAATGTCATCGATGTACCGAGCGTAGATCACACCTCTAAACGCGACCGCGTCAAACCTGAACAACAGGCATTCGGCAAGAAATGCGGAAGCTTCCGGGCCTTGAGGCACACCGTGCCCCAAAAGCGCATCAGAATCGACGGTCCACACTCCCAGACACCGAAGAAGCAGCTCGACTAATTCAGCGTCCCCCACCCTTTCCTCGATGCATGCCTTCAGGCGGCGGTGATCTATAAGATCATAGAAGGACACCAGATCGAAGTCGGCTACGTAGATATTCTTGGCCTTGAACGCTTTCTCAATACGCGTCGCATAGTGAGCGTAAGAGACTTTCCAAGACTTGAAAAAAAAGGGTGAATCCCTACCTGCCAGGATTGCGCCAAATGCGCGCTTGAACGCGTACCTGTCTTGTACTACCTGAAATCGGTTGGCGATGATGTTGACAATCGCCTGGTAGACGATTTGGTCTTGCAAACAAAGAAGCTTCAAGGAGCGGAGAGTGCCCGAGGCTTTCGGCGAGAAGATCAGCGTGGCGCTGAGGGCTGATATGCTTAGTCCTGAGGTCGTTGATGAGGTCGTCGATATTGTGCCTCAGTGACAGGCTGTAACTCGGCAAAAGATGGCGGTAGCGCTCTTTGTAGTCTCTTGTCTGGGACCTAACTATCCGTCGAAATGCCAGCTGAAAATTCGCTTGCGTTAGAAACGGAGCCTTCAGTGGCATCTGACTTCGAAATGCCCCTCTAGACCGAATAGAGCTGAATTAGCCGGCCGGATGCGGAGCAGAACTGCGAAGATGGGACCGGCGCAGTGTGGGAGCGACCCATCGGTCGCCCGCGTAGGCCACGGCCTCTCTCGCGTTCAATGGCCTGGTGGCGTTGCCCACGCGGACGTATATCTTGTCGTCAGTGCCTTTCTCTTTGAGAAAAATTGGTTCTGTCGCCGGACTAACGGCGATTTTGCATAAGTCTTTCCCTTGAAGGGAACAAAACCCAACCTTAATCCATCTGGCGCAGCACCGTTCTCCGAGGGCATTTATAAGTATCTGCCGTAGCGCCTGTTCGAATCCGTCACGATTCGGCCTCGTGTTCAATGTCGAATAGTCGTGCTCTAGTCCGAATACTTGCTTCTTGTCATCTAGCCCGATTACGAGAGTTCCCCCGTTTTCAGAATTGAGAAATCCCGCGATTGCCTTGATGACAGCTTTTTCTAACTCCGGATTAGATTTCTTCTCCACGACATCCCACCGCAGCGACGATTTGAACTCAACGGTGTCGCTTTCCTCCAGGAATGGGATCTGTGCGCAGGAAATTTCCGCCACCCGTGTGCGCCTTAGATAAACGGCTGCCAACGCCACCGTGATGCTCCAAAGGATTGAGGTCACAACTATATTGAATACTGCGGACTGGTGAAGCACTTGCTGTTCACCTGTTACCTCCTCAAAAACCTTTATGACTCCAACTTTCTCACCGGACTTGCTGACTATCGGGTCAATCAAACCAGCGAAGAATCCTTTGTCAATTTGGCTGATCGGAGGAAATCTCACGCCCGCAGGTATTTCGGGGGCGGTGGTCTTGAGTGGTATTCCTCCTATTGCCCATCGTAGGGTTCCTTCGTTATCAACGATCGCAAAATCGAAGCTCTCGTCGATGGCGCGCTCAGGAGTCTTGAGAGCATCAGCTACGCTGTTTCCAAAGCGTGCCGAGGTTGCAACGAACCGTTCCTCCACATTCGGTGGCGTGATCTCTGCGCGAACGCCCAGAATCACGAATCCGTCCCGGAGTTTTCGAACATAAAGACTCCAGTTTTCACCGACGGCCGAAGTGAAAGGAAACGAGCGCTCATATTCGAAATGGAAAGGCAGCGAGACGCGGAAGAGCATACTTGGCAAGCAGCCATGCGTCTCGACGAGCGTGCCATCCGCGGTCGTGACGAGGTAAATGTCCGGTCTCTCCGAAGAGCGACGGTACCCTTGTAAATTCTAAGCGTCCGCAAAGCCGATATCTTCCCTCGTCTGCTCAGCCGAATCCATTAACTCGTCGTTCGTTTTCTGGCGCAATTGATGGTTGAGGAACCAATACTGGCCTGCCGCGACCGCAGTGAAGAGTACCGCGAAGATCGCAGCGACCGCCCCAAGCAGTGATCCAAAGCCCCTCGACATGGCTTCCTCCGTTCCCTTTTCGCAGTTATCGCGTGCCTTCTCGGTTAATCCGATTTACTTCTTTGCGCGCCGACTAACAAGCAGTCAGCTAATATCGCTCGTTCTGGCACAGACTGAACGTCCGGGCTGCGTTTGAAACCGATTTGATCTATTATCCCGCTGTTTTCTGGAGGGGGTTCAGGTGGGCAAATCGAGCAGCAAGTCAAATAAAGCGAACGGAAATAACGGGGCGACTCTGGGGTTCGAGCAGACGCTCTGGCTCGCTGCCGACAAGCTGCGCAACAACATGGACGCGGCCGAGTACAAGCACATCGTGCTCGGCCTGATTTTCCTGAAATACGTTTCGGATGCATTCGAGGAGAAGCACGCTGCGCTTAAGCAGGACAAGGGCGCCGACCCGGAAGACCCCGACGAATACAAGGCGGAAAATATTTTCTGGGTGCCGAAGGAGGCCCGCTGGTCGCATCTACGCGCCAACGCAAAGCAGCCGACCATTGGCAAGATCATCGACGACGCGATGGACGCGATCGAACGGGACAACCGCTCGCTCAAAGGCGTCCTGCCCAAGGACTACAACCGCCCCGGCCTCGATAAGACCCGCCTCGGCGAACTGATCGACCTGATCGGAACGATCAGCATGGGCGATGCGGAGAATCGCTCGAAGGACATTCTCGGTCGCGTCTACGAATATTTTCTCGCCCAATTCGCGAGTGCCGAAGGAAAAAAGGGCGGGCAATTCTACACGCCGCGATGCGTGGTCCGTGTGCTGGTTGAGATGCTCGCGCCGTACAATGGCCGGGTTTACGACCCGTGTTGCGGCTCCGGCGGAATGTTCGTGCAGTCGGTTAAGTTCATCGAATCGCATAGGACAGGAAACGGGAACGGTGGCAACGCCAAGGCGGCCTTAAGCATCTACGGACAGGAATCAAATCACACGACGTGGCGGCTCGCGAAAATGAACCTCGCTATCCGGGGAATCGACGCCAACCTTGGAGCCGAGAACGTCAGCAGCTTTACCCGCGACCTGCACAAGGACCTGAAGGCGGATTTCGTGATGGCGAATCCGCCGTTCAACGACAGCGACTGGGGCGGGGAGCGACTTCGCGAAGACGTGCGGTGGAAGTACGGCGTGCCGCCCGCCGGTAATGCGAACTTTGCCTGGGTGCAGCATTTCATCCACCATCTCGCGCCGAACGGATTCGCAGGCTTTGTGCTAGCCAACGGCAGCATGTCCTCGAATACCTCCGGCGAGGGCGAGATCAGGCGGAAGATTATTGAGGCCGATCTGGTGGATTGCATGGTCGCGATGCCCGGCCAACTCTTCTATTCGACCCCGATTCCGGTTTGTCTTTGGTTCATAGCGCGCAACAAACGCGACAGCCGATTCCGCGACCGGCGGAGCGAGACGCTACTTATCGACGCGCGCAAAATGGGCGTGCTGATCGATCGCGTCCATCGCGAGCTTACGGACGAGGAGATCGCGCGGATTGCGGGCACCTACCACGCATGGCGCGGCGACAAAGGCGCCGTGAAGTACGCGGACCTGCCCGGTTTCTGCAAGAGCGCAAATCTCGACGAGATTGTGGCGCGCAATTTCGCGCTCACTCCGGGGCGCTATGTCGGAGCCGAGGACATCGAGGATGCTGACGAGCCGTTTGAAGAGCGCTTTGCGGCGCTGAAAGCAAAGCTAGAAGAGCAGTTCGCCACTTCCGAAGCGCTTAATAGAACCATTCGTGCCTCGCTTCAAAGGATGGCACTAAATGGCTGAGTGGAAATTTGCAGAGCTAAAATCGCTTTGCCGACTAATAACAAAGGGAACGACACCGACGACGATCGGCGGACATTTTACTGAGAGCGGTGTGAATTTTATTAAATCGGAGAGTATTGGTTACGACGGTACAATTGATGCGTCCAAGTTTACCTACATCGACACCCCCACGAATCGCCAGCTAAAACGCTCGCAAATTGCTGACGGTGACATCCTGTACTCTATCGCTGGAGTCCATCTCGGAAAATGCGCATCTGCTCGAAAGGAACATCTCCCGGCGAATACAAATCAAGCAGTTGCGATAATTCGCGTCGATTCCGAGCATGTTGTTTCGAAATTTGTTGAGTATGTTTTGCGAAACCGCTCGTTCGTGGAAGAGGTTAACGCGGGTGTAGCGCAATCTGCTCAGCCCAACGTCAATCTCACAGAGATCGGAAGATTTCAAATCCCGCTACCACCGAAGACCGAGCAAGCAGCTATCGCCGCCACGCTTGGCGCTCTTGACGACAAGATCGAACTGAACCGCCGCATGAACGAGACGCTGGAAGCGATCGCGCGGGCGGTCTTCAAGTCGTGGTTCGTCGATTTCGATCCGGTCCGCGACACAGCCGAAGGCCGCAAGCCCTATGGAATGACCGACGCAACCGCCGCCCTGTTCTCTGATTCGTTCGACGAGTCCCCGCTCGGAAAGATCCCAAAGGGATGGGCCGCTGTGCCATTACCCGCAGCGTTCGATGTCAATCCCCCGCGCTCGCTCGCGAAGGGCACAGTGGCACCATATCTCGACATGGCGAACATGCCTACGACCTCTCCACGTGCTCGCGAGATTGCAGTTCGGCCTTTCGGCTCAGGCGTAAGTTTCTCCGCTGGCGACACGCTGATAGCGAGGATAACGCCATGCCTAGAAAACGGGAAAACCGCATTTGTCGATTTCCTTGAGGACGGTGAGGTGGGTTGGGGGTCTACCGAATATATAGTGTTGCGGAGCAAGCCGCCGCTTCCCCTTGAATACGCCTATTTTCTCTCAAGGTCAGCAGATTTTCGGGCGCACGCCATCCTCAACATTGTACGTCGTCAGAACCTATTGGACAAGTTGGCATCGGAATTAAGAGAGGATCTGGTCCATCTGGGTTGAAGCTTTGGCTGCGATTGAGTGATGCAGCCGGCGTCGGCCTTCGATGGTTTTCAGTTTGACATTTTCCCTCCGGGACAGAATCGTTGGACCACGGCCGAAGTAGACATCAGCCGGGGTAAGGTTGTTGAGACTTTCGTGGTAGCGGCGCGAGTTGTAGTAATCGACGAACTCAGCTAGACGCGCTTCGAGTTGACCGGGCAGGTAATAGTTCTCGAGCAGGATCTGGTTCTTCATCGAGCGGTGGTAGCGTTCGATCTTGCCTTGGGTCATCGGGTGATAGGGCTTGCCGCGGGTATGGGTCATGCCGTGCTCCGCGAGCCAGGAGCCGAGCTGGGCCGACACGTACGACGGCCCATTATCGCTCAGCAGACGCGGACGGTGACGAACGCGGACCCGCTCCAAGCCGGAATTGCGCAGCGCCATCGCCAGCGTGTCGGAGACATCGGTGGCGGTCATGGTGGTGCACAGCTTCCAGGCCAGGATGTAGCGCGAGAAGTCATCAAGCACGGTCGACAGATAGAACCAGCCCCAGCCAATCACCCGCAGGTAGGTAAAGTCGGTCTGCCAGAGTTGATTGGGTGCGGTGGTTGGCTGGGCGAAATGGTCGGCGGCCTTGAGCAGGATGAAGGCCGGACTGGTGATCAGGTCGTGCGCTTTCAGAAGCCGGTAAACCGAGGCTTCCGAGACGAAGTACTGCTGCTGGTCGACGAACGAGACGGCCAACTCTCGCGGTGACAGCTGCGGCTCCTTGAGCGCGAGTTCGAGCATCTTTTGGGTCACTGCGGCCGGGAGCTTGTTCCACACCCGCCGCGGCGCCGGTGGGCGATCCTGCAGCCCCTCAGCCTGACCGGCGCGATAACGATCGTACCAGCAATAGAACGTGGAGCTCGGGATTCCGAGCTGGTCCAAGGTGCGCCGCACCGGCAACGACGACTGCTCGACCAGCCGGATGATCTCCAGCTTCTCGGCGGCCGCGTACCTCATGTATCGGACTCCCCATCGCTCAGCACGCTTTTTTTAAGCAGGCGGTTCTCCATCATCAGCTCGGCCAACAGCTCCTTGAGCTGATGGCTATCCGCTCGCAGGCCCTTGACTTCATCGCTGGTCGCTTCGCGTGCGGTATCGCCTGCCAGTCGCTTTTTGCCCGCCTCCAGGAAGTCCTTGGACCAGCGATAGTAGAGGTTCTGGTTAATCCCCTCCTTGCGGCACAGCTCGGCCACGCTGTCCTCGCCGCGCAGGCCCGCGATCACGATCCTGACCTTGTCCTCAGCCGAGAAGTGCCGCCGGGTTGCCCGCCTGATATCGCGTACCGCCTTCTCCGCCTCTTCCGACTGCGTATCGATTTTCGATCTCATCTCCCGCTCCTTCCGCGGTTAAAGATGAGCCAAAAACTCTCTCTTACTCAATCGCCTTAAACTGTCCAACTTGTGCTGACGGGGAACACACGCCGATGATCAAGGCCTTCCTGACCGAGAAACGGCAGGCCACGCAGAAGAGACCCCCCGAGGACGCACGCTCTGAGCGCAAGCTGGGCGCGACCAGCATCAGGTTGATCAGGGCGACGATGAGCGTGGTCTTCCAATCGGCGATCGACGACAAGATCATCTCCGAGAATCCGGTTGCAGCCGCCCGGTCCTCTCAGCGGGGCCGTAAGGCCAAGGCCGCGAGTCGGGTCGCCATCCCGAAGGAGCGACCGTTCTCACAGAAGCAGGTGGACGTGCTACTGGGTTGGTGTAGCGAGCGCGATCCCGAACTTCACGATTTCGTTTTCACCCTGCTTCGTCTCGGGCTGCGCCCGGGAGAGGCTCGCGCGCTGCGATGGGGCGACATCGTTGGCAACAAGGTTTTGATCGAGCGTTCGGCCACCGACCGAAACCAAATCACGCTCACCAAGACCGGCGAGTCGCGCAGCGTCGATCTGAGCCCCGCGCTGAAGGATGTCCTGCGCCTTCGCCAGCTCAAGCGCGGCGCAGCGGATGGGGATTACATCTTCGGCAATGGCCAACCCCTCGACGCGAGCTGGGTCACAAAGCGGTTCGAGCGCGCCCTGCGAGAATGCGGGATCACGGGCCACACGCTCTACGACACGAGGCACACCTTCGCGTCGGTCCTTTACGCCCGCTGCAGGGACGTCGTGTACACCGCCCGGATGCTCGGCCACAGTTCCCCGACAACGACCTTGCAGTATTACGCGCACTTCGTCGCGGGGACAGATCGCGCCTACGTCGACCTCCTCGACACGCCCGAGGATGAAGCCAAGGCGCTGGAAATTGGCAGCGATTTGGCAGTCGTTGCGAAAACCACCTCACGGCCGAGCGAGAATGCCGCGTAAAATCTAGATATTTTGGAGCCACGAGACCCGAAGCGGACCGCCCGCTGGTGACTTCATATCACCTGAGGTGCCAATATCGCACGTAAAATCGCGATTTTCGGTCTGCTACGATCGTCGCCGCGAAGGCGGAAGGGAAAATCAAGGGAAAGAATTCCCAGGAGTGTCTTTGACTGAAACGGTTACGGGCGCAAGCTTTGCCGCGGCCGAAGTGTCACGGGCGAACAGAACACAGGAATCGTCGCGATAGATCTGCTTCCACCCGGGTTGCGCGATGACCAGTTTGTACGCGGGATTGTTCTTTTGCCCAACGAGGAGGAAATCGTGCGGATAGTTGACCAGAATTTCTTTGCCGACGACCTCCCCATGGGTGAACGGCAGGTAGTCGTCAATAACCTTGGGCGGATACACGGTGTCGTAGCGCCCGTCGATGAAGACCTTGCTCGCGGGCGGCATGTGCCAGATGACGTACTCGCCCCATTGGAAGTCGGCCAGGATGTTGCCGCTCAAGTGATGCTCCTTCATATAGGACATTGCGCCGGCTGGATAAGGATCGCTTGCCGCCATCTTTTTCGAGAAAAGCCCGGTCAGGATCAGCAACTCAAACGCCGCGACCGCGACCATCAACTGATTTATCGTTGGAGAGCGGTCTTTCGCATGCGCCATCGGCAACCCCAAGCGCTCGCGACGAGCCTCGAGCACCAGCGCCGTATGCCGCGTGAGCGGCGTAACCGTCGCGATCACTGCAAGCGGAAGATTTCTGACCGCAAGGAACGCGGCTGCGATCATGAGAGCCGCGATAGAAATCAGCGCAATGTCGCCACCGCGTGGCGTCTTAATGAAGGTCACGCCGAGCGCCGCGAACATCGCTAACGCCAGGATCTTGCCGGCGACGCCAGCTACGCGGCCCTGTCGCCAGTGTAGAAGCAATGAATCCGGGAGCGACAGCCAATCGACGATGGCCGTGCGCGTGTGAGGGTTCTGAAGCGCATGGATGACGGCCTGCCAGGTCACGACGCCGTACGGAGTAGCGAGCGTCGCTATCGTGGAAGCGGCCGTGATCGCCAACAGCCACATCGTGCGACGCATCCCGCGGCCAAGGGACAGGTCCTGAGCGAATACCACGGCGGTGAACGTGCCAAGGGCGGCGAGACCCATGATGAAGCCGCCATGCAAATTCGCCCACACCGCGAGAATCGGAATCGCGAGCCACACGGGGGCGCGGCCACGGTAGTTGTAGCGCGAAAAAATCGCGAGCAGGGAACTCATCAGGGCGAATGTGAAGATCTGAGGTCTGAACTGGAGGTGCGTGGCTAAGGGCACGCTTGCGGCGATCAGGATTGCGAACTGGACGCGCGCCGGCGATTCGGTTTCCTCCATTGCCAGCGCGAGGAAAATGATCGTCGCAGCGGAGCAGGCGAACTTCATCAGGTTGAGTCCGACCGTGCCGAAAGCGTTGTATATCGCACCCATCAGGACTTCGGTCAGCCATTCATGGTTGAGCCACAGATGCCCCGGCGCCGAATACGAATACTGATCGTAAAAAATCAGGCGCCGCTGCGCGAGCACGTCCTGTCCGAATCGCACGTGCCCCCATAGGTCCGGGTCTGCCAGCCGCGTCGAATCCGCGACGACGATGGCTATGAAGATTAAGGCAGGTGAGTAATGGAAAAGTGAGACCCTCTTCAGCCGCGACGGCGCCGCCGTTTCGACGTTTGTCGATCCGCCAGCCGGCGCACCACCCCCCCAACTTGCGCTCATTGCGAAGGTCCCGCAGAGCTATACGGCTTCGCCACCCGCTCTCCATGCTCCTCGGCGATGACGGTATCACAACAACTGCCCATTTATCACCTGAAATGCCGATGTCGCGCCCCGTCTTGACGATCCGTTCGGCTCGGACAGAGCTTCCTTGAAACCGAAACTCCTTATCCGGGAACCGTCGGGCTTGCGCCGTCGCCTTGGTATCCGGATCGCGCCAGGTAGCGGGCGGGAAAACGATTGTTGAAGACGAACCCGACAATCAACAATGCCGTCGGCAGCGCAAATCCGAGTACCAGCTTGCCGAAGTTGCCGCCGATGATGACACCTATCACAGCGAAGCCGACGTTGACGGTTAGCAGTCCGCACCAGGAAAGAGTCATCACCAGGTTAAGCCGGATGAAGATCGGATGATCCCAGAACTCGGGCGGCGCGTTTTCGCGGGCGTAGGCAGTGGTGAACGGATGGCCGATCACGACCGAACTCCACGCGGCAACCGCGAAGCATGACCAGATGACGACCACGTTGTAGGCCGGAAACACGGTCGAGCGCAGGCCTATCATCAGGACCGAGCCGATCACGAAGAAGGTGAGCGTGGTCCAGTCCATCAGCCTGGTCGGGATGCCGCGGCGCAGCCGCACGGCCAGAAATATCAGGCAGAGGACTAACCCGCCGCCGGTCGCCATGCGCCAGTGATTGAATCCGGAAACGACGCCGTAGAGGACAAAGGGCCCGAACGCCATCAGGCCGATTGCAACGCCCGACAGCTTTTTCTGTTCCGCCACGTGCGCGCGCTCCTTCAGTGACAATCGCGCCGAAACCCGGCGCGTCTTCGGATCCAGAAGCCGATGGAGGCGCCAATCAGCCCCCAGCCGATTATCGGAATCCCGAAAAGACAGAGAAACTGCACTTAGTCGCTACAGGACCTTAGTGAGTTGCAATGTCCGAGGTCAACGACTGGTCGAGGACGGGGAGTTTAGGCTGATGTCGAAGGGGCCTTTTGGTTCATTTGCTTCGGCTAACTGATATTGGTATCAATATCATTTTCTCAGCAAGGAGCGACACGCGGATGAAGCCAGCAGCGCTCGAGGGCTCGGAGCCAAAACGATTTGCGCTCGGCGCAAGCCCCAACCATCGAATGGTCACCGTCGAAGGCGTCTCGCTTGCCTACGACGATCGCGGCGAAGGATTTCCAATCGTCGGCCTGCATGCGATCACGCACGGCAGTCGCGACTTCGAGCACGTCGCGGACAGGCTTGCCAGCCGCTGGCGGTTCATCACGCCCGATTGGCCCGGCCAGGGCCGCTCCGGACCCGACCAGCATCCACCGCGGCTCGCGCGCTACACGACGATCCTCGCGGGATTCCTGGACTCGCTCAAAATCGACCGCGCCATCTTGATCGGAAATTCGATCGGCGGTTCGGCGGCGATGGCTTATGCGGCACAGTTTCCCGGCCGCGTAGCCGGCATGGTGCTCGCTGATCCCGGCGGCCTGATTTCGATGAACCCGCTCGGGTACCGGGTCTGCGGCTTGATGGCGGCGCTGGGCCGGGCCGGCGAGCGCGATGCTTTTTACTTCAAGCCCGTCTTCTCGATGCTGTATCGGCAGTTTCTGAAGACCCCCGCCGCGCGCGCGCAGCGCCACCGGATAGTCAGTGCGGCCGCGGAATGCGCGGCAATTTGGGAGCAGGCGTGGCTGGGCTTTCGCACCCCGCAGGCCGATCAGACGGGCGTCGGTCCGCAAATTCATTGCCCGGTTCTGTTCACTTGGGCCGCGCGCGATCCGGTCGTCTCGTTGGCGCGCAGCAAAGATGCGATTGGCCGCTTTCCAAATCATTCCGTCTCGCTCTTCCGCGGCGGCCATTGCCCGTTCCTCGAAGAGCCCGAAAAGTTTCTCTCGGCGGTCGAGCCTTTCCTCGAAAGAGCAACGGCTGAGAAGCCCGCGGCGCGGCCGCTTCCAGCCGCGGCGAGATAGAAGATGCGCGCGAACTACGGCTCTGATGTCATCCAGCCGGTTCGGAAGTTGCCGACCGCGAGATCAACTGCCCAATGGCGGGATCGGACCAGGCCGGAGCGGCCGCGGCAACCCGATCGGACACGCCGCGCGTTGATCGAGGCCGCCGCCAAAATTTTCAATTCGGCCGGCTATCACGGCACCGATTCGAACCGGATCGCGCGCGAAGCAGGCTACGCCCCCGGCACTTTCTACATTCATTTTCCCGACAAGCTCGCGATCTTTCTCCAGGTCTATGAGAACTGGGTGAGCGCGGAGTGGTCGTCGATCGAGGTCATCCTGAAATCCGGCGCGAGCGCGCGCGCCATCGGCAGGCGGCTCAGCCGCGCTGTCCTGGAGCACCATCGCAAGTGGCGGACGTTTCGCGCGAGCCTGCGCGCGCTGAGCGCCACCGACGATCGGGTGCACGCAGCGCGCCTCGCCTCGCGCGATCGCCAGCTCGAGACAATGACGCGGCTGCTGCGCGCGCGGAGCACTCCCGTGCCGAGCCGGGCACGGATGCTCGCGCAATTGCTGATCGCCGAAGCGCTATGCGAGTCGGTCGCCGACGGCGACGCAAAGTCGTTGGGCATCCGCGAGGAAGAGATTATCCGGTTTCTCGATGAAAGCTCCCGCGACCTGCTGTCGCGATAGAATCTCCCTGCTCGGGTGCCGGGGCGGGTAGCTGCGCGCGGCGGGCGATGTCGGCCAACAGCAGGAGCATCGCGAGCGGTGCGATTGGAATCATCGCGCGACCGGCCAGCGAGCGCGCGAACAGCGGCAGCAGCCAGACGAATGCGAGCAGCGATTTTTCCCACGGGAGAAAACCCGAGCGCCGGCCTTCCATTGCCAGCCATGCGATCGGCAGCGCCAGCACGACCAGGTCGTAGTCCATTATGTAGGGCGTCGCCAGCAATATACCGGTTGCGAGCGCGGCGGCGTGAAGATCGAATTTGGCGGTTCGCCGCCATATCCAGATGACGGCAAGCGCGGTTATCAAGCTTACCGCGGCCTGGAAGGCGTAAGATGCCGCGACGCCAAATCCCCACAGGCGCGCGGCCGCAAACGCACTCTGCAGTTTCTCGAATCCGCTGCCGCCCTGCTCGAGCACAACATGGCGGGTGAAGCTGACGCTGGCAAAAAATGCCTGCCAGGTTTGCTCACCGAATATCGCCAGTGACAGAGCTGCGAACAATACCACTGTGACCGACGCCCCTTCGATCGCGCGCCAGCGGCCGGTGGCGACGAGAAATATCGGCACAAGCACGCCGTATTGCGGCTTGTAACTCATCAGCCCGAACATCACGCCGGCGAGAATCGGGCGGCGCTTGAGTGTCAGCAGCGCGGCTCCGAGCAACGCGAGAGTGATAAATCCATTCTGCCCGTTGGTCAGGTTGACCAGTGCGCCGGGAAAAGCGATCGCCAGCCAAAGCGAATCGCGCTCCGGATCGATCTTCCACATGACTCCGAGATACGCGGCGAAGGTTGCCGCGGTCCATGCGATCAAAGACCAGGCGTACGGCAGCATCGCGAGCGGCAACACTATCAGCAGACAGGTTGGCGGGTAGTGAAAGCCGGCGAAGCCAACCGCCGGGTCGGCGACCGCCGAGCGTTCGACGGACCACAGGCGCGCGACGTTGTAAACGGCGGCCGGAGCGCCGTGGAGTGTCAGCCACGACGCAGACCAAGGGTCGATGAAGTCGGCGCCGATGGGATGTCCCGCGGGATCGACGAGACCCTTGCTCGACATCAGCCAGACGACGGCGGTCACGGCGTAAACTGCGAGGAACAGTTTCGGATATACGACGAGCCGCCGGCGTGTGAGCCACGGCGCTCGTCTGAAGAAGTCGAGTATCGAACTACCCACTAACCTCCGCGCGAGTCTCTCCCACAACTGCAATCGACGGGCAGCGGCTCCGCTGCGGGCAATCTAGCGCAAGACGCATCTCTTCCAAAGCGCTATAAGGGTCCGGGCCGGCTAAGCGCCGTTGCACTGGCGCAGCTGGACCGAGTCAGCGGGGCGCGTCCATGCTACCGGATACTTCCATCCAGGCATTGATTAGATCGTCGGCCTCGTCGGGCTCGAGGCGGCCATCTTTCACGGCGGCGAGAATCTCAAGGATCGCGTCGTCGCGACTCAGTTTTTCGGTTGCGCCTGGGGTAAACCGCGCCGACCGACTGTCAAAGGCCGGTTTTTCAGTATCCGACTGAGTATTTGACTGAGTAGTTGACCCGGCAGTTGACTGAGTAGTGCCGCCGGCCTGATCATGCGACCGGTCGCGCACGTTGCGTGCGGCCTCGCGGATCTTGTCGCGCATCTCGCGCGCGGCCTGCCGCACCCGCTCGCGCATCTCGTGGCGCGCCTCTCGCGAACCGCCGCGCACAGTATCCGCCACCAGGTCGCCGATTTCCTTGCCCAGCTTCGCGAGCCGCTCGCCTACATCGCCGGGAACCGACTCTTCGATTTCGGCAACCGCACGCTCGACTTCGCGAAGTCCCTCGCTGACGCTGCGTTTCACGTCGCGGGTAACTTCGCGCACAATTGTGCTGGACATCCCGCCGCTCTCGGCAACGAACTGGCCGGCGGCGTCGAGCACGCTGCGCACAAAGGCGGGAATCTCGCCGCCAAGCTCGTCGGCAAGACCCTCGAACGGGGCCGAGAATGCGCCGCTCATGCGCGAGCGGTAGCCGCGGCCGGAGAAATCGCGCTCGCGCGCGTCGGCGCTCGCGACGATCACGTCGGCACCGCGAGTCTCGACGGCAATTTTCAGGCGCGCACCCGAGGCCGGGTCGGGACCGATCGGACCGTGAACATGACTGCGGCCGAGCCGCTCAAGCCCCGCGGCGTCGATGCCGTAGGTGCGGATTCGGCCCCATCCCGCGGAGGCGTCGAGCTCGAGCGAAGCATTCGCGTCTACTTCCACGTTGATCCGTCCGCGGCTTCTAACGCTCCACGTTTTATCGGCCGGAAAGGGACCGGCGAGATAGACCGCGCCGCCCACATCTTCAAGATTGAGCGCGCCGCCGACGCGGCCGATACGCGCGCTGCCGCCGACAAAGCCCACTGCGACTTCGCCGGCGACGCTGTCGGCCGCGAGCTTGCCGCCTATTTTGCCGATCCGGATTGCGCCGGACAGGTTCGAGGCGCGCACTTTGCCCCCGACGACGCCAACTTCGACGTGGGCGGCGTCTTCGATTTCGAGATGTCCACCGACGATGCGGGCGATGAGCGGCCCGTGCAGGCCAAGCAGCCGCGCGGCGCCGGCGATTTTTTCGATCGCCACTTCGCCGTCGATGGCGCGACAATCGAATTCGCCGGCGACCAAGCTGAAGGTGACCGCGTGGGCGGATTCAACCGAGAGCGCGCCGCGGACTTTGAGGCCTTCAACCGAACCGGCTTCCTTGATCGAGACGTTGCCGCTGACGGTATCGCGAATGGAGATGGCGCCGAGGCGGCGCGCGTGGAGATTGCCGCGAACGCGCTTGACGACGAACGGGGTGGCGAGATCGGAGACGTCGAGGTTGCCGGCAAGATCTTCGACTTCGACGGTGACGTCGGCAGGGACCGCGATGGTGGCGTTGTCGCGCAGCGTCACTTCGGCGGCGCCGGCGTCGCGAGTGAGTTGCGGCGCGGTGTTAGTATCGATCTCGACGGCAGAACCATCGGGGCCAACGCCAGTGATTTTCAGATTCCCGGCTGCGCGCAGGACGTGGATTGATTCAAGTCCTTCAAGCGTCGTGATAGCCATAGCGGATTCCCTCCGATGATTTTGCTTGGTCGATTGTTCAGTCGTCTTTTTTGCGGGGCTCGTTGAGCGCGGCGAGCGCTTCCTCGGGCGTGAGTTTGCCGCCCTTCAGATCGGCCAGGACCGAGCGGCGCCGCGAGCCGTCGTCGTCGGAAGCCGCGGCCTCGGGAGCGGGCTTGGCGGAGTAGCCGAGCGCGGTGATGACTTCGTCCAGGCGTGCGCGCACGGTCGGGTATGAAACGCCGAGTTCGCGCTCGACTTCGCGGATCACGCCGCGGTTCTTGATGAAGACCTCGACGAAATCGATCTGCGCACCGCTGAGCTTGAGCAGCGCGGGCGGCGCGAATTCGCCATCGATCGAGATCGAGCAATCGGGGCATCGCAGCCGCGCGACGGTCAGATTTCCGTCGCATGACGGGCATTTAAGAATTATCGGTCGCATTGGGAGTAATATCTACTTAAATATTAAGATTGTCAAGTCTGAAATTAAGATAATTAAGATAATAATTAACTGGCGGCCCGATGAAATAGCTGCGGGTGTCAGGCGGGCGGGGGCGCGGGGTGCTGCTGGCTTAGGCAATGAACGGAGCCGAGGCCCCAGACCAGGTCCGTCGAGGGTACGGCGATGACCGGGCGGCCGGGGAAGAGTCGGGAGAGCGTCGAGGCCGCGACGGTATCCTGTGCGGATTCGAAGGTCGGCATCAGGACTGCGCGGTTGGCTATATAAAAGTTCGCGTAGGAGGCGGGCAGGCGCGTGCCGTCGTAGACGACGGCCGGGGGCATCGGAAGAGTTTCGATGTTGAAGGGGCGGCCGTCTTGATCGCGCATCGCACGGAGGCGGTCAAGGTTGTCCCGCAGCACCGGGTAGTTCACGTCGGCGGGATCGTCCTCCAGGACAGTGACGATGGTGTCGGGGGCGACAAAGCGGGCGAGGTCGTCGATGTGGCCGTCGGTGTCGTCGCCGGCGATTCCGTCGCCGAGCCACAGCACGTTGGTTACGCCGAGATATGTGCGGAGGTAATCCTCGATGTCGGCGCGGCTGAGCGCGGGATTTCGATTCGGGTTGAGCAGGCATGACTCGGTGGTGAGCACGGAGCCGGCGCCGTTAACGTCGATCGATCCGCCCTCGAGCACGATTCCCGGTTCGATCACTTCGAAGCCGTAGCGCGCGCCGAGTTTTTGCGGGACGACGTCGTCGAGATCGAATGCGCCGTACTTCCGGCCCCACGAGTTGAAGCGCCAGTCGAGCGCGATCTGATTTGGGCCGGCAGGCAAATCGGTTGTCAGGCGGTTGACAAAAATCGGGCCGTGGTCGCGCGCCCATGCGTCGTTGGTCGGCAGATAAAATATATCGACAGCCCCAATCGCCGCGTCATCGTTATCGCCCTGGCGGCGGGCGGCGGCTCGAATCATCGCACGCACTTCATCGATCTGAGTTTCATTTTCGTTGTTGACCATCAGGCGGACGGGCTCGAATCGCGCGATGGCCGCGACCATATCCGCATAGATCGGCGGGATAACGTCGAACTTGCCGGGCCAGGTGTCGAGATTGTGCGGCCATGCGAGGTAACAGGCGAGATGCGGCGCCCATTCCGGCGGCATCCGGTAGGCCGCGAGCAGGCGGCGATGCTCAGCTGAAATGCTTTTCACGGCCCACGGCTACGATCGAAAGCGGCGGGTCAGGTCCGCGTAGGCGTCGATTCGGCGATCGCGCAGGAAGGGCCAGTTGCGGCGGACTTCCTCGATCTTGGCGAGGTCGCATTCGACGACCAGCGTTTCCTCGTCGGTGGTGCTGGCGCGCGCGATGACCTCGCCCGATGGATCGGCGACGAATGAAGCGCCCCAGAACTCGAGTTCACCCTCGACGCCGACGCGATTGACCGCAGCGACGAAGACGCCGTTGGCGATGGCGTGGCTGCGCTGGATCGTCTCCCAGGCGTTTTGCTGTTTGGGGCGGACTTTTTCCGGCTCGCCATGCCACCATCCGATCGCGGTCGGATAGAACAGGATCTGCGCGCCAGCCATCGCGGTGAGCCGTGCAGCTTCGGGGAACCATTGATCCCAGCATACGAGCACGCCGACCGGGCCGCGCGAGGTGGGATGCGCGACGAAATCGAGATCGCCGGGGGTGAAATAAAATTTTTCGTAGTAGCGGGGATCGTCGGGGATATGCATCTTGCGGTAGCGGCCGACGATTTTCCCGGCCTCGTCGATGACGGCGGCGGCGTTGTGATAGACGCCCGCCGCGCGACGCTCGAAGATCGACGCGACGATGATGATTTTCCGCGCCTTCGCCACGGCCCCGAGCGCTTCGGTGGTGGGTCCGGGAATCGGTTCGGCAAGATCGAAAAATTTCGGGTCCTCGGTCTGACACGGGTAGCGCGCGCCGAACAGCTCCTGGGTGCAGACGATTTGCGCGCCGCGCCGGGCGGCCTCCTCGATTTTGGCGATTGCCTTGTCCAGATTGAGGCGCGGCTCGGGCGCACAGCTCATCTGGATGAGGCCAATTGCGACCTTGTCGGCGCGCGATCCCATGACAATTGTGATAGCAACCGCGCGCCCCGCACGCCATCAGGCTGTACAATCGAGTTACATCGGGCACGAAACATTTTCGTCATCGGCGGTTGCATGTGCGGCGCTGTGATATTCTAATAAAGCGCGCAAAAGGAACGCGCACTGGAGCAATTTATCGGGACTGCCCGCCGCTGATAGCCGGGTCCTGCGCAAGGGAAGGCCGCGAACCCCGCCAGGTCCGGAAGGAAGCAACGGTACCGGCTGACACCCTGTGCCGCAGGGGTGCCTGGCTATCATTCGACGGGCAGTTCCAGTGCGAAATGATTTCGCGATGGCCGAATCCCTAACGACACATCTCGTACTCGCGCGCAAATGGCGCCCGGAGCGTTTCTCGGAGCTGGTGGGCCAGGAGCACGTGACGCGCACGCTCAGCGAAGCGCTGAAGCGGGGCCGAATCGCGCACGCGTTTCTGTTCACCGGGATTCGCGGCGTCGGCAAGACCACGGCGGCACGAATTCTCGCGCGATGCCTCAATTGCGAGAAGGGTCCCACCGCGGAGCCGTGCGGCGAATGCGCGGCGTGCGTGGAGATTCGCGGCGGCCGCTCGCTCGACGTCAGCGAGATCGACGGCGCCACCTACCGCAAGATCGAGGACGCGCGCGCGATAATCGAAAACTTGAGCTACCGCCCGGCGCGCGACCGTTTCAAGATTTACATTATCGACGAGGCGCATCAGCTGACCGATTCGGCCTTCAACGCGCTGCTGAAGACGCTCGAGGAGCCGCCGCCGCACGTCAAGTTTATCCTCGCGACGACCGAGCCGCAGAAGATGCCGGAGACGATCCTGTCGCGCCTGCAGCGCTACGACTTTCGGCGCATCCCGTACAACACGATTCTCGAGCGGCTGAAGGATCTCGCACGGCGCGAAGGGCTCGAGGCCGACGAGACGGCGCTGCGACTGCTCGCGCGCGAGGCCGGCGGCAGCATGCGCGATGCGGAGCGGATGCTCGAGACCGCGATGGCAACGGCATCGGCGTCGGGCAAGGTGACGGAGGCCGAAGTGGCATCGTCGCTCGGCGTCGCGAGCCGGACTACGGTTTTGAAACTGGCCGCCGCGATTTTGGAAAAGAACGCGGCCGGAGCGCTCGCGCACGTGCGTGAGCTTAAGCGCCGCGGCGCAAACCTTGAATCGCTGGGGCGCGATTTGCTCGAAACGTTCAGAAATCTCGCAGTCGCGAAACTTCCCGCGAGCGATACCGATAGCCCGCTCGACGACATTCCCGATCACGAAGTGACGGAGCTCAAGCGGCTAGCCGCGGGCGCGAGCTCACGCGACATCATGCGGCTGTTTCGTCTGATGGCCGATTCGCAGGAACAGATTCTTCGCTCGCCGTACCCCGACCTGCTGCTTGAAATGGCGGTGGTACGGATGGCGTCGCTGGCGGCGGTGATCGACGCCGACGAATTGCTGCGTGCGATCGGCTCGGACAAGACTGCGGTGCCGCCGACTTCGGGGACTCCGCCCGCGCCGTCCGGCGGTGGCTCGATTAGCCGGGGCGCGGCGAAGCCGGGGGGCGCATCGAAGGAACAATCGAGCGGTGCGCGGCGGCTGCGCGTCGAGGGCGAAGTCAAGGCCGATGCGCCGCTTCGCGATGAGCTTCAAGACGACCGCCCCCGCGAACTTCCCGAGCTGCGCGAGTTCATCCGGGGGCGACGCGCCGCGCTGGCCGGTTTCATGGAGCAGGGCGCCGGACTTGTGCTCGACGGCGACCTGCTGACGGTCACGGCGCGAAACGACATTTACGTCCGCTATCTGAACGACAACAGGACGGTGATTGCGGAGCTTGCGAGCGAGCATCTTGGCCGCGCGATTCGAGTCGAGCTTTCGACCAACGGGGTGGCAAAGCTTGCTGCAGCCGGCCGCACTACGATCCCGCTCGGCGGCAACGGCCTGAGGCGAGAATCGCCCTCTGCGGCTGCGGCGGCAGATACAACTAATCCGGTTACCATGGAGAACGCGCAAAAAAAGACGGCGCCATCGAAGCCGGTTGAATCAATCAGAGAAATCGCGCCGACGCCGCCGGCGATGGATGCTGCGCTGCGCGTCGCGACGCCCGAGGAACGGCAAGCGATGCTTGCGGATCCCGCAGTGCGAAGAGTGGTCGATACGCTGGACGCGCGGCTGGTGGAACTCAGAATACCCAATCTCGCGCCGGCTTCGACCAAGGAAGGCGCGGCCCGGAATCAAAGTAGTACGCCGCGGGGGGGAGCCAGCGGCAAGGAGCTATCAGAATGGCAGAAATAGACTTGTCGGCATTGATGCAGCAGGCGCAAGAGCTGCAGTTGCGAATGAAGGAGATGCAGGAAACGGCATCAGCCAGAACCGTTGAGGCTCAATCGGGTGGCGGGATGGTCCGCGTGGTCGTGGACGGCTCGCTGCGCCTGCGCAGCATACAAATCGACGCCTCGATCGTCGCGGCCAACGACAAGTCGATGCTTGAAGACCTGATTCTGGTCGCCGTCAACGACGGGATGGCTCGCGCGCAGAGGATGCTCGCCGACGAGATGGGCAAGCTCGGTCCGCTCCAGGGTCTGCAAATTCCGGGCTTCGGCACCGAATGACGGAGCGCGGAATGCCGGAAAACCTGAAGCGTCAGGACGGACTGCCGCCTGCGATGACGCGGCTCGTCAAGGAACTGTCGCGGCTGCCCGGGATCGGCGAGAAGACCGCGTCACGGCTGGTGTTCAATCTGCTCAATCGGCCGCGCGACCAGGTGATCGCGCTGGCCGAAGCGCTGCTCGAAATGAAAGAGCGTGTCGGTCTGTGCTCGGGATGCTTCGGGCTGTCGGACCATCCACGCTGCCAGATTTGCGACGACGAGGGGCGGGAACGGGAAGTGATTTGCGTCGTGGAAGGGCCGGCGGACTTAATGGCTATCGAGCGGGCGCGCAGTTTCGGCGGCGTGTATCACGTGCTCAATGGCGCGCTCGCGCCGTTGGACGGCATCGGCCCCGACGACATCAAGATGAAGGAACTGATTGCCCGCGTGAGTCCGCCCGCGGTCGTTCGCGAGGTGATAATAGCGACCAATGCGACCGTCGAGGGCGAGGCGACCGCGCTTTACATCGCGCGCGCACTGAAACCGCTCGGCGTGAGAACGACGCGGCTGGCGCGCGGACTGCCGGCCGGCGGCGACCTCGAATATAGTGATTCTGCGACTCTGACCAGTGCGCTCAGCGGCCGCCGCGAACTCTAGCCCACGTGCAAACAGTCTTCGGCCACTCCCTCAGCTCAGGAACCGCGGCGCGGGCGCGACGGCGATCGTCGCTGGGCGCATGCGCGGCGATATTCGCGATAGCACTGTCGGCGTGCGGTCCGTCGAAGCCGATGACTCCGGCAGAGCATGGGCGAATCGTGTACGTGACCAACTGCGTGGCTTGCCATAACCCCAATCCCAACCTGGCCGGCAGCAAGGGACCGCCTATCGCGGGTTCGCCGCGCGAGTTGGTTTACGATCGCGTGCTCTATGTCAAGTATCCGCCCGGGTACAAGCCCAAGCGCACCACGCATAACATGAAAGCGCTGCCTCAGCTTGCGAATCGGATCGATGACTTGACCGCTTTTCTGGCCGAGGCGGCGAAGAACGAAGCAGCGAAGAACGAGGCGGCGAAGAAAAAATGAAGCGGCCGCGCGTGAATGAAGCGGCCGCGCGTGGCGGAGTGAAGAAAAAAACGCGGAGCCGCCGATGCACATAAAGCGTATCGGCGGCTCCGTCGATTTTGGGCCTGTTGGCCGGCCGATCCCGGTCAGCGCAGCGTCAACATGATGACGGCAACCAGAACGGCCCACAGGATCGTGCCGGCGGTAATCGTGCCGCCGATACTGTCGAGCGGCTTCTTGGTCGGGCCTTGGGAGCCGATGAGCGCGTTGGCCTCGACGAGAAAAATCACGATCAGCGAAATCACCAGCCAGCCCGTAATGCCGCCCGGGGTCGCCTCTTCGAACAGGTTGTAGTGACTTGCGGCGCCCATAAAGAACAGCATCGGGATTGAAAAGAGCGTATTGGTGCGCGACGCCAATGCGGCGCGCCGCCCGGCCGGCGCGGCGGCGGGATTAGCAGGCGCTCCTCCAGCCATGGCAGCCGCGTTGCCGATGACGATCTTTTGCTTCGGCCAGATGACGAACCACACGTTGGCCCACATGATGATCCCGAGCAGGCCGCCGGTAAAGATCGCGACAGTCCACGGCGTCATCGAGAATCCGAGCTGTATCCACCACCAGAGCAACAGATAGATCAGCCCGAAAATCACCGTCCCCATTGCGCCCCATCGAAACCACCATAGTGCGCGCGGAACCAGCTTCTGAATTGCGCCGCTTCTGACCGCGGGCTCGGTTTCGCCGAAGAACGGCGTCTGCACGAGATTGAAATAGTAGAGCAGGCCTATCCACGTGATGCCGAAAAGGAAGTGCAGCCATCTGAGAAGCATCAGGAAAGCATCCATACGTTGTCCTCCTTCAAGTTTTCCTCCGCCTGAACCTGCTTCGGAATCTCTTTTTCACAGCATAACTGCTTTTGCAACTACCCCCGATTCGGAGTCAGGCGTAAAATTGGATTAAGCACTCCCAATTTCGGGACCGAATCTTTACCCCGCAGCCGGGCGGCGGCGCATCGCATTTCGCGTCCGCGCCCGAAAGGACAGTATTTCACCATGGCTTTTGAACTTCCAAACCTTCCATACAGTATGGACGCGCTCAAACCGCATATCTCCGCCGAGACGCTTGAATATCATTACGGCAAGCATCACAAGGCCTACGTCACCAAGCTCAACGAACTGGTCGTGGGCACCAAATTCGCGAGCGCTTCGCTCGAAGAGATTCTGAAGACGGCGGAACCGGGCCCGCTCTTCAACAACGCGGAGCAGCACTGGAATCACTCCTTCTACTGGAAATCGATGGGTCCCAAGAAAGGCGGCGAGCCCACGGGGCCGGTGGCGGATGCGATCAAGAAAGGCTTCGGCAGTTTCGAGGCGTTCAAGAAAAAATTCAGCGAGATCGCCGACGGGCACTTCGGCAGCGGGTGGGCCTGGCTGGTGCGCGCGAAGGACGGCTCGTTGCAAGTCATTGCGACCCATGACGCGGGATGCCCGATACGCCAGGGTCAGACGCCGATAATCACCTGCGACGTCTGGGAGCACGCCTACTACATTGACTATCGCAACGCGCGTCCCAAGTACGTCGAGGCGTGGTGGAATCTGGTCAACTGGGATTTCGCAAACGCGAATTTCAAGTAGGCGAAGCACGAAAATTGGTCTAGCCACCGGATATCGCGAGAACGATCGCTTATCTGCGCTCGGACGATTGCCGCGTCGCGCCGTGGTCCAAATGAGGCGCACGGAATGCGAACCAGCGCGTCGATCTGATCTCTGCGCGCGAACTGGATCTCGTCCTTCAAATCTCGATAGCGCATGGGACCAGCGGGCAGAATAGTGCCTCCTGTGTCGACCTGCTGATTCCGACGGCATCAACTGTCACCAAGCGATTGGCGCGACCGGAGACACCGTTAAATCGCTGCTGCGAGGACGGCCATTTATCTTCGGCAGCCGCTCATGAATTTCGCCTGACATTCCGACTTCGTCTCATTAGTGCTGGCGCGATCTTTGCGTGCTGATCATTAGAAAAAAACTAGTAAAGCGAAGGCGTCGCGTGAGCAGCGACGCTCCGTGAGTGAGGGACTCATTCCATGAAGACTCCCTTAACCACTTCTGTTCGAGCGATCGCACCCCTGTGCCCATCCATCGCCCTGGCCGTCGAGGTTTATTCCCGGTTCCGTGAACCAAAGCAGGTGACTTGCCCCGAAACGGGCGAGCCCGCGGCGGTTCAGGTGGACGCGAAGATGGCCGCGGCAACCGCCGTGGTGGGAGTGCCCGAGCTTCGGATCATTCGCTGCACGCAGTGGCCTTGCGCCTGTGGCCGAGGCTGCCTGGGCGAGCTCAGTAATCACGGCCCAGCGTGACGATTGGTCAAGTAACTTCGCGGAGCGCATTGGAGGCAAGAGCAATGGCTGAAAAATCTTTCCCAATTGAAAAACTGAGCCATCGGCTCACAAGCCAGGACTCCACATTCATTTACGGCGAGTCGCGCAACGGGCCGCTGCATGTCGGCTCGTTCTCGTTCTTCGAGGACGAGATCACGTATCCGGAGTTGATTCGGCACTTCGAGAGCAAGCTGCACCTGGTTCCGCGTTACCGTCAGCGCTTGGCCCCGGTACCTTTCAACCTTAATCACGCGAGCTTCGAGGACGACCCGGATTTCAAGATCGAGAATCACGTCAAGCTTCATCAATTGCCTGCCGATACTTCCGAAGCGCAGCTAATCGAGGCGGGCCTGGCGATCTTCCGCAAACCGCTGGATCGCAAGCGGCCACTGTGGGAGACGCACCTGTTCAACGGCTTAAAGGGCAATCGCTCCGTCATCATGTGGTCGATTCACCATTGCCTGGTCGATGGCGTGTCAGGAATGGAGCTGTTGAACGTGGTCATGGATTTCCGGGCGGACCCGCCGCCGACAGAATCGAAGGTTGAGCCATGGTCTCCAAAACCTCTTCCTGGGCGGCTGCGTCAGATGATCGGTGCCACGCTCGACCGCGCGCAGGAGCAGGTGGACTCGATGCGCCGCCTGAGCCAAGCGGCTTCGAACTTTGGGCCGTTCGTCAAGGAGCTCGGATCGGATGCCGGCACGCTCGCCGGGTTGGCCGGGCGGATGATGCTGCCGATCACGCCTACGCCATGGAACGCCGGCCTGGTAAGCCAGGAGCGGACGCTGGCCTGGCTGCGCACGTCGTTTGCAGATCTCAGGGCGATTCGCGCCGCCTTCGGCGGTACCGTCAACGACATCGTGCTGGCAATGCTCACCGAGGGAGCCGCCCGCTACCTCCGCGATCATGGCGAGAAGCCCGGCGGGCCGTTCCGAATCGGATGCCCGGTCAACGTGAGACGTGACGACGAAAGCGGGTCGCTGGGGAATCGGGTTTCGATGATGTTCCCCGAACTGCCCGCGGAACCGATGGATCCGGTGGTCAGGCTGAGACTCGTCGCCGCCGAGACCCAAAGGATCAAGGAAGCCGGGGAGGCGCAGGCGCTCGAAAGGGTGATGAGTAATGGCGCGAGCGTCTCGCCGGTACTTGCCGCGATGCTCGGCGGAATTGCGACCGCGGCCATGGACGCCGCAGTGTCGTTGCAGCGAATCTTACCGTCATGGGCCATACCCGCGGCTCCGGCGCCGACGATAAACTTCATCGCCACCAATGTTCCCGGCTCACAGGTGCCGCTCTATCTCGCCGGCCATCGGATGGTTGACTACATCGGCCTGCTTCCGCTCGGCGGCAATCTCGGCTTCGGCGTGCCGATCGTCGGTTACAACCAGGATCTCTATTTCACGATCATGGCTGAGCCCAATCTGATGCCCGATCCCGATCGCATGAAGTCGCTGGTGGAGGAGGTCTTCAACGAACTCAAGCAGGCCGCGGTTGCCAAGAGAGTGCCTGCGGCGGTGCAGCCGCCTCGTGTGGAGTTACCGAAATACACGGGCACGGTGCCGGCGAGCGTCAAGGACTCTCCACATGCAGGGGTCGCCGCATTGAGGGCTCACTGATCGGCGCTGCGTTCGCCGGAGGTAGGAGATTACTCGAAGCAATGACAGGGAGTCGCGTCAAAGCATCAAGCGCCGGAGATTGAGACTGTTAGGAGGCAGCCATGAAGCAGCTTAGCGTCGGTCATCGCTGCAATTTTTGTGGGCAGGAGATAGTGTCTCTGCTGCCCGACTCACCCACAGAGGGGTTCGGGATGCTTTTCCAAGACCGCACCTTTCTTGAGTTGCGCTCGGCAGAGATTCGCGATCCGTCGCGGCAGGTCGCGGAGTACTGGTACTGCTCCGATTACTGCGCGCGAGATGATCTCGACGTACGCATCAGTCAGAGAGAGGAGCAAATGCGGCAGCATTCTAACGCCGATAAGCTCAGCTTCGGGTTTCGTCTCTCGGTCTGATCCGGTAAAACGCGTCTGGTAGTTAACAGGCGCGCATCGCCCCAGGCGAAGCACGAAAATTGGGTCGAGCGGGCGGATATCGCGAGAACAGATCGCTTATCTGTGCTCGGACGATTGCCGCGTCGCGTCGAACGCGATCATTGCGGTTTGCGGCGGTTTGCGGACGCGCGTTGAGAAGCGCGCAGGATTCAATTCTGCGCGGCCGCGGCGTGTGACTCCGCCAAATGGAGCCGCGATCTATGCGGCATCGCGAGCCGATCCGCGATCACGCGGTACACATCGGCGTTCAATCCCATCCCGACGTGACTGCCCATCACCTCGACGTTTTCCACCATCGGCGCGCCGCTCAGATCGACGCAACTCTCCCAGTGCACGACGCCGTCGGAGCGCGAGTACACGTGCGTGGCCGGAACGTGCGCGGGCGATTCGTCGCTCAACATCACTCCGCACTGGCACGCCTCGCTGAGGCATCCGTCGGCCTTGCCGCGAAGTGCGGCTACCGATCGGGCGACCGCCTGCACGGCAAGGTTGGCCGCGTGGCGCGGTTGCCTGATGGGCGAGCCAAGCGAGATCACCCGCTCGACCATTTCGGGCTGCTCGCGGGCAATCTCGCGCGCGTAAACGCCGCCGAGACTCTGGCCGATCACGACGATCGGCTGCTCGAATTTCTCATAGGCGAGCGCCAGCCGCGCGTTCAATTTCCGCATCGTTTCTCGCGGGCACTCGGAGTTCGACCAGATTCCCGCATAGACCGCGCGATGGCCGAGCCATCGGCAAAAATTCGCCAACGGCGCAAGCGTCACGTCGCCAGCCAGGAAACCCGGAATAAGCATGACGACTTTGCTGTCGAGCCGCGCCACGTGCGGCCAGGGATGAGCAAGTGCGCCGAGCCAATAAATGCTGGCCTCGAGCGGAACTCGTAACTCGCCCAAAGCGTCGAGCATCGAGGGGCGTCTGGGTTGTAAGGCGATTCGCGGAGGAGTTTGCGCGCTACTTGGAGTCATTGGTCTCCTTTTCGGGCAGTTCGCGCGGGCAACGTCTTCATCGACAGGCGCATGCAGGGCGAAACCGCAACCTCGTCATCCTGTTCATCCTGTAACACTACATAACAATTTTTGAACACCCCTGCAACCATTTCTAATGCAAGTTTTGATGATTTCGTAGGCATCTGCGCCTTACGGCACCAAACGACTTGCGCGCTGATGCGGCAACTGTCCGCCGTAAGAGCGAAAATAGCCATTGAAACTCGCGAAAGTGTTCTAATTCCCGGCAGCGCCGGCGCCTAGCCTCTTAGTGCACGACAGAATGTGCCGCGATTTTCACCAGGGACACCGGCGCGTCGTGCATTGCAGAGAGCTCAACGGCCCGCGCGCAATTTGGATTTCTTGAGCGCTGGCCCGTCTGCTAACCTAGCCGACTCAAATCCCGGTTTCTTGCGAGGTACAAAATGGAGTTTGGAGTTCAGCTTGGCAACATGGAGCCGGCCCAGTATCGGGCCAACGCCCAAGCCGCGGAGGCGCTCGGCTACGACCTGATCGTCTTTCCCGACCATCTTGTTAACGAAGGTCCGGAGCGGCAATACGATCCCAAGTCGCCGGCGTATGACCATATCGTGATGGCCGCCGCCGTCATCGAAGCCACCAAGAAGATCCGCGTCGGCCATCTCGTGCTGTGCAATTTGTTTCGTCATCCTGCGATCACGGCGCAGAGCCTGATGACGCTGGACCGGCTGAGCGGCGGCCGGCTCGTCGCCGGTCTCGGCACCGGATGGACCGAGACGGAATTCAAGATGAGCGGGATTGCGTTCCCGCCAATCACCGAGCGGCTGCGGATGCTCGACGAAGCGATGACCTGCATCCTGTCGCTGTGGACCAACGAGCGCACGACTTTCGACGGTGAGTTCTACAAGTTCAAGGATGCGATCCTGTGGCCCAAGCCGATACAGCAGCCGCATCCGCCGATAATCCTTGGCGGCGGGGGCAAAGGCCTGCTGCGCCTCGCGGCCAAATACGCGGACTACATCAACATCATTCCGGACGCGGGCAAGGGCGGATATATCTCGCTCGAAGAGGTGAAGCGCACCAGCGACGACTCTTTCCGCGAGAAGGTGACCTTCATCCGCGAGGAAGCCAGGCGGCTGGGCCGCAAGCCTGACGCTGTCCGCATCAGCAACTTCATTTTCGCCGCGATTGTTTCCGACTCCCGCGAAGCTACTCGCAAGACCGCCGAGATGATGGCGCCGATGTTCGGTCAGACCCCCGACGGATTGCTCGCTTCGCCGATGACGCTGATCGGAACGCCGGAGCAATGCATCGTCGAGCTGAAGCGGCGCGCGAAGGACTGGAGCACGTCGCAGGTTATCTTTACCGGCGCCGTCGCGCAGGACGAAAAGCTGATGCGCAAGCTGTACGAGGATGTCCTCACCCACGTCTGAGCAAGCGACGTCCTAGATGCTGAAGCTGATCGCTTGCCTGCGCTTTTCCGAGAGCGCCTGCAGCGTAACTCCGCGCAGAATGCCGTTGACGGAATCGCGGACCTCGCACCAAACGTCGCGCATCGCGCACAGCTGATCGCGCGGGCATGCCGACGAACTTTCCTCCAGGCATTCAACCGGGATGTAGTCGCCCTCGATTATTTCCACCACGTCCGCCATCGTGATTCGCGCCGGCGGCTTGGCCAGCATGTATCCGCCGCTCGGCCCTTTCTGGCTGGCGACCAGACCGCCGCGCTTGAGTTCGATCAGGAGCCGGCGCAGGTAGTTTTCGGGGATCTCCTGGGTCGCTGCTATCTCCTCGACTCGAACGGGTAAAGTGGTAGGATAGCGCTCCGCCAGCAGCAGAAGGGCCTTCAAGGAGTAATCAACGCCGACGCCGAACTTCATTTTTTCCGGGGCTTCCCCGCTTATTGTTAGCATAATGGGTCAATCTGGGGAATAGGCGACCGGCTTAGTCATCTACTTAATTGACTAAGTCAGTAACCTAAGTTATCTTTTATCCTCGCAGGAGATTCGATCAGTGCCGAAGAGAGAGCCGCCGGCTTGGGAAATGGTCTTGAAGCGCAATTCAGTCGAGCGCCTCAAGCGCGAGCTGTTCCCGACTGAGCTGGCGAATCAATGGGACCGGCTGGCGCAGACCTCGTACGAAAAACTTCCCGAAGAAGATATCGTGCGGCTCCAATGGTTCGGCATGTACCATGACAAGCCGAAGATCGGCACGTTCATGATGCGGGTGAAAATCCCCTGCGGCATCCTCAGCGCCGAGGGGCTGCGTGTAATCGGTGAAATCTCCGAGACCTATGGACGCGACCAGGGCGAGCTTACCACCCGCCAGAATTTCCAGCTTCATTACATCACGCTCGACAAGTTCCCCGAGATCCTCGAGAAGCTCAAGAGCGTCGGGCTGACGACGATGGGCGGATGCGGCGACGTGGTGCGCAACATCACGGGATGCCCGGTCGCAGGCGTGGATCGGGACGAAGTTTTCGACGTGACGCCGCTGGTCGCCGAGACCGCGGGATTTTTCTACGGCAATCGCGAGTACTCGGACCTGCCGCGCAAGCACAAGATATCGATCGCCGCATGCCGGCATCAGTGCAACGCTCCCGAGATCAACTGCGTCGCGCTGGTCGGGATGCTCAACGACGGGCGCGAGGGCTTTGCGGTGCGCGTCGGCGGCGGGCAGTCGTCCACGCCGCGCCTGTCGCGGCATCTGGGCGTGTTCATCACGCGCGAGCAGGCGATGCCGGTGATGCGCGCGATCATCGACGTGTGGAAGGGGACGACCGAATACCGAATCTCGCGCGTCAAGGCGCGGCTCAAGTTCATGATCGACGATTACGGGCCGGAGGAATTTCGCCGGCTGGTCGAAGCGCGGCTCGGCTTCGCGCTCGAGAATCTCGCCGCGATGCCGCTGCCGGAGACCGATAGCGATCACATGGGCATCCGCGAGCAGAAACAGCCCGGCCTCAACTATGTCGGCTTTCCGGTTTACCTCGGCCTGATGAGCGGGCGCCAGATGCGCGAGATTGCCGCGCTCACCGCCTCGTTCGGCGGCGACATCCGTCTCACGCGCCGCCAGAATTTCATCGTCACCGGCATTCCGGCCGCGCAACTCGACGACGTGATCGCGCAAGTTGGCGCGATCGGTTTCCCGCTCGATGCGAACGGTCTCTACGCCTCGTCGATCGGATGCATCGGCGATCCGCATTGCAACTACGCCGTCACTCCGACCAAGACCAAGCTCGCGACAATCATCGAGCGGCTGGTGAATCAGTTCGGCGAGCAGGTCGGCGGTCTCAAGCTGAATCTCGACGGATGCCCCCATGCGTGCGCGCAGCACTGGACCGGCGATATCGGGTTGCAGGGCACCACCGGCCGCGGACCCGCGGGCGAGCCGCTCGAGGCTTTCGATATTATATTGCGCGGCGGGCTCGGCATGGACGCGGCGATCGGCAAGCCGATTATACGCCGCGTGCCGTCCGCGATGGTCGAAGACTACGTGTCGCGGCTGTTCGGGAGTTACCTCGAACGGCGCTCCGCCAACGAGACCTTCACGCATTTTTGCGTGCGCACCCCCGACGCTGACCTGATTTCAATCGCAAGTGGAGACGCAACCGGCGCCGATGTCGCCGCCGCCTGAACCGGGTAATCGCCCCTGGGACTCCGTAATGGCCGCAGGACCGCAAGTGCAAATCGAAAAACCCGAACTGAGCCTCATCATGGACGAACTCGAGGCCGGCGAAGCCGCCGTCGAGCTCGACGACAAGGAGCCTCAGGAAGTCTTGGCGTGGGCTATCGATCGATTCGGCAAGGAGCTGGCGATTTGCTGCAGCTTCCAGGCCGAGGGCTGCGCGCTGATCGACATGGCGCACAAGATCGATCCCGGCATCCGAGTGTTTACGATCGATACGGGCCGCACGCCGCAGGAGACCTACGACCTGATCGACAAATATCGCCAGCGCTACGGAATCAAGGTTGAAGTCTTCATGCCCGATACTGCCGTCGTGCAGCAGATGGTTACCAAGCACGGCAACAATCTTTTCTACAACGACGTCAACCTGCGCCTGCTATGCTGCCAGGTGCGCAAGGTGCTGCCGCTGCGCCGTGCGCTCATGAATTACGCCGCGTGGGTGACCGGTCTGCGCCGCGATCAGTGGGCGACACGCTCGAACATCCGCAAAATTGAAATCGACCACGACCACGGCGGTATCGTGAAGCTCGCGCCTTTGGCCGACTGGACTGAAGGCGAGGTCTGGGATTACATCCGCGCCAACGACGTGCCGTACAACGCGCTCTACGACAAGGGCTACAAGTCTATAGGATGCGCACCATGCACGCGCGCGGTGGGCGAGGGCCAGGACGCTCGCGCGGGCAGGTGGTGGTGGGAGACAGGCGCGCCGAAGGAATGCGGGATGCATTGCGCGATCGAGACCGGCGGCTTCGAGCACGAGTTGGCCGCGTTGCTCGGTCAAAACGACGGCGGACACACTAAATAGTAGTTATGGCGATGGCGAGCGACGACCAGCCCGAAGCGGGCGAATCGATAACGCTCGATAGTCTCCAGCGCGACATCCTTGTACCGCAAATTCAGGCGTTCCTCGACGCAACCAGCGATCCGAATGCGCGCGAGGTCTATCTCTCGCTCAAGTCGGCGATCGAGTCGCTCGAAGTGCCCGCGGATCTCCAGCTTCGTCTCGGCGCGATCGTCGAGGTCGCGCTGACCAGCGGCCGCGTCAGGCGGCTGTTCGGTCCCGGCGCGGAGCTATCGCTCAACGCACTGTTCATGAAAACGCCGCGCGGCCGCGAAGTAGCTCAATCGCTCGCCGAACTCAACAAAGCGCTGGCAACCCTCAAGGGCCAAACCGTCGAGCAGATTACGTCAACGCAACGAAGCCCCGGGGCGTACGCACTCACGCTCAAGACCAGCGGATGCCAGCTGGTGATTCGCTTCGAGCAAGCCGGCGTCCGCGTCGAAAGCCTGGAAGTTGACCTCCGCCGCTAGCTGTCATCACCCCGGCCCTTTCCGTCATCCTGGTCCTTTCCGTCATCCCGAGCGAAGCCGAGGGACCCCGGATCTTTTTCTCTGAATCACTCACGCTACGGTTCCAGCCGCTCCATCAATCTCGGGAACGGCACCGTCTCGCGGATGTGATGAATCCCGCAGACCCATCCCGTCATGCGCTCGATGCCCATCCCGAAGCCCGCGTGCGGCACCGAGCCGTAGCGGCGCAAATCGAGGTACCATTCGAAGGGCGCAAGCGGCAGCCCGTGCGACGTGATCTTGGCGCGCAGCGTTTCGTAGTCATCCTCGCGTTGCCCGCCGCCTATTATCTCGCCATGACCCTCCGGCGCGAGCATATCGACGCATAACGCGACGTCGGGACGCGCGGGATCCTGCTTCATGTAGAACGCCTTGCACGCGGTGGGGTAGCGATGCACCATCACGGGGCGATCGAATTCCTCGGACAGCGCGGTTTCCTCGTCGCCGCCGAAGTCGTCGCCCCAGTTGACCGCGACGCCTTTCTTCTTCAGCCGCTCGATCGCTTCGTCGTAGCTGATGCGCGGATAGGGAAGCTGCGCCGCAGATTCCAGCTTCGTCGTATCGCGCTCGAGCGTCTTGAGCTCGGCGCCGCGGCGCTCGAGCACGCGGCCGACGATGTAGGACACGAACTGCTCGGCCAGTTCCATGTCGCCGTCGAGGTCGCAGTACGCCACTTCGGGCTCGACCATCCAGAATTCCGTCAGATGACGCCGCGTTTTGGATTTCTCGGCGCGAAACGTCGGGCCGAAGCAGTACACCTTGCCGAATGCGAGCGCGCCCGCCTCCGCGTAGAGCTGTCCGCTCTGCGTCAGGTACGCCTTGCGCTCGCCGAAGTAGTCGAGCTCGAACAGGTTGGTGGTCCCCTCGCATGAAGTCGGGGTCAGGATCGGCGCGTCGAACAGGACGAAGCCGCGCTCGTGGAAAAAATCGCGGCACGCCGATTCCACTTCGCTGCGTATGCGGATAATGGCGTGCTGGCGCGAGGAGCGAATCCACAGGTGGCGGTTGTCGAGCAAAAACGCCACGCCGTGATCCTTGGGCGTGATCGGATAGTCGGTCGCCGGAGACACGATCTCGATTGACTTCAACGTGAGCTCGAATCCGCCCGGCGCGCGCTTGTCCTCGCGCACGACGCCGGTCACTTCGAGCGAGGTTTCCTGGCCCATGTGATCCGCCGCCGCGAAACGGTCCGCGCCGAGATCGGCGAGCGACGCCACGCACTGGCATACTCCGGTGCCGTCGCGCACCTGGAGAAAATGTATCTTGCCGCTCGAGCGCTTGCCCGCAAGCCAGCCCTTGAGCGTGACCTCGTCTCCCGCATGATGCGACAGCTCTTCGATATAAACTCGCGCCATACGCCCATTTAAGCATATCGCCGCACAAGTACAGGAGCGCCGACGCGTCGCGCGCTCTGCGTTCATCAGCTAGGCTCGATATGGGAGCGGAGGCGGATGAACGGGCTGAACGCGCTGAACGGGCTCGACTACGTGGGGATCGTGCTGTTCGCAGTCGGCGCAATCTACGGACTGCAAAGGGGCGCACTCAGGATGGTGACGTCGGTGGTGGCGCTGGCGGCGGGCGTTTATTTCGCGTCGCTCTATTACACCAGGGCCGGGTCGTTCGTGGAGACGCAGTTCCGATCCTCGCACGCACTCGGCGCGGTAATCGGCTACGTCGCGATCTTCGCTTTGATCTTCACGGCCGTGGAAATTGTCGGCTCGTCGGCGATCCGCCTCATGCAGATCGTTCACCTGAGCCCGCTGGATCGACTGGCCGGCGGCCTGCTCGGCGCTGGAATCGCGGCTGTCGTTGCGGGTCTGGCCGTGATGCTGATGGCTGCCGTGTTGCCGCCCGACGCGGCTATCCTGCGCAACTCGCAACTGGTGCCGATGCTGCTGGCCTACAACGAGATGCTGGTGGGATACATCCCCGGCGACGCGCGACTCGCCTACGAGCGCAATCGCGATGACCTGATGAGATACTGGGTCGAGAATGCGGCGAAGGGCGCGAACTCCGCGCCGTCGCCGGATGCTTTGCCCTCGCCCGCCACGAAATGATCGGGAAATTTTGTGTTCGCTGGCCGCGCCTTACGCGATAGCGCTGTCCACCGCCTGGACCAGCTTTGCCTTGGGCACTGCGCCGATGATCTGTTCCTTGACCTGGCCGCCCTTGATGATCAGCAGGTTGGGGATGCCCCTGACGCCGTAACGTCCCGGCGTCTGCGGATTGTCGTCAACGTTGATCTTCACGACTTTGAGACGCCCGGAGTACTCGCCCGCTAGATCGTCGATCATCGGCGCAATCGAGCGGCATGGGCCGCACCACGGCGCCCAGAAATCGATCAACACCGGAGTCGATGATTTCAGAACTTCCTGGTCGAAACTCGCGTCGGTAACATGAACGATATTGTCGCTGGACATCGAAACTTATCTCCTGATGCGCTCGTCGCACTTTCAAGATAAGTACGGCGGGACACCCAGTCAAGGCAGGTAAGCGCCGACCGCTCGACAGTGGCGAGCGCCAATCATGCGCGCGGTGATTTGCACTTTCCACTTTTCCCTTTTCACTTTTCACTTGATCCGCGTGCGCAATCCACTACCCTTGGAAACGCCATGGCTGCACCGATGATGAGCGACGTATTGCCCGACCTGCTCGAGGAGATCGTCTACATGCTCAAGCAGCAGGGCGCCGATCCGCTGGAAGCCAAGCTGCGCGCTCTCCGAATCGAGTCGGTCTGCGACTGTGGCGACGAGAATTGTGCGAGCTTCGCCACCGCCGCCGAAGTCAAGGTCGCCAACTATGTCGAGCTGCAATCGATGGAAGGACAGGTCATCATCGATCTGAACGGCGACGACGAGATTTGCTTCATCGAGGTGCTCGGCCGTCCCGACGTGAAGTACCTGCTCGAAGAATTTTACGACGCGCAGAGCTGACCCGGCGCGCCGCCGCCAGTCTAGCCCGCCGCGCGCTTTTGCGGCGCGACTCGAAACCGCTCGACGAATTCGATCACCTCGCCGGCGACGCGCTCTTTCTCGCTGTCCACGCTAATCACGTGGTAGCTCTCGTCGAGCTCGACCGCGCGCTTCTCGGGACCGCCGAGATGCTTCATCACGTAGTCGACATTTTTGCGCATCGGGCACGTGTGATCGCGCCTGGCATGCATCACCAGCGCGGGCTGCGCGATACGCGCCAGCATCGGCTTCACCACCGCGCTTAAATCGAGCAGCTTCATCGGCGCCGACAGCGGCATCAGACGGCAGCTCGGATGGATCGATCGCGCGGCCGCATCGTGGATATCCGACCCGCCCGGATTGAGCAGGTAGATCCTCTCAACTAAAGAGCCGAGCACACCGCGCATGCCCCGCAGCATGATGGTCGTTGAGGTCGGCAGAAAAAACGCCGGCGCAAGCATCGCAAGCCCCGCCACCGCCTCGCCCTGATCGGCGGCCAGCCGCGCCGCCAGCACCGCTCCCGCCGACTGTCCCACCACCACGTTCGGCTCGCCGTACTGCCGCAGCTCCTCCAGCCCGTTGACGACGCTTTCGTACCAGTTGTCGTAGCCCGCCGCCCCCAACTCCTCAGGCGTTCCGGCGTGACCCGCCAGCTTGACGCCTCGCACCCGTACGCCGCGCGCCGCCAGCCGCTCGCCGAGGTAGCGCATCTCGTATGGAGTTCCGGTCAGCCCGTGGATCAGCAGCGCGCTCACGCCCGCGCCGATGGCGGCCGCGCCGGGAAGGAAAAACTCGTGCGTATCGACGCCCGCTAAGTTGCGCGACGCAGCCTCGTCGGAATCGGAAGAATCGGACCTCATCGCTGGTAATGCCGCGCGCGCCCGGCGCGCTCCTTCAACTTGACGACCCGGTGGATGCGAGCTGCTCGGAGTCGATCTGTATCTTGGCCTGTTCCTTGAGTTGATCGAGGAAGCGCGTCCATGCCTGCGCGCGGCGCTGCTCGACGTATTCCTGCATGAACGATTTCTGCGCGATCTTCCATTCGTCGTCGGGAGGCTCGGCGCGCGAGGCGGCTTCGAACAGGTACGAATTGCCGCCATTCTCCATCGCGCGATCGATCACGCCCGGAATTGCCGGCACGACCGCGGCGGCGTCGGTCACCTCGGGAAACTCGCCGATGCCGGGCACGCTGCGGTCGGCGCGCAGGAACGGATCGACATTTTTAATCGCGAGCTTGTTGGCGGCCGCGGCTTTGTCAAAATCGGCCGGGCTCTTGATCGTGGCCAGCACCTTTTGCGCCTGCTGGCTCGCGTCGGCTTCGGCCGTCGAGCGAATCAGCGCCTCGCGCACCTGCGCTTCGATCTCCTTGAGCGCGGGTATTCGCGACGGTTGCTTCGCCAGCAGCTTGATCACGTATGGCGCGCCCTTCTCCGGCACCAGCGCCACCTGCCCCGCTTCGAGCTTGAACGCCGCCTCCATCAGTTCTTTATCCCGCTCGGCGCCGCCGGCGGGTTCACCCTGCGCGAACAGCGGCGTCTCGACCGCGTCGATCCCCCGCTTGCTCGCAAGCTCCTGCAAACTGGCGCCCGCCAGCGCTGCCGTCAGGTCCTCCTGCGCCGCCGTGCGCCCGAGCTTCGCCCCAGCCTGCGTGCGCAGCTCGTCAATTATCTTTGGCTTCACCTCGGCAAGCGTGTCGTTATGCGCGGGCTGGAACTCCTCGAGCTTGACGATATGAAAGCCGTACTGCGTCTCGACCATCGTGATCTGTCCCGGCCGCATCGCGAACACCGCGTCTTCGAACGGCTTGATCATCTGGCCGCGCCCAAACGTCCCGAGGTCTCCGCCTTGGAGCTTGTTGGACGGATCGTCCGAATACTTCGCCGCCAGCTTTGCGAAGTCGCCCCCCGATTGCGCCTGCTTGAGCACTTCGAGCGCCTTGCTCTTCGCCGCGGCCTTCTCCTTGTCGGTCGCGCCCGCCGGCACCGCGATCAGGATGTGCCGGGCGTGAACCTGTTCGAGATGCGTGAAGCGGGTCTTGGCGTTTTGATTGTAGTAGCCCTGGATTTCCTTGTCGGGCGGCGTGTACTTGGCGGCCAGCGCGAGCGGCTCGTAGTGCACGTAAACCAGCTTGACGCGCTCGGGCTCGCGGAATTGTTCCGCGTTCTTTTTGTAGTAGTCGGCGATCTGACTTTCGGTCGGCGAGACCTTGGCGGTGAAATCGCTGAAGGGTATCTCGACGTAGCGCAATCCGATCCGTTCGTTGCGAAGATTGTAGGCGTGGCGCGCCTCGTCGTCGCTCACCTGCACGCCGCTGTCGATCATGCTGCGCAGCGTGTCGGCGATCATGCGGTCGCGCTCGGCGGTTTCGTACTCACTCGGCTGCAGATTGTTGTTGCGCAGCACGTCCTGGTAAGTATCGAAGTCGAACTGGCCGGCGCGCTGAAAAACGGCCTCCTTGGCGATTTTATCCTGCAGCGCCGCGTCGCTGATGCTGATGCCGAGATGGCGCGCCTCCTCGCCGATCAGTTGTTGCTCGATCAACCTTTCCACTGCTTCCTGGCGAACATTGATGCTCTTGAGCACGGCCTGCGCGTTGGCGCCGTACATCTGTTGCAGCACCTGGCGGATTTGGGTGGCTTCGCGATCGACCTGATCGCCAAGTATCTGCCGGCCATCGACGGTCGCAATGGGATGGACGGTGTTGAACAAGCCACCGCCGCCGAAACCCCAGAACGCCATGATCAGCGCCAGGAAAGCGAACGTGACTTGCACTTGCCACGAGTACTGGTAACGGCGGATTCCTTCTAACATTGGGGCATCATCATACTTGAGCGCCTTTCGCGCGCGCAATTGCGCGGTATTGTCTCAGTTTGAAACTCGCTCGATTAATTCGCCTACCGACGCGCCGCCTTCTGTTTCATCCCAACGTAAGCCCAGATTTCATCAAGCTGGAGTGCATAACCGCTAGGAATATCAGCACATTAACGTTCATTCAACGTGACTCGCCTGATTCTGTGTGGTATCTTCAATATAACCTGTGCTCTGCAACGAGGGGTGTTTACGGTGAGCGAACTCGCGATTGTTGGCCACGAGTCTTCTGCTCGCGTGTCTATATTGGCTTTCCAGGCGACGCCTAGATTTACCTTGGAGGTAGGGCGCGTCCGCGAGCGGATTTCACTCAAACACGAAGTAGCCAAAAAGCTCAAAGACGTGATCGATAGTGGCGGCGGCTTTATTTCTGCTTGGCAGGATTATCTCAACGTCGATGGCCTGCATTCCGAAGCCTGTATGAAAGCTGCATTTACGACCGTATCAGAAGCGGCTGCAATATTTCGTGAACTCTGCGAACTGTGGGAGCATCGTCGGTCGCTTTGGCCTCAGAATATGCAAGAGAAGCTGATTGCCATTCTTGAGCAGGCGGAGGACATTCAAGAGAATCTTGCTCTCTTGATCGATGATGAGGCTCGTGACGAGCTACGAAACATCCTCACTGAAGCTGGTCTAGATGGGCGGGCGCTGGTGCGGGAGGATGCCAAAACCAGTTGAAGACCAGCCGATCCAAGTAGTAGATGGACCGAACTATAAGCGTGACATAGAGAAGCATCCGCACGCCGACAAAGACGTGCAGAAAGTGCTTACTGATATTGTCTTGCCTGCTCTCCGCGCCAACCCCATCCTTCCTCACCAGCACGGCGCTGGAACTCCGATTAACCACGGGATTTTTTCAAAACGAGTGCCCAACTCCGCTGGAGCAAGTGGCACGCGTGGCGGATTCCGCTTCGTGTACCACTGGAATCGAGAGAAGAAAATAGTGACAAAATTGTCGGTTACTGTTCGTCGAGATGCGAACAGTCTGACAGAGAAGGCACTTAAAAGACTGACAACTGAGAGGGCTACCCCTAAGAAGGACTAGATTTGGCGCGCTTCCGCCACCGAGATTGTGCGGCGGCAAACGCAATCTCTGAGAGTCTTTTTTTGGACAATTTCTTAGCTCGCGCCTTCCCGCCCTTCAATCCACCCAGCCTGCCGAGCGCGACCGCTGCGGGATTCTTGCCGCTGCCCGGTTGCTCGGCTGGCAGATCGCCTGATACGGCATCGATCAGATTCGACGCCATCTGATTCACGTCGGGTTTGCCCGTCCTTGAGCGCTTAGGCATCGTCCAAATGTGACAGAATGCAGGAGATCGTCAAACCATGACCGAAAAACAAAAACTGATCCGTGAAATTGAGACGCTCAGGGAGTCTATCCGGACCGACTGGCAGGACTTGGCGACGAAGCCCCTCCAGCCGAACGACCGGAAGGAAATCAGACAACACATCGACTCCTGCATCGCAGACTTGAAAATCGTGCTTGAACAGCTGGTGGACTCAAATTAGATCACTACCAATTGTGGCCGGTTGCTTGCCTGCCCCGCCCGTCCTCTGTTACCGTGTCGCGCAGCGGTAGTCCGACGGACCCAAACATCTCCGCCAGAGAATCCTTCAATATTTGGGCCGCGTCTTGGGGTGGTATTCGGGCCGGGTCTTGGCACCGGCATCCAGGCCTGAACCGGGCAGGCAAGGGGCAAAATTTGTGGTTCTCAATTCAATTTTCGGCTGGTTCTCCAACGATCTCGCGATCGATCTTGGCACCGCCAACACGCTCATCTACGTCAAGGGCGAAGGCATCGTTTGCAACGAGCCCTCGGTCGTCGCGGTGCAGAAAGATTCGCGCGGCTCGCGCCGCGTGCTGGCTATCGGCTCCGAGGCGAAAAAGATGCTCGGCCGCACGCCGGGCTCGATCGTCGCCATCCGGCCGCTCAAGGACGGCGTCATCGCCGACTTCGAGATCACCGAGAACATGCTGCGCTACTTCATCCAGAAGATTCACTCGGGAAAGACGCTGGTGCGGCCGCGCCCGCGCATTGTCATCTGCGTGCCGTTCGGAATCACCGCGGTCGAGAAACGCGCGGTCCGCGAATCGGCCGAGTCGGCCGGCGCGCGCGAGGTCTATCTGATCGAGGAGCCGATGGCGGCCGCGATTGGCGCCGGACTTCCCATCACCGAGCCGGCCGGCAACATGATAGTCGATATCGGCGGCGGCACCACCGAGGTCGCCGTCATCTCGCTGGCCGGCGTCGTCTTCTCGCGCTCGGTGCGCGTGGCGGGCGACAAGATGGACGAGGCGATCATCCAGCACATCAAGCGCAAGTACAATTTGTTGATCGGCGAGCGCACCGCCGAGCTGATCAAGATAACCATCGGTTCGGCCTACCCAGGCAACGAGATTCAGACCATGGAGATCAAGGGCCGCGACTTGGTGGCGGGCGTGCCCAAGATTATCGAGATAACCGACGAGGAGATCCGCGAGGCGCTGATGGAACCGGTGCGCCAGGTCGTCGAGTCGGTGCGCATCGCGCTCGAGCGCACCCCGCCGGAACTTGCCTCCGACATCGTCGATAAGGGAATAGTGCTCGCCGGCGGAGGCGCTCTGCTGCGCAACCTCGACGTACTGCTGCGCGAGGAGACCGGCCTGCCGGTCACGCTGGCCGACGATCCGCTCACCGCGGTCGTGATGGGTGCGGGCAAGGTGTTGGACGAACTGTCGCTGCTGCGCGACGTGACCGTTGACTGATCGACTCGCCGCATATCTGCTGAGTCTTGAGCCGGCGGGTCGGGCCGTATTGACGTGAGAGGCGGCTTTCTCTGGCGTAACCGCGTGCTGCTGACCAGCGGCGCGCTGCTCATTGTGTCGCTTCATCTGATCTCGACCGGAGTCCATCCCGGCGATCTCGCGGCGCGTCCGGAGTCCGCATTTCTGGAAATCGTCAGCCCCATCGACGCTGCGTTTACACGTCTGAGCGACGGCGCTTCATCGATCGTCACCGACTACCTCGACCTGCTTCACGTGCGCGAGGAAAACGCCCGCCTGCGCAACGAGCTGGCGCTGGTCAAGAGCGATCGCGCGCGCCTGGCCGAGCTCGAGGTCGAAAATCGCCACCTCGGCGAAATGCTCGAACTCAAGGACGTGCTCGGCGCCAACGCGGTTGCCGCCAACGTGATCGGCAGCGACGCCACCGGCCTTTCACGCACCCTGATCCTCGCCTCGGGTTCCAGCGACGGGCTCCGTCCCGGCATGGCCGTGCTCGCCAACCAGGGCGTGGTCGGCAAGATCATCGCCATCAGTCCGCACGCCTCGCGCGTGCTGTTGATCGACGACCACAACTCCGCGCTCGACGGTTTCGATCAACGCTCGCGCGCGCGCGGAATCGTCGCCGGGCTGGTCGACGATGGCTTGATACTGAAGTACGCCGATCGCTCGCAGGACATCCGGACCGGCGACACTATCGTGACCTCGGGCCTCGATGGAATTTTCCCGCGTGGTCTGCTGGTCGGAACGATCGAAAGCGTGCATCGCGCAGGGCCGGGCTTGTTCCTTGGCGTAACGATCGAGCCAGCGGTCGATTTTAGCCAACTCGAACAAGTGTTGATCGTCACTCAGCCGCCGCCCCACCTCGAGGACCCGGGCAAGGACTGACGGATTTGCGCCTCATCCTGCTGTTCGCGGCGTTCGTGCTGCTGGGATTGGCGTTTGAGTCCGCGGTCCCGCACCTGGTTTCGTTTCGCGCGCTGATTCCGAACCTGATCATCATACTGGTTGTCGATCTCGGCCTGCGCCATCATGGCGTCCTGCCCGCGATGCTGGCGTTCGCGATGGGCTACGCGACCGACGCACTCGCCGGCTCGCATCCCGGCCTCAACGCCTTCATGATGACGATGGTCTTCGTCGTGAGCTACGAGATTTCGACCCGGCTGATGGTGACCAACGCGTTGGTCGGCGCGACCGTGGTATTCTTCGGCGTAATCGCGACCGCGCTGGCAACAGTTGCCCTCGCCGATGGCTTCGGCGCACTTTCCCACACCGGCGCGCTGCTTCCGGGACTGACGCTCAAGGCCGCCATCTCCGCGATAGTCGCGCCGTTGATCTTTTCGATGCTGGCCGCAAGCAAGCGGATGACGGGATTGCCTGCGAGAGCGATGCGCGAATAGATTGTAAGCTCGGGAACGCATCAGTGGCGAAGTTCCACATTCCTAAAAGCAATCGGCCCGTTCCGCTGCTGGAACCGCGAATCGCGGCGTTGACCGCGCTGATGTTTGCGATTTTCGGGCTGGTCTCCGTGCGCCTGTACTACCTGCAGGTTCTGCATCATCAGGAAAATGTCGAGTTGGCCGATCGCAACCGGATTCGCATCGAACGCGTGCCCGCGCCGCGCGGGCTGGTTTTCGATCGCAATCACCGTCCGCTGGTCGATACGAAACCGTCGTTCGACGCGCAGCTCGTGCCCGAGGATTCCGACAATCTTTCGCTCACGATCGAAAGGCTCGAGCGCTACACCGGCGGAGATCACATCGCGGACAAAATTTCCGACGCCGACGAGGAGGGGCGCCCGCCCTACGAGCCCGTCACCGTCGCCGAGCGTCTTGGATGGCAACAGGTGGTGGCGCTCGAGGCGCATCAGCTCGATTTGCCCGGCGTCAGTCTCCAAATCACCCCCGCGCGGCATTACCTGTACGGCGAGCTCGCCGCGCATCTGCTCGGCTACGTCGGCGAGGTGACCAAGAACGATCTGATCCAGCGGACCGACTACCACATGGGCGACGAGATCGGAAAATTCGGCCTCGAGCGCGGGTGGGAGAGCTTTCTGCGCGGCGACGCGGGCGGACAGGAGATCGAAGTTGACGCCGTCGGGCGGCGGCTGCGCGTGCTCAAGGAAATTGCCGACACGCCCGGCGAAAGCATCGTCATGACCATCGATCTCAATCTCCAGCAGGCCGCCGAGCAGGCGATGGCCGGTAAGAACGGCGCCTTCGTCGCGCTCGATCCAAGAAACGGTAACGTGCTCGCGATGGTTTCGCATCCAGCCTTCGACCCCGACATCTTTGGCGGCGGCGTGAAAGCGTCGGCATGGCGTGAACTGACGACCGACCCGAACCATCCACTGCAAAATCGCGTCATCCAGGGAATTTATCCACCCGGCTCGACCTTCAAAATCGTCGATTCGATAGCAGGACTTCAGGAAGGCACGCTGAATCCCGAGACTGCCTACAATTGCCCCGGCGGCCTGTGGTTCGGCGGACGCGAGTATCATTGCTGGCGCAAACAAGGCCACGGCACCATCGAGCTGCACGACGCGATCGTGCGCTCATGCGACGTTTATTTTTACAACGTCGGAGAAAAGCTGGGCGTCGATCGGATTGCGAAATGGTCCAATCAGCTCGGACTCGGAATCAAGAGCGGCATCGATCTCGATCATGAGAATCCCGGCACCATCCCGTCGTCGGCGTGGAAGCAGAAGCGCTTCCACGAGCGATGGTATCCCGCGGAAACGCTCTCAGTCGCCATCGGCCAGGGTTACGTCGCGACCACGCCGCTCCAGATGGCGCAGGTCGCCGCCCAGGTCGCCAGCGGCGGCATCCGCTACCGCCCGCAATTCGTCAAGTACGTGGAGGGACTCGACGGCAATATCGCCAAGTCGTATCCGCCGGTGATCGAGAACCGAATCAAGATCGATCCGGAAGCCCTCGAAGTCGTCAAGGACGCGATGGCCGACGTCGTCAACGGCGCCGGCGGTACCGCGCACAAAGCCCATCTCGACGATGTCATCGTATGCGGCAAAACCGGCACGGCTCAGGTCGTCGGCAGCAATGCTCCGGTCGGCGAGAGCGAAGAGGAGGACAAGACGCCCGACCAGTTCAAGGACCATGCGTGGTTCATCGCGTTCGCGCCAAAAGATCATCCGACCATCGCCGCAGCCTGCATCATCGAACACGGCGGTCATGGCGGCAGCGCGTCGGCGCCGGTAATTCACGACGTCTTCCAGCGCTACTTCCAGCTCAATCCTCCCCCGCCCAAACCTGAAATAGCGCGCGTGCTCGAAGACGCCTCGCCATCTCAATGACAGGAGTGCGGCCCTGATGGCGGGCGGCGATCGCAGGTTCATACTTCATTTCGACTGGACGCTGTTCATCCTGGTGCTTGCGCTGGCCGGAATCGGGCTGGTCAGCGTAATCAGCGCGTCGTACGCGGGTGCGCATCGGACCTTGGACCCTCTGGTAATTCGCCAGTTGATTTGGATCGCGGCCGGGACAGTCGCGATGCTCATCGCAGTCCTTGTCGACTATCGATCTCTGCAGGCCTACGCCTACCCATTTTATGTGGTGGTGATCGGTCTCCTGATCGCCGTAATGATCTCCGGCCACACCACCGGCGGATCGCGCCGATGGATCAACCTCGGCGCCTTCCATCTCGAACCGTCCGAACTGGCCAAGCTCGCCGTCGTGCTCGTGATGGTGCGCTATCTGCGCGAGGATCCGCCGAAAGGCGGATGGGGCCTGCGCCATTTGATCATCCCGTTCGTCCTGCTCGGCGTCCCCGCCGCACTCGTGCTCAAGCAACCCGACCTCGGCACGGGACTGATACTCGTGCTGATCACCATTACGCTGGTTTTCGTGAGCGGCCTGAATTTGCGCACGATGCTGGTGCTGGCGATGGGAGCGATGCTCGCGGCTCCGCTGAGCTGGCACTATCTAAAGCCTTATCAGCGCCAGCGCCTGGTCAGCTTCATCAATCCGCAGGCCGATCCGCTGGGCTCCGGCTACCACATCATCCAGTCTGAAATCGCGATCGGCGCCGGAGGCCCATTCGGCAAGGGATTTCTGAATGGCACCCAGGCGCGGTTGAATTTTCTGCCCGAGCAGAGCACCGATTTTATTTTCGCGGTTTTTGCCGAGGAGTTCGGTTTGGCAGGCGCGCTGCTTTTGTTGACATTATATGCGAGCGTGATTGCGCGTGGCGCATGGATCGCCAGACACGCGCGCGACCGCTTCGGCGCGTTGCTCGCGGTCGGATTGATGGCGATCGTCTTCTGGCAGGTGGCGGTCAACATCGGGATGGCGACCGGGATGCTGCCGGTGGTGGGAATCACGCTGCCGCTGGTGAGTTACGGCGGTTCGTCGCTGATCGCGATGATGGCGGCGATGGGCATTCTCATCAGCATCAACACCCACCGCTACCTGTTCTGAGTTTCTTCGATGAGGTAAAGCACGTGGCTCACAAAAAAAAGTTCACCGATCCGACCGACGTCGAAATCGTCGAGATTCATGTCCGCTTCGTCGAGGCTATGGAGAATGTCAGGCTCGAAACGATCAGCCCCGAGATGAAGCAGCGCTATTTGGCGGTCATGAAAGCGCTGACGGAAAAGCTCGCCATGCCGAGCAAGCCGCTGCATGAAATTCTGGGCGAGATGATGGCCGAGGTCGGCCCGCTAATCTTCCAGGCGATGCAGCGCTAGCGAGTGCGGTCACGCTTCGAAGGCGTAGGCAGCCTCTTCATGCTCGCTGAGGTCGAGTCCGACCTGCTCCGACTCGTTCACCACGCGAAGCCCGACCAGTGCGTCCGTGACCTTGAGCAGAATCATGCTGCCGATGAACGAAAACGCCATGCTCGCGACGACGGCTGTCGCCTGTACGAATAGCTGGCGCGGATTTCCATAGAAGAGACCGTCGGCGCCGGCGGCGTTGACCAACACGCTGGCAAACAGCCCGGTCGCAAGCGCGCCCCATATTCCGCCGACCGCGTGCACGCCGACCACGTCGAGCGCATCGTCGTAGCCGAACCGCGACTTCATCCGACACGCGCTGTAGCAGAGAGCGCCTGCGACCGCGCCGATGATTATCGCCGGGACGGGGCCGACGTATCCCGACGCCGGAGTTATTGCTACCAGGCCGGCGACCGCGCCGCTCGCCGCGCCCAGCACAGTGGGCTTGCCGCCGATCCACCATTCCGCCGCCACCCAGGTCAGCGCTGCGGCCGACGCGCCGAGATGGGTCGCGACAAATGCGGACACCGCCAGGCCGTTGGCCGCCAGCGAACTCCCAGCGTTGAACCCGAACCATCCGACCCACAGCAATCCCGCCCCGGTGACGGTCATCGTCAGGTTATGCGGCTGCATCGGTTCTTGCGGGTAGCCGCGGCGCTTCCCGACCATCAGCGCTGCGGCGAGTGCGGCGATGCCCGACGAGATATGAACTACCGTGCCGCCGGCAAAATCGAGCGCGCCCATTTGGTGAATCCATCCATCGACGCCCCATACCCAGTGCGCCAGCGGATCGTAAATCAGCGTGATCCAGAGGATGCTGAAAACCAGGAACCCCTTGAATGACATTCTCTCCGCGATCGCGCCGGTGATGAGTGCGGGCGTGATCACGGCAAACATGCATTGGTAAATCATGAACGCCTGATGCGGCACGGTCGCCGAATAGGCGGGATACGGCTGCGCGGCGCTGACACCGTGGAGTCCCGCCCACGAAAGTGCGCCGACTAAAGCGCTGCCGGGCGCGAACGCGAGGCTGTAGCCGAACAGCACCCATTGAATCGACACGATCGCGACTAGGATGAAGCTCTGCATCAGCGTCGAGAGCACGTTCTTGCGCCGCACCATCCCGCCGTAAAAGAGCGCGAGTCCCGGAATCGTCATCATCAGAACCAGCGCGGCCGAGAGCAGCAGCCATGCGGTGTCGGCGCCGTCGAATTTTGACACGCCGGGCACTGCCGCAGACGCGGGAGACGCGAGCGCCAGACACAATGCCACGCTCAGCACGACAGGGTTGCGCGCGAGCGAGCGGATTGATTTCGGAACCATTTTCGACCCCTCCAGGCTTGCGAGAGCCTTGGCGATCAGCTTTCGCAGTTCTCAGTTGCGAGTGAAGCTGCCTGACTTTTCCAAGAAAAACAACTTTTCGTTTTGAAATGCGAATTGTGCGCAAGATAAAGAGGCGGCTCGGTTGAACCGCCACTTCGCGAACATGGGATTTGGATGATTCTCAGCCCTTGGGGAGCAGCAGGATGCGCTCGCCGATCATGTTTTTCTGCACCGGTGAGGTGCCGCCCGCGATCGTCAGCGACTCCGAGTACAGAATCCGGCGCATCCAGTCGCCGTCGGGCGCGAACGGCGTATGGCGCTCGATCAGCGCGTACTCGCCAAGCAGCCGGGTGATAAACTTGGTCATCCGCTGGCCCAAGTCGGTCGAGAGCAGCTTGGAAATCGACGCTTCGGGTCCGGGCTGCTGACCCTTGAGGCGCTTGGAGAGGCTGCGCAAGCCGTTGTACTTCTTGGCGGTCGCTTCGATCGCGAACTGCGCGATTTGCTGGCGGATGTCGTTGTCCTCGATTGCGGGGCGGCCATTTATGTTCACGGCCTTGGCGATCTGGACGAGCTGATGGAGCAACTGTTCGGTGCCGCCGAGCGTCTCGCCGATTCCGAACCGCTCATGCATCAGGGTCGAGACCAGCACCTGCCATCCCATGTTGAGCGGGCCGAGCAGGTTTTCCTTGGGCACGCGCACGTCCTCGAAAAAAATCTCGTTGAACTCGCTGTCGCCGGTGATCTGCTTGAGCGGACGGACGCTCACGCCGGGCGATTTCATATCGACCAGCAACGCGCTCATCCCCTTGTGCTTGGGTACGTCGGGATCGGTACGCACGAAGAGCTGCACGAAGTCCGAGCGATGCGCGATCGTGGTCCAGACTTTCTGGCCGTTGACGATAAACTCGTCACCCTTGAGCTCGGCCCGGCACTGGATCGACGCGAGGTCCGAGCCCGCGCCCGGCTCCGACATCCCCTCGCACCAAATCTCGTCGCCGGCGAGGATCGGATTCAGGTAGCGCTTCTTCTGCTCGTCGGTCCCCCATTGCATCAGGGCCGGCCCGGTCATGATCACGCCCAGCACGTTGCATCCCATCGGCAGGTTGAGGCGTCCGAGTTCCTGTTGAAAGATGACCTGCTCGATGAAGGTGGCGCCGCGGCCGCCGTATTCCTTGGGCCAGGTCAGGCCGGCCCATCCCGCGTGGTAGAGTTTTTTGTGCCAGGTCTTGAGGCGCGCCCAGATTGCGTCGTCGCCGCCGGCTTCGGGGTCGTCGCTCCTGCCGAGAGCTTGCGGGCGGTTCTCTTCGAGCCATCGCCGCACGTCCATCCGATAAGCGTCCTGTTCAGGGGTCCAGGTAAAATCCATTTGGCTCGAAAATCTCCCGTTTTTTTCTGTGATTGGTGCCGATAGTGCCCGGCCAGATCCGGCTGGCCGGAAACTCTGGTATCTCTTGAGTAGCGCCCATGCGGACCGCGGAGCAAGCCCCGCGCGCGGCCCGATCGGGCGTCGCTCTCGGCGCCTTCTGCTTTCTTCGACTCTCTGCGCCGAAATCAGGACTTGTCGAAGTAGCCTGAAAAAAGAACGGGCCAACGCATTACACGCCGGCCCGCTGCTGACTGGGAAAGGGGGGCAAACCCAGTTAGCGCCCCCCTTTTACTAAATTGCATCGCGAGCGTCTATCGTCGGCGGAAACTAAGCCACTTCGCTTTCAAAAGGACGCCACTGTTGCTCAGTTTCCGCGCTCGGGGGCGGAACCTTCGGGTGCGAACTGCACCTTCTGGCCTGCAAAGATTGCTTCGAACGATAGTTGAGTCTTTGAGGAACCGGCGGTCACGACGATTCCGTAGGTGCCGGGGTGGGGAACAGACATGTTGATGTTGATTGCGACCGGAATTTTCACCGATGCCGCTTTGGGGAGATCCGGAGCGAGCTGACCAGTTTCCACCTGGCCCTTCATTTCGGGGATTATTGGAACTCCAGCCTCGTCGGCAATGACAACGTTCAGAGGAAATTTGGTGCCGACTTCATCGGACGTGAAACCAAGGCCCATCGCGATGGCAAAGTGAACTGGCGCCGGGTAGTTTGCCGCTCGGAACAAATTCCAGCCGCCGCCCAGGACAAAGATTTTGCCGCCAACCGCTTGGGCCGCATCGGCGAGCAAAGCATATTCGATCTTCATCTCTCGTACCTCCGCGCGTCGTCATTTGTAGCGTATGACGGATAGCATACGCGAATGCCGTCGCTGTCAAACAACGGGGGCTTGTACTAATGAGACGCGGCGCGGGTAAGTTCGGATTCGGCGGCGGACTGCGCGTTGAGGACGCGGACGATATTCTGCGCCATGAAGCTGCCGAGCAGTTTCTCGCGCGCGGCGGAATCGAGCTTGCGCGCCTGGCAGCTGACCTCGGCGCCATGCTCGAGCATCGCCGCCTCGAGCGGCCGGAAATGCTTCCATGCGATCGGCGCCAGGCGCTCAGGCGCGATCGCGACGAGATCCTGAATCTTCTTAAAGCGCCACCATGGCGAGTCGGACGAGGCTCTTTCACCGCCAGCGGCCAGAACGGGAGGGAGCGTCCCGGTCACGAACAGTGGAAACGCGATCGCCGTGCACGGCGCGGCGAGCGACGCCCATAGCATGGGGACTGTGTCCGCGCCGGGTGCGGGGAGTTCGGCGACCATGCTGGCGGTCGTGCCCGCGGCTGAGCCGTGCATGCATAGCGTCGGAGAATCGTCGCGCGCGGCGGGGTCGCCAGCGGGCGGCGTTTCGCCGCGCGCGGCGTGATCGCGGATTATCGCGAGCATCTCGCGGACGGTGCGGCGGCCGTTGCGCGAGACCAGTTCGCGGCTGCGCGCCAGGCGTCCGCGGGCTGTCAGCGGATCGTCCGCGTCCTTGTTCGAATATGCGGCGGCGAAGTCGAACGGCGATTCGCCGTCGCACCATCCCCGAGCGCGCGCATAGCTTTCTACATCTGGCGAGCCGAAGCCGGCCGTGTCGATCGTCAATCGATTCGAGATGCACGCGCGATCGGCGACGCGGCGCGCGCTCCATTGGCGGCCGGAACTTTCGAGCACGTAGGCGTCGGCATGGTCGGCGATGATGAATCCGCCGCTGTAGCGGAAATCAACATCGTATAGCGCGGAACCGCCTTGCCCGTAGCGTTCGATCAACGCGCCGATAATTTCGGTCGCTTCGCGCGCGGTCTTCGAGCGCTCGAGGCCGAGGCGGACGAGATCCATCCCGAGCAAGCCCGTCGCAGGGAGTATCTCGCGCGTGAGCACGGCTTCGTTGCCGATCGCGACCCCGTACTCGTTGAGGCCGTGTTCGAAACCCCAAAGCCAGAAGGGGCGCGAGCCGATCACGGCGGCGGTCTCGGGGACTTGCGGGATTTCGAGGTACTGGGATTGGACGGTCGCGCCTTGGGGATGGACGCGGCGCGTCGACTGAAACAGCGGCTGACATTCGCGCGGCGGGCGGTCGGAGTTTTTGGCCAGGATGGTGGCGCCGGCGCGCGTGTGCGGCGCGAGAACGACGATCGTGTCGCAGGAAGGCGGGGGTGATGCGGCCATGAGGAACTAAATTGTAGCGAAACCCACCGTGGGGTGCAGGGGTAACCCTGCACCTAAGTATTAAGAAATGATGCGGGCGGAGTTTATCCTGAGTACTCGAAGGTCCCTTTTAGAACAGGTAAGAAGGAAGAGGTGCAAGGGTATTAACAAGTCAGGTGAATCGTAAGAGCCCATTTTCGTATGTCTGCAATGCGTGCGGGCGATGCTGCCATGAGAAGGTAATCACGCTGTCGCCGTATGACGTGCTGAGGCTCGCGCGCGCCGCGGGTATCACGACGCGCGAGGCGATCGATCGCTACACGATTCGGCGCGGATCAATCCTGAAGTTCAACGACGGCGGCGCGTGCGCGGCGCTCGAAGGCGCGCGCTGCGGGGTCCATCGCGGGCGCCCGCTCGCATGCCGGCTCTATCCGCTCGGAATTGAACATGATGAAGACCAGGGACGGTTTGTGACGCTCGAGCCCGCGGCAGGCTCACTGGGCGTGTATGGCATCGACGGCGACGTCAGTGACTTCCTCGACGCACAGGGCGTCGGGTCGTATCTCGAAGCGAACGCGCGTTACGCGTCGTTGTTAGCGGTCTTTCGCGAACGAATCGCGGCGACGGCCGATTTCGATCGAGTCGAGCCGCGCGAGTTCTGGCGGCGCGCCGTTCGCGAGGCGCTGGCCGAGTCGGGCTACGACGCGAATCCGCTGATCGACGCGATGTTCGATGCGGGCGGAATAGGATGCGCCGCCATCGGTGATACAGAAACGATCGCAGCGCATCTTGAACGACTTGCGGAGATGATTCGGGGCGAGTCGAATGCAGAGTTGCTCGCGGCGGCGGCGGTGATGCTCGCGGTGAGCATTGGGCAGGGGCCAGCCCCCGCCCATACTGGCGCCGAGATTTAGTTCGAGGTTGGAGGGGCGGGGCTGGCTTGCACGGGAGGGGCTGCGTTGGCTACGCCCAGGTCGTTCAGGATTTCGATCGCGTGGGTGGACGGATCGACGCTTGGATAGACTTTCAGGACCTTGCCGTTCTCGTCGATGACGTAGGTAATTCGCCGATCGAGGCCGAGGATCGGAATGCCGTTTGCGGCGCCGTAGGCGGTCGCGATCTTCTTGCCGGGATCGAGCAAGAGCGGGAAAGGCAGACCGTTTTTGCGGATGAAATCCTTGTGCGCTTCGGCCGAGTCGACGCTGCATCCGAGCACGACCAGGCCGGCGTTGGTGTAGCGCGCGTAGCCGTCGCGGAATGCGCACGCCTCTTTGGTGCATCCCGAGGTTTCGTCCTTGGGATAGAAATAGAGGATGACTTTTTTGCCGTGGAAATCGGCGAGCGAAACCGGGGCTTCAGTTTCGCCGGTAACCATCTGGGTAGTAAACGGCGGCGCGATCTGTCCTTCCTTGAGCAAATCGGCGCGCGCGATCCGCGGGCGCAGCGCGACGGCAACGACGACCACCACGATTGCGATTAGTGCGACGGTGAACATTTTCATGCGAGACTCCCTGCTTTCGGGCTCAACTGCGAGCGCGGCTGGAAAATTCCCGCGATGCAGTCAGATGTAGTATAGCCAGTCGCGGTAGCGCGGCTCGCGTCCGTGCAAAGCGGCCTGGAAGACCTGCTGCACCCGGGCCGTGATCGGGCCGGGCATCCCGGGGCCAATCTTGCGATCGTCGAGCTCGACGACCGGAGTAACTTCGGCGGCGGTGCCGGTCATGAAGGCCTCATCGGCGATGTAGAAGGCGTCGCGGGCAAAATACTCCTCGCGCACCTCAATGCCGGAATCGCGGAGAATCTTGATGACGGCGTCGCGAGTGATTCCCGCCAGCACCGACGTGAGCGGCGGCGTGCGCACGACACTGTCACGAACCACGAAGACGTTCTCGCCGCTGCCCTCGGCCACAAAGCCCTCGGTGTTGAGCAGCAGCGCTTCATCGTAGCCGTTGCGGCGGGCCTCATAGCCGGCGAGGATCGAGTTGACGTAGTGACCGGTGACTTTAGCGGCGGGCATCATCGAGTTGTGATGGAAGCGCACGAACGATGACGTCTTGAGCCGCACGCCCTTGGCGACGCTGTCCTGGCCGAGATAGGCGCCCCATGGCCACGCGGCGATCGAGACGCGAATTTTGTTGCCGCGCGCCGAAAGTCCCATCTCACCTTCGCCGAAAAACACCAGCGGCCGGAGATAGCATTCGGCGAACTTGTTGATGCGCACGACGTCGGCGCATGCCTTGAGCAGTTCCTCCTGGCTGTAGGGGACGGTCATCTCGACGATGTGGCCGGAGTCGATGAGGCGGCGGATGTGCTCGCGGGCGCGGAAAATTGCGGAGCGGCCGTCGTCGCACTTGTAGCATCGCATCCCTTCGAACACCGCCAGGCCGTAGTGCAGACTGTGGGTGAGGACGTGAACAGTGGCCTCGTCGTACGGGACCATCGCGCCGTCCATCCAGATTCGATCGGAGCGCAGCTTGTTCGCGGCCATAGTGGAGTCAAAAGTAATCGAAGCACAGTAGTTAGTCGATGGGTGCCCGCGCGGTATCGCGCGCGGCGCCGCCGCCATCATCGCGGGTAGCTAGTCGCGGCGAGTGGGATCCGGCGATGGAGGCGGATTCAGATCGCCGGACGGCGCGGCGGCGCGGTGGCGCGGACGGCGGCGGCGACGCCTGCGGCGGCGGCGTTCGCCGCCGGGCGGATGCGCGGCGTTGGCGCCGCCCCGGTCGCCATCGCCGCTGGCCGGCGAGGCGGGACTCATTGCAAAGCTGTCGGGGTCGGCAAGGAATCGGAACATGCGGGTGGGATCGATCGAGTAGGTCGGCGCAGTCATCTCGAAGAACATCCGCGCGTCGGGAAAGTACGGCCGGCGCATCAGGCGCCGCGTGCGGCGAGTGGGCGCCACGAGATTCTCGAAGGCCTCGAGTATCAGGCGCATCTGCTCGGTGTCGCCGCGCGCGAAACCGCGCGCGCGAAGCTCGCCGAGCAGATCGACGCGGCGGTCGGCGGCGCGGCGGTGCTCGTCGCGATACAGGTCGAGCATCAGGGCGGCCAGCACGATCGAATGATCGGGGGAAAATCCGCTTGCGACGGCGCGGCCCAGAGCGGCCATGTTGCGGACGATGGGCTGCTCGGCGAGCGTGGCGCCGCGCGATTTCAGATGCGCGGAAAGAATCGGAATCACGTACTCGAGCAATCCCATCTCTTCCATCAGGACGAGGGCGTGAGCGGCCTCGGGCTGGCCGAGCGTCTTGTACGTTTCCTCGACGAGACGCGGCACGGAGGCCTTGGCGAGATCGGCGCGATGACGCTCGATGGCGGCGCGCGTGGCGGGCTCGATTTCGAAGCCGAGCTTGGCGGCGAAGCGCACCGCGCGCATCATGCGCACGGGATCCTCGCGCATCCGCAACTCGGGGTCGCCGATCGTGCGGATCAATCGAGCCCGGAGATCGTCAACTCCGCCGGGAAAATCGATCACGTTAAAAGTTTGCGGGCTGTAGAACAGCGCGTTGACGGTGAAGTCGCGGCGAAACGCGTCTTCCTCGGGCGTGCCGAAAGTATTGTCGAGCCGAATCAGCGGATCGTCGGTGTCGGCGACCGCCTCGGCCTGGCGGCGGAAGGTGGCGACCTCGACATTCTGGCGGCCGAAGAAAACGTGGACCAGGCGAAAACGCCGGCCGATCAGGCGCGAGTTGCGGAACAGCTCGCGGACCTGCTGGGGATGGGCCGAAGTGGCGACGTCGAAGTCCTTGGGCTTGCGCGAGAGCATCAGGTCGCGCACGCCGCCGCCGACCAGGTATGCCCTGTATCCGGCGCCGGCGAGGCGATAGAGCACCTTGAGGACGTTGACGTCGATATCGCGGCGCGAGATGGGATGCTCGGCGCGCTCAAGTACGCGGGGTTCCAATTCCGTCTGCCCGAATTCGCTCCAAAGCTAGCACGATGCCACGCGGGCTTCATCGCCCCGGCGCGCGACGCGCAAGGACGGGCGCTGCCCACTGCCCTGCCCAAGAAGCGAGAAAAGGGCTACGCTGGGCGATAAAGAAAGGAGACTGCTAGATGGACAAGTTTCTAACCGACGTTAAAAAGCTTCGCGATAACGCCCGCAAAAACATGACCAAGGGCGCCGTCACCGAGGGCTACAAGGCAGACGTGCAGCAGGTGCTGAAAGTGCTCAACGACGTGCTGGCGACGGAGATAGTCTGCGTACTTCGCTACAAGCGCCACTACTACATGGCGCAGGGAATCAGCTCGGATTCGGTCAAGGCGGAATTTCTGCAGCACGCCAACGAAGAGCAGCAGCACGCGGATTGGGTTGCGGAGCGAATCACGCAGCTCGGCGGCGACCCGGACTTCAGTCCCACGACCCTCGCGGACCGCGCGCATTCGGAGTACGTCGAAGGCAAGACGCTGGTCGACATGATCAAGGAAGACCTTATCGCCGAGCGGATCGCAATCCAGAGCTATTCGGAAATCATCCGATGGCTGGGCGACAGCGATCCGACCACCAAGATACTGATCGAGCAGATCAACAAGATGGAAGAAGAGCACGCCAACGACATGTTGGACCTGCTGGCAAAAATGGGCTGACGATTCGAGTCACGATGGGGACGCGGACGCGATTCGCGTCCGCGTCCCTGATTTTCGGCCGGCGCGAGTTGCGCGCCTTTGGCGATTTCGCGGCGCCGGTTGACATCAACGCCGGGCGTGAATTATTGGTGTTCGACAACGCGTGGAGCATCCCGCGTCGCAATCGGGCCACCGGAGAAGGCCAGGATGAAGCCCGCACGCACGCTATTTTTCTCTCTTCTCGCCGCGACGGCGGTGGTCGCCTCGTTCAGTCCGGTTGGTGCTCAAGGACCCGGTCCTCTGGCCGATCCCAAGTCCGAAACCCAGGCGGGTTTCCCGGCCGATCTCTATTCGTGGGTGATTCCACCTGACAATCCGCAGACGCCGGCAAAGATTGCGCTCGGCAAGGCGCTGTTTTTTGACGATCGCTTGTCGGCGGACGGCAAGATATCGTGCGATCACTGTCACGACCCCGCCAAGGGCTTCACCGATCAGCTTCCGACCTCGATGGGTATCCACGCGCAGTTCGGCCAGCGCAACGCGCCTACCATCCTCAACGCGCTGTTCAACGTGACGCAGTTCTGGGACGGACGCGCGCCAACGCTCGAGGCGCAGATCGCGGGCCCGGTAACCAATCCGGTCGAGATGGGTATGAAATCGACCGACGATGCGGTCGCGAAGATCAAGGCGATTCCGGAGTACCAGAAGCAATTTCAGGATGTGTTCGGGCACGACGTCACGTTCGCCGATATCGAGCGCGCGGTCGCCGCGTACGAGCGCACGCAACTCGCGTTCGACTCGCCGTTCGACAAGTTTATCGGCGGCGACCAGAGCGCAATCAGCGATTCGGCCAAGCGAGGATGGTCGACCTTCAACGGCAAGGGCCGCTGCATGTCGTGTCACGCATGGAATCCGACGCAGCCGCTGTTTACCGATCAGAAGTTCCACAACATCGGCGTGTCGGCGCATAACGCCAACTTCGTGCCGCTCGCGCGCAAGGCGCTCGACACGCTAAGCCAAAGCGGCGGTGGAGAGCAGGAGATCGACAAGCTGGCTATCGGCACCGACATGAGCGGGCTCGGGCGTTTCCTGGTGACCAAGCAGCCGCATGATATCGGCGCGTTCCGCACTATGAGCTTGCGCAACCTGCTGGTCACGCAGCCGTACTTCCACGACGGCTCGCAGGTGACGCTGTGGGACACGATCGATCATTACAACAAGGGCGGCGTGCAGAACCCATACCTGGACGGCGGGATCGTTCCGCTCGGCCTCAGCGAAGCCGAAGAGGACGACCTGGTCGCGTTTCTCGCCAGCCTGACCAGTCCCGAATACGAACCAGCCGCGAAAGAGGAGTACGACCTCCAGTTCAAACGATCGCGCACCGACCGGCCGCAGCGCGATACCGCCGCCGCCAGCGGCGACAAAGGGCGCGGGCCGGGATTGGCGGGACCGTTCGGCGATATCGGACCCGCGCAGGACGAAGAGAATCCGGCGCTGCTCGGTGGCGACTAACCTGATGAAAGAATTAACCCGACGAAAAATCTTAAGGCAGGCGCGCGATGGCTGCTCGGCATAAAAGCGTCGAAACGAAATACATGGAAGATCGCGACGCGGTCCTGCGCGGATTGCGCGGTCTCGACCGGCGGACGTTTCTGAAAGTGTTGGCCGCGACGACCGGGGCCGTGATGGCGAAGAGCCTGATGCCGCCGCATTCGTTCCAGCTCGTCGAGGTCGCCAACGCCGCGCCCGACAAGACCGCCAGCGCGGCCGGGATGGCGGGCCAGCCGCCGTTCACCTTCGCGTACGTCTCGGACACGCATCTCTATCAGCGCACGCTCAACCAGCGTTTCGTGCGCGCGGCAGTCAAAGCGGTCGATGACGTGAACGCGCTCGATCCGCAGCCCGACTTCGTGCTGTTCGGCGGGGACCTGGCTCAGCTCGGCCGGCGCGAGGAGCTCCACCTCGGAATGCAGATTCTCGCCGAGGTGAAGGCGCCTGTGAAAATGATGGTCGGCGAGCACGACTGGTTCTACGACCTGGGCGACGCGTGGCAGGAGATGTTCGGCCCGCCCAACTACTCGTTTGACTGGAAGGGCGTGCACGTCGTGGTGCTGATGAGCGTGCATGAGAAGGATTTCTGGACGGCGCGCAAAATGACGCCGGCAGAGAGGATGCAAACGGTCGCGGGCCTCGACAACGGGATACAGTCACGCTTCGAAGTCGGCGACGACGAGCGCAAGTGGCTGTCCGCCGACCTCGCCAAGGTGCCGCACACCACTCCGTTGCTGGTCTTCTCGCACTCGCCGCTCTACAAATACTACCGCAACTGGAATTTCTGGACCGATGATGCCGAGCAGGTGCAGGCGATTCTGAAGCCGTACCAGCACGTGACGGTGATCCACGGCCATACCCATCAGATGCTCTATAACCAGATCGGGAACATCAGTTTTTACGGGATGCTCTCGACGGCGTGGCCGTGGCCGTACGCTCCGACCGGGCTGCCGCCGTTGACTATTCAGATGAACCGGGCGGATCCGTTCGATCAGTTCGACGGACTGGGCGACGGCCGGATAAATGTGCGCGCCGACGGATTGGCGGACAAGATCTACAGCCTGTGGGATCGCAACCCGGTCACGGTGAAGGCCGACTACCTGGTTTCGCACGGCAAGATCGCGCGGCCGCCCGCGCCACAGTTCGCGAGCTACTGAGGGCGGGGAAAAAAGCTTCCTCGAGGCGAATATGATCCGACGACCGATCGCATTGGCAACCGCCGCGGGATGCGCGGCGATATTCGCGGCCGTGATGCACGCGCCGCGGCTTCGCGCGCAACAAGCGCCTCCCCTGCCTGTCCATCAAGTGCCGGATTCGAAAAACGGCGGCACGGTCGTGATGCTCTGCGACGGCAAGACCAGCGTGGAAGTGAAAGGCCTCAAGCCTGGCCAGTCGATGACTCATGCGCAGGCGGTCGAGGTCACGCGCCAGTTGATGGCGCAATGGCAGCGCGAGCATCCGAACGAGAAATGGCAGATGGCGCAAACCGGCCAGTCGTTTCAGCCGCTACCGGTTCCGTCTGCAGCATCGGGCGCCGATGCCACGGCCAAGGCAACCGGCGCGAAGCCGCCATCGAAGGGAACCCAGCAGGGCGACACCTATGCGAGCTTCACCGATCGCGACTACAAAGTTTGGAAGAACCAGACCGACAACTTCGTCGCGGAAGGGAAACGGATCTTCCACGACTCCAAGGAACTGGGCGGCACGATTGGCGTGAGCTGCGACATGTGCCATCCGGACGCGTCGAATACGCATCCCGAGACTTATCCGAAATACCAGGTCCAGCTACAGAAGGTGGCGCTGCTGCGCGACATGATCGATTGGTGCATCGAGAATCCGGTCAAGGGCAAGGCGCTCGATCCCAACGATCCGAAACTGCGCGCACTCGAAGCCTATATCCTTGCGCAGCGCAAAGGCGTCGCGCTCGACTACGGCAAGCATTAAACGCTCGCGCTGGTCGAGCAGCTTTACAAAGCACCTTGAGGCTGATGGCACCTAATTAGGTGCTCGATCTGAACAGGGACTAGCCATGCTCGACATCACGAAGGATATTCAATCGCTGACAAATTTTCGGCGCAAATCTGGCCAGTTCCTCAAGCAGATCAAGAAGTCCAAGCGGCCCGTAGTGTTGACCGTCAACGGTAAGGCCGAGGCAGTCGTGCAGGACGCGCAAGCCTATCAGCAGTTGCTCGATATCGCTGCTCGCGCCGACGTTTACGAGGCGCTGCGGCAAAGCGAGGACGACATCGCTCGCGGCCGGACGCGGCCCGCCCGCGAAATATTCAACGAGTTGCGCCGCCGCTATGGCATACCTCGTTGAACTGACGCTTCGCGCCGAGCGAGACCTCAACCACATATACGAGCGCATTTCGGCTGACGACTCTGTCGTCGTCGCTCGCTGGTTCAATGGACTCAGAGGCACGCTTGAACGGCTCCCGCGACGCTGCCCTATGGCCCGAAGAAAGCAAAGAGAGTCGCGGCAGTCTGCGTTCGACGAACCAACCCATAGACCTCAGCGCATGGCTCCGTAGGGCGCACACGTGATTCGATCAGGCACAAAAGATAGCGTTACTAAAGAAGAGTGAAAGCAACCCCGGTAGGCGCTATGTCCTGCCCCCAATTTCCCCAACAATTAAGTAGAGTTAGCCGCGACGCGTATCAAGCTGGAGCAGCATCAACATCAGCATCAGACGATCATTGCGCGGTTTGACCTGGGGTACTGTTGCCTTTTCGGCCAACATGTCGTGACGCGCCGTTTCGCCGAAGGCGTCGAACATGGCTCGCGCGTCGATGCCAATCGAGAATTGTTGCGATAAACCGGCATGTGCCGGCAGCGGGTGCGCAACTGAAAACCGTTCCCATGGACCGATCGGATGGTTCGATAAGCGAAGATCGAGCGAACTACGATGGGGTACACTAATAGTCCGCGACGTTTGCGGGCGCTCGAGCAAAGGATTACTGAGCAAGACGGCCGATTGTAACGCCAGCAAAGGCCACCGCTCCGAAAAGCGAAATCAATACGATCATGGCCGCGTGCCAATCCCGCGGGCCGATACTGAATGTGGGCAAGTGCGCTTGCAGTTTCATCGCTATCCGCCTTGGGATCGAGCAAGAACTGTACCGCGATAAGTTCCGCTTGTGGGGTACTATGCGCTACATAAGAACTACTACCACATCAGCGCGAGCGGTAAAAGAGCCAGGCGCGCTCCGAAATAGCGGCGACGTAGAACAGCGCGACGAGCGGTGCGAAGCCGCGCAGCATAGCGCCGGCAATCGCCGGCGGCGGTAAAATCGCAAGCTCGATCACGAGCGCATAGTTGATGATCCCGCCCCAATGACCAAGCCGGCTCCGTAGCGGAGGCGCCGCGCGCCCTCCGAGCACGATCGAATCGATCACGTACTGGCTGAACGAAAGCGCGATGAGGATCGGGATGTAAAAAGGTATCGCGCCGGCCGCCGCCTCGGATAAGAGCGCCGCCAGCACGAACGTCACATCCGCGCTTCCGTCGAGCCATCGCCCGCTGCCGCTCGCGACGCCCAGCCGCCGCGCGATTCGCCCGTCGATGAAATCGCTGCCCGCGGCAACTATCGCGACTATCGCGAATGCCAGCCGTCCCTGGTGCCCATGCGCGGCCAGCTCGATCCAGATTGCGGCCAGCGCGAATCTGAGCGCGCTCAGGCCGTTGGGTATCTGCGCGAGCATCACGGCGCCGCAGCCGCGGCGGTGTTTCACTGTTTCGCTCGCAAGAGCCGAATGCTCTACAATCGTTCCCTGATGCCCGGAAAACCTTCCCGCACGATTCAGGTCGTCAGCCACGGTCCGTCATGCCTCGACGGTGTGATGGCGGCGGCCGCGGTGGCGCGCTTTTACGATAGTCATAAAGTCTTCACGACGCTGGCCGGCAACAACGACGCCGACCACGTAATCCAGAATCTGACGCTCAAGTCCGACGACCCCGGCGACGAAAACGAAATCTGGATCACCGATTTGTCCTGGAACTCACCGGCGACCGGCGCGCATCTGGTGGAGTTGAGTGAACGGGGCGCACGGATTTACTGGATCGATCATCATCGCACCGCAGTCTCCCGCGCCGATGCCCCCGAGTTCAAGGTGCCGTTCGCCGGCAAAGTTCTCAGCGAACAATATTCGGCGGCGCGCCTGACCTTCAATTTTCTCAAACGAATGGGGCGCGACCTTCCCGAGCGCCAGCGCGCCGTGTTCGAGGCTTTCCAGCCCTTCGTGATGATCGCCGACGATCACGATCGCTGGATCCACAGAATTCCCGAGTCGTCCGAGTGGGCGCTCGCCGTGCAGACGCTCGGCGGAAGTTCGTCGTATCGCGAAATCCTGAAACTGCGCGAGCCGCGGATGAGCCGCAAGCTGCGCACTGCGTTCGAGTCGGGTCAGGATGCGATGCGCCGCAGCGTCGAATTGGCTCACGCGACGATGGTCGATCGCAAGCTCGACAACGGAATCACGGTGCGGACGGCGTGCTGCTTCGGCTACAGCAGCGAAGTCGCGGCGCATCTCTACAAGGGACAGACGCGCACGGTCGTCGCTCTGTTCGATCTGCGAAGCCAGGGCGTCAGCCTGCGGCGCAGCTCCGACTGCGACGTCGATTTGTCAATCCTCGCGCAACACTATGGCGGCGGCGGTCATGCCGCGGCGTCGGGCTTCGCGCTTCCCGATTTGCGCCGTCTTCCGGCCGAGCGGCTGGCCGAAATTCTGGGCGATCGGCTCGAAAAATCCGCCGATCCGGGCTGACGCGAAGCCGCCTTCTACCTGCCTCGGCCCGCATTTTCCTGCGTCGGTAACTTCCGCAAGCCTCCGGCACGGCTCAAGCTGGTCGAGCCTCCGTACGACGACGAGCTCGACGCCAGGCGATCAACCAGCGGCGCGCGTCTCCATCTTCAATCTCGGGCCGGCGTTCTGATACGCTCGCAAAATTATTGAGCGCTGGAGACAAACCAATAATGGGTCAAATCGTAATCGTTCTTGCACTCGGGCTTGCCGCGGGCGTACTCGGCGGATTTGTCGGCGTCGGCGGAGGCGTCCTGATCGTCCCGGTGCTCGTGCTGGTACTCGGCTTCGATCAGCATCTCGCGGTGGGCACGTCTCTCGGCGCGCTGCTGCCTCCAGTCGGTATCCTCGGTGCGTACGAGTACTACAAGCACGGCCATCTCAACGTCACGTATGCGCTGCTGCTGGGCCTGGGCTTGCTGGTCGGTGCTTACATCGGCGCGGTGTACGCCGTCAAAATGCCCGCGGCGACGCTTCGCCGCATCTTCGGAGTATTCCTGCTGCTGACCTCGCTTCGGATGCTGTACAAATAGATTTATCGCGCTGATCGCGCGCGACTCGATTTCCTTGCGCTGGCGGATTGCCCTTACTAAGTTCGCGATGTGGACCCGGCGCTCGAAAAAGCACTCAACCTTTTGCTCGAATCCGAGCGCGCCGGAGTGATTGCTCTCAGCACGCTCATCGCCGACGTCAAGCAGGACGAACTGAAGAAGTTCCTGTCCGGGTCGCGTGCGATGGAACAGCGCAACGCCGAGGAACTCGAGGCTCTGATTCGCGACAACGGCGGCAATCCGTCCAGCGGCATCGGGCCGTTCGCCGGCAAGGTCGCCGCGCTCGAGTCGATTCGCGATCGCCTGAACCTGATGTCACGCGGTCAGGAATGGGCCGCGCGCAAAACCGAAGTCGCGCTCGCACTCGTCCCCGAAGACGGCCCCATACACGACTACCTGACCGCGATGGCGAATCGGCATCGCGCCGAAGTGGAATGGGGCCGCGCGGAAGTTATCCGCCTCATGTCAGCCGGCTAAGGGCATACCCGCTCGAGCCTAAGTCTCTGCCTGCGGCGACTCTTGCGAGGTTGCGCGCGCGGCGCGATAATTCCACCCTCCGGTGGACGCATAGCTCAGCCCGGTTAGAGCGCTTGCCTCACATGCAAGAGGTCCCTGGTTCGAGTCCAGGTGCGTCCACCATCGTTTATTCGCGCCGCCGAAAATGATTCCGGGTTGTGGCTGATGATCCCGGTGTGGCATCAATAAGACTCCCAATGGGATTGCTGATGAAGCTCTTGCGCCTGAGTACCTGGCTAATCGCGGCGATCTTTCTGCTTTTGCAATTCGCCACCACGCCGATCGCCGCCGATATGGACGGCGTGATGATGAGCAATGGAAAAATGATGATGATGAAAGCGGGTGAGCCGGCGACCGCGATGGACCACGAAGTTAAGATGTCGGACGGCACGATTGTCAGCGTCGATGGCATCGTCAGGTCGAGAAACGGCAAGGAATTCCATTTGCAAAACGGTGAAATGATCATGATGGACGGGCATTTGATGAAAGGTGGAAAGGCTGCCTCGATGGGTCACTAGGCACCTCGAGTTTCACATCAAGCCGGGACCGTGGAGTCTGGCAATGGAATCATCAACCGCTGAAAAGCGACGCAAGGGGCGACGCGCGCAGCCCGCCGCGATTCGCCTGGCACATTGGATTAACATTCCGCTACTCGTCATCATGGCCGGCAGCGGGCTGCAGATTCTGGCCGCGTATCCGGCGCTCGGGCCGCGCGGCGCACAATATAGCTGGTATCCGTTCCAGAACGACGCGCCACCGTCGTGGCTGCGACTGGGCGGATGGCTCGCGGGCGCGCGTCATTTGCATTTCGCGATCGCCTGGTTCCTCATCCTCAACGGAGTGCTCTACCTGACCTACATGGCCGCGAGCGGTGAATGGCGCCGGCGCGTTTTCATTCCGCGCCGCGATACTTCGAACGCGCTCGCGATGTTCGGTTACTACTTGCGCGTTCGTAAGACTCCACCGCCTGAGGACTTCTACAACGGCCTTCAACGTCTCGCCTACACGTTCGCGATTCTGTTCGGGGTCGTCGTGGTTCTGTCTGGGCTGGCCATTTACAAACCGGTGCAGTTGTACTGGATAACCGCGGCATTCGGCGGATACGACGTCGCGCGCGTAGTGCATTTGAGCTGCCTGGTGCTGCTCGCACTGTTCACCGCGATGCACCTGGCACTCGTCGCGCTCCATCCGCGGACGGTCGTCGCGATGTTGACAGGAGGACGGCGTGGCTAGCCTGATCACGCGGCGAAAACTTCTGCTGAGCCTCGCCGCTACGACCGCGCTCGCCGGATGCGACAGCCGTCCCGCGTCGATGTTCCTTGCCGGGATGGAACGTTGGAACGAGCGCGTCGATCGCCTGTTGTTCTCGCCGAATCGGCTCGCGTCCGAACCGCCTGCCGCCGAGCTCACGCCCGAGGCCGATTTCCCGAGCTACTTTATTTCCGACGCGATTCCGTTCGCACCGGACAATTGGGCACTCAAGGTTGGCGGCCTGGTCGCGCGGCCGTCCGTCTTCTCGCTCGAACAGCTCAAGCGGATGCCGCAAACGGGCATGCGAATTCGCCATCATTGCGTCGAGGGTTGGTCGGCGGTGGCCGAGTGGCGGGGCGTGCAACTGCGCGAGATCGCCAGGATGGTCGGCGCCAGCCGCGACGCGCAGTACGTCGAGTTCCGTTCATTCGACGCGGGCTACTTTTCATCGTGGGATATCGAAAGCTCGCTTCATCCGCAGACCATTCTCGCTTACGGCATGAATGGGCGCGCGCTGTATCCCGATCACGGCGCGCCGCTGCGCCTCTACTCGCCGGTCAAGCTCGGCTACAAGAACGTGAAATATCTGACCGAAGTTAATTTTCTCCCGCAACGCAGCGGCGGGTATTGGGAAGATCAAGGGTACGATTGGTACGGCGGCGTCTAGTCGATCGCGAGGCTCGCGAACGACACTGCCGAGTCGCTCTGCGGTTCCATCGCGATTCCATATTTGAGCAACCGCGCGCTGCGGCCGCGCAGCAGCTCGAGTTGGGTGTACATCGGCGCCAGACCGCAAATTCGCCGCGCGTCGCGATCCTTCACGATGTCGGCGAAGAAGCCCTCGGGGTCGCCGCGCTTGATATTTTCGATGAGGCCAAGATCCTCGCGCTGGACGCGCTCGGCGACCGCGCGATCGGCGCTGAACTCGTCGCCGAATTTCCTGCCGACGTGCGCGAAATCCACGCCCGCAAGAATCAGCACCCGGCGGCAATCCGCGTCGAGCTCGGACCGCAGCGCCGCGATGAACGATCCAACCCGGGAATCGCGCGCCGGCATGACTCCGCTCGCCACCAATTCATGGAATGAACTGACCAGGATCGGCACGACCTGGTAGCCGCGCGCTCCGAACGCGTAGGCGAGAAACAGCGCCTGGAATTCGATCGAATGCTCGCCGCGATGCAGCATCTCGTCAGCGAACAGATCGCCCTGGTAGCGCGCCGCGAGCCGATCGATAAAACCGCCGTCGGTCTCGACCGCGCCAAACGGCGTCGCGTAGTTTTTGCGCGTCGCGCTGAACAGCTCGGGGCCGCCGCCGTAGTGCGAAGTTCCCAGAATCACGATCAACTCGGGCGGCTCGTGCGCCATCAGCTCATGGTAGGCGTGCGCGTAGGCGGCCGCGCCTCGGCGCGGATCGATATGAGGCGCGATCAGGCCCGCGAGCGACGCCGATTTTCTCACCGCTGGAACGCGGCCCGGCCCCTCGGGTGGATCGAAGTACGCTGCGAGCTCGAGCCGCAGCTTCGCCGGATCCTTCTCGTAGCACAGCCCCGCCAGCGCTGCCGGACGGTCGGCACTGGCCAGAAATTCCTCGCGCACGCGCCGCTCGCGCTCATGAAATGCGGGTGAGTCGAGGAAGTACGCACCATCCAGCGCCGCGACCAGTTCGTCGAGCTTGTCGAGCGCAATCATCTCGCCGAAGCGCTTCGCAAACGCGGCCTGGATATCCTTCAGCGACATCTTGCCGTCGAATAAAGTCACGATGAAGTACGCGCCCATCCCGAGCATGATCGGTTCGGGCGCCAGTCCGCTCGGATCGCGCAAACAGATCAGCGTCTGATCCTGCTGCTCGACGGGGAAAGCCTCGACGGCGCGAATCTTTGGATTTTCCATCGCGGAATCTAAATCTTGATAGTCGAACGGCCCCGGAGCAAACGCCGCGTTTACAGATGCTACGGGCTTTGACAAAATCCGGCAAGCCGACAGGAATTCCGCGCGCGAAAATCCGCCAATCGCTTCGAATCGCCATGTCCGGCTAACACAGAACGTCCGGCTAGGCTGAATGTCCGATCGACACCGACGCAGCGCCGCCCTGACCCGATCTCGTCCGCGCCGCAAAGATGCGCCCGCGCGGGCCCGCTACAGAGTCGCGCGGATCGAATCGCTCGCGCCGGGCGAGTCGGTGAAGTTCATGCTGCCGATTCGCGGCGCCGACGAGGAATGCTTTCTGATCAACTTCGGCGGTGAGTTCCACGCCTACGTCAATCGATGCCGGCACGTGCCGATGGCGATGGACTGGGTGGACAATCAGTTTTTCGCGGAAGACGGCCGCTACTTGATGTGCCAGACGCACAATGCCTATTACGAGCCGGCCAGCGGCGAATGTATCGGGGGACCGCCGACCGCATGCGGCAAATTTCTTTACCGGGTGCCGACGGAGATCGAAGACGGAGTCATCTACGCTCGTCCGCCGCGAGATGAATTCGAAGACTAGCGTCTACTCGTATTCGTCGCCGAAATGGGCGCGCACGATTCGCGCCTTCAGGTACTCGAGCGTGCCGAGGTCCTCGACGATGTCGCCGCCGGTGTCGTAGAAGAACAGCTCACCGTTCTTCGTGCGGCCGACCGCGATGATCCATTCGAGGTCGTCCCGGTCCTCAAGCAAATAATTGATTGTCTGCGCCACCCCGCGGCCCGGGATAATCGTAATCTTCGGCCTCGGGAGCTTTTCCTTTTCCTGCTTGGGCATCTTTTTGATCAACCCTCTGGCGGGAGGATGCGGGAACCGACCACTCAATTACATTAAGAATGCACCGCGATCTAAGTCAATAGCGCGTGCACTGCGATCTCAACATGATGCGTGTTGGGAAAAAAATCCAAACCGCGCACGCGATTAATTTTGTATCCGGCTCCCGCAAGCACCCGCAAATCACGCGCCAGCGTGGTCACGTCGCACGATACGTAGATAACGCCCGGTGCGCGCAGCTTGATGATCGGTTCCATCAGATCGGGCGCGCCGGTGCGCGGCGGATCGAGAATTATGAGCTCGGGACGATAGCGCGCTCGATGCAGAAAATCGGCGGTCGCCGACGCCTTCATCGCGACGAACTGAGCGTCGCGAAATTTCAACCGCGCGGCGTTGCGCGCCGCCGCCGCGATTGCTCCCGCATCGGCATCTACCCCCGTCACTCGCGCGCCGCGCCTCGAGGCGGGCAGACTGAAGTTTCCCGCGCCGCAAAACAGGTCGAGCACCGCCGGCGATTCGTGAATTGCCGCCATTTCCATCACGCTCGCGACCAGCTTCTGGTTCTGCGCGCGATTCACCTGGCTGAAAAGATCGGCGTCCACTTCGATCGAGAGTCCGGCCTCGAGCTCGATTGCGATCGCGGTATCGCCTGCGGTCGCGCGATGCGTCCCCGAGCGCAGCACGATTCCCGCAATCTCGCGGTCCGATTCGAGCACGTTGCTTGCCCGCCTGAGGTCCTCCTCGTCCGCCGGTTTCTTCAGATGTGCGACCTGGACTTCGCGCGCGCCGTCGCGCACCACCTCGATCTCTTCGACTCGCTTGCCGAGCGAGCGCGCCAGATGCAGCGGCATCCGGATGCTCGGCTCGGCGACCATGCATGAATCGATCTCGACGATCGTGTTGCTGCCGGCCGAGTAAAACCCGAGCACGCCTTTGGCGCCCACCCTGAGCCGGATTCTCGACCGATAACCGAACTCTGCCGGCGCCGGTTCGACCAGTCCCGCCGGATCGATCGCGACGCCAAGCGCATGGCCCAGCTCGCGCGCCACGACTTCGCCCTTGAAACGCACTTGGGCGCCGTAGTCGATGTGCTGCCAATCGCATCCACCGCATCGCGGGAGATACGGACACGGAGCAACCCGGCGCTCGGCGCTCGCGCGGAGGATTTCGCGAATTTTCGCGACCGAGTAATCGCGGCGCTCAGAAACTATCTCGACGTCCAGCCGGTCTCCCGCCACCGCGCCGGCGACCATCACAGCTTTGCCGTCCTGACGGCCGACCCCGAAGGGCCCGAACGTCATCGCACTGATTTCTATTTCCGGCATGCGCACCCAAGTTTATCCCCACTACGCAATTCGCGCGACGCGACTTATAATTGATGCGCGTGCGCGTGGTCGCGCCATTTCAGCTGCGCATTCACCGGGTGACGCCCTTGGCGATCGAGACCGAACTCCGCGAACTAATCGACAGCAATCTTCCCGCTGATTCCGCGCGGCGCGTATCCGCCTTCGCCGAGCGCCTCTTCGCGCGCGAGTCAGCCGACAATCGCGAGCAGGTCCCGGCCAAAAGGCGCCTTACTCTCGTGCAGGCGGCGTTCGAATTCTTTTCCGTCCGCGCCGATCCGGTGATCGCGCGAGTCGAATCTGTCCCGGGTGACGACAACGACACACTCGCAATCGTCGAGACCGTGACGACCGATTGCCCGTTCATCGTCGATAGCCTGCTCGAATATTTCCATCATCTCGGCGCCACCGTTCGCACGATGCTCCACCCGGTCTTCAAAGTCAGCCGCGACAAACAAGGGCGGATCGCATCGTTCGAACAGTCGCTCTCCACCGAGCGCGCCGAGTCATTCGTTCACGCGGAACTCGAGCTCGCGCCCACACCCGAACAGGCGCGTCAAATCGAGCGCGATGTCATCTCAATTCTTACCGAGGTCCGCGCAGCGACCGGCGACTTTGAGCAGATGACCGGCCGCGCTCTGCAGATCTGCGAGGAAACCGCGTCGAACCGCGAACTGATCGAGGTCCGCGACCTCATGCGCTGGCTCGTCCACGGCAGCTTCGTGTTTCTCGGCTATCGCCGCTATCTCGTGAGCGGCGACGACGCCGCCGCCAGATTCGTGCTCGATCCGGGCACCGAACTCGGGGTCATGCGCGAGCTCGACGAGTCGCGATTTCGCAGCTCGGTATTGCTCGATGAACTCTCGCCCGCGCGCCGCAAGCTCTTCTTCGAAGGACCGCCGCTGGTGATCGGCAAGACCCGCGCCGAGTCCCACGTCCATCGCCGCCGCCCGATGGACAGCGTCTCGATTCGCCGGATTGACGCATCGGGCCGCGTCGTCGCGTTCGACAATTTCGTCGGGCTGTTCACCTCCAAGGCCTACGCGGAGGAGGCGCAACACATTCCGGTTCTGCGCGCGAAGCTGCGCGAAGTGCTGGAGTGCGAGGGCGCCGCCCCCGGCTCGCACGATTACAAGGAAATCGTTTCCGCCTTCAACAGCTTTCCCAAGGATGAACTCTTTCGCGCGCCCGTCGCCGAACTACGTGCGCAGTTGCGCCTCATCCTCGACGTTAAGAGCGAAGGCTCGGTGCGACTCTTCATTGCTCCCGACCTGCGTCACGGCAACGTGATCGCGCTGGTGGTGATGCCGCGCGACGCCGGCTCCGCCGAGCTTAGCCGGCGCATCCAGGATACTCTTGCAGCCGCGCTCCACGGCACTTTGGTCTATTTCTACCTGGCGCTCGGCGAGGGTTACACGGCGCGCCTCCATTTCTGTTTGGTTGCCGATCCCCCAAAGGCTTCGGTCATCCGCGGCCTTGAGACCACGATCGCCGAGCTCGCCGGACGATGGGCCGATCGCTTGCAGGAGCGGTTGATCAAAAAATTCGGACCCAGCCGGGGACGCGCGCTCGCTGAGCGATGGGCCGGTGCGTTCAGCGCCGACTATCAGGCTGCGATCGACGTAACGCGCGCGCTCGGCGACATCGAAGACGTCGAAACGCTAATCGCGGTCGCCCGCGACTTCATCGTCGAGGCCGGACGTAGCGCGTCCGACGGCGACGCTTCAGGCGCCGGCGACATACGGATTATCGGGCTTGGCGACGCGCCGATGCTGTCCAATCTGATGCCTACTTTGCAGAACTTCGCCATCGAGGTGTTGGCCGAGGACGCTCACGAGCTTCGCCCCCGCACCAACGGCAAAGTGACGCGCGCGTACCTGCAGGTTTTTTCGGTGCAAGGACCCGGCTCGCAACCGTTCGAAAAATTTCCCGGCGCCGCGCTGGTTGCCGGCGCGATCGCCGCCGTGCGCGGCGGCCTTGCCGCGGACGATTCTCTTAACGCGCTCACTCTTACCGCGGGCCTCGCCTGGCGCGAGGTCGCTCTGCTGCGCGCGTACCTCGTCGCCGCGTTTCAGATGCGCCTGTCGCCCGCTCGTCTCGGCTTGCAGCGCGTTCTGTTGCTGAATCCCGGCCTCGCCAGGCTGCTGTTCGAACTGTTCACCGCGCGTCTCTCGTTCGACAGTCCGGCCGCGCCGGAAAAGATCGCGGACCTGCGCGAAGCGTATCTCGCTCGTCTCGGTGCGATCGAAAATATCGTTGACGATCGCACTGCGCGCGCGCTGCTATCATTGGTCGAGGCGACCGTGCGCACCAATTTTTTCTGCGCGGTGCCGTCGCCCGACCCCTACATCGCGCTCAAGTTCGAAAGCGCGCGCATCACCGGGCTGCCCGACACCGCACCGCTCTACGAAATTCACGTCAACAGTCCGCGCATGGAAGGATGCCATCTGCGCCACGGGCGCATCGCGCGCGGCGGAATTCGCTTCAGTGACCGGCCCGACGATTACCGCACCGAGATCCTCGATCTGATGAAGACCCAGACCGTCAAGAACGCGATCATCGTCCCGTTGGGCGCCAAGGGTGGCTTCATCGTCAAGCCGCGACCCCGCCATCAGCCCGATCCCCATGACGGCGTCGAGGCGTACCGGACGCTGATCAACGCGATGCTCGACCTCACCGACAACCTCACCGGCGACGGCCCGGTGCATCCCGCTCGCGTCAGGGTGCTGGACAACGACGGTCCATATCTGGTCGTGGCCGCCGATAAAGGCACTGCAAGTTTCTCCGACCTCGCCAATCAGATCGCTCTCGAGCGCGGCTTCTGGCTCGGCGACGCCTTCGCATCCGGCGGCGAGCACGGCTACGACCACAAGCAGATGGCGATCACGGCGCGCGGCGCGTGGGAATCTGCGCGCCGGCATCTGCGCGAGATGGGTCGCGACCCCGACCGCGGCGCGCCGATCACGATGATCGGCATCGGCGACATGTCGGGCGACGTGTTCGGCAACGGCCTGCTGCGCTCGCGCAACTTGAAGCTCATCGCCGCCTTCGACCATCGCCACATCTTTATCGATCCCGACCCCGATCCCGCAGCGAGCTTCGACGAGCGCAAGCGGCTCTACGATCTGCCGCGCTCGAGTTGGTCGGACTACAACCCCGCGCTCATCAGTTCCGGCGGCGGCGTCTTTCGCCGTGGCCAGAAACGAATCGCCCTCAGTCCGCCGGCGCGCGCCGCGCTCGGATGCGACTCCGACGCGCTCGACGGCGAGTCGTTGATCCAGCGCATTCTGCGGGCGCCCGTCGATCTGTTCTACAACGGCGGCATCGGGACTTACGTTCGCGCCACGACCGAGACCGACGCCGAAGTCGCCGATCACGCCAACGACGCATGCCGAATCACCGCGCCTGACCTTCGCGCCAAAATAGTCGTCGAAGGCGGCAACCTCGGTTTCACGCAAAAGGCGCGTATCGACTACGCCCTTGCCGGCGGGCGTATCAACACCGACGCGATCGACAACTCGGCCGGCGTCGATATGTCCGATCACGAAGTCAATCTGAAGATTCTGCTCGAGCCGGCCGTAGCCCGCGGCGAGCTCACGTTCGACGCGCGCAACCGCGCGCTGGCCGCATGCGCCGGCGAAGTCGCCGAGCGTGTCATCGCCGACAATCGCGATCAGGTGCTGTCGCTCAGCCTCGAGCAGCTTCGCAGCCGCACGCACTTGACCGAGTTTCGCGACCATCTCCAAGCCATCGAGGATCGCGGCATCCTGACCGGGATGGAGCCCGTGCTGCCCACCCGCGAGGCGATTCGCGAGCGCCACTCACGCTACCCCGGGCTCACCCGCCCCGAGCTTGCGCTGGCCGCGGCCTACACCAAGATCGATCTCAGCCGGCGGCTTGAAACCACCGTGCTGGTTGACGATTCGTACCTCGTCGGACGTTTCCTGCAGCCATACTTCCCGCCCTCGCTCGCCGGGCGCGTGAGCCCCGACGTCGGCGCTCATCGGCTGCGCCACGCGCTGATCGCGACTCGTGCCGTCAATGAACTCGTGGATCTGGTTGGCTCGACTTTCGTCTTCAGCCACGTGCGCGATCATGGCGTCGCGGCTGAGGATGTGGTCCGCGCATGGGTGATCGCGGCTGACGTGCTTTCGATTCACGAACGTGCCGCGATGCTCAAGCGCAACGCCGCGGCGACCGCGGCCGAATCGGAGCTGGGCGCATTTCTCGCGCTCGAACGCACCTGCCGGAGCGCTGCGGGATGGGCGCTCAGCGAACTGGAACCTGCCACTTCGATCGGCGCCGCGGTGACCCGCTTCAAGCCCGCATTCGAAATGCTGTCCGGGGAGTTCGAGTCGATGCTCGCCGGTGGCGAGCGCGACCGCTTCGAGCGCGTCTATCGCGAGCTTCGGATCGACGTCCTGGACGGCGAACTGGCGCACGGGCTTGCGCGCCTGGCCTTCGCCGATCACATTCTGAGCGTGCTGAGCCTGAGTTTCGCCCGCGAAATCGAACCCGCCGAAGCGGCTCGCGCGTACTTCCGCCTGAGCGCGCAACTCAACTTCACAATTGTCGAAGATGCGCTTCAATCGATTGGCGCTGACGATCGGTGGGAGCGGCGCGCCGCAAACGAACTCGCCGCCGAACTTCGCGCCGCTCGCATCGCGCTGTGCTGCGCGGTGCTCGACGCCATCGCCGACGATCCCGACATCAGTGTCGATCAATCGATCGAGCAGTTGAAGCGTGTTCGCGCCAATGGATTCGCGCAACTCGCGCGGCTCTTCGATGAACTCAAGGCGCTGGCGTCCCCGAGTCTGCCCGCGATTCACGTCACGATTCGCGCCCTCTCCCGCCTGGCCGCGTGACAACGCCTTGCCGCGCGCGACCCTCTTTACCGTTGTCTTGACATTGGGTGCAGGGGTCACCCCTGCAGCGCGGCGCCCGGCAGTTGTGCCGTCGGCTGCATCGCGGATTGCGCTGCGGAATCGTCGAGCCGCGATGCCGGCTGCGGCTCCCTCAAATCCTGATAGAGGCGCAGCCCTGCCGCGACCAGGAACGCAGTGGTCGCAAAGTTGACGCTGATCTCGGCAAGATCGACGAGAAAGATCGTCGTCCCGAGAAAGCCCGTCACCACCCCGACCGGCCCGAACAGGAGGCTCACGACCACAAACGCACCCGCGGCCCACGAGTTGAATCCCGACCAGACCGCGAGAAACACCACAATTCGCGTCGCGACTTTGAAGAAGCGCTTGCGCATCAGGTCTCGGCTGAACAGCAGCGCGTGCCAGCTATGCTTTCCGTCGAAGATCAGCGCGAACTGCGCAAAGTACAGCCACGCGTACACCAGCGCGCCGATCATGATCATCAACACCAGCGCGATATATGCCCACACGCCGATCGAACCGTACACGTAACTCGACGCCGCCTGGAACAGGAACAGCCCCGCCGCCGGCGCCAGCAGTTGCAGAATCGTCACCCAGATGAACCCCGGGGCAAGCGGAATCGATTGCCGGTAAACCTCGATCGCTTCGCCAATGATCGCGGGCTTGCGGACTCCCGCCTGGATCCTCTTGAGCGAACACAACGTGACCAGCGTCACCAGCAGCGTGAGCAGCCCGAAGATCAGATGCAGCGCCGTCGTGACCCACGGCGAGAACGGCTGCACCTCTTTCAGCGGCGCGGGCCTGTTCGGCGCATCGACGCCCTGCGCCTGCACGTAGTTGATATTTTGCGCGCCCGGCTCAAACGTCTGGGCGAGGCGGAATTGCAGATTCAACGCGTCCGGCAGCAGGCACAACGCCGCCGCCAGCAGCAACGGCGCCAGCACTACCGCCAGCACGGACCAATTCCCGCGCAGATCGTTTACCGCGTTGGCGAGATATATGAAGCTGCTCTTGAGGCGGACGGGGCTCACGGCGCGTTAGAGTGGCATCCTCGAACAATCGAGACAAGTCCGCCCCGTCGCCCCATGATCGCTTCCGGCTGCGATGATATACTCACGGTTCGCAACGACACTCTCACACGGAGAACGCACTCATGGCCGACAACGACTACGACCGCGCAGCGAAAATCGAGCATGAGAATAAAATGATCCGCCGCCTGCGCTTCCTGGTCGAGCTGACCTTCGCCACCATCGCGCAGGACAATGACATGACGCTCGAACAGGGATGGGAACACGTGCTTGCGCTCAGGGGCGCCGCGGTTGCGATGTTTCCCGGCAAGGAAGAAACCTTCGACCTCATCTATATGCCGCGCTTTTCGCGTCTGCTCGCAGAGCGATTCGGCGCGAATTGACCGCCAAGCCCACATCGGCGAATCGGCCCGCCGGTAAAATGTCCGGTCGCATCGCCAGGCCCGACGGCTCGCTCATCCGCGGGCGCATCACGTTCACCGATCGGATCACTGCGCTCGAGCCTGCATCTGACGGCGGCGACAACGACCAAGATTACATCCTGCCCGGCTTCGTCGATCTTCAGGTCAACGGCTCGCACGGTATCGACGTAATGAACGCGTCGGCGGACGCACTCGCCACTCTAAGCCGCGATCTCGCGCGCGAAGGCGCCACGGCCTGGATGCCGACCGCAGTCACCGCGCCAATCGACAAGATCGCTCAGGTTCACGAGTCGATCGCCGGTGCGATTGAAAATTCGCGCCGCGACGACTCCGCCGATGCGGCCGCGATTCTCGGGATGCATCTCGAAGGTCCGTTCATTTCGCCGCTCCGGCTCGGCGCGCATCCTGCGCTCAACCTCGAACCGCGCGCCGAGGCCTTGGAACGAGTGCTCGCGATGCGCGCGCTTCGATTGATCACGCTGGCGCCCGAGTTGCCCGGTGGAATCGACGCGATTCGGCGCCTTGCCGCGCGCGCCGTGGTCGTCTCCATCGGGCATACCAACGCGACTCTCGAGGAGGCCAACGCCGCCGTCACCGCCGGTGCTCGGATGTTCACGCATCTGTTCAACGCGATGCGCCCGTTGAACCATCGCGATCCCGGCGTTATCGCCGCCGCGCTCGCGCCGTCACCCGCACTCGCCGCGATCATCCCCGACGGTGTCCACGTGCATCCTGCGATGCTGCGTCTCGCCTGCCGCGCCCGCGGGATAGACGGGATCATCCTTGTCACCGACAAGGTCGCGCTGGCAAAAACCTCCAGCTCCGAAAAAAATGTCGGGCGTGCGCGCGCAACGATTCGCGACGGCGCCGCGCGCCTCGATGACGGCACGCTCGCCGGCAGCATCATCTCGATGCTCGATGGGGTCCGCGTGATGGTCGAAAAAGCCGGCGTCAGTATCGGCGATGCGGCCGTGATGGCGGCGACCAATCCCGCCAATCTCGTCGGCGCAGGTGATCGCGGCCGCATTCAGGTCGGCGCGCGCGCCGATTTAATCGTGCTCAGCCGGGCGCTGGAGTTGAAGTCCGTGTTCATCTCCGGCCGCCCGCTCGCCTAGCCGCTGGCCACTCACGGTCGGGCCGTCGGGTTTGGTGGATAGGTTTGGATTCAGCTAGCGTGGGCCAGTATGAAGCCCCGCCACGCTGCCGCGCTCGCGCTTGAAAAAATCGGGCCAGCGCGGAGGAACCATCTACGCGCCAGCCCGACGCCGACTGGTGAAAGGGAACCAGACCCCAGCCAGCGCATTTTATTTACCAAATTGGCGTGCGAGTGTCTATCCAGCGGTGCCGTCCCGATTCGTCCCGGCCAATCCGGCCACTTGCGGTTTCAAAACCAACTACTCAAGCTGAAGTCAGGCAATGCCGCCTAGCCGCTGAATAACGAAACCCAGCTGAATTTCGAAAGCACCATCAATCGGAGCCAATCGATGCCGCTCAACAAAGCCTGCGTGGGCCGCGAATTCCCGCCCGTCACGACCAACGTCACCCTCGACGCGATCCAGAACTATGCGCGCGCGTACAACGACCACAACCCCGCGTTCTTCGACGCCCGCCGCCCCGGCGGCATCGTCGCGCCGCCGATGTTCGGCGTCACCGTAATTTGGGATGCCGTCATGAAAGTCGCGATGGAACCCGACCTGCAAGCCGACCTGCTCCGCCTCGTTCACGGCGAGCAGGACATGGAATTCCCAAATCCAATTCGCCCCGGCGACGTAGTAACCGCGGCCGCCAAAATTATTTCGATCGAAACCAAGGCCACCGGCGAGACCATGACCGTCGAACTGAACGCCGCCAACCAGAAAGGGCACCCGGTCCAGAAAGCACTCTTCATCGCTTTTATTCGAGGCGCTCGAAACCGCGAAGCCGCGTCCTCGGAACCGCGCGCCATCGAGCCCGATCGCGGCGAGCCGATCTTCTCGGTCGCGCAAACCATCGACAAGGATCAGACCTACCGCTACGCCGAGGCCTCCGGCGATCGCAATCCGATCCATGTCGATGAAAACATCGCGAAGATGGCGGGCCTGCCGGGCATCATCGTGCATGGCCTTTGCACGATGGCGTTTACGTCGAAGGTCGCGATCGACAATCTCTGCGCCGGCGACCCGGCTCGCCTCAAGCGCTTGCGGGTGCGCTTCTCCCGTCCCGTGCTGCCCGGCCAGACCATCACCACTAAAATCTGGGCCGACGGCGACCGCGACGGCCGGAAAGTTTTCGCCTACGAGACTTTCAATCCCGACGGCCAGGCCGTTATCAAAGGCGGCATCGCCGAAGTCGCACCCTGACTTCCCTCCCGTGAAAATCACCATCGGCCTCTCGCTCTCGCTCACCGGCGAATACTCTCCGATGGGCCGGCAGGCCGAAATCGCGATTCGTTTGTTCATCGCCGACGCCAACGCGAGCGGCGCGCTTCGCGTCGGCGGCGAGCGATGTGAGTTTGCGCTCGAATGCCACGACGACGCGAGCGACGCTGTGCGATGCGGCGACATTTATCGCTCGCTCTGCGCGGATCGCCGCGCCGACATAATCTTCGGCCCGTACTCCAGTCGCCTCACCCGCGTCGCGGCGGACATCGTCGAACAAACGGGCCGCGTCTTCGTGAATCACGGCGGCGCCGGCGACGAACTCTACGACCGCGGCTCCAAGATGATCGTCGGAGTACTCAGTCCCGCCAGTGACTATTTGCGCGGCTTCGTCCGCTTGCTGGCCCGGCTCAAGCTCTGGCGCAAGCGCGTCGCGATCGTGGCGTCGAAGTCGCCCTTCGCTCGCGCGGTTGCATCGGGCTTCGAGCGCGCCGCCGATGAACGCGCCGCTCGTCGTCGCGGAGTCCGCGTCCGCGTGAAATGGAACGGCGCGTTCGACCCCGCCTCGACGCCCGCGCGGCTTTTCCCCGCCCTCGCGCGCAACCGCGTCAACGCGCTCGCCAGCGCCGGCAATTATGAACACGACCTGGCCGTGATGCGCGCGGTCGCATCTTCCCGTCTCAACATCCCGGTACTTGGATGCGTCGCCGCCGGCGTGCGCCGCTTCGCATCGGACTTGGGCGAACTTGCGGAGGGAATCGTCGGCCCTTCGCAGTGGGAGGATTCCATCGAGATCGCGCCCGCGCTCGGCCCAACGCCCGCCGAGTTTGCGCGCCGAATGGCGACCGCCGGCGCCGGCGATTCTCCCGACTATCCCGCCGCGCAGATTTACGCCGCCGGTCTCCTGACCGCCGCCGCGCTCGCCGCCGCCGGCCGCCGCGACGACGCGCTGCTCCGCGATGCATTCTCCAACTTGCAAACCACCACGATGTTCGGCGACTTCTCGATCGATCGCGTCACCGGCCGGCAGCTCGGTCACCAGATGCTGCTCGTGCAATGGCACCGCGGGCGCAAGGTGATTATCGCGCCCGAGTCGCACGACGACTCCGGCTCGCTCGATTTTCCCTCCGGCTTGCGCCTGCTCCTTGCGGGAATCGAGATGCTTCGCTTAAGTCGTCGTGACGATTCGCGGGAATCGCTCGGCGATGCCGAATCGGAAGAATCGGACCTGGATAAAGATGAGCGCAATCACGATTAGACTCGACTGCCGGATAGTTCTCGCGATCGGCTTGATGTCCGGGACTTCGCACGACGGCGTAAGCGCTGCCGTCGTCGAGCTCGACGAGCGTTCCCGTCCGCCCGCGCGCTTGATCGCGTTTCACAATTTCCCGTACCCTGCGCGCTTTCGCAAAGAACTGCTCGCCGCTTCCGCCGACGAAAAAATCGGCGCGGCTGCGATTTCCACGCTCAACTTCGCGCTCGGTCGCGAGTTCGGACATGCCGCCATCGAGATCGCCCGGCGCGCGCGCGTCGCGCTGTCCGACGTCGCGTTCATTGGATCGCACGGCCATACCTTTTTTCATCTGCCGCCACGCGGCGCGGCCCGCGGACAGGCCGCCTCCACGATGCAACTCGGCGAGTCCGCCGTCATCGCCGCGGCCACCGGGGTTCCCGTCGTCGCCGACTTCCGCACGATGGACATCGCGCTCGGCGGCGAGGGCGCTCCTTTGGCCCCGCTCGCTCATCTCTGGCTGTTCGCCGACCCCACCCGCGGCCGCGTCGTGCAGAACGTCGGCGGCATCGGCAACGCAACTTACATTCCGCCCCGTGCACGCCTCGGCGACGCCGACCTGATCGCGTTCGACACCGGCCCGGGTAACATGATGCTGGACGCGCTCGCTTCGCGAATCTCGGGCGGCCGAATGCGGATGGATCGCGACGGGCGCATTGCGGCACGCGGCCACGTCAACGAACCACTGCTCGCGAAGCTGATGCGCAATCGTTATTTCCGCCGCCGCCCGCCAAAATCGACCGGCCGCGAGGAATTCGGCGCCAATATGCTCGATCGGATCGTCGCCGACGCGCGCCGCATGAGAATCGTTGACTACGATCTGGTCGCAACCGTCACCGCCCTCACCGCGCGATCGATCGCCGACGCATGCCGCCGCTTCATTCTTCCCCGTGGTCCCGTAGATCAGTTGATCGTCACCGGCGGCGGCGCGCAAAATCCAACCCTGATGCGAATGATCGCGGCCGAGCTTCCCAATCTCGAAGTGATCACCGCCGCGGACGTCGGTGTTGATGGAGGCGCGGTCGAGGCTGTCGCATTCGCTATCCTCGGCTACCGGATGCTGCGCGGCCGCCAGGGCAACATCCCGAGCGTCACCGGTGCGCGCGCGCCGGCAATCCTCGGCAAGCTAACGCTGCCCCCGTCGCCAGTGAAAAAGTGAAACGATCGCGTTCGAGCGCGACAACTCGCAGTTCGATTTCCGCGTGAGCGCGATCGATCGTTCATAGGACTCAACCCGCCACCCCGTCAGCTACGAATCAGCGTCAAGTCTTCAAGTGCTTGGATTTTTTGTTGGCAAACCTGACGAATGCGATCGTGTCGTACAGCCCATGGCACAATATGACGGCCCACAGGTTGTACCCGCTTACGACAAACAGCAGGCCAAATAAAACCGAGAGCTGAGTTACGATGATCACCGCTCGCAGACCTTGGTATAAGTGAATGAGACCCGCTCCTACGGCGGCGGCACATACCGCGACACCAGTTGCCATCGGCGCGACGAGCCAAGCCGACAGTAGTGCTTCAATCGATTGAAGGACGATTCCCCGGAAGATAAGTTCCTCCAAAAATCCCCCGAGGACCCAAGCCATTACGATCCCAATCACGAGTTTGCTCCTGGATTTCTGCAGCGCGCGAAACGCGTCCAGGGTTGGTGGCTTATCAACCCATCGTGTCGCCAGCCTGTCCGCTAATGGGCTATAGGCCAACATTAACGCCAGCCATGCTAGAGCAAATCCAATTGTCGAGAGCCATGATACGGAGGTACTGAGTCCGAGGCGTTCCAAGCTCAATTAGTTTAAAACCTCCAGCCGCTCACGCGCTGCGCTTGTCCTCCGGAGCCGGCACTCCCGCCTTGGTCGCCGACTCGACCACCGCCGACCGGAAAACACCGTGCGCCATCGTCGATTCCTCGCGATCAGCTCGCGCCGCATAGACTCTCATGCGCGCTTCATGCGCCGATTTGTCGCCCGGCGCCGCAGCCACCGCCCAATCCACCAGATGACACGCGAGCACGATTTCGCCGGCCGCAAGTTTTTCATTCGCTCGCGCGATCAGCGGCGCCACACCACCCGCCAGCGCCGCGATCTCCCGCGCTCGCTCGCCGTCTGTCGCCGGTTTTAGATTCGACGGCGTGCCGTCGTACCATCCACCTTCCAGCCGCCAGATGTTGCGCACGATAAACTCGGGTTCGTCGTACACCGCCTGAAGCCACGGTTTTTCCGCAAGATTCGCCGGCGGCTTCACGGTGTGAATTATCTCGTCGAGCGTCGCGCCCGCATTCATCAGTGCAATAGCCTGATCGTACAGGCTCTGCAGATAGTTTGCGGTGTCGTTCAGCACCTGGCGCACCCGAATCGCGCCGAACACCGGGTAACCGTGCCCCGGCACGAGCACTTCCGCCCCCAGCCGCGCCATCACGCGCAGCGCCTCGGCCCATTCGCGCGCGTAGCGCTGCGCCTTCTGCGGATTGCCCGCGTTGGGCGCCGCCCAGATGATCAAATCTCCGGTGCACAGCAGCTTGCGCTGCGGGATGAACAGCCAGCAATGATCGTCGGTTTCGCCGCGCGCATGATGGCATTCAAACTTGTCGTCGCCCGCAACTACATTCAACTGATTATCGAAGTAAGTATCCGGATATACATACTCAGTCGGCCACGGCGCCGGCCGGTTGAACTGCCGTGTATTGACTACAGTGTTATACCCGGCGGTGCGCTTGTAGCGATCGAACCGCGCCGCGACTGCGCGATGCCCCACCACGCGCGGCCGTGCCACCTTGTTCTTCTGCGCGTCAGCCACTATAGCCGGCATCCCGCACGCGTGATCGACGTGCCCGTGCGTGTAGATCGCCGTGTTCACCCGCTCCGGCGAGAACTGCCGAATCAGTTTCACCGTCGCGTCCTGGTTGAAGTAGCCCCCGGTATCCACCAGCACCAGACCCTCGCCCGTCTTGGCCGCCGTCACGTTCGCAAACCAGCGGTAGAACATCACGCCGTCCGCAATTTCCTCGTACTCGCCGGTCGGCAGGATCGGATGGAACTGGCGGGTGGTAATCGCGCCGGTGAAAATCTTTTCCGATTGATCTCTTATCACGCCCATAGCTGAATCTTCCTCCTACAAGAAAAGCCTCAATCGATTCGATGCAGCTCCCCGATATGCCGAATCTTCTCGTGATCGACCCACGTGTAGCGCCGATGCTGATCGACCAGCCGCGCCTCGATTCCCGCCGCGCGCGCGCCCTCCACATCGATCGAATAGATGTCGCCCGCGAATCTCACTTCGTCGGCAGCGACGCCCAGCCGCTCGAGCGCGATTTGAAAAATCCGCGGGTCGGGCTTTGCCACCCCGACAACATGCGAGTCGATTATCACGTCGAAGTACGGCGCCAGCCCGAATCGCTTCGCATCCGCTTCGACCTGCCCCTCCGCATTCGACACGATCGCAAGCCTGTATCCCGCCGATTTGAACGCCTCCAACGCCTCGAACGTGCCCGCCCGCACCACGCGCCAGAGCGTGGCCTCGCGATGTATCGCGCCAAACTTCGCCGCGCATTCGCCAAATTCCTCTTGCGGAATTCCTGCCGCCGTCATCCAGCCGCGAAAAAAATGCTCGTATGCCGCGGAGTCGGCTTGCTTCTTCGGCCCGCTCATCAGCACCCGATCGATCGCCGCGCGCCCCGCGTATTCGGCGTGCTCGAGCGCGAGTGCATCGAGCTTGCGCCCCTCGCGCGAGAATTCACGCGCCAGCAATTCGAAATCCAGGAATGCGAGCGTGCCGCCAAAGTCGAACAGCAGCGCCTTGAGTTTTCCCTTTGCCTTCGATTTCATTCTGCTCCAGCTTAGCAGGGGCCAGCCGCCGCACCCATGTCAGGAAGAGCGTAGTCGAAGCGCCAAAGGTGAACGCCGGGTGCGTTTTTTCCCTTACTCAGGTGCCGGGACCGGGGCCCCTGTAAACGCAGTGTGGGTTTGCTGATTCTGTTCCGCCCGTCCGCCCTAGTTGCGCCGCTATCCATCAAAAAGATATGATTTTTCTGGAGTTTTCTCCCCGCCGCACCAGCGCTCCACAGGAGTGAGTGATGTTCACCGGTATCATCGAAGACCTCGGCACCGTCGAAAGCCTCAAGCCGACCGACCAGGGCGCGGTACTTTCTGTCCATACCTCGCTCCCCATTTCCGAAATCAGCATCGGCGATTCGATCACCGTCAACGGCGCGTGCCTGACAGTGATTTCCAAAGGCCCCGGCCGCTTCGCGATGGACATCTCGGCCGAGACCTTGCGATGCACCGGGCTTGGCGACCTGAAACCCTCGCGCCGTGTGAATCTCGAGCGATGCCTCACGCTCGGCAAGCTGCTCGGCGGCCATCTGGTCTCCGGCCACGTTGACGGCATCGGTCGGGTCGTGTCGATCAAGCCCGAGGGCGACTCAAAACTCTTCAGCTTCGAGGTTGCACCGGCGCAAGCGCGCTACCTGGTCGAGAAGGGCTCGGTCGCCATCGACGGAATCAGCCTGACCATCTTTTCGATCGAGGACTGCAACTTTTCCGTCGAAGTAATTCCGCACACGCTGCGATCGACGACGCTCGGTTTCAAGCAGCCCGGCGACACCGTCAACATCGAGAACGACATGCTGGTTAAGTATGTCGAGAAGATTCTCGCGATACGCGCGACGCCGGCGCTCGCGTCGTGAACAGTGAAAAGTGAGAAAGTGAAAAACGCATGAGCCTGATGCAGATACCGCGCAAGATCGAGTACGCGCTGCGAGCGATGATCTATCTCGCCGATCGTCCGTCGGGCATCGCGCGCGGCACCGAAATCGCCGGTCGCGAGCACATCCCGAAATACTATCTCGAAAAAGTGATTCGCGATCTGATGCGCCGCGGCCTCGTCCGCGCGCGCCGCGGCCCCGGCGGCGGTTACCAGCTTGCCCGCGATGCCGACACCGTCACGTTTCGCGATATTATCGAAGCCGTCGAGGGGCCCATCAAGCTCAATCTATGCACCGACGGCAGCAGCTCATGCGCGCTGCAGCCGACCTGCCGCATGTATCGCGTTTGGGAAAAGGGCCAGCGCGTGTTGCTCGAAGTTTTCTCCGACACCTCGCTCGCCGAAATAGCCGCGACGCGTCCGTCGGCGGCGGTGCGGCCGCCCACCGAAGTCGCGTCGAGAGCGATATCGCCGGTCAAATCTCAGCCCGCGTAGCCGAATTGAAGAACCTCCCGACTCTGGCCCCGCGAACCCTCTGCCCGTGAACGATTTCGGAGCTATCGGTCTCGGCGACTTGGTCGGCAAACCACGCCGCGGCGCCGCGGTCTTCAGTGAGAAGACTTTCTATCTCGAGGAATTCTACGGCAAGAGCCTGCTCTTCGCGCTGATTCCTCCCGCCGGACAGCGGATTTCCGACTTCGATTCTCTCGTTCGGACGCTGCGCGAATTGCGGCGCAATCAAACCCGATGCGTCGTCATCGTTTCGCCGAGCGCGCTTCCCAAGCTGATGCGCCGGCTCGGGCGCCTCGCCCCCAAGGAACCGCCCCCGGTCTTCAATCCATCCGACGGACTTCGCTCGCGCCCGTATCCACCGGATTCCGCGGTCGCCGAGATCTGGGCGCGATTGCGCGCCGGATCGATCGTCGTCGCCTCGATGAGCCGCGACGACGCCGACGATCTGACCGTCTTCGCGCGCGAGCTCGCCAGCCGTCTTCGCGTCTTCAAGCTCCTGATGCTTGATCGGCGCGGCGGCTTGATCGCCAAGGACGGCCAACGGCTCTCGTTCGTCGAGGAGCATCGCATCCGCCTCACGATGCGCGACCTCCGCTCACGCGCTCGCAGAGCCATCGTCCGCGCCGCCCACGACGCCCTCGAAGACGGTGTCGGTTCCGTCAACCTGGTCGCGCCGGCCGACGTTTACGAGGAACTCTTCAGTTTCATCGGCGCCGGAACGCTGTTCACCGAGATGCAGTACGGCTTCGTCCGCCCCGTTTCAATCGACGACTTCGAAGAAGTCGAAGCACTCATCGTCCGCGGCCAGACCGAAGGCTCCTTGCTGCCCCGCACTCCCGGCCAGATCGCGCAAATCCTGCCCTCATGCTTCGGCTACCGAATCGGCGACGAACACCTCGCTGGAATCTGCTCGCTGCTGACCGAGCCGTACCGCCGCGACCGCGCGGGCGAAATCACCGCCATGTACACCTTGACGCGCTTCCAGGGCGAGGGCGTCGCCGCCGTGCTGGTCCGCGAGATCCTCAAGGAAGCCCGGGCGCGCCGCCTCAAATACGTTTTCGCATGCACCAATGGGGATCGTGTCGCCGGCTTCTTCGCCCGGCTGGGATTCAAGCGCGTGAATGCTCGCGACGTCTCCGCGGCCAAGTGGCGCGGCTACGATTCCTCCCGCGTCAAGAGCCTTAGTATATTCCGCGCCGAGCTCGACTGACTATTCTATGCCGTGATTAGTTATTATATATTGACTAGCTATTATATCTCTGCGTCGAGCCCGATGGCCTTCGCATGAACCTGAAATCGGCCGCCACGATCGCCGCGATCGCTCTCCTCATCGCCGTCCTGACGCTTTATCGGCTCGGCGCCGGCGACGTATGCACCGGCAACGAGGCCGTCGAAGGCGTGTTCGTCCAGCAGATGGTCGAGCACGGCCATCTCCTGTTCCCGGTCGAGAACGGCATCGTCCCGATGTACAAGCCCCCGCTGTTCCATTGGACCGCGGTCGCAATCGATCGCCTCGCCGGAATCCGCAAAGTGACCGCCGCCAATCTTCGCATCCCATCCGCACTCTACGCGATTGCCGGCGCGGTCCTCACGATGCTGTTCGCGTTCGAATTCCTCGGCATCGACGCCGCCGTCCTCGCCGGACTCGCCCTCGCCGGCTCCTATCAGTACGTCAGCCAGGGCCGCTACGGCCGCGTCGACATGACGCTGTGCTTCTTCGAGTCGCTCGCGCTGTTCGCATTTCTGTGGTGGATGCCGCGCGATGCGGCCTCTTCCGGCCCCGCCGCGCGCTTCGAATCCAGCCTGCCCGCGCTCTATCTGATGGCGGTTGCGATCGGTCTCGGCGTGCTCGCCAAGGGTCCCGTCGGCGCAATTCTTCCCGGCGTTTCAATCCTCATCTTCATGTTCGCCGAGCGCCGTGGACGCCAAATTCTGACGATGCTCGATCCCGGCGCGATCATCCTCGGCGCCGCGATCGCTTCGAGCTGGTATCTCGCATGTTACTTCGGCGGACGCTTCGCCTTCCTCAATCGTCAGCTCGACACCGAAAATGTCGGCCGCTTTTTCGGCTCGCTGGGCACGATGGCTCCGTGGTACTACCTGAAACCCCTCCTGCTCAACTCCGCTCCGCTAAGCCTGATAGTCCCGGTCGCCGCCGTCTATGCATTACTCACTCCATTACTCACTCGGCGCCGCCCCGACTCCGCCTCTCCGCCCGGGAGAGACCGCGATGCGCTTGGCAGCGCGGGTGAGGACGATCGCTCCCTAACGCCCTCCGACTCCGCCCGCGCCCGTGCTGCCGTCCGCCTGTTCGCGATTTTCTACTTCGCCACCGTCACCTTCTTAAGCATCGCCGCCTACAAGCGCCGCTCCTATCTGCTGCCGGTATGGCCCGCGGCTGCCGTGATGCTCGCGTGGTGGATCGTCACCGTCCCTCCGCTTGCATGGCGCCGCGCCGCGACTTGGGTATTTGCCGCTCTGTGCGCCGGGCTCGTCGCTTTCAACTTTGTCTATATACCGCGGATGGAAGTCCGCTCATGCCGCGACGATTCATTTCGGCCCGCCGCCGAAGAAATCGCCCGCGTCGTCGCGCCCGCCGACCCGCTCTACGTTTACGGATTTCAGGAAGAGATCGCGCCGCTGTTGTTCTACCTCGATCGCGACGCGCCCGTTCTTCAGGGCCGTCTCGGCGACGCGCCCCCCGGCTTCATCATCGTGCCCGCCCGCGTATGGGAAACCCATCAGCGCGACGCCCTCGACCTCGAACCCGTCCTCACTTCCGACCACGGCAACCGCCGCCTCGTACTCCTCAAACGCGGCAAGTCCTACGCCCGCAGGAACTGAAACGAACTGAGCGAGACGAGCTCGAACAAAATCAGCGAAACCGCTGACTCTGCTGCTCCCTTCTATCTGCCACTCGCGCTCTTCAGCGCCGGCTCCGGTCCCGCGTTCTCAGCCGAATGTTCCACGCACCGCCTCTTCAGCTCCGCGAACGCGTCATCGACGAACGCCTTCATCAGTGCAACGTCGGGCATTACGCGCGGGTCCGCGGCCATTCCGAAGTATAGATTGCGATAGTAACTTATTATCGCGACTCCATATCCCATCGTTGCGCCCAGCGGTACCAGCGGTACCATGTCCAGGCAGACGTGTCCGTTTACATATAGCGGCACCTGCACGCCCGGCACGTTGGTCGCGACAAAATTGATCCCGAACGCAGGCAGCGCGAAGCCGTCGGGCCGCGGCTTCCAATCTGTCCACTTCGCCAGCCGTGCCGCGGCGTCCATCAGCGTGGTCGCCGCGCGCGCGGCCGGACCAATCACGCTCGGTGGAATTGCGTCGCTGAGCCGCATCATCGTCTCCAGAGCCTGCGCCGACCCGGACGCCTTGATTCGCTCGGTTTCCTCGGTGATCAATTTCAGCCGCTCGACGATATCCATCGGCGCCGCCGGCGTGGTCGGGAACATCATCGAGACCCTGTTTCCCAGCGAACTCTTCTCCTCTTTGTGCCGCACGTTGACCGGACATCCGATACACAGTTGCTGTCCTTCGACGGCGTACCCATGATGCTCCAAGTAGCGCGCCGCTGCCTTCGGTCAACATAGCCAGTACGACATCATTGATCGATCCGCCGAACGCCGATCTGATCGCGCGAAAATCCGCGAACGGTTGGCGCGACCATGCCACGATCCGTTCCTGCGTAACCGGCGTCGAGTTCCACGGCGTCGCCACTATTCGCCGCGTCGCCAGCTCGGTCATCAGCCGCGCCGCCACCCCCAACTGCCGCGCGCGCTCCGCCACCGACGCCGGATCCTCGACTGCTTCGACCGCCGCGTTGATCGTCGAGCTGACCGTGCTTTGAATCTGATCGCGCACCGCCTCCGCGAACCTCCGAATCACGCTCGACGGCCGCGCCGCCACCCACGGCTCCGGCGGCTGCGGGATGTCCGCCGGCTCCGCGCGAAAGTCGTACATCACGTTCAGCAGCTCCATGCCCGACACGCCATCGACCAGGCTGTGATGCACCTTCCACAGCAGCGCCGTGCGATTTCCTTCCAGGTTGTGGAACGTGTGCAGCTCCCACAGGGGATGCTTGCGGTCGAGCGGTTTCTGATATACCCGCATCATTTCGGCCACCGCCTCCGCTTCGCTCAATGCGTCGGGCAGGTGATGGAGATGCATGTGGTTGTCGAGCGAGTATTCCGGGTCATCCTCCATCATGGCGTGCGCCAAATTCAGCGGAACTTCGATCAGCCGCTGCCGGTAGCGCGGCACCAGATGCATCCGTGCGTCGAAGTGCTCCAGCAGCGCGTTGAAATCGAGGCAGCCTTCGAACAGTCCGATCGATCCGATATGCAGCGGGCCGCTTTGCGACTCGCCATAGATAAAGGTCGCGTCCTGCGTCGACAGTCGATAGCTCGAGAGGGATGGAAATGCGGATGTTTCGGCCATTTGAACTCACCTCCGAGCCGGATTTCCCTGGGGCTTCGGCCACGGCGTGGTGTCCCGTCCCAGCCGAGAAAATCCTGGAAATGACGTTGCCGTGGACTGCCAAGCTTGGCAGGCATGGCCACTCCAATGCAAGCCGAATTTTGCCGCCGCGACCCTTGCCGGGCCGCCCGTGCTGATCAAGGATAGCGTCTCACGCTGCTTGACAGTTAGTTAAAAGTTAAAAGGCGTCTTACGAGCAGTCTCGATAGCAGCGCTTGCGCACAGTAGTTCGCCGGAGGTTCCGATGGCCGAGCAGATAAAGACCAATCGCCCCTATCCAATTCAGGTTAAACTCCGCGACGGCCGTAGCGCCGCCATTCGCGTCATGGAACCCCACGACCTCGACAAGATAGTCGAATTCGCCAAGGAGCTCCCCGCCGACGACCTGCTCTTCCTGCGCACTGACATCACCGACCGCAACGTTGTGAAGCAATGGATTGATAACATCAAGAACGGGCACACCATAACGCTGCTGGCCGAGATTGACGGCGAGCTCGCTGCCTACGCCAGCGTTCATCTGGATCAGGCGCGATGGACCCGGCACATCGGCGAAATTCGAGTCATCACCTCGCCGCGTTACCGCGGCACCGGACTCGGCAGGCGCCTGGTGGCCGAAGTATTCGACCTCGCGCGCTCGCTCGGGCTTAAAAAGATTACCGCTCAGATGACCACCGAGCAGACCGCCGCGCGCGCCGCCTTCGAGCACCTGGGCTTTCAAGTCGAGGCGATGCTTTCCGATTGGGTCGAGGACCGCCGCGGCCACGCCCGCGATCTCCTCATCATGACCCACGACGTCGCCGGCTTCTCCGACCGCATCGTCGCCTGAGCGGGTGTCCGCCGCTGCACCCTGGCCGGGAAAAGACCGAACTCCTTTCCGTGTCCTGGCCGGTCGCTGGCCCGCGCTGATATAAATTCGAACGGAGCGGTGGTCCTTTCAAGGGACGCCCTCCGCTATATTCTGCCGCGATGCGGAAGCGACCAACCAACCTCGGCATGAAGGGTGACAGTCCGATTCGCGGCGCGCCCACCCGGGCGCTCGACGACCTCTACCATTATCTGGTGACGGCTTCGTGGCCGGCCCTGATCGGCATAATCGCTTTGGCGTTCCTCATCGCCAACCTTGTGTTTGCCGTCGGCTACTACCTCGACGGCGGCGTCGAGAATGCCCGTTACCGCTCGTTCGCCGACATGTTTTTTTTCAGCGTGCAGACCATGGCGACGATCGGTTACGGCAAGCTGGTGCCGGTCACGCTGTTCTCGAACATCCTGGTCTCCATCGAGGCGCTGATTGGACTGCTCGCGCTGGCGCTGATGACCGGGCTGGTATTCGCGAAGTTCTCGCGGCCCACCGCGCGCGTCAGATTCAGCCGCTATGTAGTCGTCGGCCCGCGCGACGGCACGACCAGCCTGATGATCCGGATGGCGAACATGCGCGCGAATCGAATCGTCGAGGCGAATATTCACGTCGTTCTCGCCCGCAATGAAACCACCGTCGAGGGGGAATCCATCCGCCGCTTCTACGATCTGACCATGACGCGCAACCGCAGTGCGATGTTCGCGTTGTCCTGGACCGCGGTCCATCGCATCGTCGAAGGCAGTCCGCTCTTCGGCCAGACGCACGACTCGCTTGCCAACGGCCGGTCCGAAATCGTTGTATCGATCACCGGACTCGACGAGACGTTTTCTCAGACCATTCATGCCCGGCATACCTACGAAGTTGACGAAATCATGTGGGGCGCGCGCTTCGCCGACGTGCTGATTCTCGACTCTGACGGCAGCAGAAGCATCGACTACTCGCACTTCGACGACGTCGAAATGCTTGCGCCTGTCAAATGAAGCGATTTCGAGCTTGTTCACTTAGCCTTGCAAATCTGGGCATCATCAGCGGGCGTCGTGCGGGATTGATTCCGGCGCGGTGCGGGGGAGACAGGATGACGTCAGGGACACCAGCTGCATCTCGCAGATTTCTCGTTGCGATCGCACGATGGTTCGACACATCGGCCGGTGGCAGTCCCGCCGCCGACGGACCGCAGAAGACCGACTGGTTCCGATGCATCCCGTACGTCGCAGTTCATCTGATGTGCCTCGGGGTGATCTGGGTCGGATGGAGCCCGGTCGCGGTTGGCGTCGCCGTCGCTCTGTATTTCATCCGGATGTTCGCGGTCACGGGCTTCTACCATCGCTATTTTTCGCATCGCGCGTTCAAGACGTCGCGCGCCGGCCAGTTCGTATTCGCCGTCATGGGCGCGACGGCGGTGCAGCGCGGCGCGCTATGGTGGGCATCGCATCATCGGCTGCATCATCAGCGCTCCGACGAGCCCGCCGACGTTCATTCGCCGCGTCAGCATGGTTTCATCTGGAGCCACATCGGGTGGATCACGTCGGAGTCGAACTTCCGCTCCGAGTTCCGCGTCGTCCGCGATCTCGCGAAGTTTCCGGAGCTGATGTTTCTCGATCGCTTCGACGTGCTGGTCCCGGCCATCCTCGGCTTCGCGCTGTTTGGGCTGGGGGCTTTTCTCCAGCGCCACGCGCCAGGGCTGCACACGACCGGCGCGCAAATGCTCATCTGGGGCTTTTTCATTTCGACCGTGGTCCTTGGACACGGCACCTTTACGATCAATTCGCTCGCGCACGTCTTCGGCCGGCGCCGCTACCAGACCGGCGACGACAGCCGCAACAGCTTCGCGCTCGCGATGGTCACGCTCGGCGAGGGATGGCACAACAACCACCATCATTACCCGGCGGCAGTGCGCAACGGTTTTTTCTGGTGGGAAATCGACATCACCTACTACCTGCTCAAGATGCTCGAAGCGGCCGGCATCATCTGGGACCTCCGCCAGGTGCCCCCGGAACTCCTGGATGAGTCCCTGCTCGAGCAGGCCCGCATCGCAATCGTCGCAGAGCCTCGCGCGATTTCCGCCGCCTCATCATCGTCGATCGCGGATTCTCGACGCGACACCGACAACGGCCGCCGAATCATCGCGCAGCTTCCCGAGCTACCACCGCACGGCACCCCGGCTGCGGTCACCGAACCCGAACCCTCCCCCTAGCAACGGCAACGGCAGGGGAAAAGAACCAGGTATGCGAACCCCGCCAGGGATTTCGCGCTTCCCGTCTGCACGATGCGGGCTGACGGCCTGTTAGTCGGTCTTAGCGATTTGGTCGGCGATATACTGAAGGACTTCGCGCCAATAAGGCGGGTCGATGCCGTCGTCGTCAGCCATCCGTACGATCACAACTCTCGTTTTGGGCGAAACGAAAATGAACTGGCCATAGGTGCCGATGCCCATATAACTGTAATCGCCGCTTGCTTGTGAAACGCCCCACCAGAAGTACTTGTAGTAACCGCCCTTGTCCTGCCATCGAGAGAACGTCTCCCATGGACGACGGTCGTTCGGATCCCTGGTAGTGGATTCGACGATCCAATGCTGCGCGATAATCTGCTTGCCGTCCCAATTCCCGTTGTTCGCATAGAGCTGGCCGAACTTTGCGAAATCGATCGCTCTCGCGTTGAGCAGAATGGGCGTCAGCTCGAACCCGTCCTCTTCGCTGTCGATGCTCCAGGTGGCTGGATATTCCGCGCCGATTGGTTTCCAGATTTTTTCCTGCAGATATTGGCTGGGAGCGCGGCCGGTAGTTCGCTCGAGGATCATGCCGATGAGTTCGGTGTTGAAGTTGTTGTAGTGAAATGATTGTCCTGGTGGCTCCATGATCTTCAGGTCCGAGAGCAGTAGTTGCCGGATATTCGGATAGTAACCAGCCAGCACAAACTCGTCCCACGGAAAAAAACTGATCCGGTATTGAATGCCCGATCCCATCGTCAGGAGATTTCTGATCGTAATCGCATCGAAGCCTCGGCCCTTCAGTTCTGGCAGATAATTTGTGATCGGATCGTCCAGGCTCTTGATGTAGCCGTCCGAGATCGCGACGCCGACCAGCGCCGAGGTGACGGACTTCGACAGCGACCATGCGGTGCAGACCGAGTCTCGCTCGAAGCCGTTGAAGTAATTTTCGTATAGCACTTGGTTGTCTCTGACGACGATGAAAGCATGAGTGCTTGTCGAGCGAAGCAGCTCGGATAACGCGACCCGCTTCACGACGCCGCCGTCTTCGTATTGCACCGTATCCGGAACCAAATCGCGCTTGCCCGGCGCGAAGTGAAACGCGGTCGGCGCCTTATCGATCGAGTGATACCCGTAACGCCGATAATCGTCGGACCGCGATGAGACGATGCGCTGTGCGCCCCACACGAAATAGCGATAGAGGTAACCTGCCTGCGTCCAAGGGGCGGCACTCGCTGGCGAGGCAAGCGGCAGACCGACCGCCGCCAGGCTGACTAACGGCGCTAACAGCAGAACAGCGACCCGAGGTCCGCGAATTCTTGAAATCACCTTGCTTGCACCTCAGTTGGGACTCAATCTGTCCCCGGGCCGGGATTACCTAGCCGGTTATTTTGAATGAGGTGTCGTGATCATTTGTGCATTGATTCCTGCATCAGCCGGATCATCGCCTGTGTCGTCGCGCTGTCGTTGAGCCGCGGAAACGGTTCGTCTGGGATGGGCGCCTCGAGGAAGCGGCACAGCGGCGTCCATCCTTCCCGCACGTCGAACACGAGCAGGCGCGCGGAATCGATCGCGTCGCGGACCTCTTGATTGTGCCGCTCGAACACCTCGATCGCGTGAGCCTTGTCCTCGAAGCGGTTGTCGAACGTCTCGGCGAGAATTGCCTTGCGGACCATCTCGTTCTGGAGCCGGGCGTTTTCGGGCGCGCCGGCGGGCAATGGCGATTTCATCGGCGGGTAAATGGTATCGCTCACGCTCTTGTACCAGGCTTCCGGATTGCGCACCGAGAGCAGCACCTTCGCATCCGGGTAATGCGCGGCGATTTCGCGCCACCATCGCGCCGCCGGCCAATCGACCGTCGCGCGGAAGTCGCGGAATATCAGGTCCCAGTCCATCGGATGACCGAATGCCAGCCGATGCCACATCGCGCCGTGATCGGGCTCGCGGAAAAACTTCCGCCATGTGATAGCAGGGGCCGAAGCCGAGTTTTTCAAGCGCGATCTTTAGTGAGAGCGTGCCGGTTCGTCCAAATCCGGCGCCGACGACCTTCAATGCCATCTTGGGACTCCTGGCCGAGAGTTCAGGTCCGTTTACAACAGTTTGGCCTTCGATGTCGACACGCATCGGCAGCGCAGCGCGCCCCCATCGATCTGCGGGGATGGGAGCCGATCACGGACGTAACACGAGGCCGTCGAAGAGGCGCTGCGTCACGCTCCTGGCCATCTCTTCGACCTTCACCGGGTACAGCTCGGATAGTTGGCGGTCAACCACGAGAGCCGACAGGCCATGAACAACAGACCAGGCGGCGAGCGCCAACTCCTTCGGATCGCCCTCTTTCACCTTACCCGTCCTCTGGCACTCCGCGATAACATCCACCAGCAGGCCAAAAGCTTCCACCGCCGCCTCCGCTAGCGCGGGATAAGCAAACTTGTCGGCTACTTCGGGCGCGAACATCACCCGAAAGTGGGATGGGTGGCTGCTCGCGAAGCCAATGTAGGCAAGTCCCAGGGCCTTAAAGCGCTCGACGGGGTCGCCATGATGGCGCGCGCTATCCCGCTGCATTGCCGTCAGCGCTCGAAACCCCTCCTCCGCGACTGCTGCCAGTAATGCTTCCTTGCTGGCGAAGTGCCGGTAGGGAGCGGCTTGCGAGACCCCGGCCAGGCGCGCGGTGGCGCGAAGCGTAAGCCCGCCGGGACCCACGGTCTCGACCAGCCTGAGCGCCGCTTGCAGGATCGCTTCGCGCAGGTTGCCGTGATGGTAGGGGCGGCGCGGGCGTTCCGTCTGGGGGCTTCCGCGCCGCGCCCGAGAACTCAAAATTCGTTTCGTCATGCCCGATAAACCCTCTCGGCAGCGATACGGCCACATGTTGACAACGTTAACATTTAATGTTAACAATGTTAACAAGCAATCCAGCCAGGCGCAAGCGGCTGCGCGGACTAAACCCATGAGGCCAAAACCATGATTGATCGCTATCGAGAACTGAACGACGACCGCTTCGACGTTATCGTGGTGGGGGCGGGCACCGGAGGGTTGACCGCCGCGGCAATCCTCGCGCGCCGGGGCAAAAAAGTCCTGGTGGTGGACCAGCACAGCGTGGCCGGCGGCAACGCCACTATCTTCCGGCGCAGAGGCTACGAGTTCGACATCGGGCTTCACTACATCGGCGCTTGCCAGGCCGATGGGATGCTGACCAGGGTCCTGCAGGCCGCGGGAATTGCGGATCTGGAGTTCGAGGAGCTGGATCCGGACGGATACGACACGCTGGTCTTTCCCGACTTCGAGTTCAAGATTCCCAAGGGGATGGAGGTTTTTCGCGACCGCCTCTGCGAATACTTCCCGCGGGAAAAACGTGGCATCGACCGCTACCTCACGCTGCTTCGCCAGATGGATCGGTTTTCGAAGCTCATGGGAAATCCGGCCCAGGCGCCATCGACGCTGCTGCGCTCATTGATGCTCCTGCGCTGGAGAAACGCCACCTTGGGCGAATTCCTCGACTCCTGCACCAGGGACGCGCGGCTAAAGGCGGTCCTGACCGCCCAAAACGGCACCTACGCGCTGCCGCCGAGTCGCGCTTCGCTCTTTGTCCATGCGGCCATCGCACTCCACTACATGGACGGCGCCTACTATCCCAAAGGCGGCGGACAGGTCATCTCGGATCGATTGGCTGACGCGGTCGAGCGATACGGAGGCAAGGTTCTGCTGCTCACGAAGGTCGAACGCATCGCCGTGCGCGACGGCAAGGTCGAGGGAGTCGAACTGGACAGCAGGCACCTGGGGCGGCGTTTCCTCCAGGCGCCGATCGTGATCTCCGATGCGGACCTGAAGCGCACGATGAACGACCTGGTCGGCGCCGAGCACTTTCACTCCAAGACCGTCGATCGCACCCGGCGCTTCGAGATGTCCCCGGCTTTGGGAGTCCTCTATCTCGGTATACGGCGCGACCTGAAGGCCGAAGATCATCCGCGCACCAACTACCTGATTAATCCCGGCTACGACTGCGAGCCCGCCTATGCGGCCGTCGCCCGCGGCGAGTTTCCCCAGCAGCCGTTCGCGTATGCGACGATCGCGTCGCTCAAGGACCCGACCAACGCCCGCGTGGCTCCGCACGGGATCACGAACCTCCAGGTCATGTCTATCGTGCCGTCCGATCCAACCGCGTGGGGAATAAGCGAAGAGGAAGCCGGCAGCCGCAATTACCGCCGCAGCGAAGGATACCGGCACCACAAGCTGGTGTACGCTCGCTCGCTCATCGCGGCCACCGAGCGCGTTTTCCCCGGACTGTCACAGCAGATTGCATTTGAAGAGGTTGCGACTCCGCTCACTCAGTCCAGGTACACCGGTTCGACGGGCGGAACGTCCTACGGGATTGCGCCCACGCCGGATCAATTCCTGTTGCGCCGGCCCGGCTCGAAGACCGAGGTTGGAGGCCTCTATCTCTGCGGCGCGAGTTGCCGCACCGGCCATGGCATCATGGGCACAGCGCTCTCGGGTCTGATGGCGGCCGCTGAAGTGACACGCGATGGCCTCGTGCGCGAGGTGCTGGGTCCGCCGCGCCAAGGTTCGGCCACCGCCCCGTAAAAGCGCCCTGAACCACTACTCGCCCTTTGCCCTAAGCTGAAGAACCGTCTAGGCTGTGTGATTCCATAATGTTGGTATCGGAGGGCTGAATCATGTCTGGCGACGAAGATCCCCACGCTCGGGTGTTCGACGATGAACATCCCGGACCCATTCTTGAATCCGCCCTTGCCCACACGGCGCTGAGCGAAGTCGTATCGCAGCCGGTGCTGACTGTGTCCCCCTCGACCACTCTCGCCGACACGATTCACCTGATGCAGCGGGAGCGGCGCTCGTGCGTCCTGATCATGGAGAACGACCGGCTCGCCGGCATCTTCACCGAACGCGACATCCTGATGAAGGTGGCGGCCCAGCCGCTCGACCTCCTCCATACTCCGGTGTCTGCGTCGATGACTGCCGATCCATTCACGCTCCCGGCCGAAGCAAACGTGGCGTTCGCTCTCAACAAGATGGTGCTCGAGGGATTCCGCCACATTCCGCTGGTTGACAACGCGGGCCGTCCGACGGCGGTAGTCTCGATGCGCAATGTGATCGAGTATCTCGGCGAGATTTATTCCCGTGAAATGCTGACCGTGCCGCCCGATCCAAATCAGCACCACCGTTTCAAGAGTCGCGAAGGCGCCTGACCGCGTCCGACGCGCCGCTGCTGCCGCCCCTCAGGGCGCCGTCGTTCCCGAGTTCTCTTGACGCAGCGCGCACGCCAGCGCTGATGCCGCAGCTTCAGGATGGAGTCGCTTTGATGCGGTTGAAATACTTTCGAGCGCTGACTTGCCTGGTGGCTTTCGGATTGATGCTCGGGGGGTTATCAGGATGCGGCGTCAACAAGATCCCGACCCTCGACGAGCAGGTTAAAGCCGCCTGGAGCGAAGTGCTGAATCAATATCAGCGGCGCGCCGACCTCATCCCGAACCTCGTCGAGACGGTCAAGGGCTATGCTCACCAGGAGCAGCAGGTGCTGACCCAGGTGGTCGAAGCACGCGCGAAAGCGACCCAGATGCAGCTTCCATCGGACATCCTGTCCAACCCGCAGGCGTTTCACCAGTTCGAGCAGAACCAGGCCGCCATCGGCGGCGCGCTCGGCCGCCTGCTTGCGGTTGCCGAGGCCTACCCCGATCTCAAGTCGAATCAGAATTTCCTCGCGCTTCAATCGCAGCTCGAGGGCACCGAGAATCGCATCGCCGTGGCGCGCCGCGACTACATTCTCGCCGTGCAGAACTACAACACCATGCTCAGAACGATCCCTGGACGATGGGTCGCATCGATCCTTTACCCTGATATGAAAGTCCGGGAAACTTTCACGATTACCGAGCAAGCCCAACAGGTACCCCAGGTCAAATTCTGATGCGCATTCGCTGCGCAACGGCGGCGGACAATCGCACTGGAGCCGCGATGTGCGCTGCTCATCCTTCTGCTGATCTTCGCGCCGCCTGCCCTCGCCTCCGAACCGAAATTTCCGCCGCTCACGGGCCGAGTCGTCGATGACGCGGGCGTCCTGGACACTTGGACCCAAAGCGAGCTCACCGACATGCTGGTTACGCACGAGGGCGCAACCGGCGAACAAGTCGTGGTGGTCACGCTCGACTCGCTCCAGGGATATTCAATCGAGGATTACGGCTATCAACTCGGCCGCCATTGGGGCATCGGGCAGAAAGACAAGAACAACGGCGTGCTGCTTATCGTTGCGCCCAAGGAGCACAAAGTTCGCATCGAGGTCGGCTATGGCCTCGAAGGAACCCTTACCGACGCGGCCAGCGCGACGATAATCCAAAACTACATCCTGCCAAGCTTCAAGCGTGGAGATTTTAACGCCGGAGTCCTGGCTGGCACCACGTCGATACTCCAAGTGTTGGGAGGAAACCCTTCCGAGATAAGCCAGCCGGCGACATCGCCGGTCGAAAGTAACTCCGCGCCCGCAGGTTTTGGAAGTCTTTTCCACCCTCCAGACCGCAAGGCATCGGTGGCTCTGGTGTTGTTTTTCCTCATCCCTTTGATTGGCACTGTGCTTCTTATGAGCGCATTGGCTGGATCAGATAACAACTTTCAGTCGGGCAGCAGCAGCCATCACTGGGATTCAGATGGCGGGTTCGGCGGAGCAGGATCTTCATCCGGAGGAGGTGGTGGCGGGTTCTCGGGCGGAGGTGGATCGTTCGGCGGCGGAGGCGCTTCGGGAAGCTGGTGACTGCGAAAAAGCCTTTCACGCCCGAGGAGCACCAACGCATCGACGCCGCGATCGCCGAGATCGGGCGAAGCACTGCGGCAAACCTGCGCGTCGTGGTGACTCGCGTCAGTGATCGCTATTCGCTTTATCCGGTCGCATGGGCGGCCATCGGCGCGATTCTGCTGGGCGGGCTCGTCAGTCTGCTCCGGCCCGATATCGCGAGTCGCACCATGATCGCGATCCAACTGTGGTTCCTGATTGTGATTACGCTGCTACTCAACTGGCTTCCGATCCGACTCTGGATTGTACCGGAGCGGGTCAAGCACGCTCACGCCCGGCAACTCGCGCATCGCGAATTCAACGCGCATGCGATGGCAAATCGCACGCAGCCGCATCGAATCCTGCTGTTCGTGTCGCTCGGCGAGCGCTACGTGGAGATCGTCGCCGACCACGAGACCCATGCCCTGGCGCCTGCCGGCGCCTGGAACAAAATCGTCGATGAATTCCTGACCACCGTGAAAGCCGGCCGCGTCGCCGACGGGGTCCTCGATGCCGTCGCGGCCTGCGGCTCTATCCTGAAGACGCAGCATCCCGCAATTGACGCATCGTAGAAGACCCATCAGGCGCAGCAGCTCCCGGGTTCTCTTGACGCAGCGCATATGCCCGCGCTAATGCCGCAGCTATGCGAACGACACACACCGCCGGCGTTAAATGGGACAAATCATGGCTCGTCTGACGGGCAAAGTAGCGTTAATCGTCGGAGGCGGCGCAGACGGACCTGCGAAAGCGGGTGAGAAACTCTCCATCGGCAACGGTCGCGCCACCGCGATAATGTGCGCGCGCGAAGGCGCGGCCGTGATGGTCGCCGATCGCTCGCTCGAACTCGCCGATCAGACCGCCGCCGCAATTCGCGACGAAGGTGGACGCGCCGAAGCGGTCGCCGCCGACGTGAGCATCGAGGAGCAATGCCGCGGCGCCGTCGAAGCGACCATACGCGCGTTCTCCGCGCTCCATCTGATGGTGAACAACGTCGGAATCGCCGTCGGCGGCAACTTGTTGAAGACCACCACCGCGCAATTCGACACGATGCTGGCGGTCAACCTTCGCAGCCATTTCCTGATGATGCGCTACGCGGTGCCCGAGATCGCAAAAGCCGGCGGTGGCGCGATCGTCAACGTTTCGTCGCTGGCCGCGCTGCGCAGCAACTCGCAGATTTCCTACGAGGCGACCAAGGCCGCCCTGCTGGGGCTTTCACGCTCGGCCGCGGTTTCTCACGCGCGCGACAACATCCGCGTCAACACGATCCTGCCCGGGCTGATCGATTCCTCGATGGTGCGCCGCCTGGTCGGCGATCGCGAGAGCGCCGTCGCCACGCGAATCCCGATGCGCCGGCAGGGAACGCCGTGGGAGATCGCAAATGCGATCGTCTTTCTCCTCTCCGACGACGCGTCCTATGTCACCGGCACGGAATTGATTGTTGACGGCGGTCTCGCCGCGCGTTGAGAGCCGCGTACGCACAACCCGTCGGGACTTCCGCCATGAGGTGAATCGTGCGCAAGGTCAAAGTTGGTTATCAGCTCGATTTCCGCAATCCTCCGGGCTCGACGCTGTCCTTTCGCGATCTGTACCGCGAATCGCTCGCGCAGGTTCAGGCCGCCGAGCAGCTCGGCTTCGATTCCATCTGGCTCACCGAGCATCATTTCACCGACGACGGCTATCTGCCCGCACTGATGCCCGCGGCGGCTGCCGTCGCGGCGCGCACCACCCGCGTCACCATCGGCACCTTCGTCCTGCTGGCGCCGTTTTATCATCCGCTCAAGCTCGCCGAGGACGCCGCGTTCGTCGATGTAGTCTCGGGCGGCCGGCTCCGGCTGGGAATTGGCCTGGGCTACCGGGCCGAGGAGTTCGAGGGCTTCGGCGTGCCACGCGCACAGCGACTGGGCCGCACGCTCGAGACCATCGAGATTCTCAAGCTTGCATGGAGCGGTGAGCGATTCAGTTTCGACGGCAGGTATTTCAAGTTTCGCGACGTGCGCGTGCTGCCGCGGCCCGTATCCGAGCCGCATCCCGAGCTGCTGTGGGGCGCCGGCGCGGCCAAAGCCATTCGGCGCGCCGCCCAGCTCGATCTGTCGTTCGCATGCGTCGGCGGCCGCAGGGAAATCGGCATCTATCTCGAGGCGCTCAAAGCCGCCTGCAAGGACCCCGCCCGCTACAGCATCGTCAACAGCCGCGTGGTTTACGTCGCCGACAGCGAGCAACAGGCGTGGCGCGACACCCGCGACGCGCTCATGTACCAGGCCGAGCTTTACGGGCGATGGCTCTCGGCGGCCGCCGGCACCACCGACCAGAGCAAGGTGCTGATTCGTCCCGACCCGGACCGGCTCAGACGCACCAGCGTGCTCGGTACGGCCTCCGAAGTCTCCGCAAAGCTCGAAGAAATAGTCGCATCGACTCCGATGACCGAGCTGATCGTCGTGATGCAGTTGCCGGGACTCGATCCCGCCAAGGCTCGACGCTCGCTCGACAGGTTCGGCGCCGAGGTGTTACCGCGTTTGAAGTAGCCGGCTTCGGCGCCGTCATGGACTCAGAGTGTGAAACCGTGAAAGAGTGACAAACGCCATGCCGGTCGCATACATTCCACGCACTCGCGATCTCTACAACGATTTCACTCCCTACCGATGGGTCGAAAACGAATCGACGCCGTTCACGCCGCTCACCAGGCCGGTCGCCGAATGCAGGGTTGCCATGATCAGTTCGGGCGGGATCATGTATCGCGATCAGCCGCGCTTCCATCGCGAGGACGCGTCCTATCGCCGCATCCCCATTGACGCCCGACCCGGCGAACTCAGCGTGTGGCACTTCGGCTATCCCACCCGCGACGCCGAGCGCGACGCCAACTGCGTCTTCCCGCTCGAGCGGATGCGCGAGCTCGAAGCGGCCGGCGTGATCGGCGAACTCGTCGATCCCGCGTTCAGCTTCATGGGCGGAATTTATTCGGCGCGCAAGGTCCGCGATGAACTCGCTCCGCAAATTGTTGACGAGCTCAAACGCGCCCACGCCGACGCCTTCTTCCTCGTCCCCGCATGACCCGTCTGCCATCAGTCCGTTGGACTGATCGCACGCGCGGTGGAAGAAGCGGGAATCCCCACGCTCTGCATGACGTCGGCGCTCGACATCACCCGGTCGGTAAAGCCGCCGCGCTCGGTGTTCGTCAATTTTCCCCTCGGTCATCAGACCGGCCCGCCCGATCAGCCCGAATTGCAGCGCCGGATCGTCGGCGATGCGATGCGCGCGTTCGACGCCATCAGTTCTCCCGCGACAATCGTCGAGCTGCCCTACGTATGGGATCCCAACGATCGATCCTGGGAGGATACCGACTACACCGCGGGATGGATGCCCGAGCGTCCATCGCGCGAAGCGGCTGACGCACTCGAAGCCGAGCGCCAGGCCAAATTCCGCCGCAAGTGAAATAGTGGACGAGGTAGCGCTTGGAACCTCACTCTTCCCCCTTACCCTTCTAACAGGGCGAAGCCCGCATCTTTTCCTATCATCGGGTGCAGAGCCTGTCCTGAGCGAAGCCGAAGGAGGTCACCCGCTGCCCCTGCGCGCCCTTTTTTGTGTCATCCCGAGCGAAGCCGAGGGACCTCGGATTTTTACCGCCACAAGTAAAATAACGGGCGAGGTAACGCTTGGAACCTCACTCTTCCCCCCTTACCCTTCTAACAGGGACGAAGTCCCGCATCTTTTCCTATCTTTGGGTGCAGGGGTCACCCCCTGCTCTTAACACTGGGTGCAGAGCCTGTCCTGAGCGAAGCCGAAGGAGGTCACCCCTGCCCAAGGAAGTGTGAAACCCACGGTGGGTTTCACATAAGGTTTCTCACCGGACGCAGCCAAACGATGATAGTTCATATCGTCAAGCGGAGTGAGTGGGCGAAGGCCGTTGCGCGCGGGACTTATGCGCCGGCGAGCTTGCGTGCGGAGGGATTTATCCATTGCTCGACGATCGCGCAGGTGATCGATACTGCGAACAGGTTCTATCGCGGGCAGAATGGGCTCGTTGTGTTGTGCATCGACGAGCGGCGGCTGAAGGCGGAGTTGAAGTACGAGGCGCCCGCGGAGCCGCGTCGCGAAGCGGCGGCGGGCGAGATGTTTCCTCATCTGTATGGAGAGCTGAGCGTCGATGCGGTCGTGCGGGTGGTCGAGTTGCCGTGCGAGGCGGATGGGTCGTTTCGATTGCCAGATGAGATGCGGGCCTAGGGAGAGAGCAAAAGGGGGAACTTGATTGTAATGTGAAACCCACCGTGGGTTTCACATTCGATTACGATGGGTTCCACATACAATACAAGTTCGCCCGTTGCTCTCCTGCGCTATGCGCGCAATGAGGCCCGCGAATTCCCGAGCAGCATCTCGGCGACTGCGGTCAGATCGTTATCGTCGTAGTAATCGATTTCGATTCGTCCCGGACTTCGCCCGCGCCGCTTGAAAATTCTGACCTTGCGCTTGAGCGCGCGTTGCAGGCCCTCCGCCAGCGCGTTCAGATTGGCATCGGAATCGGATCGGGCGGATGCGGTTTTGCCGATGCGCGGGCGATGCGCCGTGGCCATCTCTTCGGCGCCGCGCGCCGAGAGTCCGACCGCCGCGATCCGCCGCGCCGCCGACAGTTGCGCGTCGGGCGATTCGATCGCGAGCAGCGGCCGCGCCTGCCCCGCGGTGAGCTGCCCTTTCGCGATCATATTCAGGATTGGCTGCGGCAGTTCCAGCAATCGAAGCGTGTTGCTGACGTAGGGGCGGCTCTTGCCGACTCGCGCCGCAATTTCGTCCTGGGTCAGCTTGAAATGCTCGACGAGCCGGAAGAACGCGAGTCCTTCTTCTACCGCGTTCAGATCCTCGCGCACGATATTCTCGACCAGCGACATTTCCAGCGCCGCGCGATCGTCGAGTTCCCGCACCACGACCGGAACCGCTTCCAGACCCGCCGCGCGCGCCGCACGCAGCCGCCGCTCGCCCGCGATCAACTCGTAGCGCGGGCCGTCGATTTCCCCCGCCGCCGATATGCCCGCGATTCGCCGCACGATCAGCGGCTCGATAATCCCCTGGCTCTGGATCGCGCGCGTAAGTTCGGCCAGCCGCTCCTTGTCGAAATTTATCCGCGGCTGAAACGGACCTGCGGTGATACTCGCGACCGGCGCCATCCTGAAATGCGCCCCGCCGGCGCCGGCGCCAATGTCGTTGTCCGCGCCAATTTCAATTCCCGCCGCTGCCGTGCCGATCAGCGCATCGAGCCCGCGTCCCAATGGTTTCCGCATCATCCTCTTCGTCCTTTGTTATTCGCGATCGTATTCGCCGCCCGATTCCGCCCCGCATCAGATCCGGGGTCCCCCGGCTCCGCAGACTCCGCTCGGGATGACACCAGGAGCAGCCCCATCTCTTCTCTCGCCCCTTTCTAACCGGCCGTCAGGCCGCATCCCGCGGCGGTGCCGATTTGCTTTAGCATTGGGTGCAGAGCCTGTCCTGAGCGAAGCCGAAGGAGGTCACCTGCTTTCCCAGTTTCTCCTGCTCACGCGCGATAATTTCCGCAGCCAGCGCGCGATAGCCTTCGGCGCCGGCCGACTTCGACTCGTATTCGAGCACGGACAGTCCATGACTGGGGCTTTCCGACATTCGCACGCTGCGTGGAATCACGCTGCGAAAAACTTTTTCCGGAAAATGCTTTCTGACCTCGGCTGAGATCTCGTGACTGAGGCGGTTTCGCGTGTCGAACATCGTTAGCACCAGTCCCTCGATCTCGAGTCCCGATCTCAGCGCCGCCTTGACCTTGTTGATAGTGCCGAGCAACGCGCTCAAACCCTCGAGCGCGTAGTATTCGCATTGCATCGGCACCAGCACCGAATCCGCCGCGACCAGTGCGTTGAGCGTGAGGATTCCAAGCGAGGGCGGCGTGTCGATTAAAACATAGTTATATTCCTGCTGCACTGGCTCCAGGAGCGCTCGCAAGCGCCGCTCGCGGCCCTCCATCGTCACCAGCTCGATCTCAGCGCCCACCAGGTCGTCGCCCGCCGGCGCAAGCGACAACGTCGGGCGGACCTGCCGGATGATTTCCACCATCGCCAAGCCGCCGACCAGCGCCTGGTAGATAGTCTTGCCCTCGACGCGGGCGGCGCTCACATCCTCGGGGGAAGTGATACCGGAAGTGGCGTTGCCCTGCGGATCGAGGTCCACCAGCAGTACGCGCCGTCCCGTATCGGCTATCGCGACCGCGAGATTGATCGCAGTCGTCGTCTTGCCGACGCCGCCTTTCTGATTGGCTATTGCGATTATCCGCCCCACGGCCTGCCCCACAACTTCCATCCCTCGCGCGCAATCCGTGTGACCACGGATAGAGTCGCGCTCGCGGTCGTCCCGCTCCAATATTTCACCGTTTCACGTGAAACATCGGGCTCGCAGATTATTAAATCCCCGCCTTCGCGCAAAATCAAATCGCGGGATCAAATTTACGCAAGCGCTTGAATTGACGAGATTTTCTAGATCGAACGTTTCACGTGAAACGTCGCCGGGCAGCTTCTTATCGATGGGTCCACGTCGCGACCGCGCGGCTCATCATCCGGCGGCCGTGGCGCAAATCGTATCCGGCCACGGACGGATCGACGAGTCCGGCGGCCGCAGCCGCGCCGGCATCGTCGTCGAACTTCTGCTCGGCGCTGGCGTATAGCATCAGCACGCCACCTGGATGCAAGGCGCGGCCGGCAATCTCGAAAATCCCAACCGGATTTCCGACTGCGCGTGCGGTGACCAGGTCGAACCCGTCGCGAACGTCGAGCGACTCGGCTCGCGCGCATTGGACCCGAACGTTGCGCAGCCCCATCTCGACCGCGGCCTCGCTCAGAAACGTGGCCCGCTTGCGGCGCGCCTCGACCAGAGTCACCTGCGCGTTAATCGCGGCGGCAATCACGAGTCCCGGGAAGCCGGCGCCGCTGCCTATATCCAGAAAGCGACGCTCGCGATCGAGCCGAGTGCTGAGCCGCAGGATCTTCGAGCTGACCGCAATCGAGACCGGGATGATACTGTCGAAGACGTGGAACACGATCTCGTCGGGGTCCTTGGGATGCGCCGTCAGATTGATCTTCGGACCCCACAGCGCGAGCGTGGCGGCCAGCCGCTCGATTCGGTCCAAGAACTCGGAATTCTTCGCGATTACCCCGATCGCCGAGATTGCGGGGGCGAGCTGAGCGCGCACCTCCGCGGCGATCTCGTCGGGGCTAGCCGCTTTTCGCTTGGTTTTTCTGCCAGAATGTTTCACGTGAAACGTGCGAATGGGAAGAAATATACCCTGAATTTGCTCGATTATTCTCGAAAATGTTTCACGTGAAACGTTTGCGACAGCTTCTCAGACGGCGCGGGCATCGCGGTCACGCCGACTCTTGATATGGACCGCCAGGATCGAGATTGCCGCGGGCGTTATCCCCGGCATCCGGGCCGCCTGCCCCAGCGATCGCGGCCGCACCGCAGACAGGCGCTCCGAAACCTCGGTCGAAAGACCCATCACGCCCTTGAAATCCACCCAGTCCGGTATCGCGGTGTGCTCGAGGCGCGAAAAACGCTCGACCGCATCCGCCTGCCGGCGAACGTAACCCTCGTATTTGATCTCGGTCTCCAGCTCGGCGGCTTCGTCGAGGCTCAGTCCCGAATCGACGCCGCCCATCTTCAGCACGGTGTCGTAGGCGATTTCGGGACGCTTGAGCAGCTCGATCGCGCGCACCGGCTGCGCGATTGGGGTCGAGCCCGACGCCGCAATCGCCGCGTTGACCTCGTCGGTGGCAGGTATCAGCGCCGACTTGAGGCGTTCGATCTCACGGCGCACGGCTTCGGTCTTGGCGCGAACGCGCGCGCCGGCCGACGCGTCGAGCAATCCGAGGCGCTCGCCAATCGGCGACAGCCGGCGGTCCGCATTATCCTCGCGCAGCAGCAATCGATACTCGGCGCGCGAGGTGAACATCCGGTACGGCTCGCCGCCGATCCCGCGCGTCACCAGGTCGTCGATCATCACGCCGATATAGGCCTGGTCGCGGCGCAGGATGAGCGCCGGCTCGCCGCGGACCTCGAGCGCGGCGTTGATTCCCGCGATCAATCCCTGCGCGCCCGCTTCTTCGTAGCCGGTCGTGCCGTTGATCTGGCCGGCGAAGAAAAGCCCGCGCACCAGCTTGGTCTCGAGCGACGGCGTCAACTGCGTCGGGTCGGAGAAGTCGTACTCGATCGCGTAGCCGGGCCGCATTATTTCCGCGCACTCGAGCCCGCCTATCGATCGAACCATCGCGAGCTGCACGTCGAGCGGCAGACTGGTGGATAGGCCGTTGGGATAAACCTCGACTGTGTCACGGCCCTCGGGCTCGAGGAAAATCTGGTGGCGCTCCTTGTCGCGGAAGCGCATCACCTTGTCCTCGACCGACGGGCAATAGCGCGGCCCCTTGCTCTGGATGACCCCGGAGTACATCGGCGAGCGGTCGATGCCGGCGCGGATTATTTCGTGGGTGCGCGAGTTGGTGAAGGTCAGATGGCAGGGAAGCTGCACCTGCGCGATCCGCTTGGTGCGGAACGAGAACGGCGGCGGCGGCTCGTCGCCCGGCTGGACCTCCAACGCGGAGTAGTCGATCGTGCGCGCGTCGAGGCGCGGGCAGGTGCCGGTCTTGAGGCGGCCGACTCGAAAGCCCAAATCCGCGAGATGGTCGCTGAGGCCCATCGCGGCGAAATCGCCGGCGCGGCCGGCGGAATAATTCTTCAGCCCGATATGGACGAGGCCCTTGAGGAACGTGCCGGTCGTGAGAATGACGGCGCGGCCTTCGAAGACCTCGCCAATCTGCGACTCGACGCCGCGCACCGCCCCGTCCGCGACGATCAGGCGCTCGACGCTCGCCTGTCGCACCTGCAGATTGGCGGTTCGCTCGATCACGCGCTTGCTGCGCGCGCGATAGGCGGCCTTGTCTGCCTGCGCGCGACGAGCGCGAACGGCGGGTCCCTTGCGCGTGTTGAGGAAGCGGAACTGGATTCCCGTCTCGTCGGCCGCCAGACCCATCTCGCCGCCGAGCGCGTCGATCTCGCGGACCAGGTGGCCCTTGCCGATGCCGCCGATCGCGGGGTTGCAGGACATCTGGCCGATATGATCGAGGTTAAGCGTGAGCATCAGGGTGCTCGCACCCATCCGGGCCGCGGCGAGCGCGGCTTCGATACCGGAGTGGCCGGCGCCGACGATGATGACGTCGTAGTTCATTGCGAGTCAGCGATTATGGCCCGCATGAGCGCGTCGCGCAAAGCGCGGCGTTCGCGCAGCATGCGCCTAGAAGTAGTGAAATACTACTATCAGTTAAATGAGACAAAAGTGCTTCTTAATGCGAGACCCACCGTGGGTTCCGCGCACTTGGCAGGGGTGACCTCCTCCGGCTTCGCTCAGGACAGGCTCTGCACCTAGTGTTAAGAAAAGATGCGGGCTTCGCCCTGTTAGAAGGGTAAGGGGGAAAGTAGAACGCGCGATGGTTCTGGCTGTTGGACCGATGCCATCTCCTTCTTATTCCCTCGCCCGTTTGTCGGGAGAGGGTTAGGGTGAGGGACATCTGTGCGGCGCGATTGTCTGATGCGCCGCACATTGCGCGCGTTGGCTGATCCCTGCCTACGGCGGCGAGCATCGGGCCACTTCAAACACAACTCGCGGTTTACAAGGCAGTTGCAATTGTAGTTGACACGCTGTAATTCGATGTGAAATCGTGCGGTCCACTTATTTCGCTTCGCCGCGGGGTGGCGAATGCCTCAGGCTCGTTACACGAAGGTGGGTTTGCCCAGGCCGACAGTTCTCGCGCTGGCATTCGTCATGCTGCTCGGCATGATTGCCGCGGCTGCGGCGCCCGCCGCGGCCCAACCGGTTGGGCCTGTTGGGCCTGGACCTGGACACTTGCTGCCGCCACCATTCCCGGCAGGGAGCGGCGCAGCATCTGCGCCCAAGCAGGGCGTCGACAAATCCAGACCGCGTCGGACAGGGTCGGTCGCATCGATGAAGCTGCTCGCGCCGAATGTGGGCTTGGCAACGAACGGGCCGCAGCTTCTGTGGACCTCCAGCGGTGGGAGCGAATGGGAGGACATCACTCCGCCCGGTCCAAAGGATGGGTGGATCTCTGATATTTTCTTTCTCGACACCAGGCGGGGCTGGGTACTGTTCGCGCACGGAGAACCGGATATTATTGGCGGGTTGCAGTTCGACCTGGCCTCCACGGACAACGCCGGAGCCAGTTGGTCGATGAGGCACGTGGCAGTCCCGGAAAGAAAATACCCGGGTCTTCTGAATGGCGGGATTCTGGCCTTTGCGGACTCGGTTCATGGCTGGCTGGGCCTGGGGGCAGGAATGAGCGCAGGTTCTCGCGGCACGGGCGTGCTGCTGGCGACCGGGGACGGAGGTGAAACCTGGAAGCTGGCAACAGCTACCGGATGGGACAAGGACGAGGCAATTGGCTCGATGCTTATGCTGACGCCGGAACGGGGATGGATGGTGGGCGGCGGCGCCAATGAGGAACTCCTCGTCACCCGCGACGGCGGCAGAACCTGGCAGAGGATCGAGCTCGAATCGCCGGTGAAAACCGACCTAATGCGGCAATACGACCGAAACCTGGAGCAGTTCGAGCGAATCGTTCCAGCAAGCCCTCCCGCCTGCTGCGGCAAAGCTCGTAAGGAAGGAGCCACAACACCGCTTCTATGCCGCATACGATCTGCCGACATTCGAGGATCCCAAGCACGGCTATGTCTGCGTTACCTATCCTGGGGTAGTGGTATTGTTCGCCACCGAGGACGGCGGAGTTACCTGGAAGCCGGACCGGTTATTGACCGGATTGCACGAGCATCAGCAGGGAGCGGTGGTGGTGTCCGCCATGGCGGACTCTACGTGGATCACCGGCAGAGTTCCAAAAGGCGGTCTGCCTCAGCTCACGAAACTCGGCCCCGGCGCCAGTGCTGCGGATACCACGATGCCAGCTCCTGAGGAATCGGGGGTTTCGCAAATGAGTTTCGCCACGGCAAGCCAGGGCTGGGTCGTGAACGGGGTCAAATTACTGTCGACTAATGACGGCGGTGCGACCTGGACCGACATCACGCCATAGCGGGACTGGCCACAGGCGCTACCCCTTAGCCCGCTCGCCACCGGCGCGGTCGCGATTGGTATAGGAGCATCGATGCGAATTCGACTTTGGCGGGCACTGTGTGTAGCAGGGTTGCTGTTCGGGCTTACGTCGGCGGCGTGGGCTCAGCCGGTTGGGCCCGGACCCGGGCACATGCTGCCGCCGCCATTCCCGGTCAGGGGCGGCGTAGCATCTGCGCCTAAGCAGGGCGTCGAGAAATCCAGACCGCGTCGGACAGGGTCGGTCGCATCCATGCAGCTGCTCGCGCCGAATGTGGGCTTGGCAACGAACGGGCCGCAGCTTCTGTGGACCTCCAGCGGTGGGAGCGAATGGGAGGACATCACTCCGCCCGGTCCAAAGGATGGGTAGATCTCTGATATTTTCTTTCTCGACACTAGGCGGGGCTGGGTACTGTTCGCGCACGGAGAACCGGATATTCCTGGCGGATTGCAGTTCGACCTGGCCTCCACGGACAACGCCGGAGCCGCTTGGTCGATGAGGCACGTGACAGTCCCGGAGAGGAGATACGCGGATCCGATATTCTGCATGGCGGGATTCTTGCCTTTGCGGACTCGGTGTCATGGCTGGCTGGGCCTGGGGGTGGGATCGAGCAGCAGTTTCTCGCGGCACGGGCGTGCTGCTGGCGACCGGGGACGGAGGTGAAACCTGGAAACTGGCAACAGCTACCGGATGGGACACGCACGATGAAATTGGCCCGATGCTTATGCTGACACAGGGACAGTTGGATGGATGGTTAGCGGCGGGGCCAATAACGAACTCCTATGTCACCCGTGACGGCGCCAAAACCTGGCAGAGGATTGAACTCGAATCACCGGTGAAAACCGACCAAATGCGTGAATACGACCGAAACTTGGAGCAGCTCCAGCGATCGATCAGGCCTCCCGCCTGCTGCGACGAAGCTCGCAAGGGATGCAACCGCAGGCGCAAGACCCCTTCGTATGCTGCATACGACCTCCCCACATTCGAGGATCCCAAGCACGGCTATATCTGCGTTACCTATCCTGGAGTAGTGGTGTTGTTCGCCACCGCGGACGGCGGTGTTACCTGGAAGCCGGACAGGGTATTGACCGGATTGCAGGAACACTCAGGAAGGAGCGAAGGTGGAGTCCGCCGTGGCCGACTCGACGTGGATCACTGCCAGAGTTCCAAAAAACGGTCTGCCTCAGCTCACCAAACTCGGCCCGGGCGCCAGCGTTACGGATACCACGATGCCAGCTCCTGAGGAATCGGGGGTTTCGCAAATGAGTTTCGCCACGCCGAGCCAGGGCTGGGTCGTGACTAACGGGTCCAAATTACTGTCGACCAACGACGGCGGTGCGACCTGGACCGACATCACCGCCGCCTTAGTGCGCACTCATGATCAGAGAGATGTAAGCGGAGGGGCAGAACCCTCACCTGCCTCGCTGCGCTCGGCCGCCTCTCCCGTGAACTGAACGGGCGAGGTAAGGAGCGGGCGGGGCATTCGCGCGAGGCTAGGATCCGGGGTCCCTCCGCTCCGCAGACTACGGTCGGGATGACGGAGGAAAACGATCTCCGGCGGCATCAGCGAGAGCGCGGACCTGCGGGCGTTCTTGAGCGCTCCCAGAGCCATAGGGAGCGCGTCGCGATGCCGCTCGCGGGAGATTGCGATTTGCGCGTTGGAGGTGGATGCGAGCGGAGGGGCAGAACCCTCACCTGCCTCGCTGCGCTCGGCCGCCTCTCCCGTGAAAATAACGGGCGAGGCGAGGATTGAAGTTGCGCGGAACGCAACATCCTAACTGGGGCGGCGATGACTTTTGTACGGTTCGGCGCGCAGAGCGCCGGCTTCCGGTCACACTAGCGGATTTCGTAAACTTTCGCTTCGTAGCCGTCAAACTTGTCCTCGAAAGTATAGCCATCCTTAATTTCAATTTTTACCATTCCGCGGCGGATGGTCACCGATTGCGCGGGGGATCGCAGGACGAAGCGGGCCGGCGCCGCATCGCTGCCATGATTGTACGCAATCACATAACGGACACCGTCCTCCCCGGTTTTCTCGCGTGTGACGATGTCCTGAGATGGCTGGGCGGTCAGGACCTGGGTATCGGGCCGCAGCAGTACCGGCTCGAGATCCTTGATCTCCTTGGTCACCCGGACCAGCGACCCCCAAAGCGCCGCCTTTTCCGCCGGATTCCTCACCCATCCGAGCGCGCGGATGCCGTGCGACCAGTAGAAAACTCCGTTGGCGCCCTCCGCGATCGCCATCCAGCTCATATCATGCAGCTGCTGTTCCGTCGGCCAGGAGGATACGGAGTCCGCCTGGAAAAACTGGATGACCGTCCAGACCGGTCGGGACGCATGGACCGCCTGCACCGCCATCCTGGTCCAATCGCCCACTTCAGCGATGTAGTTTCCGACCGGCAGCCACACCGGATAGGGATCGACTCCGACGACGTCAACCGCGTCCTTCCAGAACGGGACGTCGAGCGGGCGGTCGAGCACGGCCAGGTTGAAGCCCGAAGGATCGGCCGCCTTGATTACCGAATATTGGTGAAACGTTTCCGGCTGCGCGGTGATCGCGGGCTCGTCCTGAACGTAGTATCCCACCACGGCGCGGTCGGACGTGAACGCGGAGACGTAATCGGTAATCAGCTGATCCGGATCATCGGTTCCAAACTCGTTGGCGATACCGGTGGGGAAAGCCGAGCTGCCGGTATGGAAACCGCTCACGTCCGGCAGAAAGGTTATCCCGAATTGCTTCATCGCAGTGGTGTATGCGGTAACCGCCGGGGTCGGCGCGTTGGAAAGAAAGTAGTTGATAATCATGTTGATCGGCGCCTTCCGGATCGCGGCAAGCCCTTTCACGAAGGAAGCCGGAGCGTACGACCATCCGGTGGTGTCGTAGATTCCGAGCACGAAGTGAGGATTGCCGTCGATGAAATGTGCGAGGTTATCCGGGTCGATCCACGCCTTCAAAAGGACGCCGGGCTTTGAATCAAGCTTCACGACCCGGTAGGGCGGCTGCTCGAAAAGAACCTTTCCATCGCTGCCCAAAAGCGTTGCGCGCACCTGGTAAACGCCGGCGGGCAGCGGGCCAAAATCCAGGGTTGCCGTGAAATCGTCGGCGGGTGACTTGTAGGTGTGATCGGTTTTTGCTCCTGAATCGGTGCGCACCGCCTCGAGCCGAAAGACGAGATCTTCGCGGCGCAAGTCAGGGCCGGGATTGAGCGTCACTGCCGCTCGCACTTGCTGAGGCTGGTCGGCAAAGAGGTATCCGCGATAATTCGGATACAGCATGAAAATGCGGACGAGAGGGGCGATTTCCCTTCGCACGTACATGTTGGCGAACCAGGCGGAGCCGGATGTTTCGCCATTGATTGCGAGCTGAAAGGGGGCATGGGTGCCCGGCGCAACGATGCAGTGCTTGCCGACGAGCTGTTGCCAGTCGGCGGTACCGTTCACCACTTCTGTCTCGCAGGCCGTGAACAAATCCATTCCCGCTCCGACGACCAGCCGCCTCGGTTCGGCCAGATCCGGGGTTTTGATCTCCCCTCCAATCGAATAAACGCCGGGCGGAGCCACGAACTTGTTCACCGCCACCTTCGCGAACGGCCCGCAGGAGTCGGGGTTCTCTATCTTGAGGCTTGGTTTTCCGTTGGGAGCGCGAGTCACCGAGTCCGGCCGGAAACATCGCGCCGAAGCATGCCAACCCTCCAAGCCCTTGGCGAAGTCTCCATTGACGAGCAGGTTTTCCCCCAAGCTCGATCCGGTTTCGGGGGCTTCAAGGCCGCCCGCCGAAATGTTCGCGCTCTTGCGCTGGCTGAGGTTCTCGAAATCAGGTGATGCTTGCGGTGCGGGATCTCCGCGCCGCTCGTTCGAGGCCTTGAGCGGCGCGTTGGTGCCCGACGAACATCCTGCCAGCAGCAATGACGCAAATATGCCGATTCCGGCAACCCGAAAGGTTCCTCGCTTGCGGCGGCACATCGGTGACTACCCGCCGGTTGGTAGTGGGCTGACACCAGACCGGGACGAATCTCTCGGTCTCGGGGTTGGTTCCGGCGTCGGCTCCGGACGCGGCGTCCGCCTCGGTGTACGCGTCGGCCGCGGTGTGTGTGTCGGTCTCGGTGTCGGCGTCGGCCGCGGTGTACGCGTCGGTCTCGGTGTATGCGTCGGTCTCGGTGTACGCGTCGGCGTGGGTCGGGGGGTTGGAAATTTTCGATGGTGGTGGCGCGGCGGTTGATCACCCGCCACGGTCCCGGTAGTTCCCGACCCAACGTCAACGCCGCTGTCGGGCGCCGCAGCCTGCGCCAAGCTGACAGTGCCATCGATCACGGCGACCGTCGTGTAGTGGGAGACTCCGGGGAGGTTGCCGAGTTCAGGCGAGTTTTGGGTGTAGGCGGTGTAAAAATCGGTGCCGTGCGCCGTCACGATCGCGTTGGGCGTATGGACCTGGAAGTCAGCGGTCCCATTCACAAACGATTTCAATATGCCGGAGCCCAGGCCGACCCGCGTCGGCGTGGCGCCGCCATTGGTGTACTGGTCGAGCGTGATGGTGGTCGAAGGACTGAGTCCGAGCTCGCTGCGGTCGGTCAAGATGATGACGGCGGACCCGTCGGCGCCGGAAACTATCCGATCGCCCTGGTAAACCGGCGCACCCGGTGTGGCAGCCAACGTGGCGCCGCCGCGCTGGATCTGAACCGGTCCGATTGCGCTGGAGACGGTCCCGGCGGCGCTCTGCGCTCGGGCCGTGCGCACCAACGGGGCCATCAAAAACAGCGCGAGGGCGGCGATTGTCGCGAGCGCGCCAATTCGCACCCTTACCCCAGAATCACGCATCGGTCCTCCTTCCCTTGGTTGGACCAAGCCGTTAAACCGGAATCTGGCTTTGCGACCTCGGATAAGAATGCCCATAGCCCACCTCCGCGCCTTCCGCAAGTGGTCGGGCTTTTGGCACTGGTCTTGGCTGGAAGCCGATCCAAAAAGCGCCTCCTTCATTTGCCGATGCAGAAGTCGCGGAAGATGGAGTCGAGGACGTCGTCGGCGCTGACTTCGCCGGTGATCGATCCGAGCGCCGCGGCCGCGGCCATTATGTCAACCGCGACGATCTCCGGCGGCATCAGCGAGAGCGCGGACCTGCGGGAGTTCTTGAGCGCTCCCAGAGCCACAGAGAGCGCGTCGCGATGCCGCTCGCGGGAGATTGCGATTTGCGCGTCGGAGGTGGATGCGAGCGCAGGGGCAGAACCCTCACCTGCCTCGCTGCGCTCGGCCGCCTCTCCCGTGAAATCTGCGCCGGAGGCGCGGCCTCTCCCGTGACTGAACGGGCGAGGCGAGGATTGAAGTTGCGCGGAACGCAACATCCTGACTGGGGCGACGAGGGCGGCGATGACTTTGGTCAGCTCGGCGCGCAGAGCGCCGGCTTCCTCGGGATGAATCGCGGAGAACGGCAGGATCGGAATGTTCAAGCCGTGCTCGCGAAGATCGGCGGCCGCGATCGCGGCAGGCAGATCGCGCTTGTTGAGCAAAGCCAGTCCCGGGCGGCCGGCCGTCAGGCGAATCACGTCGAGATCCGCGGACTCAAGCGGCCGCGACGAATCGAACATCGCGATCAGCAGGTCCGCGTCGCGCGCCGAGCGCATCGTGCGCTCGATTCCGATTCGCTCGACGTCGTCGGTCGAATCGCGCACACCCGCGGTGTCATTGAGAACGAGCGCGTAGGGGCCAAGCTGGACGGAGTCCTCGATCACGTCGCGAGTGGTGCCGGCGACCGCGGTGACGATGGCCCGGTCGGCGCCGAGGATGAGATTCAACAGGCTCGACTTGCCGGCGTTGGGTTTGCCGACGATGGTGGCGCGCACCCCGTCGCGCATCAGGAGGCCGCGCGCAAAGCTGTCGTGCAGAACGGCAACGTCGGCGATGAGGCGCTCGATTTCGCCGCCGACCTCGCGCCGCGACGGGAGGCGGATGTCCTCGTCGGAGAAATCGATTTCGACCTCGAGATGCGCGCGAATTGCGACGACCTGGGCGCGAAGCTCGGCGACGCGTGCGGAAAGTGCGCCCGAGAGTTGATCGAGCGCTATCGCGAGCGCGGAGTCGCTGCGCGCGGCGACAATATCGGCGACGGCCTCGGCCTCGGCGAGATCGATTCGGCCGTTCAAAAACGCGCGGCGGGTGAATTCGCCCGGCTCGGCCAGGCGCGCGCCCGCGTCGAGCGCGAGCGCCACGATGCGCCGGACGACGAATGGACCGCCGTGGCATTGGATTTCGGCTACATCCTCGCCGGTCAGGCTGGCCGGACGGTGCATCACGACCGCGAGCACGCGATCGACGCGGGCGCCGGTTGCCGGATCGACGACATCGCCCAGGCGCATCGTTCGGGGCGCGAGTTCGGCACAATGCGCGGGGCGAAAGATCGCGGCGAGGATTTCGAATGCGCGCGGACCGGACAGGCGGACGATCGCGACGGCGCCGATTCCCGGCGCAGTGGCGGGCGCGACGATGGTGTCGGCGGCGTACATCGAAAGGAACTTAATTGTAGTAAAACCCACCGTGGGTTTGCAGGGGTGACCCCTGCACCCAATGTTAAGAAAAAGATGCGGGACTTCGTCTCTGTTAGAAGGGTAAGGGGGAAAACGACGGTTCGGCAGGTGACGGTGCGGGTTCGATGCTTGCGGGCGGGTGAGAATATAGCGATAAGCAATTGGATGAGGTTCGGAGATGGCGCGGCGGTCGCGTTGATCGGCTGGATCCTGATGGCGCCGTCGATCGATTGTGCGCGGCAGGGACTGCAGCGCCAGACGCCGCTGTCGGAGTGGGAGCAGGTCGATAGTTTCAGCTCGCGGGAAAGCTGCGAAAATTATCGAGGGATCGTGATCGCAGCGGAGAAGACCGATAGCGACAACGCCCTTGAGCGGTATTCGTACTCGATTTGCGTGCCGGCCGACGATCCGCGGCTGAAGGGGGAGTAGAGGACGGGATTACCGATCGGCTATGGTCACTGCCCGAATTGTTGGAGGTCTGTTTATGACGACCGCGCGCCCGCTGACAAACCATCCGAGGTTGCGTCCCCGACTCGCGTCTGCGGTCGTCGCGCTGATTCTCATCACGCCCGTCGCACTGGCTGCTCAGCCGCTTACTGCCAAGCCGCTGCCCGCGCCAGTGCAGTCGCAGGCGCCTGGAATCCGCCCGCTCGGTCGTGGCCGTCAGACGTTATGGGGCATCCGCGTTTACGACGCAACCTTGTGGGTCGTCGGCGACCGATTCACTCCCGTCCAGCCGCACGCGCTCGACGTCGAGTCCGGCAGGAGCGTCAGTGCCGATACTATGGTTAACAACGCGATGGACGAAATGCGCCGGCTCAAACTAGGCGACGCGTCGCAACTCGCATCTTGGCGCCTGGAAATGAGGCGACTGATACCGAACCTGAACCCCGGCGACCAAGTCGTGGTGTTCTGCCCGAGCGAAGAGAAGACGCTGACGTATTACAACGGACGCATCCAAGGTGAGGTGGATGACGCAACCCTATGCTCCGCGATTATGAATATATGGCTTCACCCAGCCAGCCAGAACCAGGCGTTGCGAAAGTCACTGCTCGCGCACTAATCGCCGAGGATCATGCGACGTTTCAAATCAGGACACTACCGTTTGGCGCCGGGCGCTTGCTCAATGGCGCGCGGTATGGTTCGATTGCGTGTTCGGGGTCGTTCGCAAACAGTAATCCATCCAGAAAAGGATCAAGCCGGAACGAAGGACACCCGACCTAACTAACCGACCGAATCGGTCCGAATACAAACCCGAGTGAAGGTTTTTTTGGCCGCGAGCCACGAGCAATGAAAAGGACCTACCAACCTCACAACCGCCGACGCAAACGAACCCATGGATTCCTGGCGCGGATGGCCACGCCGGGCGGACGCAAGGTGCTCAAGCGCCGCCGCGCGAAAGGCCGCTCACGCCTGGCAATCTCGATACCGCCCAAGCAGCCGGGCTAACCTCCGTGCGCGCGCAAATGAGCTTCGCGGCGGCAGACCGGCTGCATCGAAGCGCGGAATTTTTGCGCCTCCAGCGCAGCGGCATGCGATTCCAGAGCCCTCACTTCGTGGTGTACGCGGGTAATTTGGCGGCTTATCCGGATGACGGGCCGGCGCGCGCGCGGCTGGGCGTGACGGTGTCGCGCAGGGTCGGTATCGCGGTGGTGCGAAACCGGGTGAAGCGGCGCGTCCGCGAGATTTTCAGACGGGTAATCCGCGATAATCTTCCGGCGGGCGCGTCGATAGTCGTAATCGCGCGTGCCGGCGCGGCCACGCTCGCGTCGCCGGCGATCGACAATGAACTTACCATGGCGGCGCGCAACCTGAGCGGACGAATGGCAGCCAAAGGCGCTTTCGCCGGGCGCAATTGATGCCGCGCGCATATACAGCAGATCGATTGAAGGCGTCGTTGTCGCCACGACTCGCGGCGGTCGGTGCTATCGCGATTTATCGTGCGGCGATCTCGCCGGTAATCCATGCGCTCAACGGACCGGCGTGCCGCTTCGAGCCGAGTTGCTCGGCGTACGCGCGCGACGCGATCGCCGAATACGGGACGATTCGGGGCGGTGCGATGGCGCTGTGGCGAATCGCGCGATGCAATCCGATGGGCGGGCATGGGTACGATCCCGTGCGGGCGGCAGGGGTGACCCCTGCATCCAATGTTGAAACAAATCGGCACCGCCGCGGGATGCGGGTGGAGCTTACAAGGAACTGATTTTGGATTCGAGTCGAGTTCTGATCGCGGTAATTTTGTCGATAGTACTGGTAGTCGCCTACCAGGAGCTGGTGCTGAAGCGATTTTTTCCGCCGCCTACTCAACAGCAGCAGCAGGCTGCCGAGCAGGCGAAAGCGGCCAAGGGCGGCGCAGGCGCTCGGCAACGGACTATCCGCGAGCGCCACCGGGGTTGCGGCTCCTGGCGCAGTGCCACGGCGCAGTCGCCACCGGCGCAGTCGCCACCGGCGCGGTCGAAAGCGGGCAGCAGTCGGTTGCGATGGCGCCGTCGGCGGCGGCCGCGGCCGAAAGAACCGTCGAGGTGGATTCCGATTTTTACGTTGCGGTGTTCACGACTCGCGGCGCGCGGCTCAAGAGTTTTACCCTGCGGCGTTACCGGCAGAACGCGGCCAAGGACAGTCCGCCCTACGAGATGGTGCAGATCCCGCCGGGAGGGCATCTGCCGCTCGGCGCGGTGATGACCCGTGGCGGGCAGGTCTTCGACGACCGCGATTTGAGCTACGAGACAAGCGCGCCGGCGCAAATCAAGCCGGCTGCGGGAGCGGACGCGACGGCGACCTTTGCGGCGAAGACGGCAGACGGCACTGCTATCACCAAGATTTTCACATTCCGGGCGAGCAGCTACGTGTTTTCGATGGACGTGGCGGTCACGGCCGGCACCGCCGCAGGCGGCGCGGCGCTGAATCAATTGGGCGTCTCGATGAGCCAGCCCCTAACGGCGCATCAGGGGTACTACGATATCCCGGAACTGCAGGCCGACGTTGGGGACAAGGTTTACACGGAGAACGAAAAGAAGCTGAAGACCGGAGTGCCGGCGGTGGCGGGCGCGATCACGTACGCGGGCTTCGGCGATCGGTACTTTCTGGCGGTATTTCTGCCGGCGGCGCCGACGACCGGCATGCTTACGATGGCGTACGCGGGTGACGAGGCGATCGCGCGCATCCTGTTCGACGGCGCGGCGCGAATCCACAGCGAAATCTACATGGGGCCGAAGCTGCTGGAGGCTCTGGAAGCGGTAAATCCGGCGCTGAGCAAGTCGATCGATTTCGGCTGGGCGGGAATTCTGGCGCTGATTTTTCTGCGCACGCTGAAGCTATTTCACTACCTCGCGCCCAACTACGGGGTCGATATCATTTTGTTGACGGTGTCGATCCGGATTGCGTTCCTGCCGATATCGATCAAAAGCCAGCGCTCGATGATGAAGATGCAGCGCCTGCAGCCGCAGATAGAGCGGCTGCGCGAGAAGTACAAGGACAAGAACGAGCAGTTGCAGAAGGAGATGGTGGATCTCTACAAGCGCAATCACGTCAACCCGCTGGGCGGGTGCGCACCGATGGCGCTGCAGTTGCCGATTTTCATCGGGCTGTACGAGGCGCTGCTGAACTCGGTCGAGCTGCGTCACGCGCCGTTCGTCGGCTGGATCAATGATTTGTCGACGCCCGACTGCCTGCATATACCGGGACTGCCGCAGCTGCCGATGGTACATTGTCACGGGCTGCCGGTGCTGGTGCTGCTGATGGGCCTGACCAGTTTCCTCCAGCAATACATGACGCCGACCTCGCCGGATCCGAATCAGCAGAAGATGATGATGCTGACGCCGCTGATTTTCACGATCATGCTGATAAACTTTCCGGCGGGACTGGCATTGTACTATTTTTCGTCGAACCTGCTGGGAGTTATCCAGCAATATTTCCTCAACCGCGAATTCCAACAATACACCCCGGCTACATGAGCAATATCGACTCGATAGAACTGGCGGCCGCCTCGGTAGAAGAAGCGACCAGGGAAGCCCTCGAGCAGCTCGGCGCGCGCGAGGACGAGGTTGTGATCGAAGTGCTCGCCACGCCGCGCGCGGGCGTGCTCGGAATGGGCGCGCGGCAGGCGCGGGTGCGAGTGACGCGCAAGAGCGCGGATGCTGCGGGCGGCGTCGGTGGGCAAGCAGGATCGAACCCTCAAGTCCCCCAGGTTGCGCAAGCGCCGCCGCCATCGCGCAAGGAAGCCGCCGCGCCTGACCGGCGGGCTCGCGGGCGCGAGAATCAACGGCGAGGCCGCAATGACGCGCCCGAGCAGGGCGCGCGGAGCGGGAGTCCGGCGCCGACGGCAGGCGACAACGACAGCAACGAAAACGGCGGCGCGGCGGCGCGCAAAAGCGCGGATGTCGAGGAGCAGCGTCGTGAGGCGACGGTAATCCTCAAGCAGATCCTCGAGCTGATGGGCGAGCGGACCGAAGTGCGGCAGATACAAGTGGACGCGGAGACGGTCGAGCTGGAAATAAAGGGCGACGGTTCGGGAATCCTTATCGGGCGGCATGGACAGACCCTCGACGCGCTGGAGTACGTCGTGAATCGGATCCTGGCGCGGCGAATCAAGGATGCGGCGCCGATTTCAATCGAGACTGAATCGTATCGCGCGCGACGCCGCCAGCAATTGCATCGGATGGCGCTGTCGATGGGTGAGAAGGCCAAGCGCGAGCACCAGCCGGTGCGGCTCGATCCGATGCCGGCGCGCGATCGGCGCGTGGTGCATCTGGCGCTCAAGGAAGATCCGATGATCACGACCCGCTCGGCCGGTGAAGGATTGTTGCGATCGATCGAGATAGTGCCTACCGAGAGCGGCCGTCGCGAGCCGCGCGGAGAGGGACCGCCGCCCCGACGGCGGCGCGAGCCTGAACGCGACCCCCAACGCGAGCGCGAACCGACAGAGCCTGAGCGTGGTAATGAGGCGATTGGCGAACAGGGCGGTTTCAAGCACGGGCAGAAGCGGATCGTGTGAGGCAGCGCGCGTCGGCCCCTGCACCCCGGTCAGTAAGCTGGGGTGACCCCTGCACCCGATGTTAAAACGCGCCCTCCTCCACCTGCTCCGTGTCTGCAGCCTCAGTCTGCCGGCCGCCGAGCGGTCAGCCTTCCTTCGGTAGAGTCATAACCGGACAGTCCGCAGTCAGTTTGGGACAGATTGCCGCGGATGTCGTAGCGAGCGGAAGACTAATCCGATGGCACGGGCGGTGCTTTATGCGCTGGAGCGGACTGATGATGAGCAACTTTCCAGCGGCGCGTCGCAAGGCAGTGCGTGGGGATACGAACAACGTGATGACGGTGGCGGCGAGCGCCAGCGGCCAGGTCATGGTGCTGATCTGCGTCGCGCTGGTCGCGCTGGTGGGCATGATTGCCGTCGTCGCCGATTTCAGCTTCATGCAAGACCAAAGGAACATGATGCAGACGGCGGCGGACAGTGCGGCGATGGCCGGCGCGGAGGAACTGAATTACGGCGACGCGGTGGCGGCGGGCCGAGCGGACGCGGCGAGCAACGGATACAGCAACGGCCAAAACGGCGTCACCGTGGCGATCAACAATCCTCCGAGCATGGGACCGAATACCTCAAACGCGGCGTACGTCGAGGCGATCGTCACCATGCCCGAGCCGACTTATTTTCTGCGCGTGCTCGGAGTCAGCTCGATGAGCGTGTCGGCGCGTTCGGTCGCTTATGAGGGCAACGGGCCGAACTGCATGTACGTGCTGCATCCGACGGCCTCGAGCGCGACGTCGATCACCGGCAACGTCACCCTACAGAGCGGCTGCGGTCTGCTGGTGGACTCGAGCGCCTCGAACGGTCTTGCGGTCACCGGCAACGTGACGATTACCGCGCCGACGATCGGGGTGGTGGGCAATTACACCTCCAGCGGCAACGTCAGTTTTACGCCGACGCCGAAGACCGGGGTGATTGCGGCCTCCGATCCGCTGGCATACGTAGCGGAGCCCGCCGCCGGCTCATGCGCTCACACCTCACTTTCGCTGAGCGGGAACACGGGGAGCAGCGGCAGTTACTACCAGCTCTATGCCGGCACCTATTGCGGCGGTATCTCGGTCAGCGGCAATTCCTGGCTGAATTTCAACGCGGGAACCTACGTGCTCGCCGGTGGCGGCATGACGATAAATGGCAACGCGGTGATGACCGGCAGCCGGGGTGACGTTTTACAACACGACGGGAACAGCCGCTTACGCGCCAATTACGTTGAACGGAAACTCGACGGTGAATTTCAGTGCGCCGACCTCGGGTGCTCTGGCGGGAATCCTGTTTTTTCAGGATCGCTCGATCCCGAGCACTGCGGCGGGCAGCACGATAACCGGAAATTCGAGTTCGACGTTTAACGGGGCGATCTACTTCGCGACGACGCAGGTTACCTTCAACGGAAACAGCGCCGTCAACGGCTACAGCATCGTGGTGGCGAGCAAGCTGGTGATCAACGGCAACTCGACGGTGGGCAGCAACTAATTCCTCGCTGACCGACGGCTCACCGATAAAAGGGACGATACTGGCCGAATGAGTACGATACTGCGATTCCCGGAGCCTGTTGAATCGATGCGCGCGACCAGTTGGATGCGGCTGCGCGGCGGTCGCACGCGTGGGCAGGCGGCGGTGGAGCTCGCGCTCAGTGTGCCGCTGCTGCTGATGATGTTCCTGGCTGGTGGTGGAAACGGGCCGCGCGTTCTATATCGCGATTTCGGTTTCCAACGCGGCGCGGGCCGGCGTTCAGTACGGTTCGCAGAATCTTTCGACCGCGGCCGATAACGCCGGGATGCAGGCGGCGGCGGCCAACGACGCGCCAAATATTGTCGGGATGACGACGACCGCGACTCACTTCTGTCAATGCGCCAACGGGACCGCATCGACGTGCCTGTCAACCGATTGCGCCGGCAGCCATCGGCTGCTGTACACGCAGGTCAACACCAGCGCCCCGTACACGCCGCTCGTCAATTTCATGGGCATCCTGCCGTCTATGACAGTGCCCGGCAAAGCCGTTATGCGCGTCGTCCAATAATCAAATGAAAGCGAGCGGCATCAAGCTATGGCGCCGATGGTTGCGCGCCGCGATCCGATGCTCGCACCGGGGACAGGCGATGGCCGAGTTCGCGCTGGTGATCACGCCGTGCCTGACCCTGTTTTTCGGGATCATCAACCTCGCACTGGCGCTCTATTGCTACGACTTCGTTTGTTATGGCGCCCAGCAGGCCGTTCGCTATGCGACGGTCCATGGGTCGACCGCGACGCAGCCGGTGTCGGCGGCCGGCGTTCAGACTTACGTGGACGGCCTGGTCGTCGGCGTGCTGAACACGAATTCGTTGACCGTCACCACGACCTGGGCGCCCAACAACAAGCCCGGGAGCGTGGTTGCCGTGGTCGTTAGCTACAACTTCCCGCCGCTGACGAGTTTGGTCTCGTCGGTCACTATCCCGCTCACCCGCACCGCGGCAATGGTCATCTCGCAGTAGCGATCTCATTTTGCCGCCGGGGTCGCGAAACGGGCGAACGGTTATGGAGCCGGTTTGTCACAGGCGCGTACCGGTATTACGATGGCGTGCCGCGACTGGGCGGCGCACGACGCTGAAGTGACCAGCCCGCTTTGACTGCTCGCTTCGCCTCCGGAAAGAGCAGCACCGACAATCCGCGAAACAATTTTGGATCTGTCAGAAAACTCAGGAGGGATTTCCCATCATGGCTGAAAACGCAAACAAATTACTCGCGCCCGGCACTGCGGCCCCGGATTTTGCGCTGCACAGTACACCTGACCAACTCGTTTCGTTGAGCGACTTTCGCGGCGCTCCATTGATACTGGCGTTCTACCCGGCCGACTGGAGTCCGGTGTGCGGTGATCAGATGGCGCTCTATAATGAAGTTCTCCCCGAGTTTCACAAGTTCAAGGCGGCAATCGTCGGCATCTCGGTCGATGGCGCCTGGTGCCATAGTGCCTTCTCAAGAGACCGCAAGTTGCATTTCCCACTGCTGGCGGATTTCGAGCCCAAGGGCGCGGTCGCGCGCCTGTACGGCGCTTATCGGGATCGAGACGGTGTCAGCGAGCGGGCGCTCTTCGTGATCGATCCGAAGGGGACGATTAGCTGGAGCTACCTGTCTCCGGTCGGCGTCAATCCCGGCGCCGACGGGATACTGACGGCGCTCGAAGAACTCGCGCCGAAAAAGTAGGAGGTGCCGCGATGGCTCCGGCTGCGACCGCCAAACTCAAACCGCCGGTCGGCACGAACGATCATGTGCAGGGGCCGGCGGATACGCCGGTCACATTGGTCGAATACGGAGACTACGAGTGCCCCTATTGCGGCGAGGCCTATCCGGTGGTGAAGGCGCTTCAGGAGCGTCTCGGGAATCAATTGCGCTTCGCTTTTCGGAATTTTCCGCTAAGCCAGATGCATCCGCACGCCGAGCATGCCGCCGAAGCGGCGGAGGCGGCAGGCGCTCAGGGCAAGTTCTGGCAGATGCACGATATCCTTTACGAAAATCAGGATGCGCTCGATGCGGAAGACCTGGTTCGGTATGCGCATGCGCTTCGTCTCGATGTGCCGCGATTCGTCAAAGAGATGGCGGCGCATCTTTACGCTGAGCGCGTGCGCGATGACTTTGGCAGCGGGGTGAGGAGCGGGGTCAACGGCACGCCGACTTTCTTCGTTAACGGCGTGCGTCACGACGGTCCTTTCGACCTCGGCTCATTGCTGGCTGCAATCGAAGCAGCCGTCTAGCCCGATGTGGGCGATGGCGCTCGTATGCACGGAGCTGGCGCTCGGCTATTAGTATCCGATGAGCGACACGCTCGCGCCTTTGATTCTGGATTTTCTTCAGTGGATAGCGGCCAGGCCGCGGCCCTACTCCGAGGTTATGGACGCTTGGCGCACGTCATGCCCGAGGCTCACGGTTTGGGAAGACGCGATCGATCGAGGGTTTATCCTTCGAAGGCACATCGCCGGCCAGGAATTACTCGTTGATCTGACGCCGCTGGGACGCAGCTTCCTTGAAGGAAGCGGCCGGGTTTCGCACCTTGGCTGACGCATAGCGCTCGCCGGTGTGGACAGGGCGGGCGTTCAGGGCTCGACGCCCCATTTTTTCTTGTTCTCGGCGATCTGCTCGGGCGTCGGATGCTCGACCTTCTTGAACGGCATCACCTTGAACTGATCTTTGATTTCGAGCAGCGCGTGGTTGAGCGCGATGTCGTCCTTGAGGACGTCGGGAACGGCCGGCTCCTCGAAAATCGCCTCCCACGGACATTCGGGCTCGCAGGCTCCGCAATCGATGCATTCGTCGGGATCGATGTAGAGCTGGTTGGGGAATTTTTCTTTGTCGGTGCCGACGTATTCATAGATGCAATCGACGGGACACACGCTGACGCATCCGGTGTCAACGCAGTCGCGGCAAAGGCGGGTAATCGTCCAAGGCATGGTTGGCAGTCTCCCCTAAAATCAAAGCTAAAAAGTATCTCGATCTAAAATTAGTCGCTATTGTCAAAGTATTCGTCATAACCTATATCGGCACAGCGCCCGTGAAAAGAGCGGCGGGGGCGAATCGCGATGGAAAATCACTGTCATCGGGCGCCAGCCGGGTTAGAATAGTCGCCGCGAGGGCGTTGGAAATCCAGCAGGGGTATAGAAAATGGCAGCAAATTCGAGATCGAAGATGCGCAAGGCCAGCATCGTCAAGCGCGCAGTGGCCGCGACGCTGGCCGGAGCCGACAAGGCGCCGCGGAGCGGCAAGCGCGTCGAAACCGACAGCATGGGTGCGATCGAGGTCGCGCACGACCACTACTGGGGGGCGCAGACCGAGCGATCTCTGCTGCACTTCGCGATCGGATTCGATCGGATGCCGCGTTCGGTGGTGCGTGCGTTCGGGATTTTGAAGAAGGCGGCGGCGGAAGTTAATCGCGATCTCGGCAAGTTGCCCCCCGACAAGGCCAGGCTGGTGACCGCGGCCGCCGAAGAAGTGATCGCGGGCAAACTTGACGATCACTTTCCGCTGCGCATCTGGCAGACCGGCAGCGGCACGCAGACCAACATGAACGCCAACGAAGTCATCTCGAATCGCGCGATCGAGATGGCCGGCGGTGTGCTCGGCAGCAAAAAGCCGATCCATCCCAACGACGACGTGAACATGTCGCAGTCGTCGAACGACACTTTTCCGACCGCGATGCATATTGCGGCGGCCGAGGAAGTCACGCACGACCTGATTCCGTCGGTGCGAAAGCTGCGCGACGCGCTGGCCCGCAAAGCCGACGCGTTCGCCGGTATCGTGAAGATCGGCCGCACGCACCTGATGGACGCGGTGCCGCTGACGCTGGGGCAGGAATTCTCGGGCTACGTCGCGCAGCTCGACTATGATTTGAAGCGCATCGAAGCGGCGCTGCCGGACTTGCTCGAACTGGCGATTGGCGGCACGGCGGTCGGCACCGGGCTCAACACGCATCGGGAGTTCGCTGATCGCGTGGCGGCAAAGATAGCGGCGTACACGGGGCTGCCGTTTAAGTCGGCGCCGAACAAGTTTGCCGCGCTGGCGGCGCACGATGCGCTGGTGGCGGCTTCTGGAGCGCTCAAGACGCTGGCGGTTTCGCTGATGAAGATCGCGAACGACGTTCGCTGGATGGGCTCGGGACCGCGCACCGGGCTGGGAGAATTAATCCTGCCGGAGAACGAGCCGGGCTCGTCGATCATGCCGGGCAAGGTGAATCCGACGCAGAGCGAGGCAATGACGATGGTCTGTATCCAGGCGATCGGCAACGACATGGCGATCACGATGGCCGGCTCGCAGGGGAATTTCGAGCTCAACGTCTTCAAACCGCTCATCATCCACAATTTTTTGCATTCGACGATGCTGCTGGCGCATTCGTGCGCGTCGTTCAGCAAGTACTGCGTCGAAGGGATCGAGCCCAATCGCGAACAGCTCCGGCGCAACGTCGCAAATTCGTTGATGCTGGTGACGGCGCTGAGCCCGCATATCGGCTACGACAACGCGGCGAAGGTCGCCAAGAAGGCGCACGCGGAAGGAATCACGCTGCGCGAGGCCACGATTGCGTTGAAGTTGCTCAAGGGAGAGGAGTTCGACCGGCTGGTGCGGGCCGACAAAATGCTTGCGCCGGAAGGCTGAGCCGGGATGCGGCGGGGGATCGTTGCTTTTGCGCTTGCCATCGTAGTCGGCGCGACGCTGTCGGCGGCGCCGGGCCGCGCGGGGCAAACTCCGACCAGCATCGCGACCGATCCGATCCTGCAACCGCCATTTGAAAACGGCAAACCGATCGACGTCGTGATCGGCCTGCACGTCATGAACATCGCCTCGATCGACGAAGTCAGCGAGCAGTTTCGGCTCGACGCGTACCTGTTTGAGCGATGGATCGACAAGCGGCTCGCCTACACCCCGGAGGGACCTGACGACCAGCTGCGTAACTACGCGATGGGGCAGATCTGGGTACCTCAACTGGAGATGATCAACGCCGTGGCTCCCCGCTCGCGCGGAGAAGTCTCGATCATGGTAAGCCCGGACGGCACGGTGAGGTACGCGGAGCGCTTCCTCGCAAGCCTGTCGTCGAAGTTCGAGCTGAGACGCTTCCCGTTCGATCAGCAGCGGCTGATAGTCATCATCCATCCCTTCCTGGTGGACGCCCCGCGGATGAAGTTCCGTCAGGACGATACCTCGACGTGGACCGCCAGCGAATTCAAGACCTTCTCCTCGCTGGCGCAGTGGCATCTGACCGCGTTGCACTCGGAGCTGCTTATCGCGCCGACCTACAGCGGGCTCACCGTGCCGGAAGCCAGGTTCGAAATCGACGTCCAGCGGCGCTCAAGCTTCTATTTGTGGAAAGTGTTCCTGCCGTTGCTGCTGATGGTGTTTTTGTCGTGGGCGGTCTTCTGGATCGAAGAGAGCGACCTGTCGAACCAGATCCAGGTCGCGGTCACGACGATTCTGACTGTAATTGCGTTCGCGTTTGCGATCTCCGCGACGATGCCGCGGCTGCCCTACCTGACGTACATCGATGCGTTTTTCCTCGAGTGCTACATCTACGTTTTCCTTGCGGTGGTGGAACTGATGACGGTCCACGTGACGCATCGCTCGGAGGCGCGGCGCGATATCGGGCTGCGGATTCGCAGGTACTCGCGATGGGTGATCCCGGCGTCGTTCGCGGTGACCAACGTCGTCATCGGGGCACATTTCCTGGAGTGAGAGGAACGCGCGAATGTTTGTCTGGTTCCCCTATCTTCTGGTTCCTCGCCCGTTATCGGGAGAGGGAATCAACCAGCTCACCCTAGCCCTCTCCCGACAGTCGGGCGAGGGAATCAACCAGCTACATCCTGAAGACGCCGAAGCCGGGGTGCTCGGAAATCGGCGCGTTCATCGAGGCCGCGATCCCCAGCGCCAGCGCAGCGCGCGTCTCGACGGGATCGAGCACGCCGTCGTCCCATAGCCGCGCGCTCGAGTAATAGACGCTCGACTCGATCTCGTACTTATCGAGCGTGGGACGGAGAAATTCCTTTTGCTCCGCGTCGGTCATCGTGGCGCCTTCGCGTTTCAACTGATCGAGCTTCACCGTGAGCAGCGTGTTCGCGGCTTGTTCTCCCCCCATCACAGAGATCCGCGCGTTCGGCCACATGAAGAGCAATCGCGGCGAGTATGCGCGCCCGCACATCCCGTAATTTCCGGCGCCGTTCGACGCGCCGATGATCACGGTGAACTTCGGGACCTGCGCGTTGGCGACCGCGTTGACCATCTTGGCCCCGTCCTTGGCGATGCCGCCCTGTTCGTAGCGTTTACCGACGATGAAGCCGGTGATGTTTTGCAGGAAGAGCAGCGGGATTCGCCGCGCGCAGCACAATTCGATGAAGTGGGTGGCCTTCAGCGCGGACTCGCTGAACAGCACGCCGTTGTTGGCGACGATGCCGACGGGATAGCCGTAGATTCGCGCGAAGCCGGTGACGATGGAGGTGGCGTAACGCGCCTTGAACTCATGCATCCGGCTCCCGTCAACCAGCCGCGCGATCACCTCGTGGACGTCGTAGGGCCTGCGCGTATCGACCGGGATGATGCCGTACAGTTCGGCGGGATCATAGTGCGGATCCTCGGGGCTGTCCTGCTCGATCGCGGCGGCGGTGCGAGGACCGAGATTCTGGAAGATCGCGCGCGCAATCTGGAGCGCGTGCTCGTCGTCGTCGGCCAGGTGATCGCTCACGCCGGACAGGCGCGTATGCACGTCGCCGCCGCCGAGGTCCTCGGCGCTGACCTCCTCGCCGGTTGCGGCGCGCACCAGCGGCGGTCCGGCCAGGAAGATCGTCCCCTGGCCGCGGACGATGACGTTCTCGTCGCACATCGCGGGCACGTACGCGCCGCCGGCCGTGCAACTGCCCATCACGACCGCGACCTGCGCCAGGCCGATCGCGGACATCCGCGCCTGGTTGTAAAAGATGCGCCCGAAGTCATCTTGATCGGGGAAAATCTCGGACTGCATCGGCAGGAAAGCGCCGCCCGAATCGACGAGATAAACGCACGGGAGCATATTCTCGATCGCGATTTGCTGCGCGCGGAGATGCTTCTTCACGGTCATCGGGAAATAGGTGCCGCCTTTGACGGTCGCGTCGTTGGCGACGATGACGCTCTCGCGGCCATGGATTCGACCGATGCCGGTGATGATGCTCGCGGAGGGCGAGTCGCCGTCGTACATCTGAAACGCAGCCAGCGGAGACAGTTCGAGGAACGGACTGCCGGGGTCGAGAAGTTTTTTGACTCGATCGCGCGCGAGCAGCTTGCCGCGTTCGACGTGGCGCTCGCGGGCGGGAGCGGGACCACCCAGGCGAATCCGCTCGATTTCGTCGCGCAGGCGCTTGACCAGCGAGTCCATCGCGTCGCGGTTGCGGCGAAACTCTTCGGAGTTGGCGTTCAGCCGGGATTCTATCCGATCCATTTGAGTATCCTTGATGCCTGCGGAGCAAAGTTGGGCTAGATATTAGCCTGAGGGCCGGGCCAATAGGCAAAAAGCCGGGCGGCGGCGATGCGATGCGAGAACGCGATCTGAGAGCGCTCGAGTTCGACAAGGTGATTCACCTCGTCATGGAGTTTTGCGCCTCCGAGCCGGGGCGCGAGGCAACCACCGAACTGCGCCCGTCGATCGACGCGGTCGAAGTGCGCCGCCGGCTCGATTCGACGGCCGAGATGGCCGGGTTGAGATCGCATGCCGGCTCGATCCCGATAAGCGAATTCACCGATCAGCGGCCGTACGTGCTGGCGGCGGCGCGCGCGGGCGCGATCCTCGGCGGCGAAGCGCTGGTGAAAGTGCGTGATTTTATCGTGGGGGCGCGCCACGTCGGCGGCTTCCTGCGCTCACGCGTGGAGCCCTTCCCGCAGCTCGCGGCGTTGGTGCGCAATCTTGTCGCGCCAAAGGAACTGGCCGACGCGATGCTCGCTGCGTTGGCCGACGACGGCACAATCCTGGACGACGCGAGCCGCGAGCTGAAACGTTTGCGCAGCCGGCTGCGCGACGAGCGCGCCGAACTCGAAGCGCGCCTGCTGCGCTCGCTCAACGCGTCGGGCATGGAGTCATTCGTATCCGATTACATCGTGACGATTCGCAATCGCCGCTTCGTGCTGCCGATGAAGCTGAACTACGCGGAACGGTTCGAAGGAATCGTGCAGGACCGCAGCGTTTCGGGAGAGACGCTGTTCGTCGAGCCGATGTGGGCCGTCGAGCTGAACAACCGGCTGATGATGCTCGAGCGCGAAGCGGAGGCGGAAGAAACACGAATCCTCGCGCAGTTGACAGCGATGGTCGGCGGATACGCGCCGGAACTGCACCTCACGTTCGACGCGATGGTGGCGCTCGACGCGCTCAACGCGCGCGCGATTTTCGGCGAGCGGTTTCGATGCGTCGAGCCGCAGCTGGTGGACGAGGGAATCGACTTTATCGGCGCGCGGCATCCGCTGCTGATGACCAGCGGCCGCGAGGTGATCCCGATCGATGTGAAAATCGGCGCCGGACAGCGCGGGATCGTCATCTCGGGGCCGAACACGGGTGGCAAAACGGTCGCGCTCAAGACCGTCGGGCTGCTGTCGCTGATGGCGCAGGCGGGGATGCTGATTCCGGCGCTCGCCGGCAGCAAGGCGACGGTTTTTCGCAGCGTGTTCGCCGATATCGGCGACGAACAGTCCATCGAATCCAACCTGTCGAGCTTTTCGGGGCATATCGCAAACTTGTCGGAGATAATCAGATCGCTGGTCGAGCCGGCGCTGGTCATTCTCGACGAGCCGGGCGCCGGCACCGACCCGGCCGAGGGCGCGGCACTCGCGATCGGCCTGATGAATCATCTCGGCACGCGGCGCTGCATGCTGGCGATCGCGACGCATTCGACCGCGGTGAAGCTGCACGCATACTCGCAAGCCGGGTTCGAGGCCGCCGCGGTGGATTTCGACGCCGAGCGCCTCACGCCGTTATATCGCCTGAAGCCGCATACGATCGGGCAGAGTTACGGACTCGCGGTCGCGCGCAGGCTCGGACTGCCCGAGGAAATAATCAGCGCGGCCGAACAATCGATGGGCGCCGGGACCCTCGAGCTCACCGACGCTTTGAAAAGATTGGACGCCGAGCGCGCCAAGCTGAATGCGCAGGTCGAAAAGTTGCGCGAGCGCGAGGCCAGCCTGGCTCGCATCGAGCAGGATGTACTTCAGAGCGCTGAAAAAACGCGCGAGCGCGCCGAGCTGGAACGCAAGCGGCTGCGCGCCGAAGTAGCGGACCTGATCGAGGCGCTCCGGCGCGACGGTGCGGCGCTGATGGATGAGCTGAAAACGCAGGCGAAATCGCGCGCAGACTTGAAGGGGTTCATCACGAAAGCGGCGGCGGAACTCGAGAGCCTCGCGCCGGCTGCGGACGCCGGACCCCAGTCCGATGCGCCGCTCAAGGTCGGGGATAGCGTCGAGATAGGCGACATCCGCGGCGAATTGATCGTGCTCGAATCGGGACGTGCTGTAATCAGCCGCGGTGGGCTCAGGATCGAAGTCGCGCCCGATCGGCTGCGCAGGTCGGCGGCGAGCGCGCCCGAAAATCGCCCCGCGCGGACAAAAGCGACGACCGTCACCTTCAACGTCGAGGGCGGGGAGCGCAACGAGTTGAACCTGATCGGGATGCGAACGACGGACGCGTTGCGCAAGCTCGAGGAATTTCTCGACACTGCGTTCCTGACCAATCGCGCGGAGGTGCGGATTATCCACGGGATTGGATCGGGCGCGCTGAGGAAAGCCGTGACGGAATACCTGGGCACGTCGCCGTATTGCGCGTCGTTTCGGGCCGCCGAACCACATCACGGCGGCGCGGGCGCGACGATCGTGCAGATGAATTTGTAGCGTTGCACGTGCGCCAGGACAATTTCTTCAATTGATCCAGCGGATTCGGCGGGGGTTTGGAGCCGCCGGCGGGCGCTCCGCCACCGGCGCCGCCCGATCCGTTGTCGTTGCCGGAGCCTCCGTCATTTTCCACCGGAATCGCCGCCGAACAATTTTTCCAATCCTCGCGGAAGTCCCTTCTTGCCAAAAATTTTACCGAGGTACTTCTGACCCTCGCCCCGGACCGCGTGAGTCCCAGCGCGACTGGCAAGTTCCGTCACGTCGGGCAGGACCTTCGGCTTGGGCAGTTGCCCGACGATTTGCAGCGGGACGTCGATTTGTCCGTCCTTATTCGCGATGAACGCGACCGCCTTCTTCTGCTCGATCAGCTCCTTGCTGAATTGCGGCGAGAGCACGATTCGCGCCGCCAGGTCGATATTCTTGTCCATGTCGAACCATCCGTCGCCGAGCAGATTGTAATCCACCGTTTGCACCTTGATGTCGTGCGACGTAATTCGCGGACCGGCGAGCACGAAGCTCAGACTCGCGAGCTGGATGTCGGTGTCGGGGTCGGTGAACAGCTCGGGATGGTTCTTGACGACCGCATCCGGAACCAGACTGCCGATAGCGGGGAGTTTCCGCACCTTCTTGAGCGCCTGACCGCCGATATTTACGCCGACCAGCTTGCCGTTGGTCAGCATCAGCTTGCCGTCACCCTTGAGCGTCGGCTTCATCTCATCGAAGCTGCCGGTCTTCCCGGTGACGTTGATGCTTCCACCGAGCGACCCGCGAACAGTGCCGGCGGCCTTGGACTTTTGCGCGTCGAGTGCTTGCTGAATATCGAGATTGGTGAAACTGATCGACGCCGTCATCGGCGCCGCCGCCTCGAGCCGCGTGTCTCCCGTCGCGACGATTTGGCCCGAAAATGCCTTTACCTTGAGCATGGTCACCCGGGCGAGTTTGCCCGCCAGCGACAGCGACACCTTCAGGTTCTGGTATGGGACGTTGGCGAGGTTGCCCGACGGCGACGTGATTTCAGAATCGACGACCGGACCCGTCACCGCAGCAATCGAGACAGCGCCCTTGGCAAAAAGCCGGTTGATCACTTCGCCGGGCGGCCGCGAGGGCGCGAGATCGGCCAGATTAAGCGACGGCGAATTCAGTTCATAGCTCATGAGCAACGGCTGAAACCGATCGACATGCGACTTCAACATTACCTCCGACCCGCCCAGGTAGAATGTCAGCGGGCCAACGTCGGCACTGGTACCCGTGAGCTTGATGATACCGTTGAGAACCCTCAGCGGCGACGCGTTCTGATCCGGGACGGAAAATCCGGCATCGGCGAGCGCGACCGTGCCGTCCGCCGACACCTTGCCGCCCGTGATCGCCACGTCGGAATGAATCTCGGCGGCGCCATGGAGGCTGTATTTCGCGAGGGCCGGGATCATTTGCGCGATCGAAGCGACATTGAAGTTGTTGGTATCGATGCGGGCTGCGGTCATGCCACCGCCGACTCTAATGTTGGCCGCCTTCGCTTCGAGATAGCCGAGAGTGACGTTGGCAAGCGTCACGCCGGCCGCCGAGCCGGTCCACGAACCTTCGGCGGATATCTTGAGCGGCAGGTCGGCGGGCTTGTTAAACGTGTCGCCGAAGGCGATTGCGGACGCGCTCAAATCGCTCGAGACGTTGAATTTGATCGATTGAACATTGCCATCGGCGGAGGCGGCGAAGCTGAACGGACCGGAAATCGAAAGCTCCGGCGGGATTGCTCTCGCGAGCATCGGGATCGTTTCGAGCTGCGTCAGTAGAATCGGGCCGACCTTGGCCGTGCCCGACAGCGGAATCGCGTCGATGTCGATGGCGCCGTTGTTGATTAGGGGGCCAATCGTCGCGGAAAGATCAAAATTCTGCTGCTCGGCGAGTGCGGCGAAGGTGAGCGCGACGGTGAAGGGCGCCTGAAAGCCGAAATCGCGCACCTTGAGGTCGATCGCGTTGACGGTCGGGGCGTTCGGCGCACCCTCCGTATCAAATTCCAAAGTGCCGCCATCGACCGTGAAATTCCGCACGAACAGCGCGCTCAGCGTCGAAGGCGCGTGGCCCGATTCGGCCATCGGCGAGCCTCCGATCGTGCCCCTGCTTTTCTTGCGCCTGCCTTTGCCCGACTCCTCTTCGGTGGCGACTTTTTTCCTGCCGAGCGTGGAGACGTTGAGAGTGCCGTCGCGAGTCTGAACGATTCGGATCACCGGCTTGTCGAGCACGACTTCGGTGACTTCGATCCGGCGCGCCAGCAGCGGTATCAGTTCCAGCCGGGTGTAAACGTTGCCCGCCTCGATGAAGGGCTTCTTCGAAATGTCGGGGTCGTCTGCCACCCGGACACCGGTCACGTCGGCGAGGATTCCCCAGCCGAAGCTCACTTTGATGTCGTCGATATGGACATTGCGGCCGAGCGCGGTGCTGACCTTGTCCAGGATGGGCTGGCGGCGCTCGGCGATGATCGACTCGAGGTTTGCCGCGGCATAGAAGAGGATCGCGCCGGCGAAAATCACCACGGCTCCGATAATCGCGGCGGCGACTACAATGACACGACGCATATGAGGATTCTCACATCAGGCAACTTCGCGACACGGCGGCAAGTGTAGTCGATGCGCGCCGAACGCGCATCATTCGCGCCGACGTTTTTTCTGTCCGATCGCTTTTTCGGTTGCCGCTCGCGTCCGCGGTTTGAACCGCATTGCGTCCGCGGCGTAGTCTGTCTAGTCGTGCACGTATCCGGAACCTGCGGCTCCTTCCGATGGCAAAAAAGCGAAAGCATCGCCGCCAAGATGATGATCGAGACGGCAAGCGAAGGCCGCCGGCGCCCGAGCGGGTCTTTTCGTCGCCGTTCAAAGACCTGAAGAAAATGCTCTCCGAGCGAGAGGTGTCGCCCTCGCCTCCGGCAATCAAGCCGACGCCTGCGACGCCGCCGGCGCTGGTCGTCGGAAAACGCGCGCAAGCCGCAGATGACTTACGTCAAGACTTACATGACGAGTTGCTCGATGACGAGTCTTTCCTCCGCCGCGCGCTCGAGGGCGTGCGCCCGCTGAATAGCAACGGCAATCGGAGGTCGCGGATACCGCTTGAACCTCCCGTCACTCACACGATCGTCGATGAGGACGCGGAGGTAATCGCGCAGTTATCGGACCTGGTATCGGGACAGGCGCCCTTCGACATCACCGAGTCCGACGAATACCTCGAGGGATACCGCGTCGGACTGGACCCGCGACTCGTGTCGCAGCTTCGCCTTGGCGAGTTCGCCGTGCAGGCGCATTTCGATATGCACGGCATGATCCAGGGCGCCGCCAAGGAAGCGCTCAAGGAGTTCATCATCGCCTCGGTTCGCAAGGGGCTGCGGACTGTCCTGGTCGTGCATGGACGCGGACTGCGATCTCCGGGCAGGCATTCTGTCCTCAAGCACGCGTCGGCAGGATGGCTCTCGCACGGCGCGATTGGCGGGCACGTGTTGGCATTCACGAGCGCGCGGCCTGCCGATGGCGGCGCCGGTGCGACGTACGTGTTGCTGAAGCTGGAAAAAAGCCGCGCGCCGTTCGACATTTTGCAAGGCGCCAAACGGCGGGGATAACAGCGAACAGGAAAAAGGAACGGGGCCCGGCCGGGCCCCGCTGTCACTACGACATTGTCCGAGTCCGTAATCGCTAGATCTTCGCCTGTAGGAAGAATGCGATCACGAGCGCGTACAGGGTCAGCGCTTCGATGAACGCGAGACCGATGATCATTGGCACGAAGATCTGGCCGGCGCTGTTCGGGTTGCGCCCTATCGACTCCATCGCGGAGGCCGCCATCCGGCCCTGGCCAAGCGCGCTGCCGAACGCCGCGATACCGATGCCGATGTTCGCGGCGACCGCGATCAGGCCTGCGCGAAGCGGCGCACCCGACCCTGCGGCCTCCTGCGCCATCGCCAGCAGCGGCGATGCGAGGATGGCCATCCCGGCCATCGTCACTACAGTTCCAATCCGTCGCAACATTTTATCGATCCTCCTTCTTTTTCGCGCGCCCCGGGTGCCGCAGCCGGCCACCTCTCTTCCTCTACCACCGAAAATTCCGGGCGGAATCCCTGGCACGAAAATCCCTTGCTAATGATCGTGACCTGCGGCGAGTCGAACGTAACTCATCGAAAGAACCACGAAGATGATCGCCTGGATCACGCATACGATCGAGCCTAGCGCATAAAATGCCAGCGGTACGACGAGCCGCGTCAGCCCGGTGAAGATGCTGAGCACGGTATGGTCGGCAAACATATTGGCGTAAAGACGAATGCCGAGCGAAAAAGGGCGGAACAGATTGTCGGCCAGCTCGATCGGCAGCATCAGCACCGCCAGCGGCAGATACGGGCCGAGAAAACTTTTCAGATACCAGACGCCCTTCGAGGCGAAGCCCTGGTAGATGTAATAGCTGAAGCAGACGATGCCGAGCGCGAAGGTCAAGTCGGAGTCGCCGGTCGGAGGCTCCATCCCCGGAATCAATCCGAAGAGGTTGGCGAACAGGATGAACATGAAGATGCATCCGAAGAACGGGACCATCGCGCGCGACCCGTGCATCTCGGTGACTTCACTCACGAAACCGTCGAGCCACTCGACGATCATCTCGGAGACCGAGCGGATGCTGATCCCTTCGTCAGGGACTAGCGGGTCGGCGGCGCCGGCAATCGAGGCTCGCGCGATAAATCCAAACACGATGAGGATGCCCATCACGATCCAGGTGCCGATTAGCACCTCGGGGATCCTGCCGCCGCCGATCAGTTCCAGGAAATTTACTGACTTCTGCAATGAGTTTTCTCCGCCGACGCTGATTCAGGCGGCACCGCGAACCGAAGCCCGCCCGGTTTCAATAATAATCGCCGCCATCTGAGTCAAGACGCCGATGCCAAAACCCATCCCGTCAACTCGCGCGCGGGTGAAAACAAGATAGACGAGACCGACAACAATCAGCAGCTTCAGCGGAAGCGCAAGCACGCCTAACTTGGCGGCCACGCCGGAAATTCCGGCGCCGGACGCAGCCAGGATAGGGCCACCGAGCGCCGACAAGATCCATAAATTCGCGATCACGACTGCTCCCCCCAGGAGGCATCCCACTGCCACGGGCATCGAGGCGAGCCAAGCGAGAATCGCGGCGCTGAGCACGACGAGGACGACGTTGGTGCGCTGGATCGACGAAATCGTCGGCATTGACCACGAGAACATGGAATCAAGACTCCCGATTCTCGCGCTGAAAGAGAGCGAGTTCCTGGATCAGCCGGTAGAAGCCGATGAAGACTCCGAGCAGGAACATCACGAGCGTCAGCCAAGGGTCAGTGCGAAAGTAAAGATCAAGGTAATGCCCGATAATTGCGCCCGCGATCATCGGCCACGCGAACTCGAAGCCGATCGCGGCGAAACGCATCATCTGGCCGCTGCTTAGCGCCATCCCGGTATTAAGATTTCTCTCGCGCGAGATCGCCGAGAGATTCGTGAGCGGCGGCAATCGTGCGGTCGATGTCGGCATTGGTATGCGACGTTGAGATGAACATAGCCTCAAATTGCGACGGCGGTATATTTATTCCGCGATTCAGCATCCCGTGGAAAAACTTCGCGAACTTGCCGGCATCGCACGCGCGAGCTTCGTCAGCATCGCGTACGCGCTCGGGACCGATGAACATCGTCAGCAGCGATCCTGCGCGATTGACGCATCCCGACTCGCCATTTTTTTTCATTGCGTCGCCGAGTCCGGCTTCAAGGCGCGCCCCGGCGGCGTCAAGCGCGGCGTACGGATTGGTTTCCTTTAGAATAGAAAGCGTTTCGAGCCCGGCACGAACGGAAAGCGGATTTCCCGACAAAGTTCCCGCCTGATAGACGGGACCGACCGGTGCGAGCAAGTCCATGATCTTAGCCGGGCCGGCGACTGCGCCCACCGGCATCCCGCCGCCAATTATTTTCCCGAGCATGATGAGGTCGGGCGCGATGCCCATGCTTTCAGCAACCGATCCGAAGCAGAGCCTGAACCCGGATATAACTTCGTCACAGATCAGAAGAGCGCCGTTGCGGTGCGCGATCTCGGCGAGAGCTTTCAGCGAGCCAGGGTTGGGATTCACAACGCCCATGTTGGCGGCGATGGGCTCGACGATCACGGCGGCGATCTTTTCCGGCGCGTCGCGAAATAATCCTTCGACTGTCTCAATCGAGTTATATCGCGCAACCATCGTCATCGCGGCGAGCGCCGATGGAACGCCGGCGCTGTCGGGTTGACCAAAAGTCATACTGCCTGAACCGGCGCGCACCAACATCGAGTCGCTATGCCCGTGATAGCATCCGTCAAACTTTATTATGTTCGGACGCCCGGTCGCCGCGCGCGCGATCCTGAGCGCAGTGAGGCCGGCTTCCGTTCCCGAACTGACCAGGCGGACTTTCTGTGCGCATTTGATCGCCGACGAGATCAATTCCGCGAGCTCGACCTCCAGGCGCGTCGGCGCGCCGAAGCCCAGACCAAGCCGCGCCTGCTCGGCGATGGCTTGTGTGACGCGCGGATGGGCATGTCCGAGGATCGCGGGGCCGTAGGAGCATACGTAGTCGAGAAAACTGTTGCCGTCAGCGTCGATCAACGTTGCACCGCTGCCACTTTCGATAAAAATCGGCTTCGCGCCGACGGCCTTCCACGCGCGAACGGGAGAATTCACCGCACCAGGAATCTTAACACTGGAGCGATTGAAGAGTTCATCTGATTTTTTGCGGGATGTCATCGCGATTCTCCTGAGGATCCAGAGCGATCAAAAAAAATTTTCGATCGCGAAGAAAAATTCGATTGCAACGCGTCATAATGAGACCGAATTGCGCCGCGACGCGAAAAATTGAGATCGCGCGCAATGGCTTCCGGAGCGGTCCTGCGCGATCGCGCGATCGGCGCGAAATTTCGTGCGCGCGGCGCGCGATCGTCTGCGAGAGAAATTTCCTTTTTTTTCCGCGCGCATAGCGTCAAAATTTTTCCCGCGCTTGTCCTGATCGCGAAATAAGTTTATCACGTTCCCTTGGCCGCACACTTCTTATCTTTCGAGAACCATTTTTCACTGAAAGGGTTCACGCGCGGCGCGTTGGATATGACTTTGAAGCGCGTCTATATCACTCGCATTCCCGGTCAGACTTTTAGGCCTAACAGAACCGATCGTAACCCGGACAAGTTGATAAGTCCGGCGCGTAGCGCCGCCAAATTGTCGGCTGCAACGAAGGAAATATGGCTTATCCACAGATGTGGATAAGCTTGTGCGTAATTCGCGTGGCATTTGATGCCGCGCGCTAGTCCCGGAGCGTGGTGCGCGGTCCGGGTTTGGCAGGGGGAAGCGATATGAATGGTTTGTGGCAAAGGGCCGCTGACCGCATCCGCGATGAGCTGGGTCAGGTCGGCTATGAGACGTGGATCGGGCCTCTCAATTTTGTCGCTCATCAAGGATCGACCGTCACCATCGAAGCGCCCAATCGATTTTTCCGCGATTGGATCAACGAACGTTACCTGAGCCTGATGCGCGCAGCGCTGTCGAAGGAGGCAGGCGAGGAAATGGAAGTGCGGCTGACTCTCGGCGAGAATGCCGCCGTGGCGACGCCGCTGCAACGCCCAGCCAATGGCCATGCAAATGGCAATGGAAATGGCAACGGCAAGGTGTCGGCGGCGAATCGTGCGACGGCGGCAGCCGCGCCGCGTGGAGATCGGCATCCGACCCTGAACCCGCGCTACAGTTTCGCGGAGTTCGTGGTGGGATCGGCCAATCAGTTCGCGCATGCCGCGGCGCAGGCGGTCGCCAATCAGCCGGGCGAGAAATACAACCCGCTTTTCATTTATGGCGGGGTGGGCCTCGGCAAGACTCACCTGGTAACCGCCATCGGGCACCATATCTGGGCCAGCGGCGATCGGCCGAGAAAAGTTCTGTTCATGCCCTCCGAAGTTTTCATGAACGAGATGATCAATTCACTGCGCCGCGACAAGATGGGCGAGTTTCGCGAGAAATTTCGCCGGGTCGATACATTGATCCTCGACGACGTGCAGTTCCTGGCCGGCCGCGAGCGCACCCAGGAAGAATTCTTCCATACTTTCAACGCGCTTCATGCCGAGCGGCATCAGATCGTCCTGACTTCGGACAAAGTTCCCCGCGATATCCCCGGGCTCGAGGACCGGCTGCGCAATCGGTTCGAGTCGGGATTGATTGCGGACATCGCCCCGCCCGACCTCGAGACGCGCGTGGCGATCGTGCAGAAAAAGGCGGTGCTCGATAATCTGCGGCTGGCGCCGGAAGTCGCGATGTATATCGCGCAGAGTGTCTCGTCGAACGTGCGCGAACTGGAGGGATGCCTGACGCGGCTGGCGGCGCTGGCCTCGTTCAACCAATCGGCAATCACGATGGACTTCGCGCGGCAGGCGCTGCAGGATCTCATTTGCAATCACGACGCGAAGCCGGACGTCGAATCGATCCAGAGAACAGTCGCGGATTTTTTCCATATCCGCCTGACGGATTTGAAGTCGAAGAAGCGCACCCAGCACATCGCGTTTTGCCGTCAAGTGGCAATGTACCTGTGCCGCAAGCTGACCGACAGCTCGTTTCCGACCATCGGCGAGCATTTCGGGCGCGATCATTCGACCGTGATTCACGCGCACAACCTGATTCTGCGGCGCGTCACCAGTGACCCGGCATTTCGGCTCTCGATCGAGAAAATCGAACGCGAGCTTAAATCGATTCGCGCCAATGCCGCGTGAGTCGATGTGGAGGAGGCTGTGGAGGAGGTGGGCATAAGGCTATCGATATCGACAGGGCCGGTGCGCACAAGGCCGGCCCTGTCGGTCAGCCGGTTTTCCGTTGACAGCTTTTCAGCGATGGATCGGCTTTCATTTTCGGGTGCTTGCGCCATCAATCAACAAATCCACAACTCCTGCTATTACTGCTATTCTTTTTTAGAGATCTAAGATCCAGGAATAGGAGACGGGCTGACAATTCATGGGACTCTCCATTGAGCGCGCTTCGCTGCTTAGCGGTTTGGCACTGGTGCAGGGCATCGTGGAACGGCGCACGACAGTTCCGATACTCGGCCATGTTCTGATCGAGCCCAACGGAAATGCGCTGACTTTGAGCGCAACCGACCTCGAAGTCGGAATCCGCACACAGGTCGCGTGTTCCGGCAAGGAAAAAAGCCTCACGCTCAACGCCCGCAAGCTTTTCGAAATCGTGCGCGAGACCGAAGGCGATGAAGTCGCGCTGACCTCGCTCGACAGCGATTGGGTCGAGCTGAAGTGTGGCCGGGCGAAGTTCAAAATGATGGGCTTGGATCCGCGCAGCTTCCCTGCCATGCCAAGTCAGAGCGCCGGCAAGGACGCTACCCCGGCAAAGAAACAACTGAAGGCTGAATTGACGATTCCGGCTGCCGTGCTGGCCGGGATGATCGACAAGACCATTTTCGCCGTCAGTCCGGATGAAGCCCGCTACAACCTGAGCGGCGTGTTCGTTGAATCCAACGCTCCGGGATCGGCGCGGATGGTCGCAACGGACGGCCATCGGCTGGCGATGATCGAGCGCGAAGTACCCGGATTCAGGATGGAGACCGGCGCGATCATTCCGCGAAAGGGGCTCTCGGAACTGCGCAAAATTCTGGGTGAGGGCGGCGACGCCGAAGTGCGGTTGAACCTCGAAGGTCAGCTCGCATACCTGAAGCGCGGGACGACCGAAATCTCGATGCGGCTGGTCGAGGGCGAATTCCCCGATTACCGCGGCGTCATCCCCAAGCAGTCGAGGTACAGGATGACCGTCAAGCGGGATTTGCTGTTCGCGGCAATCAAGCGGGCGGCAATCTTCTCGAGCGAACGTTATCACGGCGTCAAATTCGCGCTATCGGCCGGGACGCTGACGGTTTCATCGACGAGTCCGGAAACGGGCGAAGCAAGCGAGTCGCTGGACGTCGATTTCAAGAGCGAAGAATTCGCGATCGGGTTCAATGCTGCATACGTGCAGGACGCGCTGGGCGTAATTCCGCCGGGCAGCGATTCGACCGTGGAGCTTGGGCTCAGCGATGACGTCAGCCCGGGCGTTATCCGGACGAAGTCGGATCAGCAGTACACCTACGTCGTCATGCCGATGCGATTGTGACGCGCGCTTGCTACGGCGCACTGCCGACGCGAACCAGCACCACTTTATTTCGGTAATTCGAGTCGGTCTCCCACGGATATGACGCCTCGCCAAGCTCGACGGTGGTGGGAGTGTCAAGCTTGGGCATATCGCGACGCCGAACAATCATCCACCGGACGCTCCCCTTGGCGATCGCATCCTGCAAATCCTGCTTACTTTTCGAACTCGGGGATTGGCTTTGGCGGATTGAGATAGAACAGCGGCCCCTCAGTCTTGTACAGCGCGAGCCGGTCAGTCGAACCGCCAATCTTGTTCAGAACCGCGTAGCCGAATGGCTTTTCACCGCGATAAGCCTCCGCCGCAGGCATCGCGAAAATAAAAACATAAACCATCGCCAGATACGCGATGGTGCCCACCGATATTGCCACGCGATAGGGGCTGAATTTGCGAATCACGTACGCGACGGCGACGATCGACACGAGCCAGAAAACGATGAAGGCGAACCTGGCGGGCAGTTCCGGCAACGCATCGTAGGGACTCGGAAGGATCGCCCAGGCAGGAATCAGCAGCACAATGCCGGCGATCGCGCCGAATGCAACGATCGCGTAGCCGATAGTCAGCAGCCGCCGGGCGATCATCGAGCGCAATTCGCCTGGATACGCGAGCGTTCTTGCGACCAGGATCGCCGCGGCGGGCAGAATCGGAAGAATATAGTAGCTGCGGCGCGATCCCGAGACAGTGAAAAATATGAAGGTCGCCCAGAAATAAACCAACGCGAAGCGATCCGCACGAGCAGGCTCGGCGCCGGCATGACGGAGGCTGTGCGTTTCTACCAGGGCCGCCGGCAAGAGCGCTGACCACGGAGCCATCAGGGCGAAGATGACGTAAACATACAGGTAGATGGGTCCGCGATGGTCGAACGGGTGGAAAAACCGCACCACGTTCTCGCGATATACCATCTCGAGGCCCTTTTGAGAGCCCATCAGGCGCGACGAGATCTCGAAGGGCAGGTAGTACACCAGCGCGCCCAGCGCGATGCCGACGACAGTGTACCAGTTGAAGAACCATCGATTGCGCTCGATGAGCCATCGAATCCGATCAACGAGAGAGCCGCGGAAAATCGTTTTAAAAAACCGGCCACCGCCGTCGCGCAGGCATGAATACACTCCAATCACCAAAAGCGGCAGCACGAATCCGAGCAGACCTTTGGTGAGCGAAGTCGCCGCCATGATCAGCCATAGACCGACAACCCACAATCCACCGCCGCGTTCTTCGTTGTGATTGAAGAGCAGCAGTGCGGCCAGCTCACCGGTGAGCGTTTCGACGTCGGCGGAAGCGTGGCGCGAATAGAATACGAAGCTGAAGCTGGTCGCGAGGATGACGCCGGCGAGTAATCCGGTGCGAGCGTCGTAGAGGCGTCGCACGAGCAGCAGCAGTATCGCCACTGCAAGCAAGCCCGCTATCGCGCAGGGCAGGCGCGTGGCAGCCTCGTTGAGGCCGCCTGTGAACGGTGTCGAAAAAATAACCAGCCAGTAAGAGCCGAGCGGCTTGTCGTAATAGACGTGGCCGTTGATCGTTGGCCAGAAGTAGTTGTGCGTCACGAGCATCTCGCGCGCGATTTCAGCCCATCGGAATTCCGAGGACCACAGCGCTCGCGCACCCAGGCGGGCGAAGAAGAGAATCGCGGCGAAGATGAGGACGCATCCGGCGCGCAGGCTGAATCGCGAATCGTTGTCGTTGCCGGCGGGGCGCTGAAATGCGGCAGGATCGCGTGATGCGGAAGCGGAGGCCATAGCAGCGAATTGTAACTGGCGCGCTCGATACTCTGCCATACGGTGACTCGCTCGGAATGACAGAGCGCGGGGAGGCAGATAGGATGAAACGAGATACATGAGCCAGGCCAACAATCCCGAAAGTCGTTCCGGCCGCAAGCCGAACCGGTTAATTAACGAACAAAGTCCGTACCTGCGCCAGCACGCGTACAATCCGGTCGATTGGCATGCGTGGGGTCCGGACGCGCTGGAGCGCGCGAAGGCGGAGAATAAGCCGATCATGCTGTCGATTGGCTACTCGGCCTGCCACTGGTGCCACGTGATGGAACGGGAGTCGTTCGAGAACGAAGCGATCGCGCGGCTGATCAACGAGAACTTCATTCCGATCAAGGTTGATCGCGAAGAGCGGCCCGATCTCGATCAGATATATATGGATGCGGTGCAGCTGATCACGGGGCGCGGCGGATGGCCGTTGACGATGTTCCTGGCGCCGGACGGCCGGCCGTTTTTCGGCGGAACCTACTACCCTCCGGAAGACCGGCATGGGATGCCCGGGTTTCCGCGCATCCTGGCCGCGGTTTCACACGCGTATCGCGATGGCGCCAAGGAAGTCACCAACAATCTCGAAAAGCTGACCGAGGCGCTCGGCGCGCTAACCAACTACGTCCCCACGGGCGGCGACTTAAAGCCGGGACTGGCGGCGGAATCGGCGCGCGCGCTCGCCACGCACTACGACAGCATCAACGGCGGACTGGGCCAGGCGCCGAAATTTCCCAACACGTTCGTGTTCTCGCTGTTTCTCCGCGTGCACGCGGCCGACGGCGACGAGGCGATGGCGGAAATCGTCCGGCACACGCTTTCGAAGATGGCGCGGGGCGGAATCTACGACCAGATCGGCGGCGGATTCCATCGCTACAGCGTGGACGAGCGATGGTTGGTGCCGCATTTCGAAAAAATGCTCTATGACAACGCGTTGCTGGCGCGGCTGTACCTCGACGCCGGCCGCGCGCTGAATGAGCCGGAGTTTCTCGGCGTCGCGCGCGAAATCTTCGATTACGTTTTGCGCGAGATGACAAGTCCTGACGGCGGCTTTTACGCCGCGCAGGATGCGGACAGCGAGGGTGAAGAAGGAAAGTTTTTCATCTGGACGCCCGCGCAGGCCGACGCCGTCCTTGGTCCCGAGCTAGGCGCGATAGCGGAGCGCTATTTCGACATCACCATCGAAGGCAATTTCGACGGCGCGAACATTCCGCATCGCACGATCGAGCTCGCCGACGCCGCGCGGATGTTCAAGGTCCCGGAAGACGACATGGCGTCGAAGATTCGCGAGATTCGCGACAAGCTGTTCGCGGCTCGCGAACAAAGGGTGAAGCCGGGCCGCGACGAGAAGATCCTGGTGGCGTGGAACGCGATGATGATCGGTGCGTTCGCGGAGGGATATCGCGCGCTGCACGAGCGGCGGTATCTGGAAGCGGCGGAGCGCGCGGCCGGCTTCGTTATGGCGTCGATGTGGGATGGGCGCGCGCTCAAGCGGTCGTTCAAGGACGGCGTCGCCCGGCACAACGCCTACCTCGAAGACTACGCGCAGTTGGCGGGCGCGATGCTCGATGTGTACGAAGCGTCGCTCGACGCGAAATATCTGGCGCACGCGCGGATGCTGGCCGGCGTGATCCTCGAGCGATTTATCGACAAGGAAAAGGGTGGATTCTTTTTCACCTCCGACGATCACGAAGCACTGATCACCCGCTCCAAGGCGGCTTTCGACGGCTCGACGCCGTCGGGCAACAGCGCTGCCGTGATGGCGCTTCTCAGGCTGCACGGCTACACCGGCGAGGAGCGCTACCGGGTCGAGGCGGAGCGGACGCTCAAGTTGTTTCGCGAATTTATCGAAAAGCAGCCGTTCGGGTTCTCTCATATGCTCGAAGCGGCGGACCTCTACCAGCGCGGGCCGACCGAAGTTGTGATTGTCGGCAGCCGTAGCTCTCCTGAACTGCTCGAATGGACGGAGCGGCTCGGCCTCATATATGTTCCGAATCTTGCGATCTTCGTTTGCGTTGCGGACAATGCCGATGCCGATGCCGACGCTCAAACCCGCTTCATCCCCGAGCAGGTGCGCGACAAGCGGCAAATCGACGGTCATGTGACTGCTTACGTATGCCGCGAGCGCACCTGCACACCGCCGATTACGACGTTCAAGGATCTTCAAAAGGAATTGGCCGACTAGCTCGGGCGATGGACCGCGACGCGCGCGACCTTACCACGGCTGGCGCTAAGCCGACGCCGTATTTCCCGCCAATCGTCGTGAATCGGGCGGCGCGCCGTCGGCCGCAGACGCGGCTGCGAGTTGTGCTGCTCAACGCGGCCGGTGGGCGAAAGTTCCGCGAAATCCTGGCATGTCTCAAGCGTCCGCCACTCCAGGGCGCCGATGTGATCCTGCTATGCGAGGTGAGTACGGGAGTGAAGCGGATGCCAGGCCGTGAGCTTGCGACGGAACTCGCCGAGGCGCTCGAGATGAGCTGCGCGTACGTTCGCGAGTTCGGCCTGAGGCCCCCGGGGATCGAAAGTGAAATCGTCTTGTACATGGGCAATGCGATCCTAAGCGCCGCGCCGTTCGAGGAGGTGGCCGCCGTCGCGATGCACAAGCCGCCCACTCCCATGGCATGGCCCAGACGCATGCGGGACTGGTCGCGCGTGGGCATGCCAACGGGATTGGTCACCAGAGTGAAATTCGGTGGCGAAGAGGTAACCGTCGGCGTCGCGCATCTGCACAGCCGCTGCACGCCCGCCGAGCGCGCGCGCCAGATGGCGACTTACCTGGAGTCCTTCCCGGCGGCAGGCCGCGCGATTTTCGGCGGCGACCTGAATACGACGACCACTGAGCTATCGAGCCGGGCGATGATGTTGGCAACGGTGCGGCAAATGATCGCCAATCCGGACAGGTTCCGCGCGCCTGAGGCATACGAGCCCTTGTTCGAGCATTTACGCGAGCGCGGACTCGAGATCGAGGGCGCCAACGTAGCCAATCGCGGGACTTTCACTTTTTCCGGACTGATTCCGCGCTCGATGAGGCCAAAACTTGATTGGCTCGCGGTCCGCGAGCTTCGTCCGATCGCGGGAACCGCCGCGGTCGTCACGCCGCGGTCTCCGATTCTGTTGCGCCGCGCCTCCGATCACGATTTCGTGACCGTCGATCTCGAGCTGTAATCGCGGCGCGAGCCGCTGAAATCCTTCCGCATTACGATGTGACCTGAGTAGAATTGCGCGGCTCGTCACAAGGAGGCGCACGCGATGGCATCGTTCAACGGGCTCGGCATGCATATGGGTAATCTGGCGATTCTTTCAGCCGCAGAAAGCCGCTCGATAAGTCCCGAAAATCCGACCGGCGAAAAAGGCAAGGGCGCGATGGCGCTCCCCGACCCGGCCGCCAGTCCCGCGCGAAAGCTGGGCCGTGGATGGAAAGTCGCGCCCTACGTCGTCATCGGCCCGGGTGAAGTAAAAGTGCTGGCCGACATCGCGGGTGCGGGCGCGATCGCGCAAATCTGGATGACGCCGACGGGGCCGTGGCGCTCGAGCATCATGAGGATTTATTGGGATGGGTCAGCGGCACCGTCGGTGGAGTGTCCGGTCGGCGATTTTTTCGCGTGCGGATGGAACAAGTACGCGCAGGTTTCGTCGTTGGCGGTTTGTGTGAATCCCGGCAGCGCATTCAATTGCTATTGGGAAATGCCGTTTCGAAAGCGATGCCTGATTACCATGACCAATACCGCGGACACGGCAATGATACTGTTCTATCAGATCAACTATGTACTCACTGAAGTACCTACTGACGCGGCGTACTTCCACGCCCAGTTCCGGCGCGTGAATCCGATCCGCTACAAAGAGGTTTATACGATTGTCGACGGAGTCACGGGGCGCGGGCAATACGTCGGCACCTACATGGCGTGGGGAGTTCACAACAGCGGATGGTGGGGCGAGGGCGAGATAAAGTTTTTCATCGACGGCGACGCGGAGTTCCCGACGATCTGCGGCACCGGCACCGAGGATTATTTCTGCGGCTCGTACAACTTCGACGTGGGCAGGGAAAACGGAGGATATCGCGAGTTCACGACGCCCTACGCGGGATTGGCGCAAGTGATTCGGCCAGACGGGCTGTACGCATCGCAGCAGAGATTTGGAATGTACCGATGGCATATCACGGATCCGGTCAGGTTCACGCGCGACCTGCGGGTGACTATTCAGGCGCTTGGATGGACCGGCGATCCGCGCAGGGGCGCGGAGTTCATGCCGCTGCAGGACGACATCGCGTCGGTGGCGTATTGGTACCAGACGATCCCGGCGGCAAAGTTTCCGCCGCTGCCCTCGCCGGATTATCTGCGGATCGTGTAGGGTGCGCTACGCAATCTCAGGCGGAGGTGCGAGCGCGCCACGCGCTCTCTCATAAGCGGCGGCCACGCGTATTACTTCGGACTCTCCGAACGGACGGCCGATTACCTGCATTGCAACAGGCAGTCCGTCGGGCGAAAGGCCGGTGGGAATAGCTACGGCGGGTTGACCGGTCGAATTGAAAGGCTGCGTGAAGCGCAGAATCGCCGCGACGACATCCACCCGGTCTTCGCGCGCTTCCAGGATTTGAGTAGCGTCGATTTTGGGCGCGACGACAGCACTGGCCGGTGCGACCAGCACGTCGCGATCGGCCAGCACCGCGATCGACTCGGCCAAGGTGCGCGCACGGGCGCGCTGGGCGCGGATGTAGCTGGTGGCGGTCGTCATCATTCCGATCTCGAGTATGCGGCGAACGTCGTCGCCGTAATCCTGGGGCCGCGTGCGCATCCAATCTTCGTGAATCTCGAGCGCCTCGGCCCAGGTGATAATGCCGTTCATAATGCCGGCCATCGGGAGCGAGGGAATCGTCACCTGGTCAACGGTCGCGCCGAGCGATCGCAGCGTGTCGAGCGCGGCATTGAACGAGCGCGCGACGTCGTCGCTCAGCCCGTCGTTAAGTTCGCGAATCACGCCGATGCGCATGCCGGAGATTTGGCCGTCGAGGCCGGCTGAGAAATCGGGTACGCGCTCGCGGCTGGAGGTAGAATCGTTGCGGTCGGCGCCCGCGATTATCTGCAGCATCATCGCGGCGTCGCGAACCGTGCGCGTGATCGGGCCGACGTGATCGAGCGTGTAGGCCAGCGGCAGGACGCCGTAGCGGCTGACGCGGCTCCAGGTCGGCTTCAGCCCGACGCATCCGCAAAGCGCTGCGGGAATGCGAATCGATCCGCCGGTGTCGGTGCCGATGGTGGCAGCGGCGCTGCGCGCGACGATCGCCGCGGCTGCGCCGCCGCTCGAGCCGCCGGGGATTCGGTCGAGCGCGTACGGATTGCGGACGATTCCCCAGTGCGGATTCGACGACGTGATTCCGTAGGCGAACTCGTGCAGGTTGAGTTTGCCGAGCAGCACGGCGCCGGCGCGCTTGAGGCGCGTCCACACGGTCGCGTCGTGATCGGGTTTGAAATCGGCGAGGATTTTCGAGCCGCCGGTGGTGCGAAGCCCCTTGGTGTACAAGAGATCCTTGAGCGCGATCGGAACGCCATGCAATGGTCCCCGCCATTTTCCGGCGGCGAGTTCGGCCTCCGCTTTTTTCGCCGCCTTGCGCGCGAGCGTATCGGTGACGGTGATATAGGCGCGAAGCGATCCGTCGGTTTGTTCGATTCGGCCGAGGTACGCCTCGGTCAGCTCGACCGGTGAAATGTCGCGCGCGCGCAGCTTGCCGGACAGAGTAGCTACATCGAATTCGAGTAGTTCCTGAAATGGAATCGACATCGGAATAAATCCCCGCAGTGAGCATTGAAGCGGGTATTACGACCCGGCTTTGGCAAGGCGGGCCGCTTCGGCCAACAGCACCGGATAGCCGAAGGGCGGCTCGATCCCGGCAAGACCGATCGACCCGAGGTGCCCGGCGAGCGTGAGCATCGCGCCCGCACTGTGCGCGATTGCATCCGCGTCGGCGCCGGAGATTTCGTAGCCGTAGAGATCGCGCATTACCTGTTTGACGGTTTCGCCCGTAACCATTGGCATAGTGTCTCTCCGAGCCGGACTATCGCAGTTTGTGCGCCGATTCGACTATCAAGTCGCACACACGGCGCGCGTCTTCAAGCGCGAGTAGCCGGTAGCACTCGGGCCATCCGATCCAATCGGGAGGGACGGAAGGGTTCGTGAACGGCAGATGCCGCAATTGAAGTAGCTCTTCACTGGGAGCGCGTAATTCTATATCGCGGTAGATGCGCCGGATGCGGAGTTGCGGAGCGTTCAGCCGGTCGAGCAAAACTGCCACCATCTCCGGCGCTCTCAGTCCAGACACGATGATCACGCGTTGATTGGTGACGCCGTAAAACGTCTTCGACAGATAGGAATGGAAGACGATCGCTTCCGCGATCAGAACTCCGACCAGCACCGCCGCCAGAATTGAATTGGTGTCAGCACGCTCGGCAAGACCGGGGTCGAGCGGGATCGAACGCATCACGAGCGCGGCGATTCCGACCAGTACGATCGCGCCCGCGCGCCATCGAAGAGCGCTCGTATCATGCGGGCGTCCGCACCAGAGCAGCTCCTCGCGCGCGAGCAGATGCGGAGTGACGACGGCGGCCGCCTCAGGATCCATCGATCACTTGACAACGCCGGCAGCGCGCAGCGCAGCGATTCGGCCGGCCGAGTAACCGAGGTACTCGCGGAGGATCTCGTCGGTGTGCTCGCCCAGCATCGGAGCGGCGCGTTCGATCGTGCCGGGGGTCGCGGAAAACTTCGTCAGTATTCCGGTTTGCTTCACGCGGCCCCATTGCGAATGAGACAACTCGGCGATCAGGTCGTTGGCGACGACCTGCGGATCGTCGAACAATTCACCTAAATGATTTACCTGCGTCGCCGGGATGGCGGATTTATTCAACGCTGCGAGTGCGTCGTCGCGGCCGAGCTTCGCAAATTGCTCCGCGAGCGCCGCCGCGAGCGCGCCCTCGTTCGGTTCCGCCGCGGCCGCATCCCAGTTGGTATTCGGCAGGCCCGGCAGAATAGTCAGTAGCGCGTTCCATTGAGTCTCGCCGGTTAGCGAGATGAATAGCCATTTGCCGTCGCGGCAACCGTAGGCGCGCGAAAGCGCCGAGCGCCCGCGATTCTCGGCGCCGCCATCTTCCATGTCCGGCCGGCCCGGATAGAACGCGAAGTCGCCGGCCTGAAAAGCCATCGCGGCTTGCAACAGCGAGGTCTCGCATAACTGGCCGCGTCCCGTAAGCTCGCGCGCACGCAGCGCGAGCACGCATCCAAACGCGGAGAGCATCGCGGCGCCGTAGTCACAAATCGCGCAGGTCAGGTACACCGGATGCCCGTGGTGGCCGCCCTGCGCCGCCATCACGCCCGAACGCGCCTGCAACAGCGGATCGAAGCCGGGCTGGTTGTGCTCGAGTCCGCGATTTCCGAATCCGTTGATCGACATATAGATGATGCGAGGGTTGCGCGCCGCCAGGCTTTCGTAATCGAAGCCGAACTTGCGCATCCGGCCCGGGCGCAGATTCTCGACCACGATGTCGGCCTTGTCCGCGAGCCCATGGATTATTGCGCGGCCTTCCTCGGTCGTAAGATTGACGGAGATAGCGCGCTTGCCCTGGTTCCAGCCGAGGAAGCCGAAGCCGAAATGGCGAAACGAATCGCCCTCGAGGCTTTCGATCTTGATGACCGCGGCGCCGAGTTGCGCGAGTATCATCGGGCCGTACGAACCCGCGATGTAGCTGGCGAAGTCGAGCACGGTGACGCCATCCAGCGGAGGCCGTTCGCCGATGCGCAGGTCCTTTTCCGGCGATGTGTCGCGCTCTGGCTCTGCAAGCCATTGCAGCGCCGCGCGATCGTCGCCGGCCTTGGGAGCGGGGCCGGTGATTTCGCCGGGAGTGTCGCTGAGGAACACTGGCAGGCCCATCTGAATCATGCGGCCGAGAGCGGGGTCGTCGATTTCAGTGCGCATCCCGAGCGCGCGCGTCTGTGGGTGATCGATGAATTCGTGGCGGGTCATCACCGGGGCGCACGGGACGTCGTGTTCGCGGAGGATGCCCAGCCATTCGTCGCGCGTCCGGGTGCGGATGATTGGCTCGATGATGTCTTTGAGCGGCTCCCAGTGCCATGGCGCGATCCCCCACGGCGCATCTTCGAAACGCGGGTCGCCGACCAGATCGGGGCGATCGATTGCGATCGCGAACTTGCCCCAGAAGGTGGCATTGCCGCAGGCGGCAAACAGGTATTTGCCGTCGGCGGCCTCGAACAAACGATAAACCGGAATCGGGCCTAGAGGATCCAGCGGACCCTGGTAGAGGGTGATCATTTCCTCGTGTTTCAGGATTGCGCCGGTCTGGAGCGAGAACGCGCCGGCCAGAATCGAGACTTCGACCGCATCCCCCGCTCGATTCGCACCGCGCGCCAGAACCGCGGCGACGGCCGCAGTCGCCGCCATCACGCCCGCCGAATAACTCGCCGCCGGAAAAACCAGCGCGACGGGATTGCCGCTGCGCGCCCACTGGTTCCCGGTGATTCCGCCGCGGGCAGCGACCAGGTCGTCGTTGGCGTCGAAGTCGGCGTCGGGGCCGCGGCTGCCGAGCGGAGGCACGCCGAGCGCAATCGCGCGCGGATTAATCCGGCGAATCGATTCGGGATCGAGTTTCAGTTGTTTCAGCCGGGCCGGCGTGAAGCCGGTGACGACGATATCGGCCCATCGGATCAGGTCCGCAATTCGAGAGTGCGATGCGCGATCGTGGAGGTCCAGCTCGAGCGAACGCTTGGAGCGGTTGAGGACGTGAAAGTGCGGCGTGCCGCGCTCGCGCGAACCGCCCGGCGGCTCGATCTTGATGGCGCGCGCGCCGTTTTCCGCCAGCAGCATCGTGGCGTATGCGGCGCCCATGTTAGAGTCGAATTCAACGATATTGATTCCGTCGAGTGATTTACCCATTGAAAATTGCCACGCGCCGTTTTGGGAATTGGATTGTCGTTGAGCGACGGCGAGAAAAGCAAACGGTCGCGCCAAAGCGCGATTATGCACGGGAATCCGGGACCAGGCGGCCGAATTCAACCCACGGACACGCCGGGTTCATCCTCCCTTAATGTCCGATGCATAGCTTTTGCGCGCCGCACTCGGATCCATGCAACGGACACGACTAACTTCGAAGCAGGTTCAAAAGATGCTCAAACGACGACTAAGGCTGGTATTTTTCATAGTCCTGGCGATCGCAGGGATCGGCCGCTCCGGATTTGCCGACATGTTAGTCAATGGCGCCGGCGCCACTTTCCCGTACCCGATCTATTCCAAGTGGTTCGACGTTTACGCGAAAGAAAATCCGGGCATCAAGTTCAACTACCAATCGATCGGTTCGGGCGGCGGCATCCGGATGCTCTCGAATCGCACCGTCGATGTTGGCGCGAGCGACGCTCCGATGACCGATCAGCAGCTTTCCGAAGCACCCGGGAAAATTCTGCACTTTCCCTCGGTGATGGGCGCGGACGTGGTCGCGTACAACCTGCCCGGATTTACTGGAACGCTGCGCCTGACGGGTCCGGTAATCGCGGATATCTTCCTGGGCAAAATAACCAAGTGGGATGACGACAGTATCAAGGCGCTTAATCCCGGCGCGGCGATCCCGTCGCAGGACATCGTCGTATGCCATCGCTCGGATGGCAGCGGGACGACGTTTATTTTCGTCGATTACTTGTCGAAGGTCAGTCCGAGCTGGGCGTCGGACGTGGGTAAAGGAACCTCGGTCAAGTGGCCGGTTGGACTCGGCGGCAAGGGCAACGAGGGCGTTACCGCGCTGGTTCAGCAAACCCCGGGCGCAATCGGGTACGTCGAGCTGATCTACGCGCTCAACAACAAAATTCCGTACGCGGTATTGCAGAACAAGGCGGGCAACTGGGTCAATGCTAGCCTCGATGGCGTGACCGCGGCGGCGGCGTCGGTGGCGGGCAATATGCCGGCCGACTTCCGCGTGTCGATCACGGACGCACCGGGCGCGGATGCGTATCCGATCTCGTCGTTCACGTGGCTGCTCGTTTACCAGAAGCAGACGAACAAGGATGTCGGCGAGCAGATCGTGAAGTTCCTGCACTGGGCGCTGAGCGACGGACAGAAGTACGCGCCGGAGCTCAAGTACGCGCCGCTGCCGGCCGAAGTCGTGCAGAAAGAGACGGCACAGATTCAGCAGATTCAGATTCCGTAACCGGATAGTCGCAAGCACAGAGAGGCGCGGACGTCGAGATGGCGCCCGCGTTTTCTTTTGTCGAATGCGCCGGGACAGCGCGTCCGATCAGGTGTATGGTCGGAGACGATGATGCGACAACGACAAATGCACTTGATGACGAGAGCAACTGCGGCGGTCTCGGCGATCATCATGATGGTCGCGACGTGCAGCGTAGCGCGGGCGCAGAACTACGTGATCGATCAGGGCGCCAGCGACGCGCTCACCAGGTATCTCCATCTGAACAGCCTGCCGATGGTCACCGCGCAGATCTCCACCTCCCCGGGCGGCAGCAAGCAGTTGATACTGACCGGGTTTGTGGCGACCCAGTTCGGGCGGCACGATGCGGAACGAATCGCGACCGCGTACTTGAACGATCCGAGCGTCAATATGGTTGACCAGATCCTGCTCGATCCGCACGTGGAGGATATGCGCACGGCGTCGCCGGGTTCGGCAGCCGCGCCGGGGTCGCAATCGCCCAATAGTCCCGATCAACTGTGGAACAAGACGATGCAGGGCATCTACAAGAACGGCGCGCAGAACCCGCCGGCAAGCGGGCCGATGCTGCCGTAGGGCGTCGGGGCAATCGCGGGCCTCGCAACTTGCGGCGCGCGCCGTGGTAGGATCCCGCTTGACGTGGCCGACAAGGTAATTTACCTGCGCGAAAAGCCGGTGTCGCTGTCGGCGGCCGACGAGCGCAACTTCAAGATCAAGTACGCCGAGCTGCTGAATCCCGCGCAGTTTGCCGCCGTGACCCATCGCGAAGGCCCGCTGCTGGTCGTCGCGGGGGCGGGATCGGGCAAGACTCGCACGCTGATCTATCGCGTCGCCCGGCTGATCGAGAGCGGCGTGCCGCCCGGTGCGATCTTGCTGCTGACGTTCACACGCCGCGCGGCGCAGGAGATGTTGCGTCGCGCCGAGCAGTTGGTGGGAGATCGCGCGGGCGCCGTCGCGGGCGGTACGTTTCATTCCTTCGCCAACAATGTTTTGCGCCGGATGGGCGCGCCGATCGGCGTCAAGCCCAACTTCACCATACTGGATCGCTCCGACATGGAGGATGTGGTCAATCTGTTGAGGACGCGGATGGGACTGGCGTCGCGCGAGCGCCGGTTTCCGAAGAAGAGCACGATTGCCGAGGCGATCAGCATGGCGCGCAACAAGCGGCGCGCGCTCGAAGAGGAAATCGAGATCGATTTTCCGCATCTCGGTGAGCATCAGACCGAAATTCTCGAACTCGCGAAAAATTACGAGAGCTACAAGCGCGAGCGCGCCCTGCTCGACTACGACGACCTGCTGTATCGGCTCGCCGAGTTGCTCGAACAATATGAGAACGTGCGGCGCCGGCTGTCGGACAGCTATCGCTACATCATGATCGACGAGTACCAGGACACCAATCTGATTCAGGCCGACCTGGTGCGCCTGCTCGCGATGAATCATCGCAACGTGATGGCGGTTGGCGACGATGCGCAGTCGATCTATTCGTTTCGCGGCGCCAATTTCCGCAACATCATGGATTTTCCCGCGATTTTTCCCGGCGCGAAGATCGTGAAGCTCGAAGAGAACTATCGCTCGATCCAGGGAATCCTCGACGTCGCCAACGACGTGATTTCACGCGCCGGCGAGAAGTACACCAAGGCGCTGTTCACGCAGCGCGAGGGCGGTTTTCGGCCTTTCCTGGTGCGCGCGCAGGACGAACACATGCAGTCGCGGTTTGTCGCGCAGCGCATCCTCGAGCTGCGCGAAGAGGGGGTCGAACTCGGCGAGATCGCGGTGCTGTTCCGATCCAGCTTTCACTCCTTCGATCTGGAACTCGAGCTGCAGCGCCGCGACATCCCGTTCATCAAGCGCGGCGGATTCAAGTTTATCGAAACCGCGCACATCAAGGACGTGCTGGCCCATCTGCGCGTCATCGCGAATCCGGCGGACGCCGTGTCGTGGTTGCGCGTGCTCACGCTGGTCAAGGGAATCGGTCATCGCACGGCCGAGCGAACGATCGACGCACTCATCGCCGTTGATGATCCAGCGGCCGCGATTGCGAAACTTGCCGACAAGGCCCGCGGCGGCGCAGATGGCGGCCTCAAGCGGCTTTCGGCGCTGCTGGCGGAATTGCGGGATGGCAAAAAGCGGCCACCCGAGCAAATCGCGATGACGCTCGAATACTATCTGCCGGTGATGCGCGAGGCGTACGCCGACGACTACCCCAAGCGCGAGCGCGACCTCGAACATTTTCAGAATCTTACCGAGCGCTATAAGAGCCTCGAACAGATGCTGGCCGACATGGCGCTCGAGCCGCCCAACGATTCACTCGACGGCATGCTCGCGACGGATTCCGACGACGAACGCCTAACGCTCAGCACGATTCACTCGGCCAAGGGGCTCGAATGGAGAGTCGTGTTCCTGATCTGGGCCGCCGACGGACGCTTTCCGGGACCGCAAAGCGTGGGCGATGACGAAATCGAGGAGGAGCGCCGCCTGATGTACGTCGCGAGCACGCGGGCGCGCGACGAGCTGTACCTGTCGTATCCGATACATATGTTCGACCGCAGCTTCGGCTTCGTGATGGGTCGGGTATCGCGCTTTTTAGAAGACGTGCCGGCAGAACTGCTGCAGACCGCGACGCTGCAAGAGTCCGAAGAGTCTTAACGGTTACGCTAATGAAAGCAACGGCCCCGAGCGTAGATAACCAGATCGGCGTCTTCCTCACACTCGAGGCAGTGTATCCCGATCAGAATTCTAGCGTCGAACTGCTGAAGTCACTGCTCGAGCAGCTCAACAAGTCTGAAGTCATCACCACATGCTCTCGACTCAACCTGATTGCCTCTGATCACCTGAACGACGGCACGGGAGGCTGGCTTGAGAGGCACCTGCGAAAGCAGCTGAAGCTCGTCGCCTGCTTCTTCGATCCGCAACTGTTTTCCCGAATCGAGGTTTTCGTCAGACAGTATCCAACCTGTGCGATTTTCTTTCGGGGTCAATTGTTGGAACTCATTCGCTGGGCGGCTCTCTTTGCCCAGGATGGCGAATCCAGAGACGAAATGGCTGCGGACTTGCTGAAACGCAACGCCTTTGCCCAGGCGCTGCTGACAGTCAACAGTTTGTGGGAGAAACGTGTCTACCGTGATGAATTTCGGTCGGACGGCGACCTAACGACCCGACGGCTACGATTGCTTTCGAGGTTCAGGAGGTCGATTTCGGAGACGGCCAAAGGCCCGGATCTGACGCAGGCATTCGTTCGTGGGCGAAATATCATCTACGATCGTGTCTGCCGCCTTCTGCCTGATTTTCCAGAATCATTTCGCCTGAACACCGGAGTTACGCTAGACGAATACTATTCGTGTCTATTGCTTATCGTTCTCCGGAGCCTGGCTCTCGACACGCGAGCTGGAACAGACCCGATGTTTGGCCACCGCCTTTTCAACCCGGGTGAAACCATCGCTAATCTGCAAGCCCCCTTTTCCCGCATGATGGAGCTTCACTCGCAAACCGCCGGTGAGCTTACCGCATCGCTATGGGAAGGGAAGGCGACACCTACTGAATCCGATTTCGCAGCGTTCGAGCACCGGGTAATTCGGGACAAGCCGATATTTAAACTCCGCGACGACCTCGCAATCGTGATGGATCCAGTGTTTCTCGGAGAAATGGCAACGGCAGGTCCCCTGTTCATGGTGCAGGATGTCGATCAGGCGTTGCGCATCTTTGGATCGGCCTTTGAGGGTCATTGTTCGCACCTTTTGACGAACATGTACCCGGACCGTCCCGGGCTAGCTTGTCGATTCAGGCCCAGTCCAATGGGCATCGCAGATTCAGGAAATCAAGTACAACTGGCCGATGGTCATCTAGATTGCGGCGACAGATCGATACTGATCGAAAGCAAAGCGGTCTGGATTCGAGAAGATAAGATTGAGAGTTCGCCAGAAGAATACATTGCCTTCCTCAGGAAGAAATATGGTGTATCCGTAATAGAGGGTGACGGCGATCGACGGCGGAAGAAAGGAGTTGCGCAGCTTGCCAATTCGATCCGAAAACTCGTGGATGGGAATTGGAAACCCGATCAACGCACGTCCATACGCGATCACATCGTACCCGTTCTGTTGGTTTACGATTGTCTGATTGATGCGCCACTCCATCCTTGGTTCTTAGGTCGGGAATTCGCGATGCTTCTCAACCCATCAGTCAACAACTGGGAAGGGGAACCGATTCGGCTTGGACGTTTCGTGATCAGCAATCTGATCGTAATCACGATAGATGACCTCGAAGCCCTTGAGTCTTCGACGCGAAACTTTGGACTCAGCGAGCTCTTGCGGGACTATTCTGCTGCATTCCCAGATAGAATGAACAGTCTTCACAACTACATCGTTGGGGAACGCAAATACGGCGATGAAATCATCTATAGCGAGCGAATCCGGAAACAATTCAGCGCAGAGCTGAGAAGCCTCGCCAGAAAAGCCGGGCTTGAGTGAGGCGAAGCGAGTACACCACCAACTACAAGCTATTTCGATGGCGGCGGTTATCTCGCACGGAACCTACTCGCCGATCACTTTGATCAGGATGCGCTTGGGGCGGCGGCCGTCGAACTCGCCGTAGAAGATCTGTTCCCAGGGGCCGAAGTCGAGCTTGCCGGCAGTGACCGCGACTACTACCTCGCGGCCCATCACCTGGCGCTTATGATGCGCGTCGCCGTTGTCCTCGCCGGTGCGGTTGTGATGATAGCGTTCGGGGCTTGGGTCGTACGGCGCCAGCCATTCAAGCCAGCGCTTGTAATCTTCGTGAAGACCGGGCTCGTCGTCATTGATGAAGACCGAGGCCGTGATGTGCATCGCATTGACGAGGCAGAGACCCTCGCGCACGCAGCTTTCATTCACCGCCTTTTCAACTTCGCCCGTGATGTTCACGAAATCCATCCGGTTGGGCACCTTCATGGTGAGATATTTCGTGTGCGACAGCATGCGGCGAACAATCCTCCGATGATTCTCGTTTCGACAAGCTATTTTCCTTCTTTTTTGGGAATATGCGAAATGAAGGAGAATCTCCTCGTTGAGCCGATTTTGCTATTGCGGTGGGGCTGCGGGACTAGCTGCTTCGAACTTGGCGTAGCCGGTCAGGTCCTGGTCGGGGGTCGTGTGCATCGGCATCGAGACTTCGCGGAGCACCGGGACCTTCTCGGTGATCGTTCCGGTCGCGGGCGCGTCCTTGGGCACCGTGATGATGCGCGTGCCGACGAAACGGACCACCGTCGGCAGCATCCCGCCGGTATCGAGGTAGCGCGTCCGCGTCGCCTCGAAGACGGTATCGCTCTTGAAGAGTTTCGAACCCGCGCGAATCAGGTACTCGTTATTTGAGAGCGGGCGGACCAGCGTCGGTTGGCTCATCACATATAGATGTCCGACGGTCGGGCGCAGAAATCCGGGGTAGAGCGGATTGACGCCGAGCCAGTACGGCACGATGATGCGCCGGCCGGGCTTCCAATCGGTGAGACTGATGTGCGCCTCGTGATCGTTGTTGGCGAGAATGAAGTCCCGTCCGGCGAAATCGCGCATGATGTCGCGGCTCAACTGATCCTCGGGCGGCGTGGTGATCTCGCCGGTCGGTCCGAAGTCGAGCGCCTTGTCTGGCGTGCATCCCGCGACGACCGACACGAGCGCAAGCGCGGTTGCTGCGACGATCGCCCTGCCGCATCGAATCATGTCCGGTATCTCGCGTAGCTTGCCGGGATTATCCCGCCGAGCGTCCATTTCATTGGCAACGAGACCTCGCGCAGCACGGGAATATTCACGGTCTTGCCGTCGGGGCGTTTGAATTCGCGCTTGCCGATGTACTGAACGATGGTGGGCAGAATTTTTCCGGGCGTCAGATATCGCGTGCGCGTCGTTACGAACACCGTCTCCTGCTTCACCAGCGAGCTGCCCGCTTCGATCATCCATTCGCCGGGCGTGTCCAAAGGCTTTTCGAGGGCGGCCTCGCTGATGACGTAGAAATCGCCTTCTTTGGGCGCCATGACTCCGGGCACCAGGATGTTGACGCCGAACCAGAACGGCAGCTTGAGGAACTTGTCCTTGCGCCATTCGAGCGGGCGCACTTCGGCGGTCTGATTGTTGTCGCCGAGCACGAACGTGCGGCCGCGAAAGTTGAGCTCGACTTCCTCGGCACTGGCGAAGATGCGCGGCGGGGCCTCCAAGGGCGGCGCGGATTTTGCGCATCCTGCAATGATGGTGGCAATGACCGCGGAAGCGAACGCGAGAGCGGCTGCGGTCTTCACCTGTTTCATCGGCGACGCTCCCTGGTTTGCGCGCATCCGGCGATGATATTAGCATAGGCCGCCGCAATGAATCCGAATCGCACGGCATCGAACGGTGCGCCGGTGACCGTGACTCTGTTGGGCACCGGAGATGCGTTCGCGAGTTTCGGCCGTTCGCAATCGGGCTATCTGATCGATGCGCCTGGCGGGCGGATCCTGATGGAAGCGGGGCCCGGCCTGCTGCAAGCGCTCAAGAGCAACGGCGTGTCGACCGACAGCTTCGACCTGCTGCTCATCAGCCATCTGCACGGCGATCATTTCGCCGGCCTGCCGTTTCTGATCCTCGACTACATGTGGGAGACGCCGCGCAAGAAGCTGCTGACCATTGCGGGCCCGGCCAAGCTCGAGCAGCGGACGTGGCTGCTGACGCGCGCGATGTTCCCGCATTTCGAACTCGACAAAATCAAGCGCAAGCTGAAGTTCGTGGTGCTCGAGCCGGGCAGCTCGACGCGGCTGGGCAAGTTCAAGGTGAGCGCGATCCGCAGTCCGCACACCAAGCCCGAAATCTCGCTGTCGATCCGAATCGACGTCGGCGGGAAGTCGATAGTTTTCTCGGGCGACAGCGGATGGAACGACGAGCTGGTGGAGCTCAGCGCCGGCGCCGATCTGTTCCTGTGCGAATGCACCTACTACGAGAGCGCTCATCTGAAGTTTCATCTCAACTACCCGCTGCTGGCGGCCAATCGCGACAAATTCAAGGTGCGTCGAATGGTACTGACGCATCTCGGGCGCGAAGTGCTGAGCCGCGAGGATGAGATCGCTCTTGAAATGGGCTATGACGGGATGAAGATCGAAATCTGAGCCCGCGCGCGCATCGTCGCAGATAAGGATACTCGCCATGGGTATAGTACAGGGCAAGCGGGCGTTGATCGTCGGCGTCGCCAACGACAAAAGCCTGGCATGGTCGATAGCGCAGACGCTGGCCGCCGAGGGCGCCGAGATCGCGCTGACCTACCAGGGCGAGATCCTGGAAAAGCGCGTCCGTCCGCTGGCGGCGCAAATCCAGGCGGACGTGATCGGCGAACTCGATGTGAACGACGACGCGCAAATCGAGTCCGTGTTCGCGGCGCTCAAGAAAAAATGGAACGGGCTGGACCTGCTCGTGCATGCGGTCGCGTTTGCCGAGCGCGAAGATCTCCGCGATCGATTTCTGACGGTTAGCCGCGCCAATTTTGCGAAGTCGATGGAAATCAGCGCCTATTCGCTGGTCGCGCTCGCTCGCGCCGCGGAACCCCTGATGGAAGCGCGCGGAGGCGGATCGATCCTGACGCTCAGCTACCTCGGCGCGGTCCGCGCGATCCCCAATTACAACGTGATGGGTGTGGCAAAAGCCGCTCTGGAAGCCTGCGTGCGCTATCTGTCGGTCGATCTGGGGGCCAAGAATATCCGCGTCAACGCGCTCAGCGCCGGGCCCGCGCGCACGCTCTCGTCGTCGGCGATTCGCGACTTCCATACGATGGCGCATGAGGTCGAGGCGCGCTCGCCGCTGCGGCGCGGGATGAAAATCGAGGAAGTCGGCAAGATGGCGGCGGCGGTGCTGAGCGATTTTTCGAGCGGCGTCACGGGCCAGACGCTTTACGTGGACGTGGGCTACAATATCGTCGGCGTCTAGCTGCAAGGAGAATCGCGATGCCAATAGTCACCGTTGCGCAGCTGTCGGACAACTACGCGTACCTGGTGATCGACGACGGCAGCAAGCAATGCGCGGTGGTCGATTGCGCCGAGGCCGACAAGGTGATCGCGGCGGCGAAATCGCACGGCGCGAAGATCGTCGCAGTGCTGACCACGCACTGGCACGGCGATCATTCCGGCGGCAACAACGACATCGCGTCCAAGCTGCCGGGAATTAAAGTGTACGGCGCGAGCGCGGAAGGCGGAAAGATTCCCGCGTTGACCAATCCGGTGGCGGACGGCGACCAAATCCGAATCGGCGCGCTCGAAGGCCGCGTGATCGGAATCCCGGCGCATACCAACGGGCACGTCGCCTACTATTTTCCGACCCTCGGCGCGGTGTTTACCGGCGACACGATGTTTGTGGGCGGATGCGGCCGCGTGTTCGAGGGGAAAGCATCGACGATGGTCGCGTCGCTGAAAAAACTCGCGGCGCTGCCCGACTCGACCCAGGTCTATTGCGGCCACGAGTACACCGAAAAAAATCTGCGCTTCGCGCTGACGCTGGAGCCGGGGAACGAGGCGCTGAAAAAGAAGCACCAGTGGAGCATGAAGACGCGTGCGGAGAACAAGTTCACGGTGCCGTCCACCATTGGCGACGAGAAGCAGACCAATCCATTTCTGCGCGCCGGCAGCCCCGAGCTGCGGGCGAATCTGAAACAGCGCGATCCATCGGTGGACGACGATCCGATCGCGATTTTTGCAAAGGTCCGCGAACTCAAGGATCGGTTTTTAGGAAGCTTGGCGATTTCCGGAGAAAACGCGCAAGTGCAGGATAATTCCCTCGCCCGTTATCGGGAGAGCGAACTGCACGGAAACGGGCAAGGGATCGGAGAGCCGCCAGGAAATCAGGCTAGAAGGGTTTCATCACCGCGAGCAGCAGGATCGCGATCAACAGCAGGCTCACCAGCCCGTGGATGACGCGATACTCGCGACGCGTTGACTGGCTCGGATGATCCTCGAGGAACATGATCCGCCGATAAAACCGCACGTGATAAAAGAGCAGCACGGCGACCAGCAGCAGCTTCGCGTGGAGCCATCCCTGCCGCAGCACCGCCGGATCCATCAGGATCAGCAGAATTCCAAGACCGATCGTGGTTGCGGCCCCGACGTTGGTCGCGGTCTCGAACAATCCGCGCGCCACGCCGAGGAAGCGTTCCTTGGGCAGTCCGACTTCGTCGGGCACGCGCGCCAGCAGGCTGGCGATCATCAGCAGCCCGCCTATCCAGTAAACGACGCCGAAGATATGAAGTGCGAGAATGCAGCCGCGAAGCGCGTACATCGTATTCCCCCGTTGCGTCAGGATGCGCGTACATCGATTCCGTTGGTGGTCGCGAGCGCGAGCATAACGACAACGGCGCCGCCAAGGTAGGGCGCCGCGGGTCCCAGCAGTTGATACGCGAATCCGCCCGCGATCGGGCCGCAGATGCGCGCGAGCGACATGGCAGACTGATTCACGCCCATCACTTCACCCTGTAAATCGCGGTCGGTGTTGCGCGAGATGAGGCTTGAGATCGACGGGCTTGCGAAACCGTAACCTACAGAGACCGCCGCCAGCATCGCGAGCAACGCGCCGTGCGATGAAATCGAGCCCATCGGCGCCAACCCGGCGATCATCGCGAGCAGTCCGATTTTCAGCAGCCGCACCTCGCCGAATCGGGCCACGATTTTTCCCAGCAGATAGCCCTGCGCCAGCGCCTGCATCAGGCCGGAGAAGGCGAGCAATACGCCGATGCCGAACGCGCCGTAACCGTAAACCGCGGGCACCATCAGCGCAAACGTCGCTTCGAGCGCGGACAACGAGAATGTCAGCAGAAATGCAATCGCGAACATCCGCGCCAGCCGATGGCGGATCAACTGGCGCGGGATTGCCAGCAGCGGCGCGATGAAGTGGGCGAGGTCGAGCGGCGCGGAGCGATCGGCATGATGCGACTCGGGCAGTCTGGCCGCGGCGAAGATGAAATTCGCGAACGTCAGCGCGCTGGCAAAGAACACCGGCACCCGCAAACTCGAATGCCCCATGATTCCGCCGAGCGCCGGTCCCAGCACGAAGCCGAGTCCGAACGCCGCACCGATGAGTCCCATTCCCTTGGCGCGATGCTCGTCGTCGGTGGTGTCGGCGATGTAGGCCTGCGCGGTCGAAATCGTTGCGGCGCATGCGCCGTGCATCGCGCGCGACGCGAGCAGCCAGAAAAACGTTCCCGCAAATCCGTAAATCAGGTAGCCGATCGACGAGCCGAGCAATCCCAGCAGAAGGATCGGCCGGCGTCCGACGCGATCGGAAATTCGGCCGAGGATCGGTGCAAACACGAACTGCGTCAGCGAATAGATCGAAAGCAGCAACCCTACTCCGACCGCGCCGACGCCCATCCTATGCGCGAACATCGGCAGGAACGGAATGACGATGCCGAAGCCGAGCAGGTCGATGAAGACCGTCAGAAAAAGTATCAGCTGCGAGGCCGGAGGAGGCTCGGCGCTGGTGGGCGCTTGCTTGACTGGTTCGATACTTGGCATTGATTGGTGTACGCCGGTTGAAGAGAATCCTACGCCAGCTGCGCAGTCAAGCAAATCGACCGGAATCAATACGAGGGCTTACCGATGGCGACTTCCTATCAGGGAGAACTCAAGCGCAAAAAAGTCAGCGCCGATGAGGCGGCGGCGCGAGTCAAATCCGGCGATTGGGTCGAGTACGGATTCGGACTCGGGCAGCCGGACTTGTTCGATCGCGCGCTGGCTGGGCGAGTGCAAAAGCTCGAGCGCGTAAAGATCCGCGGATGCCTTGCGATGCGCCCGCGGGCGGCGGTCGAGGCGGATCCCGAACAACGTCATCTCGTTTATCTGTCGTGGTATTTTTCGGGGCTGGAAAGAAAGATGTACGATCGCGGCCTGGCGCATCATATACCGATGAACTTCGGCGAGGCGCCCGACATCTATCGCCGCTTCATCGAGGTGGACGTCGCGGTGTTGAAGACGGCGCCGATGGACGAGCATGGATTTTTCAACTTCGGCCCGTCGGTCACGTATCACAAGGCGATCAGCGAAAAAGCCGGGACCATGATTGTCGAGACCGACGCGAGCGTGCCGTACGTCTTCGGAATAGAAAACGCGGTGCATATAAGTGATGTCGAGTTCGTGCTGGACGCGGGCGCATCCGCGATGCCGGAGCTGAAGTATCCCGCCGCGAGCGCGGTCGATCAGAAAGTCGCGCAACTAATCGCACCGGAAATTCCCAGCGGCGCCTGCGTCCAGATTGGGATCGGCGCGATGCCCAACGCGGTCTGCGAGCTGCTGGCGGCGGCTCCGATCAAGGATCTCGGCGTTCACACCGAAATGTTCGTCGATTCGCTCGTGTCGCTTTACGAAGCCGGCAAGGTGACTGGCGCGCACAAAGCGACCAACCGCTACCAGATGGCGTACACGTTCGCGGCGGGAACGAAACGGATGTACGACTTTCTCGATCGCAACGCCGCATGCTTTGCGGGATCGGTCGATTACACCAACCTGCCGCATCGCATAATGCTCAACGACCGCGTCATCTCGATCTGCAACGCGGCGCAAATCGATCTCACCGGACAGGCGTGCTCCGAGTCGGCCGGAATTCGGCAGATAAGCGGCACGGGAGGACAACTGCAATTCGTGCGCGGCGCGTACGCCTCGCGCGAGGGCAAGTCGTTTCTGTGCCTCGCTTCGACCTACGAGCGCGATGGGAGGCGCGCCAGCCGAATCGTCGCGCGTATCGACGACTGCAACATCGTGACCACGCCGCGCAGCGACGTGATGTACGTGGTGACCGAGTATGGAATGGTCAACCTGAAGGGCAAATCGGTTCCGCAGCGCGCACGCGCGCTGATCTCGATCGCGCATCCTGATTTCCGCGAAGAGCTGGAACGCCAGGCTCGCGAGTACCAGCTGATCTCGCGCGCCGTTTTCTGATATTCGCGAGCAGTTCAGCGCGACGGCGTTTCGCGCTCGTCTTCGTCGGCGAACTTGTACACCAGTTCATCGGGGCGCGCGTAGCCAAGCTCGCGGCGAATGAGGCGTTCGATATAGCGGTCGTCGGAACGAAGTTTCGCAATGCGGGTTCTGAACGCGGCGTTGTCCGCTGCCAGTTGATTGCGGCGCTGCTCCAATGCGGCGCGATGGCTCTGGAGGGCGACCAGGTCGCGCGGCCCCTGCTTGCCGAGCAGGGCGCTTAATAGCAGCATCACGAGAACCCCGCCGAAGATTAGGCTGAGCCACTCGCGGCGCAGTAGAAAGCTTAACCGGGTCATCCGCGCAATCGTAATTCAAGCGCTGGTCTGACTTCAAGAGGTCTAATTTTGAACGACATTCTAAACACCTGAAACAGACCGGTTCGGTTGCACTCTTTCGACTTTAAAATTTCTTTATAAATCGCCTCGTGGCTCTTGATTTTAGAATAACATGTTTCTATAATCGGCCCGAATCGATGAGGGATGAACCCTCATCTATAAGAAAGGGTGCTTGTCCAGCAGCAGCCTAGGAAGAGGAGGTACCTATGCCAGTGAGAAAGAAACGGGCCAAAAAGGCCACCAAGTCCAAACCGATGCGAAAGAGAAATATGGCTAAGAAGAAGCCGGCCAAAAAGACCAAAAAGAAGTAACCACTTAACGAGTTTACCTTCGGGCCAATACCCCGAAGGCTGGCTAAGGCTGCCAGGGATTGCTGCTGGATTAAGCCGAGGCTGAAAGGCCTCGCAACACGGGAGAGCCCCCTTGAAAGAGGGGGCTCTTTCCTTTGTCTGGCGCTTGCTTGCAGACGCGCGCGTTCAACATGATAGGGTTCGATCGCCGCGAAGTTCCGCAAGCTTTATGTCCGAGCCGGCAAAAGATTTTGACGCGATAATTGTTGGCGCGCGCGTCGCCGGCAGCGCGGCCGCAATTTTCCTCGCGCGCGACGGGCGGCGCGTTTTGCTCATCGACAAGGACGCCTTCCCGTCGGACCGGCTTTCGACCCACATCGTGCTCGGCGGTGGAACAAAAGTTCTCGAGCGAATGAGCGTGCTCGAAATGCTCGAGCGCCTCGGCGGGGTCCGCTTTGCGCGGATGCGCTCGATCGGTCCGGACTTCGACTACTGCGGCGAGCTCGCGCACGACGGCGCAGACGATCGCGGATTGTGTCTCGGGCGCGTGTTGATGGATGCCGCGATGATCGACGCGGCGCGGAGTTTCAAAGGCGTTACATTTCGCGATCGCCTCAGGGTGATCGATTTGCGCATCGAGGATGGCGCCGTCATGGGAATTCGCGGCGAGGATGAGTCGGACGTCCACGAGTTTTGCGCGCCGCTGACAATCGGCGCCGACGGAATGCACAGCGCGGTCGCGCGGATCGCGTCGGAGCGTATCGGCGCGTTCAAGCGGATCGACGTTCCATGCGCGCGCGCTTATTACTACGCCTACTTCGAAGGCGTTCCGCGCAAACAGCTCGGCGACGAACTGGTCACGGAATTCGAGTCCGCACCCGGCGCAGGCAACCTGGTTTGCCGATGCGAAAACGGACTCACCGTCGCAGCCACCGCCTTCGACGCAGCCGAGATGCAAACCTTTCGCACCGGCCTCGCATCCAATCTCCGCCGCTACCTCGACCGCTCGTTCGCGGTTGGAAAGTTGCTCGAAGGTGCGACGATGGTGGGCAGGGTATTTTCTTCCGGTCTGCTCAATAACACCTGTCGCGATCCGGTCGCCGACGGCGCGATCCTGCTCGGCGATGCGGGCCTGCACGTCGATCCGCTTTTCGGCCAGGGTCATTCGTTGGCGCTGATGAGCGCGTCTATAGTCGGCGAGCTCGCGGCCGGCTGGTTTTCCGCCGGACGCGGCAATTCGATTCCCGCCGCCACGCTGGCTGATTTCACGCGGCGGCGCGACGCGGAGCTGATGCCGTACTACAAAGCGAGCGTTCGCGTATCGCGCGAGCTCGCACTCGACCAGGGCAGCCGCCTGGCGCATCGCGCGGCCAACCGCGAACGATGGGCGGCGGACGAGATGATCAGGTTCGCGCAGATGCTGACTCCGCGCGCCGCCTTTCCCTCGTTCAGATTCGCGCGCCTGATGGCGACCGCGTCGCGGGCCGCATAATTCGGCAGACCAGTGGACGACGTCGAACTTGGCCGCTTCCCCGCGCAATGCGAGCGCCCCAAGCCGGTCAAGTTTGCGTGGCCCATCGTGCTGCTGCCCGAACTCTTCACCACGCCGCGGCATCTTGCGCTGGTGTTCGGTTATCTCGCGTCGATCGGATGGGAAGTATTCGTTCCGGATCTGCGGGCTGCGGTTGGCAAAGGCTCGACGCATCCGCTCGGGAAACTTAGCTTCAATGACCTGGCCGCGTTGGCCGGCGAAGCGATCGACGGGATTGGCCGCGATGCAGTCGTGCTCGGTCACGGCGTCGGGGGATTGGTCGCGCTCAAACTAAGCGCGCATCTTCGAGTGAAGGCCGCGGTCGCATACGCGCCGCTGGTGCCGGGCTTTCGCACGCCGCTGGTGGGCGGAATCGCGAATCGGCTCGCGATGATGTGGCGGCGGCCGATCAAGCCGCCTCGCGGCAGAATACTGTTCGAATTGATCGCCGATTCCGATCCGTTCACTCGCGACGCTTTGATAAATGGGATGGTGCCCGATTCGGGCGCGATCGCCGCCGATGTAATGGCGGGCGCGATCGAGTTTGCAGCGCCCGGCAAAGCCGCGCCGCGCCTGATCGTAGCGGGCGATTCGGACATCTTTGCGCCGCTTGAGCGGACGGCAAAATTTGCGGAGTCGATCGGCGCGAAGTTGGCGACGATCGCCGGCCGCGGGCATTGGCTGATTGGCGGGCGCGCGCTCGAACGCGCGATCAACGAGACGCAGCGATTCCTGGTGCGCGCGCTCGGCCAGGATTTGCTGCTGCTCTATCCCGAAGAATGGAAAAACGATCCGGGCGATTAGTGTGCGGTTGAAAAAGTAAGCGAATGGAAGGCAGGTGAAAAGCGATGCCAAACGAAACTGCGCAAAGGAATCTGATCGTCGAGGAAGAAGCCGGGCTGGTCACGATTACGATGAACCGTCCCGAGAAGCGCAACGCGCTCTCGACCGCGATGATGGCGGAACTGACAGCCGAGCTTCGCGCGATCGGCAAGCGGGTCGATGCGCGCGCGGTGATAATCGCGGGCAACGGCCCCGCATTCTCGGCCGGTCACGATCTCGGCGAACTGAAGGGGCGCGACCTCGCATTCTACCGATATGAATTCGATCTGTGCGCGCAACTGATGCAAACGATTCAGTCAATTCCGCAGCCGGTGATCGCGCGCGTGCATGCGATCGCCACCGCCGCGGGATGCCAGCTTGCGGCGGCGTGCGATCTCGTCGTCGCCGGCGAGAGCGCGAGTTTCGCCACGCCGGGCGTGAGGATTGGACTGTTCTGCTCGACGCCGATGGTTGCGCTGACGCGCGCGGTCGGACGAAAGCATGCGATGGAAATGCTGCTGACGGGACAGCCCGTCAATGCGCGCACGGCGGCGGATTGGGGACTCGTGAACCGGGTGACGGGCGACGCGGAGCTGGTCGCGGAGACGCGCAAGCTGGCGATGCAGATAGTAGAGGCGAGCCCGCTAATCATCGGGATCGGCAAGCAGGCGTTCTACGCGCAGATCGATCTCGATACCGCCAACGCGTACGACTACACGAAGGAAGTGATGAGCCAGAATGCGATGGCGTCGGACGCGCAGGAAGGCATCGGCGCATTTCTGGAAAAGCGCAAACCAGTGTGGTGCGGCAAGTGAGTGGAGGGAAACCAACGAAAAGGATCCGAGGTCCCTCGGCTTCGCTCGGGATGACGGACAGGGAAATCGGGTATGACAGAAAATGCGAGGATGACAGAAGATAGATGCCCGCAAGATACACCGTATTGATCGGGGGTGCGACGGTTGCTAAAGTCGCATATGGCGCATCTGATTAAACGGACTGCGTATAAAAACTGAAGGCCGACTTGAGCCCGCGAGAAATCCGCGGGCTTTTTTTTACCCAAGGAGGGTCAATCAATGGCGCATCAGGAACTCCGCGAAGCACTTACCTTCGACGACGTACTCTTGATCCCGCAGTCGTCCGACCTGCTGCCGGCGAATTGCGACGTCTCGACCGCGCTGACGCCCAAAATCCGCCTGCGCATCCCGCTCGTCTCGAGCCCGATGGACACCGTCACCGAATCGCGCACGGCGATCGCAATCGCGCAAATGGGCGGGATCGGCTTTGTGCATCGCAATCTCTCGATCGAAGAGCAGGCCGCCGAGATCGAGACCGTCAAGAAATATGAAAGCGGAATGATCGTCGATCCGATCACCGTCAGTCCCGAGCAGAAGATCGGCGAGGCGGTGGCCGTGATGGAACGCTACCGTATCTCCGGGCTGCCGGTGGTCTCGGACGGCCGCCTGGTCGGAATTCTGACCAATCGCGATCTGCGCTTCGAACGGCGCCTGGACAAGCAGGTGCGCGACGTGATGACGAGCAAAGTGATCACGGCGCGTCCGGGTATCGACCTCGAACACGCCAAGGAACTCCTGCAAGCGCATCGGATCGAGAAGCTGCCGCTGGTTGACGATCAGAATCGGCTGCGCGGGCTGATCACGGTCAAGGACATGGACAAGGCGATTCGGCATCCCCACGCGAGCAAGGATCAGATGGGGCGGCTGCGGGTCGGCGCGGCGGTCGGAGTCGGTCCGGAGCGCGAGGCGCGGGTGGCCGCGCTGCGGCGTGCGGGCGTCGATGTAATCTGTATCGATACGGCCCATGGGCATACCCGCAACGTGACCGACGCGATCAAGGCAACCAAGCGCGAATGGGCCGAGGTCGAAGTCGTGGCCGGAAACGTCGCGACCAGCGAGGGCGCCAAGGCGCTGTGCGACGCCGGCGCCGATGCGCTCCGCGTCGGGATGGGTCCCGGATCGATTTGCACGACGCGGGTGGTGTCGGGAGTCGGCGTGCCGCAGATCACGGCTATCATGGACACGATCGCGATTGCCGAGCCGCGCAACATTCCGGTGATCGCGGACGGCGGAATCCGGTTCTCGGGCGATATCACCAAGGCGATTGCAGCCGGCGCAAACAGCGTGATGATCGGCTCGCTGTTCGCGGGTACCGAGGAGAGCCCCGGCGAGACGATTCTCTACCAGGGGCGCACTTACAAACTTTATCGCGGGATGGGATCGATCGGCGCGATGAATGAGCGCACCGGAGATCGTTACGGGCAGCTCGCCGTGCCCGACGGCAAGCACGTGCCGGAAGGAATCGAGGGGCGCGTACCGCATCGCGGCTCGCTGGCCTCGAATATCGAGCAGTTGGTGGGCGGGTTGCAATCCGGGATGGGTTACCTGGGCGCGGCCAACCTGGCAGAGCTTCGCAAGCGGGCGCGCTTCGTCAAGGTCAGCGACGCCGGAATGCGCGAGAGCCACGTGCACGACGTCTTTATCACCAAGGAAGCGCCGAACTACCGGCAATAGCAGGGGTGACCTCCTTCGGCTTCGCTCAGGACAGGCTCTGCACCCAATGTTAAGAAGGAATCGTCCTGAACGGCGTTGATACTCGAACCTGCGGTCGCGCCATGTCAGAATCTTCGCCATCAAGCGCGCGGCGATTCGGCACGATGGCAGAAAAAAAGCGACTCAGGGTGGGCGTCCTGTTTGGAGGACGTTCGAGCGAGCATGAAATTTCGCTGCGCTCTGCGCTGACCGTGATGTCGGCGATGGATCCGGCGCGGTACGAGATTGTTCCGATTGGGATTGGGCGTGACGGGCGCTGGTATCTCGAGCACAACGCGCTCAAGCTGC
>CAWCTG010000002.1:0-87350 GCA_963798375.1 Binataceae bacterium (SeqCode)
GACGTGGGCGTTCTGAACGTTCTATAATTTCTGAACGTTATGGATACTGTCACTGCCGGATTCGTGGACGGAATCGGCGCGGCCGCTGCTACCTCGGGCGTGCTCAGCCAGCTCCAGGGGCGTATCTTCGCTCTCCTGTACCTTACCCCGGGACAGTTATCGCTCGACCAGATCGCCGACGAGCTCCAACAGAGCAAGAGCAACATCTCCGTCAATATCCGGGGGCTGGTGGAATGGCACTTGGTCAGGCGCGTTAGCGTCGAGCGCTCTCGCAAAGACCATTACGAGGCCGCCACCAACTTTTGGCTCGTGATGCGTGAGATCATGGAACGTCGGTTCCGATGGAATCTGCGTCAAGTGCTGGCCAGCGTCGCCGAGACCAGCCGCGCGCTGGAAACGGGTAGCCGCCGCGGCTCGGGCGCTCAGGCGGAAAAACGCGCCTTCATCAATGGACGGCTGGAGGGAATGCGCGCGTTCTTTGCGATAGTCGACACAAACATCGGCGCCTTCACCCAGGGTCAATCCGTCGCGCCCCAGGCGATGCAGAAAGTCATTCAGTTCGCAGCCAAACAGATCGCGAGAAAGCGATAAATCCTTATCGAAGGAGATACCGATGCAGCCCACGTTGATGATCGCTCTGCTCTCCGCAGTGTTCGTCGCAACCCACATCGGAATGGCTACCGCGAGGACTCGCGCCTGGATGGTCAAGCGGGTCGGCGAAAAGCGCTTTGTCCTGCTTTATTCTGCCGTGGCGTTAGCGCAAGTCGGAGCATTGCTCGCCTACTATGCGGCTCATCGATTCGACGGCGCCGCCGGCTTGGGCCTGGGTGCGGTGCCGGTAATTCGATGGGCGTTGATCGCCGTCATCGCGGTTGGGATAACCCTGATGGGCGGCAGCCTCGCTGGTTTCCTGGACTCGCCTTTCAATCCCGGCGGGCATAACTTTCGGGAGCCGCACGGAATCGAGCGAATTACCCGGCACGGGTTCTTTGCCGCCACGTTTCTGGTCGGAACCGCCTACGCGCTCCTCTCATCGCATATTAACGAGACTATCGTCTTTTCGTCGTTGGCGATCCTGGCTGTGGCAGGCGCACACCATCAGGATGGCAAACTTCTGCAGCGCGGAGGCGAGCCCTATCGGCACTACCTCGAAACCACGTCGATGGTGCCATTCGCAGCAATCGTCTCGGGCCGCCAGCGCATCGCGTGGCACGAACTACCAGTGCGACGACTGACAATCGCTTTCGCCGCGGCTGTAACGCTGTGCCTGGTCCACGACTGGGCATACGGCGGGCTGCTCCTAATCGCGGTCCTCATCGGCGTCGGCGGAGCCGCTGCGATACCAGCCTTGGTGATCTCGCTTCGGGGCCGCTCGCAATCCCACGATACTCCTCTTTCGGACACTCGCCCGGCGGTCGACGGCGGGCGTTTCAAGCGAAGCACTTGAGCTTATACGCAACCGTATGGATGGAGGTCCACGAATGAGGCTCCCGAACAGCCTGCACACCTCCCGGCCCTGGCGGATCCACGAGCTCACCCGCGACTTTCGGCTCGAGGATGTCTGGGAGCTGCCGGGGGTCGGCGGCCCGGACGCCTTCCCTCGGCTCGTGCAGCTGATTGCCTCGGCCGACCCGTCGCAAAGTTCCTCCGTCGCCGTTCGCACGCTCTTCGCGATCCGGTGGAAGATCGGCGAGCTGCTCGGTTGGGACGGCCCGGACACCGGCCTCGGCTCCAGGGTGCCGACGCTCCGCAACCGGTTGCCGGCAGATCTGCGCGACGCCCCATCCGGCCCAGACTTCGGCGCGCTCCCCTTCACCTCGCTGTACCTGCTCGAGGACGAGTGGGCGGCGGAGATCGCCAACCGGACCATGCACGGGGTGATGCACATTGGCCGGGTCCCGGACGAGACGGGCGGGTTCCGCGCCCATATGGCCGTCTACGTGAAGCCAAACGGACTGCTCGGTTCCGCCTACATGGCCGCGATCAGGCCGTTCCGGCACCTGATCGTCTACCCGCCGATGCTGCGAGAGATGGGGCGGACCTGGCGGGCGAGCACCGCTCGGCATCGTGTGGCTGGGCGCCCCGACGTGACGTTTCCCCCGGCGAGCGCCTCGCACGCCTGAAGCCATGGAAAACCCGGAAGTCCTTGTGATCGGCGGTGGAATTGGCGGCAGCGCGCTGGCAACCGCGCTCGCGCGGGCCGGAATTTCGTTGCTCATCCTCGAAAAGTCCGCCGTTCATATCGACCATGTGCGCGGTGAATGGATCGCGCCTTGGGGCGTCGCCGAAACGCAGCGCCTTGGATTGTACGACAACCTGATCGAGGCCGGCGGACATCATCTCGGCGAGCACATCACCTTCGGCGACGATGTGGACGAAGCGACCGCGCGCGCGGAGGCGCTGAACTTCTCGGCGTTCGAGCGCGCGGGAATCAATCCTCCGCTCTGCTTGCGCCATCCGGACATGTGCAATCTGCTTAACGCGACCGCCTTGAAGAGTGGTGCGACTATGCTGCGCGAGGTCGGCGACGTGAGGGTGGTTTCCGGAAACCCGCCACAAGTGCATTTCAGGCATGAAGGGCGTGATTACGAACTCAAGCCGCGCCTGGTGGTAGGCGCTGACGGCCGCAATTCAGTCGTGCGCGGACAGGCCGGCGTGGAACTCCATCGCGACCCTACACATCACCTGATGGCGGGGATGTTGGTGGACGACATCGACGGGTGGCCGGCGCTGCTGCAAACCATCGGCACTGGAGACGACGTCAATTTTCTCGTGTTTCCGCAGTCCGCGACGCGCGTGCGCCTGTACCTGTGCTACGGCATCGATCAGAAGCGGCGTTTCGCAGGGCTCGACAATCAGGCCAGATTTCTCGATGCGTTCCGTTTGAAGTGCGTGCCCCACAGCGAGGTCTTGGCGAACGGAACTCCGGCAGGACCCTGCAATTCGTACAGCAACGAAGACTCCTGGACCGAATCGCCGCTGGCGCCGGGCGTCGTGCTTGTCGGTGATGCCGCTGGCCACAATGACCCGATCATCGGCCAGGGCTTGTCGATTACGTATCGAGACGTGCGCATCGTGCGCGATCTGATGCTGGAAGATCGCCGATGGACCATGGAAGCCTTTCGTCCCTACGCCGACGAGCGCCGCGAACGAATGCGCCGGCTCAGAATGACGGCCGCCGCATTTTCGACTCTGACCGCCCAGTTCGGGCCGAAAGCCCGCGAGCGCCGGAAAAAGTTCCGCCAGGAACGCGCACGCGGCACCTTTGTTGATGTTGCTCCAGCAGCATTCATCGGTCCCGAGGTCCTTCCGGCCGAAGCCTTCAGCGAAGAGATTCTGGACCGCTTGCGCGCGCTCTGAAGTCCTCTCTTGTGTGTGGCGAATTGCTGATTCTGGGGAAATCAGTAATTCGCCACACACACGCTCAAATTCCGGTTAAGATGGGGTTTTTAGTAGGGACAGCCGCTTATTTCACGGCGCCGTTCAGCCAGGCCTGGAATGTACGTCTGCGCTCCTTGTCGAATGACTCGCTGGTGGCTGTCGTGATGATATCTGCGACAGAAATCGAAGCGAGGGCTTTGCGCCATTGCGTCTCCGCATCCAGGAAGGCCTTCGCAATCGGACAGTGCTGCTTGCATGCGGCGGGCGCTGCCGCGCACGGCCCTCGCTGACGAATTTCGGTACACCGAAATGCTGGCTCCGACCCTTCAATGGCCAAAGTAATGTCCAGCAAAGTGATATTGGCGGCCGGTTTGGCCAGGCGGTAGCCGCCGTTCACGCCGCGGTTGGCCGTTACAATTCCCGCTCGCGATAGCGCCTGCAGGTGCTTGGCTAAATAGGCGGGCGGCAGCTCGTGAAACTCGGCGAGCCGGCCGGCCGGCAGATCGAATCCAGCCGGTACCACGCCGAGCACGCCGCAGAGATGGACCGCCCATTCGACACCTTCCGCGATTCTCATTGCGGACAAATATCATCCATGTTAATTTGGATGCAAAATATCCGAATTCGAAAGGATCGATCGCATGCGAGACTTCGATGTCATCGTGGTCGGAGGAGGCCTTGCGGGGCTGTGGGCCGCGTCACTTGCAGCGAGCGCCGGAGCCCGGGTCGCGCTGTATGAGTCTTCACTGGATCTCGGAGGACGCGCGCGTACGCGCGTAAAGGAAGGATTTTGTTTCAATTACGGTCCGCACGCCTTGTATCGCGGCGGATCATTGGACACTGCCCTTCGCGACCAGGGAGTGGTTCCAAGAGGCAAGGTGCCCAATCTGGCGGCCGGCTATCTTGTTCGGGATCGAACACTGCACCTGGCCCCGTTCGGTGCGTCTGGGCTGGCAGAGACGACCTTGTATCCGTCGGCAGTGAAGGCAGAGGTCGGCGCCGCACTTGCCCGGTTCGGCAAGTCGGCGCCGGAGGTGGGCCAAGGCGTGAACGCCCGCCAAGCCTTGGAACAGTTCTCGCAGTCGCCGCATGTCCGAGAGTTGATCTCCGCCATGCTGCGCCTGACGAGTTATATTCACGATCCTGATGCCGCCGACGGTGCGACGCTTTTCGCGCAGCTTCATCGGGGCTTGTCGAAAAACGTCGTTTACGTGGACGATGGCTGGAACCAATTGGTCTCGGCACTGGCGGCCCGTGCCGATGCGGGCCGATGTCTGCTCGGTGTCGGCCAGCGTGTGACAGCGATTAAGCCAGGGCAAACGTGGCGCGTCGAGACTAGTAGTGGGAACTCAGTTTCCGCGCCCGCCGTCGTGATTGCTGTGCCGCCGCGAGATGCTTTGGAACTGCTCCCTTACGCGGAGGCGTTGCGGGTCGCAGCCGACCGATCCGTTGCGGTGTACGCCGCATGCCTGGACCTTGGACTATCGCAATTACCTGAGCCGCGGCACAATTTTGCTCTCGGCCTCGATGAACCACTCTATCTGTCTGTTCACAGTTCAGCTGCCCGGTTGGCGCCTGAGGGCGGTGCGCTAGTGCATGTTCTGCGATACCTGCAGCCGGACCAGCAGCTCGACAAAACGTTGCTACTTGCGGAACTCGAGGGCTTCGCTGATTTGGTCCAGCCGGGGTGGCGCTCATATGTTCGTGCCAGTCAATTCTTCTGGAAGATGCCGGTTATGTATTCGGAACCGCTGGCCCGATATCGGGGTCTTGCCGGGCGGCCCGGGGTAGCGGTGCCAGGCTTTTCGGGCCTTTGCATCGCTGGTGATTGGGTAGGCTCGCACTCGTTGCTGTCTGATGCTGCGGCTGCAAGTGGCCGGCTTGCGGGGGAGCTTGCGGCAGCATTCGCGCAAAAGAATTGATCATCGTCGGCGTAGGCGCCCGCAATGGTGCTGCGGGCATCGAGCGTCCGTGTCAGGGCCAAAGAAGTTCACGGACAGAGCGCTCAGGAATGCCGGCGATGTTCTGAAGCCTTCAGTGATCTAAATTAACAAGTACTGGCGCGCGCAGTGGCGCGAGGGAGCGCAGCCCAGCGAGGTCTCGATGCGCCAGCGCTCGCTGCGAGTGGGGCGCAACGACCTGTGTTCCCTGGGGGAGCGGGCGCCTGCTCGTCGAGCGACCGAGGTTTCTTCACATTATGTTTCCCTGCTGATTACTCCGGAAACTTCGCGACGATCGCAAACTTCTGGTCCACTCTGCGCGGCCCAAGCACAGTGGGCGGCAGATTACATCTTCTGCAGACCTGTGTGTGGCGAATTGCTGATTCTGGGGAAATCAGTAATTCGCCACACACAGGCAGTCGTTTGACAGCGATCCGCGGCGCTTGATTCTTCCGATCTGAGCTAAAACTGCCTCGGCCGCCCGGCGCCAGACAACGAGCTAGGATGGATGCAGGTAGCACAGCATTTAGCCCATGCTCCGCCTATTTGCAGTACTCGTCGGCCAGCTCTCGTGCGAGCGCGTCCAGGTTTGGAAAGAGTGCCGACTCATGTATTCCGCACATAGCAAGCCCACGAGAGCGGATTGGCGGTCTCTTGTTAGCCACAGAATGTCTGTTCCCGGACGCTCAGCTCTCGTGCACAGCCTCCCATGACCTCGCACTTGGATCGATCCATCAAAGACCGACCTTCTGCAGCCTGAGCGCGTTCGCGATTACTGATAGAGAGCTCAGACTCATCGCAGCGCTCGCGATAATAGGACTCAGCAGCAGGCCGAACGCGGGATAGAGAACGCCGGCGGCGATCGGTATCCCAAGCACGTTGTAGAAAAATGCAAAGAAAAGATTCTGGCGGATATTGCTCATCGTCGCCCGGCTTAAGCGCCGAGCCTTCGCGATACCGCGCAGATCACCCTTGACCAGCGTGACACCCGCGCTCTCCATCGCGACGTCGGTGCCGGTGCCCATCGCGATGCCGACCTGCGCCTGCGCCAGCGCGGGCGCGTCGTTTATACCGTCGCCGGCCATCGCAACGATACGTCCTTCCGACTGCAATCGCTTCACCACCGAAGCTTTCTGATCGGGCAACACCTCTGCCTCGACTTGGTCGATGCCAAGCTTCTTCGCGACTGCCGCGGCGGTGATTCGATTGTCGCCGGTCAAAACGACAATCTTGACGCCGTCATCCTGCAGCATCTTGAGTGCTTCCGCGGTGGACGCCTTGATTGGATCGGCAACGCCGATGAGTCCTGCAGGACGGCCGTCGATCGCGACGAACATCACGGTGTGGCCATCTTTTCGCTGAACGTCCGCATTGGCGGAAACAGCCTCGATGGGAACGCCGAGTTCGCGCATCATGTGCTGATTTCCAAGCGCAACAGCGCGGCCTTCAATGCGCCCGGTCACGCCTTGGCCGGTCACCGACTTGAAGTCCTCGGCGGTCGCGAGCGTCAACTTGCGCTCTTCGGCGCCTGCCACAATCGCAGCCGCCAGCGGATGCTCACTGCCACGCTCAAGACTGGCGGCAAGCCGCAAAACGTCGGCGTCGGTGAAACCATCGAGTGCAGTGACCGAGACCAGGCGCGGTTTTCCTTCGGTCAAAGTCCCGGTCTTGTCGACGACGAGCGTGTTCACCTTCTCGAGAATCTTCGAGCGCTTCGGCGTTCTTGATCAGCACGCCCGCGGTCGCGCCACGCCCGGTGCCAACCATGATAGACATCGGAGTCGCAAGGCCGAGCGCGCAGGGACACGCGATGATCAAAACCGCGACCGCGTTCACCAACGCATAGGCCATCCGGGGCTGCGGGCCGACAGTCGCCCAGACGATGAAGGTGATCACGGCCGACAATATGACGGCCGGAACGAAATACGAAGCAACCACATCAACGAGCCGCTGAATCGGAGCGCGGCTGCGTTGAGCTTCGCTCACCATATGGACGATCTGCGCGAGCAGTGTGTCGACCCCGACTCGCTCGGCACGCATGACGAATCCACCAGTTCCGTTGATGGTCGCGCCGATCACGCGGTCACCCGGTTTCTTTTCAACGGGGATTGGCTCGCCGGTCACCATCGATTCGTCAACCGAGCTGGTCCCCTCCACCACGATGCCATCGACGGGGACTTTCTCGCCCGGCCGCACGCGCAACCGATCTCCCGGGACGACGCGGTCGAGCGCAATGTCCTCCTCGCGGCCGTCGGCCCCGATCACACGCGCGGCCTTCGGCGCCAATCCAAGGAGCGCTCTGATCGCGCTGCTGGTATTGCTTCGAGCCCGAAGCTCCAGGACCTGGCCGAGCAGCACCAGCGCGGTAATAGCGGCGGCGGCCTCGAAGTAAACCGGTACGGAACCATCAGCGGCGCGGAACGAATCGGGAAATAAATTCGGGAACACGGCTGCGAACAGGCTGTAACCGTAAGTGACTCCGACACCCATCCCGATCAAGGTGAACATGTTGAGGCTGCGGTTGACGATCGATTGCCAGCCGCGAACAAACAGCGGCCACCCTGCCCACAGCACGGCCGGAGTTGCGAACGCCAATTCAATCCACGTTCGCAGCGATGCGGGCATCACGCGCTGAAGGGGCCGGCCCGGGATCATGTCCGACATTTCGATAAATATCAGCGGAATCGTGAGCGCCACGCTTATCCAGAAGCGCCGCGTCATATCGGCCAGTTCCGGGGACGCCTCCACGCCGGCGCTTACGACACGCGGCTCCAAGGTCATTCCGCAGATTGGGCAATTGCCCGGCTCTGAACGGACGATCTGCGGATGCATCGGACAGACGTATTCTGCTTTCGAAAGCACCTGGATTGGAGCGACAGATTCAAGCGCCATGCCGCATTTCGGACATGACCCCGGATGGTCCTGCCGAATTTCGGGATGCATCGGGCACGTGTACAGAGCGTCCCCGGCCGCAACTGGCATGGGAGCGCTGCTTTTTGCCGCTGCCATCTTCGGCTCCGCGCGAGTTACAAAGCTGTCAGGATCGTTTTTGAATTTCTCGAGACAGCGGAGGCCACAGAAATGGTACGTCACGCCCTTGTATTCAAACGACCCGGCGCTGTTGGCCGGACCGACCTGCATCCCGCACACCGGGTCGATGACTTGACTGCTCAATGTCTTTCCAAGTGGCTGGCAGCCAGCCTGGCGATCAAGCCGCTTGTTGTCTTGCCGATATCACGTTGTAGAGCGGCACCCAGATCAGCGTGAAGTACCACCCCCACGCGTAGCTTTCGACTATACCCAGGAAAAAGCTTCCCCAGCTAATCCACTCGAAACCCGGCAACAGGCGCTGCCACGCCGTGTGCATCTCGTGCACCGGCATTAGGAGGTCGCCCGCGACGCAAAGGATGAACGAGACCGCCAGGAACAAGCTGGTTGCCTGACCGACGCCACTGAATGAGAGACTGCGGTTCATACGATCTTCCTACGCCTGGGCGAACTGCTCTGGCTTCGCGTCGAATTTGTCGAGACATTTGCGGGAGCAGAATCGATACTCACGTCCGGCGAAAACCTCGGCATAGCCACGACCCGCTTCGACCTCCATGCCGCATACCGGATCTTTCGACGATCTTCCGGCGCCGGGCCCGGTCCCTTGGTGTCCTTCGTGTTGATGACCATGAACCATGTGTGCACCACAGCCAAACCGCATCATGAAGTAGAAGAATGCCGCGAACAGAAGAAGTGAGATTATTCGATCCATCGTTGCTGCCCTCCATAGCTTTGCGATTCGGTTAACCGGGCGGCGTTCCGGGCAGGGCGACGGTTGCCGCCCCGCCCATCGTGGACTTATTGTCCAGTTCGCGCGGCGGCCTTGGCCATCTCCTGGTGCTCCTTCGCCAGCTTTGAGTTGTCGGCCGCAATTTTGTCCCACATCGCGGCTACCCCGTCGCAATGGTTGGCCATACCCACCGGGTGGGCAATGTTCAGCTTCCGATAAGACTCTGCCGCGCGCCGATGGAGGTCTGCTTTTTCCTTCGCTGCGGTAGCTTCCTGCTGGTAATACGCAGCGATCGCCTCGTGGTCTGCAGCCGTCTTCGCGTTAGTTATCATCTGGTTCAGGTTGTCGTCTGTGACAGCCGCCTGTTGTGCATCTGCCCGAATCGTGGGCAGGGCGGCCGTAGCGAGTAGCATTAGCCCGGCTACCAGAGCCACAGACACCATCACGTTTTTGTACAGTTTCATGATATTGATCCTCTTGATTGTCGCTTCTTGTCCTGGCGGATTTTTCGGTCGCGCCAAGAGTCTCAAATTCGGAACATTGACGATCTCGCGCGCAAGCTTGCACACACGGCAGACGCGCGACAACTCGGGCAACCTAATCAGAATCGATCAGATCTGAAGCGAGCAGAGAACGTCGAGGGGCAGCAACGGTGGGGGCCTCTCGGAGGTGACGGTCAAGCACTTGACGGGCTTGGCAATGAACCCAAGTCTCGCCGGGCAACGCATCATAGCGGTGGAAAAGAAATCGGAGCCGCGATTCGGCTGACTTCGACTGACCTGAAGGTCCACCGGATGCGGCAGAGATTTGCAGCACTCCCGGTGACTGGCGTTCTCGTTATGGGTGCAGGTCGGCGCGAAGCACGCTACAGACTGTGTCCCTCGGATTTGAGCAGCAGTGCAGATGAGGCTGCCCTGAAGAATAACCACCAAGGCCAACAGCGATACGGCGAGCACTCTCACAATCCTCAGCCTGCTCCCGACTGATCCGCGTGTCAAGTTAAACGACGATGATCCAGGTGTAGCCGAACGCAACACCGCTTGCGGGGCCGGAGGCGCTATTTTCTCGCCTGTCTGTGGCGAATTGCTAATTCTGGCAGAAACCACCTCCGAAACGGAGTCTTGTGAATCGCTCACTTACCGCTAAAGTTCGCTTCCGTGCGAGAAATGTTCATCTTGACCGCCCATCTGCTGGTCACGCTGGCGAAGCTTGCCAGGCCGGGCGGTCTTCGGGCAGTGGCAGCAGAATCACTCGCGGTCAAACACCAGTTGCTCATCATGAAGCGCTCGCGGCAATGTGCTCCGAATCTGACTTCAACGGATCGACTGACGCTGGGAGTTTGCGCGCTTTTCGTGTCACGCGAACGCTTGAGCAAGATGGCCGTGATACTGAAGCCTTCCACGCTTCTGTACTTTCACCAAGCCTTGGTGAAGCGCAAGTATTACCTCCTCTATAACTCCAGAAAGCCTCATCGCCCCGGGCCCAAAGGTCCCTCAAAAGAACTGATTCACGCGATCGTCGAGATGAAGCGGCGAAACCCCCGCTTCGGCTGCCGGAAGATAGCCGAGCAAATATCGAGTGCATTCGGTATCGAAATCAATAAGGATGTCGTCCGGCGCATCCTCATTCGGTATTGCAGACCGGTACCGGGTGATGATGGCCCTTCGTGGCTCACTGTCATTGGGCACGCGAAGGACAGCCTGTGGATCGTTGATTTCTTTCGCTGTGAATCAATCCTGCTCAAGAGCTACTGGATCATGATCGTGATGGACGCATTTACCCGCCGCATCATCGGCTTTGGCGTCGCGCCGGCTGATCTCGACGGTCCGGTCGTCTGCCGCATGTTCAATCGCGCGATTGCGAAGCAGACACCGCCGAAATACCTTTCCTCAGATAACGATCCACTGTTTCGCTTTCATCGGTGGCTGGCGAACCTGCGTATACTTGAAGTTGATGAGATCAAAACCATTCCGTGCACGCCTGTTTCCCATCCCTTCGTCGAGCGACTGATCGGGACCGTACGACGTGAATATCTCGATCGGACCTTGTTTTGGAACAGAGGAGATCTTGAACGGAAGCTCGACAATTACCAGGCCTATTACAACCAACACCGCTGTCACACCGGGCTGGCCGGAGCTACGCCGGCTGAACGGAGTGGCGTACCCGCTCAGCCAATCGCTAGACTTGAATCATATACTTGGAGGCAACATTGCAACGGCTTATTTCAGACCCCAGCTGCCGCCTGAATTGCAATTCAACACAGACAGGTTCGCAACGAGACTCCTGGGTCTGGCGAATTGCTGATTCTGGGAAATCAGTAATTCGCCACACACACCCATAGCATTTGGCAGAAAAAAATCACGATCCTTCGAAACGACGTGTACGCTCATTTGTCGGATACCGACTTGGACGCAAAATTTTCCGAGGCGGATGTATCGCCGGACGAGATCGAACGTCTTATCAAGCTCTCGAAGGATCTGGTCAACAAGCTCTACTATGCTCTTGATCGCAGTACCTTTGCGTTCAACCTCGATACGGCGGGCGACACCCATCGACTGCTGGACAGACTTCTCAAAGCCTGAGGCTGGCCTGCGCGGGGGGCGGAGTGAGAGCCGCCACGAGATCTCCGGGCTGCTCGCGGATCAGATAGAACTGCGCGTAGCTGCGCAGCGGGCGGGCTGGTTGCCAGCGAACCTGATGCCAGGCGATGGCGGGGCGACCAGAAGGAACAGCATAAGATGGACGAGTCCGATTTCCGAGGTTAAGGGGAGTTGCGCTGCTCTCTCTCTACCCTCTTAGGGGCGTTGCTCTTTTTGGTCCGGTTTCAGAGAGCAGGACCGGGCTCGGGGTTGAGAAGGATCTTCACGCCTCGGACAGTCGCGAGAGGCGCGTTAACCAGGCGGGCTTCCGCTTTCTCTGCGAACGCTGGTAGCCGTGGTTCGCTCGCGCTGATGGAGAACGACTCGGACCGTAGCTAGTTACCAAGAAGCGGTCCAAGTTCCGTCATCTTCAGGATACAGGTTGACGGTTGTTATTCCCTGAAACCGAATCCGCTTACCGTAGGCGTCGCACGTGGCGTCCACCGATACCTTAGCTGGATAATGCATAATGTATGGCCACGCACTGGTGTCTTTCCAAGGTTCGTCTATTTTGATCATCGTGACGTCTCTGATATCTATTTTGCGGTCCGATGCTTTTGATCCGTTATCATCGCACCATTCGCACTCTGCCCATGCCAATTCAACATCAGGCGCATCGCAAAGGCTAGGAGGAGCGGTCTTTGCGAGCAAGTGTCGTACTGCGTCTTCGGCCTCTCGCTTTGACGCCCGGTTAGTGCATCCGGGCATAGCAAGAATAACAGTAAACGCAAGCAGGAAACGCGAGCGCGTCAGTTTGCGCCTCGACATTCAAGTTCCTCGAACATTATTAGCCGAGAACTCCCTGGGTCAGCGCCCAGCCCCGCATGATATGCCAAACACCGACCAGCGCTCCCCATCTATCAAATTGCCGGGCGACCGTCGATACAAGCAAGCGATGCGCAGAGGTTTCGCGGCGGGAGTGGCAAGGGACCGAGCGTCAGAGCGCCCGATCCCTCAACTCACCTCTTGGTACTACTTCTTGCTTCTCGGCTTCTTCGCAGGTGCCGATCCATAGCGTTTGCTGAAACACTTCCGGCAACGGCGATCGCGTCGTTTGATGAAGCTCGGAGCCAGGTCGTCAGAGCCGCAGTAGCGGCACGCGAGCTTCTCTGCTTTCGGCTTACGCCCGGTCTTCCTCATCGGCGTTCTTGCGGACTTGGTGTTTACCGGTTCAGTCTTCTTGCCGTTTGCCAATTTCGCGCGTTCCATTCTCTTTGATTCTCCTTCAGCCGTATCGACTGGCCAGGGATGCTTGCTCTGTTGCGCCGACAAAGCGAGCGATGAGCGCTCATTTAGTGAGAGCCGCCTGAATGATCGAAGGCGATGGGATGGCGAATGGGGCATGAACACCTTGACTGGCTTTGGAGGCGAACCAGAGCAATGTGTGTGTCTGCCCGGCAGGAGGCCGGGCGCACATGCAGGACCAGAGATTTACTAAATCGGCGGGGACGACCCCGCAGCGACTCGCTTCGCTGAAGGCGTGTTCGATCACCGAGCTGAAAGACCAATGGCGGGCGCTCTACAAGTCCGAGCCGCCGCACCGCATCAGCCGCGAACTGCTGACGCGTGCCGTGGCATACCGAATTCAGGAACAAGTCCATCGAGGCCTCAAACCCTCGACCCGACGACTGCTCCTTCGTCTCGCCAACGACGCGCGATCGGGACGGCCGCTTAGACCTGAGCCGGCCCCGGCAGCGCCAGCGGGGACAGTATTGATGCGCGAGTGGCACGGCGTGACTCACGAGGTCAGGGTGTTGGATCGGGGAGTGCTGTACAAACGAAAGCGCTACCGGTCGCTCACTGAGGTCGCTCAGCTGATCACCAGCGCGCACTGGAACGGGCCACAGTTCTTCGGTCTGCGGGGCAGGCAAAAGCAGGAGGCGAGTAATGGCTCGAAGTGACAGCACTCCCAAACGCTGCGCAATCTACACCCGCAAGTCTTCCGAGGAAGGGCTGGAACAGAACTTCAACTCGCTGCAGGCACAGCGTCAGGCCTGCGAGGCATTCGTCAAGAGCCAGGCCGGCGAGGGCTGGCGCCTGATCAAGACCGCATATGACGACGGCGGATTTTCCGGCGCCACCATGGAGCGACCGGCCCTGAAAGCGCTACTTGCCCACGTCAAGGAAAAGCGCATCGACGTGGTCGTGGTCTATAAGGTAGACCGCCTCACCCGCTCTCTGGCCGACTTCGCCAAGATCGTGGAAATCTTCGACGCCCACGGAGTGTCGTTTGTCGCGGTCACGCAGCAGTTCAATACCACCACGTCGATGGGCCGATTAACCTTAAACGTACTGCTCTCATTCGCACAGTTCGAGCGCGAGGTGACCGGCGAGCGCATCCGCGACAAGATCGCGGCGTCCAAGCAGAAAGGGATGTGGATGGGAGGCACGCCGCCGCTCGGCTACGATTTGCGCGATCGTCGCTTGGTGGTGAACAAGGCCGAAGCCGAGACGGTGCGTTTGATATTCCGGCTTTATACTGAACACAAGACCTTGCGCAAGGTCAGACAAGAACTGGACCGCAGGTCGGTTACCTCCAAGCAATGGATGTCGAGAGGAGGCGTACGGCACGGCGGTATCCCTTTCGGACGTGGCGCGCTCTATCACCTGCTCGCCAACCCGGTCTACGTGGGCGAGATCCGGCACAAAAGCATTGCCTATCCGGGTCAGCACGAAGCGATTATCGAAAGAAACACCTGGCTGCGGGTCCAAGAGATGCTGAGCCAGAAAGCCGCTCACCCTCGGGGACGAACGGTCAGAAGAAGCCCTGGCCTCCTCATGGGCAAACTATTCGATCAGAGCGGCGAGCTGTTGTATTCCTGCTGGGCGAAAAAGGGACAGCGGCGCTACCGGTACTTCGTCTCGAAGAGCTTGGTCAGGGGAACCGCGAAGCCGGATGAACGTGGATGGCGCCTGCCTGCCGAACGAACTGAAATGGCGGTAATGGCCGGCACAAGACAGATGCTCTCGGATCGCGGGGCGCTGGCCTCAACCCTCAGAGCTTTTGGCTTCGCTGCGGCGGAACTCAAGCAGGCGGTCGAAGCAATCGATTCGAAGGTCAAATCTCATCAGCGGGTCGAGACGGCAGAGGATACGGGAACCCTCATAGAGCGAGTCGAGCTAAGGCGGGATGGAATGCAGATCACACTCAATCTACGAGCGCTTCTGCCATCCGACCGGTTCCCCGCCGGCGGAGCCAACCTTCGAATGACCCGTCTTGTTCCGCTGCAGATGAGGCGTCGTGGCGTCGAAACGCGTCTGGTGCTCCCAGGCGAAGCGGTTGTAGCTCCGCGGACAGATCCCGCGCTACTTCGAGCATTGGCCCGCGGGTACCAGTGGTTCGGCGAACTGGCGGCGGGAACTGCGGTATCGACCAAGCAGATTGCAGCCCGAGAAGGTGTCAGCGACAGCTATGTCCGCCATCTGGTGCCGCTCGCGCTGCTCGCTCCAGCAATCGTGGAATCCATCTGTGCAGGGCGGCAAGGCGTCTGCCTCTCAGCCGAGCGTCTGAAGACTCAGGCCGGTGTTCCGATCGAATGGGACGCGCAGCAGCGGCTCCTTGCGGATTAGAGGGCCGGGCCTCTTCGCTTGTTGCCCACTAAGGACCTTCGATCTAGCGAACGGAGAAGCGCCAGGGCGCGATCGGACAGAATCCGCTCGTGGCACCGAATCTCTTTTGAACAGAGAGGAATCGGGGCGAATTGGCGATTTGCAAGATTGGTCGCTCTCTCCGCTGCCACGAGCTGAGCGAATCAGCCCGCCCACGCGCGTATTTGCCGCTATCTCCAGATTGTAGGTAGACTCTACAAACTGTATGGCGGAGTGGGGTGGATTCGAACCCCCGGTGCCGCGAGCGCTTCTATGGGCGGAATTCGGCGCGAGGTTGGAGCAGTATCCAACCTCAAACAAGCAGCAGAGCTGCAGAGAGAAAAGCGAGCCGTCCCTCTTACCGGACAAAAAACTCAATGCTTTTTCCGTACAGATTCGCGAATTCGGCCAACTCGATCACGTCAATCCGTCTTTCTCCGGATTCACACTTTGAAACGTACGATTGAGGACGCCGCAGCCGGCGTGCGACCTCGATCTGGGTGAGCTCCACTTGACGTCGAGCCTCTCGCAAGCGCGCGAGCAGGTGCTTGTATCTCTCGGAATGCAGACTCCGCCCCATTTCCTACTGCCTCTTCCCAAGTTTTCTTCTGGATGATACATTCGAATTTGGAATATCCCAATTTGGGATATTCGAGACCCGATCACTTGTCGAAAGATAAATCATGCCAAGCAAGCACAGGTACAAAGGTCGGCAAAGTCCGAATCGTCCGCGCCCTACGTTAGATACGCTGATCCGATGCTTTCGCAAGTACGTCGAGAGCAATCCAAGCCGCTTCAGAATTGTCGAGAAGAGCGGAAAATCGCATCGAATCTGTACTGTCGCGCTTCGCGATCCGGTTGAACCTTCGTGAGACTCGCGTTTTACGGACGCTTCAGTTCCGACAACCAAAGGGAAACCTCGATCGCCGACCAACTGCGCATCGTGCAGAGATGGGCACATCAACACGGGCATAAGGTCATTTCCGAGTTCTCGGACGAGGCCACATCCGGCGCTAGTTTGAAGTTGCTGTTGGGGCTCCAAAGAGCACTCGACGCGGCAGCTGCTGAGCCGCGCCCGTTTGACGCCATCGTTGTTGATCAGCTCTCGAGGCTCTCGCGTGACATTGGCGATACCGATGCGATCATCAAGCGCTTGCGCTTCATCGGAATCAGCGTCATCGCCGTCGCCGACAATATCAACACAGCAGACGATACAACCAAGATCAGCGTGACGGTGAAATCGCTGGTCAACGAGCTCTACCTCGATGATCTCAGAAAAGCGACAAAACGCGGTTTAGACGGCCAGTTCCTAAAAGGTTATGCAACCGGCGGCCGAACCTACGGATTCATTTCTGAGCCGGTACACGGTCCGGGCGCATTAGAGCCCGGAGGATCTCACGGAAGATCGGAACCGGTCGGCTACAGGATCAAGATAAATCCCGCTGAAGCGGCGGTTGTTCGGCGCATCTTTCAGGACTTCCGACAAGGTAACGGCGAAAAGGCCGTAGCGAAGAACCTGAACGCCGAGAAGAACGGGCGGTTGTGGCGGCCCAACACGGTTTTCCTGATGCTCCAAAATCAAAAGTACATTGGACACTTCATCTTCAATCGCAGGGAGTGGGTTAAGAATCCGTCGACCGGACGTCGCGCGTATCGCTGGCGGCCACCTGAGCAGTGGGAGGTCAGGCAATCAGAGGATCTCCGTATCATTGACGACGACCTCTGGGCGGCGGTCCAGCACCGCCTGCGCACCCGAAAACGTCTGTTCGCACACGGACGTTCCCGGACCGCGCATCTGCTTTCGGGCCTTCTGTTTTGCGAGATCTGCGGTGCGTGCCTCAGCGTCGTTAGCAGGAATCACTACGGGTGTCGCAGCCATGCCGAGTCCGGGATTTGTCCGAACCCGATCCGCATCCATCGCATCTCACTTGAACAAGTTGTTTTGTCCGAACTTGCGTCCCGTCTGACCTGCTTCGTCGATGATCTGGTCAAGGCGGCGACGCAGATCGTTCAACGCAATGCAAATGGTGATACGCATCTACAGCTCAAGAAAAGGGCTCAGGCCGATGCGATAATGGACGCCGTCAAGAGCGGTGCGCTAGGTGGCCGTGCGCTGGAAGAGGCGCTGCTTTCATATCAACAGATCTGGGACCAGGTTCAATCGCTAGAGAAGGAGGCTCGTTCGGATTCTCGGTCGCCTTTCAAAGAGGTTCGGTACGATCGCGCGGTTGTCGAGGACTTTATCTCGCGCTTGCCGGAAACGCTGTGCGCCCACGTCGATCTGGGTAGGGAGTTTTTGCAGCAAACCCTCGAGCGCATAAAGATCGCTGATGTCGGTGAACGTGAAATTTCGTGCCCGATATGCAAAACGGTGTTGAAAAAGCTCACGCCGCAGCATCTCGAGAAGCACGGTCTTGGACTTGAAGAGAGCTACCGCAAATTCCCTCGGCTTGGCTTCAACAGGTGCACCCGTGTGATCATCAAACCAACCGCAGGCGGTCTACTCCCCACAGGCAAGGTGTTCGGTTTGATGGTTGCGGGGCAGGGGCTCGAGCCGTCAATTCCCGGCTAAACGCGAAAAATCTGTTCGGCAGATCGTCGACCTAGCACCCTTCAAATTTGAGCCAACGGGGCGAGTCTAGCGTGCCCGCTTGTCGCAAAAACTCAAGATCTTGACAGGCTTTTCGCGCTGATTTGCAAAATTCCCTGCCGTGGAGGTTCGCTGCAAGCCGTGAGCTCGAATGCGGAATCGTGCCCAAAAGTAGGGATCATTTGCGGGGGAAGGATTTGAACCTTCGACCTCCGGGTTATGAGCCCGGCGAGCTACCAGACTGCTCCACCCCGCCTCGGCAGTGTATATGCCGGTTGGTCAGCCGGTCAACATCGAACGCATTAAAATGCGCGCGGGCGTGTGGAAGCGACGATCCCGGCATCGAGCCGGCGATCGCGTCGCGGACTCGAATCCGATCTAAAACTACCCGGCGAGAATCCGGATGTTGCAGTTGCGATGTTTAATCCCGAACTCGATGATCTCTTTTTCGATCGGGGTCGCGCCCGGTTTGGCGTCGGTCAGCATCAACTGCTTCGCGACGGCGTTGTCGATTCCGTCGGCCTCGAGATCAACGTTATGGTCGTCACAGATGATAAATGCCATTTCGTCAAAAGCACCTCGAACAAACGAAGCTATAAGATTTTTTAACCGATTTGAACCGCGCGGCGGCGGCCCCGCAAGCCGCGATTTGTGGTAATCGTAGCCGAGATGCGCGCACGCGCGAACCGGGAAACGCAAATGCGGGAGGTCGACACGAATTGAGCCTAAAGGGAAAAGCGGCGGCGATCGGAATCGGCGAACTCAAACCGGTCAAGGAACCTGGCGATCTGACCGCGCTCGGGCTGATGGCGCGGGTGGCGGCCGAAGCGATCGCGGACGCGGGACTGGAGAAGAAAGACATCGACGGCTTCCTGGTCGGCGTGCCGTTTTCGGACCCGGGGATGATTTACCCGGCGAGCGCGGCCGAGGTGCTGGGGCTGAACGTGCGGATGCTGAACCAGGTCGATATCGGAGGCGCGAGTCCGGCCGGGATGATCTGGCGCGCGGCGGCGGCGATCGACGCGGGGATGTGCAACGCGGTGCTGTGCATCGTCGCGGATTTGAACAAGGTCGGCGACCAGCGCCAGCCGGTGATATCGGTGCAGCGCGAGTTCGAGGCGCCCTACGGAAATATCGGCGCCAATTGCGGCTACGCGATGATCGCGCGTCGCCATATGCATGAATACGGCACCACGGCGCGGCAGATGGCGAAGGTCGCGGTCGATCAGCGAACCAGCGCGCTCAAGAATCCGCTGGCGACGTTCAATGACAAGGCGCTTACCATCGACGACGTGCTGAACTCGCGGATGATCGTCGATCCGCTTCATCTATATGAAATCGTAAGCCCGGTGAGCGGCGGCGCAGCGATAATTGTCGCGTCGCCCGAGGTGGCGAAGCGCGCAAAGAATCCGCCGATATGGCTGCTGGGGGCAGGCGAGTACGCCAATCATTCGACGATCACGTATGCGCCGTCGATCACCGAATCGCCGATCAAGCCGGCCGCCGAGGCCGCGTTCAAGATGGCGGGTCTGCAACCGAAGGACATGGACCTGGCGTGTCCGTACGACTGCTACACGATCACCGTGATCGTCACGCTCGAGGACGCGGGCTTTTGCAAGAAAGGGGATGGCGGACCGTTCGTGATGGAGCACGACCTGACGTACGCAGGCGACTTTCCGTGCAACACTCACGGCGGGCAATTGTCGTTCGGCCAGCCGGGGCTGGCGGGCGGCATGAGTCACGTGACGGAAGCGATAAGACAGTTGATGGGGCGCGGCGGCGAGCGCCAGGTCAAGGGCGCGGCGCTCGGCTACGTCAACGGCAACGGCGGAATCATGAGCGAGCAGGCAAGTCTCGTGCTGGAGCGTAGATCATGAGCGAGTACTACAAACCGCTTCCGAAGCCATCGCCAACCAGCCGGCCGTTCTGGGAGGCGGCGCGGCGCCACGAGCTGACGCTACAGCGCTGCGGCGCGTGCCGCGCCTTCATCTACTATCCGCGCGATCGATGCCCCAAATGCTTTTCGGACAAGCTCGCCTGGGAACGCGTGAGCGGGCGCGGCAAGGTGTACAGCTTTACGGTCGTGCGGCGAGCGTCGAGCCGCGCTTTTTCCGACGCGCCGTACGTGTTGGCGATCGTCGAACTGGCCGAGGGGCCGCGCATGACGAGCAATATCGTCGCGGCGCCGGAGGATGTGCGTGTCGAGATGCCGGTCGAGGTCTGCTTCGACGACGTGACACCGGATCACACGCTGGTGAAATTCAAACCGGCGTAAGTTCCCGCGCTCACGCCAGCAGGACGGCGACGATTCCGGTCAGAAAGATCCCGTCGAAGGTGCCGGCGCCGCCGATCGATGCGACCGGCGCGCCCAAATTGCGCAAGTTGCGCAGGTTGAGCAGGTCCGCGCCGATTAGCGTGCCTACCACGCCGCTGATGAATGCGACGGCGTCGCGATGATGCTCCGAAGAGCCGAGGAAGTAGCCGCAGGCGGCGGCGACGATCGGCGGAATCAACATCGGGGTCGCGATTCCCAGCCCGGGAACCGGCATCGCGAAACGATGGACGATGGCAGTAACGATCGCGACCCCGACCAACGCCGGCACGATTATCGCGGGCATCTGCATCAGCAGGTACGCCGAGATCAGCACGGGAACGATCGCACCGCCGACGTTTACGGCGACGATCGTCGAGTCGGTGGCGTAGCGAATCGGCACTCTGTAGCGAATACCGAAACTGCGGATTACCGCGGCGTGGTGCGGCTGGCCGGTGGCAACGCGCGTGATGGGAATATTGATGTAGCTGCCGACGAGACTCACGAGCAAAGCGGCGAATGCCAGCTCGGGTGGCAGGCCGATCGTCACGAATGCGTAGTTGATGACGTGGATTTCGAGCAGGATAAAAAAGAAGACAAGGACGAGGAAGAAGACGATCGCGTAGAAAGCGAGGAACGGTGCGAAAAACACGGCGCGATGATAGCAGGCAGCGCGCGCAGAGCGAATGTCAGGAAATCGCGGGTCGGGACGCGATATTGCGCGACTATCCTGGCCGGTGCCGCAAGCCGGGAAAAAAACGGCGGCGCGAGCCAAGCGCGTCGGCGTATCGCCCGCCCATCGCACGTTCCTCGGCCGGAATTCGCACGGCGAGAATCAGCGCGTTGCCTATCGAGAACGCGATCGCCGTGAAGATCGCACCGCCCATCATCGGTACTGCTGCGATCTCGATGACGACCGCAAGATAGTTGGGATGGCGCATGAAGCGATAGGGTCCGTCGGTCGCAGGGGCGCGGTCGGGACTCACGATGATTCGCGTGTTCCATCGATCGCCGAGAGTCGAGACCGCCCAGTAGCGGAGCGCTTGCGCGACGATTTCAGCGGACAGCGCGAGCCACGCGACCGCGGGCGCGAACGCGCGCGGAAAAAACGCCGCCTCGGCTGCGCATGACACGATGAACAGCGCGTGAAATGCGACCATCACGCGATAGTGCGCCCGGCCGACTTCGACAGCACCGTGTTGGAATGCACGGCGCGCATTGCGGCGCGCGCGATCGAGCTCGAAGATCCGCTCGACGACCAGCAGCGCGAGGATGAGCAGATAGGTGCGGAGCGAGATCACCACTTCAGCAGGACCAGCTCGACCGAAAAACCGGGACCCATCCCGATGATCAGGCCGTAGTCGCCGGGAGCGGCGGCGTTGTCTTCGAGCAATTCGTCGAGGATGAACATCACGGACGCGGACGAGAGATTTCCGACCGATTGCAGCGAGCGCCACGAACGCGCCAGCGCGGCCTCGGGCAGAGCCAGCGCGCCCTCGAGGGTCTCGAGCACCTTGGGGCCGCCGGCGTGCGCGATCCAATGACGGATGCGTGCGCGGTCGATTTGTTGCGTCGCCAGGAATGAATCGACTTCGTCGAGGATATTGGCGCGGACGAGGTCGGTGAGCTTCGACGACAGGACGATTTTGAAGCCGCTGTCCACGATCTCCCAGCCGAGAATTTCTTCGGTGTTTGGAAAGACCAGCGAACGCGTCGCGATTACCTGCGGGCCGGTCGCCGCGTGGGCATTGCCGCCTATCAGCATCGCCGCGGCGCCGTCGCCGAAGAGCCCGGACGCGATAATGTTGGCGATCGAAAGATCCTCGCGCTGCAGCGTGAGCGAGCACAACTCGACCGACAGCAGCATCGCGACTTCCGACGGATATGCGCGGATGTAGTCGGCAGCGCGCGCCGTGCCGGCTGCTCCCGCCACGCATCCGAGCCCGAAGATTGGAGTGCGCTTGATTTCCTTGCGCATCCCGAGTGCGCTGATGACGCGAGTGTCGATGCTCGGAACGGCGATGCCGGTGACGGTGACGAAGAACAAATGATCGACGTCGCGAGGCTTGAGACCGGCGCGTTCGAGCGCGAGTTCAGCCGCCACGGTTCCGATTTCGGGCGCAACGCGCAGCCACGCGTCGTTGGTCTTGGCGAAGGTGTCGAGCGGGATGTATTCCTCGATGGGCAGGGCAAGATGGCGCCCGGTGATTCCGAGCGCACCCTGGATTTTGTCGAAGCGGCGCAGATCCGAGTAGCGCTTCTCCCACAGCTCGCGCAGGCGCGAGGTCAGTTGGTCCTGATCGACGTAGTTGTCAGGTAATGCAGTGCCGGTTCCGATTACACGGGGTGCGTTTTCGCTAGTCACTTATGATCTATGATCGCGCGCCGCTCGAATTGTGGAATTCGTTGCGGCATCGCTGCTTCTCCTTCGCTGCCGTGCTCGACGGTTCACCGGATTCTCAACCACAACCATACGGTAGTGATTCATCACCGGGCGCCTTGAGGCTATCGGCAGGGATCGACAGCTATTATACCGCTCTTGTACCCCGCGCTGCATCCGTTAAGATCACCCTTCAATTATGCGATCCGAAGAACGCCGCGAACTGCTGGCGATGCTCGCCCGGGAGTCATATTTCGAGCGCCAACTCACGCTCTCATCGGGACGCGCATCCAGCTACTACGTCGATTGCAAACGCACGCTGTACATTCCGCGTGGTGCGTACTTGGCCGGAGAACTTGTGCTGGAACTGGCGACGGCGGCGGGCGTCGAACAAATCGGCGGCATGGCTGCCGGCGCGTTGCCCGTGACTGACGCGGTGATGGCAGCGGCGCATCGCGGCGGCGTCGGTATTCGCGGTTTTTTCGTGCGCAAGGAAACCAAGCAGCACGGGCTGCAACAAATCATCGAGGGCGCGTTCAAGCCCGGCCTGAAGACCGCCGTGATCGACGATACGATCACTACCGGAGGATCGAGCCTGCAAGCGGTGGCTGCGATGCGCGAGGCGGGCGCAAACGTAATAGCGGCGATCGCGCTGGTGGAGCGCGGCGAGGGCGCGGTCGAGGCGTTCGCGCGCGCGGGCTTGAAGTATAGCTGGGTGTTCACCGCGGAAGAGGTGCGTGCCGAGCGCGCCGCTCATCCCGCCTCAGGTTAATTTCGCTTTTCACTTTTCGCTGACGATCCGATCGAACGGATCCGGCCGGGCAGCCCATGAGGTCTTCAGCAATTAATAGCGACACTGCGGTCGCGGCGATTTTTGGCGATCCCGTCGGACATTCCAAATCGCCCGCGATGCACAACGCTGCCTACGCGGCGCTGGGCATGAACCGAACGTACGCGGCGTTTCGCGTCACTTCCGAGAATCTTGCCGCGGCCCTCCGCGCGATTCATCCGCTCGGAATCATCGGCGTAAATCTGACCGTGCCGCACAAGGAAGTTGCCGCCCGGTTCATCAAGGACCTGAGTGGAGAGGCGCGCATGCTCGGCGCGGTCAATTGCGTTGTGAATCGGCGCGGCGCGCTCCGCGGCGACAATACCGATGCGCGCGGGCTAGAGCGCGACTTGCGCGATCTCGGATGCGAGTTGCGCGGGCGGCTTGCGATCGTGATCGGCGCGGGCGGCGGCGCGGCGTCATCGGTCCTCGCATGTTTCCGGCTGGGCGCGAATCGGGTCGTGATCGCGAATCGCACGCCTGCTCGCGCCGTGGCGCTTGCCCGCCGCTTTTCGGCGAAAGGCGTGGTGCGCGCGGCAGGTGAGCCTCGCGGCCTGGACGCGCTCATGGACTCGAAGCTGCTCGCCGACGCGCGATTGATCGTCAATGCGACGTCGATGGGCCTGACGACGGGGCGATTCGTGCGTCTGGACTACAGCTCAACCGCCGCCGATTGTCTCTTTTATGACCTGATTTATTCGCGCGAGCCGACCGCGTTCCTGAAGCCTGCGATTGCGGCCGGCCGACGCGCGACAGATGGCGCAGGGATGCTGGTGAACCAGGGTGAACTCGCGTTCAGGTTGTTCAATCGCATCGCGCCGCCGGCCGGCGTGATGCGCGCGGCCTTGCTCAAGGAGCTGGGCCGGACATTGAGTTAATTACGCGGAGGTTTCGTTATGCGTGCGGGAATCGACCATATCATCGTCAACGTGAACGACTACGCGGCGGCAAAAAAGTTTTACGCATGGCTGATGCCGCAAATCGGCTATCCTAAGGCGATGTCCTACGATCAGCCTCAGACCGACGTCACCACCGGATATTTCGGCGACCACGGCTCGCTGTGGATCCGGCCGGCCGATCCGGAATTTCGCGCCGACAAGTTCCATCGCCATCGCGTCGGACTGTGCGAGGTCGCGTTTGCGGCTGAGAGCCGCAAACAGATCGACGATCTCGCCAAAAAGATTGCGGCCAACGGCGGCAAGGTCACCGATCCGCCAAAAGAGTACGACTATCTGCCGGGATACTACGCGGTGTTTTTCACCGACCCTGACGGGCTGAAGCTGGAACTGGTGCACGTCGCGCGCTGAGCGGCGCGTCGCGCGAATTGAGTTGCTGGCGAGAGGCGGCCGGCTAGCCGAACATCTCCTTGAGCTTGTCCACGAAGCCCTTGGAGAGCGGATGATTAACGGCCTTGCCGTCGAGCTTGGCGAATTCTTCGAGTAATTCGCGCTGGCGCGGGGTCAGGCTGCGCGGCGTTTCGACGATTATCTTGATGAGCTGATCGCCGCGTCCGTAGCCATGAAGGTCGACGATGCCCTTGCCCTTGAGGCGCAGGATTTTCCCCGATTGCGTGGCGGGCGGAATCTTGAGCTTGACTTTGCCTTCGAGCGTCGGCACTTCTATCTCGGTTCCGACGGCCGCCTGCGGGAAGCTGATCGGCGCCTCGATTATCACGTCGTTGTCCTGGCGCACGAACATCTGGTGTTCCTTGACGTGAATAACGACGTAGAGATCGCCTTGCGGTCCACCGCCGTAGCCGGCCTCGCCCTCGCCGCGCAGCTTGAGCCGCGAGCCGTTGTCCACGCCCGGCGGAATTTTCACCGCGAGCGATTCGTGCTTGCGGATTCGCCCCTGCCCCTGGCACTTGGGGCACGGGTCGGAGATGATCATGCCCTCGCCGCGGCATTGCCCGCAGGTGGTAGAGATAGAAAAGAATCCCTGCTGCGTGCGTACCTGGCCGCTGCCGCGGCAATTGGGGCACTGGCGTGCGCCGCTGGAGCCGCTGCGGGCGCGCGTGCCGTTGCAGGCTTCGCATTGAGTCAGGCGCTGGAACTTTACGACTTTCTCGATTCCGTGCGCCGCTTCTTCGAACTCGACTTCGAGATCGTAGCGCAGGTCGTCGCCGCGCCGGGTGCGCGAACGTGAGCGTCCGCGGCCGGTGCCGAAAAAATCGCCAAAGATGTCGGAGAAAACTTCCTCGAAGCCCTGGCTGAAATCGAAACCGCCGAATCCGCCCGGACCCTGCGGCCCCTGGAAGGCCGCGTGACCGAAGCGGTCATACTGCGCGCGCCGCTCGGGATCGGAAAGGACCTGGTAAGCCTCGTTGAGTTCCTTGAATCGCTCCTCGGCTTCTTTGTCGCCGGGATTGCGATCGGGATGAAACTGAATGGCGAGACGACGGTAGGCTTTTTTCAGTTCGTCTTCGCCGGCGCCGCGATTGACACCGAGGATTTCGTAATAGTCGCGCTTATGTGCTGACGGCATCGCGCAAAGATTCTATGCGAACATCCGAGCCGACGCCATTGCCGGTTCCATACGAGCGGGGCCGCTTGCGCGGCCCCGCCGGTTGCTACTGATCCTTGACTTCTTTGTAGTCCGCATCGACTACGTCTTCTTTCGCGCCGCTTTCGCCATTTCCGCTCTGAGAGCCACCTTGCCCGCTGGCGCCATCCTGTGGGCCGGCGCCGGCTTGTGGTCCAGCCCCCGCTTGGCGAGTCTTGCTGTACATCGCCTCCGCCAGTTTGTGCGACGCGTTGGCGAGCGCCTCGGCCGCGCGGTTAATCTCGTCGGCGTCCTTGGACTCGAGCTTGGTCCGGGCTTCCGCGAGCGCGTCCTCGACCTGCTTGCGCCCCGCCTCGTCAACATCGGCGCCGTGCTCCTTGAGCGTCTTCTCAGTCGTATAGATCAGGTTGTCGAGCTTGTTGCGCGCCTCGGCCTGCTGACGGCGAGCATGGTCCTCGGCGGCATGCGCCTCGGCCTCGCGCACCATCTTCTTGATCTCTTCCTCGTTGAGTCCGGACGACGCGGTTATCTTGATCGACTGCTCCTTGTTGGTGCCCAGGTCCTTGGCATGCACGTTGACGATACCGTTCGCATCGATGTCGAAGGTGACCTCGACCTGCGGCAGCCCGCGCGGGGCAGGTGGGATTCCGATCAAGTCGAACTGGCCGAGCAGCTTGTTGTCCGACGCCATCTCGCGCTCGCCCTGGAAGACGCGAATCGTGACCGCGGTCTGATTGTCCTGCGCGGTCGAGAACACCTGGCTCTTGCGCGTGGGGATGGTCGTGTTCTTCTCGATAAGCTTGGTGAACACGCCGCCGAGCGTTTCGATTCCGAGCGACAGGGGAGTCACGTCGAGCAGCAGGACGTCTTTCACTTCGCCCTTGAGCACGCCGGCCTGAATTGCGGCGCCGATCGCGACCACCTCGTCGGGATTGACGCCCTTATGCCCTTCTTTGCCGAACAGGCGCTTCACGCGCTCCTGCACCGCGGGCATCCGGGTCATGCCGCCGACGAGCACGATCTCGTTGACTTCGCTCGCCTTGAGGCCGGCATCGCGAAGCGCGGTCACGCATGGCGCGTCGAGCCGGTCGAGCAGATCGGCGCACAGCGCCTCGAGCTTCGCACGAGACAGCTTGATATTGAGATGCTTGGGTCCCGATTGATCCGCAGTGATGAAGGGCAGGTTGATGTCGGTCTCCGTCACGGTGGACAGCTCGGTCTTGGCCTTCTCGGCGGCTTCCTTGAGCCGCTGCAGCGCCATCCGATCTTTGCGCAGATCGAATCCCTGGTCCTTGCGGAATTCGTCGGCCAGATAGTCGATAACCCGCTGATCGAAATCTTCGCCGCCCAGGAAGGTGTCGCCGTTGGTCGCCTTGACCTCGAAGACTCCTTCGCCCAGTTCGAGAATTGAAATGTCGAACGTGCCGCCGCCGAGATCGAACACGGCGATCTTTTCGTCCTTCTTCTTGTCGAGACCGTAGGCCAGCGACGCCGCCGTCGGCTCGTTGATGATCCGCAGCACGTTCAGGCCCGCGATACGGCCCGCATCCTTGGTGGCCTGGCGCTGGCTGTCGTTGAAGTAGGCGGGTACGGTGATAACCGCCTCGGTGACTTTCTCACCAAGATAATCCTCGGCCGTCTGCTTCATCTTCTGCAGGACGAACGCCGAAATTTCCGACGGGCTATATTTCTTGCCGCGGATTTCGACCCACGCCGCGCCATCCTCGTTCTTCACGACCTTGTACGGCAGCACCTTGATCGCCTTCTGAACTTCGGCGTCCTCGAAACGCCGGCCCATCAGGCGTTTGATAGCAAACACCGTATTGGTTGGATTGGTGATCGACTGGCGCTTGGCGATCTGGCCAACCAGCCGCTCGCCTGCTTCTGTAAATGCGACGACCGACGGCGTCGTGCGACTGCCTTCGGAGTTGGCGATAACTACCGGGTCGCCACCCTCCATGATCGCGACGCAGCTATTCGTCGTGCCCAAGTCGATACCGATTACTTTTGCCATTTTCCTAAAGACCCTCTCATGTAGAGATAATCATGCTTCAGTCACTTTCAATATCGGAGACATCGCTTTCGCCTCCGCTTCGCTTTCCAGAATCGGTTCCGGTCTCCTTCGCAACCGACACGCGGGCCGGACGCAGGGTCCGGTCACCGATCAGATAGCCGCGATGGAATTCATCGACGACGGTGTTCGGCGGATGCACCTGCGACGCCACGTGATCGACCGCTTCATGCCGATTGGGATCGAACGCCTGGCCGACCGACTGCAGCGGTGTCACGCCTTGCGCACGCAGAAAATCGATCAGCGCCCGCACCGTCATCTCGACGCCATCGATGATCGTCCGGGCATCATTGCCATTGCGGGCGGCCCCGAGCGCGCGCTCCAAGTTGTCGATGATCGGCAGCAGGTCGCGGAGGATGGCCTCGCGCTGGATGCGGATCGATTCCTCGCTCTGCTGGCGGATTCGCTTGCGCGCATTTTCGGAGTCGGCGAGCGTGCGAAGATACTTATCCTTCAGCTCGGCGATTTCCTTGTCTTTTTCGGCGATCTGCGCGCGTAAGGAATCCAGCTCGCTTTCGCTGCCCGCCGAGGTGTGGCTGCCCTCGCCGTGCACTGATTCAGCGCCGGTGTCCGCCTGATCGAACCCTCCGTCCATGGCGGGATTTCCGTCCTCGGGTTGCTTGTGTCGCTTGGTCATTTGATAAAACCGCGCTGAACTAGAACGTAAGCATGATTTACGCTCGTGCCAGTGCTGGTGACGGCGGAATCGTTGGATTTTCGTCGATTTTTGGGTCGGCGCGGCCGACAAACCCAGTGGAATGAAGGGAGGGGGGTAAAGAGGGGGGAACTATTCCATCAAGCGCGACAATGCGCGCGCGGTGTACTCGACCAGCGGTATCACCCGGTCGTAGTCCATTCGCACCGGACCCACGATCGCCAGGCTGCCCAGCGCGCTCGAACCACTGGCGTACGATGCCGCCACCACGCTCAACGACGACAGCCGCGGATCGTAGTTTTCCGAGCCGATCGACACCGTCAGCCCGGCCTGGGTCAGGCTGCGCTCTAGCAATTCGAGCAGCGCGGTTTTATCGTCGAGCGCGCGCAACAACTCGCGCATCTTCTCGCGATCCGAGAACTCCGGCTGCTCCAGCGCCTGCACGCTGCCCTCGACGTAAAGCTCCGGACGCCCCACGTAGTCGGCGATCGCCTCGCCAAGTGCGAGCGCGTCGTGCATGAAGCGATCGTAGTTGGCCCGCTCCTGGCGCAGTTGCGCCTCGATCCACCTGCGCGCCTCGTCGAGCGTGCGTCCTTCGAGCGATTCGTTGAGGTAGCGCGCCATGCGATCGAGTTCGTCCTGCGAATGGTCACGCTCGGTATCGACAATCCGGTTCTGCATCGCGCCCTTGGCGGCGACGAAAACCGCCAGCACTTGTTTGTCGCGCAGGCGCACGAAGTTGACGCGCTCGAGGATCGCGGCCTCCAGCCGCGGCGCCATCACCAGCGCCGCCTGTCCCGTCAGGATCGAGAGCAGCCGCGGCGTATCGCGCAGGACTTCGCCCAGGTTGCGCACGGCGGTCGAATAATGGAGCTCAATCTGGGCGCGATCCTCGAAGCCGATCCTGGTCGCCGCGGCGAGATGATCGACGTAATAGCGAAACGCCTTCTCGGTCGGGACCCTGCCCGCCGACGTGTGCGGCTGCCGCAGGTAACCGCCGTCTTCCAGCTCGGCCATCATGTTGCGCACCATCGCGGCGCGCACGCTCAGCTGATGGCGCGCGACGATCTGCGCCGAACCGACAGGCTCCGCGGTCGAGATGAACTCCTGCACCGCCGCGAGGATCAACGCGTGCTGCCTGTTCGAGAGCGTGCTGTTTGACGATTCCTGCGTCATCTCATTGGCGCTGACGCGTGGAGTTCACTTTTTCACTTGCCAAATACCCGCGGCGCAGCGCTTGTTTCAATTGTGTTACGCATCCAGCGATACATTCAAGCACCATCGTGACGCAATGGCCGCGATTTCAGCCGTGGCGAGCCGGTTTTCAGTGAAGTAGGATCGATCCCGATGGCGCGCAAAGCCAAAATCATCCAGCCGCGACGCCTGTATGTCCCGGTGGTGCCTGCCAATGCGTCGTGGTTCGAGAGCGACAGCTACGACCGGCGCACGTGGAATGAAATCGTCGCCGACGCGCCCTCGATCGCCGATCTCGCTGAATCCGGCGAGCGGCTGGTCCCTCATTTCGGCGCACTGATGCAGGACCTCTTTTTCGCGTTGTTCAAGATGAATCCGGTCTTCCGCAAATCCGGCGATGTCCGCCACGCGGCCGCGCTCAACCGCACCATCCTCGACCAAATCGTCCCGTTGGCGCCGTTCCAGGCGCTGCGATCGCGTACCGCACTTGAAGAGGACAAGGCCGCGATCGCCGCGATAGTGATGAGCGAGCATGCGCTGGAGATGATGAAATCCGAGAAGCTCATCAATCGCAGCGAGATGCTCGACCTGTGGGATCTCGCGCGCCAGGAGCAGGATCTCGAAGCGCGTGCCGAGGCGGTGAAGGCCGTCAACGGAATCCAGGAATCGAAAGACAACGAAAACGAGTCCGCTCTCGGCGAAGAAAAAAAAGCGCGGGCGACGAAAACGAAAAAGGAGCTCGCGGAGATGGCCGACGCGGCCGAACGCGCGGCCAAGGTCTCCGAGGCTCGTCTCAATCAGAAGTCGCGGCAGTTCGAAACTCAACTCAAGGGCGCGGATCAGAGCGCGCTCAAGCGCATGCAGCTCAAAACCGCCGAGCTGGCCCGAGAAATCGATCAAGCCGCCGACGACAGTCACGACTTCAGCCGCGAATTCGGCCAGGGCGGACGCGTCGCGGCCGGTGCGCGCCTCGAGCTCGGGCGGCGTCTTGCGCGAAACAAGAAACTCGGCGAGCTGGCGCGGATGGTCGGGCGGTTCAAGCAGGACGCGCGCGCGCTGAAGCGCAAAACGCTCGAGCGCGGCGTCGCCGAAGCCTACGACATCGAGCTCGGCTCCGAGCTCGGACGCCTGATTCCCACCGAGCTGCTCGCGATGCATCATCCTGTGCTCAAGCGCGATTTCCATCGCCGCATCCTCGAAGGCACCGTTCTTCAGTACCGGCTGCGCGACGACGAGCAGAAGGGCAAGGGCCCGATGGTTGTGTGTATCGACGTGAGCTCCTCGATGCAGGGCGACAAGGAGATGTGGTCCAAGGCCGTCGCGCTGACGCTGATGGATATCGCGCGGCGCCAGCGCCGCCTGTTCCGCGCCGTCATGTTTTCCTCGGGCGACGTGAGCCTCAAGGTGCTCGACCTCAATCGCGAGCGGCGCTACCAGCCCGACTTGAACAAAGTCATCGAGATGGCCGAATACTTCCCCGGCGGCGGCACCGACTTCGAGACTCCAATCGACGCGGCGGTCGAACTGCTCGGCGAAAAGAAACTCAAGCGCGGCGACATCGTGATTATCACCGATGGTGAATCGCGTGTCAGTCCGGATTGGCTGGCGCGGCTGCGCGAGCGCAAGGACGACTTGAATTTTTCGATCTTTGCGGTGCTGGTTGACGTGGGCTCGGCCGAGATGTCGTCGCTGGCGCAATTTGCGGATCGAATTACCTCCGTCAAGCGCATCAGCGACGAGCACGCCCGCGACATCTTCGTGCAAATGCAATCATGAAGCCGGCCGATCTCGAAGTCATTCTCGAGCCGGTCGATCGGCGCAATTACCACAAGCTGTTCACGATGCAGCCTCGGCCCGAGCAGACCAGTTTCGTCACCCCGCCGCGATGGACGCTCGCGCGATGCTACGTGCGTCTGTTCGGCGACGCGTTCGAGCATCTCCCGCATCTCATTGTGGCCGCAGGCGAGGTGGTCGGATACTCGACCACCGCATGCGACCCGGCCAGTGCCGACGATTATTGGATCGACGACATCATGATCGACGCTGAGCATCAGGGTAAAGGCTACGGACGCGCCGCGGTGGCGGCGACGATAAGGATGATCGCCGCGCGCTATCCCCGATGCCGTGCCGTGCAGCTGACCTGCTTTCGCGCCAATACCGCCGCTGCCGCGCTGTACAAGAGCCTCGGCTTCGAGTTGACCGGCGGAGTTGACGAGGAATTCGGCGAGCCAAACTACAAGCTCGCCGGCGCAGCACTCGCGAAGTTCCGCAAGTAGTAGCGCATCAGCGTCTCAGCAGGTTCAGAAAAAGAAGGGCCGGTCGAGGACGACCGGCCCTTCATCATTCAGTCTCCAGGCAGTTGCGACTATGCGGCCGACGCCATCTGCATCACACCGAGCTGCTGATACCACGACTCGGTGCGATCGTTGATCAGATCGATTTGCCGCAGGCATGGGATGATCGTATCGACGAACAGAAACGAGTTGAACTGCTTTTCCATGTCGTTCTCCGCCGCCGCCCACGCCGGGTCGCGGTGCAGCTCGTCCTCGATGTCCTTTATCGAGATGCCAACTTCCGCGAACACGTCCGAGCCCGACAGAAAGCCGTCCTTTGGTTTGCCGTCAACGACCTTGGTCACCATCATGTCGCAGGCGACGAAGGCGAAGTCCTCGAGGTCCTTCTTGTCCTTACCCTTGAGCTTAGTGACGGCGTCGCGCAGCGCGAGCATCCCGAAGCCGATGTGGCGCGCCTCGTCCTTCATGATGTACTCGAGCAGTTCCTTGAGCAGCTCGTCCTTGGTCTCGCGCTGCATGAAACGGAACGCCGCGATCGCCAGTCCCTCGGCGACGATTTGCATCCCGACGTACTTCGGCTCCCAACGATCGTGCTCCAGGATTGCGCGCAGCAGCCGCTCGAGGGTGGGATCGATCGGGTAGATGCGATCGAGCTTGGTGATGTACTTGCGGAAGCCTTCCACGTGACGCGCTTCGTCGAAGACCTGCGCCGCCGCATTCATTTTCGCGTCGAGGTCCGGCACCGCGTCAACCAACTGTCCGCACACCATCAGCGCGCCCTGCTCGCCGTGCAGGAATTGCGAGAGCCGCCACGCGGCGAACTTGCGGCCGAGCTGGTACTTGTTCTCCTCGCTGAGCGATCGATAGAGCTCGGTCTGGAACATCGGCATCATGGTCATGTCCAGAACTTCCTTCTCGATCGGGCGGTCCCAGTTCAGCGTCGTCGAGACGTTCCACTGATCGCGCTTGGCGTTCTCGTACAGCTTGTCCATTTGCGGGAACTTCACGCTGTAGTCCCAGTGGAAAATGCTTTCGAGTGGTGTGTTAACAAAAGTGCGTTCCTGAGCCATTGTGAGAATCCTCCAGATTCAAGGGGCGCCGAGCCGTGCCGCGCGCTCGAGTCCGCCCAGGGCAAAATTTACGGTGACGTTTTTCAGTTCCGCGTGGGAAAGATCGCCGCTCGCGAGCAGCCACGATATCGCCTGCGACAACATCCCGACTGTGAGATGCGCAATCGCATCGGCGCGCTCGCCGACCGCGGGAGCGAGGTCGTCGCGCAGGTCGTCGATGAATACCTCGTGGACGCGGACCATCAGATCCAGGAACGCAGGGCTGTGCCCGAACACTATCCGAAACAGTTCGGGCGCCTGGGCCGCCGCGTCGAGAACCGTATCGATCGTGATTTTGAGCTTCTCGGCCGGCGTACCGACGCCCGCCTTCGCCTCGGCCAGCTCGCGCCGCAATTCAGCCGCGCCATGCTCGATCAGCTCGATAAAGATTTCGTTCTTGGTCTTGAAGTGCAGGTAGAAGGTGCCCAGGCCGACGTCGGCTTCAGTCGCGATGTCGGCGATTCGCGTCTGATGGTACCCCTTGCTCGAGATGACGCGTTCGGCCGCCTGGATCAGATCGACCCGCGTCTTCTCACGGCGCCGATCGAATCGATTCGGAGCATCGCCGAATTCTCGATTTGCTTGACCCATTAAGGCAACTTCTAATCGAAAATGAATCGTGAGTCAATTACGATTACTGATTCATTACTGAATACAAATTCATAAATGAAAAGGCTCTCGAAACACGGAACTAAGTCAATTCATTAGAGAATTTCGAAACTAGCGGAGAGTCTGATCAGGCGGCCGATGTCGGAAAAAGACCGATAAAGGCGCTATGGCGCGCCGCTGGCAGGAGCGCCGGATTGGTCGGGAGATTCCTCGGGCGGCGCGTTCTCGGTTCCGGTGTCTTGAGTCGTCTCGGGCAGAATCACCGGCTCGGGGAAATCCGACGTGACGTTGCAGCACAGCAGGTAACTGCTGCCCGCCCGGGGTTGAGCGTTGTAGGCCTGAAGCGACCCATCGGCGAGCACCTTGACCGCCTGGTAACTGGTCGAGCCCGACTGACGCTCGATCTGAAAGACGTAGTAAGCGCCGCGATCGAGCGGCTCTGGCGGTCCTTCTTCGGGAATTATCTGCGTGAAGTGCGCGGGCATTTTCGCGTACTCGATACTCTTGAGCGTGTACTTGGCCGCACCGACGCCGGTGATCGAACCGAACGTGCCTTCGTCGGCTTTGAACTCCCAGATCGGAACGCCGCCATCGAATCGCACCACCGACTCGGTATGCGCCGCGTCACGCTGATGGTTCGCGATCACTTCGGCGCCGAAGAACTTGATTACGGTCGCGCGTGTGAGCGCATCGCCGGAACGCCGGTAGCTGATCGCGATGTTGGCGACGGGAGGCGGCAGCGGTTCACCTTCGTTGGCGTTGGCCGCATCGTCAAGATCGGTGTCGTCGCCGGAGTTCAACAGCGGCTTGACGTACGAACATCCCTGCGTCGCCAGCGCGAGCGTCAAAAGCAGCGCGACCGGCCACCGCAGCAGTCGGCGTTCACGCAGCGCTGCGCGGTCGAGAATTCTCATCGCCGCCTCGATAGTTGAGTGGGACCGGAAATTGCCGTCGCTTTGTAAGTAGCCATGTCTATCGGGTAGTCTCTGCGGCCTGTGGCAAACCGGGATTTGAGCGAGAAGATTGGCCTTCGTCCACTGTTAATCTACGCGCAGGCGCAGACCGGCCTCAACCTGTGCGCGACCCTGCTCGGCCTTCACCTTCTCTATTTCTATACCGATCGCAAGGGGCTCTCTCCATCGCTGGCCGGGCTTGCATTCTTCCTGGCGCTCGTGATCGACGCGCTGACCGACCCGTTGGTTGGCAATATTTCCGATCGCGCGCGCTTCAAGTCGGGACGGCGACGGCCCTTTTTTGTCGCGTCGATCCCGATGGCGATCTGCTACTACCTGTTGCTGTCGCCGCCGCCGCTGAGGGCGGGCCTGTTCATATGGTTTTTCGGCTTCTACTTCCTGATGCTCACGTCGAGGAAGTTTTACGAAACCGCGTACGGCGCGCTGATGCCGGAACTCACGCTCGACTACGACGAACGCACCAAGCTCTCCACCTTCCGCCAGCTGCTGGGCACGGTCGGCGACATCAGCGGAGCGCTGTTGCCATTCGCGGCTTCGTACCTGTTCGCGCGTGGCACTGATTTCAAAGTCACCGGCGCGGTCTGCGGTCTGGTGGTCGCCGGCGGCGCGATGCTCGCGTACGCGGGTCTTCGCGAACGCAGCGAATTTTCCACGCGCGAGCGTTCCAGGCTGTTCGCGTCGCTAAAATCGGTTGCCGGCAATCGGCCGTTCGTCATTCTGCTGATCGCCACCACCCTGGCGGTGATGGCCATCAACATTCCGACCGTCCTGATGCGCTTCCTGGCCACGTACTGGTATCACGACGAGAACGCGGCGGCACGATGGCTGATGGCGTACTTCGTCGGGTCGGCTGTCTCATATCCGTTCTGGTTCAGGATCACGGTCAGGATCGAAAAAAAGCCGGCCTTTGTGGTCGCGATGATCTGCAACGCGATCGGCTCGCTGCTGCTCATGCTGATGACCCGGCAAAGCACTTGGGCGCTTTATTCGTTGATGGCGTTCAGCGGATTCTCGGCGATCGGGATTTGGGTCACGCAAATCTCGGCGTCGGCGGACGTGATCGAATGGGACCAGGAGCGTACCGGCCAGCGCCAGGAGGGCGCATACGCTGGAATCACCTCGATGTCGATAAAGATGGCGATCGCGGTTTCGCTGCTGCTGGTCGGGCCGGTCCTGAGCTGGGTCGGTTACAAGCCCGGCGTTGGCGGGATCACGGAGCAAGCGGGGGAGAATCTGCGCGCGCTCTTTGCGCTTGGTCCCGCGTCGCTCTACTTGATCAGTGCGCTGGTCTTCTCCCGCTATCCAATCACGCGCGAGAGCCATCGCGCGATGCGCGATCGGCTCGCCGCGCGCAACGCCGCCACCGATCAAGAAAAAGCAAAATCCATCGCCTAGGCTCTCCGCCATTGTTCATTGCGTCGTATCGGAGACACAAAAAAACGATTGAACTTCGGATTCGAGGTTTCCCATGAATGCACGATTCAAATCTCTCCTCGCCGCCATCGCGTTGATCGTGATCGCTTCCGTCTCGTACGCCCTCGCCCACGACATGGACAACATGGATTCGGGCACCGACACCGGCGCGATGGGCCAGATGGGCGCGCACATGAAGATGAGCGACCACATGACGATGACGGAGTCGCGGCCGATGACTCCCGCGGACACGCAACGCGGCCAACAGATCATCGCGACGATGCGTGCGAAGCTCTCGAAGTATGAGGATTACAGGGTCGCGATCACCGACGGCTACCTGCCCTACATGGAGTCCGTGCCGCAGGATGTTTACCACTTCGCCAATCGCACAGCGACGCAGGCCGAGTACATGGGCGATTTTGACCTCGCGCATCCCGGCTCTCTCCTCTACGAGAAGAAGACGTTCGGCGGATACCGGTTGGTCGGTGCGATGTACGACGCGCCCGCCGGCGACACTCCCGAGCAACTCGACGCGTTGATCCCGCTGAGCCTCTCCCACTGGCACGCGCACACCAACATCTGCCTCCCCAATGGCGTGACCGAGGCCGACGTGATGAACGGCAACGTTGCCGCCAGGATGCGGCCGGACATTTCGTCGTCGGTCGACCCTGACCGCGGGATGGCTCGCGGCGCGGGCGATTCCGTGCGGATGCGCGTAGGGTACCTGGCCGATCCGCGTTTCGGCTTCACCGGCACGATTTCAAATCAGGCTGACTGCGAGGCCGCGGGCGGCTCGTTTCACAAGCAGATTTTCGGCTGGATGATCCACGTCTATCCGTTCGCGAGCGAAGATCTCAAGGTTGCGTTCGGCCTCGAAGCGCCGTGAGGCACCCCGAACCTCAGTCCGACGTCGTGATTCGGTACGCACAACTCCGCGCGCGCCGCGATGTGATCGCTGCGCTCGACCCGCCCCTTGTCGCCCAGCACGGCGCGAAACAATGATAGCTTAGCTGTCGCGCTCAGCCCAGCAGGGACTTCGCCACGGTCTCGCGATGCACCGGGGCGTTGCCGAAATTGGCTTCGCCGGCCAGCGCGCGTCGATGAAACAGGTGCATGTCGTGCTCCCAGGTGAAGCCGATGCCGCCGTGCACCTGGATCGCCTCCGACGTGACGTTCTTCGCCATGTCGGATGCGTACGCTTTCGCCATCGGCACCGCAGTCGCCGCCTCTGCGCCCTTGGTATCGACGGTCCAGCACGCGTAGTAGGTCAGCGAGCGCGCGTTCTCGACCGAGACCATCATGTCCACGCACTTATGCTTGACGGCCTGAAACGATCCGATCGGCTTGCCGAATTGCACGCGCGTCTTGGCGTATTCGACCGACATGTCGAGCGCCCGCTGCGCCGTCCCGACCATCTCGGCCGCCAGCCCCGCGGTTGCGATGTCGAGCGTGCGCCGCAGAATCGGCCAGCCCTCGCCTTCCTTGCCTATAAGTTCGGAGGTTTTCACATTGTCGAACTTCACGTGGCATAGTCGCCGCGTCATATCGACCGTCTTGAGCTGAGTGATCGTGAGACCTTTCGCGGTGGTGGGAACGGCCAGAATCGTGATTCCCTTTTCGCCACTGCCGCCGGTGCGGACCGCAACCGCCATCCCGTTGGCCACGTGCGCATCGGGCACAAAAAACTTCTCGCCGGTGATCGTGTATTCCTTGCCGCTCTTGGTCGCCTTGAGCTGGACTCCTTCGGCGTCGAAGCGGCCCGAGGCTTCGGCGATCGCGACGGTACCGATAAACTCGCCCTTCGCCATGCGCGGCAGGAGGTCTTTCTTCTGCTCGTCCGAGCCGCCTTCTATAAGCAGCGGCGCCGCGAGCAGCGCGGAGGTGAAGAAGGGTCCCGGCACCAGAACCTTGCCGGCTTCTTCGACAATCACCGTCATGTCGAGGAAACTGCCACCCTGGCCGCCGTAACTCTCCGGTATCAGCAGCCCCGGCCATCCAAGTTCGACCAGCTTTTTCCAGAAGGCGGCGTCGTGCGCAGTGGGATCCGCCATCATCTGGCGGACAAACTTGGTCGGGCAGTTGTCGGCCAGAAAGCGCTTGGCCGCATCCCGAAGCATCTCTTGTTCTTCAGAAAATCCGAAATCCACCTTGCGTTCCTCCGTTTTGTCGATGGGGAATCCTGCGGTTTGAAACCGCTCAGATCCATCTCTCAGGTACCATTAAGGCTTTCGGGCGTGCAAGCGCCGGGAATCCCGCGACGCCGCGGGTTACTCGCTTGATTCGCGCGCGGGAACCGCGACAATAGGCGCGTCGGAATCAACCAATTGGAATCATCGGAGGGCTCGGCCATCGGTGCCGCGGACCGCTCATATGGAACACAAAGATCTCGTCCGCGAGGAATTCACGCGCCAGGCGGCCGACTACGCGACCGCGCCTGCGATAGTTGACATCGAGCATCTGCGCAAGCTGGTCGAGATAGTCGCGCCGCCGGCAGATGCGCGCGTTCTGGAAGTCGCGACCGGACCGGGGCACGTCGCGATGGCATTTGCGCCGCGTTGCCGCGAGGTCGTCGGCATCGACCTGACCGAGGCGCCGCTCAAGATTGCCGAGCAGATGCGCTCGGAGCGGGGACTCGCCAACGTCCGCTTCCAGCATGGCGACGTCGAGTCACGACTGCCGTTCAAGGACGGTGAATTCGATGTCGTCGTGTGCCGATTTGCGATTCATCATTTCGCCGCGCCGGAGAAAGTGATCGCCGAGATGGCGCGAGTGTGCCGGATCGACGGACTGGTGGCGATCGAGGATTTGATAGCCAGCGAACAGCCCGAGCGCGCGGCGTACTACAACCAATTCGAAAGGCTGCGCGACACGTCGCATACCAGTGCGCTTGCGATGAGCGAGTTAATGCGGATGATGGGCGCGGCCGGACTAGAGATAGTGAGGTTTACGTCGCACGGCTACCGCATCCCGGTCTCGCAATGGATCAAGGCGGCGCATACGTCGCCGGAGCGCGCAGCGAAAGCAATCGCGATGGTCGAGCGGGATGCGGACGAAGATTTAAGCGGCGCGCGTCCGATCCGAATCGACGGCGAACTGCATTTCACGTATCGGATCGCGATGCTGGTGACGCGCAAGCTGCCGGCGCGCGTTCTTTAAGTTTTTCTTCCCGATACCAGCGCGAGGACGCCTGAGTATTGGAGCAGAGAGGTCTGCCCTGCGAGCGATCCGATTTCGAAACCGGTGAAGAACCCCGCGATCGGAACGGGTCCAAGATAGCGCCTGATGTACGCGGAATCGTGACCCGGGATGTTGTAGAGCCCGGCGCCGCGCGAGACGCAATCGAAGTACAGACCGAAGGCGGGAGGCGAATCGAGCTGGTCGCCCAATTCTTCCAACTCGGCCTTCAAGTCCTGGCGCGATCGCTCGGCATCGCGCAACACGAAACCGACCGTGTCGCCCACCCTGGGCTGGAATGCGACCGCGATAACGCCGTGTTCCTCGCTGGCGCCGACGATATTGCGCACGACAAATTGTCCGCGCTCGATCGTCGGCGCGTTCTCGTACACCGGAATTGCAACGAAGACGTAAGTCAGCGCGCGGCGCAGGTCGCCGGCCAGAGGGCCGGCGGCCTCGGCGAAGACTTGGTAAGCCGGCCGGCCGTCGAGTTCGATCAGTATGTTGTCGCGCGCGGCGGTCACGCGATGCGCCGTTCCGATCAGGCCACATGCGATCGAGCTCGCCACCGTCGGCTCGAAGTCTCCCGCGAGCAGCATCCCGGACACTGCGTTCGAGCTGACAGTATCGCCACAGAAAACAAACGTCTCGCCGATCGAGCCGTCCTCGCTCGCGCCGCCGCCCGCAATCATCACGCCGGGCAGTTCAGTCCCGAGCGCTTCGAGCGTCGCCTCGGCTTCGAAGTTGTAAGTATCGGCAAAAAGAATTAGCAGGTTCGATTTGCCGAGCTGCGAGCGCACCGCGGACGCGACTTCTGCCGCCACGCCCGCGGCCCGGCCGCGAAGCGTAGGCACGAAGAATCGGGTTGCGTGAATCTCTTCGCCGCCGAACACCAGCACGGCCAGCGCGCCTCCCGATTCGATTTCGGTCTCACCGGCGATAACGCCCATGCTCGAGCATCCTGCGACTTCGCGCGTATGCGCTTGGGAAGCCACCGTGCGCAGGATCATCGGATACGCGGCGCCGTAGGCCGGAGTTGCGAAACAAAGCGCGCCGTTGGCGCGGCTCAGCCCCGCCTGTGCGAGCGCGGCGGCGGTGGCCTCGGCGGCGGCGATCCGCGGATTGAGCGCGGTCGAGAAACCGACCCCGGCTCGAATCATGCCAACACCTACCGCGCGCTCCCGAAAATTCGGAGCAACTCGACCATCCGCTGAATCCCGTCAGCGAGTTCCTTCACGCCGATTCGCTCGTTGATTCCATGAACGCCTTTTGCTTCGGCGGGATTCACTTCGACCGGAATGAAACCGTAGGAGACGATCTTCTTATGGCGGAAGTAATGGCTGTCGGTGAATCCGATGATCATGGAGGGCACGACGGTGGCCTGGTCGTGGTCTTTGGCCAGCGTCTCAATCGCGGTCATCAGCGGCGAGCGCGACGGCGACGAGATTGGCGGGAAGTTAAGGATCACGTCGACCTTGATGGTGTCGTCGGCGATCACTTTTTTGATGTCGCTCATGACCGTCTTGGGATCGCTGCCCGGCAGCAGCCGGCAATCGACTTCGGCATACGCCGTCTCGGAGATCACGTTGGTCTTATCGCTCGCAGACAGCACCGTCGGCGTGATGGTGTCGCGCACCCGCGCGTTCTGGCCGGGATCGGAAAGAAACGTCTTTAGATAGTCGGGATCCTTCAGCGCGGCGGCGAGATCGAGAAGCTGGCTGGGGCCGTGCTCAAGCTCGGCCATCGTGTGGTAGTAGTCATTCACCGGCCCGATGACGTGGATCGGCGTTTTGTACTCGCTCAATTTATCCAGCGCGCGCACCAGCCGCGTGACCGCCGTTTCGGCGGGCGGATCGGACGCGTGCCCGGGCGGGCCGCTGGCGGTAAGCCGCAGCCAGAGCGGAGTCTTTTCGGTGACGGAGACCACGTAAACCTTGCGGGTGTTGTCGGATAGGGTGCGAATGCCGCCGCCTTCGTTGATCAAATAGCCGGCGTCGGAGAAGACGTTGCTCTCGTGATCGACGAACCATCCCGCCCCATTCTTACCGCCTTCTTCCTCGTCGCCGGTGGCGACAAACAGCACGTCGCGATCGAGCAGGATGCCCGCGCGCTTGATCGCGAGCATCGCCATCAGCTCGATCACGCCGGGGCCCTTGTCGTCGATCGAGCCGCGTCCCCAGATTTTTCCGTCCTTGACGGTGCCCGAGAACGGCGCCACGTCCCATTCCTTGGGGTTGGCGGGCACCACGTCCATGTGGCTCAGCAGGATGATCGACTTGGTATGCTTGCCGATCCCGCGCAAGCGCGCCGCGACAATTCCGCGCCCATGCTGCGGCTCCCAGGTCGTGGCGGGAATTCCGTCGGTCAGAAATTTTTCCCTCAGCATCCGCGCCGCGTCGATCTCATTGCCGGGCGGATTGGTGCTGTTGATCCGGATGTACTTCGACAGCAGGTCGGTCGCTTCCTGGGTGACCTTGTCCCAATTGATCGGTTGTGGAGGGGGCGCCTTCGACACCCCCATCGACTCAGATGGCAGGATGTTGGACGGGGCCGGCGGGGCGGCCAAGGCGGAGCCGGAAAGAGCAACGCGGGCCAGCATCCATGCCGCCGCAATCGCGACAATCGTGCGGCGGCGCAAAGTGGCATTCGAGGATGCGCGGTTCATCGTGCGCCGTAGTTGGAAGATTTCGAACACGCCTTGAAGGGAACTACGTCGCGGGCGCGCCGTCAACCATTCGATTGAATGTGAAACCCGCGATGGGTTTCACACTTCCTTCGGCAGGGGGTGACCCCTGCACCCGGTGAAAGAAGAAAAGAAGAGAAAATGCGGGCGGAGTTTATCCTGAGCGAAGTCGAAGGGCCCTGTTAGAAGGGGTTATTGAGAAAGTAGGGCGCACGATGGTTGTGGCTCGATGCGCTCTGCGGACTGCGGTCGGGATGATGGATTAAGAACGTGATGACAGAAAGAGACAAGCGGGGGTCTTCATCCGGCGGAGTTGAAGAATTCGATCACGCTTTGCAGGAACTGCGCGGCGGGGGCGCCGTCCAGCACTCGATGGTCGAAAGTGAGGCTCAGCCAGAGCACCGCGCGCTTGGCGATCTCACCGCGATAGACGGCAGGCTTCTCGACAATTCGCCCGACGCCGAGGATTCCGGTCTCGCCGGGATTCAGAATTGGCGTGAACGCGTCGATTCCGAACATGCCGAGGTTGGTTATCGTAAACGTGCCTCCGGTTACGTCTTCGAGTTTGAGATTACCGGCGCGCGCCTTTTCGCCGAGCGCGCGACTTTCGACTGCGATCTCCCGAAGCGACTTGCTCTCGGCGCGATTCACAACCGGAACGATCAGCCCCTCATCGAGTGCGACGGCGATGCCGACGTTCGCATTTACGAAGACGACGATCTCCGCGCCGTTTTCGTTGAGGCGCGCATTCATTCGCGGATGGCGCATCAGGGCGCGCGCAACCGCATGAATCATCATGTCGGTGTATGAAAAATCGAATTCGCATGACAGGCGGGCGCGAAACTCAGTCGCCGGCGTCACATCGGCTTCGGCGGCGATGGTGATCTGCGCGCTGGAGCGGAGGCTTTGATGCATCCGCTCGGCGATCACCTTGCGCACGCCACGAAACGCGACGCGATCGGCGGACGGCGCCGACGCGGAGATTGCCGGCTGCAATGTCGCCGGGGATTTGGCGCCGCGCTCGACGTCTTCGCGAGTGATCCGTCCGCCGGGGCCGGTGCCTTCGATTTTATCGAGATCGACGCCGAGCTCAGACGCGAGCTTGCGGGCGACCGGACTTGCGGCGTGTCGGTCCCGCCGGCTCGGGTTGGCGGCGGCGGTCTGATTGGCGGGCGGCGGCGATGTCACGGGTGAATCGCGATGGGCAGGTTGCAACGCGGATTTGATCTGGCTGTAGCGCGCCGCGACTGTCGCGACATCCTCGCTCACTTCCGCGATCACGGCCACCGCCATGCCGCATTCGACCGTTGCGCCCTCGTCGAACAGGGTGATCGCGAGCGTACCCGACGCGGGCGCTTCGACCTCGTAGAGAACTTTCTCGGTCTCGACCTCGAAGAGCGGCTCGCCGGCGTTGACGCGCTCGCCCGCGGCCTTGAAGAAACGCTGAATCGTTCCTTCACGCATCGTCAGCCCGAACTTGGGCATCGTAACTTCAACTGCCACAGTCAGTTCCGCAATTGCGGGGCCCGGCTATCGTCCGACCACGTCGCGAATCGCGGCTTCGATGCGAGCCTCGTCCGCGATGGCCGCCTTTTCCAGAGGCGGACTGAACGGGATCGGCACGTCGAGCGACGTGACGCGGCGGATTGGTGCGTCGAGGAAGTCGAAGCCCTTGTCGGCGACGATCGCGGCGAGATCGGCGGCGGCGCCGCCGCGCAGATGGCCTTCGTCGGCGATCACGATGCGATTGGTTTTCTCGACCGAAGCAAGGATCGCGTCTTCGTCGAGCGGAATCAGGGTGCGCGGATCGATTACTTCAACCGAGATCTTTTCCTGCTCGAGCTTGTCCGCGACGCTCATCGCCTTCGGCACCATCGCGCCGATCGCGACCACGGTCACGTTGTCGCCGGGCCGCTTCAGGGCGGCCTTGCCGAGCGGGACCAGGTGCTCGCCGGCGGGGACATCTTCGCGCGACCAGCCGAGCGCGCCGTGCTCGAAGACAATCACGGGATTGTTGTCGCGGATGGCGCTCTTGAGCAGGCCCTTCATGTCGGACGGCCCCGAAGGGACGACCAGCTTGAGGCCGGGGACGCTCAGAAATTGCGCGTACACCGTTTCGGAATGCTGCGCGGCCGCGCCGCCCATCGCGCCGAACACGGCGCGGAACGTGATCGGCATGGTGGCCTGTCCGCCCGACATGTAGCGGAGCTTGGCGGCCTGATTGCAGATCTGGTCGAAGGCGCAATAGAAGAAGCTGGCGAATTCGACTTCGCAAATCGGGCGCGTCCCCGCCATCGCGGCGCCGACCGCCGCGCCGACGAAGCCGGCCTCCGAAATCGGGGTGTTGCGCACGCGCTTGGCGCCGAACTTTTCGATAAGGCCCTTGGTCGCGCCGAACGCGCCGAGCACGACGTCCTCGCCCATCAGGAAGGTCAGCGGGTCGCGTTCCATTTCTTCGGCGATGGCCTGGTTGATCGCCTGGATAAAACTGATTTGCGGCATGACGATTTCTCCGATCGCGGGCGCTCAGGTGAGGTTGTAAACGTCGTCGGTGACTTCCGACGGCGCGGGCAGTTCGCTCGAGCGCGCGAATTCGACCGCGTCGGCGAGTTCCTTTTCGGTGTCGGCGATGATCTTTTTAAGTTCGGCCGAGCTTATCTTGCCGCTCTCCGCGCACCATTTCTCGAATCGAATCAGCGGGCATCTGCGCTTCCATTCCTCGACTTCGGATTTCTCGCGATAGGAGCCGTCGCCAAGAAAGGCCTGTTCGCCGACGACGTGCCCCTCCCATCGATAGGTCTTGCATTCGAGCAGAGTGGGGCCGTCGCCCGCGCGGGCGCGTGCGACGGCCTCGCTGGTGTAGCGAAAGACTTCGAGCACGTCGTTGCCATCGACGATGTGGCCGGGAATGTCGTAGGCCTTCGCGCGCACGGCGATGTCTTTGACCGAGGTCACGGTCGCCATCGGAGTGAACTCGCCGAAGCCGTTGTTCTCGCATACGAAGACGACCGGCAATTTCCAGACTGCCGCGAGGTTCAGCGACTCGTGGAAGGTGCCCTCGTTGGAGGCGCCGTCGCCGAAGAACGCCACGGTGACATCGTCTTTGCCGGCGATCACGGCACCCAGCGCGGAGCCGGTGGCGATAGGCAGTCCAGCGCCGACGATCCCGTTGGCGCCGAGGATGCCGAGCGAGTAATCGACGATATGCATCGAGCCGCCCTTGCCTTTGCAGTAGCCGGTGCGCTTGCCGAAAATCTCCGCCATCATGCGATCGAGGCGTCCGCCCTTGGCGATCAGATGTCCGTGGCCGCGATGGGTTGACGTGATGCGATCGGTCTTGCGCAGCGCGGCGCAAACGCCGGTGGCGGAAGCTTCTTCGCCGATGGAGACGTGGACGAAGCCGGGAATCTCGGCGGCCATCGCGAGGTCTCGCGCCTTGGACTCGAAAAGCCGGATCTTCTGCATCGTGCGGTACATCTCGAGCAGCTTGTCCTTGCTGATATCCATGAAGGGATTTTGCCTCCGTGAGAATTGCGCGGGATGCGCGATGAATGTCCCCGGCGAGCGGAAACTATTCCCAACCGCAGCAATCGTCAAATGAGCGAATCGCGGCGGGCGCAGTCGAATTCATTGCCACATTCAACTGGAGTGGTAGGCTCAGCCGATGACACAGAAAATCGGGTTCGTCGGACTGGGCGCGATGGGTCTGCCGATGGCGACGAATTTGCTCGCCGCGGGATACCATCTGATGGTCTACAATCGCACCGCGTCGAAGGCTGAGCCGCTCATTGCCAAGGGCGCCCATCGCGCAGACCGCGCCGGCGACGTCGCGCATCCGGGGGGTATCGTCGTCTCGATGCTCGCCGATGACGCCTCGGTCAAGGCGCTGGTGACGGGCGAGGATGCGCTCGCCGAGCGAATTGCGCCGGATGGAATTCATGTCTCGATGAGTACGGTGTCGCCGGCGACCACGCGGGAACTCGCCGCATATCACGCGATGCGCGGGAGCGTGATGGTTGCGGCGCCGGTGTTCGGACGGCCGATCCAAGCACAGGCGAAGCAGTTGCGGGTCTGCGTTTCGGGGCCGGCTGACGCCAAGGCCAAGGTGAAACCGATCATCGACGCGATGGGGCAGGAGGTATTCGACTTTGGCGATAATCCCGGCGCGGCGAATGTGGTGAAGCTCGCGGGCAACTTCATGATCGCGGCGGCGCTCGAGGCGATGGGTGAGGCAGTCGCGATGATGCGCAAGAGCGGCGTCGATCCGGCGGCGGCGCTCGAGATGCTGGCCAAAACGATCTTTGCGGCGCCGGTGTACCAGGGTTACGGCCCGATCATAGCTCATGGGCGGTTCACACCGGCGGGTTTTCGGCTGCCGCTCGGACTCAAGGATATCGACCTGGTGCTGCAGACCGCAGGCGCGGCGAACGCGCCGATGCCGACGGCGAGCCTGCTGCGGGATCGATTTATCTCGGCGATAGCCAGGGGGCGCTCCGACCTGGACTGGTCCGCCATCGCTCTGGGAGCGGCCGACGACGCCGGACTCAAGGAATCGCGCTAGGCGATTTTCTGGCGAGACGTGCGTGACGAAGTACGTCGCCCATATTATCGCGCTCTCTCTATGCATGGCCGCGATACTCGCGGCTGCGCGCCCATCGCACGCGATCGACTTCTATGAAATCGAGATCTACGACACCGATACCGCGCCGGCCGGTCATCTGGAGCTCGAATTGCATTCAAACACGACCTCGACGGCGACCGGGCAGTTGGCGAAAAGCCAGATGGATGTGTACCAGGTACACGAGACGCTCGAGGGCACCTACGGAGTCGTGCGTTGGCTCGAAGTCGGGCAGTATTTCGCTACCGCGAAGCTCTCCAACGGCGATTACGAATACTCGGGCTCGCGCACGAAGGTCCATTTCGGCATCCCGCAGACCTTCGAGTGGCCGGTGCAGTTCGGCGGTAATATCGAACTCGATTACATGCGGCGCGCGGCCGAGGTAAATCCGCTGACGCTGGAGTTGCGGCCGATCGCCGGGGCGAATTACAAAGACTTTCGGCTGGTGGCTGACTTCGCGTTCATCGATCCGTTCAGCGGCCCGCAGGCACATCGCGGGTTTCAGTTCGAGCCGTCGGGCGAGCTGATCTACAAGGTCAACCGCTGGGTTTCGCCGGCGCTCGAATACTACGGTGACATGGGACCGATTCAGCCGCTGCCAAAGGTGCAGGAGCAGCAGCATTTCATCGTGCCGGCGCTGAATTTTGATTTCATTCCGCAACTCGAGCTCAACCTCGGCGTGGGAATCGGAGTGACTCGCGCGAGTAACGGGGTATTTCTGAAATCGATTATTGGCTGGACGTTTTAGGCGCTGCCGGGACAGGAAGCAGTGGGGCCGGAGATTCGTCGTTGCGTGGTTGGCCGGGCTAAACTATCCTCGATTTACGCGCTTGGCGCCTTCGATGTCGTTTCCCTCACAAGACCGGCGAGCTGACGAGAAACTCGGGCGAATCCTGGGCCGGGTAGGTTCCGTCCGCACGCGACTCAATTCGCTGGCATCGCAGCACGCGATCTTCTACACGCTCGCGATCGCGATCGCGGGCGGCGCCGCGGTTTATGCCGGTGCGTTCCTGCTGTCGCCGCTCGCTTTCATGGTTGGCACTCCGGCGCTGGTGATTGTGGCGGCAATCGGTATCGCGAGCGCGGTCGGCGCGGCCTGGCGGATGCGTGCCAGCGCGGTGCGTGCCGCCGCGATTGCCGACGATCGGGCCGAGCTGAAGGGGCGTCTCTCGACGATCGTCGCGCTCGCGGATCACCAGACCCGCGGCTCGCTGTGGTCGTACCTGCTTGAAGATGCGATCGGCTATCAGGACCAATTCGCGGCCGCGCGGATCGAGCGGCGCCGCGTGTCGCGCGCGATCTATCCGCTGGCCGGAGCAATCGTGCTGGCGGCGCTCGCGATCCCGATTTCAAAAATCAAACACGCGCCCCGGATAACTCCGGGCAGCGGGCAGGACGACCTGACGGTCGATCTGGACGACCTGCATCTGCGACCGGCCGATCCGGGCGATGAATCGGGGATGGAGGTCACGGCCGACGCTGCGACCATGCGCCGGCTCGGGGACAGATTGGCCCGGGAGGGCGCGGCGGGCGGCGAGGCAGGCGGCAATTCACTGAACCAGCTGGTGAATCGCGCGCGCGACATGGCCGGGCATCTACAGAACAAGCTGACCGGACAGCAGACGGCCTCGAAGCAGCGCCTCAACCTGCGCCTGGCCGACGCGGGCGGCGATCAGGATCAAAATGAAATTCATCGCGCTCCTGAGACGCAGAAGAATCGGCACAGCGACATCGCAGGACAGTTCAAACAGGACCAGCCAAAATCCAACCGCGAGATCGATCTGCCAAGGGAAGACGATTCGCGCCAGCCGAATTCCGAGCCTTCGCCCGGCGGCAACGATGAGTCAGGCGCGGAAGCCAACTCCGGCAAGGACAGCCCCGCCAATCAGGACAACAGCGCGACCGATCGCAGGATCCAGCAAAGCGGCCAGAATGCCGGCAACGGCGGCGCGACGCACGGAATCGGCGCCGATCCCGACAGCCTGTTCGGCGCACCTGCGGTGTCGAAGCTCGGCAGCGAGGGTTTCGAGATTGCGATCGAAGCGCGGCCCGTCGATCACGGTGCGAAGGGCGCCGGTCACGCCTACGTTGCGCCCAAAGTGCGCGCGCCGCTCAGCCTGAACCAGGAGCCGGACGAGCCGGTGGCGCGCGCCGCGGTGCCGGCCGAAGATCGAACTACTATCAGACGGGTATTCGAAAGATGAGCGACGTGCAGGTGGAAACGCCGACGGTGGCGGATTTCGCCCGGACGTTTCGGCGTATCCAGGCCGAGATCCACAAGCTGATCATCGGGCACGAGCAGGCCGTCGAGGAGTTGCTGTCGGCGCTGTTCGCCGGCGGCCACGTACTGATCGAAGGGGTTCCGGGCACGGGCAAAACGACGCTGGTCAAAACGCTGGGGCTGGCGCTCAATCTGAGCTTCAACCGAATTCAATTCACCGTCGATCTGATGCCGGCCGATATTACCGGCACGCGGGTGATTTTGTCGGGAGACGACGGACGGCGCGAGTTCAGCTTTCAGCCGGGGCCGGTGTTTTGCCACATCCTGCTCGGCGACGAAATCAATCGCGCGACGCCCAAGACGCAGTCGGCGCTGCTGGAGGCGATGGCCGAGTTGCAGGTGACGGTATCGGGCACCACCTACCGCCTCAAACCGCCGTACTTCGTGATGGCGACGCTCAATCCGATCGAGATGGAGGGCACCTATCCGCTGCCTGAGGCGCAACTCGATCGCTTCCTGTTCAAAGTCCGTTTGAACTATCCCGACGAAGGCGAACTGACTCGAATCATCTCGTCGACGACCGGGCCCGAAGAAGCGGGAATCGAGGCGGTTTTCCACGCCACCGAAGCGGCCGAGCGAATCGAGGCGCTCAAGCGGCTGGTGCGCGAAGTGATGGTGGCGCCCGCGATGGAGATATACGCGGCGCGACTGGTGCGAACCACGCAGCCGCAGAACTCGCGCTTCGTGACCGACGAAGCCAGGGCCGTGCACGACGAGATGGTCAATCGCTACGTGATGTTCGGCTCGAGCCCGCGCGGTGCGCAGGCGCTTATTCTGGGCGCCAAGGTGCGTGCGCTGCTCGACGGGCGCGCCAATATCGCGCGTGAAGATATCGAGCACGTGGCAGTTGCCGCACTCGCCCATCGCATCATGCTCAACTATGCCGCGCTATCCGACGGAATCGACGCCGCGCAGATTGTCGAGCGGGTCATCAAGTCGGTACGCGCCGGGAAGCCATAGGCGGCCGGCGATGCTCGAGGCGCGCGCTTTCGAGCCGGAATTTTTGCGCAGGCTCGACCGCCTGGTGCTGGGTATCAAGCGTGCCCGCACCGTGCGCGCGGGCCAGCGCGCGTTGGGCAGAATCCAGGGGCTTGGAATCGAACCGGAAAATTTCAAGGAGTACGCGCCCGGCGACGATTTGCGCTTCCTCGATTGGAACGCGTTCGCGCGGTTTGACGAATTGATGCTGCGAACTTACCGCGTCGATCGCCAGGTCGAGGTTACCGCGCTGGTGGATGCCAGTGCGTCGATGGGATTGCCCGAGCGCGACGACAAGCTGGGGCTCGCGTTGGCGATCGGCGCGTCGCTCGCGTACATCGGGATGGCGGACAACGACGCGGTTCGAATCGGCGCGTTCTCGATGCACGGTGGGGCGATGAAGCTTGATGCGACGCCGTTTCATCGCCGCCGCGAGTCGTACCTCAATTTCAAGCCGTTCGTGATGTCGGTGAAGGCGGGCGGCGAGACCCGCCTGGGCGCGGCCGTCGATCAATTGCTGCTGCAGCGCCGGCCGGCAGGGACGGTCTTCGTCATCTCGGATTTTCTCGTCAATGAAAGCGACGTCGCAGACGCGCTCAAGCGGCTGGTGGCGGCCCGCCACGAGGTAAAAGTTATCCACGTGATGGGCGAGCAGGAGAGCACCGCTTTGTATCCATCAGGACTGTTCCGCGTGCGCGACGCGGAGACCGGCGAAGTCCGCGAGACCGTGCTAGGCCCGGCGACGGCCGCCGCGATCCGGCGCAAGGTCGAAAAGATAGCCGCGCGCATGCGCGAGATCTGCACGACGCACGCGATTACTTATGCGCAGGCGTTCGGAGCGGGCAATCTGGAAAGCATTATGGAGCGCGAACTCCCGCGGCTCGGAATTGTGAGATAATCGTGGGTCTCCTGAATCCGCAGAACTTCGTCTATGGACTCAGCCTCGCGCTGTTGGTGCTGATCTATCTGCGCTCGCGCTCGCGTCCGACCATCGAAGTGTCGAGCCTGACGCTTTTCGACGAAGCGCCGGCGCCGGTTGCGAGCGTCCGTCACGTGCGGATCGACCCGCTGTTCTGGCTCGAGATGGCGACGCTGACGGCGCTGACGCTGGCGATCGCGGGATTGTACGTGATGAGGCCGCGCACGCCCGGTCACGGCCGGATCCATGCGCTGGTGTTCGATCTCGGCGCCGGGATGAGTGCGCGCGAAGGCTCCGGCACGAGACTGGACCAGGCCCGCCGGGATGCGATGGAAATAATCAATCAAGCGCCGGCTGGGGACGAGTTCAGCGTCATCGCATACGCACTCGAAGCGCAAGCGCGCCATCCGCAGACCGCGAACCTGGCTGACCTGAGCAAGGCGCTCGGCGATCTGGTTCCCATGGCGGTGCCTGCACGCACGGCGGCTCTGCGAGCGGCGCTGATTCGCGCGCGCGGCGCCTCGGAAATCGATCTGTTCGCCGATCGGCCGCCCGCAACTGCGATTCTTGCCGACGCCGCCTCGACGGCGCGCATAAATTTCCACCTGGTCGGTTCCGGCGACTCCAATCTGGCGATCGTGTCGCTGGATCCCGGCGTCCCGGGCTCGACGCGCGGCCGCGCCGTGATTCGCAATTTCTCCGCGCGGCTTCGTCCCTGCGAACTGGCGATCGATCTCGGCAACAGCGAGGAGTTTCATCAGACCGTGATGCTCGCGCCGCGTGAACAGGCCGTGATCCCGTTCGGACCGCTCAAGGCGGGAGGTGTGCTGCACGCGCGAATCCTCACCCCCGATGCGATCGATGCAGACAACGACCGCTACGCGTACGCGCCATCCGATCGTGCGGCGCAGGTCCTGGTCCTCTCGCCCGACGCCGCGGTGCGCGACGATATCGCGCGCGTGCTGCTCGCGGTCAACGCGAATTTCCAGATCGAGACCGCCGATCCCGCCAAGTATCTTGCGCATGCGAACGCATCCGGCCCGAACGCAAAGCCGCTTGAACTGGCTGTCATGCACGATTGCTATGTGCCGGCGGCCGGGGCGGCGTCCACGCTGCTCATATATCCGCCGCAACTTGCGAAGAACTTGGCGTACGCGGACGGAATCGGAATCTCCGTCAACGGAACGCTGGCGAGCGCGGACATTCGCAGCGATGCGATGGGCGAAGCGCCCGGGACCGAATCCCTGACGCTGGGCGCGACGCGAATTGTCGCGATCCCGGAATGGATGAATCTGATTGCGACCGCGACCGGCCCCGCGCATTCGTCGATCCCCCTGGCCGCGATCGGGCGTGCGGCGGGTGGTCCGGTCGGCGTACTCGCATTCGACATCCGCGATCATCTTCTGCTCGCCCCCGATCATCTCGACGCGCTGGTGCTGACGGTCGATCTGGTCAAACAACTGACTGCACCGCGCGATATTTTGATCGTGCCGACCGGAGCTGATGTGAGCGTACCCGCATCGGGAACCGCGCGCGTCACCCAGCCCGACGAGAGCGTGCGGACCGTTACGGCCGACAAATGGGGCCGCGTGCGAATCCGTCCGCTGCAGGCCGGGCGCTACACCGTCGAGTCGGGGGGAGAGACGACGCAGGTGTTCGCCAACTATTACGACGCGGCCGAGTCCGACCTTGGCGCCAAATCGCGGGCCGAAGCGAACGCGCCGGCGGAAAAGGCCGCCGCCGCATCGAATGCGCAATCCGCCCGGGAAGTGCAGCCGCTGGTTTTCATTTTGATCGCGCTGGCGTTGCTCGCCCTGACGATTGAATCCGCGATGCTGATTGGCCACGCCGGCCGCTGGGGGATGCGCCATGTTTGATCGGCCGCATCTGCTCTGGCTGCTGATGCTCGTGCCGGTGGCCGCTACGCCGGGAATTCTCGCGATGCGCGGCGGAATGCGGCTGGCGGGCGCCGCGGCTGCGACGCTTCGAGCGCTGTGCGTTGTAGCCCTCGTCGCGATGCTGGCGGGACTGCGCATTCCGGGGCGTATCGCCGCGCAAAGCGTCGCAGTGGTCGTGGCGCTGGATGAGTCGCGCTCGGTGTCGTCCGATCAGCAGGATTGGATGCGCGGCCAGGTCGAACAGTTGAAGTCCGCGATGGCTCCGACCGACCAGCTCGGGATTGTCGGTTTTGGCCGCGACGCGCGGCTGCTCGCACCGCTGACCGATCCCAGGCTGCTGGGGCATTTCGGCGATGGCACCGACGCGGGAGCCACCAATATAGCCGGCGCGCTGACCGCGGCTGAAAGCCTGTTTGCGCCGGAAGCGGACAAGCGAATCGTGCTGCTGAGCGACGGCAACGAAACCGAGGATTCCGCGATGACGGAGGTTCCCGCGATGCTCGAGGACGGCGTGCGAATTTTCGCCGCCGCGCCGCCGCCGTCGGCTACCGAGAGAATTGCGGTCACCAATTTCTATTCCCCGGACACGGTCCGCGCCGACCAGCGCTTTGCGTTCAGAATCGACATTGACAGCGAATCGCAGTCCCCGGTCGCAGCCACACTCAAGCTCTACCGCGACGGCATCGCAGTCGGCGGGGAAGCGACTACGCTGAAGCCGGGGCTGAACCGCTTCGAGCTGCCGTATCGGCTGGAGCGCGCGGGCGCATACCTGATGAGCGCGGAAGTCTCGATTGCGCCGCCGCGGGTGGCGTTGAATCCGCGGGTCGAGGCCGCGATTTCGGTGACCGGCGCGCCGCGGATTCTGATCGCCTCGGCCACGCCGCCGGAAAGCCTCGTGACCGCGCTCAAGATGCGCAACTACGCGATTGATTTCGTGTCGCCACGCAGCCTGAGCGAACACCCGGTGGATTACCTGCCCTATCAACTGGTCATCCTCGACGATGTGCCCGAGGGATCGCTGACCGCGGCGGCGCAGCGCGCGCTCAATCGCTACGTCGCCGACTACGGCGGCGGGCTGGTTGCGACGGGCGACACATTGCGCGAGGAGAAACTGGCCGGCGGCGAGCTGGAAAAGGCGTTGCCGGTAAAGTTCGTGCCGCAGCCGCCGCCGCCGTCGCGCGAGCCGATCGCCGTTTACCTCTGCATCGATCGCTCGAACTCGATGAGTTACGACTCGCGCTATCCGGCGGTGCGCGACGGCGAGCGAATTCGGTACGCCAAGCAAGCCGCGATCGCACTGCTGCGCCAGCTCGACGATACTGATTTCGCCGGCGTGATCGCGTTCGATTCGCAACCGTACGTGCTCGCCCATCTACAGCCGCTCGGCGAGGATCGCGGCGAGCTCGAAAACCGCATCGACCGCCTGCAACCCGGCGGCGGCACCGACTTCAAGGACGCGCTCGAAATCGCGGAACGCGAGATTCTGCAGAGCGGCATCCCGGTGCGCCAGGTGATTCTGCTCACCGACGGCGACACCAACCGCCAGTATCAGGACCACGACGATCTGATCGCCGATTTCGCCCGCCAGCATATTCCGGTCTCGACCATCCGCATCGGCCCCGACCTTGCCAATCTGCGCCTGCTGCAGGACTTCGCGCAGGCGACCGGCGGCATCTTCTATCGTGTGCAGGATATCGAGAAGCTGCCGCTGCTGCTGGTCGGATTGACGCGCCAGGCAATGAACCGGCGCAAGCTGGATCGCACCACCGTCGAAGCCGGGGAGGCAACCGCGATGCTCTCCGGGATCAGCATCAAGGAGATTCCGCCGATAGATTTTTTTGCCGCGACCGAGCCCAAGGACGGTGCGCAAGTCACCCTCAAAGTCGCGCGCGCCGACAAATCTGTGCCGCTGCTCGCGGCGTGGCAATATGGACTCGGTCGCACCGCGATTTTCGCCGCCGAACCCGATTCACTCGCCACACTGAGCTGGATTCGATGGAACCGCTACGCGGAATTCTGGTCGCAGCTGGCGGGTTGGACGATGCGCCAGGGCGACTCCGGGATGTTCACGATGCGCGTCCACGGCGCGCCTGACGGATCGATCACGGTCGAGGCTGAAAGGGCGGATCCCAATCCCGTCAGCAACCTGGCGTGCCGGATTACCGGCCCGGGACGCGCCATCGACGTTGCAATGACCGAGGCCGACGCCTCGATCTATCGGGGCGAAGTCGGGCCGCTGCCACGCGGCAAGTACGTCGCGACGCTGATGTTCAAAGCGGGCGATTCCGAAAAAATCCTCGAGCAGCGCGAATTCGCCGCCGCCGGATCGATTCCCTCCGACAGCGCCGAGCTGCGCATCAAGCCGCCCAATCTCGAACTGCTGCGCCGGCTATCAACCGCGACGCACGGCGCGTTCGGCGCTCCCGCCGCGACCATTGCCCGCCATAGCGGTCAAACCGTGGCATTTCGCCGCAGCGCTGATCCGTGGCTGATTCCCCTTGTGATCATGCTGTTCCTGGGAGAAGTGTTTGTGCGTCGCCGCTATCTCGGCGATTGACGATGGAGCACTTCATGAAAATTTCCGCTGCCAATCTTCCTCATCTCCTGGCCGCCGCCGTTCTCCTGGCCGCCCTCGCCACTCCCGCCGCGACTGCGATCGCCGCTACCTCACCTCGCGACGCCGACGCGCTTGCCAAGTCCAGCTACATCTATATTGCGACGGTTCGCAAAGACGGCAACCAGAGCAAAGCCGTGCCGGTTTGGTTCATTGCAACCGCGGACGGCCGAATCATGATCGATACGAACAGCGATAGCTGGAAAGCGAAGCGAATCCGGCGCGGCAGCCCGGTTCTGGTCTGGATCGGCTCACGCACCGGGCCGGCGTTCATTGGCAAAGCCGAGTTCATACGCGACCGCGCCCTTCAGGATGAGATGATCGAGGGGATTCCCAGGAAGTACTGGCTCGCGTGGGCCGGCCTGTTTGGGCCTAAGCGCGCGAGGTTCGACTCAGGGCAAGTCGTCACGCTTCGAATCTCTCCCGAACGCGATTTGCCCGACGGATTTCAGTCTGCGCCCGGAACGCCGGCGCCCGTTCTTGACGAGAAGCCAAAGCCCGCTGCCGCGCAATAGAAATGCGCGTGCAGATGATCGGTCCCGAGCTCGGCTTCAACTGGAGCATCTGATCCTCGCCTGACACAATCGCTGGCCTCACGCGCGCCACGCAGTTATATCAGGATCGTGGCGAACGATTCTCCATCCGCGCTGATCAAGTGCGTGCTCAATTGCCGATGTCCGGTATGCCGAAGCGGCGCGATTTTCCGATCGCACTTCAGGATGAATCGCGAGTGCCCGCAATGCCACGTGGTGTTCTGGAAGGATCCGGGAGAGACGTTGGGCGCGATGTATCTCGACTTCGCGGTGGCCTCCGGCTCGTTCCTGGTCTGCTGGGCGATTCTCGCCTTCGCCACGCGGCTCTCTGATGCCGTCCAGATATTTTTTCTGAGCGCGATCGCCGCCGGCAGCGTGCTGCTCTGCTACCCGCTCACGCGCAGCGCGTGGACCATGCTGGTTTATCTGTCGGGCGGAATCGAGCGCCCGCCCTTGCGCACCATCCAGGGCGGCAAGAAAGCTTCTTGACCCGATTTTCCGGGCCGCGAGCTGACCTTTGTTTTAGTCTCGTCCCGCCAATTTCGACCGCGCCGCCAGTTTCTCCTGCAGATGGCTCAGCCGCTCGGCGGCTGCCGCGATCGTCTGGTCGCTTTTCGAAAACGTGAAGCGAATCTTCCGATGCCCCAATTCCGGCCGATGGTAAAAGCTTGAACCGGGCACCGCGGCGACGCCGACTTCATCGAGGATGAAATCCGCCGCCGCGAAGTCGTCTTTGAATCCGAGCCCGCCAATCTCCGCCACCATGTAATACGCGCCGTCGGGTTTGCTGCATTCCAGGCCGGCCCCCGCGAGCGCCGCGTACAATGCGCCGCGCTTGCGCTCGTACATCGCGGTCAGCTCCGCATAAAACGATTCCGGCAGCCTCAGTGCGACGGCCCCGGCTTCCTGCAGCGGATGCGGCGCGCCCACCGTCAGAAAGTCATGCACCTTGCGAATCGCCGCGGTGATTCTTTCGCTGGCGATCGCGTACGCCAGCCGCCATCCCGTTATCGAGTAGGTCTTCGACAGCCCGCTAATCGTCACCGTCCGCTCGGCCATCCCCTGAAGAGTCGCGATCGATACGTGGCGCGCGCCGCCGTAGATGATGTGCTCGTAAATCTCATCGGTGATCGCCAGCGTGTCATGATGCCGGCATAGCGAGGCGATCGCTTCGAGCTCGGGCCGCGTGAAGACCTTGCCGCTCGGATTGTGCGGAGTGTTGATCACGATTGCCTTGGTGCGCGGCCCGAATGCCGCTTCGAGCTCCGCGCGATCGATCGAAAAATCCGGATCGCGCAGCGCCACGTAGCGCGGCGTCGCACCGGCCAGGATCACATCGGGGCCGTAGTTCTCGTAGAACGGCTCGAAGATGATCACCTCGTCGCCGGGGTTGATCACCGCCAGCATCGTAGCGATCATCGCCTCGGTCGCGCCGCAGGTCACCGTGATGTTGCGGTCGGGATCGCACGCGATGGCGTTGTAGCTGCGCACCTTGTCCGCGATTGCGCGGCGGAAATTCGGCGAGCCGTGGGTGATCGCGTACTGATTGTATTCCTCGTCGATCGCGCGCTTGGCGGCTTGCTTGATTTCGGCCGGGGCGGGAAAGTCGGGAAATCCCTGCGCCAGGTTTACCGCACCGGACTTGAGCGCTCGCCGCGTCATCTCGCGGATTACGGATTCGGTGAATAGTCGTGTCTTGGCGGAAATGTCAGTGGGCATGACTCTGGCTGATCGTCGCGCGCGGAAATTCGATGCGCGCGGCAATTCGGTCGTTCGGATTCTAGCCGCGCGCGCGTGCGCGCGACAACTTGCCCGATTTCAATGCCGGCTTAAATTGAAAATCAATCGCGAATTGTGGATCGAAGTGACTTCAGCGACCGATTAGGTCAGACGAAACCGAGGATAATTTGAATTCAGCGAGATGGGATTGCGGTGCTACGATGCCGCCCCCTAATCAGCCCCTTCCTCTTCCATCACGCCGGGTCCTTGGCGCAGCCGCCATTCATCGATTACCTCGACGTTGAAGCGCCAGTCGCTTCCGATCTTGAAGCCGGGCAACTGCCCTTTCTTGAGCAGCCGGTAGATCGTCGAGCGATGGACTCGCAGATATTCGGCGAGCTCGTTGACTGTCAACACCTTAGTTGAGGATGGCATCCCTTCAATTCCTCTTTAATGCGCCTATCCGTTCTTAGGCTGGCAAATAAGCCATCATAAAAGTCGAACTGCGCTATAGACCCTCTTATTGGACTATCTCCCGCCTTATGTCAAGCCTTAGGGGGAAATACCGCGCCTCATTGTGTTATTTAGCACTGAATCAGCGCTGTTTTCGTGCGTTTTAACGATCTAGCCGAGCAGTCGGTTGGCCGCTTCCCTCAGCTCCGCGCGATGGTCCGGGTGAGCAATCGCGATCAATTCGGCGGCGCGCTCGCGATGATTCTTGCCCAGCAGCCGCGCGATTCCGAATTCGGTCACGACCGTATCGGCGAAATAACGCGGCACCGTTACCAATGCGCCGGCTTCGAGTTGCGGCACGATGCGCGAAATCGCGCCGCCCAGCGCGGTTGATTGCAGCAACGTAATTGCGCGTCCGCCCGGGCATAGAAACGCACCGATATGAGCTTCTGGCTGGCCTCCCGTCCCGTTCATCATCCGCGCGCCGAGCACGCTCTCCGAGTTAATCTGGCCGGTCAGATCGATGCTGAGAGCATTGTTGATCGACGTCTGACGGTAGTTCGAGGAAACTGTCGCGACCTTGAGCACGTACTCGGGGTCATAAAGCTCGAACGCCGGGTTGTCGTCGATTATCCGCAAGTCGTCGGGATCCGAACCCGTCCACGCGACCGCCACCGCCCTGCCGCGATGAATCGTCTTGCGCCGTCCGTTGATGATTCCGGCGTCAACCAGCCGCGCGATTCCCGGCGCGACCATCTCGGTATGCAGCCCCAGGTCGTGCTTGCCGTCGAAGGCGCCCAGCCGCGCCATCTGCGAACTTGGTTCACCGACTCCGATCTGAATCGTCACGCCATCTTCGACGAGTTCGCTCAGGTATCCCGCTACCGCCTTTAACTCTTTGGGCGGCTGCGCAAGGCCGAGCAACACCTGCAAATCCGCAAGCGGCGTGCGTTGCAGATACTTAACGATCGGCCAGATACGTTCGACTCCCGCGGCCGCAATGATCGCGCGCATGCCCTCGCGCTTTTCGCCGTCCATCGCTGCAAGCGCCTGCTCGATCATAGCCAGATCCGGCGGCGGCGGAGTTCCCTCGACGAAATAATCGAACTCCGAGACATGCATATAAACGTCGCCGTAAGTGCGCGTCATGCTTGCGTCAACCTCGGCGATTGCGTGACGCGCGCGCCGCGCGTACATCCGCTTGTTCCACTGATGCGGCCCGAAGCTGACGAATCCCTTTGCGTTGGGCGCGGTGACGTTGACGAACGTGAAATCTATCGGCTTGTCTTCGGCCGGCCGTTCGTCGTGCGGCTTGAAGCCGGTCGAAAATAAATTGGGCAGGTACGTGGCCGCATGTCTGTCATGCGACGGACGTCCCATATTGCCGATGAACAGCTCGAACTCCAGGTTGAAATGCGCCGCGGCTTCTCCGCCCAGCCATCCCGGGTCGATCAGCGGCGACGACATCCTGAGATCGACCACGCCGCCGATCTGTTTGCCCCGCGCCGCCAACGCGCCCTGCATCACGGTTCCCGCCGCGAGCGGGAAATTCACCCGCATCCCCGCCTTTACCATTGCGGCCGCTTCGTCAGCCGAAATCGTGCGCGATCGGTAATACTCCTGCCAGTTCATTTGAGCGCTTCCTCCTGGATTTGGAGCCCCGGCGACCAACGAACAGGGACTTTGAACCGACACAATGCCCCATTGACCGCGTGTGCGGCAAACTTGTCCGCCCCCATCCGAGCGGTTAGCTTTCGAGCATGCTCATTGCCGACGGCGAGTTGCGCTACCACATCCGCCGCGCCGGCGAGTTGATCGCCGTCGAGGATGAAACCCTGGCCGCCGGGATGATTCACGGCATCCGGCGTCCCGCGAGCGGATCCAACCTGTACCAAGTCGAAGCCGAACTCGACGACGCCGGGCTCATCCGGCGCGTAGTCGTGAGCTACAGCCGCGGCCCCTTCACTCGCAATGCCACCTACGAATCAGCCGACAGTTTTCTGCGCGGCAACGTCGGCGCGATGGGGGGGCGCAACAACTTGACCACCAAGCTCGGGCGCTATGGCGAAGTGGATGCCGACCTGATCATCTTTCGCGCTCTGACGATCGCCCATATTCGCGGACGCGGGCAGACGCGATGGACCGGACGGGTGGCGGCAATCGATCCGAATACACTCGTCGCTGCCACCAGCAAGCAGTCGTGCCGCCAGCGTGGCAACGATCCGCACGTGTGGATTTACGAGCCACGGATGGGCGACTGCGAGGAAATTGAGATTGCCGACTCGGGACTGGTGCTGCGCCGGCGCGATTCACGCGGCATCGAAACCGTTCTGGTCTCGCCGCCTCTCCCCCTTACCCAGTTCTAACCGGGACGAAGTCCCGCATCTTTTCTTAATGCTGGGTGCAGGGCTCACCCCTGGCCGTTGGCACGGCCGGCCAGTATTAAAAGACTGCGCGCCCGCGGCAGTGGCCGCGCGCGACAACGGAGCGCGGCCTTAACATTGGGTGCAGCGGGGGCACCCCTGCTACGCAGCGAGCTTCTTGGCCGGCATCTTGCAGTCGCCGTCGAACTGCGCCCCCTCGTTGAGCACCAGGCTCGGCGTGCTGATCGTGCACTGCACTCGCGCCGTCGCCATCAACTCGACGCGTTCGCGCGCCGTCACTTCGCCGCTGAACGCGCCCGCGATCGTTACCTTGCCCGCGGAAATCCGCGCGCTCACCACCGCGCCGGTCGCGATTACAACTTCATCTCCGGTGATCTCGCCTTCCGCTTCGCCTTCGATTTTCACCGGGCCGCGAAAGTTGAGTTTCCCCGAAGCCTTAGTGCCTTTTCCGATCCGTGACTCGAATCCCGATTCTTCGCTGAGCGCCATATACTGATTGCCTTTCCCGGTTTGGGGTTTCACTATTGCTGGAATGCGCGAGCTCACGCAATCTGGCCGGCCGGATCGCGAATGTGAATGAAACGTTAAGCAGTGCGCCGTAAGTGGCTTGCACGCGTCACGTCGCGCGGCGCAATGTTCTTACAAGGAGATTCGGCATCGAATGAATCGTAAATCCGACCAGCTGCGCGAACATGGACCTGAACGCCACGGTGGCCAGGGACTCGATCCGCATCAGTATGATTCCGGCGACGCGACGATCCTCGCGCTGCTCGCCGAGACCCGGGCCGCCGATCACGTCGATCTCGTGATCACCTGGCGCGCCGACGCGTACGAAGTGTGGTCGCGGCGCGGGATGATTCGATTCAAACGCTTCGCCGATGAACGCGGCGCGCTCTCATTCGAAGTCGTCGAGCAAATCGGCGACAACCCGATCGCAAATCAGGATCCATTCATCGTTTCCACGATCGACGAGGAGCTCGACGCCGCTGGCCGCAGCGGCAATCGCACCGACGATCCAAATCGCGCCTGGTTCGAACCCCACGTGCTCAGCCATCCCTACGCGTATGAGCGAATCGCCCAGCTCTTCGACAGTCCGCGCGCTCCCGATCTGGTCCTCAGCCCCAAGGCCTACGCCTACGGAATCCAGCCGGGGCAGCATGGCGCACTCGACGTGGTGCAATCCCGCGCGCCGCTGGTGTTCAGCGGTCCGGGCGTCCGCCGCGGACTCTTCAAGCTGGGTGCCCGCCAGGTCGATGTCGCGCCGACGATCGCGCGCCTGATGGGACTCCCGAAAATCGCCGGCCTCGACGCGTCGGGCTCACCCGCCGAGGTTTACCTCAAACGCCAGGACGGCAGTCCGCTCGAGGAAATCATCGACCATCACGCAGCACGCCCGGCGCGTGCCTACATGTTCCTGCTCGACGGCCTGTCGCATTCGGAACTGCGCCATCAGCTCGATAACAATCCCGGCGCGATTCCCAATCTCGCCGGCCTCGTCGAGCGCGGCGCGATGCTCTCGCACGGATCGATCGTCAATTTCCCGAGCATCACGTGGCCCAGCCATTCGACGATTCTGACCGGCGCATGGTGCGGGCATCACGACGTCGTCAATCCCACTTTCCACCTGCGCGAGCATCGCGAGACCGTGCCGATTCAGGGCAACATCTTCGAGACCGAGCGTTTTCTGAGTCCCCACGTCGAGACGCTCTACGAAGCCTTTAGACGCGCCGGTGGGGCCCGCCCCGGTGGGGTAGGCGCGATCACGGCCTCGATCCATGAACCGCAGGGCCGCGGCGCCGATCACGCGGTGTTCGAGCGGCGGATCGTCGGCGACAAGGCGCGCCTCAAAGCGCTTACCGCCGAGATGTCTGGCGACCTGAGCCCGCGATGGGCGGCGGACAATATGCCCACGATGACTCGCGAGGAGATCGTGGACATTCGCGGCATGGCGCAAGTGACCAACCTCTTCGACCATTGCGCCGACGACGCTCCCGTGTTCGTCGCGCACGAGTTTGTGATCACCGATGGCGCGGGCCACGACTACGGCCCCCATCACGAGGGGCTGCGCGAGGCGCTCTACCGCACCGACCGGCGAATCGGCGCGGTGCTCGATTTGTTCCGTGCGCGCGGCTTGCTCGAATCCACGCTGTTCATCGTCACCTCCGACCACGGGATGGCGGCGCAGCGCGTCGAGCTCAAGGCGAACCCGGCGCGCGAGGCGGAGCGGGTGGGAATCCAGGGCGTGTTCGCCGAGCCGATGATTTATCTGCGCGATCTGCGAGTCGAGATCGAGCGCGCGCGCGACCTGCGCTGCATTGCCGTCACCGTGCTGGACAACGACTACCTGCCCGACGGGGAGCATCCGCCGATTGCCGGTGCGCGCGTCACGCTGCATGGCCGTGGCGACACTGTCATTGCCGAGACGCGGACGCCTGAGAGCGGACGGGTCGCCTTTGCGACGCCCGCGGACGCCTCTGACGCCGAGCTGACGGTGAACGTCGAGCGCGATGGGTTCAACCCTCGCGTGATCCGGGCAGATGGCGCATCGAAGGGCAAAGACATTCGGCAAATCCTCTACGATAAGACCTCTACGCGAATCTTGGTCCAATTCCCGCGCCCGTTGTCGGGAGAGGGTTAGGGTGAGGGACATCTGTGCGGCGCGATTTTCTGATGCGCCGTACATTTTTCTTGAGCCTCCTGGGTAACTGATGCACGACCACAACCTCGACGGCAAGATAGCGATCGTCACCGGCGGCACGCGCGGACTTGGCCGCGCCATCTCGCTTGGGCTGGCGCGCCTGGGCGCGACCGTCGCGATGAACTACCGGCGCGACGAAGCGAGCGCCGCGCAAACGCTCGAGCAGGTCCGCGCGATCGCGCCGCGCTCGATGCTCATCAAAGCCGACCTCGAGGACGAGTCGCAGGTGCGCGCGATGGTGACGCGGGCCGCGTCGGAGCTGGGCGGGCTCGACATTTTGGTCGCGAATGCGGCCGCGACCGCATTCAAGCCGCTGCTCGAAACCAAGCCGCACAATCTCGCCCGCACCTTTGCGCTGAGCGTCAACGGATTCGTCGCTACGGTTCAGGAAGCGAGCCGGGTGATGGGCGAGGGCGGGCGCGTGCTGATGATTTCGGGAATAGACTCGATTCGCAACCTGCCCGGCCACGGCGTGCTTGGCGCCGCCAAGGCCGCGCTGGAGAGCATGGTGCGCGACTTCGCGTTCGAGCTCGGCCCGCGCGGCGTCACGGTCAACGGCCTCAACGTCGGTTACATCGACACCGACTCGGCGCGCTCTTACGCGAACTATCTGGGCTACTCGTACGAGGATTTTCAGCGCCGATGCGCCGAGCGATCCGCGCTCAAGCGCCTCCCGACCCTCGACGAGATCGCCGCCGTCGCGTGCCTGATATGCCTGCCCGCGGCCAGCTATCTGACCGCGCAGACCATCATGGTTGACGGCGGCTTTACGCTCAGCTTCCCCGGCGTCAAGTAATCCCACCGATTCACGCGCGCGTGATTGCGCCGGTATGCGCGTGAGGAAACAATAGCCGGTAGTGGGTCGCTTTGAACGATAGTCGCGGAGGTCCTCAAATGGCGGATCAAACTAAAGATTCCGATCGCGCAAGGCAGGCCGACCAGGCCAAGCATCACGCAAGGCATCCTGATCACGAGAACTTTTTGGCGCAAGGCGGACTGGTCGCCGTCGATATCCATGCCGAGATTGCCCGCCTCAAGAGCGAGCCTGCCTGGGCCGGCGGCGATCGCCACGGCAGCTCGCTGGTCAAAGGCGACGGAATCAACGTCGCGTTGATGATGCTGAAGAAGGGCGCCAAGCTGCAGGTGCATCACACGAGGGCGCCTATAACGGTGCAGGTGATCGAAGGCCGAATCAATTTCATCGCGAACGGCAAGACGCAGCTTGTGACCCCGGGGATGATTGTCGCGCTGGATCGCGCGATCGAGCATTCGATCGAGGCGCTCGAGGAAAGCGCGATGATTCTGACTGTGGGCGGCGAGCAGATGTAAGCGTCTATCGGCAACTCTGTCTGGCGAAGCATCTTAAGAGGAACTCAAATCAAATTAGGATAAGATGCTGGGCAAGCAATGAGTCCGTATCTTCTAACGGGGACGATCGTCCTCGGCTCCGTGGTCGCTCTCCTTACTCTGCCGTGGACCCTGCCGCACTCGTGGTACAGGGCGCTCTTCTATCCCGGCGGCAGGCCGAACGCGCTCTCCAGACGTCTCAACTCCGGACAGGCGCGGCTATCCGCGCTCGGAGTTTTGCCGGCACTGATGGTCGCCCTGCAAACGAGAGGGCGGCGAAGCGGCAGGGCCTGCCTGGTCCAGCTGGTGGTGGCGCAGGTCGGCACGGAACGATACTTGGTTTCGATGCTGGGCGAGAACGCCGACTGGGTGCGCAACGTGCGTGCCAGCGCGGGCGCCGCCATGCTTCGCCATCGAAGAACGGAAAAGGTGAGGCTGGAGGACGTGCCGGTGCCGCGGCGTGCGCCAATCCTTAAGGCCTATCTGCAACGGGCGCCAGGCGCCCGCCCGCACTTCAACCTCAGCCGTGACGCGCCGCTGGCGGAGTTCGAGAAGGTGGCGGCACGCTATCCCGTGTTCCGCATCGTCGCGGACTGAATCGTAAGACGATGGCGCTATACGACCGCATTGGGGTGGGTTACGACACGACCCGGCAAGCCGATCCCTACCTGCTTTCGCGATTGATATATCATCTGCGCCCCCGTGCGAGCGGGCGCTACCTCGACATCGGATCGGGCACCGGGAATTACACGATCGCGATGCATCAGGCCGGCGTGCCAATCGGCGGACTCGAACTCTCGGCGACGATGCTCGAGCGGGCGAAGGAGAAAGGGCCGGCGATCGCATGGCACAACGGCCGCGCCGAGGCGATCCCGTTTGCGTCGGGCAGCTTCGACGGCGCGACCTGCACGTTCGTACACCATCACATGGCGGACCCGGTCGCGGCATTCAAGGAAGTTCATCGCGTGCTGAAGCCGCGCGCGCGCTTCGTGCTTCTCAACGGCACGGCCGAGCAGATGCGGCATTACTGGCTGAACGAATATTTTCCGCGCGCGATGGAAAAGGGGACCGCACCGTACGAACGGTTCGCGACGATCGACCTGCTCGAGTCGGCGGGTTTCCGAATCGAGTGCGAAGAAAAATACGAGGTCACGCCAGATCTGAAAGATCTTTTTCTCTATTGCGGAAAGAACCGGCCCGAGATGTACCTCGACCCGCGCGTAAGAAGCGGCATCTCGAGTTTCGCGGACGCGCCCGACCCGGATGAAATCGCGCGTGGAGTGGATCGGCTTGCCGATGACATCGAATCCGGGCGCATCAAGGATGTGATTCGCAGGTTCGCCTACCACGGCGGCGACTACATGTTCACCGTCGCCGAAAGATAGCGCGCGCGATCGCGAAGACTCACACGCGCGCCCGCAGGCCGCCGTCCACGGCGATCGATTCGCCCGTCACGAAGCCGGCCGCAGGCGACACCAGGTAGAGCAGGGCGCCACCGAGTTCTTCGGGCTTCACGAGACGATTGTCGGGCAGGTACTTGAGCATAGTCTTGCTGAATTCGTCGTCCTTGTTGGCGGGACTCGATTCATCGTCGAGCCATCCAGCCTCGATCGCGTTGACGCGGATACCCTTGCGCGCCCATTCGAGCGCGAGCGCGCGCGTCAGGTTCAGGACTGCCGCCTTGGCCGCGCAGTACAGCGCAGCATTGGGGACGCCGCGTTCCGCCAGCACCGAGGTGATGTTGACGATGACGCCGCCGCCCTGTCGCAGCATCACGCGCCCGCCTTCCTGGCACGACATCCACACCGTCTTCAGATTGTTCTCCATAATTTTGTCGAACGCCGTGTCGTCGCTGGCTTCCGCCGGTCCGTAGGCCGGCGTGTCGAGCGCGTTGACGAGGATGTGCAATCCGCCGAGCTCCTTCGCGGCGAGGTCGGCGGTGGCGGACAGGTCGGCGCGCGTCGCCGCGTCCTGTACGCGAATCACGGGCTTGGTCCCGGCCGCATTCACCAGCTTGGCGACTTCCTTGAGCTGCTTGTCAGTGCCGGGTTCCTGCGAGGCGAGCACGACCCTGGCCCCCGCCTCGGCTAGAGCGACGGCGGCGGCGCGGCCGACGGAATGGTCGGCGCCGACGACCAGCGCGCTTTTGCCTTGGAGCGAGAAGTCATTCGACGCGTTGGAAGAGGCCATTTTTTTCAGCTCCGCTGCTTTTCGTTTTTCACTTTTTCACTTTTCCACTGCCATCGAGTTCGAACTCTCCGGCGACACTCCGGTCGGCGCGATTCCGCCCGCCAGTCCGCCGCCGTCGATCGCGATCAGTTCGCCGTTGACATGGTTGGACGCATCGGAGGCGAGGAACACGGCGAGCGGACCGAGTTCGCTGTCCTGGCCGACGCGGCCGATGGGAATAAACTTGCCGCCCTTGAAAAATTGCATCGCCGCTTCGTTGTGCGGGAAGACGCCGGGCACGATGCAGTTGGTCTGGATGTTGAACTGCGCGTAGGTCAGCGCCATCGAGCGCGTCAACTGGATCGTGCCGCCCTTGGCGCACGCGTACATGAAGTTGTGCTTGCCGCCGCGCAGCCCGTAGCCCGACGCGATGTTGATAATCTTGCCGCGATTCTGCTTGACCATCTGCGCAATTACCGCGCGGCATCCGTAGAACTGGCTGCTCAGGTTGGTGTCGATACCGCGGCGCCATTCGTCGTCAGTAATTTCCGGGAGCTGCTTGTCGCGGCTGCCGTCGCCGCCGCCGGCGTTGTTAACCAGGATGTCGATTTTGCCGAACTGCTTGACGGTGGCGGCGGCGAGCGCGTTGACCTGCGCGGAGACGGTCACGTCGGTCGGCACGACGAGGCATTTGCGGCCGGTTTTTTTGACCGCGTCGGCGGTTTCATCGAGCTGCGACTGGGTGCGCGCCGCGGCCACGATATCGGCGCCCGTCTCTGCCAACTTCACCGCCATCGCGCGGCCCAGACCGCGGCCGGCGCCGGTGATGATGGCGACTTTGCCGTCGAGCTTGAGAGAATCGAGAATCATTGGGTCACCTCGATCGCGCGCGGCGCGCGCGCCTCTGCTAGCTCAATAACATAGCTGCGGCTTCGCGGAAAATGACCGACAGCAACGGCAGGCGCGCGGCGCTTTTGACGGCGCTTAAGCGCGAGTCCTATATTGTGCGCAATGGGAGTAGTGCGATGGCGCTGAAGATCGTGATGTTCTCGGACTACATCTGTCCGTTCTGCTACGTCGGCTTCGAAACGATGCGAAGGCTGAAGCGGGAATTCGATTTCCAGCTCGAATGGCGCGGTTTTCAGATTCATCCCGACTGGCCGGCGGAAGGAATTCCCGTTGACAAGGCGCGCGAGACGATCGCTCCCGCGTCGCGAGTCGCGCTCTGGAAGCGGATTAGCGCGATGGCGGAGGCGGTGGGATTTTCGATGAAGCCCCCGGCGGTGCTGACCAACTCACGCGCCGCGCTGGCAGCCACCGAGTTTGCGCGCGAGTCGGGCCGCGACGAAGCGCTCGAAGAGCGAATCTACCGGGCGTATTTCAATGAAGGCGTCAACATCGGCGACGCGGAGACCGTCGCGCGGCTGGCGGCAGAAGCGGGACTGGACGCGGGCGAGGTGGCGGACGCGATAAAATCGTCTGGGTACGAGATGAGGCTGAAGAATAATTCGCTGGCGGCGCATCAGCGCGGCGTCAGCGGCGTGCCGACGTTTTTCATCGGCGAATTTCCGCTGGTGGGGGCGCAGAGCCTCGACGCGACGCGCGCGATTCTCAAACGCGCGACCGAGAGATTCGCGAGCTGACGCCGATGGCGAAATCAATCGAGCAGCGCGTTCGGGAGCTGGAAGATCGCGACGAAATCAAAGAGCTGACGGCGCGATATTGCTGGCACGTTGCGCGCGGCGAAGGCGCGGCGGTCGCGAATCTGTTCACCGACGAGGGCGTGCTCGACGTGACCAACGCTGACTTCAAGCCGGTGCGCGGCCGCGAAGCGCTGCTGAAGTTTTATCGCGCGTCGGTGCGCGAGCCGGAAGCCGCATTGCCCTTCATCCAGAATCACGTAATCGAGCTAAGCGGCGACGACGCGCGCGGGACTTGCGCGATCGAGGCACGCTTCGCGCGCAACGGCGAGAGCGTCACGGCGGCGGGCTACTATGAAGATAAATATCGGCGCGAGCGCGGCCGTTGGCGCTTCGCCGAGCGCAAGCTGTTTTTCCATCACGTGGTACCGCTCAAGCAGGGATGGGCGGAGGCGAAGGGCCGCAGCCGCAAGGCGTGAGGCGAGATCAGGCGCGCGGGCGCGCGATGTAAAGGCCGCGCCCCATCAAGCCCTCGGCGTCGTAGCGCACTTCCATGTTCGCGGACTCGAACCCGCGGGTCATCTCGTCGCGCGTGAACAATCCGAGCTCGAGCCGCTCGCTGTAGTGCTCGATGCCGTCGGGCCGGCTCCTGAGATAGTGCAGCAGCAGGACCGATAGGTTGCCCTCCTGCCCGCTATGGCTCATGCGGCAGACCTTGTCGGCGCCGATCTCGCCGGCATGAATGAAGCTCGCGCCGGGTTTCCAATCATCCGGAGTGAGCCAGGGCTCGACGATGAGCACGCCGCCGGGTTTCACGTGACGCGCCATGCATGCGATCGCGCGATTCATGCGGTCGGCGGTGCGAACGTAGCCGATCGCGCTGAACAGGCATGTCACCGCGTCGTAAGTCGTCGCCAAATCGAAGTCGATCATGTCGGCGCGAGTGTAGCGGCCGGCGGGATTCTTCACGCGCGCGGCGCGCAGATAGTTTTCGTTGAGATCGACGCCGTCGATCGCGTAGTGCTCCTTGAGAAATTTCGCGTGCTCACCGGTGCCGCACGCGACGTCGAGAATCGTGCGCGCGCCCGGCACGGCATCGGCGATCAAAGCGCGCAGACGCTCGCATTCGCGGGCGTAATTCTTGAAGTGATAGATGGCGTCGTAGAGCTCGGAACTTTCGAGGAACATCCATCCAGCTTAGCGATTCCGTGCGGCCGATTCACGGCAACCACTTGAGCGAATCGCGCCGCGGCGGGCCGGGTGTGGTAAGAATCATGGAGGCATGAAAGCGCGCGGCAGAGCTGTTGCGGTTCGCCTCGACCTGCGAGGCGTCAAGTGTCCGCTCAACTGGGCGCGCGCGAAGGTGCGACTGGAGCAGATGGCGCGTGGCGAGGTGCTCGAACTGACGCTCGACGATCCGCGCGGCGCTCGCGACATCCCCGGTGCCGCCGAGGCCGAGGGCTACGCGGTGCTCGAATCCACGGCGCGCGACGGCATCTTCCATCTACGCATCGAGAGGTAGCTTTTTCACTTTTTCACTGGCTCGCGCGGCCGGAACGGTTTGCACTGCGCGACCCTTCGGGTTAGAAATCACGTCCAGTGCGCGTAAAAATTGGCGATGTCCGCCTGTTCTTCGATGTTGAAGGCGCGAAGCTGCGTCCCGACGGCGCGAAGATGCGTGAGGTGCCGACCGTCGTTCTGCTGCACGGCGGGCCCGGCTTCGATCATTCGAACTTCAAGCCCGACTTCTCGCGACTGACGGAGATCGGGCAGGTCGTATATCTCGACCATCGGGGCAACGGCCGCAGCGATCGCGGCGATCGGTCGAAATGGAATCTCCCGCAATGGGGCGACGACGTGCGCTCGTTTTGCGAGGCGTTGGAGATCGAGCGCCCGATCGTGATGGGCACCTCGTTCGGCGGCATGGTTGCGATGTCGTACGCCACGCGCCATCCCGAGCATCCTGGCAAGCTGGTGCTGAGCAGCACGGCGGCGCTAAGCCGGCAGGATCGATCGCTCGATATGTTCGAGCGGCTGGGCGGGGCGGAAGCGCGCGAAGCGGCGCGGCGATTTTTTGACAATCCCGGACCGGAAACCATGGCCGACTATCAGAAAAAGTGTCTCCCCCTGTACAACCGGACTCCGTCGGGGCCCGAGTCCCTTCTGCGCTCGGTGATGAATCTCGAGTTGATGGCCGATTTTTTCAAGCACGAATCGCACACCTTCAACTTTCTGCCCGAGCTTGGACGGATAAAATGCCCGACGCTGATCGCCGCGGGCGAACTCGATCCGATCACGCCGGTTGCCGACGCGAAGGATATCGCGGCGGCGATCGCACCGGGTCTGGCGAGACTCGAAGTTTTCGAGAACGCCGGCCACGGGGCGCATCGCGACCAACCCGATCGTTTCTTCAAAGTACTGAACGAATTCATCCTGGCGTGAAGCGAGAGCGATGGCACGGCGATACTTCACTCCGCGATTCTTCGAATTTTTCGAGGAACTGGGCCGCAACAACAATCGCGACTGGTTCGCGCAGAACAAGCCGCGCTACGAGCGCGACGTGCGCGAGCCGATGCTCGCATTCATCGCGGATTTCGGGCCGCGGCTGCGAAAGATCAGCGCGCGCTACGTCGCGGATCCGCGCCCAACCGGCGGCTCGATGATGCGCATCCATCGCAATCTCCATTTCTCGCGCGACAAGACGCCGTATCATACCAACGCGGCCGCGGCGTTCGGCCATCGCGACGGGAAGCACTTCGACTCGCCGTCGTTCTATCTTTCACTCTCGCCCGCAGAGGCTTTCGCCGGCGTCGGAGTCTGGCATCCGCAGGCGGATTCAGTCGCCAGGATTCGCGACGCGATTGTCGCGCGGCCCGCGAAATGGAAGAGCGCCGTCAACGATCGAAAATTCAGGGCGCGATTCGAATTGGCGGGCGACATGCTGTCCCGCCCGCCGAAGGGCTACGACGCCAACCATCCGTTGATCGAGGATCTCAAGCGCAAGGACTTCATCGGCGGGACGCAGTTCACGCGCAAGGAAGTCTGCTCCGCCGAGTTCATGGATTTGTTTTCCAGCGCGTGCGCGTCGGCAGCGCCGTTCATGAAGTTTCTCACCGAGGCGCTGGGGCTCAAGTGGTGAGCGCGCAAAACTGATCGCGCCTACAGCATGCGGCCGATCTTCTGACGCAAGCGGCCCAGGAATCCGGCGCGAGTCACGCCCGCTTTGGTTACGATCGGAATCGTCGCTTGCGGCTTGCCGTCGAGCAGAACCGCGAGATCGCCGACCGGATCTCCCGGATGAACCGGCGCTTCCAGGTACCTTACCGCGGGCTCGAATTGGACCGTCACCTTGCTCTCTTCGCCGCGCCCGAGCGTGAACACTGCCGTGCCGCCGGGCCCTATAGCGACAGTCTCGGCGACGCCGTCGCGCACCGGTATCGCCGCGGGCATCGCCTTGTTCAAATCGGGCCGGTAGCTGACATAAGTGCGAAACGCCCATTCAATTAATTTCTCGGTTTCGGTGCGGCGTCGCTCCGAGCTCGGCGCGCCCATCACGGCCGACAGCAGATTCATGCCGTTGGATGATGCCGACGCGACCAGGTGATAGCCCGCTTCGTCGACGTGGCCGGTCTTTATCCCGTTGACGCGCTTGTCGTAGAACAGCAGCGTGTTGAAGTTGGGTTGCTTGATCCGGTCGAACGCGAATTCTTTGGCCGAGGTGTACTTGAGCGACTCCGGATGATGCCGCACGAGCGAGTGCGCAAGCGCCACCATGTCGGCCGCGGTCGTGAACTCGCCTTCGACCGGCAACCCGTCGGGATTGTCGAAGTGAGTCTCCTTGAGGCCGATCTCCTTCGCCTTGTCGTTCATCATCTGCGTGAACGCGTCGGTGCTGCCACCGAGGTATTCCGCGAGCGCCACCGCCGCGTCGTTGCCCGACGATACCATCAGGCCATACAGGAGGTCGTTCACGCCGACCTTTTGTCCGACGCCGAGGAACATCCGCGACACGCTGTCATCCATCGAGAGCCGCCACGCCTTTTCGCTGATCGTGACGTCGGTGGCCCCGGCAATCTTGCCTGCCTTCAGCGCGTCGAGGGTCAGGTAGAACGTCATGATCTTGGCGAGGCTGGCGGGCTGCATCTTCTGATGCTCGTTGAATGCGTACAGCACCGCGCCGGTGTCGGCGTCGATCATCATGGCGGCCTTTGCGTCGAGGGCGAACGGAGCCGGCCTGTCGCCGAGCACGTGAATTGCGGTCAACGGAACCGCGGGCGCCTCTTCTTCTGCGGCCGTGGCGCGCTTCGATGCGGTTGGATAGCGGTGGATCACCCTTGCAAAGGACGGAGTGGAACTCGCCGCCAGAATAGCGAGCGCCGCAAACGCAATAGCCTTCGATATTGATTTTTCCCGCACGCCCATCGCCCATCCGCCTCAAGAGGTTACTCCGCCGGCGCCGGGCGCGCGACGTTCGCGGGCAAGCCGGCCGGGCTCGCCGAATGGCGGTCATCGGCAATTCGGCATATTCCCTTTTCTTTCGTTCGAGCATAATGGAAACTGAGCCCGAATGGACGTTTCCGTAATTTTGCCGGTCGTGAACGAGGCCGAAAACCTGAGGACATTGATCCCCAGGCTCATCGCGTTGCTCGACCGCGAGCGGCTTACGCACGAGATCGTCGTGATCGATGGCGCGTCCAGCGACGGCACTCGTGAAGCGGCGCAAGCGCTCGGCGCGCGAGTCGTTGCGGAACGCCGGCGCGGGTACGCGGGCGCGATGGAGACGGGTATTGCCGAGGCGCGCGGCGACTACCTGCTTACGCTCGACGCCGACCAGTCGCACGATCCCGACTTCATCGTCAAGATGTGGCGGGCGCGAACCCGCGCTGACATCGTGATCGCGTCTCGCTACGCGCTCGGCGGCGTCGCCTACTCCGGCTTCGTCCGCCGCTTTACGAGTTGGCTGCTGAACGGGTTGCTGCGGCGGATGCTCTCGATGCCGGTGCGCGACATATCCAGCGGATATCGCCTGTACCGGCGCGAGGCGTTGGCGAACCTCGAACTCACGGCCACGAATTTCGAGGTGCAGGAGGAAATCCTGGTCAAAGCCTACGCCAGCGGATTCAGCGTGGTCGAAGTTCCGTTCACATATTTTCCGCGCGGCGCGGGCCGCTCGCACGCGAAGCTGGCCAGCTTCGGATGGAAAATCCTGCGTGCTTCGCTGCCGCTGTGGAAAATCCGCAACTCGCTGGCGTCCGCCGACTACGACGAACGCGCCTTCTACAGCCTGATTCCCCCGCAGCGCTACTGGCAGCGCCGCCGCCATCGCATCACCGTGTTATGGGCGCGCGGCGCGGGCCGCGTGCTCGACGCGGGATGCGGTTCCAGCCTGATCGTGCAGAGCCTCAACAACGTGATCGGCATGGATTACAACTACGCCAAGCTCCGCTTTCTGCGCCGCTACGAATTTCCGCTGGTCAACGGCTCCGCCTTCGCGCTGCCGTTCAAGGACGAATCGTTCGATTGCGTGATCAGTTCGCAGGTCATCGAACATATTCCATTCAACGAGTCGATTTTCAGTGAGATGTGCCGGGTGCTCCGGACCGGCGGCCGGCTTATCCTCGGCACGCCCGACTATGCGACGATTGGATGGCGGATTATCGAACCGATTTACGGCTTCCTGATGCCCGGCGGATACAAGGTCGAGCACATCACGCATTACACGCTGGGCCGGCTGCGCGAGATCCTTGCCCGCTACGGAATCGTGATCGAGGAGACCGCCTACATCATGCGCAGCGAGCTGATCCTCCGATGTCGCAAGGTTGAACGCGAAGCTCGTGCGTGCAGCGACGTCGCCGCGGTTGCCTCGACGGCGGCCTGAAATCCGGAAGCGAATCCTGAGATGACAGAGCATCGCATCTTCAGACTTGGCGGGACCGGGGCGCTGGCTTTTATCGTGGCGACGGCAATCTGCACAACGTCGTGCTCGAGCAAGCAGCCGCAATCGCCGGGGATGGATCTGGCAAACATGCAGATATCGCCCGCCGCAGCGGGCAGTTGCGAGATCGATGCGGTCAAGATGTGCCAGGTCACGGGAGGGGTTTCGGCGCCGGCGCAAACGTCGCAGCCGGCGACGATGCTGATGGCGAGTTCACACGGGCCGCTCAACGCTCCCGAGTCAGTCGAATTTCAGATTCCTTTGGGCCAGGCTATCAAGCTGATGTGCTATTACGATCCGCAGCACACCTCGGTCTATCGGGCCGATGCGACCGCGCAATCCGCGCTGACCGGGAACTCCGTCGAGTACATGAAGCAGCGGGGATTCTGCATTAACAAATAAAGCGGGGCCGTGTTGGCCCAGTCCGGAAAGGAAGTCGAAATGCCAAAGATTCAAGTCGGCGAAGTGAACCTCAACTACGACGTCGCCGGGAAGGGCGAGCCGATCCTGATGATCATGGGTCTCGGCGCCAGTTCCGCGGTGTGGGATCCCGAGCTGGTCGCCGAACTCGCGCGCACGTTTCGCGTGATCACGTTCGACAATCGCGGCACGGGGCAGAGCGACAAGCCTGACGCGCCGTATTCGATCGAGATGTTTGCCGATGACGCGGCCGGACTGCTCGGCAAGCTCGAAGTTCCGCGGGCGCACATCTTTGGCGTCTCGATGGGCGGGATGATCGCGCAGGAGTTCGCGCTGCGGCATCCCGGTCGAACGGCGACGCTCACGCTTGGATGCACCACGGCGGGTGGCACGCACGCCGTGCCGCCGCCGCTCGAATCGTTGAAGATTCTGACCGCGCCGCGCGAGGGTGTTCCACCCGAGGAAGTGATTCGGCGCGGATGGCCGCTCGGGTACACGCCAAAGTACATCGCGGAGAATCGGGCGCTGCTCGAGGCCGCGATTGCGCGCCTGCTCAAGCATCCGACCCCGCCGTTTGCGTTCCAACGCCAGCTCGAAGCGACCTACACGCTTAAAACTTTCGACCGCTTGCCGCAAATCAAGGCGCCGACGCTGGTTGTGACCGGCGCCGAAGACGTGCTGATCCCGGCGAAGAACTCCGAGATAATCGCGGCGCAGATACCCGGCGCGAAACTGCACATCATCGCGGGCGTGGGGCACGCGTTCATAGACGAGGGCCGCGACGCATTCCTGAAAGTGTTTTTGCCGTTCGTAAAATCGCATCCGATGGCCGCTTAGGAGCAAAACCTCGCGGCGCTTGCGCGCGGGGTCGCGGGCAGCCTTAATCTCGTACGTGCCCTCGTTTTACGACTTCGCAATCGTCTGCCAGTCGCTCAGCCAGACGCAGAGCCGGCTTCAGATGGCCGAGACGGTAGGCACATTTCTGGCCAAGCTCGACCTCGACGAAGCGGAAATCGCGGCGCGATTCATTGTCGGCCGCGCGCTCGAGCAGGGCGAGGAGAAGCGCATCCAGATGAGCGGCCGCGCAATCTGGAAGATCGTCGCGGAGATGACGGACAGCGCAGACCAGGGCGAAGACATCTTTGCCGCCGCCGAAGACTTCGGCGAGGCCGTGGAGATGACGCTCAAGCTTCGCGCGGCCGACCCCGAGCCCACGCTTACGATTCGTGAGCTCAACGAAAAATTCGCCGCGATCGCCGCTATCGAGGGGCGCCACGCGCGCAACCGCAAGCTCGACGCGCTGCGCGAGCTGTTCGCGCGCGCATCGGCATTCGAAGCCAGGTACATCGCGAAGATTCTGATCGGCGAGATGCGCCACGGGATGAGCGACGGGCTGATGCTCGAGGCAATCGCCAGGATAGGCGCGCGGCCGGTCAGCGAAGTTCGCCGGATTCACATGCTGGAAGCCGACCTCGGCCGCGTGGTGCGAATAATCCGCTCGCCCGGCGCGGGAAAAACCGTCGCGGGCGAAGCTTCGGCGGGTGCGCTCGCGCACAGCACGCGCGAGGTCAAGCCGCTCAAGCCGATGCTCGCGTTTCCGGCCGCAGACGTTGCCGACGCGTTCGCCGTGCTGGGCCGCGATCTTTCCCTGGAGCACAAGCTGGATGGCGCGCGCGTGCAGATACATCACTCGGCCGACGGCAGCGTGCGAATCTTTTCGCGCCGGCTAAACGAAATTACCGGGAGCATTCCCGACGTGGTCGAGAGTGTGAATCGAATCGGCGCGCGCCACGCGATCCTGGATGGCGAGGTGATCGGCGTCGATGCGTCGGGGCGGCCGGCCGCATTTCAGGATCTGATGCGGCGGTTTGGACGCACCCGCGATGTGGAAAAAGCACGCGCCGAGCAGGCGCTTAAACTTTACGTCTTCGACGTGCTGGCGCTCGACGGCGCTCTCACGATCGATCGCCCGTGGGCGGACAGAATTTCCGCGCTCGAGGAGCTCAAGTCGTCAGCCGGGCTGGAAATAGTTGAACGAGTTATCAGGCCGGACCTTGCCGCCGCCGAGAAGTTCTACGCAGACGCGGTCGCCGCCGGATATGAAGGCGTAATGGCGAAGTCGCTCGCGAGCGCATACATGCCGGGCGCGCGCGGGCGCGGATGGCTCAAAATAAAGCATACGCACACGCTGGACCTGGTGATCGTCGCGGCAGAGTGGGGCTACGGCCGCCGCCATGGCTGGCTTTCCAACTACCATCTGGCTGCGCGCGACCAGAACAGCACGGGCTTCGCGGTGCTCGGCAAGACCTTCAAGGGTCTGAGCGACGAGCAATTCCGCGCGATGACCGAACGGCTACTGGCGCTCAAGACGGCTGAGTCGCACGGCGTGGTGAGCGTTCGCCCCGAGGTCGTCGTCGAGGTTGCATACAATGATATACAGCGCAGCCCGAATTACGACGCCGGGATGGCGTTGCGATTTGCACGAATCGTGCGCATCCGCGACGACAAGACGCCCGAGCAGGCAGATTCAATCGATGCTGTGATTGCGGACTACGAGCGGCAGACGATACGGCCGCTGGCGGATAAAGTTTGACCCTTCACTTCACTGTTTCAGCGCGCCGTGAATCAGCGGTGATGATGCTGGACGTGGTTGGACTCGTGCGCGTCGCTCAGCGCCATCCCGATAGCCTCGATTTCTGATTGGCCGAAATTTTCGAGCACAAACGCCTCGCCGCCGGCGCCGGTTTCGACTCGCTCGTAAAGATCGCAGCACCACCAGTCGGGACTCAGTTCCCGCGTCCGGATGACGAAGACATTGCCGCAAACCACTTCAACCCGTTCCATAAAAGCCACCTTCCTAACTTGGTATGGCCGCAGGTGCCGGGGGATTCTAAGGTGAAATATTTAGCACAATTGCGCCAATAATGCTAATGCTCGAAGCGTGAAAGTTAGCGTGATTGGTGGGGTTTTTCGGCGGAGCCGGCCCAAAATTTGTCAGCGGCTGGAGCGGGTCGAGGCAACCCAGGCGGTCAGAGCGTCGGTGGTCGTGGGAAAGGCGAGGTCGTGCCACGGAATCTCGTCGGGGGCGAAGTAGCGGACTTCGGTTGCCTCGTCGGACCGAGACGGCGCGTCGATGCCGGGTGCGGCGAGATAGATGACGACGGTCAATGCCGGACTCTTCGAATCGGTGAACACTCCCAGGAGCGGCCCGAGCGCAACCCGCATCCCAACTTCCTCGCGCGTCTCGCGAAGCGCGGCGTCGGCGGAGTTCTCGCCGAAATCGACGTAGCCGCCCGGAAACGTCCACTTGCCGACCGCCGGCTCGATCCCGCGGCGGAGCAACAATACCCGGCCGCCGTCAACCACGAAGCATCCGGCGACCAGCTTGGGTCCCGGAAAATGCACGAAGCCGCATCGCGTGCAGACGTTGCGCCGGGCGTTCTCGGGCATAATCAGGCGAGCTGCCATCGCGCCGCCGCACAGCGGACAGAATTCCACCTTGGCCGGATAATCGCGCTGCACATGATGGTTGGCGTGAACCGGGTCGTCTTTCATCGAACTGCTCTTATGCGGTGAGGCGGCGCACCAGCGCCTCGGCGATAAGCATAATCATCGCGGCGACGAGCAGGTACGGATTCATCGAGACGCGGCGCTCGAGCGTGGCGCGTTCGGTCGAGACTTCCGCCGGCGACGGATTGAGACGCCCGCCGGTGGCGGACGCGAGCTGTTCGAGCAGGCCGTAGTTGGGCTCGGGGCGCGGCAGTTCGGCGTTGACGGACGGACTGACGGTGAACGCGAGCGGCGGGAACTTCTTGTCCTTGCCGGCGGGCGAGCGGACTTCGAAGTAGTAATTGCCGGGGGAGGGCGCGTCGATCGATCCCGACAACTCGCCCACAACTTCTTCGGTGAGTGCGGTTTCAGTCCTGGTCCCGTCGGGCCGCGTCACGAGCACGGTTACCAGGCGGGCGGCGTTGCCCGGCTCGGCGCTGTAGTCGGTCAGCTTGATATTGATCCGGCCTGCGTTGTAGCCGAGAGCGACGTCGATTTTGGGCTCGGCCGGCATCTCCGGCGTCATCCAGGCGAGCATGCGATCCCAAAGCGGCTGAAAAACATTCGCGCTGACCCACCTCCCGGACCATCGCCCGCTCGCGTCCGTGGTCACCGCTATCGCTTTGCCCGCGCCGTACTTCCAGCTCGCGATGACGGGTTCGCGCGTGCCGCTGCGATCCACGTACATGCTCATGGTGGCGCGCGGTTTGATCTCGGTGGAGACGTAGCCCTTGAGCGCCGGCATCTGGCGCGCCGCGAGATCTTTCAAAATCGCGTCAGGGCTTTCGGTATGCGGTGTGAATTCTTTTTCGACCATCGTGATCTCGCCGCCGTGGGCGCGAAAGTCTTCGACGAAAAGCTGGGGCAGATTGCGCGGGCTGTCGGTCTGATAGTAGGAACCGCCGCCGTACTTGGCGATCGCCTGGAGCAGGTCAACGTTGGCGTCCTGGCCGACCGCGATCGTCGAGATCGTCGTGTTGGCGTCATAATGCATCCGCGAGACCAGGTCATAGTACATCTCGGCGGTGCCGCCCGTCTCGCCGTCGGTGAGGACGACGACGTGCTTGACCTGTGCGCCGCTGTTGCCGAGCGTGCGTTCGGCCTCGCGCAGCGCGGGAATCATGAAAGTCTGGCCATGCGCGGAGAGCCGGTTGATCATCTGATCGAAATACGGCCGGCTCTGCGCGACGGACTGCAACGGGATGACGACGAACGGCTGCGAGTCGAATCCGATCACGGCGATCAGGTCGTTGTCCTTGAGAGTGCTGGTGACGGTCTCGGCGGCGGCTTTGGCGTAGGTGAGTTTGTCGTTGCGGCCCATCGAGCCCGACTTGTCGATAATCAGCACCAGCGCGCGTTTCTTTTCCTTGTGCTGCGGCGGCTTCATCGTCACCGGCATCACCGCCGCGAGCGGGCTGTCCGCATAACCGCCAAGGCCGAAACTCGAATCGCCGCCGACCATCGCGAGCGAACCGCCGCGACTCACGTACTCCGCCATCGCGTCCTGCGCGGCCGGCGCGATACGTTCGCTCGGCACGTTGTTAATCAGTACCGCGTCGTAACCCGAGACGGCGCCGTCCCAGCTCCCGCCGGTGACGGGCACCACCGTCGGTTCGAGTCCCATCCGATTGACGACGATGCCGAGATAGCTCGCGTCCCTGGCGCTGTCGGTAAGAATCAGAACTTTGCGGCGCGCGCCCACTCCCACCCATCCTTTGAGAGAGTCGTCCTCGAGGTACACGTCGAGCGCGGGATTGTCGGGCTTGAAGGCGGCGGTGTACGAAGCGAGGCCGGCGTTTTCGGTGCGGACCGGGAAGTCGAAGCGCTGCGAGCCGGGCGCAAGCGTCACTTTGCGCTCATCGATCGGCGCGCCGTCGCGCTCGATGGTGATTGTTCCGGTCACGGGCACGTCGTTGAAATTATCCATCGTAGCGCCCAGCGCGAACGCCGCGGCTTTCTCCAGCGCGGGCGGGAGCGAGAGCGCCGTCATCGCGACGTTGGGGATCGAACGCGCGCCGGGCGGCGTGAAGATGTCGAGGCGAATCTCGGCGGAGACAATCGCGCTTATCGCGCGCTCCGCGTCGCCGCGATTTTGCCATCCGTCGGTCACCATCACGGCCGGGCCGCCATGCGCGTCGGGATCCGCGGCGATCCGGTAGAGCGCGCTTTCAAGGTTGGTCGCGCCGGGCCCGCATTCGGCGCATCCGGTCCCGTTGGCGAACGCCGATTCGACCGCGCCGATCGATTCAGGGACCGCGCTGGTCGCGAACATGTATGCGGGATCTCCCGCGCGCAGCCCAAGGTCGTCGCGGATAAGCTTGAGCGTCCACGCGCGCATCGCAGGCGTGATACTGGCGCTCGCATCGACGATTGCGGGCCGCGCGGCGCCCTCCGAATGCATCACCTGCTGCGGATTTGCCAGCGCGACGACGAACAGTGCGAGCACTATCGCGCGCACCAGCGGTGCAAACACGCGCCGAATTTCGCGCGCGTTGACCAGACTCCAGAGCAGAACGATCGCGGGGATCGCGAGCATATAGAGCATCTCGCGATGAGCGAAGGTCAAATCGTGCGGCAAATCGTACGGAAAGACGGTTGGAATCACGGCGCGGCAGCCTCGGCGATTCGGCGGCGCCGATAGACGATGAGGGCTTCCAGAGCGGTCAGCGCGATAATCGCGGCGAGAATGTAATCGCTAAGCGACGACTTTTCCATTACCGGCGCGGCGGCGGAACCCCAATTTGCGGCCTCGACTTTGAGCGGCGCCGAGCTGGAGAGATCCGACTCGGTCAAGTCGGCAAGATTCACAGCGCGCGGCGTCTTCGCGCCCCCCGGACCGGCGAGTTCGTACACTCCCTGCTCCGAAACCGCGCTGAAAAGCGTGCCGGGATGAGCTGCCACCGCGCTTCCCGACGGAAGTATCACGCGCTCGACGCCCGCCGGCACCAGCCACGGCTGTCCGGTCCGGTAGCCGTTGCTGCTCGCACCCAGTCCGGCGAGATAACTGATGGCGTTGAGCGTCAGCACCGACATGGGAAGGTTGCGCCGCCCCAGATACGGGAACGGATTGAAGCCGGTCGCGACGAAACGATGCGCTCCGCGCTCGCCCTTCAGCAGGATCGCGCCACCGTCGCCGCCCACCACCTGACTCATCCATGGATGAGTCCCGAAATACTCGCCGCCGCGCAGATTGAGCAGGCGGAAATTCACCGAATCGGTGAGCGTGTCGGTCGTGCGCCATCCGGCAATCTGCACCTTCGAGGCCGGCGTCACCGTCAATCCGAAAACGGGATCGCCCGGCGGCGGCATCACGAGCATCGTGTTCACTGAAGGCAGCTCCTTGGGCGTGGCGTATTCAAAGATGGCGAGATCGAAGCTGCCGAGATCGCCGGGCGAGTAGGAATCGGGGCTTTGTGCGGTGACCTCGACGCCGGGAATCGAATTCAGTCCCGCCGCGTCGGCGGGAGTCGGGCTGATGAAAAGAATCGACACGTTCCTGACGGAGCCGGCCGTCGCGTAGGCGACGTTGTCGAGCGCGAGCGCGTCGTCGGGCGCGAGTTTCGCCTCGTAGATGCGCGCGGGCGGGATCGCGGGGAACTCGAGCGTAGCGGTCTCACGCGCGCCGAGAGCTTCCTTGGCGTGCGCGATTTGCTTGCCGTCTCCGGTCACGACGAGGTCGAGCGTGCGGGTTTCAGGGCTGAAGTTGGCGATGGACAGACTCGCGTGGAGGGCTTCCGCGCCAAGCACTTCGCGCCGCAGCGAGAACGAGCCGATCGCGGCGTTTGCGACCGCGTCGCCCACCGCGATCGGATGAATTCGCGCGGGAACCGGCGCCGCGAGTGCGTTGGCGCCGGCAAAAATCACCTTTGCGACGCGCGCTTCCGAGGCGAGGTTGCCGAGAAAGTTCTCGAGCGTCGTTTGGTCGTTGGGCGCATCGGTCGGCTTGATTCGCGACAGCGCAATGCGCGCCTCGGTCAGGGTGTTGAACGGGGGCGCCACGCGGCGCGGCTGCGGCGCGGTGACGTAAACCGAGATTTCGCCGCCGCCGTCTTCGGCGGACAAGGCGGCGTCGAGCTTTTCGCGCGCGACCTCGAAACGGCTCCTACCCGCGGGCGTCAGCGCCTGCATCGCGGCGGAATTGTCGATCACGACTGCGAGCGGAGCGGTTTTCTTCCAGACGAACGGACCCGCCATCGCGAGCACCGCGAGACTCAGGATGAAGACCTCGGCGAAGAACATCCAATCCAGCCGCGGCCATCCGCCGAAACGCTCGCGCCGAAAACCGCGCAGCGCGCGGAACGCCAGCACGCTCGAGACCGTCACCCGCGCCGGCCGCTCCTTGGCCAGATATGCCAGCACGAGCGCCGGGACGAGGGCGAAAAATACCAGCGCGCCTGGATAAAGGAATCCCATCGGATAACTCTTCAGTGCGCCAGGCCGAGGTCGCTCACCGCCCGGACGAAGAAATTCTGGAAGTCGTGGTCGGTCGTGTAGAGCGCGTAATGCAGCCCGCGCTTGAGGCAGAACGATTTTATTTCGCGCGTGAGACGCAGCATCGTCTCGCGATACTGCGTGCGTTCGCGGTCGCCGATCGAGACGCGCAGCCGCTCGCCCGATTCAGAATCGACTACCTCCACGTCGCCGTCGAGACCCTGGCCGTTGAGCTCGCGCCCGCCAAGAATCTGCACGGCCGTCAGGTCCATCGAGGCCGCGGTGAACATCCCGAGGCCGCGCGTGACCGATTTGAGCAGCATCAGGAAGTCGGAAACGATGAACACCTTGCCGATGCGCCGAATCGCGAGCAGCTCGGTCGCCAGCGAGGTAGCGAAATCGAACTGCCCGCCCGGCTTGAGATCGTGAAGGCGGCGCGCGAGCTCGACGATTCGATGGCGGCCGTTGACGAACGACGGATCGACCTTCCCGCCGCTGCCGCCGAGCACGCGCAGCATCACGCGATCGCCGCTGGCCAGCGCGACGTAGGCAAGCGCGAGCGCGGTCAGGATCGCGGACTCGAACTTGCGGTCGCCCGCGGGATACGCCATCGACGCGCTCGCATCGACGAAGATGTACGTGAGCAGATCCTCCTCTTCCTGGAAAAGCTTGATGTAGAGTTTGTCGCTGCGGCCGTAAAGTCCCCAATCGATGTAGCGGAAGTCGTCGCCCGGCGAGTAATGGCGAAAATCGTTGAACTCGAGCGACGAGCCGCGCTTGGGCGACAGGTGCATGCCCCGGCCCAGCCCGGCGTATCGCTGGCGGGTTCTGATCCTGAGCTTTTCGAGCCGGGCAAGAAAACCCGGCGTGAACTCGTCCGGCAGTCCGAACATCGGCTACGTGCGCGGCTTCCTGAGCCGCTTTATCACCTGCTCGAGGATCGATTCGGAAGTAACACTTTCCGCCTCGGCCTGGAAGTTGAGCAGCAAGCGATGGCGCAGGCACGGGACGATCGCGTCGTCGATATCGTCGTAACTCACGCTCACGCGGCCGGCGAGCAATGCGTTAACCTTGGCGCACAAAATCAGCGCCTGCGCACCGCGCGGGCTCGGCCCAAAACGCAGGTATTGGGAGACCTCGGGGATCGCGCCGGGACCGCCGGGAGTGCATCCGCCGATCACGCTGATGATGAAACGCTCCAGCGGTTCCGCCACCATCACCTCGCGAACCAGAGCTTTGAGATCCTCGATCGCCCGCGGCGCGCGCGAAGGTTCGAACAGCGGCTGAATCCTGGTTTGCGCCGTACCAGTGGTGCGGCTCAGGATTTCGCGCAACTCGTCGGGCTTGGGCGATCCCATCACGACCTTGAAGATGAACCGATCCATCTGCGCCTCGGGCAGCGGATAGGTTCCTTCGAGCTCGATGGGATTTTCCGTGGCGAGGACGATATACGGCGGATCGAGGACGTAGGTGGTGCCGAAGACGGTGACCTGATGCTCTTCCATCGCCTCGAGCACGGCCGATTGCGTCTTGGGCGTCGCGCGATTGATCTCGTCGCCGAGCACCATGTGCGCGAAGATCGGGCCGGGCTTGAACTGGAATTCGCGACGACCGTCGGCCTCGGTCAGCACCTGCGTGCCGATGATATCCGAGGGCATCAGGTCGGGCGTGAACTGAATTCGTTTGAAGCTGAGCCCGAGCGTCTCGCTGGCCGCCTTGACCATCAGCGTCTTGCCGAGTCCGGGCACGCCTTCGATAAGGATATGCCCGCCGCAAAACAGCGCGGTCAGCATCTTTCGCACGACCTCGCGATGGCCGACGATCACGCGCGCGACTTCGCCCTCGGCGCGCGAGAAGATCTTGCGAAATTCCGCGACCCGCTGGTCGGGTGAAGCTTGTTGAGGAGCCGCTCCCATCCGTTGTCCTTCCTTATCCTGAATCTAGTGAATCATGTCGCGATAGCGCGGCGGCACCAGTTGTCGTTCGTCGGGCGGTGCGTCGTCGCTGGTCGGCGCAAGCGGGGCATTGACGTAACCCGTCGTCGCCGTGGGCCGATCGGTGTCAAGTACCGTTTTCCCGCCGTTACCGGAAGAGGGCGCTCCCGGCAGCCGGAACATCACGTAGCGCGCATCCTTAATGTCAACGGTCGCACCCTTCTCGCCGGGCTTCAGGAAGCGCTGCGCGTTGGTCGACGTAGGCATCTCGCCGAGATGCGTATCGCCGAGGTTCGAGCCCATGTCCTTGTTATTCTTAGGCTTGCCGCCCGCGGCGGGAATATTGCGCTCGCCGTTGGCGCCCGGCTTCGGGATGTTGCCGGGTCGGTTGGGATCGGGCAGGCTGCCGCCGTTTTGATTGGTTTTATCGCCGGGCTTGTTGGCGCCCTGACTCTTGTCGTCGCCGGGCTGGTTGTCGGGGCCGGGATTTTTTGCGTTGGCGGTCTCGACCTGCGCTTCGGCTTTGGCGAGTTCGTCATGGAGTTCGAGGCTCGATTGGTCGCCCTTGTTCTGATCGTTCTTGTCGTTTTTTGCCGATCCTTTTCCGCCTTCGTTCTTGCCTGAATTTTTGCCGCTAGCACTGTTGCCCGAACCCGAACTCTCCCCGCCCGGGTTCTGGCCGGCGCCCGTCCCGCTCTTGCCCTCGCCGCTGCCCGCGCCCGTCGATTTGCCCTGGCCCTGGCTCTTGCCGTTGCCGTTTCCATTCTGTGCGTTGGACTTGCCGGCGGCCTGATTTTTTCCGGACTGGCTGTTGTTGCGCTTTTGAGCGGCCTTGTCGGCCTGCCGCATCGCTTCCTCGATGCGCTTCTTTTTCTCTTCGGGCGGCAGCTTGGAATTTTCCAGTGCGTCGGCTGCCTGGCGAATCTTGTCCGCCAGCGCGGAATCATCGGAACTGGCCGATGTTCTGGCGATCTCCTCGGCGATCGCGCGCAGCTTGGCGGCCTCGGTATTCTCGGGCGTCGGCGCGCGTACCAATCCTAACGTCGCGAGCACCATCGCAAGCGCGACCACGCCCGCAAATATCGAGGAGCGCTTGAGCGGCTCGCCGACTTCGAGTCTGAATTCCCGTCGGACGTCGAGGTTACCGAACAGCGCGACCGCGTGCCGCCACAGAATCGGGAACAGCGGCGTGCGCCGCGCACGGATACTCTCCGGCGCCGACGGATCGGCCAGCGTGGCGAACGTCACGATCTCCTGATCGCAATCCAGCCGCGCGTCGAGCTCGGCTGCCGCCGCAACAAAGTCGTTGGCGCGCCGATACGCGCGAAATGCCATGACCAATCCTGCCGCGAGCACGGCGATGCCCGCGCCGATCAATGCGAGGCTGAGCACCACGGCGCGCTCGGGCGCAAGCCGGTATCCCAGCCGCGTCCACGTCACCTCGCCGATCGGCTTAAGCAACACTCCCAGCGCGATCGCGGTGAGCGCCGGCGCAACCGCGCATAGCATCGCACGGATGGCGGCTAGCCGCGCGATTCGCGCTCTGGCGATCCCGATTGTCTCGACCGGATTGTCCACAGAATGAAATTATAGCGTACTCGACGCAGATGCGACCGTCCAATCGGCGGCCGGAACTGCCCTATTTTGCCGGTATTGCGGCTGGTTTCGCTGCCGGCGGTTTGCGTTCGATCGCGATCGCGCGCCGATGCTCGTCAAACGATTTCGAAAAGACATGAGTGCCGCCTTCGCGTGCGACAAAATAGAGAAATTCGGTCTGCGTCGGATATAGCGCGGCTTCGATTGATTTCAGCCCGGGATTCGCGATTGGCCCCGGCGGCAAGCCGGTGAAGTCGTACGTATTGAAGGCCGACGCCGTGTGAACCGCGCCGGCGGCCGACTCTTTGGTGCCATCGAATTCGTACGCGTACTCCGCCGTCGGGTCGGATTGCAGCGGCATCTTGAGCCGCAGCCGATTGTAGAACACGCCCGCGATCAGTGGCCGCTCGCCGGGCGCTTTCGCTTCCTTCTCGACGATCGAGGCCATCGTGACCAGCCGGCGCGCATCCAGTCCTGCCCCGAACATCCGCTCTTCCACCGCAGGCGTCAGCACCTGGTAGAACCGCGCGAGCATCGCGGAGAGCACGTCGTTGGTCGTCGCGTGCGGCGAAAATCTGTACGTCGCCGGGAACAGGTAGCCTTCCGCGCCGAGCGGCATCAGGCCGAGCGCGCGCACCATCGCGCCGTCGCGCGCGGCCTGCTCGAATTCGTCCTCGCAGACCAGGCCAGTTTCGGCCAACCGCTCCGCGATCTGATGGACCGTCAAGCCTTCGGGAATCGTGACTGTCACGACGACGAAATCGCCCCTGACCAGATGGCGCATTACGTCAGGAATCCGCTCGCCGCCGTTGAAAGCATAGTCGCCCGGCTTGATTTGGCGCGCGGTCTGGCTCATCTGGCCGTACAATCGGATCACAAGCGCACTTCGAACCACGCCGGCATCCGCCAGCGCGCGCGCGATTTGGCGAAACGACTCGCCCTTTTCAATCGTGAGCTCGCGTGGCGGCGCGAATTTTTCGGTGGGGCTCAGCCAGTAGTATGAGAACGCGGCGTACGCTCCGCCGGCGACGATCGCGATTACGAGGATTGCAGCCGCAAGCTTCATCTGGTTCGAGGATATATTTCGCCCCGCAGTTTTTCATCAGCCGCCGCGCTGCCG
>CAWCTG010000003.1:0-182373 GCA_963798375.1 Binataceae bacterium (SeqCode)
TGAGCGAAATCCGTCCGAGATCCTTTTCCATGATCGGGCGCAGCTCGAGCTCCACGTCGGCATCATCGAATTGAGGAGTCTTGTGCCATTCCAGCTCGGCATACCAGCCCAAATCGATGGGCAGACATCCTCATCAAAGAGACGGCCGCGCAAGCGATATTCGGAGCCAGCGTACCAATAGCCATGGCCCGGGACAGAGCCATCATCAGATATGCTGCGGCTTCGATTCGGTCGGTAAGTCCATAGGTTAATTCGTACTGGTTGTACCAAATGCCTTGACTGCTAAAGGTGCCGGCGGCGGTGCCTTCGCCGCCCTGACTGTGGCCGTTGGCAATGACTGCGTTGTCGGTTTCCAATTCAATCGTGCCGCGTGATCTCCGTGGCGTACGGATAGACCTCGAACTCCCACGGGATCGAGTTGCGCCGCCGCGCGGCTTGGACGTAGGAATGGAATCGATAGCAAGAAGGCGACCACAATCGGTCGCAGATGTTTCTTCATCGAATTCTCCTTCACTTATTTCGCATCTCTGAGCCGACGGGGTGCCAGTGCGGACTCAATCCATTGCTCCAATGCCGCCTCTTAGCCTCGGTAAGCCGGGCGCCGGGATGCATCAGCCTGTAGTACCAGGGCGGCATCTTCTCCTCGCGCAGCGCCCTCTCGGTCCATTGAAGCTTTCGTTTTCGCGTGACTGGATAGTATTCGTCCCACTGGGAGAAGTTGATCTGCCTGCGTCCCAGTTCCACCTCGTGCGCGGCCCGCCATGAGATCGGAGCAATGCGGCTGTACCAGGGCCATCGCGTTTCGTTGGAGTGGCAGTCGTAGCAAGCCCGTCTTAAGGTCGCCTCAATTCTGGACGGAGCGGAAACATCACCGGTCGCCGGCGGGTTGGTGGTTTGAACCGGAACAAACTGGGCGAGCAGAAGAACTCCGGCGGTTCCAAGCAGTGCAATAGTTCCGACATTCCCAAGCCTCATCGCGCATAATGCCTTCGACCTTTGTCACTTCGCGATGATGCTTCCCTGGGGAACGTCTTGGTGGAAATCGTCATAGAAGTCGTAGCTTCCGGGGCTAAGCGCGGGCAGGTGCACGGTGATCGTCTCGCCGGGCTCGATAGCCTTTTCGCGGTTGAGCTTGAAGCTCTCGAACTCGATTGTCTCTTTGCTTGAATTCACGACCTTGATCATGAGCGGCTGGCCGGCGGGCACGCTGAACGTCTGAGGTGCGAAATGGTGGTTGTCAAACCGGATCTCTGTGACGCTGTCCTGCGCTCCCGCGGCAACACCCGCTCCTGCGGCTGCGCCTATGACGAAGAGACCAGCGATCAGGAATTTGAACAGTGTGGACATGGAAATCGGCCCTCTAAATGATATTGAGAATGATTTTCACTTCCACTTTAGTCGAAGCGCTTCGCCTCCGTCAAGCCGGTTTTTGCCAAACAATTTGCGGCTTCGGGCTGTCCTCCAGCCAGGGGCGCACCGGCCCAGGCAAAACGGTGCGGTCGGCCGCGTTCGCCCGAGTCAAGTTCCTCGCGCTTGAAAGGTGCCCGATCGCTGGTAGTAAGATGCGATCATTGGAGGAAGCAAAGTGACAAAACTTCACGGAACTTCACGATCGCGCAGCGCCCGGTCCTTGTGGGCTCTCGAAGAGCTCGGCGTCAAATACGAGCATCTTCCGATTGCAACGACCGAAGCCAAGTCGGCCGAGAACCTCAAACGCAATCCCAACGGGCACGTGCCGGTGCTTGAAGACGACGGCGTGGTGGTTTGGGAGTCGATGGCGATCAATCTCTACCTGGCCGAAAAGTACGGGCAGAATTCGCTGTGGCCGCCGGGGCCCGCCGCGCGCGCCGACATCTACAAGTGGAGCTTTTGGGCGATGACCGAGGTCGAGCCGCATCTCCTCACCATTTTGCGCAATCGCGTAATGAATCCCCCCGAGCAGCGCGACGAAAAAGCCGCGCAGGCTGCCGTCGAAGCTTTGAAGGCGCCGCTGAACGTGCTCGAGGGATCGCTCAAGGGCAAGGAATATCTGCTCGGCAAGAACTTTACGATCGCGGACCTGAACGTGGCCGCGGTCCTGAGCTGGGCGCCGATGATGAGGCTCGACTTGGCATCGACTCCGAACGTACAGGCGTGGTTGCAAAAATGCCTTGGGCGGGAAGCCAATAAGAAGGTCCGCGGGCTGAAGTAATCAAAAGTCGCGAGCCGCCTTGAGAATGCAGTTACCGATCAGCGGGTCGGTGCGCGGCTTGTGTTAAGGTTGTGCGTCAGTTCGCGCCGACATTGCGGTGAGAATCATGGGAGTGTTGTCAGGCTATCGCGTCATCGAACTGGCCGGGATTGGCCCCGGACCAATGTGTGCAATGCTGCTCTCGGACATGGGCGCCGACGTGCTGCGCATCGATCGCGCGGCGGACGCGAATTCGGGCTTCGCGATGGAAGCGAAATACAGCCTGCTCAATCGCGGCCGGCGCTCGGTGGCGTTCGATCTCAAACGGCCCGAAGCGATTGAGGCCGTGTTGCGGCTGGTCGAGAAAGCCGACGCGTTGATCGAAGGTTTCCGGCCCGGCGTAACCGAGCGGCTCGGCCTGGGCCCCGACCACTGTCTCGCGCGCAATCCCCGCCTGATCTACGGACGCATGACGGGATGGGGACAGCAAGGTCCGCTGGCGCATGCGGCCGGTCACGACATCAACTACATCGCGCTGTCCGGCGCCCTGCACAGCATCGGGCGCAAGGGCGAGGCTCCAGTGCCACCGCTGAACCTGGTTGGCGATTTCGGGGGCGGCGCGCTTTACCTGGCGTTGGGAGTGGTCGCGGGACTGCTCGAGGCGGGTAAATCCGGCCGGGGCCAGGTGGTGGATGCCGCGATGGTGGATGGAGCGGCGTCGTTGATGACTGCAATCTACGGTCTGCACGGTTCGGGCATATGGACCAACGAACGCGGCGACAACATCCTCGACACGGGCGCTCATTACTACGACGTTTACGAAACCAGGGACGGCCAGTACGTCGCGATCGGATCGATCGAAGCAAAGTTCTACGACGAATTGCTCCGGCTGTCGGGCCTCAAGGGCGAGGATCTGCCGCATCAGCAAGATCGCACGTCGTGGCCCGCGATGAAGGAACGGCTGAAGGCGCTGTTCCGCACCAGGACACGCGACGAATGGTGCAAGATCATGGAGGGCAGCGACGTTTGCTTCGCGCCGGTGCTCAGCATGGATGAAGCACCGCGCCATCCGCACAATCGGCATCGCGGAACTTTCGTCGAGCAAGGCGGCGTGACGCAGCCGGGGCCGGCGCCCCGATTCAGCCGCACGCCGAGTGCGATTCAGCGCCCGCCGGCAAGGCCGGGCGAGCATACCGAAGCAGCGTTGCGCGACTGGGGCTTCGCCGACTCAGATTTGGAGCGACTGCGCAAATGCGGCGCGATAGCCAAGTCAGCGTGAACGCCAAGTCAGCCTGACGCGGCGCGACCCTCAAGCGCGGCCGGTCAGACGAGCGCGTTCCAGCACGCCTTCGAAGATACGCACTGCGACGGCGTCAATCAGCATCCCGCTGGCGCCCGCCGCGCCCGCGCCTTCGCGAGTGGCGGCCTGGTAGGCCTCGGACATTTTGCGCGCGGTTTCAACTTCGTGCGGCGTCGGCGCGAATACGTCGTTGGCGATTTCGATCTGACTCGGGTGTATTGCCCACTTGCCGACCGCGCCGAGCGTCGCCGCCCAGGTGGCCTCGCGCCGATAGCCTTCCGGATCCCTGAAGTTGCCGAAGGGTCCATCGATTGCGTCGATGCCGTTGGCGCGGCACGCGGTGATCATGCGGACGCGCGCATGATGCCACATATCGCCGGGATATCGATTTGCCGGATCGGCCGCAACGCCGAAGCGCATCCCCTGGCTCGCCGAAAGATCGCCGAAGCCCAGGATCAGAGCCTCGAGCCGCGGCGACGATGCGGCAATTTCCTCGACCCGCGCGAGCGCCGCACTTTCTTCGATCAGCGCCTCGAGGCCGATCCTGTTTTTCAAATGGAGCTTCGTCTCGAGCTGCGTCAGCAGCGTGTCGAAGAACCAGATGTCGCGCGGCGCCTTCGGCTTCGGGACGATTATGATATCGAGCTTGTCGCCCGCGCCCTCCACAACTTCGATCACATCGTCGTGCGCCCAGTGCGTGTCCGCACCGTTGACACGCACGGCGCGAATTTTTTTGCCCCAATCGAGATTGCGCAGCGCCTCGACGGCGTTCTTGCGCGCCGCTTCTTTCTGCGCCGGCGCGACCGCATCTTCAAGATCGAGGAAAACCATGTCGGCCGCGCTCGCCATCGCCTTCTCGAACATTTTCGGACTCGAAGCCGGCGTCGAAAGTTCGGACCGTCTTAGTCGAAGCGTCATGATTGCTCCTTGCGCGCGATTGATATTCCCGCCTCGGCGAGTACCTGCTCGGTATTTTCGCCCAGGCGCGGCGCGCGCGCGTAAATCCCCGACGGCGTACCCGTCAGCTTGATCGGACATCCCGCCAGCACCAGCGGAGGATTGTCGCCCGGCTGTTCGACCTCGACCAGCATGCCACGCGCCCTCGGATGCGGATCCTCGAAGATATCCTTGGCGGTGTTGACCGGGCCGACCGGAACCTTGCCGCCGATCGCGGCTGTGATTTCGCGCGTGCTATGCGCTTTGGTCCAGTCCGAGACAAGGCCGCGCACGAAATCGGCATTTGCGACTCGCCGGTGGCCGTTGCGGGTGCGGTCGTCGGTCACAAGATCGGGCCGGCCGATCGCATCGCACAGAATCTTCCAATGATTTTCGCCGGGCGCTGCGATGGCGACGGCGCCGTCGCGCGTGGGAAAAATATCGAATGGACACAGCACCGGGGTCCCGTTGCCGGCCGGTTCCCTGATGACGCCGCCGCCCGCGTAGCTGTAAACGATCATTTCGCACAGGGCGAGAATCGCGTCGTACATCGCTACGTCGAGAAATTGTCCCTGCCCGGTCCGACGCGCGGCATGAATCGCCGACACCACTCCAAGCGCAGCCAGAGTGCCGGGATAGATATCTCCGGCCGCCGGGCCGACTCGGTAGCCGGCGCTGCCTTGCGGACCCGTGACTGCCACCAACCCGCCCATGCTTTGCGCAACGATGTCGAACGCGGGCCAATCCGCATACGGGCTCAGGCCGGTCCGCGGATCTCCGAAGCCGCGAATCGCGGCATAGACGACGGCAGGATTAATTTCGCGCAGCCGCTCGTAACCGATTCCCGCGCGATCCATCACGCCGGTCTTCGCATTCTCGACAACCGCGTCCGCGGTCTTTACGAGCCTGAGAAACGCGTCGCGGCCGGCGTCGGTCTTGATGTCGAGCACGATGCTGCGCTTGTTGCGATTGACGCTGGCGAAGTAACCGCCGTAGTCACAACCCTTTCGATCGGCCGGATGCGGTCCCAGGCTTCTGCCCATGTCGCCGCCGGGCGGCTCGACCTTGACAACGTCGGCGCCAAGGTCGGCCAGCAGCATCGTGCAGTACGGACCGGCCAGCGCCTGCGTCAGATCGAGGATGCGAACATCCGAGAGCGGTCCCGTGCGCGCGTTCAACGATTGCCCCAATGCGAGCGGCGCTTGATCAGCACCGTGCGCTCGCCTTCAAAGACGATCGTCCCGTCATGCTTGGTTCCCCAATGCTTGAAGCGCACGATGCCGGCGTCGTCGCGATCGGCGTCGCGTTTTTCAAGAACTTCGCTGTAGGCGTACAGCGTGTCGCCATGAAAGACCGGCGCGGTGAACTTGATTCCCGTCAAGCCGAGCTCGGCGAGCGCATTTTCGCCCGTGTCCTGCGTCGCCAGCCCGATGCACACCGAGCCGGTCACCAGCCCGAACACGAGCCGCTGGCCGAATTGCGTCGAACGCATGCGATGCTCGTTGTAGTGGCTGTCGGCAGTATTCAGCACCAGCTTGGTGAGCATCTGATTTTCGATCTCGCCGATGGTGGTGCCGCGTGCGTGACGCAATTTCGCGCCGACTTCGAAGTCTTCGAAGTAATTGCCGGCGCCGGTCAGCTTCGAGATCGATGCACTCATTCTTTACTTTTTCACCTTCTCACTCTCGGCAGCAGACGATCGGAGATAATCCGCAGCTGGATTTCGGAAGTGCCCTCGAAAATCTTGGTCAGACGCGCGTCGCGCCAGTAGCGCTCGAGCGGAAAGTCCTTGGTGTATCCGTAGCCGCCGTGAATCTGAATCGCCTGGCTGGTGACGCGCTCGGACATTTCGGAGGCGAACAGCTTCGCCATCGAAGCCTCCTTGTCGCATCGCCGCCTGCCGTCAATTTCGGTGGCGACAAAATAGGTCAACTGGCGCGCGGCTTCGATCTCGGTCGCCATCTCGGCCAGCTTGAACCGAATCGCCTGGAATTCTGCGATCGGCTGCCCGAATTGGACCCGCCGCTGCGCGTACACCAATGAGTCTTCGAGCCCGCCCCGCGCCAGCCCGATCGCACGCGCCGCGGTATGCACCCGCGCCACCTCGAGTCCGCTCACCGCGCCGTAGAATCCCTTGCCCTCGCCGCGGTCTTCGCGCTCGCGGCCGAGCAATGCGTCTGCCGGCAGCTTGAAGTTGTCGAAGTGCAGCTCCCACGTCTTCCAGCCGAAGTAGCCGATCTTGCGAATCGGCGAGCCGGTCAGCCCCGGTGGAAACTTGCCGCGCTCCTTGAGGACCAGGAATTGGCTGATGCCCTCGTGGCGGCGGTGTGGATCGGACGGTTGCTTGGTGCGCGCCAGCACCGAGATGAAATCCGCGCCGTCGGCAAACGTGCACCAGGTCTTGGTGCCGTTCAGCATCCAGCCATCGCCGTCGCGCGTCGCTTTGCACGAGACGTTGGCGAGATCGGAGCCCGCGTCCGGCTCCGACAGCGCAGCCGCGCCGAGAAATTCTCCACGCGCCATCCGCGGCAGATATTCGCGCCTTTGCTCCGCCGTGAAACCGCCGCCCAGTCCGTTGCCGCGCGCGATTATGCTGGCGACGCTCATCCATGCGCGCGCGAGTTCTTCGGTGATCAGCACGTACTCGAACGCCCCCAGCCCAAGTCCGCCATACGCCTCCGGGATGACGATTCCGAAGTAGCCCATCTCGGCCAGCTTGTCCCGCAGCGCCATCGGGATGTCGCCTTGTTCGGGATCGAGCTTGTTCGCAAGCGGCAGAACTTCGTTCATCGCGAAGTCGCGCGCCGCCTGCTGAATCATCCGCCGCTCGTCGGTCATGTAACTCACGATGCAGCTCCTCTGCGCTTGGCGACCAAGTTCGTCCGCTCGTAGCTGATGACGAGTTCGTCGCGTTGATTGCGGGCTTCGGTACGCCACGTCACGATTCCGAAGTTGCCGCGGCTTGCGGATTCGCGCGTGGAGACCACCGTGCTGCGCGCGCTCAGCGTATCGCCCGGATAGACCGGACGGTGAAATTCCAACCCGTTGATGCCGAGAAACGGTCCGCCCGCTTCGCTCAAATCCTCGACCGAAATGCCAACCACCGTGCACACCACCAGCATCGGATTAACCACCACGTCCGGATGACCGTGTGCGCGGGCGTACTCGGCGTTGAAGTACAGCGGGCAATGCGCGAGCGTCGCGGTGGTGAAGAGCGAATTGTCGCCGGCGTTTATCGTGCGCCCCCAATGATGCTCGAAGACCTGGCCTTGGTGGAATTCTTCGAACGAATGGCCTTTCGGCACCAGCTTGAACTGACTGAAATCGGGATCTGCCATAGACCAAGCTCCTAGCAAAACTCCTGGGCGCGATGCGGCGCGTTGAACGTATCGCACTCTAAGGGATCAGAAGAACCCTGCCGACTGCATTCCGGCTCTCGATGTATGCGTGGGCGGCGCCGGCCTCCGATAGCGGGAACGTTCGATCGATCACGACCTTTAATTCGCCTCTGGCGGCCTCCTCGATCAGGCGCTGGATCATATTGTGCGCGCGCTCGGTGCCTATTTCGGCGCCCAGGAAAACTCCCGTCAAAGAACGGTTGCCTGCCATCAGCGGGGAGACGTCCACCGTCATCGGTTCGCGTCCCGCCGCGCCGACCATCGAGACCCGGCCGCGATAGGCGAGCGATAGAAGGCTGCCCTGCAAGGTCGCGCCGCCGACCGGATCGACGACCAGATCGACGCCCCGGTTGTTGGTAATTTTCATCACCGACTTTACGACGTCATCGGTGCGGTAGTTGATCCCATGATCGAGACCGAGCGGCTTCAGCCGTTCCAGCCGCTCGCCGCTCGAGGCGGTCGCGAGCACTGTCGCACCTGCCCGCTTGGCGAGCTGAATTGCGGCAACGCCGACCCCGCTCGCGCCCGCCTGCACCAGAACCGTCTCTCCCGCCTTGAGCCTGCCGTACTCAAACAGGCAGTCGTCGGCGGTGCCGAACGGCACCGGGATGGCCGCCGCGAGCTTGACGTCGAATCCTTTTGGGACCGGCCATGCGTTGCGGGCCGGCACCCCTCGCAACGCGGCGTGAGAGCCGAAGTTGTAAACCGTCGTTACCTTCTGGCCGACCCGAAGGTTGGTTACCTCCGAACCAACCTCGACAATCTCGCCACCGGCCTGGTAGCCAACCACGTGCGGCTTGGTGAGCAGCGCTCCATGCCAACGATTGAGCGTGTCGCCGCCCTCGATGCTCACCGCCTCGACGCGGATCACAACGCCTTTCGGATGGCATACGGGATCGGGAACGTCCTCGTACTTGAGAACCTCCGGACCACCGTTTTGATAATAGACAGCAGCCTTCATCGCGCATCTCCTCCAATCACTTTGCCGTCAGCGGCGCCAAGTCAATCGACGATAGCCGAATAGATGAGGTTCCTGAGTTGCCCGCGTAAGTTGAAGATGCATCATCCTAAAAGTAAATCGGATCCACGTACAGGCCGCGAGCAGCGGCGCCCGCCGGCTCCGGGATGCCGTGCGAAATCACCACATATCGTTCCAGCTCGCTCGCCAGCGCGCGCACGCGCTCGTATCCTGCCGACGCCTCCGACGTGAACACGGAGAGTCGGTCCAGACCGCGATCGCGCAACCATCCACATTGCGCGCGCAGAAGAGCTTCGAACTCGTCCTCCGCGCCCGCGACGAATCCCCAATCCAGCGCAATCCCGCGCCGCGACTCGATCCGCTCGCCCTTCGATTCGATTATAAACCGCACGCTGTCGCCCAACGGCCATACTCCGACCACTGCGCGATCCGTCATTCGCACCCGTTCCCAGCAATAGTCTCGCGGCGACCGCTCCACCCGCGCACGGAACGACTCCACCGTGTACGGCACGTACATCTCGTGGGTTCCGTGGGTCGCGTTGAGAATTTCGACGATCCGCGCCACGTCGCGCGGCGTCGCCGGCCGTCCGGCCTCAGCGCCGGCGAGCGATTCGCACGGAAGTTGTGCGCGAATCTGATGGATGCTCCAGCGAGGCGCCCCCTTGAAGCCTCGCAGCATTGCCGCATTATCGACCGACGGATACGCGGTGTTCCCGTCGGACGATCCCGGCGGGTACTTCTGGTCGAACACGCGATTTATCGCGCCCCACAAGCCTTTCTTCTGATGCTCCGGGAGGATGCGAAGATGCGCGAACGCGTGGATTCGATAATCGCGCGCTGCGACCCGCACCGTATGCGCCGCCGCTACGTTGACGCCCGCCGGTTTTCCATCCACGAAGCCCAGCGCGACCAGGAAATCATCCATCAGCCGCGTGTACGCAAAGTAGTCGTCGCCGCGCTCGATCGTCATCGTCACGCCGTCGCTCAGCACTATCGGGCATCGCCGCTCGATATCGGAGAGCACAGCCGCGTCGGCCGGCGTCGCTTCGCGCGACACCACTTCGAAATCGAGAATACGATCTCGAGCGATCGCGGTGATCCGATACGGCTCGCGGTCCTCGACCTTGACTGACAGCCGCCATTTCTTGTCGCCGCTGGTTTGGATTACCGCCAGCTCGAAGTCGGACACCTGCTCGACGGACGCCACCTTGAAATCGCCGTAGCTATCGCGGCCGCGCTTCCAGCCTCCTGTGAGCACTTCATGCCGATAAGGAAACGGCGCGCGCACGGACATGTTTAAGGCGCATCGAGCGTCAAGTTCAGCCTCGGAGGCGCCTTCGCCGGCCGAGACAATGCGCTCCAGATACCATCCAAGCTGGCGTCCCGCGGGATTGTCGGGAATTTCGGGAAATGTCTTCACTCGCCTGGCTGATGTTCTAGTACGAATTCACACGATTGTCGCGCGTCGATAGGGGTGCCGCGAGCGGCGTTTCTCCGCTAGACTTGAACCCCGGATGACAACCCCGATTCGAGTCCATCTTATCACCGGAGGATTTCCTCCCGGTTCCTTCGCCGGCCATGACATGGATTTCGTGCGCCTCCGCATCCTGGGCCTTCTGCAACAGAACTCGCAGGTGCTTACGACCAGCGGCAATGATTTCGCCGACGTCGCGAAATGGTTGCCCGGCAGCCGATTGCTGATCACCTACGTCGCCGGACCGTATCCCAATGACGAACAGAATCAATTCATTCGCAACTGGCTCGAAGCGGGCGGACGATGGCTCGCGCTTCACGGCACCAGCGGCGGAAAGGCTGCGCCGGTGGACGGAAAGCGTTACGTCCGAAAAATGGTGAAGGGCGGTTATCACGACACGCTGGGCTGCTTTTTTCTCAATCATCCTCCGGTGCGCAAGTTTCGCGTTGACGTAGTCGATCGCGAGCATGCCCTCACTCAGGGCTTGCCGGCGTCCTTCGAGGTCATGGACGAACTCTATCTCATTGAGCTTCAGGACCCCGCCAACAGCCACCTGCTGCTCACGACCGTGCTCGAAAGAGACCCATCGCCGCCCGGATTCGGTTTCGCCTACGACCGCGATACTTCGCTGATGCCCGACGGCAAAACCCGCGTGCTCGGATACACGCGCGAGACCGGGATGGGCGCGGTGACCTACATCGCGCTTGGCCACTGCCACTCGCCGATAAGCAACGTTCAGCCGTTTGTCGATTCGAGCGTCGAGCCGTCAGGAACTACTCCGATGGTTTTCCGCGGCTCGTGGGAGACGCCGGAATACCAGACGCTGATTCGTAACGCTCTGCAATGGGGCATCGGCGCCACTTCCTAGCGCGCGCATTCGATCAACCTCGACGGCGTTTCGGCTAAGGCAAACTGCCAATCTTTAAGCGTGAATTGCGCCGTGTTGCCGTTTCCGGCCGCGTATCCTGATCAAATTTGAAGACTCCGATGCTTTCGGGATGGACGGATTCGAGAACGGCGTGAATGGTGGGCTTGGTCTCTTCATCGAGGACCGCGAAATCCACTTTGAACCTCGATGCGATGTCGGCAGTGCACTTGCTGGCCGAATCGAGTCGTTGGTGATGCCGCAGCTTGGGATGGTCCTCAGCTAAGTCGAATCCGAAGATTCCAAGCCGCCTGGCGCATCGGTGGAAGTCGTCCAGGGCCGAGCGCATGACTACTGCTTCTATTCTCTTCATACGGGCTTGTTTGGTTTGGCAGCCTCCAGCTGTATAGAGAGCAGGAACTATGCCCGCGGATAGCTGTAGGCGAATCGGGATGTTTTACACGATTGGACCTTCCAAACGTGCAGGCTTGAAACCTCGCTCACTTCATTTTGCAATCCGCCACACTTCGTACCAAGGCCCAGGTTTCCTCCTTCACACCATCGGCTCGTAACACAGGAAAACCTTCCCATTGGCGAAGGTCCGGGTCTTTGTCAGCTTCAGGGTCAGCATCTCTTTGATGCCGTCGAACATCGTCCGCCCCTTTCCCAGAACGACGGGATTCACCACGACCTGGTATTCATCGATCAGACCCTCCGGCGCCAACTGCGAAACAATGCTGCCACTTCCCAAAATCGCCATGCCCTTTCCGGGTTGTTTCTTCATCTTTCGTATTTCCGACGCGATGTCGCCCTTCACCAGCTTCGTGTTGCTCCACGACACCTTGTCCAGTGTTCTCGAAAACACGACCTTCGGCATACTATTCATCCTGTCGGCCACGATAGGATCATTCTGGATCGCATTTGATGTCGGCCAATAGCTTGCCATGAGCTCATAGGTGATCCTGCCGAACAATAACTGGCCTCCGCCACTTGCATTTTCCGCGACAAAGGCGTTGAACTCCGCATCGTCGTTACCGCTATGAGCCCAACTGAAGTCGCCGTTCACGCCTGCAAAGTAACCATCCAGCGTCACGTTATTGAAAACGACTAATTCCCGCACGTCTCTTTTCCTTTTTTGATGTGATCCCCTTCCTCGCCTGCGCGCCGTCGGGCTTGATTATCACTACCGTGCCGTCGGGCAGCAGCCTCTTTCCCCTAACCGTCCTAACATCGTGCGTCCTACTCTCACCCTTCCCCCCTTACCCTGTTTTAACAGGCCGTCAGGCCGCATCTTCTCCTACCCCTGCCCAAGGATGCGCGAAACCCACGGTGGGTTTCGCATAAAACAAAGTGATTTCCCCTTCCCCACTGCACGCGCGCCACGCGCGTGCGCGCACTCCTGCTACTTGACGCCCATCCTGAGCCGGTAGCTCCAGAACCACGGCACGATAGCGTCGCCGAGCGCGTGGTGCGCCGCCTCGCGCAACGCCGTGGTCCCGATCTCGTCCTCGCCGACGCCGTGCTTGAGCAGCGTGGCGATCTCGCCCTGGCTGAGCGCGAGCCCGACCAGCCGCTCTGCGCCTCCACTCTCGACGTGATGAAGCCCGACCTCCTTCACGTAACGGAACCGCCCGCTCTGCCTGATCCTCTCCAGATGCCCGCCCTTGTTCCACTGATGGACCTCCGGCGCCAGGCGCAACTGGCGCTCGAGCGCCTCCGCTTTCGCCCGGCATGCGTTGTAGGCCTGTTCGGCTTCGGCGTTGAGCGTCGGCGGCCAATCGCAGTCGTAAGCGGCAAACACCCCGCCATCGCGCAAAACCCGCGCAACCTCGGCGAATGTGCCGTTCGGCTCCATCCAGTGCAGCGATTGCGAGCAGGTCACGATGTCGGCGTAGCGGTCGGGAAGGCCGGTCGCGGTCGAGAGCCCCTCGACGAACCTGACCGTGCCCGCACCGGAGTCGGCCGCGCGGCGCTCATCAGCCTGCGCGCGCATGTCGGCGTTCGGCTCGACGCCGACGACCTCGGCTGCGGATCGCGTCCAGATGAGGGTCGAGAGGCCGCTGCCACTGCCGAGATCGACCACCACTGGCCGCGGCTTCGCGGCCAGCTGCGTCAGGAGATCGACGATGATCTCAGGCGGCCTCGGCCGGTACCTGTCGTAGAGTTCGGCGAAACCCGAGAAGCGATCGGCATTGGCGGCAACATGGGCGCGATCGATGCTCATGACGTGAACCCGCGCATGCGCCAAGTCTAGTTGCGCCGCGTTATCGAGGCGAGCGAGCCGCCATGCCCGCCGGCATCCTCTTTCCCCCTAACCCCTTCTAACAGGGACGAAGTCCCGCATCTTTTCTTAGCATCGGGTGCAGGGGTCACCCCCTGCCCAAGGAGGTGCGGAACCCACGGTGGGTTCCGCATATAATCAAGTTCCCCCGCTGCCCCTGCCTCACTCCTCATCGCGCAGTTTGGCGAGCACCGACAGATCCTCGAGCGTCGTCGTATCGCCAAGCGTCTCATCGCCCGACGCGATTTGCCGCAGCAGGCGCCGCATGATCTTGCCGCTGCGCGTTTTCGGCAGCGCCTCGGTGAAGCGTACCTCGTCGGGCCGCGCCAGCGCGCCGATTTCCTTGACGACGTGCGCGCGCAATTCGTCGCGCAACTTGCCGTCGCCCTTGCGCCCGCCCTCCAGGGTGACGAATGCGACCACGGCCTGTCCCTTCATCTCGTCGGGGCGGCCGACGCACGCGGCCTCCGCAACCGCCGCATGCGACACCAGCGCGCTTTCGATCTCCATCGTGCCCAGGCGATGGCCCGACACGTTAATCACGTCGTCCACGCGGCCCATGATCCACAAGTAGCCGTCCTGGTCGCGCCGGGCGCCGTCGCCGGTGAAATAGGCGCCCTCAATCTGGACAAAGTAATTGTTCTTGTAGCGCTCGGGGTCGCGGTAGATCGTTCGCAGCATCCCGGGCCACGGCTTGCGCACGATCAGCAGGCCGCCCTGGTTGGCGCCGACGCTGATGCCCTCGCGCGTGACGACGTCGGCGGCGATGCCGGGCAATGGAAACGTCGCGGAGCCGGGCTTGGTGGCTACTGCACCGGGCATCGGGCTGATCATGATTCCGCCGGTCTCGGTCTGCCACCACGTATCGACGATCGGGCATCGCTCGCCGCCGATAACTTTGCGATACCACATCCAGGCTTCGGGATTGATCGGCTCGCCGACCGAACCGAGCAATCTCAGACTCGACAGGTCATGCTTTTTCACCCACGCGTCGCCCCATTTTATGAAAGTCCGTATCGCAGTCGGCGCGGTGTAGAAGATGCTGACGTGGTACTTGGCGATTATCTGCCAGAAGCGATCGTTCTCGGGAAAGTTCGGCGCGCCTTCATACATCACGACCGTCGCGCCCGCCGCCAGCGGCCCGTACACGGTGTAACTGTGGCCGGTAACCCATCCGATATCCGCGGTGCACCAGTAGATGTCGTCCTCCTTCAAGTCGAACACCCACTTCATCGTCATCAGCACATGTGTCAGGTAGCCGCCGGTCGTATGCACGACGCCCTTGGGTTTGCCGGTCGTGCCGCTGGTGTAAAGCGTGTAGAGCGGATGCTCGGAGTCGAGCGCGGCGGCCTCGCATCGGGGGCTTTGCGCGGGAACGAGCTCGTCCCACCACAGGTCGCGCCCTTTGCGCATCTCGACTTTGATGCCGGCCCGCTTGAGCACGACGACTTTCCGGATCGATGGACACTTTTTCAGCGCCTCATCGACATTGTTCTTGAGCTCGACGATTTGCCCGCGTCGCCATCCGCCGTCCGCGGTGATACAGACCTTCGCTTCCGCGTCGTTGATCCGATCGGCCAGCGCTTCGGACGAGAAGCCGCCGAACACCACCGAATGAATCGCACCGATTCGCGCGCACGCCAGCATCGCGATCGCCGCCTCCGGCACCAGCGGCATGTAGATCGCGACGCGGTCGCCGTCCTTGACGCCGATGCTCTTCAACGCATTGGCGCACCTGCCCACTTCGTCGGCGAGCATCTGGTAGGTCAGCACCCGCGAGTCGCCCGGCTCACCCTCCCAAATCAGCGCGGCTTTGTTGCGGCGCGGGCCGTCGAGATGGCGATCGAGGCAATTGTAGGCGGCGTTGATCGTGCCGCCGACAAACCACTTCGCATGCGGGAAATTCCACTCGAGCGTTTTGCCGAACGGCTTGAACCAATCAAGGTTGCGCGCGCATTCGGCCCAGAATGCGTCCGGATCGGAGTAAGCGCGCTTGCAGATCGCCTGGTATTCGTCGAAGCCTTTGACCCACGCGCGGGCACTGAACTCGGCGGGCGGCGCAAACTTGCGCGATTCGGTCAGCGTCGAATCGATATGAGTCGCTTCGGTCGAAGGCATCGCACGAGCACCTGTCGATTGGGCTTGGAGGTCACACGCGACCGCGAGCTTCGCGCGTTTTCAAGCTCAAGTACAGGGTCGCGGCGTCGCCATTCTCGCGCCGGTTCGAATTGATCCCGCGCAGCCGCTCGAGCAGTTCGTTTTCGACGCTCGCCGAGTGCTCGGCCGCGAGTTCGACCGCACGCGCCGCCCATCTGAGTACGACGCGCCCTTCCAGGCCTGCGAAATCATCGAAGAACCACGCGCAGCTGGTGAGCGCCGCCTGCCCCGCGCGGATCATCTCGAACATCCGCAGCAGCGTTTCGCGATTGCCTTCGTCGGCAACCCCGAAGCGCTTGAAGAACTCGTCGTGGACGGCGGGATTCGGATCGATCAGCAAACGGATTGCGCCGCGCAGGATCGCGCCGGGCTCTTTCACAATCGCGGGGGCGAAGCGGTCGTAAGTCGCCTCGGCATGGTTTTTCACGAACTCCATCGCGGCGCGAAGCGGCCCGCGCCATTCCTGCGAGGTGTTCGGATCGTGGCGGCATCCGCAGTTCGAGCGCCACCTTTCGACGCCATGCGGACAGCTCCATGAAGCGGCGGACGCAATCTCGAATGATCCCGCCGCGGGATAAGTCGAGAGGTAGTCCGCGCAATTGGTAAGAATCACGTCGTCGCGGCGCTCCAGCGCCATCAGAGCGCGCGCCAGCTCGGCGGCGCCGTGTTTATTATGATGCCCAAACGTTTCGCCGTCGGTCGCTAACATCAGCGCGGCGCCGGATTCCAGTTTGAGCGCGGTGTCGGCAATCCAGTCCGCCAGCCGGGCGCCGTCGGCCAATCCGTTGCCGAAAGAGACGGTCGTGGACAATTCGCGGTCGAAGCGGAACATTGCCAGGCTCAAATCGCCCCTGCGCCATTGGAACGGCCCGGCATTACGCGACTCGGCGCCGGGGCCGCTGAACTTTCCTTGATCCGACGCGAGAATGACGAACTCGATTCCCGCCGCCGCGATCGACGCAAGCGTGTCGTCATCGGCAGCGCACTCGGGGATCCACATCCCGGCGGGCTTGCGGCCGAATCGGAAAACGAAATCGTCGATACCCCACGCGATCTGCAGCTCGCGATCGCGCGGCGGCAACAGCGGCAGTATCGAATGACTGTACGACTGCGCGATCGCGTTGCCGTGGCCGCCGTGCGCATTGGCATACAACGCATCGCCGCGGATCATCGCGCGATACGCGGCCTTACCGTGCGCCTCCAGCCATCCTGCCAGCGTGGGCCCGACATCGAAGCTCAGCGACTCGTAATTGTTGCGAACGTGAACGACCGGCCCTTGCATCGTGTGGGCATGAGCGTTGGCCGTGTAGCATTCGCTCAGAATTCGCTCGTTCCAGTTCTGAAAGGGCGCCGCGCCATGCTCAGGACTAATCAAACCCGTCCACGGGCTCTCGCGCGGAGGCTGATAAAAATGGCCGTGAATTATGATGTACCTGGGTTCACCCATCAAAGGCTATGTTGCGCCTCCAAACCGCGCCGCGAAAGCCCACCCGCCCAACCAGAGTAAAACTTATGCGTCTTCTTTGCCGGATTCTGCGCAGCTAATCAAGCGGATGAGCGGATTTAAGCGCTAACTATCCACAATCCTTGAACAATTCTATCCACAGGCAGCCCCAGCCCCCGCACCCAATGTAGGATTTCTTGTCTTATCGCTGATATTTCAACGGGCAGTCAGGCCGCATCCCGCGGCGGTGCCGATCTTTTTAACATTGGGTGCAGGGGTCACCCCTGCCGAAACCCACGGCTGGTTTCGCAGTCGATTAAATTCCCCTGCGCTGCCTATGCGCAGGCGGCGCGGAAGCTGCCTCGAATCGCGGGCTCGCCCTTTTGATTGAGCACGATCAAGTCGCCTTCGATCTGCTTCTCGCCGTCCTTCTCGACCTTGTTGGTGACTTTGCCCGTGCACGTGACGACGTCACCGGGCCATACGCGCGTGGCGAAGCGCACCTGGAAGCGGCGCACGTTGCCAATTCCGACGTAATCGGTGACGGCCTTTGAGAGCAGGCCCGCGGTGAACATCCCCTGCGCGAACACAGTCGGGATTCCGGCCGCCTCGACGAAGGTCTGATCGTAATGCAGTGGGACGAAGTCGCCCGACGCGCCCGCATAGCGGACGAAATCGGGACGCGTCACGCCGGCCACTTCGAACTTGGGAATTTCGTCGCCGACTTTGATCGAATCGAATTTCAGTTTTGCCATTTTTCCTGGTTCTCCGATTGAATCGTTTCGCGCGCGCGGCCCGATTACGCTTTGACCGCTTGTCCGGTCTCGATCAGCGTTGAGCGCGCGATCGCGACTTTCTCGCCCTTCTGGTTGGTGTACTCGGTTTCCGTGATCAGCAGCGTCATCTTGCCGCCGCGGCCGCCTTCCTTCTCGAGCACGTCGGCGACCCTGGTCACGCCGGTCAGGGTGTCGCCGACAAAGATCGGCTTGAAGAACTCAAACTCCTGCTCGCCGTGCAGGATACGGCGCAAGTCGAAGCCGCCGAAGCCGGGGCTGGAGGTCTCGTCGGTCCAAAACGCGCTGGTCTGCAGAAACGTGACCGGAACGGGGATTCCGCCCATTTCCTTCTTCGCCAGTTCCGGGTCGAAGTAGAGCGGATTGGGGTCCTTGATCGCGCGGGCGAACTCGCGAACCTTGCTCCAATCGACGTGCATCTTGAATGGTTTGCCGGTTTTCCCGACGGCGCTCTTGTCGGCCATACGATTCATCCTCTCTCGTGAACATTTTCAGTGAACTGGACGCCGGCGGGATCGCATCGAAGCGCCGGCAGACACCGACTCAAAATGCCGTACCACGGCGCGCCCCGACAAGCGCAAACGCGCGTAGAGAATTGCCGTAACCTCACGGCTGGCGGCGGCTGCTTACAGTGGTATAAGCATTAAGGGGCGTCATGGCAGAAAAGGCGGAAGCGGTGCTGGTCGATAGACGAATCATTTACCCGAGCGCGACAACACGACTGAAGGACTCGCGAACCTCCTTGGACTCAACCGCGCGTTCAGGCGCAACGCTTGGCCGAAGCCTTTCGACACGACCCGCCATTGCTTGCGGCTTGGAGACGCACGAGATTTATCGTGGATTCAGAGTGGAACAATTCACTCGGTTGTTACGTCGCCGCCCTATTGGGTACTCAAGGAATATCATAAATCTGATCGTCAGCTTGGAGACGTTCAGGATTACGACCAGTTCCTAAATCGATGCTCGATAAAGTTTGGCGCGAGTGCCTGAGACTCCTCGTACCTGGCGGACGAATCTGCTGCGTAGTCGGCGATGTCTGCCTACCGCGCAAGAAGAGCGGTCGGCACTACGTAATGCCGCTTCATGCAGACATTCAAGTGCGATCCAGAAAAATTGGGTTGGACTGCCTCACTCCGATTCTCTGGCACAAAATTGGAAATGGGGTTAACGAGGCTGAAGGAAACGGCGCCGGCTTCTATGGAAAGCCCTTCCAACCTGGAGCAGTCGTCAGAAACGAGATTGAACATATTCTTTTTTTCCGCAAACCGGGGGGCTACAGGTCAGTTACTACTCTGCAAAAGGCGCTCTCGATGCTGACCCGGGACGAAATGAAAGCTTGGTTCAGATCGTTCTGGACGGACATTCAGGGGGCGTCTACGCGCTCGGGTCATCGAGCGCAGTTCCCCACAATTCTAGCCGAGCGCCTGATTCGGATGTTCTCTTTCGCTGGTGACACAGTGCTCGATCCATTCGCGGGAACAGGCACAACCTGCATTGCCGCAATAGACACCGGCCGAAACTCGATCGGCGTAGATATCGAACCGAAATATCTCCGCATTGCCGCAAAAAGACTTCGGGATTCCGTCTCTCTTCCCCGCCACATCGGATCCATCTCAGCGGAAATCGTTCGCGAAGGCTTTTAGCCGCAGGCGCGAGAGCCTTGGAATTCAAGCTTCTAACAGCATTCCGAAAAGCTTTTGAGCGACGGCCTTACTATCACCGCGATTCGTCAGTCGGAGACCGCATCGCGCTTTGGCTCTATGAAGATCTGATCCAAGTCGGTAAATAGCAGATTTTAGGACGAGGGTAGAGAACTCCGAAGTCGTGCTGAACGTTCGAAACCTCCGCGTCGGAATTTCCGCCCGCAGGGGTGACGGCAGCCTCGGCGAACTCGTTCCGGGAACTAAGACGGTTAAGGATTCTGGATTCCTGGTCTCAAGAGGTCATATTGCAAATGTCCAAATTGGCGTGGAAGTTAAGATTCTCGCCAAGTCGATGATAAAGCAGATTGGTCGGGTAACCAGCGACCTCCAAAATCAAGTACGGCAGTTCAAGAAAGGTGGCGGCAAACCGATTTGCATAGGGATAGTGGGAGTCAACCACGCCGAGCACTACCATTCATTCGAAGGTCAGAAGGAATACGATACAGAGGGAACGGGATCAAGGCCGCATCCAGCGCGCGAAGCGGCGGAGGCCGAGGCGAGACTTGAACGAGAAGCGAAGCCAGATTTCGATGAGTTTCTCTTCCTGCGGTTCAGGGCGACGAATGTCGAGCCGTTTCCGTTCGAATGGAAAGATGAGCAACGGACCGAGCGGGACTACGGCGCGCTCTTGATCAGAATTTCGAGGAAGTATGACGAATACTTTGGGTAAAAGCGCCGCTCCGCCTTTTGTGTGCCCTAAATGCGGATACGGCAACATCAACGAGCTGTCACTATGCGTCGTGATGCATCGTGTGACCGAATGGGATCCCTCCGGGCACCCCACAGAGTTGGGCGAACCCGAAGTGGATTGGGAATCAGACATGCCGTACGACTCGCTGGTTGGGCCGCTGGATCGGGAGCCGAAACCCACCTTCGAATGCTGCCGCTGTGGGGAACAATTCCAAAATGGAAAGCCCGCCGACACCGCTCGACGAATATGCGACTATCTCCCGGATTAACTCCACCTACTCGGAAATTCGCATGCCTTCGCCGCCGTCGATAATCAGCAGCGCGCCGGTAACGTAGCTCGACGCGTCCGACGCAAGGAAGATGCACGGATAGGCGATTTCCTCGACGCGGCCGAAGCGCTGAAGCGCGCGCGATCGCGCCACCATCTCCTTGACCTTTGGATTCGGCCATACGCGCGGCGCCGCGCCTTCGGTGTCAATCGGGCCGGGCGCGATGCAGTTGACGCGAATGCCCATCGAGCCCCATTCGCCCGCCTGGGAAACGGTCAGGTTGATGACGCCCGCTTTTGACGCGCCGTACGGAAGCATAAAGGGCGACCCGTGCACGCCCGCGGTGGATGAGATGTTGACGATCGAGCCGGGGCTTTTCTGCTCGATGAATTGGCGGGCCGCCGCCTTCGAGCAGAAGAACACGCCGTCGAGATTGATTCCGACCACCGCGCGCCATCCGTTGGGCGACAGATTCAACGACGGCGTCGCGATGCTGGCGCCGTGATTGTTAATCAGCACGTCGAGGCGGCCGAACTGCTTGACCGCCTCCGCCACCATCTTGTCGCATTGCTCGGCGTCGCGGACGTCAACCTGAGTCATCTCGCATTTGCCGCCTGCTTTGCGAATCTCGTCGCGGACGCGCTCGAGGTTTTCGACCTTGCGGCTCGCGATCAGCACCGGTGCACCGCGCAGCGCGAACTCCTTGGCGATCGACTCGCCAATTCCGGTTCCGCCACCGGTCACGATCGTAACCTTGCCTTCGACACTGAATGGATTCTTCAAAATGGAAACTTCCTCCCTGGGTGGTTCGCTGAGATTTATCGCACTGTTGCGACGCGATGGCGAGAGGCGCAGACGCGCAGCCCCGAGGGGCAGGCGGAGACAGGGGGACGGGGAAACTTAATCGTGTGCGAAACCCGCGGTGGGTTTGCAGGGGTGACCCCTGCACCCGATGTTAAGATAAGCATGCGGGCTTCGCGGCAGCTTAACTGGGGCGAAGTAAGACTCAGGTGGAGAGCTGATGGACCAGCTCGATCAGCGATGGGTCCAGCGGGCGGCGCCGATTAACCACCTCGCTTAGCGGAACCCAAACAATTGCGCCCCGCTCTTCGCCAATCAGCGAAGGCGCGGCACCTTCGAGGATGGCCCTGACGGCGCCGGCGCCCATCCGGCTCGCCAGCAACCGGTCCCTGGCCGTGGGCGCTCCGCCGCGCTGGACGTGGCCGATGACCACCACGCGCGCCTGCATGTGCAGTCTGGCGGTAAGGGCCTCGGCCACCGGCATGACGCCCCCGGTGCGCGGCCCCTCCGAGACCACGACGATCGTCGAGCGTTTGCCGCGGCGATGACTGTCCTCGACGCGATCGCAGATGTCGTCGAGGCTGAACGGAATCTCCGGCACGATGACTGCCTCGGCGCCACCGCCGAGCGCGACCGCGATCGCGATAAAACCCGAGTCCCGGCCCATCACCTCGACACAAAAGACGCGTTCGTAGGCGAATGCGGTGTCCCGGATGCGGTCGATAGCATCGAGCGCAGTGTTGACCGCGGTATCGAACCCGATTGAGTAGTCGGTGCCCGGGATGTCGTTGTCGATCGAGGCCGGGATGACGAAGACTGGGATGCCTGCCTCGGCGCCGAAGACTGTCGCGCCGATCATCGAGCCCTCGCCGCCGACGACGATGAGCGCCTCGATTTGGTGACGCTTCAAATTGCGGGCTGCCAGCCCTCGGGCAGCGGGGGTGCGGAACTCGACCGAGCGCGAGGTCTCCAGGAAGGTCCCGCCGCGCTGGATCATGTTGGCGACGGAACGAGTGCGAAGCGGCTCGGCCAGGTCGCGGATGAGGCCCTCATAGCCGCGTCTGAAACCGATCACCTCTATTCCGGCGACCGCCGCAATCCGGACCACGGCGCGAATGGCGGCGTTCATCCCAGGAGCGTCGCCGCCGGCGGTGAGAATTCCGATTCGGCGGGGGCGCGAGCCGGTCAGGTCGGAAGTTTCGTTATTGCCGTCCATGGAAGTGGGGAGCAACGCGCGTCACTCCACCATCGAATCTACCGAGCGGGACAGGCAGAGCCAACCTGAGCCGGAACGGCGCCGGCGCGAGCGGTGATTGTCAGGGCAGGCGGGAGGCTTGCATGCGTTCGAGCGCAGCCCTGGCCTCTTCCGACGCGTCGCTGACGATGGGGCCGTTGCTGTCGGCTGCCTTTCTATAGTGGTTGATGGCGGCGACTTTGTTGCCGAGCGCCTCGTAGGTGCGCGCCACGTTGACCTCGGCCCGGGCGTCGGTGGGGCAGGCCGAGAGCGCATCCTGGTAGTATCCGAGCGCCTTGGAGAAGTCGCCGGCGGAAAATCGGTCGCCGCCGCGCTGGCTGGCAAACGTCTCCACGCCTTTGTCGCAGCCGCCCGGAGAGGACGCCGCGACGCCGGGTGTGTAGCCTAGATTCTGATTCGCCTTGAGGGCTTCAATCTCCTGTTGCTGGTGCTCGAGCTGCTCCTGTTGCTGTTGAACCAACTGCTTGGTGGCATCGATCTGATCGCCCATGCATCCCGCACCGATGAGAGCTAAGACGCCGAGCGCGAGCGCAAACAGGATTCGCTTTGCCGGGTTTGTCACGGGTATGAAGATTACGCGGGTGCTGGATTTATGTCGCATCGCCACCAATACTGGCGAATGGCGGCGCCGTGTCAATGCCGAAGTGCGAGGCGTCCGTGACCGTAAAACAGACAAGGAGAAGCGACGGTGATTCGAGATAGAAAAGTCCTGGCGAGAATATCGATGCTGCTGGCGATCGCCGCGCTGTCGATCACTATGACACGCGCGGTGATAGCCGCGGTCCACGAGCCTACGATCAGTGCCGGGCAGGCCCTCCAGCTCCTGCTCGAGGGCAATCAGCGTTTCGTTGCCGGCAAGCTGGAGCATCCCAATCAGACGCCGGCGCGGCGCGCCGAAGTGGCCAAGGGACAGCATCCGTTTGCCGCGGTGCTGGCATGCTCGGATTCGCGGACGCCGCCCGAGATTATTTTCGACCGCGGACTTGGCGATATATTCACCGTGCGGGTGGCGGGCAACGTCGCCGACCGGGTGGTAATCGAAAGCCTCGACTACTCGGTCAAGCATCTCGGCGTGCGAGTGGTGATGGTCCTGGGGCATCGCCGATGCGGCGCGGTGATCGCCGCAGTCGAGGGTCACGAGGAAGAGGAAAAGGACGTCGGGCCGATGCTCAAAGAGCTGGATCCCGCAGTGGCGGCAACCAAGGGCATGCCGGGCGATCCGGTCGAAAATGCGGTGCGCGAGAACGTGAAGCTGGTGGTGCAAAATCTTGCCACTTCTCAGAGCTGTCGCGCGATGGTCATATCGGGCGAGCTGAAGATTGTCGGCGGCATTTACGATCTCGACACCGGCACGATCGAGATGCTGAGGGCGAAGGAGTAACCTGCGCTGCTCGATCTTCGCGGCTGCGGCTAGTGCGCGGGCTGCGTCACGACCACGCCTGCGAACGATGACGCCTGATGGCCGTCAGCCGTGGTCGCAGTAACAGTGACCACGTAGCTGCCGGGCGTGGTGTAGGTGTGGAACATCGCAGTCGGCGGCAGCATCGAGACCTGTCCGTCGCCGAAATTCCATATGAAGGTTTGGAGCACGGTCTCCGGATCGGGGCTCGATAGCATGAAGCCGACGGTCAGCGGCGCCGGTCCATATCCGGGCACCGGTAAAAGCTGAATCTGCGGAATCGCAGGCAGGATCATGGGCGTGGGCGTCGCAGTCGGGCTCTCGCTCTGCGCCAACGCGGAAGTACTGAATCCGGCGAGAATCAGCGAGGAAACGGCAAACGCCGCGATCAAATGATTACGAGTCAGTCTCACTGCATGACGATTCCGCCGTCGGGATGCAGAATCGATCCGGTGTGGTAGCGGCCCTCTTCGCTGGCGAGGAACAGCGCGGTGTTGGCGACGTCGACCGGCTCTCCCATCAGCGCGTTTTTGTTTTCGAGCCTGAGCGCCATCGAAAATACTCCTTGGCAACGGTTCTCGTGCGGTTGTTAGCACGAGGGGACGGCGCGCTTCCAGCAAGCGAACAACGAACGCGGCGCAATCGCGCGCATGAAAATCTATGCTCCCGATTCGGGGTCGATTAGAATCGACGGCTATGGCACAAAAGCAAGCGGCTACCGTGCTAACGGAGCCGACCCACCGGTACGTCGAGGCTGAAGGACTCAAGCTTCATTATCTGGATTGGGGCGGCGATCCCGACAAACGCACTTTCGTTCTGCTGCATGGCGGCGCGGCGCATGCGCATTGGTGGGACGGCGTCGCTCCGATGCTGACGCCGTATGGGCGCGTGCTCGCGCTTGATTTTCGTGGTCATGGGCGCAGCCAGTGGGCGGATTCGGGGAACTACGGGCCGCCGGCGTATCTGAAAGACGTCGGTGGCCTGATCGACAGCCTCGGCACGCGCGTGGTGCTGGTTGGACATTCGATGGGCGGGGCGGTCGCGCAGTGGGTGGCAGTGACGCATCCGGAGTTGCTCGACGCACTCGTCATCGTCGATGCGCCGCACGGAGGACCGCCGCTGTTTCGCCGCCTGATGTGGCGATGGCGCCGGCGATCGCGCGGCGGCGTTCGCCCCGAGCTCCGCTCGGCCGGCGACATCATCAGGAAGTTTCGCCTGCATCCGCCCGAGACGAATCTGACGCGGCTGGAAATCGAGCGGCTCGCGTTGCTCGGCGCCGAGCAGTTGCCCAGTGGCGCATGGGCGTTTCGATTCGATCCGGAAACGCGGGCCTGGCGCAAGCATGGCAACCGGATGACCAGGCCGAAGCTCAAGAACATCACGATGCCGACGCTGCTGCTGCGCGGCGATCGGAGCGGTCTGGTGAGCCCGTCGCACGTTGCGCGGATGCATCGGAAGATTCGCGGATCGGTGCTGAAGGAAATTCCACGCGCGTTTCATCACGTGCCGCTGGACAATCCTGGCGATACCGCGGCAGCGATTATCGAATTCGTGGAGAAGCTATAGTCTGCCGCCTCACGCGCGGAGCAGAAAGTCGCTCAGGTCCATCGCGTACTGCCCGTCGCTGAGCGTCATCGACTTGGGCAAGCGCTTGAGCATCAGCCGCGCGATGTCCTGCTCCCTGGGAAGCAGGTACACGATGTCCCCGGAACCCATCGAGAACACGCGCACGCGCTCTTCACCGCGGCGTTCCTGTCCGGCGACCTCGTAGGGGCTGACGTGAAATGCGAAGCCGCGGGCGCGAACCAGGAGACCGTCGGTTTGCTCGACGACGCCCACGAAAATCCGGGTGTTGTCGTCCTTGAAGAGCCTGCGATCGATGAGGACGATACGGTCCCCCTCGCCCATTGCCGCCATCGTGCGTTCCTCCTGTGCCCGGCCGATTAGCCGGGGCAGGATTCTACTCGATCGCGACGCCTAACACGACGCGTCACGATCCAGCGGCGTCCGATCACAACGGCCCGCGGTCACCAGCGAACAGCTATCGAGCGCTCGGCTGCATCTCGCTTTGCGCCGTCCATCCCCGCACGACGTCGCTCAGTTCGCGCGCTCGAATCAGGTCGAGCCCGAAGCGAATCGGCAACGAACGCGGCAACGCCTCGACGGCACCGCGGCCGCCGGGGCGCAGCGCAAGCCGGTCGAGCAGCCGCGAGGTCACGGTCCGGCGCTGCCCACGCAGGTATTGATCGTTGTACATCTTGACGATCAACTCGGCCGCCAGCCGCACCGCATCCGACATGTTCATCGACTCGTCGGCAAACTGATCGAGCGCCTGCTTGAGCGGGAACTGATCGGGATTCCATACCGCGACCGAACCCGCGCGCATCAGCGTCTCGATACTCGGGGTGGTGAACGAGTAGCCCCATCCCGCCAGCTTGGTGCTGGCGGTAGCCAGCTCGGCGGGATCGAGATTGCCCGCCTGCACGCGCGCCTGCAACGCCGCCTCCGTCCAGACGCGGCGCACCCCGAACTCGGTCTTGGCGAGATCGGCAAGGATCATGTCGTCGGTCCACAGCACGTGCCCGGGCATCGAGGCGATCACAATGCTCTCGGCGCCATGGCGGCCGAAGAAATTGATCAGCCGCTCACGGCGGTCATGATCGATCGAAGCAAGCACCGCACTGTCGCGCACGCGGCACACCGACTGCAACGCATCCGCGAGCCCCTTCAACTGAATGTCGGCGCGCTTGCCGTCGTTGCCGTTGCCGGTGAGTGACGCGGAAAATCCGGGCGGCAGGCGCAGGAGGGTATCCTCGAACGCGAGGCGCCGGAGTTCGGCCAGGGTGGACTGCGAAATGACGAACTGGCGCGGCCAGCTCGGCAGCAAGCTGAGCCGTCCGAGCATGCACAACGTCGCGATCGCGGTTAGATCGAGCACCACCGCATTGGCGCGCTCGAAGGCTCCCAGGGCGGCCTCGAGTTCTTCGGGCGAGCCGGTGCAGCACTTCAGCGGCGCCTCGGGGCGCTGCGCCAGGAGGAACACGGTCTGCAGATCGTTCAGGTTGATCCGTTCCGCGAGCGCGTGGATCGGGACGGGCTTGCTGGCGTAGGTGAGTTCGGCCTGCTTGATAAGGTCTTCGCGCTTGCCGTTGGCGGCGGCATTTCCGTTCCCAATGCCGTTGCCATTGGCGATCCCGTTGCCATTGGCGATCCCGTTGACATTGCCCGCTTCGAACATCGAGTCGAAGCTGTCGTTCATTTCGCTCCACGGAATCGCGTCGGCGCGCACGTAGGTCATTTCGATTTCGGCCTCGCCGGGAAAGCGCGCCTGCCAGTTGACGAGACAATCCATGTATCGGTAGGCGTACTTGCTGAGCATCTGCTTGACGGTCGCTTGGCGGCGGCTGAAGCGGCCTTCGGGCAGCTGAAATTTCTCGCCGGGCTTCTTGCCCTTGACGGCGCGCGTCATCGGATGTTGCGGGCCGTACTCATCGAGCGCCTCGTCAGCGTCGTTGGCGTCCTCGAGCAGGATCCAGCGCTCGGTGTTGGAATTCTCCTCGGCGAAACTGAGCGCGGCGCCGGGCCCGGCGGTATCGAAGTCGGGCACGTGTGGCATCGGGCCAACCGGTCCGAGCGCGGCCAGGTAGGCGCGATGCGAATCGACGTTGCCACCCTGGTGGCGCAGCAATTCGTAAGCGTAGGCAAGCGCCTCGTTGGCGCGGCCAGCGTCGCGCATGAATTGCACGGCCGCGCGGCCGAGCGCAGGCGGAATTTCCCGCGCCGAGGGCATCGCATTGGGATCGGTAACAACCAGATCGACCTTGCCCAGACGAGCCGCGACGATCGAGCGCCGCAGCCGGAGCACGCGGTCGTTGGGATTTTCGCGCAGCAGTTCCTCGAGTTCGGCCAACGCAGCTTCGGGATCGTTGCGTTCGAGTTTCTCGAGTTGATTGGCGCTGGTGCCGGCGTCGATAGCTTGTTCGGGATGCGACTGGCGCGAGATCTCGTCCACGATGTCTTCGCGGCCGAGCCGGCTTGCGCAATCCAGCAGCCGGCGCGTGTCGGTGCCGGTGCTGCCTGCGGGCGCGAGCGTCTGCCACAGCGGAAGCGCGTCGCGATAGCGCCCCAAATCATGAAGTAACGCCGCCAGCTTGCGCCGATTGTCGGCGGCGGTGTCGGGCGCGAGCTCGGACAGAGCCTCGTCGGCAAACTTGGAGGCCTGATCGAACTTGCCCTGGGCCAACCGGAGATTGGCGCGCAACGTCTGCATCGTGACCTTCGGCAGGCGCGACTCGGAAATCGACGCCAACAGCGCGTCGGCGTCGTGATAGCGCTCGAGCATGGCAAGCGCCTCGACCGCGGATGCGACCGCGAAGGGAAGATCACCGGCGGGAATCGCCTCCGGCCGCGGAATCGAGCGCATCAGCAGCTCGGTGGCCTCCTGCAAATCGCCCGGTTCGTCACGCTCGCGGAGCGTCACCGCGAGATGGTAGTCGATGTCGTCGCGACCGCCCACGGAGGCGGCACGGCGCAGCACCTCGATAGCCTCGGTCAGGCTGCCGCGCGATCGCAGAACAATCCCGTACTCGCACAGGCCGTTGGCATCCTCGCGCTGCAAGCCATGCGCCTGTTCGATATCCTTGCCGGCGCCGTCGGTGTCGCGCAGCGCGATTCGCGCCTGCGCGCGTCCCATCAGCGCCTGCACTTCACTGGACGCCAGGTGTTCGGTCTGCGCTAGCGCGAGCGCCTGAGTGAAGCAGCTCTCGGCTTCGCGGACGCGGCTGCCGTCGTTTTGCGCGGACGCCTCGGTCGCGCCGGCCCCGCCGGTTTCCAGTTCATTGAGTAGAATCGCCTGTCCCAGCACCAGCCACGGCATCGAACTATTCGGCAACGCGGCGCTGGCGAGGCGCGCATAACGCTCGGCGCGATCGAAGTGCGCGTCCAGGAGCGCGCGCCGCGCCATCACGACCGCGACTTCCGGATCGGATGCGAGTTCGGGCGCGACATTTTCTTCCAGCGCCCTGGCATCGAGCGACTTGGGCGCGTTGTTCAGCCACAGCGCTACCGCGCGGCCGCTGGAGGGGAACTGCATGCGCAGCTTATCGGCCAGCGCGAATGCGCGTTCGCGCTCCCCGAGCAGTTCGTGGGCGAGCGCCTCGTTGGTGCAGGCATTCTCCTCGTCGGGCTGCAACGATTTCGCCGCGATGAAAAGCATCGCCGATTTGCGCGGCTCACCTTCCTTCAGCCACGCGGCGCCAAGATACGAGAGCACGCGGAACTTGTGGGTGTTCGACAGCTGGCTCCACTTCTGCTCGCGCAGTTTGAGCAGGGCGAGCCGGGCCAGCTGATATTGGCCGCTCTCGAGGAGCGCTGCGGCGGCGGAGATCTCCTCTCCCAGCGCATCGGAAGGTCCCGCCGCCGCGGGCTCGCATCGGGCCTCGAGACGAACCACCGCATCGGCCCGGGTAAGGGCCTGGCGCTTGGCGGCGGTTCCGAAATCGGTGAGGATCTGCGGATATTCATCGAGCAGTTCCTCGATGTCGTCCCAGGTCAGGACCTCGATCGCCGAGATGCCGTCTTTGCGGTTCGCACGGTTGAGATCAAACAACGAACGCTGCAAGCCCTCGGACTTGGCGGCCGTGGTAGCGATCACGAAGCGCCCGATTGGGAGCTTCAGGCTCGCGGCCCGGTCCACAGCGTCCTTGATCTCGGCGAGCGTCAACTCGTTTCGCGAAGCGCTGAGGTCGCACTTGACGGCGGCGAGTCGCGGGCGTCCGCTGATCTCGATAAGATTGATCCCTTTCTCGGCGCGTTTCGGATCGCGGAAGCGCTCGAGCTGAGGAAGCTGCCAATGACGGCGCAGGAGCTTGAGACAGAGTCTTTCGAACTCGTCTGCGCTCCTGGGCAACGGATATCCTGGGGAGAGTTTTGCCATAGTGTAACATTGCCTAACACAATGTCGGCTGCGCAGGAAGCCCCTCAGACTGCCATGGCGGGCGCAAGTCGCTTTCGGCACACAAACGCTGCTGATAAGATGCCTTTTTTACCATGCTTAGTCTTGACAACCTTTCCAAGTCCTACGGGGGCCGCAAGATCCTCGACCGGGTGAGCTGGTCGATGGCCGACGACGGGCGGGTGGGCCTGGTCGGGCTTAACGGCGCGGGCAAATCGACCCTGCTCAAGATGATCGCGGAAGTGATCCCGCTGGATTCGGGCCGAATCACCCGTCCGCAACGCACCCGCGTCGGATACCTGGCGCAGGACGCTCCGGAGATGGGCGGCAGGTCCGTGCTGCGCGAGACGCTGGCGGCGCTCGACAGGATGCAGGCGCTCGACCTGCGGCGCAAGGAAGTCGAGCAGATTCTCGCCCACGAGCATTGCGGGCCGGCGCACGACGCCGCGCTCGAGGAATTGGGCGAGGTGCTGACCGAGCTCGAACGGCACGACTTTTACAGCGCCGAAAGCCGCGCCACGTCGGTGCTGTTCGGGCTGGGCTTCACCGATGAAGACCTCGGCCGCGACGTCGCCGAATTTTCGGGCGGAATCCGGATGCGAATTGCGCTGGCGAAACTCCTGCTCGACGCGCCCGAGTTCATGATGCTCGACGAGCCGACCAATCACCTGGATATCGAGGCGCGCAACTGGCTCGAGGATTATTTGTGCGCATACCAGGGCGGGATCATCCTGGTCTCGCACGATCGCTATTTTCTGGACCGCGTCACCACGCGCACCGTCGAAGTGTCGCGCGCACGGCTCACCGAATACGTCGGCAGCTACTCGCGGTATCTGGTTGCGCGCGAGGAGCGTTTCGCGCTCGAGATGGCGGCATTCGAGAAACAGCGGCTCGAAATCGAGCACATGGAGAGTTTCATCAGCCGCTTCCGCTACCAGGCGAGCAAAGCGCGTCTGGTACAAAGCCGCATCAAACAACTCGACAAGCTCGAACGACTAGAGCCGCCGGAAGGATCGCAGAAGCCGCCCGCGATTTCGTTTCCGAAATGCGAACGGAGTACGCGGCGGGTTTTCGAACTCAAGGGCGCCGTCAAACGCTACGGCGCGCTCACGGTTTACGACGGCGTCGATCTGACAATCGAGCGCGGCGCTCGAATCGCGCTGGTCGGTCCGAACGGATCGGGAAAATCCACCATGATGAAGCTGCTGGCGGGCGTCGAGGCGATGACCGGCGGCGAGCGAATCGTCGGCGCCAGCGTGCAGGCTGGATACTTCGCGCAGAATCTCGCCGAGTCTCTTTCATATGAAAAGACCGTGCTCGAAGAGCTGAGCGACAGCGCGCAGGGCCGCACGACGGCGGAGATTCGTTCGATTCTCGGCGCGATGCTGTTCTCGGGTGACGACGTGTACAAGCGCGTCGAAGTGCTGTCGGGCGGCGAGCGCGCGCGCCTGGCGCTGGCGAAGGTGTTGGCGCGGCCGAGCAATTGCCTGTTGCTCGACGAGCCGACCAACAACCTCGACATCATCGCGAAGGACACGCTGCTCGACGCGCTCAGGCGATTTCCGGGCACCGTTATAATAGTCAGCCACGATCGTTTCATCTTGAATGAGCTCGTGACCGAGGTGCTCGAAGTCGGCCAGGGCCATGCGATTCGCTACCTCGGCAACTACGATGAATACCTCGAGAAGAAGGCGCAGACGCAACTCGCGCCGGCGCCATCGTCGCAGCCGATGGGTCCGGGCCGGCGCAATTGCGCGATACCCGCGGCAACAACGGCAATGCGTCACGTCCGAAACAAGCGGAACCATCGAAGGCCGCACAGCCGGCAAAAGACGATCGCGACGCGGTTCGCCGGCGGGAACGAATCGCGCGCCAGCGGAGTCAGATCGAAGCCGAGATCGAGCGGAGGGAAACCGAACGCGCGGCGCTCTCCGCCGACATGAACGATCCCAACTTCTATCTCGCGCGAAAGGATGCCGACGATCTGATCGCACGCTACCAACGATTGGGCCGCGAGATCGAAAAGCTGTACGCGGACCTGCTCAAGTTCGACGAAGCCGCGTCCGCGTGACCGCGCTCCGCAAGCCCGCGCTCAGCTCAACTCTCGGTAAAATTCGCGAATGTCGGCGGCCACCAGTTGCGGCTCTTCCATCGCGGCGAAATGCCCGCCTTTCGGCATCGCGGTCCATCGCCGCACGTTGTACGCGCGCTCGGCCCAATGCCGCGGCGGACGCACCAGCTCCGCCGGGAACAGCGCGACCCCGGTGGGCGCCTCGATTCGCGTCCCGGGCTTGAGGCGCCACGGATGATGGCGCGCCTCGTAGTACAGCCGCGTCGAGGAATTAATCGTCTGCGTGACCCAGTAGATCATCACATTGGTCAGCAGCTGATCGCGCGTGAAGCTCTGCTCGACGTCGCCGTGACAATCGCTCCAGGTGCGGAATTTCTCGACGATCCACGCCGCCAGTCCGGCCGGCGAATCGTTCAGCCCGTAGGCGAGCGTCTGCGGCTTGGTGCCCTGGATCCACTGGTAGCCGGTCTCGGCGGTGCGGAATTTTTCCATGTCGCCGAGAAACACTTTCTCTTCGGGCGTGAGCTCGGGCGCGCTGCGTCCTTCGGCGGGCCCGATCGCAATCATGTTGAGATGGATGCCGAAGACGCTGTCGGCGTGCACTTCGCCGATTCGCGACGCGATCGCAGCGCCCCAGTCTCCGCCCTGCACCGCGTAGCGCCGGTAGCCGAGCATTCCGGTCATCAGCTTGTGAAACAACTCCGCCATCGCCTGGATATTCATCGCACGCGCGCGCGGATGATCCGAAAACCCGTAGCCGGGCAGCGACGGCGCGATCACGGTGAACGAATCTTTTGCGTCGCCGCCATGCGCCGCCGGATCGGTGAGCATCGGGATTAGTTCCATGAACTCGTAAATCGATCCCGGCCATCCATGAATCAGCAGGATCGGCCTGGGCTTCGGCCCGTTGCCTTTTTCGTGAATGAAGTGAACTCCGAGTCCGTCAACGCTCGCCTTGAAATGCGCGAAGCGATTGATTGCGCGCTCCTGCGCCCGCCAGTCGTATTTGGTTCGCCAGTACTCGACCAGTTCCTTGAGGTAGGCGAGATTGGTTCCATACTCCCACGCGGTATCGGGAACCTCGCCGGGAAAGCGCGTGTTCTTGAGCCGCGCGCGCAAGTCGGCGAGCACTTCGTCGGGCACCTCGACGCGGAACGGCTCGATTTTGCCACCGCCCATGGGAACCTCCGCGGCAATTCTTACAGCGGTCCCGCGCCGGTCGATCCGCGCGTCGAACCGTCGCGCTTGAACGCCTCGATCCTACTTCTTCGCGAGCGCTTCCTTGGCCAGCTCGCTGGCGGTTTTGCCGTCAAGCCCGGCGCCGAACTTGTCGCGCAGCGCCTTCATGATTGGACCTATCTGCGATGCGCCCGCCGCAATCGCAGCCGCAATTTCCGCGCGCACTTCATCGGACGAGACCGCGGCGGGCAAATACGACTCGAGCACTTTGGCCTCGGTCTCGTTCTGCTCGATCAGGTCCTGGCGGGCCGCTTTGCGCGCAAACTCCAGCGATTCTTCACGCTTGGCGCGCTCGCGCTTGATTATTTGCAGGATCTCGGCGTCGCTGGGGTCGCGGCGAACGTCTTTTTCGAGCCGCGAAATCTCGGACAACACGCCGCGCAGCGCCATCGTGCGCAGCTTGTCGCCGCTCTTCATCGCGGCCTTGAGATCGTCCTGAATCTTACTTTTCATTTCTCAGTGACGCGGATCTACTCAACGCGGCCGGCGTGGCCGCGATTCCTGTTCGCGCAAATGGCAATAGCGTCCCGGATTAGCTGCTTCGCCCGAATAGCTACTTATGCGCGGCCGCCGTGCCCTTGGTTTCGACATCTTGCCATTTAGGAGCTTCGACCTCGGTCCACTTGCTGCCGTCGAGACGGTAATTGAATACCAATATCTTTTGCTTGCCGGTTGGCCTGCCTTTGCCCTCACCGGTCTTGGACGGCGTGTACTCGGCCGCCTGCAGCTTCGCGAGCACGGTCCAGTGCCCCTCCTTCATCGTCGGCAGATACATTGGTCTGGCATGTTCGATATCGACGTAAGTCTTGCCCGACGCCTTCTTTTCGCTCTCGTCGTCGAGGTAACTTTCTGACTCGTTCGCGACAGTGTCATTCAGCGCCTGTTGCTGCGCCTTGGGAATGGGATTCACCTTGGCGGGACCGGCGGCACTCGGACCAGCAGGGCCGCTGTTGATGTAAAGGTCCTTCTTGACTTCGATCGCGCGTGCGATGTTGGGCGCAAGAATCGCCGCGACAATCAGCCCCGCCACCACCAGAGTAGTACACGGTTTCGCAGCCATTTTTCCTACCCTCCTTGGATTGGGCTTATATCACGACTTCGCTGGATAAGCACGACTGCAACAGTGAAAGGTCAGAAGCTCAGCGAATAGCGTTGGCCTCGATCAAGGCAAAGCGGATCGGCACCAGGACCCAGCTTTCGACCGCAAGTCCGCCGTGGCGGGCCGGCACAAAGCGCCATCGCGACCGAACTGTTTCCAGCGCAGCGTCGTCGAGCGTGTCGAACCCCGACGAATCCGCAACTTCGGCACGCTCTACGGAACCGTCAGCGCCGACCAGCACGCTGACCGTCACGGTGCCCTGCTGCGCGCGTCGCCGCGCGATGGCCGGGTAAGCGGGAGGAGGATTTGTCGCGTAATCGGCGTGAGCGATCGAATTTGGATCGCCACCGCCGCCGTCGCCGTCGGCGGCGTTGCCGGCACCCGCCGCCGCTCCGCCGCTTGATCCCGCGGCGGTGCCGACGGCGCCGATGGCGGCAACCGCGGCCGAATGAGATCCAGCCGCGTCGCCCGGAGAATCACCACGACTCTGCGAACGGCCGTCATGCTCTGAATCGCTCGGTCGCGCGGGCGCGACCGAGCGCACCAGCGCCAGACTGGCGACTTCGGAATCCGGTTCTTCAGTCCGGCGACGCGGCTTCCGAGCAGCCCGCGGCGGCGCCGACCGCGTCGCCGCATCCGCCAGCCTTCGCTTTGGCTGATCGACAGAAACCGATTCAGCAATCGCGAGCGGCCCGCGCTGCGCATGAATCGACGGAGCCGCGGACGCGCCAGCGCTCGCGCCGCCGCGCCCCGAGGCGCCGTCTGTCCCCTCGACGAGATAGGCGATAACCCAATCGCCAGGCCGGCTTGCCACCGGCGACGCAAAATACACGATCAAACCGACAATCGCCGCGTGAGCCGCTATCGAAGCTGCAAACGATGCCACATGACGACTCGGGCGCGGCCCGCTCGAATGGTAGGGAAGTTCCTCTTTGTATTTATATTGTCCGTCGAACATCGTGTCGTTGCCCAGCCAATCCTTCGCGGATTGAAGTGGAAGTGGCCAGGAGCGACGGACCGCCGCGCGGACCTTCCGGCGGCTCTGCGATGCGTCGGCGAACTCCTGAAGCCTCCCTCTCCCGCGAAGGTTCCTACGGCTCCATCGATTCACCCGGTCGCCTGACTCGACGAGCGCCGCGATTTGGTTATTCGTGGCGACGCTCAACTTACAGTTGCGGGGCAGCGCCGGTCTCTCACCGGCTTCCCCGGGCGAATCTCAATGAACACTACGCGGCTTGAGCGCCAAGTCAACCGGTGATTAGGATTCGCACATGAAGCGCGCCAGGAAAAAATACGCCAAGCTCAACCACTTGCTGATCAACGTGCGCGACGCGGCCCGCTCGCGCGACTGGTACGTCAAGAACCTCGGTCTCAAGGTCGAATTCGAGGTGCCCGAAAACGGCTTCGTCGCACTCGAGGACGATTGGGGGATGGCGCTGCTGGTAAGCCAGGGCAAGCCAGCCAAAGGTGCGGCGTCGGGATTCGTCATCCATTTCGAAGTCGAGGACGTGGACGCGCGCTACCGAACCCTCAAGGGCAACCGCGTGAAATTCGTGCACGCTCCGAAACGGACCGTGTGGGGCTACGGCCCGGAACTGCGCGATCCCGACGGCTACACGATTCGGCTGTTCGACCATCGCAGCATCACGAAGCAGGGGTGACCCCTGCACCCAATGTGTGGTGTCCCGCGCCGTTTGACAGTTTTCAGGCAATCGCGAAAGATTCAAACTGGAGGCCGGCGTTCCTAATCCCGCGTAATCGCGATGGGAGTGATCCGGCCGCTACCAACGAAAACAAAGGAAGAAGGCTTATGAAATTTACCTGGTTCCATCTGATGCCGTATCGGTTCCTGCCCGAAGACTTCAAGGAAAAGTATCACAGCGTGTGGGTCGATATCCCGCGCGACTTGTACGATCCGAAAGTCGGGCATCGGCTCTACAATGACTACCTCGATCAGCTCGAATACGCCGACGCGATGGGCTTCGACGGGCTGGGCGTCAACGAGCATCATCAGAACGCGTACGGCCTGATGCCGTCGCCGAATATCATGGCGGCCGCGCTCAGCCGGCGCACGCGCAACGCCAGCCTGGTCGTGCTCGGCAACTCGATCGCGCTCTACAATCCGCCGATTCGCGTCGCTGAGGAGTTCGCGATGCTCGACGTGATCTCGGGCGGGCGCCTGGTCGCGGGATTCCCGGTCGGCACCTCGATGGATACCAACTTCTGTTACGGCGAGGTCCCGGCCACGATTCGCGAGAAGTACTACGAGGCCCACGACCTGATCATCAAGGCGTGGACCGCGAAGGATGTCTTCTCGTTCAACGGCAAGTACACCAAGCTGCGCTACGTCAACCTGTGGCCAAGACCGCTCCAGCAGCCGCGTCCTCCCATCTGGATTCCGGGCGGCGGCTCCCTCGAGACCTACGACTTCTGCGCCGACCACGAATATCAGTACAGCTTCCTTTCGTTCTTCGGGTACATCGCGGGCAAGAAGGTCGCCGACGGCTATTGGGAAGTGATGGCGAAGAAGAACAAAGAGTTGAATCCTTACAGCCTCGGGTTCGCGCAGGTCGTCGCGGTTTCGGAGACTGACGAGCAGGCGGAGAAGGACTACGCCGCGCACATGGATTACTTCTACAACCGCTGCCTGCACGTCTATAACGGCTTCGCCGACGCTCCCGGCTATCGCACGGTGAAGACGATCAAGGCCGGAATGCTCGGCCAGGTCGGCGAGCAGGCATCGATCCGGCGTGAAGGTCTCAAGTGGAAGGACTTCATCGATCAGGGCTACGTGATTGCGGGCTCGCCCAAGACGGTGCGCGAGCGTCTGCGCGAGGCGATGAAGTCGCTCAACTGCGGGCATCTGATGATCCTGATGCAAATCGGCTCGATGCCTCCGGAACTGGTGCGCAAGAGCACCACCATGTTCGCCACCGAGGTCATGCCGTACATGCGCGACCTGTGGAGCGACTTCGAGGACAAGTGGTCGCCCAAGCGGATGCCGCAGGATGAGATCGCGATGCCGGCCGCCGTCCATTTCCAGAAGACCGAAGTAAGCGGCAAGGCGCGAGCGGCTGCGTCGGCCGTGGCGGAGGTCCGCGGAGCGAAATGAACACGACTCAGAAACTTCTAAACGGAAAGTTCTCGCTCGAAACGCAGGTCTATGGGAGCGGCGAGCCGCTTCTGTACCTGCACGGCGCGGGTGGACTGATGCCCGTCGAGCCGTTCCTCGAGGATCTCGGCGCGCACTTCAAAGTCTATGCGCCGCAATTCCCCGGCTACGGCGAATCCACCGGCAGCGAGCATATCGACGACATCGCAGACGCGGTGCTGTTCTATCACGAGTTGATGGATGAACTCGGCATCCCGACCGCCAACCTCGTCGGCCATTCGATGGGCGGGATGCTGGCGGCTGAGGTCGCGGCGTTCGACGTGCATCGCGCCAGCAAGCTTGTGCTGATCGCGCCGGCCGGTTTCTGGATCGACGCAGTGCCGATACCCGACCTCTTCGCTGCGCAGCTTACCGAGATTGCAGGGCTCCTGTTCCACGATCCCAATTCGCCCGCGGCGCGAATGATGACCGCGATACCGTCGGACTTCAAAGCGCTCGAAACGATGTACGTCGAGCGCGTGAAGCGGCTTGCGACGGCAAGCAAATTTCTGTGGCCGATCCCCGACCGGGGCCTCAAGAAGCGCGCGTATCGCATATCGGCGCCAACCCTGCTCTTGTGGGGCGACGATGACAAGCTGATTCCGCCGGCCTACGCGAAGGAATTCACCAGCCGCATCAAAAACAGCAAGCTCGAGATCATCAAGAATGCCGGCCACATGGTGATGTACGAGCAGCAGGAAGCGCTCGTCGGCGCCATCCGAAAATTCCTGAAGGGTTGACCGCGCATGGCAAACGAAACGTCGGATTCCGCTCGCCCGCCGCGTGGATGGTTCCTCACCGTGATGACGATCCTGTTTGTCGTCCTCGCATTCTCCGATTTCACCAAGGCGCTCCAGTTCGCCCGCAATCCAGTGGTAGGCGGCCTGGTGGTCTTCGGTCACAAGTTCCACGGCGTCGCGCACAACCTCGTGCTCGGTCCGCTGTTCGGCATCGTATTCCTCATCTATGCCCACGGCATCTGGAGATTGCGCGCGTGGGTGCTGCCGCTTGCGATCGTCTATGCGTTTTACGTCCCCTACAATCTGGTGCTGTTCTGGTACCAGCAACCGGAGGGCCCGCGCCCGATTGCGTTCATCGTGATCTATCTGGCAATCGCGCTGACCGGTTCGATCGGCACCGCGATCTATCTCGCCTATCATCGCGAGCGGCTCGGCTGACCGTCGCGCCGATGATTGCAATGACTCTGTGGAGTTGACGGCTACGCGGCATAGTTTTAAATTGCAACCACCATGAAAATTTACGATTTTACTCTCGCTCCTAATCCTCGACGGCTCAGAATTTTCGTAGCGGAAAAGGGACTCAAGATCCCGTACGAGCAGGTTGACATTTTTGCCGGCAAAAACCGCACGCCGGAGATGCTCGCGAAAAATCCCGCGGGCGGGCTGCCGCTGCTCGAGCTCGACGACGGCAGCCATTTGGCCGAGTCGGTCGCCATCTGCCGCTACCTGGAAGGGCTGCATCCCGAACCCAACCTGATGGGCAGGGACAGCCGCGAGCAGGCTGTCATCGAGATGTGGAACCGGAGAATCGAGTTGGGCCTGTTTGCCGCCGCCGGACGAGCGTTCCAGCATACCAATGAACTGTTCAAAGGCCGCCTCAAACAATTCCCGGAATACGGCGCGACCCAGCATGAGGCCGCGACACAACAGCTTCAATGGCTCGATGAGCAAATCGGCAACAAGCCCTTCATCGCCGGCGATCGCTTTACCATCGCGGATATCACCGCCGAGGTCGCGGTCGATTTCGGCACGCAAATGGCCGGGCTTAAACTGGACCCTGCCCTCAAGAACCTCGCGCGATGGCATAAGGCGGTTTCGAGTCGTCCCAGCGCCAAGGCCTGAGTCGCGCCGGATTGACGCCGACGCCAGACAGTTTTAAATTGCAACGATGAAAATTTACGATTTTACCGGAGCTCCTAATCCACGCCGCGTGCGCGTCTTTCTCGCGGAAAAAGGCATCAACGTCCCTTACCAGCAGGTCAATCTAGCTACTGCCGACAATCGCAAGCCCGAGTTCCTGAAAATTAATCCGATGGGCGGGCTGCCGGTGCTCGAACTTGACGACGGCACTCATATCGCGGAGTCGGTCGCGATTTGCCGCTACTTCGAGGAAACCAAGCCTGAGCCGCGCCTGATGGGTGTGGACGCGAAGGACAAGGCCGTCGTCGAGATGTGGAACCGGCGGATGGAGTTCGAGATATTGTCGATGACGGCGGGCGCGTTTCGCAACACCAGCGATTTCTTCAAGGGACGCATCCCGCAAGTCAAGGAATACGGCGAGATCTGTCGAAACGCGGCGCTCAAACGCCTGGAATGGCTCGACACGGTGCTCGCCGATCGCGAATTCATCGCGGGACCGCGCTACACGATTGCGGATATCACGGCGCTGATCGGAATCGATTTCGGCCGGACCACCGGCATCAAGATTCAGGAGAATCAGAAGAACCTCGCGCGATGGCATCAGGCGGTTTCGAGCCGTCCCAGCGCCAAGGCCTAGCGCCGCTTCGTCTCATCGAAGCATGACAGAAGACTGGGGCGCCTCCGTTGAACGGACCGCCCCGTTTTTTTCAGCGCGAGGCGGACTGCGCGACAGCCGCCGCCGCCGGCGGATATATCGGCGTGTAGATCCGGTACAGCATCAGGTAAACAATCACTCCCGTCACCGACACGTACATCCACAGCGGCCAGGTCCATCGCGCGATTCGGCGATGGCGATTGAACTTGCCGCGGAGCGCGAACCAGAGCGTCGCAAACACCAGCGGCACGATTACGCCGGCCAGGATCACGTGCGGAATCAGAATCGAGAAGTACAGCGACCGAACCCACCCTTCGCCGCTGAAGCGCACGTTTCCAACGTTGTAGTGATAGACGAGATATGAGGTCAGGAAAACGGCCGAAAAACCCATCGCGGCGATCATGCATGCGCGATGCGCTCGCACCCACCCGTTCTTGATGAAGACGAATCCCGCCAGCAGCAGAACCGTGGCGCATCCATTGAGGATCGCGTTGAGCGGCGCCAGCGAATGGTAGGAATCCAATCAGGTTGCCAGGTTTTTCACGGTTCAATGCCCCGGCAATGGCCGGGGCGGCGGCGCGACCGGGTTCGCACCCATCTCGGCCGGATTCGTCACCCCGATCCTGTGATCGAACTTCGTCCACATCCGCGTCGTCAGATCGGGCAGCAACATGAAGCACAGAAAGGTGACCAGCACTACCGGAATTATCGCGATGATTGCCAGCGCCCTTTTTTCCATCGCCAGGTGCATGAAGTACATCGCCACCAGCACGGCCTTTGCCCACGCCAGCGCGACCAGCAGGCCGACTTTGGCGACTTGCGGCAGACCCATCGCATACACGCCCAACTCGATTCCGGTCAGAATCGCCAGGTAGATAAAAACCGCAATGTAGTTCGGCCCGCTATGATCGGCCTCGTACCCTGAAATCGCCGCTTGCGTCGTCATGGCTTGAATTTCATCTCCAGTCCGTAGTCGTTGGAAAAACTGGCGTCCTAAATCAGGTAGATGAACGTGAAGATGAGTATCCAGACCAGGTCAACGAAGTGCCAGTACAGGCCCGCGATCTCGACCAGACCGGCTTTCGCCTGCGGTATCTTGCCCATCATTCCGCGAATCAGCAGCACGCTGTTGTACACCACGCCGCCGAAAACGTGACAGCCGTGAAAGCCGGTCAGGATGAAGAAGGTCGCGTCGAACAGGTCGCGCTGGACCGACATCCCTTTTTCGGTGAGCAAGTGATGCCACTCGAACGCCTGCATCCCAAGGAACACCAGCCCACCGAGGACGGTCAGCGCCATGAACATTCGAAACTTCGACTGCCGGCCGTGCTGAACGCCGTCGAGCGCCTCGACCATCGTGACGCTCGAGCAGATCAAGATGAACGTCATCACCGCCGTGGTGGTGATGCCCAGGTAGTCGGCAGGCGTCGGCCAGTTGGGATTGTTGATGCGAAGCGCGCCGTAGGCTGCGATTCCGGCGCCGAAAGTCATTGCGTCGCCGGCCAGGAACGTCCACATCCCGAGCTTGCCGAGATTTCCAGGCGTAAGCGACGGTTCCAACTGATCGGCGTGTACCGCGCCGTGATCGTGGGTCTCTACTGCAACAGCCTCGCTCATCGCAACCATCCTCTTCGGGGCAAATGGCTATACTCAGTGCTCACTTGAAATGACTACCCTGGCCGCCGCTCAGCGCTTCGTGATCGCTGGCGGAGTTGAATTCCGATCCCGGCGGATTGACCGCCGATAGACGAAGTAAGTAATTCCGCCGATTGCGGCAAACGAGGCGTACGGCGACGCCAGCATGAACAGCACGCTGCTTTTGTACGCGTGAGCCGCGTGATCGTTCTCCGACAGCCCGCACGTCGCGCACGCGTTCGCCAGGCGCGGAGCCGCCGCGACAATCGCACTCGCTATCGTTATGGCCGCGGCCTTGAGATTTCTATGTTTTCATTTTTTCACTGCCACGTTTTTCCCACGCACAAAGCTACATCAGATATACGAGCCCAAACAGCAGCGGCCAGACCGCGCAGACGAAATACCAGTACACGGCGCATACCTCAATCCCGCCGGCGTTACGAGCGTTGTACCTGCCGCCCATCGCGGCCATCGCCACCCACGCGAGCCAAACGACCCCGGCCGTCACGTGCGCGCCGTGGCATCCGATCAGCAAATAAAAAGTGCCGCCGTACATGCCGCTGGAAAGCTTGAGGCCGTGCGCGACCAGCCGCACCCATTCGCCGCCCTGCACCGCAAGAAACGTCACGCCCAGCGCGAGCGTTGCCAATAGATAACGGCGCAGCAGGCGCTGGCGGCTGCGATGCACCGCGCGCAGCGCAAGCGTCATCGTGAGCGCGCTCGATAACAGTACGAAGGTGTTCACCCAGGTGACCGCAATCGGCAGGCGCGGCAGCGCCGGCGGCGGCCAGAAGGGGGCTTGAAGGCGGAAGATCAAGAATGAGCCGATCAGACCGCTGAACAGCATCATCTCCGACGCGATCAACATCATGATCGCGAGCATCGCGCTGCTGATGAAAGGACGCTCGCTTTGATCGCTGCGCGCGCCCGGATGGGGCGATCGGCCGTGCCGGATCGGCGCCACGAACGGACGTACTTTCGCGGTCGATGCTCTCACGCGGGGCGCCATATCAATGCTTCACCAGAATCGTCACGACGGAGACCGCTACCAGCAGGACCATCACGCCGACCAGTATCTTCAGCGTCCGCCAGATTTCCTCTTTGCGCTCCTCGCGCTTCACCAGGCCGGTCATGCCACTACTCACGCGCGATCCAGCACGAGCACCAGCAACACGATAGGTAAATAAACCAGCGACGCGAGCAACAACCGGCGCGCGGCCCGCGAATTACCGGGCGATCGGACCATCGCCAATCCAAACATCAGCATGCCGAGGCCAAGCGCGGATGCAATTACCATGTAAGGGATTCCGGCGAAGCCAAGGATGGGCGGGATGATTCCCACCGCGACGAGTCCGAGGCTTGCCGCAATTACGACCGCATTCGAAGGATTTCCGCCGCGCGCAGTATCTTGCGGAAGCAGCCGGATGCCGGCGCGTGCGTAGTCGGCGCGGAACAGTCGCGCGACTGCAATCGTATGCGGCAGTTGCCACAGGAACATGATCGCGAACAGCACTATCGCCTCCAACCCGAGGCCGCCACGCCCCGCCACCCATCCCGCCACCGGAGGGAGAGCGCCGGAAACCGCGCCGACGACGTTGCACATCCAGGTATATCGCTTCAGCGGAGTGTACACGCCGAGATAAATGATCGTGATTGCGGCGACCACCGCGGCGCAGAGCAGGTTCGTCGCGAGCGTCAGGTAAACCAGGCCGGCGGCCGTCGCGCTCACGCCGAACACCAGCGCCTCGGCCGGGCGCATCCTCATGTCGGGCAGCGGACGATGGCGCGTGCGATCCATCATCGCGTCGGTGTCGCGCTCGACGTACTGATTGAGCGCCAGCGTGCCGCCGGCTGCCAACGCCGTACCCGCCAGCAGATTCAGCGCGAGCGTAACATCGAATCCCGTGCGCCCACCCAGATAGAAACCGGCCAGCGTCGTGACCAGCACCATCAGAACCACGCGCGGCTTGGTCAGCTCGAAATAATCGCTCACGCGGCCGCGTGGCAGCGTCAGCGCGGATTCAGAGATCGCCACATTGGCATTCACGCGGTCACCTCCCGTTCGATTACGCGCGAACTCGCATGCGACTCGATCGCATGGGCGCGAGGCGGCGCTCCGAGGATGCGATAGGCACGAAGCGTCAGCGTCAGGCCGGTCGCCAGAACCGCGGCGCCGAGCGCGACGTGGCTGGTCGTCGGGAGCACCGCGCGGTCGCTCCAGATTGTGATCGCACCGAGACAGATCTGGACAACCAGCAGCAGGATCAAGCCGAGCGCGGGGCGGCGCAGTGCGTCAACCTCACGATGGGCCCGCAGCACGCGCGCGACCGTCCACAAAACCATCACGGTGACAACCACCGCACCGCATCGATGCGCAAAATTAATTGCGATGTACTCGTCCCAGTACGGCGGCGCCAAGTGGCCGAACGAAAGCGGAAAATCGGGGATCACCAGCCCGGCGCTCATGTGACGCATCACCGCGCCGATCAGAATTTGCAGGTAAATGACGGCGGTCATCGCGGCGGCAAGCGTGGGCAGCGGGATTCGTGACGGCGGATCGTCGACGTGCGGGGTCGTGCTCCAGCGCGGATTGGTGAAAATAGCGATCGATACCATCAGGCACAACAGCGCCTGAGCCGTGGCGGCGTGCGCAACCGCGATCGCCAGCGGCAATTCGAGCAGCACCGTGATTCCACCGAGGATGGCCTGCACGACGATCAGTCCGAACGCCAGCGCGACAAGTTTGCGGACCCATCGCCGCGGCTCCGTGCGCCATGCCCACGCCATCAGCACCAGCGTAAGCACGACGACTGTTCCGGCGGCCAGGCGATGGCCAAATTCGAAACGGATGCCGCCCTCCCACGCCGGAATGAGTTTGCCGAACGCCAGCGGCCAGTCCGGAACGGCAAGCGCGGAACCGGTCGAGGTGACAAGTCCGCCGACGAAGATGAGGCAAAAAGTGGCGCCCGCGGTCAACACCGCAAAGCGATGCAGTCCGCGCGTCTTCTCGTCCCCGGCTGGCAACTGCGACTGATTCATCGGCTGTTAGCGCGACCGCCTAATGCGCCGCGGCCGTCGAGTCTTCGATCAATTGCGATTGCGGCAGAAAATCCTCCGCGACCTCAGGCGAGCTGTACTCGTACGGTCCACGGTAAACGATCGGCACCGTCCCGGGCCAGTTGCCGTGCGGCGGCGGCGAAGGCGTCGTCCACTCCAGAGTATTCGCGTGCCACGGATTCTCGCTGGCCTTGGCGCCCTTGAAATAGCTCCAGATGATATTCGCCAGCAACAGGAACTGCGCGGCGCCGAGCACGAAAGCGCTGATCGAAATAAATTCGTTGATTGGGATGATCGGCTTCAGAAAATCGTACTGCTGCGGATTGTAAATCCGGCGCATGTGTCCCGCCATCCCCAGAATGTGCATCGGGAAGAAGGTGCAATTGAACGCCACGAACGTGATCCAGAAGTGAATCTTGCCCAGCGTCTCGCTCATCATGCGGCCGAACATCTTGGGATACCAATAGGTAATTCCCGCGAAGATCCCGAACAGGCTGCCGCCGAATAGTACGTAGTGAATATGCGCGACGATGAAGTAAGTATCGTGGATGTACATGTCCACCGGCGTGCACGCCATCCAGATTCCCGACAGTCCGCCGATCACGAACATCGCGACGAACGCCAGCGCGTTCATCATCGCGGCCGTGTAATGGATGTTGCCCTTGTAGAGCGTGCCGAGCCAGTTGAAAGTCTTAATCGCCGACGGCACTCCGATGATCATCGTGGTGATCATGAAACTGCTGCCGAGCACCGGGTCCATCCCCGACACGAACATGTGATGGCCCCACACGACCCACGACAGGAACGCGATCGCGATCATCGCATATGCCATCGCGCGGTATCCGAATATCGGCTTGCGCGAAAACGTCGCGATAACGTCGGAGGCGATCCCCATCGCGGGCAGGATCATGATGTAAACCTCGGGATGGCCGAAAAACCAGAACAGATGCTGCCACAGCAGCGGCTCTCCGCCGCCCGCGGGCAGAAAGAAATGCGTGCCGCCCAGGCGATCGAACAGCAGCAGCGCGAGCGCCGTCGTCAGCACCGGAAGCGCGAGCAGCAGCAGAATCGCCGTGATGAACAGCGACCAGACCACCAGCGGCAGGCGGAAGAAGTACATCCCCCGGGTGCGCATGTTGATGATCGTGGTGATGTAGTTGATCGAGCCCATCAGCGACGACGCGCCGAGCACGATGATGCTGATGCACCATAAGTTCTGGCCCCAATCGACGCCGGTATAGATCGGCACCGCGCTCAGCGGCGCGTACGAGGTCCATCCCGCGGCTGCGGGACCGCCGGTCACGAAGAACGAGGAAAGCATGATCACGCCCGCGACCGCGCCGACCCAGAACGACAGCATGTTCAGCTTGGGGAACGCCATGTCGCGCGCGCCGATCATCAGCGGGATGAGGAAGTTGCCGAAACATCCGATCAGGATCGGCATCACCACGAAGAAGATCATGATCGTGGCGTGCATCGTGAACATCGCGTTGTAGGTATTGGGCGGAATCGCGCCGTCGTACATGAACGGCTCGGGCACCCAGTGAAATCCCGGCACCTGGGTCTCGGGAAACGCCAGCTCCCACCGCATCAGCATCGCCATCAGGCCGCCGATCGACATCATGAACAGCGCCATGAACAGGAACTGGCGCCCGATCATCTTGTGATCTTCAGAGAAAATATACGTGCGCCAAAAGCCGAGCGCATGATGCTCCGCGTGCGCGCCGTGTACCGCAACCGCCGCCGTGCTGCTCATTTTGGGCTAGCTCCTTCGGCCGGCGAGGGCGGGTTTGCATACAGGTCTTTGAGCCACTTGTCGTATTCCTCTTGCGACTGGACCGTCAGATTGCCCTTCATCCCCGAATGCCCGAAGCCGCACAGCTGCGAGCACGGAATTTCGTATTGCCCGGTTTCGGTCGCCTCGAACCAGACGTGAATGATGCGGCCGGGTACCGCGTCCTGCCTGAGACGCATGTTCGGGATGTAAAAACTGTGGATGACGTCTTTCGAGGTCAGATCGATCCGCACCACTTTGTGGACCGGCACGTGCATCTCGTTCTCGACCGTGATGTCGTCCTTGGTGCCGAGTCTGCCGTCGGGCCCCGGATAAGTGATTTCCCAGTTGAACTGCTTCCCGGTCACATCGTAGAACACATCCCCCGGAGGCCCATGCTCCTTGATATCGGCCCACGTCGAGCGGCTCATAAACGCCAGAACGACCAGGATCGCCGCAGTCGCCGTGGTCCAGATGATCTCGAGACGCGAATTGCCTTCGATATATTCCGCCTTGCGGCCGGGCCGGGTGCGATAGCGAATCATGAAGACCACCATCGCGATCATCACCGCGATCCAAACGACCATCACGAGCCAGAAGATCAGCTCAAACAGCCAATCGATTTTGGGACCGAAAGTCGAGATGTCGTGCGGAAAATACAGATACTCGAGCATCGAAGCGTCACCTCTGCGCCATCAATGTGTAAATGCCGTACGAGCGTTCGCCGCGCCGATCAAGGCGGCTGATGCAACGTTCCAACGCCTTCCGATTCATGAATTGAGTGTGATTATGCCGCTCAGCGCAACGATTAGTGGAATGAAAAATCCTTGTCGACCACCGCAACGCCCGCTTAATGGCGCTACATAACGCTCACATTTCGGTCGTTATTTCAAGCGCTTCGTGCTCCCGTGATCGCATCGGCTGCGAGTCCGGTGATCGGGCATTGGCGCGAGATTGGCGGCGACAAATGTTTGGGCTACAACGGCTACAACGGCTAGGCGAGGAAGAGGAGGTCTTTGTTTCTTATGCCTGATCGCATGGCGACCCTTTCCCAAGTCTTCGAGGCGCAGGCACAGAAGCACGGCGCGCGCGCATTCCTGAAGGACAAGCGCGACAAAGTCTGGACGGACCACTCGTGGACCGAAATCTCCGACGCCGCCGGCAAGCTTCGCGCCGGTCTGCCGAGCTTGGGCGCGCGCCCCGGCGACCGCATCGCGATCCTCTCCGAGAATTGCCCCGAATGGATCGTCGTCGATCAGGCCGTGCTGGGGCTCGGCGCGATCGTCGTGCCGCTCTACACGACCAGCGGACTGGAGGAGACCGCGCACGTCATCAACGACTCGGGAGCGAAAATCATCGCAGCGAACGGGCCGGAGATGATCCAGAAAATTCTCGGCCTCGGCAGCTCGATTCCCGGCCTCACGGCAATTATCGCCTTGCATCGCGGCGCGGAATCCGCGCCCGCCGCCAACGGAACGCCCGCCATCGTGACGCTGGCATCGGTGAGCGGCGATGCGCCGGCGGCCATCGTCGAGGGCAGCCGGGACGATCTCGCGACTATCATCTATACGTCGGGCACCACCGGCACGCCGAAAGGCGTGATGCTCTCGCACGGCAACATCATTTCCAACTGCGAGGACTCGCTCACCGCACTTGCGCTCAACCACACCGACATGACGCTGTCGCATTTGCCGATCGCACACTCGTTCGAACGGACCGCGGGTTACTACACCGTGGCGATGGCGGGAGGGACGATCGCGTTTGCCGAGAGTCTCGGGCAGATCGCAGCGAACCTGACCGAAGTCGAGCCGACCGTGGTGCTCACGGTGCCGCGCCTGCTCGAAGTGATACATAGCCGCGTGATGCGCACGGTGGAGAGCTCGCCTCCGATGCGCCAACGACTGTTCAAAATGGCGCTCGCGGCGGGCGATCAAGCGGCTGAATATCGGCATCGCGGTAAACCGGTTCCGCCGCTGCTCGCACTCTCGATGGCGCTGTTCAGGCGGCTGGTCTTCGCGCGAGTGCGCGCGATCTTCGGGAGCCGAATGCGCTATCTGATTTCCGGCGGCGCACCGCTGCCGACCGAGATCAACCGGTTCCTGTCCGCCGCTGAAATTCCAATCGTCGAAGGATACGGCCTGACCGAGGCGGCTCCCGTCGTCGCGTGCAATCTGCACAACGGCAAAACCCGAATCGGCACGGTGGGACTGCCCTTGGCGCACATACAGGTCGAAATGGCAGCCGACGGTGAGTTGCTTCTGCGCGGGCCGAACATCATGAAGGGTTACTACAAGCTCGAGGCCGACACGAAGGAAGCGATCGACGAACAAGGATGGCTCCATACCGGCGACATCGCCAAGATCGACGTCGAGGGTTACATCTCGATCACCGACCGCAAAAAAGAGATCATCGTGCTGTCGGGCGGCAAGAACGTCTCGCCCGCCTACGTCGAGGGCAAGCTGGTCGGCGACAAATTCATCTCGCAAGCCTGCGTGGTCGGCGACCGCCGCAAGCATCTCGCCGCGCTGATAGTGCCGGACTACGAAAATCTGGCGGAGTTTCTCGCCGACAACAACCTCGATCCGAAAAACCCGGATGCGCTGGCTAAATCACCGGCGTTAAAGACGCTGCTGCATCAGCGGATTCGCGAAATCAACAAGCAGCTCTCGGACGTGGAAGCGATCGTCGGGTTCACGATCGTCCCGCAGCCGTTCACCCAGGAAAGCGGCGAGCTCACGCCGTCGCTCAAGGTGCGCCGCAAAGTCGTCCAGGCGCACTTCAAGCAACAGATCGATTCGATGTTCGGCGATTGATCGCCCGTCCGGCCGGGTTACTTCATCTTGCCGTTCTCGGCGGCCAGGATAGCATGGATCGTCGTAAGCTGCTTCACCATGTACGCGCGCTTGCCCTTGGGCGTGACGACTTCGATGTCGTCCTGCGCCGCCTTGCCGATTAGCGCGCGGCCCAGCGGCGACGACAGCGAGATGCGGTTCTGCGCGCCGTCAACTTCCTCCGGCACGACGATCTCGAACTCCGCGATACCGCCCTCATCGAGATCCTCGAGCCGAACGCGGCTGCCCAGGCCGACGGTGTCGCGCGGAATCGTCTCGAGATCGATCATCGTGAGCTCCACGATTCGCGTTTCCAGGTTGCCCACCCGCGCGCGCAGGAACTCCTGACGCTGCTTCGCCATTGCCCATTCCGCGTTCTCGGACAAGTCGCCGTGAGCGCGCGCGCGCTCGAGCTCCTTGGGCAGGTCCACGGTGAGTTCGTGCTTGAGCGTCTCGAGGTCTTTTTTGAGCCGCTTGATTACCGGTAATTCAGCCATCGATAGATTCTTCCTGAAGGCGATCTTTTTCCTGTTCCATGCGATCGCAGCGCCGCTGGCCGCTGTCGTAACCTTTTTTTTGCCTGCTTCAATCCGCGACGATTGAAGTCAGGCTCCGATTGACTCCGGTCACGCTCTGAATCTTCTGCACCACCAGCTCGCCGAGCGAGGTCACGTCCGCGGCCTCCGCGATCGCGATGATGTCGTGCGGCCCGGTGACCGCATGCGCCACGGAAACGCCGCCGACGCCTCGAATCTTGGCCGCGACCTCGCGCGCCTTTCCCGGCGACGTGTCGATCAGGATGAATGCCTTTACGGACATGCTCGTTTCCTTTCGGCGCACGCCGGTGACCCCGGCGCGCACCCGCGCTCAGCGCGGTGACGGAATCAAAGTACCCTTCTCATCATATACATAAAAACCGCGGCCGGATTTGCGGCCCAGGTATCCGGCATCGACGTACTTCTTCAGCAGCGGGCAGGCACGGTACTTGTCGTCGCCCAGCACCCGATGCATCACCTCCATGATCGCAAGGCAGGTGTCCAGCCCGATCAGATCCGCCAGCTCGAGCGGACCCATCGGTTGATTGGTGCCGAGCTTCATCGCGACGTCGATATCGGTTACGCCGCCGACGCCTTCGTACAGCGTGTAAATCGCTTCGTTGATCATCGGCAGCAGCACGCGATTGACTATGAATCCCGGAAAATCCTGCGCGGTCATCGTGGTCTTGCCGAGCTGCTCGGCGAGCGCCCGCGTCTGCTGAAAAGTCGCTTCCGAGGTGGCCAGTCCGCGAATGATTTCGACCAGCTTCATCGCCGGGACCGGGTTCATAAAGTGCATCCCGATCACACGGTCGGCGCGGGAAGTCCGCGCCCCCATCTTGGTAATCGAAATCGACGACGTGTTCGACGCGAAAATCGACTCGGGCGGACAGATCTTGTCGAGCTTCTGCAGCACCCCGATCTTCGCGTCTTCGTTTTCGACCACCGCCTCGATCACGAAGCCAACCCCGGCCAGGTCCTCGAGCCTGGTGGTCGTCTCGATGCGGCGCATCACGCGATCGCGGTCCTCGGGCTTGAAGCGTCCGCGCTCGATCATCCGCTCCAGGTTGCGCGCGATCGAATCGACGCCGCGCTTGCACAGCTCCGGCGCGATATCATGCATCACGACCGCGATTTCCGCCTGCGCCGCGACCTGCGCGATTCCCGCACCCATCTGCCCTGCCCCGATGACGCCGATCCGCTGCAAACTCATTCGTCTCTCCGAAAACTATTCAGCCATGAACTAGTGATGCTCCGGGGGTTCCTCGCCACCGACCCACGTGCCGGCGCCGCCGCCGCTTCGCATCGCGGCGCGCACCTTCCTTACATCTTCGGGTGACTGGCGCCCCGGCATCCCGAGGTTGCGCATCAAGACGTTCGTCATGCTCGAGGTGAGCCGGTCGCGGATTGTAGGCTCGGCGCCAACTTGCGTGTCGAGCACCGCATCGACTTGCTCCCGGGTGAGACCCTCTTCCACGAAAATATCGACCAGCCCGGTCAATCCGACTTCGCCGCCCGCGCGGTCCACGATCGCGACTACTTTCGCACACGGTATGCAGACGCGGCGGATCAAACCGGCGCGCTTGCTGCAATAGACGCATCGCATCAGGAGATTGACCGCCTCAAAGTGAGCATCGCATGAGCGCCCGAATGCATCGCGGGGCCCGCATCCCCGAAAGAGCCCTGAAAAAGCTTGAAGCGGCCGTGCGCACGAAAAATCGGCGCGCCCGCTTCGACTCTGACGTTACTACCGGCAGTAGATGGCCGCAAGTATGACGGGTGACCGCGCTGCGGACGGATAAATCCTGATCGTTGACATCGCACAGCGGCAGGGCTACTATCGGAATTGAGAATCATTCTCAGAATTAACAACATCATGACACAAACAGCCGTCGCTTACTTCTTCTATTCGCTTGGCATCCTCTTCCGAGAAGGCATGGAAGCGATGCTGGTCGTCGTCGCGCTCGCGGCCGCCACCCGCGGCACGGGACGAATCGGCCGCTCGCGCGACGTCTACGCAGGCGCAGTAGCCGCGATCGTCGCCAGCGTCGTTCTGGCGTGGGTGGTCAACCATATAATCACCGACGACGCCAGCGACGCGCTCGAAGGCGTCTTCCAACTCTTCGCCGCCGCGACCCTTTTTTACGTCAGCTCGTGGATGACCTCGAAAGGCCAGTCCGATCGCTGGATGAAGTTCATCTCGCAAAAACTCAAGAGCGCCGAGCGCAGTACGATTCCCGGTATCGCGCTCGGGCTCACCGCGTTTCTCGCCGTGATGCGCGAGGGCGCGGAGACGATAGTGTTCTTTCAGGCGCTCACCAGCGGCGCGACGGAGGCTGCCGAGCGTCACGCGGTAACGGCCGGCATCGTCGTTGCCGCGGTCGCACTGGCCGCGTCTTTCGTGATCATCCGGCGCGCCGCCGATCGAATCCCGATGAGGATCTTCTTCCAGACAACTTCGATCATGCTCTACGCGCTGGCGATCGTCTTTGTCGGCCAGGGCGTCGCGAGCTTGCAGGAAGCGTCGATCGTATCGGCTACATTCGTGAATTACGCGCCAACGATTCCCATGCTCGGCGTGTTCCCGACGATTCAATCACTCGGCGCGCAGGCGGTTCTGCTGATGCTTGCGGCGGCCGCCGTGTTCGTTCCACGCAACGCTGCCGCACGACAGGTCAGGGTTGCCGAGCAGGCGGCGATGCAGCAGGCGCAGCGGAGCCAGACTTGAGCTCGGGCGCTTGCGCCACGGAATCGTCGCCGCCGAACAGAACGGTTTCCACGTCGGAACTCAGCTTCTCGGACATCACCAGCGCCCGAAACCCCATCCGCGTGCACTGATCGACCGTCGGGTCGTGCGCGACCGCACTTTGACGCACGTGCCTGAGCGCGACGCGCAAATCCTGCGTGCGATCGAGCAGGACGGACAGCCGCGCTGCCACGATCGCGGTCGAATTCCCCCCGCTCGACGCAAGATCGAGCGCCAACGATTCGTCGTGTTCCGAGTCGGCCAGCGCACGCAGCGCATTTTTGATTTCGGCGCAGGCCGCTTCGGCGCCGTTGTCGGACGGCCCGGATAAATCCGCGGCCAGAGTCGCTTGAAGCGTGGCAAATAGAACGGCGGCAATCGCGAGCAGCATCCGCGCCGCGGCTACTTCCTCATCTCATCGATGATGCGCTCGCGATGGCCATGCTCGATCAGCTGATCGTTGCGACGGGCCTGCTTGAGCGCGACATACGTGAAAAACATCACCAGGATCATCATCGCGATGATCGGGATGTTGTCAGGCACGGTCAGGATTTGCAGAAACTGCTGAAACCCGGTGATTTGACCCATTGAATCCTCGACGCTCGGCTTTGTCTTGCTATGATCGATGTAACAATGCCGTTAGGGCAGTGTCAACTTTCCGCGCTGCGCCCGATGCGTGCTGCCAATCGACGCATCTGCGACGCGCTTGCAGCCCGCCGCGGTCAGCGGGCAAAGTAGTCGGGCATGGCCAATCACGCCCAAGCCTCGCCGTACGCCGCCGGAGCGCACCGCGGCATCTTCAACCTCGCATGGGGGATAGTCGCGACGATGCTGTCGGTGCTGTGGACCGCGCCTTGCGCGATCGCCGCCGCGATTTTCGGCATGATGGGCAAGCAGCACGCGGTCACGCTGATCACTCGCGCCTGGGGTCGCGGAATAATCGGAGTCTGCGGCGTCAAGGTGCAAATCGAAGGTCTTGAGAATCTCGCCGGTCTGAAGTCGTTCATCCTGGTTGCAAACCACCAGAGCTTCTTCGACATCTTCGCCGTCGCCGCGTTCATGCCGGGCGAGCCTCGTTTCGTCGGCAAAAAGGAGCTGCTCAAAATCCCGGTGGTCGGTTACGCGATGCGCCGCGGCGGTCACGTGATCATCGACCGCGAGGCCGGTGGCGCCGCAATCCGCAAGGCGATTCAGATCATCCGAAGCGGCCGCGACGTGTGCGTCTTCGCCGAGGGCCATCGCTTCAACGACAACCGGGTCCACGACTTCGAAGACGGCGCCGCGTGGCTCGCGATCCTGTCGAAGCTGCCGGCGGTGCCGATGTCGATCAGCGGATCCGGCCTCATTTTCCCGCGCCGCGCGAAGGTCGTGACCCCGGGCTGCGCGATGCGCATGACGATTGGAAAGCCGATCGCGACCGAAGGAATGCGCAGCGCCGACCGCACCGAGCTGACGCGCAGACTGGAGGAGGCGGTGCGCGCCACTTTCACCACCGAGGTCTGAGCGCGCGAGCGCCCGCTCGCGCATCGTTCTCACTTGCCTACATCCAAACCTGGCACGAGCTGCAAAGTCGATAACGGCAAAACTTGTTTAATCAAAGCAAAATTCCGAGTTATCGAAACTCCTTCTGGCGGTTGACAGGTTACGGTTCACCGTGAAACTATCCCGCCCGGTCATCTCGCCTCCGCGGGGAGTCCCGAATGCCTCAGGCTGGTTATGGGAAGTTGGCTTTATCCAGGCCGACCGTTCTGGCGCTGGCATTCGTGGCGCTGCTCGGCACGATCGCAGCGCTTCCGGCGTCCGCCGCCGCGGCAGGACTGAAGGTCACTCCCACGAGCCTCGCGTTCGGCAACGTGGTCTTCGGCGTTACCGGCGCGACCAGCGTGGCGCACACCGTGACGATCAGCGATCCGGCGGCGGGCCTGCCGATCTCCAGCCTGAGCATTCAGCTCACCGGTGCGAATTCGGGCGATTTTCAGATTTCGGACAACACCTGCGGCGCAACGCTTTCGAAAGGGAGCAACTGCACACTCAAAGTGACGTTTACGCCGACCGCGCTCGGCGCGCGCAGCGCCACGCTAGCGGTCAGCGACGACGCAAACCTTAATGCTGGCTCGGCTGCATTAAGCGGCACCGGTATCGCGGGCAAGCTGACTATCAGGCCGCTTACGTCGAGCTTCGGCAAAGTACTGGTTGGTGCTACCAGCGCCGCAAAGATGACTACTGTTGAGAATCCCACCGCTGCAACTTTCCAGATAGCCAGCGTGGTGGCGTCGGGAGAGTTCACAATTGCCAGCGACACATGTAGTGGCGACGAGCTGCCGCCGGGCGCGAGCTGCGCCGTCAAAGCGGTGTTCAATCCCACCCAGACCGGTGCGCTCAGCGGAAATTTGATAATTACCGACGACGCTGCGAACAGTCCACAGTCTGTCACGCTCGAAGGCTCTGGAATTCTTGCGAACCCGACCTTTTCGCCGCTCTCGCTGGCGTTCGGCAGAGTGCAGGTGGGATTCGGTGTCGGCCGTCAAGACCGTTACGATAACAAATCCAAACATAGTGCCAGTGGATGTCGGGTCGATGAGTGCGACAGTCCCGTTCGAATTGGTTTCGGACTCATGCGGGTCGGCGATTTCGGCGGGCGGAAACTGTCAGGTATCGGTGACGTTCAATCCCACGACCGACACTAACTCCACAAGGACGGTCGAAACCGGGAAGCTCATTGTCAGTGACGATGGCAAGACAGCGTCTCAATCGGTGAGCCTGAGCGGGACAGCATTCGGCGCGCCGCCGACCGCGACCCCGGCTGCGACTGCTACGGCGACATCAACCGCCACGCCGACAGCGACAGCGACAGCGACGGCAACCGCAACCGCGACGGCAACGGCGACTCTGACCGCAACGACCACGCCAACCGCCACAGCAACCGCGACCAGCACGCCAACTGGGACGGCAACGGCGACCGCTGCCGCCACGCCGCCTCCGACTGCTACCGTGACGCCGACAGCGACCGCGACGCCAACTGCTCCTCCCGCTCCCGTGAATGGCTTAGTGGCTGGAGGGCTTTTGTGGTACGCTCCGCTTTTGCTCGGCTCAACAAACCTTGTAACCAATCCCGGTTTCGAACAACTGGATAGCAACGGCAAGCCCGTAGGCTGGACTGGCGGTACGTGGGGCACGCCGGGTTTTGGCATTGACTCTGCCGTTTCCCATTCCGGTACCAACAGTTTGCGTCTCGATAATGCCAACCTCTCGTCAGTCGCCGATTCGTTCGATCAAAAGATTCCGGTAAACGCGGGTGCGTACCGGTTCAGCGGCTGGATAAAATTGAATAATATGGCCGCCACGAAAGGCGCTGGCGTGCGTATTTGTTTAAATTCTCCCCTAGGCACTGCTTGCAGTGGTATCCTGAAAGGCACCAGCGATTGGCAACAGGTAGAAGTTGATACGATTCCTATCTCGGGTACTACCACCGCTACGCTTTCGCTTCAGGAGTATGACCAGCCGGACGGCACTGCTTGGTTTGATGACCTCCAGGTTTACGAAGAGCTCCCGCCAGCCGTAAACGTCTTTATGCTCTATCCCAACTACCGCGGCTATTTGTTTGACGATCAGTCCCAAACCATGAACTTTGACGTACAGGTCAATCCTCCCGCGGGCACCGTACTTTCCGATTGGAACGTGGATGCCAGCGTCACCGATGAAACCAATCAAAATGTCGTGCTCCAACAAATTTTTGCTTCAGCAGCGGACTTTACGGCCGCATTGGACGGCAGCGCATTAGTTGACGGCAGAACGTACATAGTCAGCTTTCAGTTGGTGCGGGCAATCGATGGCAGCGCGGTCTACGAGTATCCGCCCTATCGGGTTTCCAAAGTCGCCGGCTCCACTCGTGCCAGCATGGCTATTTCAGTCAATGACAAAAACCAGATTCTTTTTAACGGCCAACCCAAGTTTTTGCTCGGCGTGTATGACGCTAGCTATGATGCGAACCTCAATGCTAATGGCGATGTTTCCGACTGGGACAATAGTTTAACCACCACTGACCGCTTGTTTGAATTGCCTATTAATTTTTACTTGAATGAATGGTATTGGGGCGCATCACCGAGTTCCGTGCAGGCGTTAGTGACCGCTTTGCAGGCTTACGGCATTTATTATAGTCATAGCAATAACTGCTATTCTTCCTATTTTTCTCCGGCGGCTTATCCGGCCGACACCGATGATGCATACCTTTCGGGCTTGGCTGGAATAAGTCAGCTGGGAGGAACGTATGTTATGGATGAATGCGAACCTGCTCTAGCGGCGCCGTCTTTAACCAGAGCCATCAGATTCAAGAGCGTTAAGCCCGATGGTATTAATTGGGGCACAGGGGGGGATACCCAAAACAGGATGTACTATTGGCGCGATGTTCTGGATATCATAGCTACGGATGTGTATCCCCTCTATGGCGCCGAGCCGGTTGGTGGATACCCATTGAACGAGGTGGCAGATTCGACTGCTTCCGTCAAAGCCACGATGCAAAGCTCCCGGTCTATTGTTACGGTTATCCAGTTTTTCCAGGACACGTCAAAAGGCCGCTGGCCTACCCAAACCGAACTGCGAAACATGTCATACATGGCCATTGCCGAAGGGTCTAACGGCTTGATGTATTGGAGTTTGGGTAACAATGCGTTGGCCACTATTTGCAATGGCAGCGATGCGTACCACTCGCCATCCGGCACTGGTTCGTGGTGTCAAGCTAAAGTAGATAACTTTAATAATCTCGAAGCCGTGATCACGGAACTTGACTCGCTTCAGCCGGCCCTATCTTCCCTCGACAGAAACGATTTATTGGCCAGCAATTCCAATGCTGGCATCCATACCAGAATCAAATATGCGAACGGCAACGGTTACCTCATCGCCTCCAACAATACGAATGCCACTACCACCGCCAGCTTCACCTGGAGCCAAACTCCCACCTTGGTCAATGTCTATAATGAGTCCCGCAGCATAACCCTATCTGGCAGTAGCTTCACCGATACATTTGCTCCTTATGGGGCCCATGTATATGAAATTTCTACGCCCTGACGACGCATCGCTCTCGGTCACGTTCACCGCTCCCGCCTCCGGCGCCGCGTGGCTCGCGATCCTGTCGAAGCTGCCGGCGGTACCGATGTCGATCAGCGGATCCGGCCTCATTTTCCCGCGCCGCGCGAAGGTCGTGACCCCGGGCTGCGCGATGCGCATGACGATTGGAAAGCCGATCGCGACCGAAGGAATGCGCAGCGCCGACCGCACAGAGCTGACGCGCAGACTGGAGGAGGCGGTGCGCGCCACTTTCACCACCGAGGTCTGAGCGCGCGAGCGCCCCGCTCGCGCTTCCGGCTAGGCCTTGCGATCGAAGATGAACAGCGGGACATGGCTGGCCAGCTTGGGATCGATCGTCAGGATACGGCGCCCCGACTCTGTCCGAATCGCGCCGGCGTCGAGGCCGGCGGCGCGAAAGTCCGCTATCACCTGATCGACGTCATCCGCCTCGAGCCACAGACCGATCATCCCTTCGCTCGACGAATCGATCGTGGCCGCCGCGACGAGACGAATCTCCGCGCCGCCGACCTTCACCGACGCCGACCTTCCGTCTGCCGGCCGCGCGACGGCAAAGCCGAAGTTCTTTTCGTAGATCGACGCGGCGTCCGCGAGATCCGAGGTCGCGACTTCGAGCGTGACGAGGCGTTTAATCATCGGTGCGGATTATATCGTGCCAGTGAAAAGTGAAGTTGCTGCAAAGAAAAACGGGGCCGGATTGCTCCAGCCCCGCGACTCATTTCGTCGCATCCGAGCGCTCAGCCCTTCGGCTTCAACAAGAAATTGCCGGTCGCCGTCGCGCCGTCCTTCACGTCGATTTTCTGATCCTCCGTGCCGAGCTTTTCCTGCCACACTTCGACTTGGTAGTCGCCCGGCGGCACGCCTGCGATTGAATAGTTGCCCTTGTCGTCGGTCACCGCGAAGTACGGAGTGTCGGTCGCGACCCACCACGCGTGCATCCAGCCGTGCGCATCGCAGGTGATCTTGATCACTTCCGGCTGATCGACCTTTCGTTGGATTACTTTCTTGAACTTGGGCTGAGCCATGTTGAACGGCGGATTCTTGGTCGAATAGGTATGGATGTTGTGCAGAATTCCGTCCGCGTTGATGATATCCACGGTGCTGCCGGCCGGGAACGCGAGCACGTGCGGCACGTAGTCGCATCCCTTCTGCTCGAACTTTACGTCGCCGGGCTTCATGTCGCCCTTGGCGCCTTTCACGATCACAACCGCGTTCGCGATTCCGCCGCTGCTGTCAACCAGCAGGTCCTCTTCGAAGTGCGGATGCAGCGCGCATACGTCCTTGTCCTTGGTCACCTCGACCTTCCTGGGTACGGGCGGCGTACCGTCATACTTGACGGTTCCGCTAATCGTGCCGCCGGCAGCGCTCGCGAGGCTGGCGCCAACGGTCATGCTGAGCACGACACCCGCACACGCCGCCAGTACAACTCCAAACTTGTTCATTACCATTCCCTCCTGCGAAATCGCTGATATGTTTTACTCGGCTGCATCAAACTCTCTCACCTTAGCGAATAATCAGTTGCCCGCTCAATCGACTGGACGATAACAACCTACTTCTTACTCACTTCACTTTTCACCGGCGCCGCCGCCACCTGGGCCGGTAGTGCCTCCCCCGGATGAGTTCCAAACCAGAAAATATAGTCCAGTAGCGCGCGGATCTGCTTGTCCTGGTTGCCGCCCAGGATGTCGTCCGGGCCGCCCGGATAGTACGACGGCATCTTGGTTCCCGGCTGCAGCGCCGACGGATTTGCGATCCACTTCAGTATCCAGTCCGGATTCAACCGGTGATGCGCCAGCGCCAGGTCGGGCGCCCATCCTGACGGCGGTCCCTCAGGCTTCTTGTCGCCCTGCTGATGGCAGCTGAAGCAGTTGAAGTAGTCCTTCGTCGTCAGCTTCGCACCCGCCGCCAGCTCAGCCGGCGCAATCAGGTTGGTGTCGATGAACATATACAGCACGTTCACGTCCGACAGCGCCGTGAAGTAATTCACGACCGTGTCGTCTTCACCGTTGGTGAAATGAAAAGTCGGCATCCTGATCTTCAGCCACGGACGAATCGGGGTCGGTCCCTGGAGGAATGCGAATAGCCACTCGGGTTGAACCTTGAAGCCCTCGCCATTGAGTATTGGCGGCGCAAAGTTGATTTCATCTCCCGGGTAGAAGCGGCGGATGTAACCGCCCCGATCCTCGACGATATGGCAGCCGACGCAGTTGTAGTAATTGACCGTTCGCCGGCCCGCAACGATTTGCGTCTGATGCTCCGACCCCGGCATCCGGTACCGCTCCTGCACCGTGCCCTGCGTCAGGCCGGCCAGGAACACGACCAGGTTTTTGATGTTGGCGCTGTCGAAATGGAAATTCGGCATCAACTGCTCGACGTCCTTGGTCGCGTAGATGCGCGGGGATTGGAGCTTATGGAACGTCCACTGATCCCAGGTCTCGGGAATTTGCGTCTGGTTGCCGAAAAATAGTTCGTCGAGATGCTTGGAGCCGAAGGTCGTCAGCTCGACGCCGGTTCGCGACTCCTTGTCCATCCCTTCGATCTCGTGGCATCCGAAGCATCCGTACTTACGCACCAGCGCTTCGCCCTTCTTGATCTGCTCGGGATCCTTGAGCTCGGCTTCGATGCCGGCGGTTTCGTTCTTCTTGCCATGCGTCATCAGGAAGGCGGTCAGCGCTTCCGCTTCGTGATCGCTCAGGCGCAACGACGGCATCGCCGTGTGCGGCGAGAAGTCATGCGGATTCTTCAACCACGCGTATATCCACGCCGCCGAAGTCTTCTCCGCGATCTTGCCCAGGTTGGGCGCGAAGTCTTTGGCCGTGAACGTCTGGCCCGGCCCGAAGCCCGCAATGACGCCGACTGGGGTTGCATGCTGATCTGGCTCGATCGCGTGGCATCCTTTGCAGCCGACCGATTCGAACAGCCCTTTGCCCTCCTCGACGAACGCCGGATTATTGACGTCGGCCTCCAGCGTCGGAAGCTCGGGATGCGCCGCGAGCCACTCCTTCGAATTCTTCGACGAACTGTCCAGGACGAACGCGGCCAGCGCAGTCGCCTGCGCGCGCGAGAACATGAAGTCCGGCATGCGTGTGTACGGCCGGAAGTTATCCGGATTCGTGATCCATCGCACCGTCCACGACGGGTCGAGCTTTGCCGCCGCGAGTTTCAGGTACGGGCCGATTTTCGGCATGTCCTCGTAACCCGCCACCAGATGGCATCCCGCGCATCCCATCTGCTCGAACATCCGTTCCCCCTCGACCCAGTTCGCCGCGATCGGTTTGCCTCCCGCATCGTGCAGCGAGCCCACGTCGATATGGCACTTGATGCATCGGGACTGCATCTTGGCGCCCCTGAGCATGGGCGAATCCCAATCCGGATCGTCGCCATGCGCCACCCGCACCGAGCTGACCGCGGGCCCCTGTCCGTCGTGACATGGCGTGCATCCGAGTTTGTCGGGCGGATGCTTCAATATGATCTGATCGAAGTTGCTATGCGTGCGAAACGGCTCGGGCGCATTCTCGAAGCCCTTCTTGTCGGCGCCCATATGACAGCTCTGGCATCGATCGACCCGCGCGATCGCCTCGTCGAAGGCGTTGCGGTCGAAGTCGTCGATGGCGGTCTGCTCAATCTTCGGAATCTTCGGATAACGGAACAGGACCGTCTTGCGGAACTTGACCGGAATCATCCACGTGTCGGCCTTGTCAAATGAATCGTCGCGCTTGGCGGTGAGCTTCTTCATCTGATCGGTCAGGCTGTCCACCTTCGAGTTGAGCGCCTCGATCTGATCCTTGACCGCCTGCAGATTGTCCTTCGCTTTATCGGAGACGATACTTTCCCGCGCGAGTTCGGCGTTGAGCTGATCGATTTCCCTTTTGTACGGGGCCGGGTCTTCCTTTTCCTGGACGGCGTGGTTGTAGTCGTACCATCGCTCGGTCAAATACGACTTGGTGAAGCGGACCAGTTGATCCTTATCGTTGGCGGTGTTGTTCAGATCGGTCAACTGCGCGCGCAGCGCCGCCAGCTTGGCCGCGGTGGCGCCGGAGTCGAGTTCGTTGCGCGCCTCGGCCAGCTGCTTCGACACTTTCTGGTATTCCGGATCGGCGTCGAGGCGCTTCTGCTCGTCCGCCGCGTCCTTCATGTACTTGTCGTATGCCAGGCGATCCCACTGGACCTGGTATTGCTTCCACGGGCGGCGCGAAATGTTGTCGTCCCAAATCGACCAGACCGCGCTCACCAGCAACACCGCTACCATCAGCACGAACAGCGCGCTGTATGATTTTCCTTCTTCAGTGGGATCGAGCCCCGGTCTGCCAGCCATCTGCTCTTAACCTGTCCTCAACTCCGAATGCGGCGCCGCGAGGCCGCCGTCCAAATACTCACTCAAATACTCAATAGTCATTCACGCCCGCGCGCCCACAGGACCTCGACGATGTAGCCGGCGAGAAAAACCAGAATCCCGATCCCGGTAAACTCGTATTCTTTCCCCATCCCGTGCGGCTGGGTGATCCCGACGTACAGCGCGAAGCCGACGTCGGCGATTCCGAGCGCCTGCAGTACTTTGGCGAGGATGAACACGGGGTCGCGGCCACGTCAGATGTTAATCCAGGGGGTAACCAGGATGTACTTGATGTTGAGCGCGTGCCGCAGCGCCATCTTGATGAACACGCCGGCCATCGCGATCAGCAGAAATCCCGTGATGCCGAAGCGCACCGGTCCCCATTTCTTCAATATCTCGGGACCGCCGCCCGGAAACGCCGACCATGGATCGCCCGCCGGCCGCCGCCGTATCCAGAAATATAGCGCCGCGTACCCAACCACGAAGTAGCCGCCTATCAGCGCCAATCCGAAGATCGCCGACGCCAGGTAGTCGCGCAACCCGAACATGTACGGCAAATCGACGTTGGTCAGCGCCTCGACCAGATGCGGATCCCAGACCTGGCCGGGCCAGAACCAATTCCATCCGGGGCCGCGGAAAAATGTGCCGATGATGATGAACGAGACCCATAAAATGTGGAACCCGATGAAAAAAGTCAGAATCTCGAACGATCGCTCGCGAAACGTGTAGTAGCCGTTACCTTTCGGATTGATGTCGAGATACGGAATCAGCATCAGGCCCACGATGATGAAACTGGGCAGCACCACGCCCGCGTACCACGGGTCGAAGAACACCAGCATTTCCTGCAAGCCCAGGAAGTACCACGGCGCCTTCGACGGATTGGGCGTGCGAGTCGGATTTGACGGCTGCTCCAGCGGCGCGTTGAGCAACAGCGACCACACCGTCAAAACGATGATCACCAGAATCGACATCAGGAATTCGCTGCGCACCAGAAACGGCCAGGTGTGCAGCTTCTCTTCGCCGCCGCCGCCCGCCTTCTTGATCGGGACTTCGACTCGCTTCGACCCGCCCGCTGCCGGCGTCCGCGCGGCCGCTCCGCCTGCGCCCGCTCCCGCCGCGCGCATCACGATGCCGCCTTGGTTACCTTCCCGGCTTGCCATGATTAATCCTTAATGAGGCGCTCCGTCCTCGTCGTCGCTCCACGGCGGCGGCGCCGCCAGCACGTACATTATATACAGCATGACCGACATCCCGATCGGCACCGACAGCACGCGCACGATTCCCTCGTGCAACAGCCATGAAAACGCGCCTCCCATCGACCGCCCTCGTCCCGTCCTAGAGCGGCCCCGACATGCCGTCGCGGCGGATTCGCCAGAAGTGCACCGCCATGAAGATGCCCGCGATCAACGGAAAAAATATGCAGTGCAGAATGTAGAAACGCAGCAGCGTGTGCGGTCCGATTTCCGCGCCGCCGAAAATAAATGCGCGCGCGTCGTAAACCGGATTCACTCCGAGTACCTCATGGAACGGACCGCCGTGTCCGAGCAGCGGCGTGGCGCGCGCCATGTTCGAGCCGACCGTCACCGCCCAGATCGAAAGTTGATCCCACGGCAACAGGTATCCGGTGAACGACAGCAGCAGCGTCAGCACCAGCAGGATCACGCCAACCACCCAGTTGAACTCGCGCGGCGGTTTGTACGAGCCCGTCATGAACACGCGGAACATGTGCAACCACACCGCGATCACCATTCCGTGCGCGGCCCATCGATGCATATTGCGCATCAACATCCCGAACGGCATGTCGAATTCCAGGTACTTCATGTCGGCGTAGGCGTATTCCGCCGTCGGCCGATAGTAGAACATCAGGTACACGCCGGTGACCACCGTCACCAGGAAAAGCAAAAACGTGATGCCGCCCATGCACCACGTGAAGCGCAGGCGCACCGTATGCTTCTGCACTTTCGACGGATGCAGATGCAGCCACACGTTGCCGGACACCATCAGGATCCGGTTGCGCGGCGTGTCTTCGTACCCGTGCCTGAATATCGACTGCCAGGCCTGCGAATCGGTTATCTGGCGTTTCGTTTCGTTCCAGTCAAACTTGGCCATCCGCTACCACCAAAACTCCCGGGAGCTGCCCGCCATGGGCGCCCGCAGCAATCTGAGCAAATACACTGTAAAAGATTCCAGTTCCTACGACTCTATCGCAAGCGAGCGTGAAATCCGGGCGCAAGCCTACCTAATTTTGCCCGATCTCTGCAACAAAGCAGACTCACTAAGTCGGGATTTCTATACGCTCGAAAAGAAAGCGAGCGCTCCAACCGTCGGAATATGAAAATGCGAATTAACCCGGGCACGCGGGCTTCGTAGCAAGCAACCGGTGGATGGACCGCGGGTCCATGCCTATTTGCTTTTCCCCCTGCCCTTGAGCTGCACCGTCTGCGGATTGCTGCTTGCGTTGTCGGTAATCACCAGCGTCCCGAACTCCTCGGTGGCGGCGTTTGGAGTAAATGTCACCGCGATAGAACAAACCGCGCCAGCCACCAGAGTCGGTGGACAGTCGTTGACCTCCGTGAACACCGTCGGATCGCCGGAAACCATCTCGATCAGCACCGGCAACCCTGGGTGCTTCTTGCTGCCCTTGGGATTGGAGATCTTCACCGTTTTCGGTTTGCTCGATGTTCCGACCGCGGTCGCGGGGAAGTTGAGTGCCTTGGGCTGGATCTCTAGCTTGACCGCCACGGGCGTCGGCGTGGCTGTCGCCGTGGCAGTTGAAGTGGCCGTCGCAGTCGCGGTTGCTGTCGCAGTCGCGGTTGCTGTCGCAGTGGCGGTTGCTGTCGCAGTGGCGGTTGCGTGGTCGCAGTGGCGGTTGCCGTGTCAGTCGCGGTGGCTGTTGCCGTGGCGGTCGCGGTGGCCGTTGCCGTGTCGGTCGCGGTGGCCGTTGCTGTGTCGGTCGCGGTGGCCGTTGCCGTGGCGGTCGCAGTGGCTGTTGCGGTGGCGGTCGCGGTGGCCGTCGAGGTCGCGGTCGGCGTTGCTGTCGCCGCCGTCGCAGTTGCTGTTGTCGTTGCAGTCGGAGTTGCGGTCGCGGTCGCAGTGGCAGTCGGCGTTGCCGACGAAAAGTTATACTGGATTGTTCCAGTTGCCGGGCTGCCGGACACGGTGCTCGCGTACAGGGTGTTGAGCAGCACCGAGACCTTGCCGCTGACGAAATTCGCGACGATCAGGTCGGGCATGCCGTCGCCGTTGACGTCGGCCGCCGTCACCGAGACCGGCTCGCTGCCAGTGGCGCCCGTAGCGAAAGTCTGCTGGGTGGCGAAGCTGGGCGTGGTGGCGCCCGGCGCGGTGGTGTTGAGCAGCACCGAGACCGTGTTGCCGCCTGCATTCGTCACGATCAGGTCGGGCTTGCCGTCGCCATTGACGTCGGCCGCCGTTACCGAGAACGGCTCGATGCCTGTGGCGAAGGTCTGCTGGGTGGCGAAGCTGGGCGTGGTGGCGCCCGGGGTGGTGGTGTTGAGCAGCACCGAGACCGTGTTGCTGCCGTTATTCGCGACGATCAGGTCGGGCATGCCGTCGCCGTTGACGTCGGCCACCGTCACCGATACCGGCTGGGTGCCCGTGGCGAAGGTCTGCTGGGTGGCGAAGCTGGGCGTGGTGGCGCCCGGGGCGGTGGTGTTGAGCAGCACCGAGACCGTTTTGCTGCCGTAATTCGCGACGATCAGGTCGGGCAAGCCGTCGCCGTTAACGTCGGCCGCCGTCACCGAGTACGGGTAGCCGCCCGTGGCAAAGGTCTGCTGGGCTGGCGAAGCTGGGCGTGGTGGCGCCCGGGGCGGTGGTGTTAAGCAGCACCGAGACCGTGTTGCTGCCGTAATTCGCGACGATCAGGTCGGGCTAGCCGTCGCCGTTGACGTCGGCCACCGTCACCGAGATCGGGCTGCTGCCCGTGGTGAAGGTCTGCTGGCTGGCGAAGCTGGGGGTGGTGGCGCCCGGGGCGGTGGTGTTGAGCAGCACCGACACCGTATTGCCGGCCCCGTTGGAACCGTAGTTCGCGACGATCAGGTCGGGCTTGCCGTCGCCGTTGATGTCGGCTGCCGTCACCGAGATCGGCTCGCCGCCCGTGGCGAAGGTCTGCTGGGTGGCGAAGCTGGGCGTGGCTGCCCCCGGGGCGGTGGTGTTGAGCAGCACCGCGACCGTGTTGCTGTTGTAATTCGCGACGATCAAGTCGGGCTGGCCGTCGCCGTTGACGTCGGCCGCCGTCACCGAGAACGGCTCGCTGCCCGTGGCGAAGGTCTGCTGGGTGGCGAAGCTATTGGCGTCGAACGTCGTCGTCGGCGCGGGCGTGGTGTTGAGCAGCACCGAGACGGCGCCGACCTCATTCGCGACGATCAGGTCGGGCTTGCCGTCGCCGTTGACGTCGGCCGCCGTCACCGAGACCGGCTCGCCGCCCACGGCGAAGGTCTGCCGGGTGGCGAAGCTGGGCGTGGCTGCCCCCGGGGCGGTGGTGTTGAGCAGCACCGAGACGGCGCCGGCCTCATTCGCGACGATCAGGTCGGGCTTGCCGTCGCCGTTGACGTCGGCCGCCGTCACCGAGATCGGGTCGTTGCCCGCGGCGAAGGTCTGCTGGGTGGCGAAGCTGGACGTGGTGGCGCCCGGGGCGGTGGTGTTGAGCAGCACCGAGACCGTGTTGTCGCCGAAATTCGCGACGATCAGGTCGGGCTTGCCGTCGCCGTTGACGTCGGCCGCCGTCACCGAGATCGGCTCGCTGCCCGGTGGCGAAGGTCTGCTGGGGGGCGAAGCTAGGCGTGGCGGCGCCCGGGGCGGTGGTGTTGAGCAGCACCGAGACCGTGTTGTCGCCGTCATTCGCGACGATCAGGTCGGGCTTGCCGTCGCCGTTGACGTCGGCCGCCGTCACCGAGGCCGCCGCGCCGCCCACGGCGAAGGTCTGCTGGGTGGCGAAGCTGGGAGTGGTGGCGCCCGGGGCGGTGGTGTTGAGCAGCACCGAGACCGTGTCGTCGCGCGCATTCGCGACGATCAGGTCGGGCATGCCGTCGCCGTTGACATCGGCCGCCGTAACCGAGTGCGGCCCGCTGCCCGCGGCGAAGGTCTGCTGGGTGGCGAAGCTGGCAGTGGTAGCGCCCGGGGCGGTGGTGTTGAGCAGCACCGAGAGCGTGCCGTCGAACTCATTCGCGACGATCAGGTCGGGCTTGCCGTCGCCGTTGACATCGGCCACCGTCACCGAGATCGGGCTGCTGCCCGTGGCGAAGGTCTGCTGCGTGGCGAAGCTGGGCGTGGCTGCCCCCGGGGCGGTGGTGTTGAGCAGTACCGAGACCGTGTTGTCGCTCGCATTCGCGACAATCAGGTCGGGCATGCCGTCGCCGTTGATGTCGGCAACCGTCACCGAGTGCGGGCCGTTGCCCGCGGCGAAGGCCTGCTGGGTGGCGAAGCTGGCCGTGAAGCTCCTCGCTGCACCCCCGCCACCCAGCAATAGCATCTGGAAGGTTTTGCTGGGTGGGATATTGCTGATGCTGCCGGCGACTGTCACCGGAATCGTCGCGCTGGTCGTGCCGGCCGGAATCACAATCGACCCGATCGCCGCCGTATAGTCGGTCCCCGCGATCGCAGTGCCGTCTAAGGTCTGGTACTGAACAAAGGCATCGTAGCTGGTATCGCCGCTGCGCGAGATCGGAAAATCAAGCGTGGTTGACGAGCTGCTGGTCACCGTAACGCTGGCGTTCGATATAGTCAGCGTGGTGGGATCGCCCCACACCGAAAGCGCAATCGCCACCCCGAGCAGCGCCATCGTTGCTGTCAGGCTCTTGTGCTTCACGCGATCCCCTCGATTAGTTCGCTGCGTTCACTTGTGAGCGCAATACGGCTCCGGCCGGCTCGAAACACGACTCTCCGTATTCCCCCCTTCGCAGCGTTTCAGAAGCGACCCGAGACTGTCCTGGCCGCAAATATTCAGTGTTAGCTGCCGTCGCGCCGAGGTCAAGTCAAACCGCTCTTCGAAACAGAAAATGACCCGCCATCTAGCCCTTCACCCTTCTAACAGGGACGAAGTCCCGCATCCCGCGGCGGCGCCGATTTATCTTAATATTGGGCGCATGGGTCACCCCTGGGCGTTGGCACGGCTAGCCAGTATTAAGAGACCGCGCGCCCGCGGCAGTGGCCGCGCGCGACCACGGAGCGCGGCGTTAACATTGGGTGCAGGGGTCACCCCTGCCATCCCCGATCTGGTTGGCAGAAAGATTCTCGAAGGTTGGTAAGTCGGTTTCCTCGCCCTGGGTGTCAGACAGTGGCACCAGCAGGATGCCGTCGCCGTATAGAGCCAGACCGCCGGAGCGATTGATTCGCCCCGGCGGTTTCGTAATTCGGGCAGCCCGACTACATCCCGCTACCGCTGAGGCTCACGTTGGCGGCTCAGGAGTCGGAGTGCTTGTCGGCGTAGATGTGGCAGTGTCCGTCGCAGTCGCGGTTGCACTCGCCGTGGCTGTCGCCGTGGATGTCGCAGTGGCGCTCGGAGTCGCAGTCGGTGTTGCTACCAGCCCGCTACCGCTGAGGCTCACGTTGTGCGGGCTGGCCGCATCGCCAACCGCGCTGACCCCTAGCGTGGCGCTCTCCGCCCCATCGATGCTCGGCGTGAACTTCAGCGTGTAGGTGCACGATGCGCCGGCGCCCGCCAGCGAAACCAGCGTGGTGCACGTCCCGCCCGTCACCACGAAGTCGGCGAAGTTGGTTCCGGTGATGCTCTCGGTCAGCGAAACCGCCGCGCCACCGTCGTTGATCACTGTCACGGTCCTGTTTGGTGAGGAATGGCCCCCCGCGATGGTGCCGAAAGCGATGCTCGCCGGAACTACCCTGACCGGCACCAACCCGGTTCCGCTAAGCGCGATCGCCGCCGGACCACCATTGGGATCTTCCGCAACGAAAATCGAAAGCGAGCCGCTCTCCGCCGCCTCGGTGCTGGGCGTGAATGTCACCGCGTAGGTGCAGCTCGACGACGCCGCCAGCGACCCACTCGGCATCGGGCAGTTCCCGCCCGTCACCGCGAAGTCGCCCGAGTTAGCGCCGCCGATGCTCGTTCCGGTCAGGGTGATCGGCCCGCTGGTGGACTTGTTGGTCACCGTGACGCTCAGCGTCTTGGAGGCCGTCTGGTAAACGTTTGCGTAGTGCAGGCTGGTCGGAGAGACGGATTCCGGTATCGTTGCCAGCGCGCTGAATGAAACCGGGTACCCGGACGGACTGAGCGGGTCGGGGCTGTCGGTAACCGTCATGGTTGCCGATTCGGTGCCCACCGCGGTCGGAGCGAAGGTCACGATCAGCGTACAAACCGACGTTTTCGCCAGCGTCGAGGTGCAGGTGCCGCCAGTCACGCTGAAATCGCCGGCGTTGGGTCCGCTGAAGCCTTCGCTCAGTGAGACCGGGTTGGTCTGATAGTTGTGCACGACGATCACCTTGACCGCCTTGGAGCCGTCCTTCACGCTGCCGAATCCGTAGCTGGCGGGCGTGACCGCCATGTCCACCGTGCCGGTGCCGCTGGCCGCCACGCTCTGCGGGCTGGTTGAGGTGTTGTCGTAAACCGAGAGCGTCGCGCTGCGAGCGCCGAGCGCGCTCGGCGTGAAGCCGATCGCGATCGTGCAGGTGGCCAAATGCGCCAGTCCGCCCGGCGGGCAGGTGGTGGCGCCCGTGGCCGCGAATTCTGCCGGGTTGTTCGAGGTCACGCTGCCTATGAACAGCAAGTTCGTGCCGGTGTTTCTGACCGTGATGTTCTTGGTGGCCGTGTCCCCCACCGGCGAGTTGCCCATCGCGAGCGAAGCCGGCACTGAAATCGAAGTCGTCGGCGTCGCTGTCGGCGTCGCAGTTGCCGATGACGTCACAGTTGCAGTTGCGGTCGCGGTCGCCGTCGCAGTGGCAGTTGCCGTCGCAGTCGCAGTTGGGGTCGATGTCGCCGTGGCCGTAGCTGTCGCACTCGCCGTCGCAGTTGCAGTCAGAGTTGCCGTGGGTGTCGGCGCAAGGTCATTGGCTTGGGTCAATACCCATGTGTCATTGAGGTACAAACCGGTGAAAGAGCTGTCGCCGCCGAAGATCGTCATGCGGTTGGTATTCGGGTTATACACGGTACCAGCGGCCCAACGCGGTGTCGGAGGACCTCCGGTGGGCGCGAGTTGAATCCAGGTGGGCGTCCCGCCCAGGCCGTTCGCGTTGGTCACTGCCCACAGATCGCTTGCTTGGGAGCCGCAGATGCCGATTCTGCCCGAGAAGATCGTCAGGCGATTGGTCGCAGGATCATAGCTGGCCGACATTCCGTCGCGAGGCGCCGGCGGCATACCGGTGGGGTGGAGTTCCGTCCAAGCCGGAGTTCCTCCAAGCCCGTTGGCGTTCGACAACAGCCAGACCTCGTTGAACGCTTGCGAGACGTTGTCGCCGCCGCCGAAGAGGATAAAGATGTTGTCGGCCGCATCGTAGGCGCCGGCAGACGCGGTGCGGGGGCTGGGCGGAGTTCCGGAGGGAGTCAGCTGCGTCCATGAAGGTGTGCCGCCGATTCCATTGGCATCTGCCAGGACCCATACATCGTCGAGGACGGGAGTCTGGCAGGCGTTGTCGCCGCCAAAGACTATCAAGCGGTTGTTGGTCTGATCGTAGGCAGAAGCCGAACTGCGCCGCGCCGACGGCGGCCCTCCTGTGGCCGAGAGCTGGGTCCAGGTTGGAACGCCACCGAGCCCGTTGGCGTTGGACAAAGTCCACAAATCGTTGATGGCGCCGGAGCAGTATCCCACGTTCGGATCGCCGCCGAACATGATCATCAGGTTGTTCGCCGAGTCGTAGGCCGTAGCAGGAGCGAAGCGCCCGGTCGGCGCGCTACCGCCGGGGCTGAGTTGTGTCCACGCCGGAGTGCCGCCGAGGCCGTCAGCATTGGTGAGCGTCCAAAGGTCGCTCAGGCTCGCGTCTGCAATACCGCCGCTGAAAATCGTCATCACATCGTTAACGGGATCTAAGATCGTCGCCGGACCATCGTGCTGGCGGAGAGCTACCGGTGGGACTAAGTCGAATCCAACTCGCCGCCGTGGTAGCCGTTGCAGTTGGAGTGGATGAAGGGACCGCGCCGCCGTACTCATACGCGCCGATGTCGCAGGCGCTGTATCCGGGCGCCGGTCGCGGTGCTCCACGCTGGTCGGTGGCCGGACAGTCGGCAGCCGGAATCGCGGCGATCGCGTAGCTGCCCTGTTCAAGCGCGACGGTCTCGGTCGGGCCGCCGTTATTCGCTGGCCCGGCGGGATCAAGCGCCAGATTGCCACCGCCGACACCATCGCCAATGGTCTGGCCGTTTGCGCCGGTGCTGGTGCCAAACTCGCAAGTCAGGTCATCAGAAATGTTGTACGCGCCGTTTGTCACAGTGTTAACGCAGTTTCCGCCTGGATTGTTGGCAAGGATGGAGTTGATGATGGTGGTCCCGTCGACAGTGTCCACAATGCCGCCCCCGCTGGTACATGCCGCGTTGCCCGAGATGGTGCTGCTCGAGACCGTCACTGTTCCCAAGTTGTTATAGATGGCACCGCCGTAGGCGTATTCACCTGGGGTCAGAGTCGCGGAATTCCCCGAAAAGGTACTGTTGGTGACCGTCAGCATGCCTACGTTATTGAAGATGGCGCCGCCAGAAACGGCGGTATTTCCATAGAAGGTGCTGCTGGTGACAGTTGTGGTTCCCTGATTGAGGATGCCGCCGCCTCCGGCGGCGCCGTTTCCGGGTGCTCTGTTGCCCCAGAAGCTGCTGCTCGTTATCGTCGCGCCGCCGACGTTCACGATGCCGCCGCCTACGTCGCCGATGTTGGCCAAGAAAGTGCTGTTGGTGACGGTCAGTGTGCCTTGGGAGTAGACGCCGCCGCCGCCGTACCCCCCGGCTCTGTTGCCCGAGAAGGTGCTGTCGGCGACGTTCACATTGCCGCCATTGTTAAATATACCTCCGCCCCATGCAGCGTTGCCGTGAGCAATCGTCATATTGTCCAGGTTGAGCGTGGCGCCCGAGTTCACGGATAGCACTGGTAAGAGTCGGCGCCGTCGATGGTGATGGCTTGCCCGCTGCCATCAATCGTCAAACTCCCCGGCGAAGTGTTCGCGATCGGAGGCAGCGTGCTGCTCAACGTGATCGTGCCGCTGACGTTGAAGTTAATCGTGTCGTTGCCGGTGCCGGCCGCGCATCCGTTCACGGCGGTCTCAGTGTTGGCCGCGGTGATCGCGTCGCGCAGGGCGCAAGCTGGCGCCGCCGAGCCTGGGTCCTGAGCGTGTTGACGGTTATCGTATTGCCACCCGCGTGTAGCCGGGACCGGCTCAGAAGAAGACAAAGCGGAGCGACCACGAATAGCAGGGCAATCAGCAATCCCGGCCGCGCGATCGCTCTGGGGACGCTGTGGCTCCATGCAACCGCCCGCGCCAAATGTTTAGAGGTTGCACTCCAACACTTGATCCAGAGTCCTGCCGGATACGTCATTAGCCGATACTCCCCCGTCAAAATGTTCCGCTGACGAGGCTCGTGCAGAACTGCCACGAGCGATTCCCCTTCGCCCGTTCAGAAGCGACCTGAGGGCTGGCCTAGTCGCAGATTTGGGGTCGTTAGATAGCGTTGCGCCAAACTTAAGTCAAATTTTTTGAAGATGGGTTTTGCACATCGATCGCCAACCTAGTCGAGAAGTTGCTCGCGACATGTTTAGCCATCTAACCCTTCACCCTTCTAACAGGGCGAAGCCCGCATCTTTTTGTCATTGGGTGCAGAGCCTGTCCTGAGCGAAGCCGAAGGAGGTCACCCCTGCCGGCGAAAGCGCCCGAAGAACGCTACGATCAACCCCCACAGCACCATCAGCAATGCGATCCCGATTACGCCCAGCCCTACGCCGGCCAGAATTCCCGTGGCGCACAGAATCGCACCTATAACCAGCAGTGGAATTGCAAACGCTATCGGGTTGAAGGGATCGTTCTTCGCCGCCCGCTCGACCATCGCCGCCGCCTGCTCGGACGCGCCCGCATCCTCGTTGCTTTCCTTCAGGATGCTGACCGCGTAGTCGGTAAGTTCCTGGCGATTGGGCATCGCGCGCAGACGGTCGGCTAGCTCCTTGGCGAGCGCCTCGACACGTTCGTCGTTGGTCCGGGAATCAGGATCGGAATTGTTCGAATCAGCCACGCCGCGCTTGTCTTCTCGCTCGCGACGGTTGCGCGCGGCGGCTCACGCGTTTTTGCGCGCGATGATCACCGAGTGCACCGACCACCGGCTGATCTTCTCGTTGCGCTCCAGCGTGATCGGATGGCCCTTGAGCACGTCCTTCTTGCGCAGTCTGGTGGTCCATCCCAGTTGCCGCGTAATCGGATTGACAATGGTGTTGAGGGCTGCGACCACCGGGTTCGCGCTCTGGAAATGCGTCGTGATCGCGATCCGCCCGCCCGGCTTACACACCCGCACCATCTCCGACATCATCCGGTACGGATCGGGAACCACGGTCAGAACGTGAAACGAGGTAACGTAGTCGAAGCTGTTGTCGGGATAGTCCAGGTTGAGCGCGTCGCCCTGCTGGAGCTCGATATGTCGCCAGCCGTTTTCCGCCACCCGCTTTTTTGCGCGCTCGAGCATGTCGGCCGATGGATCGATCGCGACAATGTGCGCGTACGGCGGATAAGCGTCCAGCGCGATTCCGGTGCCGACGCCGACCTCGAGCACGCGGTTACCGGGCCTGAGATTCAGACTTTCGATAATTTCATGCTCGCGACCGACAAAAACTCGCCCGAAGAAAAAATCATAGAAACGCGCCAGGTCGGAATAGACACGGCTCTCATGTGGTTGGGACATCGAAAAGCTCCATTGGGTTCGACGCGGATCAGGAGATCGGTGCGAGGCAGGATTTTTAAGCCACGGCGATTTTGGCCGGATGCGGCGCGAATTCAGCGTGACGCGCGCGCGTGGCGTCAGGCCGCCGCGTTGATTCCTCGCAACTGACGTTTGACGGAAGTTATATCGCGCTTGCGAAATCGCCACTGGCGGCCTTTCTTGAAGGCCGGAATAATATTGCGCCGGGCAAATTCGTTCACCGTGTCCGGACTCAGGTCGAGCAGGAACGCGACTTCGCGGGAATTCAGCAGTATGTCGTCCTTATCGGCCATGCGAGTCCAACAAGACGCCTTCCTTGGAGATTTTGTCAGGACGCGACTTTGTGTAGTACGCGCCCCTCGCGCAAGTCAAGGTAAAAGGCACCCAGCACCTGAAAATTTGCCCACAGCCCCTATTTCGATCGATCATCAAAACTCAATTTGCATCTTTCAGCATCATTAACAATCATTAAACGCTAATCCTGGCGAGCTTCCTCATCGAAATCCGGTAGTCGTACCACGCGCGCGTAACCACAATACAGGAAAACAGTCCGGTCAGCACTCCTACGCACAGGGTGACAGCGAAGCCTTTGACCGGTCCGGTGCCGAATTGGAAGAGAATCAGCCCGGCCGCGAAGGTCGATATATTGGAGTCGCGAATCGCCGACCACGCGCGATCGTAGCCCAGCTTCACCGCCTCGCGCGGCGATTTGCCGGCGCGCAACTCTTCGCGCATTCGTTCATTGACCAGCACGTTCGCGTCAACCGACATGCCCAAGGTCAGCACGATCCCGGCGATACCCGGCAACGTCAGGGTGGCGCCCAGCGCCGCCATCACGCAGATCAGCAGCAGGATATTCAGCGACAGCCCGAAATCCGCAAGCAGACCCGCGCCGCTGTAGTACACGGCCATGAAGATCAGCACGGCGCCCGCGCCGATCACGAACGACATTTCGCCCTGGCGAATCGAATCGCGGCCGAGCGACGGGCCCACCGTGCGTTCTTCTTCGATTTCGACCGGCGCCGGCAGCGCGCCCGAGCGCAACACGATCGCGAGATCGTGCGCCTCGTCCATCGAGAAGCGTCCGGTGATCTGCACGTGACCGCCGGGAATTCGTTCCTTGATAACCGGCGCCGAGTAAACAGTGTTATCAAGCACGATCGCCAGACGCCGCCCGACGTTTTCAGCCGTCATCGCATCGAAGATGCCCGCGCCGCGCGCGTCGAGCTCGACCGCCACGTACGGACCTTCCAGCCGCGCGCCGGGACGCACGCGCGCGTCCGTAACGACATCGCCCGTCATCAGCACGGGGGATTCGACCAGGTACGGCTCCCTGCCGCCGCGCTCCGTGGTGCCATAAAGGACTTCGTCCCCGGGCGGCGGGCCGTCCTTGATCGCGTCCTGCACGTTTTTCGAGTCGTCAACCAGTTTGAATTCGAGCACCGCCGTCTTGCCAATCAGTTCCTTGGCGCGCTCGGGGTCCTGGATACCGGGCAGTTGCACTAAAATTTCGTTGTCGCCCTCTTTGGCGACGGTGGTCTCGCGCACGCCGAGCTGGTCGATTCGATTGCGAATCGTTTCCAGCGCCTGGTCCATCGCGTTGGACCGGATCGTCTGCAACTCGCGCGGCTTGTAGGCAAGCGAATACGACGGACCGGCGCCGGATGAATCGCCGTTGCTCGATACGGTCAGATCCGAGAACGACTTCTGCACGAGGTCGAGGAACGGCGTGCGATCGGCGCTCGACTTCAGCTTGACGGTCATATCGCCGGCCGCGTCGACCGAGACGTCCTGGAAATCTATTTTGTTGGCCTTGAGCTCCTGCTTGAGGTCATCGCCGCGGCGGCGCAACTGGGTTTTCACCGCCTCGTCCAGCTTCACCGCCATCAGCAGATGCGTCCCGCCCTGCAGGTCGAGGCCGAGCTGGATTTTGGTCGCGCCGAACCCGGCCTTGAACCAATCGGGCAGGTCGACGTTGAGGCTCGGCAGCAGAATGAGTATCGCTGCCAGCACGATACCGCCCGCCAGGTATATGCGCGTGAGCCCGCTTCCGTTGGTGAAATGCATGTAGAGAAACGACACGATCAGCACGAGCAGAATCAGGATCGGTCCGAAACTTTGAGTCTGTTCCACTATAATGAAGCCCCTACTTGTCGTCTTTCTTCGCCGACGCCTTGTGGCTCGACATCGACCCGATTTGCGATCGTTCGACCTTCAACCTGACGTTGGGCGCAACTTCGAGCGTGATCACTTTGTCGCCGACCTCGTGAATCCGCCCGATAATTCCGCCCGTCGTCACGACTTCGTCGTTGCGCTTGAGCGCGGCCAGCATTTTCGCCTGCTCCTGCGCCTTCTTGTTCTGCGGCCGGAAGACCAGGAAATACATGACGGCGACGACCAGCGCCATGATTGGCCCCGGACCCGTCAGCAACTGCTGGGCAAACGACGGAGCGTCGGCGGCTTGACCAGCGGCGGCCTGCGCCCATGCGGTGCCTTCGAACAACATCAGATCACGTCCTCAAAATAGACCAAGCTCTACGTCTCCCACAGAGAAAAATCATTCTGCGACCGGTTCGGCGGCGATGTCGTTGTCCCAGCCGGCCGATGCAGCCATCGCATACGCTTTGAAATTCCCCGATGCGATAGCAGCCTGGCACTGGCGCATCAAGCTCGCATAGAAGTGAAGATTATGCTCCGTCAGCGCGCGCGCCGCGAGTATCTCGCCCGACAAATATAGATGACGCAGGTAGGCGCGTGAATGGGTCCGGCACGGGCGGCACTCGCAGGCCGGATCGAGCGGCATCGAGTCGCGCGCGTGCGCAGCTTGCTTGATCGAGATGCGCCCCTGGCTGGTGAAGGCGGTCCCGTTGCGCGCGTTCCGCGTCGGCAGCACGCAGTCGAACAGGTCGAAGCCCATCGCGATCGCGGCCAGCAAATCCGGCGGCGTACCCACGCCCATCAGGTAGCGCGGCTTGTCGGCCGGCATCATCGACGCCGACAGCGCCGCCATTTCCAGCATCGCGGCCTTCGGTTCGCCGACCGACAGTCCGCCCGCCGCGTATCCGTCGAACGCAATCGAGGTTATCTGCGAGGCACTGGTCTTGCGCAGATCTTCGAAAATACCGCCCTGGATAATTCCGAAGAGCGCCTGGGTCGTGCTGATCCGCGCCGCGAGGCTGCGCTCGGCCCATCGCGCCGTGAGATCGAGCGACATGAGCGCGCGACGATGCTCGACAGGGTAAGGCGTGCATTCGTCGAGCGCCATCATGATATCAGCGCCGAGCTGTTGCTGAATCTCGATCGCGCTTTCGGGCGTGAGCATCAAAGACGCGCCGTCGAGATGAGATCGAAAACGGATTCCTTCTTCATTGATCGAATTGATTTTCGCCAGGCTCATCGCCTGGAAGCCGCCCGAATCGGTCAGCACCGCGCCGGGAAATCCCATGAAGCGCGCTACACCGCCCATCTCGCCGATCAAGCCGGCGCCCGGGCGAATCGCGAGATGGTACGCGTTGGCGAGCACCATCATATAGCCCATCGACCGCAACTCGTCAGGCGCCATCGCTTTGACCGCGGCGCGCGTGCCGACCGGCATGAAGGCCGGCGTCGCGACCGCCCCGTGGGGGGTTACGATCCGTCCGACGCGCGCGCCGCTGTCGCCGTCCACCGCGGTAACGCTGAATTCGATTGGCCCGTTCATCACAGAATCAACATCGCGTCGCCGTAGCTGAGAAAGCGGTAGCGATGGCGAATCGCTTCGCGGTACGCGGCAAGAATCTGATCGCGTCCCGCAAACGCCATCGCGAGCGCGAGCACCGTGGTTCGGGGCATATGGAAGTTCGTCAGCATCGCGTCCGCCAGCTTGAAGCGAAAGCCCGGATGAATAAAGAGCCCGGTGAAACCCTCGACGTCGCCGGTGATCGCCCACGACTCGAGCGCGCGCGTCGAACTGGTGCCAACCGCGATTATACGCCCGCCGATTCGCCGCGTATGTTCGATGGCAGCCTGGGTCGCCGGCGCAATCGTGTACCACTCGGATTCCATCGTGTGACTCTCGATCTCGACGGCGCGCACCGGAGCGAAGGTGCCGGGACCGATATGCAGCGTCACCGTAGCGGTGCGGATGCCCGCGTCGGCCAGCGCCTTGAAGACCTCGGCGGTGAAATGCAGCCCGGCGGTGGGCGCCGCGATCGCGCCGGGCCGCGCGGCATACACGGTCTGGTAGTCGTCGATATCGGCGGGACCGACGCTGCGATGAATATGATGAATATAATGTGGCAGCGCGAGCGTGCCGCCGCGCTCGAGTATCTGTTCGATCGAAACTCCGCCCTCGCCCACGACGATTGGGCGGCCCGGCCGCGCATAGCCGGCGATCCTCAACGCATGACCGTCGCTCAAGATGAGGCGGGCGTTGTCTTTGAGCACGCGATGGGTCCGTATCAGCGCGATCCATGCGCCGGCGGGACCTTCAAGCGGGCCGACCGGCCGCACCATCAGCAACTCGACGCGGCCGCCCGATTCCTTCTGCGCGAACAGGCGCGCCGGCAGCACGCGGGTATCGTTCAGTACGAGCAGGTCTCCTTCGCGCAGATGACGGACGAGTTTGTAAAAGCGGGAATGCTCGAGCGATTTGGATTTGCGATCGAGCACCAGCAGGCGCGCTTCGTCGCGGCGCGCAAGCGGTTCCTGCGCGATCAGTTCTTCGGGCAAATCGTAGTCTAGTTCGGAGAGCCGCATCTGAAGCGAAGCCGGAGCGTGGTTCGCACGCGAAGCAAATCGCGCACTCTGTAACAACCCTCGATTGACGGGGAAAGCGATCGGCGCGCGATTAGAGATTAGAATGGATAGTTGATGCCGGAAAAGATGGCGGCGCCCTCGCCACCCCATCCGAGGTCAACGAACCCGATCACGAACGGCTCCGCGATTCCGCGGAATCCGATTCCGCCGACCGGGTGCATATCTTCGAATGGGACGTAGCTCATGTCATGGCCGACGCGTCCCGCTTCGGCGAACGGCGCCAGTTCGAGTATCCCGTGGGTGCCGAAGACGTTTTTCTCCCACACGCGCGTGCGCATCTCGATATTCACGACGAACAGGTTGTTATCGATGTAGCGGCCGGCGCCGTAACCGCGCAGCGTTTCCTGATCGGTGAGCAAGCTTTCGTCGCCGCCAAGGCGCGCCTGCGACCAAAATGGCATCTCGTTACCCGCCGGCTCGTACTCGTTGAAAACATGACCGGCAAAGGTGATGCGCTGGCCGACGGAATAGTACTGACGCAATTCTCCGCCGAAGCGGTTGTACGAAACCGAGCTGCCGAATCTGCGATCCGCGTTACCGTAATAGAGCCGCCCGAGCGTGCCTGAGCGCGGGATATCCACCGAGTTTCGCGAGTCGTATTGGATCATCGCCTGCGACAGAACTTCGCTGCCCCCGTTGATGCCTTTCTGATCCGGGAACAGTACGTGAATGTCAGGCACCGAGGTGAAGCCGCCGGTCAAGATTCGCACGTAGCGCGGACGTTCCGTCAGCGAGAGCTGCAGTCGCTCGCTCAGGTTCAGGCCGAATATCGTCTCGCCATAAAGCTGCTCGGTCGTGTAGTTGGTCTGGTTGCCGAAGTGGGAGTCATTGCCGGTTCCGTAAAAGCGCTCGGTCGGATCGCGCTCGAAATAGAAGCGCCCTTCAAACGAGAACCACTTCTTCTTATGCTCGCGCCCGGTCTGGTAATCGAGATCGACCTTGCGCGCGATGATCTCTTGCGCGCCCGCTACCACGTACCAATTGGTGTCCGCCGAGGGATAGCCCAGGTAGCGAAAGTTGCCGCCCGGTCCAAGCGTGCTGTTGGAGTTGATATCGGGGGCCAGGATGCTGGTGACCTCGTCCTTGTCGTCGGTGAACAGCCATACCGGCAGAACGCCGTAAGTGACTCCGCCGTTGGGATCGGTGGCAACTTCGGGCACCGGGATGACCGGCCACGAGTTGGGATCCTGGAGTTTGAATGAGGTCCAGTCGTATTGCGGCCAGCTCCAGGTGCCGGGGTCCATCAGCGAGAAGGCATGTGCCGCCGATGCCGCAACAGCAAACGCCGTGATTAAGATGAGTGAGGCGAGAACGCGCCGCATCGTGGGATCCTGGGATTAACTTTCGCCTATTGGCATTCGGCTACTCCTCCGCCACTCCACCACCCGCAGTCCAAATGCTCGGACCCGCGCAAGCCGGCTCCGCCGAACGATGTTTCAAGTTGACAGGCTTGTCGGCGGGGATCAACCCTCCCGATCCGCAGTTGATTGGCGCAATCTTGCGATTGGACCGCCGCAAATACGCGCGCGCTTTTCGGCGACGCCGCAAATGTGCAAGGATTCGGGGCAAGCGGGGAAATTTCTACAAAAGGAGCTTGGTAATGGCGAAAGCTGACGGCGGACAATTAATCGCGCGCGTGATGCGCGAGAATCACGTGAAGTATTGTTTTGCGATCAACGGCGGTCATTTGTTTCCAATCCTCGGCCAGTTGCGCAACCACGACATCAAGCTCATCCATATGCGCCACGAGCAGGCCACCGCCTACGCGGCCGACGCCTACGCGCGCACGACTGGACAGGTGGGCGTATGCATGGTCACCGCGGGATGCGGCCTTACCAACGCGGTGACGGGGCTGTGTGTCGCGGGATTGACCAACAGCGCCGTGGTTTGCATCTCGGGACAACATCCCAACACCGAAGACCATCTCGGCTCGTTCCAGGAGGCCTACGGTTCCGAAGTGGTTGACAGTTTCTCCAAATTCACCAAGCGCGTGACTGACTGGTCCACGATTCAGTTCGACCTACGCTCGGCATTCCGCGAAGCGATTTCACCGCCGCAGGGCGTCGCATTGTTCGAGATTCCGCAGAACATTCTGTATCACCACGAAGAAGAGTCGGGGCAGCGCAAGGGCGCTGGCGAGTTTACTATCGACGACGTGCGGTCGGCGGGCGATCCCGCCAAAATCGATCGCGCGCTCGAGATGCTGGTGGCGGCCGAGCGCCCGCTGATTGCCGGCGGCGACGGACTGTTCTGGTCGCAGGCGGGCGCCGAGATGCGCGAGTTCGTCGAGCTGACCAACATCCCGATCTACGCGCGCCGCGCCGGTCAGGGCGCGGTCTCCGAGGAGCATCCGCTGGCGATTCGCGGCGCGTTCAAGAAGCCGTTCACCGGCGGCGCCGACGTGGTGCTCGCAATCGGCTTCCGCTTCTGGAGCGGCGAGCATTTCGGGCAGCCGCCGACCTGGACCGACAAGGCCAAGTACATCCAGGTCGATCCCACGCCGACGCGAATCGGATGGCAGGTTAACGCGGACCTGCCAATGGTCGGCGATCCCAAGCTCGTGCTGCAACAGATGATCAAGCGGATCAAGGAACTCAAGCTCGACTTCTCGAAGAACAAGGCTTCGCCCTGGGTCAAGCAGGTCTGGGAAACGCGCCAGCGCTTCGACAATCAGATCAAGGAACAAAACGCCAAGGTCTCCAAGAATCAGCCGATTCATCCGGCGCGCCTGTGCGAAGACCTGATCACCGTGCTCGACAAAAACGCGACCACCGTCATCGACAGCTTCACGCTCTCGGGATGGATGAGCCGCGCGTTCACCTGCCGCTTCATGGGCCAGGTCGTCGACGCGGGCCCGCTTGCGCCCGTCGGTCACGGCGTCGGGATGGGAATCGGCGCGCAGCTGGCGCGGCCGGGACAGCAGGTAGTCGTCATCAGCGGAGACGGCGGACTGGGAATCGGCGGCTGGGACATGGAGACCGCCGCGCGCTACAAGCTGCCGGTCATCACGGTGCTGTGGAACAACAGTTCATGGGGCCCGAATTTCGATCAGATGCCGGGGCTGAGGGGCAACACCGATCCGTTCAACATGCTGCCGAACATTCGCTACGACAAAATCTTCGCCGAGATGGGATGTCATGGCGAGCACGTCGAGACCGTCGAGCAGATCATTCCGGCGCTCGAGCGCGCATTCAAGTCGGGCAAGCCGGCGATGATCAACGTGCTCGGCGACGTGTCGGTCGGCAACGCGACGCTGGGCGGCAACCTGCTGGGCTCGACCGGCTCGAACTAGCCGGCGACGCACAAGACCGGGGTAATCAGGCGGGATGCGTGAGCAATCGCGCGTCCCGCTTTTTTTGACGAGGGTTCTTCTTTTACGAAGTTCGATGAAAGCCACAATCGCAGTCTTGATACTCGCCGCGGCGCTCGCCGCCTGCAAAACCGCACCGCCCTGCCCGCCCGGAACGAAGCAGATGGGCGAGGCGCCGCCCGACGGCTCTGAGACCTGGTGCGCGAAGACCGTCAACGGCCAGGACGTCAAAGAGGGACCGTTCGTAATCTATCGGGACGATGGTTCCAAGATGATCCAGGGCGAATACCACGACGGCAAACAGAGCGGCGAATGGACCCAGTGGTTCGACAATGGACAGAAGGCGTCGATCGATCACTACAAGGATGGCGTGCAGGACGGCGAGCACGTCGGCTGGTACACCAACGGCAAAATCGCCGCGACCGGAATGTACAAGGACGGCAAGCGCGAGGGTGTGTGGAAGCGATGGGACCCCCAAGGCTTCAAGAATTGGGAGGAAACCTACAAGGACGACAAGAAAATCTCATGACGGTCGATCGGGCGACAAACGTGACGATCGTCGATGCGGACCTGTCGCGCGCGGAGCATCAACAGGCGCTCGTCACGATGCTCGACGCGTACATGCGCGACCCGATCGAGGGCGGCCAGCCTCCGTCGGAGCAAACCAGGCGCGAATTGGTGCCGGGCCTGCGCGCGCATCCGGCGTGCTACGTATTCTTCGCCTGGCGCGACGGCTTGCCGGTCGGCTTTTCGATCTGTTTCCTGGGATTTTCGACCTTCAACGCGCGGCCGTTGATCAACATCCACGATATCTTCGTCGATTCAGCCGTGCGCGGAATTGGAATCGGGCGGATGCTGCTCGAGCGAATCGAAGCCAAAGCGCGCGAACTGAATTGTTGCCGGATCACGCTCGAAGTGCGCGAGGACAATCGCGTCGCACGCGGACTCTATCGCAAAGTCGGTTTCGATCGCGTGGTCGTTGGCGCCGAGCGCGTTCCCGTGGAGTTCTGGCACAAACCCCTGTGAAGCTACAGCGATCTTCCCACCGCCTCGGCCAGCGGCTTGAGCGCCTTCATCAAGTCGGCAAACCGCGACGGCTTCAACTGCTGCGGACCGTCGGACAGCGCGCTCTCGGGCTTGGGATGCACCTCGATGAGCAATCCGTCGGCGCCGGCCGCGATGGCAGCCAGAGCCATCGGCGCCACCAGCGAGTAGATTCCCGTCCCGTGGCTCGGATCGACCAGCACCGGCAGATGCGTCCATGCCTTGAGCAGCGGCACGGCGTTTAGATCGAGCGTGTTGCGGGTCGCGGTCTCGAAGGTGCGAATCCCGCGCTCGCACAGCACGACGTTGGGATTGCCCTCCGACAGAATATATTCCGCCGCCATCATGAACTCTTCGAGCTTCATCGACATGCCGCGCTTGAGCAGCACCGGCTTGTTGATTCTTCCGAGCCGGCGCAGAAGCGAAAAATTCTGCGCATTGCGCGCGCCGACTTGCAGCATGTCGGAATGTTCGGCGACCAAATCGATGTCGTGCGGATCCATAATTTCGGTCACCACCGGCAACCCCACGCGCCGCCCGGCGTGTTCGAGCAATACCAGCCCCTCGTCTTCCATCCCCTGAAACGAGTACGGCGACGTCCGCGGCTTGAACGCTCCCCCGCGGATAGCATGAGCGCCCGCTGCTTTGACCGCGTCGGCCGCGGCCTCGATTTGCGCCTCGCTCTCGACCGCGCACGGTCCCGCGATTACCGCGATTCGCTTGCCGCCTATTTCGGCGTTGCCGACCTTGATTCGCGAGCCTTCGGGCCGCACCTCGCGCGACGCCAGCTTGAACGACCGCACCACCGGCATCACGCGCTCCACCCCGGCTACCGATTCCAGATGCGTCAGCTGATGCTTCTCGCCACGCTCATCGCCCACGCATGCGACAACCGTGCGTTCGACGCCGCGGATAATGTGCGCGTTGTAGTCGAGATCCTCGACCATCCTGGCAACCGCCTGAATTTCGGCTTCGGTGGCGTGCGATTTCATTACGACGATCAAGTGAGAAAACCCCCTGCGATACGCTTGTGCGCCTCGCGGCTTTTCGGCTCGAGCGATGGAATGGGCGCTCGAACTCCGGTAAATCTGACTCTACAGCATGTTGCCATCCACCGGAACTGAGCGCCCGCGACCCCGCGGCCGCATCGAAGGACAGAATTTTGCCAGGTAAGCCGCATCCGCGCCTTCCACTCAGGTTCGTTCATACTTCCGACGTTCATCTGGAAAGCGATACGTTCGGGTCAGGCGAGCGCGGCCTGCAGTTGCGCGCCAGAGTGCGCAACGCCTTTGCTCGGGTCATCGATATTGCCAACGACCACAACGCCGACCTGCTGCTGATAGTCGGCGATCTGTTCGATTCGGCGCGCGTCAGCGAAGAAGGCCTCGCCTTCGCGATGCAAGCGATCGGACGGGCGCGGATGCCAGTCGTGATGATTCCCGGCAATCATGACGCGCACGACGAGCGATCGATCTACACAGGCCTTGCGCCCGGCGCGAGGCCGGAAAATCTGCACCTGATTCTTGAGCCCGAGGGCAGGACAATCGATTTTCCGGAGCTTGCGACTCGCGTATGGGGCCGCGCGCTGGTCGAGCATACGCCGGACTACCGGCCGCTCAGCGGCGTGCCCGAGCGGCAGGAAGGACTCTGGAACATCGCGCTGGCGCACGGTTTTTTCATGGATGAAGGCGAGATTGAACGATCGTCGCCGATCACGCCGGCGGAAATCGAACGCTCGCGCTACGACTACGTGGCGCTCGGCCACGTGCACGTCTTAGGCGACGTGTCGCAGGGCTCGACGCCCGCCTTTTATTGCGGAACGCCTGCGCCCCTCTATTCGAGCGAGAATTCCGGATGGGTGCTGTGGGTCAATTGCGTGCCCGGCCAGCCCGTCTCAATTGAACGCTTGCTGGTGCGAGAATCAGACTGACGACGAGAATCGGCGCCCGGAGGCGGCCTCGTCGGTGCGTCTGAGCTCGGGATAAACATCCGACAGCCGGCGCCATACCCGCTTCAGGCCGAAACTGTCGAACGGCTCCGCGACGCATTCGAGCGCGCCCTCGCGCCGATAGATTCCCTGGTCGTCGGGTGACTGCGACGCGCTGACGATCACGATCGAAGTCGCAGGCGACTCGCGGCGAATCGTCCTGAACAACGACAACGCATCGACGCCTTGGGCGCCGCGCAGCCAGACGTCGAGCGTGATCACATCCGGACGCGTCGTGCGAAAAACGTCGATTGTCTGCGCGACCGTCCCGGTTTCCGCCACCACCTGGCATCCGCCGCACTCGAGATGAGTGCGTATGACGTCGCGCGTGATTCCCGAGTTGTGCGCAATGAGCGCTCGAACTACCATCGACGACTCCCTCCTGGACGAGCGCTGCGGCAGCCCAATTCCCAAGGCCTTCACAGCGCGGACCGGTTAACTATTTAGCAAGGGCGGGGCCAAGAAATGTGAGCTTCGGACAAACGCTGCCGCCCGATTTGCGGACCGACTGACTGGAGCCGATTCGGGGCCAGTTCATTGAGTATTTCGGCGCCATCCAGTCCGCCGATAGCACGATTGAAATCTTTGATCGTCGTTGCACGCGAGCGATTTGTTGCATCGCAGTGACATCGCTGAAGAGCCATCTGGAACATTCACGGCTTGCAGCGCGTTTTGCAGAGTAAAAATTACAACGGCGGAGCCTCGATGGCCCCGCCGCTGATGTTAATCATGTCGCCAGGCAGTGACTTGGCGCGCAATAGAGTTCTTGACTACATCATGCCGCCCGGAGGCATTCCGCCCGGCATTCCGCCACCTCCGCCGCCGCCCTTTTCTTCGGGCTTCTCCGCCACCATGCACTCTGTCGTCAGCAGCAGGCTCGCCACCGACGCCGCGTTCTGCAGCGCGCTGCGAACGACCTTGGTCGGGTCGATGATTCCGGCCTTCATCAGATCCTCGAACTCCTCGCTGGCCGCGTTGAATCCAAACGGCCCCTTGTTGTTCTTGATCTTGTCGACCACGACCGAGCCTTCCCATCCCGCGTTGGATGCGATCCACCACGCCGGGCCTTCGATCGCCTTCTTGATGATCGCGATGCCGACTTTTTCCGCCTCGCTGGCGCGCATGTTGTCGAGCACGCTCGAGGCGCGAATCAGCGCGACGCCGCCGCCCGGGACCACGCCCTCTTCGACTGCGGCGCGGGTTGCATGCAGCGCGTCCTCGACGCGGGCCTTCTTTTCCTTCATCTCGACTTCGGTCGCGGCGCCCACCCGAATCACGGCCACTCCGCCGACCAGCTTGGCCAGCCGTTCCTGCAGCTTCTCGCGATCGTAGTCCGAGGTGGTCTCTTCGATCTGCGCGCGAATCTGCTTGATACGACCCTCGATGTCGGCCTTCTTGCCTGCGCCGTCGATGATCGTGCAGTTGTCCTTGTCCACGACCAGGCGCTTGGCGCGGCCGAGGTCGTTCAGCGTGATGTTCTCGAGCTTGAGTCCGAGTTCCTCGGAAATAGCGCGCCCGCCGGTCAGGATCGCGATGTCTTCGAGCATCGCCTTGCGCCGATCGCCGAAGCCGGGCGCCTTGACCGCGACGCACGACAGCGTGCCGCGAATCTTGTTCACCACCAGCGTGGCCAGCGCCTCGCCTTCGATATCCTCGGCGATAATCAGGAACGGCTTGCCGCTCTTGGCGATCGTCTCGAGAATGGGAAGCAAATCCTTCATCGACGAAATCTTCTTCTCGTGGATCAGGATGAACACGTCGTCGAGCTTCGCTTCCATCCGCTCCGGATCGGTCACGAAGTACGGCGACAGGTAGCCGCGGTCGAACTGCATCCCCTCGACCACTTCGAGCTGGGTCTCCAAGCCGCGCGCCTCTTCGACCGTGATGACGCCTTCCTTGCCGACCTTCTCCATCGCCTCGGCAATGATGTCGCCGATGGTCGAGTCGTTGTTGGCCGAGATGGTGCCGACTTGCGCGATTTCCTTGCGATCCTTGGTCGGCTTGGACAGGTTCTTGAGCTCGCCCGTGATAGCCTCGACCGCGCGATTGATTCCGCGCTTGAGCGACATCGGATCGTGCCCCGCAGCGACCATCTTAATGCCCTCGGTGAAGATCTGCCGGGCCAGCACGGTGGCGGTGGTGGTGCCGTCGCCCGCCACGTCGGAGGTCTTCGATGCGACCTCTTTGACCATCTGCGCGCCCATGTTCTCGAACTTGTCTTCGAGCTCGATTTCCTTGGCGACTGTGACGCCGTCCTTGGTCACGGTCGGAGCGCCGAAGCTCTTCTCCAACACAACGTTTCGGCCCTTGGGACCGAGCGTCACTGTGACGGCATCGGCGAGAATATTGACCCCTTTGAGGATCTTCTCGCGCGATTCTTGTCCGAAACGAACTATCTTTGCAGGCATGGTTATTTTGCCTCTCCTATTATTGAAGGTTTCATCGGATCAGATTGGGATTCGGTTGCGAGCGGGCCGAAATGCCTACTCGATGATTCCCAGGATGTCGTCCTCGCGCAGGATCAGCAGGTCTTCGCCCTCATGCTTGAACTCGCTGCCCGAGTATTTGCCGAACAGGATCTTGTCCCCCGCCCTGACCTCGATAGGGATCAAGCTTGCCGTCGTCGCCATATTTGCCCTTGCCGACGGCGACAACCTTGCCCTCCTGCGGCTTTTCCTTGGCGGTGTCCGGGATGATTATTCCACCCTTGGTCCGCTCCTCTTCCTTGATACGCTTGACGAGAATTCGATCGCCCAGTGGCTTGATTTTCATTGGGGACCAGCAGCCTCCTTGCTTGCTAAAAGTGTTGCTCGGTTGGACAATTCCAGCCGTCGGAAAGTTAATTACTGTCCGGGTTTTGTCAATTGGCACTCGCGATGCCTGAGTGCTAATCGCAGTTTAGCCGGATACGAGAGAAATGCAAGCCCTGTGCGATTTACGGCGACAGTTCTGTAGCAGCGATTATTCTCGCTCGGCCACTGGAAAGCTTGGCAAGCGCGAATGATCCCAAAATAGCAATGACGCAAACGGAAGCACTAGGTGTATCAGAGTGCGCCAGAGACATGACAGGTTCTAACGATGACTGTTGGAAATTTCCCTCTATTAGTACTGGCATGGTTTATGCGTCCACGTTATCAGGCTGCCTTATACTCTCGGCGCAGCGATTCAATCGGAGGAACAGAGATGATCAATAGAATTCTCCACAGAGCCACGCAGTTCGTCGTGACGGTCACAGCGTTTGCGCTGGCGCTCATGCTCGGCGTATCGACCGCGTCCGCGCAGGTGAAGCCGGGCGACTTCATCACCCCCAGCAACGCGGCGCAGGTGAAACAACTGGTCTCGCCGGGCGTCTATTACAAGGTCCAGCACGGGATGACGATGAAGATCATCGCGACCCAGCGCGTCGATTGGCCGCCGCCATACATGGACGCGACCGAGAAATATTCCTCGCAGGTACGCCTTTCCAACGACCATCGCAGCTTGACCGGCTTCGTCGCCGGCCAGCCGTTCCCACTGATCGATCCGAACGACCCGCAGGTGGCCGAAAAGATCATCTGGAACAACGTCTTTCGCCCGATCACCAGCGATGACTACGACCTGCGCTTTTACGACTGCGAGTCGGCCTACGAGCAGAGTGGCCCGCAGACGCGCCAGATCGAAAACTTCGAGATCGGCCATTACGCGGGCTACGACCTGGTAGGCCGCACCGAGGTCGAGCCGATCCCGACCGACCCCGATTTCAAGGTGACCGGCCGCTTCTGGCTGTTCGCTCTCTATCCTATCCTGTCACCGCAGGAGATTCGCGGCACCGGCTTCATCCGCTTTCGTTATAGCGACCCCAACCGTGGCGACGACGTCTGGGATTGGGCCAAGAATACGCGGCGTGTGAGGCGTCTCAACGAGGCTCAGATGAGCTCGGCGACCACCACCAACGGCAGCTCGGCGACTACCTGGGATCCGGATCACTACGCTGGCTTCAATCCCAAGACCGAGCAGTATGACTACAAGTACCTGGGCGAGAAGAACATGCTCGCAGTCGCGCACGCCGATCATTCGCCTGAGATCCGATGCGAGACCGACGGCGGCACCAGCGCGTGTCCCGAGGCATGGGAGGCCCGCCATATGTACGTGGTGCAGGCGACGCCGCGGGCCGGAAAAATAAATGCGATCGATTCGAAGACCGTGGTGTACGTCGACGGCGAGATGTGGTTCGAGCCGTATATCGACACCTACGATCGTTCGGGCCAACTGTTCCGCAACCACATCTACTGGCTCGCCAATCGCGACCGTCCGGTGGCGGATGCGAAGGTCGCCATTTATCCGTTCAAGCGCTCGTTCGTGGTGGGCGCGTGCTCGACTGACTTGCAGTCGGGGATGGCCTCGATGTGCTATCTGCCGGGCCGTGACACGCCCGAGCGCGAGTGCTGGTACATCAACATGGGCGCGGTGGACAAGAGCTTCTTCACCACCGAGGCGATGGTGAAAGCGGCGCACTGATTCTCTGCCATCGCCAACCGATACGATAGCCGCGGGGCCGACGCAGGATTTGCGCCGGCCCCGCGGCGCATCATGGAACCCTGGACGGCCGTCCGCCCGCATCCAGCGGCGGTGCCGATCTTCTTAACATTGGGTGCAGGGGTCATCCGTGCTGAAACCCGCGGCGGGTTTCACTACAATTAAGTCCTCCCCTCCGCACTCTTCACTTCCACCCGAAGAAATCTTTGGCCGCGACGAAGCTAGCGACGCCCGCCGCTTCGCCCGCCAGCCTGTCGACCTCCTGATCGCCGACCATCGTCGACGATGCCAAATCCACGCCGTACAGGTCAGCAAGCTCCGTGATCATTCCGCCCCTGGGCTTGCGGCATTCGCACTTGTCGTCGTCGGTATGCGGACAGATTTGCCACGCGGTCAGGATGTCGCCGAGCTGATGGTCAAGCTTCGCGAGCGCGGCCTCCATTTTTTCCGCCGTGAGCCGGCCGCGCCTGATTCCCGCCTGGTTGGTCACGACAAACATCAGATGGTCGTGCATCGGGCGAAGCTTTTCAGCCACGCCGGGAAGCAGTTCGACTACTACGTCGCCGTTTGCGTCGAGCGGAATCTCGCGCGCGTCGTTGAGCTTGACCAGCGTGCCGCCGAGATCGAAGAACAGCGCCGCGTTGCCATTCGGATTGGCCATCGAAACAAATCGCTCTTACGCGTGGCGCCAATCGACGTGGTCGCGAACGTGCGCGAATACTTCGTCGAGGATCGCGATGCCGGCCTCGGCCTGCGCCTCAGTAACAACCAGCGCGGGATTGATTCGAATCTTGGGAAAGTAGCCCATGATCACCAGCCCGCGTTTGAGGCATTCGGCGAATATCAGCTCGGTGACTTTTCTGCCGAGCAGTTCCTTGCTCTCGAGATCGCGAACCAGTTCGACGCCAATCAGCAGTCCCTTGCCGCGAACGTCACCGACGAACTGGTACTTTTCCTTGAGTTGCACCAGCCGCGACAGCATCATCGCGCCGACCTTGCGCGAGTTCTCGACCAGGTGCTGTTTCTGAATCGCGCCAATCGTTTCCGCCACCGCCACTGCCGCGAGCGGATTTCCGCCGTAGCTCGACGACGACGCGCTCGGTTTCGAGAACGGCTCCGCCTTGCCCAGTTCGTCGCTTAGCAGCACGCCCGAAACTGGATATCCGGAACCCATCCCCTTGCCGACGGTGACGATATCCGGGCGAACGCCGCTGTGCTCGACGCCCCACCATTTTCCGGTCCGTCCGAAGCCGGTGATCATTTCGTCGGCGATCAGCAGCGCGCCGAAATCCTTGGCCACCGATTTGACCGCCGGCATCCAGTCGTCGGGCGGAATCACGTTGCCCGCGGTGCCCTGCATCGGCTCCGCGACGATCGCAGCGAGCGCGCCGCCGGAACTCATCTTGATTTGCTGGCGCGCGAAATCGACGCAATAAAGCCCGCACTCGGGATACTTCAGCTTGAACGGGCATCGGTAGCAGTCCGCGTACGGCACCGTGTATTGCCCGCCCTGCAGCGGTCCGTAGCCTTGCTTCGATTCGTCGCCGATAAGTCCGATCACGCCGCCGGTCTTGCCGTGGAAGCCGCCCCAGAAACTCACAACTTCATGCTTGCCGGTCGCGGAACGCGCCAGCCGTAGCGCGGCTTCGACCGCCTCCGCGCCGCCGCTATATAGATGCGCGCGGTTGAGTCCCGCGGGCGCGACTTCGGCCAGCAGCTTGAACGCCGCCGCGCGCTCTTTGGTCGCGAACGTGCCGACTATCAGCCGCGACGCCTGGCGCGCCAGCGCTTGCGCCAATGCGGGATGCGCATGGCCGAGGCTCGCGACCGCGACGCCCGCGAAAAAATCCACGTAGGTGTTGCCGTCGGCGTCGGTAAGCGTCGCGCCTTCGCCGTGATCGAACGCGATGCCGGCGAGCAGCGAAATTCGCTGGCGCCCCGGCGCGATATACTTTTGTTCGGTGTCGAAGATCTCCTTCGACTTGGGGCCTGGAACCGAGGTCTTGATTGCCGGAAGTTTTCCGTTGGTGGTGGTCATCAGAGTGGTGGCGGTCCGATTCCTTGTTTGAATTTCTTGCCGTGTCTAGCGCGGGCGGCCAAGCAGACTCATCGCGCGCCGTGCGATCGCGCGAGCGGCGGGTCGGCGCACCCGGCTATAACTGGGCCAGTCGTTAAAGTCGATAATCGCAAAACGATCGCCGCTCAAGACCGCGTCTCCGCCCCATGCCTCGAGCCCAAGCGCGGCGGCTGCCGCCAAAGCCGCTTCCGACAGCGCGCGCACCGCGGCTTCGGCGACTTCCTCGTCTTCAGGATGGGCGGTGAAATAGGAAACTCCGCTGACGCCGTAAAATTTGACGACCCGGCCGACGACTTCCTGTTGCAGGTAGGCGAAGCGGATTCCGCGCCGTACGAAATCAGCGAGAATCGATTCGACCTCGGCGCGATCGGCCGCCCGCTGCACATCTTCAGGGGCGAGCGCATGCAAATCGCCGCGCTTGACGAACACGCCCGCCGACAAATCCAGCCCGGCAAGCTTGCGCACATCAAGCGGCTCGTCTGCCTCCACCAGCGCGCCCGGCGGCGTCGGCACTCTGGCCCGCTCCAGCCCGGGCGCGAGCAGATCGCGGTAGCAGTTGCGAATCGAGAGCGCGGAGTTGATCGCGGCCGCTCCCGCCTGCTCGACTTCGGCCAGACGCTTGAGCGCGCGCGGACCCTGGCACATCGGCAGCACGATATCGGCGCGGATAGCTGCGGCCGTCGCGAAGCTGACCGCATCCATCGCCTGGATCTCGACGCCTTCGCGCCTGAGTTCCGACAAAGTGGCGTCAAGGATCGCGGCGTCGGCCTCGACCTTGCCCGGTGAAAATTCGGGCTCCCGATAAATTCCCAAAGCTCGATAACTCATGGCATCTTCCGTATCGCAATGCGCGCGGCGTCGAGGTCCGACGCTTCATCGACGTCGATCGATCCTTCGATCTCGATCGCATCCAGTTGCATCCCGCGCTCGACAATCAGCGCGAGGAAGCGGCGGAGCGCGTCGAGTCCCGCGCGGCGCGCGTCAGCAGCGCAGTCAAAAACTCGCGTCGACAGGAAATAGAGTCCCGCCGTCACCATAGAAGTCTGACGGTTGCCGAGCCGCAGGATCAAGCCATTTTCCGTTACATCGGCGAAAAGTGGCTTCGCCTCGCCCCGCCATCGGGTGACGGCCAGCACGCCAGCCAATTTTTTCTCGCCGCAATCCTCGATTTTACGGCGCGACTCATTAACAAAACGCGCCAATTCCGCCTGCGGAATTACGGCGTCCACGGTCGCCGCGATAAACCATCCTGGTTCCAGCACGTCGCCCAGCGCCAGCATCGTTTCCATCGAGTTGGCGGTGTCGCGAACGACGAGATGGACCGACGGCGGAATCTCGAGCGCCATTTCGCTCGCAACCCGCGCCGTCTCGGAGTTGATTACCGCAACAACCGAGGATGCTCCCGCCTCGATCAGCGCACGCCCCTGCCGCAAGAGCATCGCCTCGCCGCCCAGCTTGACGAGCGGCTTGGGAATATCGTCACGCGTCGAGTTGCGCAGCCGCTCGCCGCGGCCGGCTGCAATAATCGCACCTTGCAATCCCTTCACCATTGAATTTGCGCAACTTCGTCGATTGAGCGGATCGAGATGTCGGCGGCGGTGTCGGGCTGGGAAGCATCATCGCCCCATTGCGATTCGGTGGTGCGCAGCCAGACGGTCCGCATTCCGAGTTTGTGCGCGGGTGCGCAATCCTTGGCGAGCGAATCGCCAATCATCGCGGTCGATTCGGGCGCGCAACGCATTTTTTTCAGCGCGGCTTCGAAGATGCCCGCCTCGGGCTTGAAAATTCCAACCCGCGATGAATCGGCAACCGCGTCGAAGAATCGATCCAGCTTCGCCTCCGCCAGGATGCAGTCGAGATTTCCATAGAAGTTCGAAACGATGCCCATTTTGAAGCGGCTCTTGAGCTTGCCAATGACATCGCGGCTATGCGCCAGTCCGGCAGACGTCTCGCGGACGAAAGAGTTCGTGACGCGCTCGACGACTCGATGGCGTCCCGCGGCGCCAGAGTCGCCGAGTATCGCGGCAAGCGTGTCCGGGCCGCTTTTCCTGATGTATTCGAGTTGATGGCCAACGAGGAATCGCACCAGGTCCGTCATCCCGAAGCGCGCCACGATTCTGGTCGCGCCGTAAGCCATTCGCGTCGCGTGCTCGAAGGCCGGGTCGAGTTCGGCGCGCGAAATTTCGATTCCCGCGGCGCGGTAGCTTGCGAGAAATCGGTCGAGCCAATGCGCGGGCCCGTCGAGCGTGCCGCCAAAGTCGAATAGCAGAGCGGTAATCGTGGCCATGAACCGGTCAGTTTATCAGCCGCGGCGGGCTGCCTCTAGCAGGGTGTTGAAGAATTGGGATCGATCGTTGGTTTCGATTCAAGTCCTTCAACACCCTGCGTGAAAACTGTCTTCTTACCGACAACTTCTCCCCCATTAGGGGAGACAAGAGAGAGGGAGCAGGCGTTGAAAATTACTTTTTCAACAGCCTGCTAGGTTTCGATGCCAATTGAAAGTTGCCGCGATCGGAAGGCAGCGCGGTCGCCATCGACGATGTGCTCCAGAGTACCGATGAAATAAAGCCGACTGCAGGAGCCGAACTCATAATTAGGAGTTGAAGTTAGTAGCAGGGCTACTTCCGCTCGCGTTACGGCTATGTTAGCGTGTGATGTCCATTGCAGAAGACGGGGGAAAACCGGGTTCAAATAAGACGTTGGTGATTGAGACTGCTCTAATCGCTGCACCCGATCGCGCGAATAACGCGGTCTTCGGCCGCCCGCTGTTAGAGCGGCTGATGATTAGTTGCGAACGCGCCGGGATCAAACGGTTTGTCGTGGCGGCGCCACGCGAGCTGTATCCGGACCTCGCTCGCGCGATGGGCCGGTTCAAAGACAGCGACTCGGTGTCGATGGTCGAATCGTTCAGTGAGATTCTGAATCATCGCAATGCGGATGGATTGGGCATCGACCCATCGTCGCCGTGCGTGTCCTTTTCGGGAAACCTGGTAATTGCGAAGTCGCAGCTGGCCCGGCTGCTGGCCGCCCACGCCTCCAATCCGCGATCGGTATTTCGGACAGTCAGCACGGATCGCGACCAGGGCGGCGAAATCGCGACTGGTCCGATCGGCGAGATTCTCAAGAGCGCGGCAAGTTCGACCCGGCTCGCGACGCCGGCGGCGAGTCTGCTGCCGTTCGCGCTGAACGGGCGACCCGAGGATCGCGAGGAAGCGGAACTGCGGCTGGCGAAATCGATTCGCGAGGAATCGGCCCACAAAGACGCCCCGATGGCGCGATGGGTTGACCGCCGGATTTCGTGGCGAATCAGCTACTGGCTCGCGCAGACCCGCGTCACGCCCAACATGGTCACGGTCGCCAACACGGCGTTCGGCCTGGCGTGCGCCTGGATGTTCTCGGTTCCGAATTACTGGATGCGGCTGTTCGCGGCAATTTTCTTTTTGATCTCGATCACGATCGATGGCGTCGACGGCGAACTGGCGCGGCTTAAAATGGTCGAGAGCGAGTTTGGCGGCACGCTCGATGTAGCCACCGACAATATTGTGCACGTCGCTGTCTTCGTCGGCTTGCTCATCGGATGCTACCGGGTGGACCACAGCCGCGCTTACCTGTACCTGATTCCGATCCTGCTCGGCGGATTCATGATGTGCACTTACGCGACCTGGCGCGCCTTCAAGATAAGGGGCGAGCGGGCGGCGGCGTGGCTGGACAAAGTCGATCGATGGAGCGGGCGCGATTTCGCCTACCTGCTCGTGGTCCTGGCAATGTTTAATCGGCTAGAGTACTTCACCTGGGGCGCGGCGTTCGGCAGTTACGTGTTTGCCCTGGTCCTGATATGGATTACCGGCCGGACAGCATCGTCAATCTCAATGGAAACTGAAAGCCTGTAGCAAGGCGAAGCAAGCCCTTGCAGGCAGAGGAAGTATGAACGGCAAGAAGCCCCGAATTCTGTTGGTGCAACCCACGACCGTCCATCTCGACGGCACCCCGCATAAGACCCGCTGGCGGCTGATCATGGGCCTGATGATTCCGCTGATGGCGGGACTGACGCCCGACGATTACGACGTAACGCTATGCGACGAACGCCTCGAGGACATCGACTTCGACGGCGGATGGGACCTGGTCGGCATGACCACCACGATCGGCGCGTCGCTGCGCGCGTACCAGCTCGGCGACGAGTTCCGCAAGCGCGGCATCCCGGTCGTGTTCGGCGGATTCCATGCGACGCTGCAGACCGAAGAGGCGCTCCAGCATTGCGACGCGGTCGTGAAGGGCGAGGCCGACCTGGTGTGGCCCGAATTGCTCCAGGATTGGCGCGACGGCAAGCTCAAACCGATTTACAAGGCCGACAAGCTGCACGATCTCAAGAACCTGCCACGCCCGCGCCACGAGCTGCTCAAGCTCAATCGCTACCTCTTCAAGGCGGTGCCGGTGCAGGCAAGCCGCGGATGCCCTTATCGGTGTTCGTTCTGCGAGATTCCGGTGTTCTACGATGGCGCCTATCGGACGCGGCCGATTGAGGACATCGTCGAGGAGATAAAGCAGGTCGTCAAGATTACCGGCTTCAAGCGCTTTCAGTTCATCGACGATCAGATCACCGGCAAGCACAAGTTCGCGCGCGATCTCTTCAAGGCGCTCGAGCCGCTCAACATCCGCTTCTCGTGCCTGTGGACGATCAACTCGAATCACGACGACGATTTGCTGGAACTGGCGGCCAAGGCGGGCGTCTTCCACGTCAACATCGGGGTCGAATCGATCAGCCAGGACAGCCTGCTCTCGATGAACAAGATTCAGAATCACGCCAGCCAGTACAAGAAGCTGCTCAAGAAGCTCGAAAAATACGGGATATACTATTCGCTCAACTTCCTGTTCGGGCTGGAAGAAGATCATCCGGGAATTTTCGACGCCACGCTCAAGTTCCTGCACGAGGTCAAGGCGCCCGAGGCGTTCTTCAACACCGTCACGCCGCGCGTAGGTACGCCGATGCGCACGCAGCTCGAGGACGAGGGCCGCGTGATCATCCCCGACGCCGACCTCTATACCAACAACTTCCGCTGCATGTTCGTGCCCAAGAACATGTCGCCGCAGGAAGTCGAAGAAGGCGTGTGGCGATGCACCAAGGAGTTCTACTCGCTCAAGTCGATGTTCAAACGGCTGCTGATGCCGCCGGGAAAGTTCACCTGGCAGGGGCTGACTGAGAATATGCTTTTCTACTGGGGCGCGAAGCGGCAGATCGACCCGGTTGATTATTATTAGGCCACCCGGGCTTTGATTCTTAAGACTCTCGCGATCCTGGTGGTCGCTGCGGCGCTCGAGGTGGGCGGCGACGCGCTCATCCGGATAGGACTTCGCGGCCCGGCCTACTGGCTCGCAGCCGGCGCGGTCATTCTTTTTACATACGGAGTGCTGGTCAATCAGGGCGGTGTCGATTTCAATCGACTGATGGGAATCTACATCGCGATCTTTTTCGTAGTGTCGCAGGTGATTTCGCTTATTCTCTTCAAGCAGTTTCCTGACGACAGAATCCTGCTGGGCGGTGGATTCATCGTAGCCGGCGGCCTGCTGATTCTCCTGATGACCTGACTGCGGCCGGCCTTCGCGGTTACGGCTGGAGCACTACATTGTCGATCAGCCGCGTCTTGCCGACGCGGGCCGCTATCGCGATTAGAATCGGACGATCGAGCGAGGGATGGCTGGCGAGCGTCTCGGCATCCACTGCTTCGACGTATTCGATCGCGATTCCTTTCACCCGGCTGAGCACACGAGTCGCCGCGAACACTATTTCCTCGGCGCAGCATCCGCCCGCGCGATGCTTCTCCCGGGCTGCGCGGAGCGCGAGGCTCAGCGCCAGCGCGTCTTCGCGCTCGGCGGGCGACAGGTAGGCGTTGCGCGAACTCATCGCGAGCCCGTCCTTTTCGCGCACGATCGGCACTGGGATAATTTCGACGTCGAAGTTCAGGTCGCGGACCATCCGCTGGATCGCGCGCAGTTGCTGGAAATCCTTCTCGCCGAAAACTGCCAGATGCGGTTTGACGATGTTGAACAGCTTGGCGACCACCGTCGTCACGCCGCGGAAATGGCCGGGGCGATGCGGGCCGCACAGGCCGCTGGTAATCTCGCCGGCTTCGACCCAGGTCTGCGCGTCGGGCAGGTACATCGCACTCGGCTTCGGCGCGAACACCACGTCCACCGCCGCGGTCTGGAGCATCGCGCAGTCGCGCTCGAAGTTGCGCGGATAGCGCGCGAAGTCCTCGCCGGGGCCGAACTGGGTGGGATTGACGAAGATCGACGCGACCAGAACCGAGGACCGGCGCCGCCCCTCGCGCATCAGCGTCAGATGCCCTTCGTGCGGACAGCCCATCGTGGGCACCAGCCCGATTCGTTCACCACGTTGGAGCGCGTCACTGGAATAACGGGTCATCTCGTCGGGTGAGGTAATGACCATCATCGCGAGGCGCCCCTCGATTCGGCGTAACAATGCTCCGGCGCCGGAAACGCGCGTTCCTTCACTTCGCGCACGTAGCTGCTTGCAGCGGCCGCGGCCTCGTTCCACAGATGCGCGAACGGCTTGGCGAAGCGCGGCGCGCACGACTCGCCCAGCCCGAGCATGTCGTGCATCACGAGCACCTGGCCGTCGCAATCGGGCCCGGCGCCGATGCCGATAGTCGGGACAGCGACGCTGGCGGTTATCTCGCGCGCCAACGACGGCGGCACGCCCTCGACCACGATCGCGAATGCGCCCGCGGCTTCGAGTGCGGCGGCGTCTTCGAGCAGCCGTTCGCGGCATCCGGGCGCGCGCCCGGACTTGCGGCCTTGCACGCGATGCCCGCCCATCCGATGAACCGACTGCGGCGTCAGTCCGACGTGGCCCATCACGGGAATATCGATCGCGGTGATTCTCGCCACCGCTTCGGCTATCGCGACACCGCCTTCGAGCTTCACCGCCTCGGCGCCGCCTTCCTTGACGAGACGGCCGGCGTTGCGCAACGCGTCTTCGGGACTTACCTGATACGACAGGAACGGCATGTCGGCGACCACCAGCGCACGGCGCCGCGCGCGCGCAACCGCACGAGTGTGGTAGATGACCTCGTCGATGGTGACGGCCAGGGTGTTGGCCTCGCCGCGCACCGCCATGGCGAGACTATCGCCGACCAGGAGCAGATCGACGCCGCAGTTGTCGAAGATTCTCGCGAATGGAAAGTCGTACGCAGTCAGCATCGTGATCGGCTGCCGCGCGGCCTTCATGCGCGCGAGATCGGGCACGCGAACTTTGTCTTGCGTCATATTCTCTCCCAAACGATCCTGTCACTCCAAGAAAATCGGGGCTGCCGCGTACCCGGCAACCCCGCCTCAGAGCGACCTCGAATGAACGAGCGCTCGAATCACTCGGAGTCCCGGTCCAAACGTCGGATCCAGGCGCGAGCAGACGCCAAATGTCATCGCCTCCGCACGGAAGGCACTCAACTCAACACCGTCTCGCCGGGAAAAGTCTTCCTCAACGGACAGAATTTGACAATATAGAGAAAGTCGCTGGGCGCGTAAAGCTCGGGAGGCTCGATCAGTTGGTGGCTTGCAGAACGTCGGCCGGCACCGGCATCGTCACCTGGAGGCGTTTGCCGTTGCGCACGACGCTTAAGTAGATCACCTCGCCCGGCTGAAGGTCGCGCATGCGGTCCTGGAAGTCGAGAAAGTTGGTCACGCGCGAGCCATCGACGCCGATGATCAGGTCGTAGCTTTCACCAACTTCCATATAGTCAATAACGGGCAGCAGCAGAATGGTGAATTGCCCGAACGGAACCATCGCGCCCACGATCGCCACACCGGTAATCGCGTCATGGATGCCGTGACTGTAGGCGCGCAAGCCGGCCGCCGCGGCCGGGCTGCCTTTGGCGACAGCCGTAATCAGCAGGCCGTCAGCCTCCTCGCCGGATTTGAGCGTGCGCCGCGCTTCGCGCAATTGCATTCCGAATGGAGTCGAAAGCTCGCCCTCGCTGTCGAACTGCTGCAAGCCCCTGAGCTGCTCGGGCGGCAACCCGTTCTGCTCCTCCTGATAGCGCGCGACTTCACCGCTCTCATTGTATGGCTGCGAATCGGGCGGAGTGCTCGGCAGCTGCTGCTGCGGCGGCGGCTGCTGCGGCGGCGGCTGCTGCTGCGACGCGTCGGCAGAATTGAAAGAATTGGCCGGCGGAATCTCCGCGGTGCCGGGCTGCGCGCCGTCGAGGTCGAGCGGCGTCGCAACCATGTTCGATGGACTATCGGCGGTCGCGGAACCGGCAGATGGCGCGATGGCAGTGCGCGGCGGCGCGGGCGCAGCGGCTTCCGCGATCGGGGCGCCAGCGCCGGATCCCCCGGTTGGGGCAGATGGGGCAGCCGCGGCGGCTGATGCGGCCGCCGTCTTCCACGTCTCAGAGGCGGCGGTTTCGGCGCCCGACTGGGCAGCCGCGAGCGCGCTTGCGAACAGAACGAGCAGCATCGCGGCGATCGATGCGCCAAAAGCGTGATGCTCCCGCGCTTTGCTAGTTGGCACTCCAGCGCTTTTCATGCTCCACCACGCGGCCCTCTCGCTCGAGCTTTCGCAGATGAGAGCGGACCGAGCTTGCAGCGGCAAGATGCAGATACTCAGGAACGTCAACGTAGATCTTCTTCACGATCGCCATCGCCTCGAGCGGTCCCGCACTTTGCGCGAGCGCCTCGAGCACCTGGCGTTCGCGCAATTCGCGATGAGCGATGTAGTCGCCGATCTTCTCTTTGGGATTGCGGATGACCGGGCCGTGCGCGGGATAAATCGTCTCGAGATCGAGCGCGAGCAAGCGCCTGAGCGAATCCATGTACTCGCCGAGGTCGCCAGTATCGTCGGGAATGACTGTGGTACCTGCGCCCAGCACGACGTCCCCCGTGAACAATGCGCGCTCTTCTTCCAAATAATAGCACAAGTGATCGGGCGAGTGCCCGGGAGTGAATACCGCGCGCAGGGTGGCGCCTTCGGTCTGAACTACGGCGTCGTCGCCGATCGCGGAAATCGCCCCCGCGGGAGCATCGTGGCCCTCCCACGGCATCTTCAATACTTCCAGCTCGCCGAATCTTTCGATCACCTGGCGCACGCCTCCCAGGTGATCGACGTGTGCATGAGTCAGTACGATTCGTTCGAGTTCGATACCGCCGGAGAGTTCCTTGAGCGCCGCTTCGAGCAGGTCGGCGTATATCGCGACGCCCTGGCCCGTGTCGAGCAGTAGAGGGCGCTTCGAGGTGCCCACTATATAGGTGTTGGTGCCGGGTCCCGTAAATGGACTCGGATTGTGGCCGAGCACGGTCGCAACGCGCGGTGTGATCCGCGAGTAATCCGGCATCTTGAGACCGATCATCGAATCGGTCACGACTCGCCCGGGCGTGCTCATCGAACCTCCCTCAAAAGCTAGCGCCGGTTGCGCTCAAAGATCAGCCTGAGTCCCTTTAATGTCAGAAACTCGTCAACTTCTTCAATCGTTTCGCTCTCGGGCGCAATCAGCTCGGCGAGACCGCCGGTCGCGACGACGCGCGCCTTTTCGCCGCGCTCCTTCTGGATGCGCCCGACCAGTCCGTCCACCAGCGCGGTGTAGCCGAAGATCACCCCGGACTGAATCGAGCCGACCGTGGTGCGGCCGACAACCTCGCGCGGGCGAACCAGCTCGACGCGATATAGCTTCGCGGCGTGCTCGATCAACGCGTTCATCGAGACGCCCAGGCCGGGAGCGATCGCACCACCGGCGTACTCGCCCTTGCCAGTCACGTAGTCGAACGTTGTCGCGGTGCCAAAATCGACGACGATAGATGCGCATCCGTAGCGCTCGTAGGCGGCGACCGCGTTGACGATTCGGTCGGCGCCCACTTCCTTGGGATTCTCGTAGAGGATCGGCATGCCGGTTTTGATTCCAGGCCCCACCATCAGCGGAGCGCAATGGAAATAGCGCTCGGCGACTTGTTCCATCACATGGTTGAGGGGGGGACCACGCACGCGATCGCAACCCCTTCAGGCTTGAGGCCGCCCTCCAGGCCCGCCGCCGCCAATAGAGTGTTGAGCAGCGCGCCATGCTCGTCGGTGGTGCGATCGGGAACGGTCGAGATGCGCCAGTGATTGCGCAAGCGCTCGCCTTCGTAAATTCCAATCACGGTATCGGTATTGCCAACGTCAACCGTTATCAGCATGACAAATCTCCGTCCGCTCGCCGCCGTCGATAGCGGCGCGATCGGGCCAAGATAATAGCGCGTGAACTCAGCGTAAACGAAACGGCCGGCGAGGCGCCGTTAATGATGGAATCCGAACGACGGATGCGGCATCGTCATCCCCATCATCGGATTGCCCGCCGGGTGGCTGAACGGGGACATCGAAGGAGGAATCATCCACGCGCCGGGATTCAGCGGCGGGCGCGCGGCCGGAGTCAGCGGGCTGCTCATCGGCACGTAGGGCGACGCGGGAAACGGCGACGGTCTGTTCATCGTTCCTGCCGCGACAGTCACCAGGTAGGGATACACCGCGTATGGGACCCCGTAAGCTTGCTCGTTCTGGTAATCGTCGAGCGTGCCCCAATCCTGATTGGGCTGGCTAGCGTCGGCGGTGTCGTCATCGAGGGTAGGCGGCGCACCCGGCGACGGTGCGTTGATGGCCTGGCCGTCGTCGTCGGCGTTCTCATCGCTGCCGTCGTCGCAGGGGACGGACACGCCGTAGGTGGCGCACGTCAACTGGGGAATCTCCAGGACCTTGTCGGCTGTTGGCGCGTCTTCATCGACGGCGGGATCGACGGCAGACCCGGCGGGTTCCCAACTGGCATCTGTCCCCGCAGCGGAATCCTCGGCGTCCTGCGAAAACGCGGCGCGCGCGTTCACCAGGACGGTCATCGCGAGCGCTGCGAATATTGCAACGATCAATCGCGCCGGCCGCGTGCTCATGGTTTGACCCTACCACTCGATTCGCCGAGTGCCAAGGTGAAATCTGCGATGCGCTTGCGCGGAGGTTTGCACGCTGGCCGCCAGCGGCTAAGATTCCGCCCTATGTCGGAAGCAAAAGTCGCATTGGTAACCGGCGCAGGCCGCGGCATCGGCCGCGACATCGCGCTTCGAATGGCAAAGGAAGGTTACGCGGTCGGGCTGATCGCCCGCACCAAGTCGCAGCTCGACGAAACCGCCGAATTAATTCGCGCCCAGGGCGGCAAAGCAGTCGTGACGCCGACCGACGTCTCGCGCCGCGATCAGGTCGTCGCCGCGGTCGAGATCGTCGAACGCGAGCTCGGCCCTATCTCCGTGTTGATCAACAACGCGGGTGCGTACCTTCGCAAGCGCTTCACCGAAATTACCGAACAGGATTTCGATTTCCAGCTCAAGGTGAACGCCTACGGACCGTTCTTCTGCACGCAAGCCGTCATCGGCAAGATGGCCGAGCGCAAGGCCGGCACCGTGATTTTCGTGCTGGGATCGGAGTCGCGCAGCGGACCGGCGCAATACTCCGCCTACAACGCGTCGAAGCTGGCGCAGCGCGCGATCGCGGAGTCGGTCGCCTACGAGTTCATGCATCTTGGCGTGCATGCTGCCGCGCTCGACGTGGACGGCGCCGTGGACAGTGCGCGAGTGCGGGAGTCGATGCCCGACGCGGATCCGTCGCACTTCGTTCCGCCGGCGGCGATATGCGACGAGATCGTGCACCTGATCGATCAGTCGAAAAGCGCCTGGACCTTTCAGGTCGATATGCGATCGTTCGTGCAATGGCGTCCGCGCGTCGCGCCGAAGAAGAAAATCTGATCCGGCCGGCAAGTGATGTAACGCACGAGAGAATCTTAATACTGAAAAGACGCACGCGGGTGTGGTCTTGCCGGCAGCGAATATATAATCTGTCGGCCTGACGTTTGTGCGGCGCGGCCTGCCGCTCGCGCGACGTTCCTCGCGTCGGGGTGTGGCGCAGACTGGTAGCGCACTCGCTTGGGGTGCGAGTGGTCGCCGGTTCAAATCCGGCCACCCCGACCAAATAAATCCCTGGCAACTAAACCAGGCAACTAAACCGGGATAGATGACTGCGCGTCGCGGTTCCAATCGCGACCAGCGAATGGGTCAACGGTCATAGTCCGGCGGGCCAAGTCGCTCGACCGAGGCTTGCAAAATCCCCGATCCCGGCGGAGGTCTTCAATTGACACTCGAAGGAGGGCTGACTTGGCGTTTCGAGAGCGAGACAATTTTTATGTTGTGACCGGATGCTCGGGTGCAGGCAAATCGGCGATAATAGAAGCCCTGAAGGCGAGGGGATTTCTGTGCGTCGATGAAGCCGGACGCACAATCGTTCAGGAACAGGTTCGTGTCGGCGGCGACGGAACGCCTTGGCAGAACCGCGCAAAATTCCGCGAACTACTGCTCTCCCGATACTTGTATCTGTTCGATCAAATCAAGGAACGAACGCTGCCGGTGTTCTTTGATCGGGGCATTCCGGAGATACTCACGTTTTCGCGGTCGCTCAGCATTCCCGCCCCTGAGCATCACCGCGCAGCTGCCAGGCTATGCAGATACGCCCGCACGGTTTTCGTCACGCCGCCGTGGCCGGAGATCTTTAAAACCGACGAGGAGCGAAAGCACTCGTACGACGACGCTCTAGCGGAGTATCCTTTGACGCTCGAGGCGTATCGCGAATCCGCCTATCAGCCCATCGAAGTTCCGAGAGGGCCCGTTTCGGAACGGGTCGATTTCATATTACAGCACCTGCGCGCGCCTTAACGATCTTCCGGGGAACTATCGTCGGTCTGCGCAGTGGGCATCGCGGCGCTCGGCAAGCCGCCGGCTAGCCGCATCGCCCGATCTGAACGGCCGTCGGGACTCGATCGAAGTCAGGCTCGGGCATAATTCTTCGTCGTTTTCGCTTGCGCTGCGTGCCCGGCTACGAGTGTTCGCAAGGAATTTTCGGACTCATGCCGAGCCCCGTGGCGCGCGCATTTTTGACAACCTCACGAGCTTGATCGTATAGTCGAACCGGGCTGGGGGTGTGCATAATGCGCACTGAGATCTCCTGCGGGAGAAAAAACCCCTCGAACCTGATCCGGGTAATGCCGGCGTAGGGAAGCCGACAGCGCAACCTTTGCGGTTGCGCCCGGGCCGCTTCCCAATACGAGGGAAGCGGCTCAAAAATGTCGGACGCCATCGCAACCTCAATCACACTCAACGGCGACCCGTACCCGCTGGACGCCGACACGGCGCTGACCGCGCTGCTGGAACGCCTGAACATGCGCCGCGGCCGCGTGGCCGTCGAGATCAACCGCGAGATCGTGCCCAAGGCCAGATATGATGAGACGATGGTAAGGGCGGGCGACCATGTCGAGATAATCAACTTCGTCGGCGGCGGTTAGTCGCCGAACCCGCGAGGCAGAAAAATATGCAGGACACTCCATTTGAGCTGGGCGGGCTGAAATTCCACTCGCGCCTAATCGTCGGCACCGGCAAGTATCGCGACTTCGCCGAGACCAAGGCGGCCGTCGAAGCAAGCGGCGCCGAAATAGTGACGGTCGCGGTGCGGCGCGTGAACATCACCGATCGCGGCAAGGAAAATCTGCTCGACTATCTCGATCCCAAGCGCTACCAGATTCTTCCCAACACCGCCGGATGCTTCACCGCCGACGAGGCGATTCGCACCTGCCGCCTTGCGCGCGAGGTCGGCGTGGGCGAGCTCGTGAAGCTCGAGGTGATCGGGGACAACCGGACGCTGTTCCCCGATGTCGCCGCGACGATCGAAGCGGCCAGGGTGCTCGTCAAGGAGGGATTCAAGGTGATGCCGTATGTCACCGACGATCCGGTGTCTTGCCTGAGGCTCCAGGAGATCGGATGCGTGGCGGTGATGCCGCTGGCGGCGCCGATTGGCTCAGGCTTGGGAATCCGCAATCCATTCAACCTCGCGATTATCATCGAGCAGGCGAAGGTGCCGGTGATCGTCGATGCGGGCGTGGGAACCGCGTCCGATGCCGCCGAGGCGATGGAATTCGGATGCGACGGCGTGCTGATGAACACCGCGATCGCGGGCGCGAAGGACCCTATCGCGATGGCGCGCGCGATGAAGCTTGCGGTCGAGGCGGGGCGCCTGGCGTATCGCGCCGGCCGGATCGAGCGCAAGCTCTACGCGACCGCCTCCAGCCCGCTGAGCGGCCTGATAGGGTAGGCCGCCTTGTCGCCGCGGCCGCGCGTCAGCTTTCGACTCTATCTCGTCACCGATCGTCGCGTCGTAAAGAACGGCGATCTCATCTCCGCGTGCGAAGCCGCGCTGACAATGGCGCGGGAAGCCGCGCCGCCCGGAACCGTCGCATTGCAACTCCGCGAAAAAGATTTATCCGCGCGCGCTCTCTACGAACTGGCGATCCGCCTTCGGGAAATTTGCACGCGCGCCGGTGCACCGCTGATAGTGAACGATCGCGTCGATGTAGCAATTGCAGCGGATGCCGACGGTGTTCATCTTCCCTTCGATTCCATCGGCGTCAGCATGGCGCGCAGGCTGCTCGGACCCGATCGACTCATCGGAGTGTCGAGTCACTCGCCCCCCGATGTAGCCGGTGCCGCGCGCGAGGGCGCCGACTTCGCGGTTTTCGGTCCCGTCTTCGATCCGCTATCCAAGCCGGCCGGCGTGTCCGCGTGGGGTCCGAGCGGCCTTGGGGCGGCATGCGGCGCGGGCGCGATCCCGGTCTTCGCACTCGGCGGCATCACGCCCGACCGCACGCGCGAATTGTTCGCATACGCCGACCCGGCCGCGCGACCGGCAGGAATCGCGTCGATAGGAGCGATATTTGCCGCCGACTCGCCGGCCCTGGCTACTGCGGCGATGCTGTCGGCGCTCGACCCGTCGTGGACTCGCCGGCAATGACTGACTTTGCCGCCTCGAGGAGAGTATCCGGCCGCGGCAGTTCACGATAATAGGGCGACGTAAAAATCCATCGCACGACACCGTTTCGATCGACGATAAAAAACGCGGGTATCGCGTTGTCGGGCTCGGCATTGCGATGATGTTGCACGAGACCGAGCGGGCCGAGGACGCTCTCGCCGGTATCGCTCAGCAGCGGGATTTTCGTGCGGAGAAATCCCGCGAGCATCTTCGATCTTTCGATAGGATCGGCGCTGATGGCAACCGTATCAACGCCAGCGCGGCGAAAATCGCCGGCACGTGCGGTCAGTTCGGCGAGCTCAAACCGAGCGAACGGGCAATAGTCTCCGCGATAGATGTAAACCAAAGTTGCGGTCGCATCGGAAGGTACCGGTCCACGGCGGATCGAGTCGTTCTGATCGACGAACGCGAAGCTTGGGAATTGCTGTCCGACCGCGAGCTTCAGCTTAAACGGCGGATTCAGCGTCCCGCGCATCGCGTAGCTGACGAATCGGCCGCCGCCCGCTCCAACGACGATGCATGCCAGGAATGCGAGCAGACCGAATCCGAGTTTGGCGTGAGGCGAATCGAGCCCCAGCGCGAGTCGCAATCCTGCAATCGAGAGCACAATCGCCGCTGCCGCGATCGCGAACGCGGGCCATGGAATTCGTTCGTGAATGCCCATCCACGGCACCGACCAGAACGACACCAGCACATACTCATAGAGTCCGAAGCCGCACGCGATCAGGATGACGGCGCCGATCGCCCGGATTGGCTGAAATGGCGGAATGACCCAGGGCTCGTCGTACAACTCCGGCGCGCCCTCGTCCAAGCCCGGACCGTCCGGTTCCGAGGTGGCCATCAGTTGAGCATGTCAGCGTTCATCGGGTTGAATCAGAAATGTTCCGGCTCGTGTTCGCGGCGATTGTCGCGCTCAAGTTGCAAGGTTAGATGGTGGATGTCGAACTTGGTCTGCAGCAGATGGCACATCTCGGCGAGCACTCGATCGCGATCCGCATCCGGAGCGACCACCGCGTGCGCCGAAAGCGCGATCTGCCGGGTCGTCAGACACCAGACGTGAAGGTCGTGAACTTCTTCGGTGCCGCTGACGGCGAGCAGGTCGGTGCGCATTTCGTCCAGGTCGATATGCGACGGCACCGATTCCATCAGGATGTCCACTCCCTCGCGCACCAGACCCCACGAACCGTACAGCACCAGTCCTCCGATCAATATGCTCACGGCGGGATCGGCCTGCATCCATCCGGTGAAATAGTTGAGTGCGCCGGAAGCGAGCACGCCGACCGAGCCAACGAGATCGGAGATGACGTGCACGAACACCGCGCGCACCGCCATTCCACGCCTTGGGCCGCCGGCCGGGTCGGTCGAGGTCATCCACGCGGAGAAGGTGTTCACGCCGATTCCGACAATCGCGACCGCCATCACGCCCAGCCCTGAAACCGAACGGGGGTTTCGCAGTCGCCCGACCGCTTCGATCCAGATGAAGACCACCAGCAGCCAGAGAAAAAGCCCGTTGAGCAACGCGCCGAGGATTTCCGCGCGAAGGTAGCCGTAGGTTTTCGCCGACGATGCGGGCCGCGTCGATATCCACAGCGTCAGCAGGCCCAGGCACAACGCCGCGATGTCGGTGAGCATGTGGACGGCATCGGAAAGCAGAGCCAGGCTGCCCGTCAGATAGCCGCCGACGAGTTCGGTGACGAGATAGACCGACGTGACGCCGAGGACGATTAGCAGGCGGCGCCGATCCGAATCCGCAGTCGCACGCGGTTCGCGATTGTCCATCGGGCTCCGCATCGCCTAATCATAGTGGATTAACGAGAAGCAGTTGACCGGCGCCAGGCGCTCGCGTCCCTTGAGCGCGTCGAGCTCGACGACGAACGCGCATCCAATCACATTTCCACCGATCTTTTGGACCAGTTGCAGCGCCGCGGCGGCCGTGCCGCCCGTCGCCAGCAGGTCGTCGACCAGGAGCACGCGACCCAAGCCTTCGAGCGCGTCCTGATGCATCTGCAACGACGCGCTGCCGTACTCGAGGTCGTAGGTCTGATCTACAGTATTGGACGGGAGCTTGCCGGGCTTGCGAGCAATCGCGAAACCGACGCCCAATCGATACGCCATCGGCGCGCCGACGATAAAGCCGCGTGACTCGATTCCGAGCACGACGTCCACTTTACCGACGTAAGGTTGCGCCAACTGATCGACTACTGCGGCGAAACCGCGCGCGTCGGCGATTAGCGGGGTGAAGTCCCTGAACATTATTCCGGGCTTGGGGAAGTCCGGGACGTTACGAATCAATTTTTTGATTTCTTCGGCAGTCATTGTTGATCCCATCGTACTGGTTTCGGGCAATCGCGCGGGCGAGGGTCAAAGATACTAGCTGCCGCCGGCCGCGGCAAAGCTGATCGGGCCGGCGGATGTCGGCTCGGGCAGATAGGCGAGCGGGTCTTTCGCGACGTTGTCGCGGCGCACCTCGAAGTGGAGATTCGCTCCGGTGGTGCGCCCGGAGCGCCCGATCTCTCCGATCTCCTGTCCGCGCGCGACCCGATTGCCCTCGCTGACCAGGTTGCGCTCGTTGTGGCCGTAAACCGTCGCGTAATCGTCGTCGTGCCGAATGATCACAGTGTTGCCGTAGCCATGAAGCGTTCCCGAAAAAATCACGACGCCGCCGTCGGCGGCATAAACGGGAGTGCCGGCCGGCGCCGCGATATCGACGCCGTCGTGCATCGCGCCGTTGCGGATTCCGAATCCCGACGACACCACTCCCCTTGACACCGGCCACTGGAATTGGCGCGACGCCCGCTGGCCGGTGTACGGATGCACCTCGCTCGACGCAGTCCCGATCGACGCGGCCCGATACGCACCTGGAATCGTCAGGACCTGGCCGACGCGCAGCTCACGCGGATCGCTGAGTCCGTTCACCACCATCAAGCGCCCGACGCTGACGCCGTATTCATTCGCTATGTGGTAAACGGTCTCGCCCGCGACGACGACATGAGTGACCGGGCGTTGCGAACCGGTGCGAGTGTAGGCCGAAGGCGGCGAGCCGCCAACGCATCCTGCCAGCGCGAGCGACACCGCGAGCGCGATTGCCACGCGCGCGCGCGAAATCCACCGCGTCCCTGTCATCCGCTCCCCCATCACATCATCCGCCGTCCGTCACCACCGCTGCCCGCCGCACCGCATCCCGCGAGCCGCGCGAAACCAGCGCGCTAATCCTGAAAGCCGTGCTTGCCCGTCATCTTTACGAATCGGCACTCGCCGAAATATTCCTCGCTCCAGTGCCCGGTCTTGTGGCTGATACGCACCAGGGTCTGGAGTTCATCTTCGCCAATCGGCGCTATCAATCGTCCATCCGGCGTCAATTGATTCAGCAGCGGAAGAGCAATTCCGGGCATCGCCGCCGTCACCATCACGACGTCGAAGGGTGCCTCCTCGGGCCATCCATCCGAACCGTCGGCGCATCGAAGATAGACGTTGCCGAAGCCCATCGAGTTGAGAAGCGCGCGGGCGCGATCGTGAAGATGCGCGTTGCACTCGACGGAATAGACTGCGCGCGCCAGACGCGCGAGCACTGCGGTCTGATAACCTGAACCGGTGCCGATTTCGAGAACTTTCTCCGTGCCTTGGAGCTCGGCGACTTCGCTCATCAGCGCGACCATGTAGGGTTGCGAAATAGTCTGCGAGTCGCCGATGGGCAGAGGGCCGTCATCGTAGGCGTGCTCGTGAAGTTCCGCGGGAAGGAAGCGATGACGGGCGACCGTGCGCATCGCGGCGAGCACGCGCGGATCTTTTATCCCGCGGCGTTCGAGCTGCTCGACTACCATCCGCTCGCGCGCGCTTTCCAGGTCAATCGCCATAGCCAGCGCCATTATACAGATACCCCGGCCAACGATTAAGGTATCCTGGGCAGGCTTGCCGAGGCGGAGAATTCCGTCATTTGCGGCGTGTGCAAGATAGCAGAATGCCCTTTTTTCGATTCGGCGGGGCCTCAAGGCTCATTACCGTGACGGCGGCTGCGGCAAGGCCGTGTGCGCTTGATCTGCCTCCTGCGAACGCACGGCGGCCTGGACGAAAGGCTTAAAGGGCCAAGTGCAAACGGGACGCGGCCTCGGCTGGTCCCACAGTGTTTGTTTCAGCCAATCTGATTTTTGTGAAAAGTAGAGGCGCGACGAATATGCTTATGCCACCTGCGATGGTGTAGCGGATGTACTGCAACATGTATCCCAGGACCGAGAAGTCATCGGCTATTGCTCTAAAGACCTTATCGAGAAGGAGCAGTGACACCAGCACCATGGCAACGGATATGGCGAATCGCAGCATTTTTGCAAGTGGTTTGGAGCTTCTGGGATCGAAGTTCACCGTGCTCAACTCAATGGGGCGGCCAATGACGATGCCCGTCAAAAATCCCGTATAGCCCAAAAATGCGCGGGGCTGACCGTCGATGCGCCAACCGTTGATTACGATGGTGGCGAGCCAGAGAATCACGCTCGAGGCAACAGCGATCGCCACTTGATACTTATATGACAGCTTATTCCATCTGTCGCTGATTTTATCAACGCGTTTTATCGCTACCAGGGCGACGAGCAGTCCAATCACCCAACCAATGATAACATCCCCGGGATAGTGGACACCGAGGTAGGGGCGCGAAAGTCCTGTGGCAAGAATCGCCAGGACTGCGATGATTCTTAGGAAGGGATTTTCTACAGACGCGTAGAGATAAGAGTAGAACGCCGAACCGGACATGGCGTGACCGGAGGGCGTTGAATACTCGGTCGCAAGTGCTTTTGCATTCTCCGTTGATACCGCCCACTTCTGGAGATAGGTGCCTTCATGGATGAAGGGCCGAGGATTCTTGATGATTATCTTAAGGACGTGATTAAGACACATCGTCAGCAATACCAGTAGCGCAAGCCGGACAGCCAGCGTCTTGTCGAACATGACGTAGATCAGTGTCACGACAAGGATGTATCCCTCGACTTGCCCGACGAAACTGGCGAGTAGAAAGAATTTCGTGAGAAGAAAATTCCTGTGGTCTGCCAGGAATCGCATGACAGCCATGTTGAATATCAATTGCGCCATGATTCTTGCTTCATGGGTCTGGCTGCGCGATGGCGATGGCGATGACGGGCGACCGTGCGCATCGCGGCGAGCACGCGCGGATCTTCTATCCCGCGGCGTTCGAGCTGCTCGACACCATCCGCTCGCGCACGTTTTCGAGGTCAATCGCCATAGCTGCCGCCATTATACAGATACGCCAGGCAAGGATTACACAGGTACCCCCCGAGCAGGCTGTGCTCGAACTCCTCCGCGCCGCGCTCGGCCAGGCGCCTGACTTCCGAACTGACAGGGATTTAGTTGGTGGATGACGCAGTCTGATACTAACCCCTCTCTTCCGATTCAAGCGCATCTAATGCTTTTGAAAGCGATTTTGGTTGATACTATGGGGTGGTTGAAAAAGGGCGATTTTTAGAAATCGTAGACCTAGCACAGATATTAGCTGCGCTTATAGCTAACGCGCGCGAGTGAAGCCTCGTTCTCTCGGACCAACGCCTACACGCGACTTTCGCCCTGCACGAGACGCGCGCTTTTGCTCAGCCCATCTGCAGCGCACCGAGCAGAACTTCGCCTGGTACGCACCCGAGACGAAGGGGTGGCCGCAGCCCGGACATTCAAGCGCGCGCCCATAAGTAAGATCCTCCAGCATCGTTGTCGCGAGCGAAGCGAGCAAAGAACTGGTCACCCATTTTTGCTGAATCCGTCGGTCAGTGTTCCACTGCAGCGCCAGCGATACACCCGCGAGTAGCCCTTCAGCCACCAGATGTCGGGGAGTCAGAGCATCCTTCAGTTCCAGCAGTCGCTGCGCTTTGAGCGACTCAGACTGAAAGACTCTGATTGTTTGGTGCAAATCCAGCAACGCGCGCATACCCAAGAGAAAGTCCTCGACCGGCTCGGCATACGACTTCCAAAACTCTTCCGTGAGAGGTGTTGGATAGGAGAATGATTCGCATTGCACCGGTGGAACATTTGGGAAGAAGCGTGCCCAAGTGATTCCAAGGCGCTCACTTACGGGTCCGGCACCGCGAAGCGGCTGGACGATCGCGAAGGGTATCACGATGGGTTGGTGCCGCGTAATCGGGATTTCCGTGGTGCTCCAGCCCGCCCCGATTTTCGTATGCTGAACTTGGTAGAGGCGGGTTCGCGGCGCCAAGGTAATATGGACCGTGCGGTGAAGGAGAATACCGAGGAGTCCATATTGCGCGCACCATTTCAGCAGCTTTGCTTCGCTCTCATCGGTAAGCGGGGCAAGAAGCCGATCCACCTGGGCGGGCGTGAAGTCGAGCTGGGCATCGCCGGGCCGACGGTATTCAAGTTCGCCAAGCAGACGCAGCAAAGACTGGTAGGGCGGCTCTCCCGATCGCCGCTGGTTCGAGCTCTTCGCGGGTGGGCGCGTCCTCAGCCAGATATCCCGTGGATCGTAGGATTCCAGCCGCGATCCCGGCGCCGGTCGAATGCAGCCGTCGCGGATCTCATAGCGGGTCCATCGCCACCATCCGCCTGTCACCACGTTCAAGTCTTTTTTCATTTTCATTGTCCGCGTAATGTCTGATAATTGACAAGAGAGTTTCTTCACAATAAAGAATATTGCAAGGAAGGCCGGCCGGCGCAAGCCGAGGAAATTCAGTTGCTGCTTCCGCCGACGCAGCACAGAGGGAGTGAGAACGTGCGCATAAAGAATCAAAGATCGCCACGGATCTTTCGCGGTCGCGCTCGAACGATCCTCGGCAGCGGGCTTGAAGCCCGCGTTGGTTACCTCCAATGAGTAGAAATCCGCGCAATTCGGACGGAACGATCCGCAACTCTCGGCAACCTAGGAAGCTGACCGCCCGCAGCATCATTGCCCGCTGGATCGAGGCCGAGACCCTGCACTGCAAGCGACTCGGGATGGGGTTTCAGCCGATAGCAGATCATCTGATGGGAGTGGCGCGCGGCGAGCGATCGATGGTCGCGCTCCCCGCTGGCGCCGCTTTCGGCGAGCACTATCGCATCTCCGTGCAGGCAGTTCATCGTGCCTTCAAGCGCGATAGAACGCGCACCAAATGCCGAAGCCGAGCAGTATCGCAAGCTCGATACCGAACGATGCGAGGCCATGTTTTTATCCTTGCAGGCAAAGATTCATCAGGGAGACACCAAGGCCATCGAAGCGGGCGTCCGCATCTTGGTGCACTTGGCAAAGATCAACGGCTTCTTAGCTCCGTCGAAGTTGGAAGTGACCGGTGTCGGTGCGATTCCGATCACGGTCATCCAACGAGCGGTAAAGGCGGTGGAACGAGATGAGTGAAAGAAATCGGCTGCTGCAAAAACTATCCGAGACGGCTGTCGACCCGGTGCGCTTCGTGCGCGACGTATTGCGCGATGATCCGTGGTCGGTGCAGGAGGAAATCCTGCGTTCGCTCGCGACCAGATCGCAGACCGCGGTGAAGGCCTGCAATTCGTCTGGCAAGACCCGTATCGCGGCCGCAGCGGTGCTCTGGTGGATCATCCGTTACAGCGATGGAATTGCAGTAACCACGGCTCCTACGTACGAACAGGTGCAAAAGCTCCTCTGGGGTGAGATTCACCAGGCGATCGGTCGCTGCCCAGATTTCGAATGGCCGGCCGCCAATCTGACCGAGTTGAAGTTGGGCGCAGGCAACTACGCCGCCGGCTTGAGCACCGACAAGGGCGTCAACTTCCAGGGCTTCCACAGCCCTCATCTGCTAATCGTCGTGGACGAAGCACCCGGAGTAGAGGCCGATATCTGGGAAGCGATCGAAGGCGCGCGCGCCGGCGGCCAGGTTCACCTGCTCGTTCTGGGAAACCCGACCACTAACGGCGGACCTTTCTATGATGCGTTTACCAAGCAGCGTCAGTTGTGGAACACATTTTCGATCGACGCGTTCGATACTCCCAACCTCGCCGGCTTCACACTGGAACACCTGCGAAAGCTTCCCCGCAATCTGCCCGAGTCAGACCCGGTCTTTCAGTACAAACCCTTCCCGGCGCTGGTGACACGACGCTGGGTGTACGAAAAATACTTCACCTGGGGCGAGGAATCGCCGCTCTGGCAAGCCCGAGTCCGCGGCGAGTTTCCGACACATCTTGAAGGTGCGCTCATTCCTCTGGCCTGGCTCGAAGCCACCCAGAAACGCGCGATATCGAACAGTGGCGGAAGGCTGTACGCCGGTATTGATGTCGCCGGACCCGGCAAGGACGAGACAGCGGCAGTGATCCGCAATGAGAGCGGCGCGATCGTCGCGCAAATGGCATCGGCAAAGGACGACTCTCGCGGTGATGTGATCAACTTTCTGGCGCCATTCAAGAGCCGGCTCTATGAGGTAAACGTCGATAGTGTTGGTCACGGCTACTTCTTCGCCAAGCATCTGCAAGACCTCGGATACCGGATCGGCTTTGTAAACGTAGGAGAGAGCCCCCGGTCCCCGGATCAGTTCTCGAACCTCAAAGCCGAGCTGTATTGGGGCTTGCGCCAGCGCTTTGAGGCGGGCGAGATCGCGGGTCTGACAGATGAACTGACCATCCAGCAACTCACATCTATACGCTATGAATACAATCCTCGCGGCCTCGTCGTTATCGAATCAAAAGTTGACGCACGCAAACGGGGCGTCAGTTCTCCCGATAGAGCCGAAGCTCTGATGCTTGCCTTCGCAAATACGACGCCGGCCATTTTTACTTTCTACGAGAATGAGGCCAGATATAAGCGCGAACGCGAACTCGCGCTCTCGCAAGGTCGAAAGCCGCCGGCCCCCCCGGAGAATAAACTGCTCAAGGTCTATCAGGAAAGTCGGGATTATTACCGGCGATTCCGCCAAGGGCTCGAGAGCTAGTCCCGTGCGAGTTCGGCTCGACCCATCTCCATCTTCCGAACGGATACCGGAAGAGGTCGCCGCTTCTCCAGAGAAATTCAGATCGGAACGGCCACAACCACCGAGAGATCCCCTGCAGGAGGCTTACATGCGCTGGCGTGTGCCGGGCTGTCCGAGGTGCAAAGAGCTTCTGGGAAGAGAGCGAATCGAAGCGGGGGGCCTTGAGTATCATGAAGAGTGCTGGAAAAAGATGAACTATGTGTAGCGGAACCGGTCATCCTCCCGAAATCGGTACTAGCTGGAGGTCCGTTCCAAATCGCGCGCAAGTGGTTCCTCGTGCCGACCGGTGACGCTGATTCCTCCGACCGGCGTAGCCGCCGATGGACATCGCCTGCCAAGGCCGCGGCTGGCAGTGTCTCAGCCACCGGATTCGAATTCCCTGAACACCTCAGGAACAACCGTGACGTGCTCGACCATTTCGGTCTTGATCCCCAACTTCAGATCTTTCAGCAGCTCGCACGTCTGTTCCCCATCGATCAGTTCGATCTGCGGCGCGCCGTCACGAGTCGCCTCCCGCTTCGCATCGGGCGTGAACCGGCCGGTAGTGATAAACAGTCCCTTGTCGGTTCGTCCTACCATCGCACCGCGAAAATCTCGAATCGCGCCCGCGCTCACGCTGTCTTTGTACCGTTTGCATTGAAAAAACACCTGGAACGAGAGCAGGTTGACGCGGAGCACTCCGATTCCGTCGATTCCGCCATCTCCGGACTTGCCTTTGACCACCACCTTTATGAACCCCGATTCGCGCAAGATCCGTTGCGCCAACCGCTCAAACGCGTCGGGCGCCATGTTCTGCAGGATCGCCAACAGCTCATCTTGCCAACGCTGACCCGGCTGGTCTTCTTCCAATCGTTCAGTCGTCGATTGCTCTGAACCGGTATGCGGTTTTCGGCCCATCACGCGGACCTGCGCAACGATCTTCTTGACCTCCGTCTCGGTCAGCGCCTGCCCGGCAGCGGTAATGCTCCACACGCCGCGCTCGCTGTTCTGGATTGCACCGACTTTGCGCAGATAGGTCCGCGCCCACAGCATTCGGTAGTCAACCTCGGTTCTCGGACCGTCGCCGTGCGGAAGGTTTTGAACCTCCTCCGGAATTGCCATCAACTGCGCCACTCGCGTGAGCAGCTCCTGATTTGAGGCGGAGCCGCCGGTCTCCTTGAGTGCCTGCAGCGTCGGCCACATCATCTCGTCGAAGCTCGGGACCTTGCGATTGGTCGACATATCGGAGCCGAGCGTACCAGTTCTTCGATGTGACTCATAGTCCGTAGACGAATAATCAACAGCCGGTTTAGGTCTCCGCGTAATGGCGCGGCGGACTAACATCACCGATCGGTTCGGCAGGCGGGTTCGCGAACTCCGGCAACGCGCCAAACTGTCGCAGGAGGAGTTTGCGGCAAGATGCGACCTGGACCGCACCTATATCAGCGGCATTGAGCGCGGAAAGCGAAATGTTGCGTTGCGGAACATCGAGGCGATCGCGCAGGCGCTCCAGATCACGATGTCAGAGCTGCTGAAAGGAATCTGAATCGAATGCCCTGCGACGGAATTTCGGACTAAGGCATAAGCCGTTGTTCCCAATCGCCGCATTTGAACGTCACGATCCGCGGTCTTCTCTGGACGTTCGCGCATACCTTGCAGCGCCAGCCTGAACACATCGTCCATATCCCCCCGCAAATTGACACTTGTTGATCCCGGTTTATCCATTCTGATCCCGCTTTGTCCCAGCTGGTCCGCCTTGGTTCGGGCAAAAGCGAGCCACCGTATTCACCAAAAGACGCCGCTCCGCGTGAGCAAGGCTGAAATGACTCAAGTACCCGCCGCCGGAAACTTCGTCGCAGGGGGCGCCCGCAAGCGAACGCGGAAGAGACGGCACTCAAATTTCTCTCATCCACGGATCGACGCCATCAGGGTCCTCGATCCGCGACTATAGAGAGGGAACTCGAGTCCGTGCGTGTAACAAAGCCCATCAACCAAACCCCATCTGACCCGGACTTTGAACAAAGCTGCGGATGTAACCTAGAAATAGTGCCAGTGTAAGTGTCTACTGGCAGTCCTTGCCTCTTTGGATCGCCAGGTAGCACGTGTACCAGTCCTTAGTCAGGATCTCCTGCCCCCGTTGTAGGGTGATGGAGGTGTGGGCCGGAATCTTGGAGTTCTTCTTGCTATCCGGAATCGCGAAGCAGATTTCGTCGTGAATAAAGCCTTCGACGATGTCTTTCTGATGCGCGCCCACAGTCTTTCCATTGATTTTGGTGTCGTAGGGTTCCGGCCACAGGTTCTTGGGATCTTCCGGGTTCCCGCCGTCTTCAAGAGCGATCAGATGATCTTCCTCATAGCACTTTCGGTTGTTGGAGTTGAACGGGCACGCGGCGCTTGCGTCGGATACCGTGTCGCCGTACTCAGTCATTTGCTGAACCTTCAACGGATTGGTGTAGCTTACCGGAGGCCGAATGCTCTTCGTGCTCCAATTCGTACTGCAGATGTTGTCGGCGATGTTGTCTTGGGTAATATCAGGATTTGGTCGCCCTGGCGTCCGAATGGGATCAGGGTACAGTTCAGGAGGCCCTTCTCTCCCGGCGCTTGGCGGATTTGAGATGGTCGGTGGAGTCGACGGCGGTGTCGAAGGTCCTCCGGATTCAGCGGCCACGGAAACGTTTCTTCCCCAAACCCACCCTTCCTGACCGTCTTCAGCCTGCACGTGGTAGTACCCATTTTGCGGCGCCGGATCCAATAGCGTCACGGTGGAATTAGCCCGGATAAGTTCTATCGCAGAATTGTCCGTTGAAGGATCGCTCCGCAGGTTTACGTTTCGTTTGACGGTTGCTTCTCGGACCGCCGCGAGACTGAGTGCGCCCAGGAAGACCGCAACCAGCACAATGGTATGCCGCAACGCCATTTTCATAAAAGCTGATCCTCGCCGATGTTTGTACTCAGTTTGACCTTCAAGGTCTCGCTTCGCCACAAGACAAACCCGTGACAGTATATGATCCATTGCGGTCTTGTGATGCTTTCGCCGCTTTCGGAGGTTTTGGTACGCACAAGCACCAGCAGAAATCGAAAGAACCTTGACGACCGGCTGCTCAGGAAGCTTTTGCCTTCCTTTCCGCCCAGCGCTTTTTCATCGCTTCGGACAGCCTCTTCCTGGCTGCGGGTGTGAGTCGCCAACGTCTCTTTGGCGCGTCAGCCTTAGCGGACAACTTCTTCGCCCGCCGCTCCGCCCGTCAGTCAAGGAGAGCCGATATTGGAACTAAGCACAATCATCGCAGAATTGAGGAGCGAAAGAGAGAAGATAGGGCGGGCAATTGCTGCCCTAATCGAAAGCGCGGGTGCCAGTGGCAGAGGCGCCAGTCGAAAAGCTGCGCGTAAGAGGCAAGGCGGCAAGACCAAGGAAAAAACCCGACCGCTTGCTCTGCAAGGCGAAGTTGGGCTATCGGCATTTTATCCCAGGCGTCAAAACGGAAATTCCGGGTGATTGGCTTGGTGGCCGCCGACTTTTCATTCATATCTTTTCATATCTTGTGGAGTGCAGGCGGCAACTCACTGAAAACGTAGCCGTTGATCAGGTGATGCGAAGTCCCCCGCGTTGAGAAGGAGCGATGGGCCGATTGTTACTCGTGATTCTGGGTCTCTCCGTGCTGTTCGTGGCAGGCGCAGCGACGACATTGCTCTATCTAAGGATCGCACAGCATCCGGCGGCAGCACCGCAGAACCTCGCGGAGGGGGCAAAGCCTAAGCCAAGCGCGGTGCTGGCCCCTCCGCCAGCGCCACCCGTGTCGCTCCTAGTGCAAGCGCAACCAGCCGCGGCGGGCACCGCCACGCGCGCACCGCTTTCGGCTGCGCAGCCTCGCGCGGTTTCCGCGCAGCGGCCGCAAGCAATGTCCGCGCCTCAGCCTGCGGGCAACGAGCTGCAGATTCCCTCTGCGGCGCAATCGAGGCACCATCCGGGGAGCAATACCGTCTTGCTGCCGCGCGTGGCCGACGCGGCGCTTAGCACGGACACCACCAACTATCTCCATCACCACTTGCTGCCCTTCGTGGAGGCGCAGGTCTTTCGCGATTCGTCGGGCAAGCCGTTCTCGATCCTCCTGACTGGGAAGGTGGCGACCGAACACGGCTGGGAGGACGCCGGGCGCAAGGCCCGCGATTTCCTTGGCGACGCGAACTTGCGGCTCGACAACCAGATCCAGGTGAAATCCCAGCTGGCGTCGGGCGAGGTGACGCCCAAGGGCCAGCCGGGCGACTTGACGCTACCGCAGGTGTTTCAGGGATGCTGGGAGCTGGTGAGCGACCATGAAATCGGGCACGTGCAACAGATGCCGACGGCGCGCATGGGATGCGTGTACACGCCGAACACGGGGCGCTTCTGCTACGAGCGGACGCCGGACGGCACCTTGGAGCCGACCCTGTCATCGTTCCGGATCGTGGCTGGCAGCGCCCCCCGACTCAAAAACCAGTGGTCACGCTTAGAGGTGATCTCGACCGACGGGCAAAGCCAAGCGCGGATGCGCTTTTACCTGCATCATACGGACGTTGGTGGTTTTGGATTGTTCGCACGCGGCACCGAGTCGATCGACGAGAGGCACGTGTTCGACTGCAATGTCGAGGGCGGCCTAATGAGCTGCATCGATCATGAATACGGGATGATGAACGGGCAACCGTGGTGCACCGCGACACATGGCGACGAATTCCGCCGAGTGACGCCATAAACGCCGTTCAGGATAGCGGCAACCAATCGCTCCTGACCTCGTTGGGAAACGAGGCTTGCGCTAGGGCGAGGCTGTCTACAACCGATTCGGCGGTCGAGAGCGCGGCGTGCGAAGAAGCTCGCACGAAGGCGGAAAAGCTGCCCGGGTAACAATCTCCCCCGCCGCCTCGTAGTCCGTTTTCCGGACCCAGATCAGTTCGTACAGGAGGTTCCCTGCCCGCTCCCGAGTTTCGTGAAGCGTCTGGTCCAGTTGATGGTTGCTCCAGAGCTCGGCCAGCATCTTCGGGTGATGCGTCCGCCAGTGCTTGAGAATCATCTGGCCCAATAGGTTCGAACCGTTCATCGGTCGCCTCCGGTTCGACAGCGGCAGGTTCTTCTGCCGCCTCGGTGAAATTTGCTTGTCTGCCGGCGAAGAGATCGAGCTGAGCGTAGTTGCGCGGCGGCCGGCGGAACCCTCTGCCCTCGTAAGGTGTCGAAGCCATTCGTCGGAAGTTCGCTGCGTCAACTCCGCCGGAACAAACGCGGGATCGCTACTGCGATGAGAAACTCGCGGTTGCTGCTTACGCGAAGAAGGAACCGCTCCTGCGGTTGGCAGGAGAGAGGGAAAGGGAGTATACTCCGTAATAGTTGACCAGATGTTGTTGCATTGAGAATTCTGTTTCGAGAGGTTTCGATCGGTCAGCGGATGAAACGGACTTTTAAACGAACCCCAGAAATGTATCTCCGTAGAGTCCAATCATCATGGAGCGCGTATGCCTTCTGAAACAAAGCCGAAACCAAATGTAAAATTTGTCATTCCTGAGGAACAATGGAGCCTTCCAGTTGCCTATTCGTCCGACGGAGAGAAATTAGTGTCGCTCAGACAAGCAGTTGAGCAAAATACTCCGCACCTGTCGCTTCCAAAGCTTTCAGATGAACAACGAAGGAACCTGGTGGCTGCCAGGATCGCTGCGCAGCCGAAGTTCAAGATTGCAATGTTGGGTGCTGGCTTGGTCGACAAAAAGAGAGCGATCGAAGAAGTAAGAGCTGGCTCGAAGGTCGGCAGGAATCTGATGGAAATTGAACAGAGAGTAATACAGAGCCTGCTTGAAAACGTTGATCCAAGAATGATTACTTCCTCAAGTTCCGGATTCTAGAAGGGCAATCTTCATCTACGTCTAACCTACCGGTCAAGTAGGAGGGGCAATGCCTGGTCCAAAGGGGGCGGCGCGCGTTCGGACGATAACGGTTGCTGTCTCGGCAGTTGGAATTGACTCGTCTTTTGAGACTGTCACAAAAGCGGCGTATCAATATAGACAGAAGAATGTCTACCCATACCTCCTTTCCAAGGGAATTGGGGTCAATCAGCTTAATGGATCTCAGGCAAAGCGAGGGTATGTGGCTCCGGCCGTTAAACAGGCAGGTGTAGAGTATATAACAGGTGTCGGACATGGTTCCTACGACACATTTACGGGAGATTGGTACGACCCTATTTTTCGCATAGGAAGCTATTCCCCGACGGAGGTAAACCCTAAGATAGTTCACTTCTTGTCGTGTGAGACCGCACGGGATCTCGGACCAGATTTTGTGAAGAATGGTTGCTCGGCGTATCTCGGATACGATGAGGACTTCTCTTACGAGCCAGACAGTTCGGATTTATTCTTTGCATGCGATTCTGAGATTGATCTGGCGTTCGCCGACGGCCAGTCCGCCAGACGGGCGTACGACCGGGCAGTCGCCGCGTTCACATCAAGAGCATCGGCGGCGAAAGCAGCGGGGAAGCTATACACTGCTGCCTTGTTCGAGTTCAATCGCGATCACCTATGTGCTCCAAGTACGGGAGCCCCTTGGGGCGATCCTGGGGCAAGGTTGGTCTAGTTCCGAATCTGCCGTAGCATTGAACACATCGCTCGTCCCAGGAAATGAGTAAGCTTCGCTTGGCCCCGGATCTGCTTTCAGGCCATTGGCGAACCAAGGCTGCAGACCAGTTCGCTTGTTGCTGCAGCTTCAACTACTCGTTAAACGTGTTTGACCTCAGGAACTTTTCAAAGAGATCCTATTTGCGGTGAGAGACGTCGTTGTCATCAATGTAGTTGGGCTGACATCGAATCTCTTGGGATCGAATACGCCCAATCTCCGAGAACTGGCCAACCACGGCTCCGTGCGGCCCTTGGTTACCGTGACACCAGCAGTGACATGTTCCGTTCAGTCGACCTTGCTAACTGGTGCGCTGCCAAGTGAGCACGGGATCGTCGCGAATGGCTGGTACTTTCGCGACCTGGCAGAGGTGTGGTTCTGGCGACAATCGAATCGACTCGTCGCCGGCGAGAAGGTGTGGGAAGCTGCCCGGCGGCGTGATCCAGCCATAACCTGCGCGAACCTGTTCTGGTGGTACAATATGTATTCGACGGCTGGAATTGGTGTAACTCCTCGTCCGATCTACTTGGCTGATGGACGCAAGATTCCGGACTGTTACGCAACGCCCTCTTATCTACGCACCGAGCTCACTCAACTACTTGGACCTTTTCCGCTCTTTCGATTCTGGGGACCGGGCACCGATATTTCGTCGAGCGAATGGATCATGCGCTGCGCTCTACACATACGCCGGACACGAAAACCCAACATCACTCTAGTGTACCTGCCACATCTCGACTACAATCTGCAGCGCCTCGGACCTAAGCATCCATCAATTGCGAGAGACCTACAACAGATTGACGCGGTTTGTGGCGAGCTCATTCGTCATTGCATCGAGACGGCGCTCGAATTCTTGTTCTTTCTGAATACGGTATCACAGAGGTCTCAAATCCGATTCACATAAATCGCGAGCTTCGGCGCGAAGGCTTTGTGGCGGTTCGCGAGGAGCTCGGACGCGAACTCCTCGACCCCGGCGCATCGGCAGCATTTGCGGTTTCGGATCACCAGATCGCTCACGTCTACGTTGCGCGTCCGGAAATTGTGCCTCAAGTCAAGGCGCTTCTCGAGTCCTTGCCGGGCGTCGAACGCGTTCTTGGCGATGACGCCAAGCGGGAGCTCGGCATAGCGCACCCCAGATCCGGTGAGCTCGTCGCCATCGCGGACGCTCGAAGCTGGTTCACTTACTACTATTGGTTCGAAGATGATCGAGCGCCCGACTTCGCTCGAACGGTGGAGATTCACCGGAAGCCTGGATACGACCCCGCTGAGCTCTTTATCGATCCCGCCATCAGCTTACCGAGTCTGTCCATCTTTTGGCGATTACTCAGAAGTAAGCTAGGTTTCCGAGCCCTTATGAACCTCGTGCCGCTGGACGCAGACCTTGTTAGGGGTTCTCATGGTAGAGTTACGGATAACTTGGAGGATGGTCCGGTCTTCATCGATTCGGAACCCGATGTGGCGCTCGAGTCAACGATCCGAGCCGTTGACGTGAAGGACCTGATTATCAGCCGTCTGTTTGTTCTTCCAGAGAGGTCTTGAAGCGCCGGTTGGGAACTGATCCAGAAACTAAGGATCTCACGTCTCTGTCAATTTGGTTCCGTGAGTCACATAGCAGTCCGTCTCCGTCTCACTTCGCGAGTCGAGTCTTAAGTGGTCTCGGGATCAAAGTAATTCTGTAGTACAGTGCTCATATCGTCGGCGGTCCCCGCCAGCCAAGCGAGACAACATACTAGTCTGGTTGGGTCTTGGGCTGCGAGTGTGCAGTTCCAACTCAGCTGCGCCCGCCCTTGGACGCGCGTGACTGAAAAAGATCCCGTTAAGCTGGTGAGGCCTGGAAACCCTTCAGTTGTGTAGTCATATCTGTCACCGACTCGCTTTACCAGTCGATCTGTCAACTTAACTTCTCGGGCCGAGTCAGTGGGAAAGATGCCCTTCACACTTTGATTCCGGCTCGAACCATGAATGTTGAAGTGATTCCAGAAAGTGTTCCCCGTCAGCACAAGTTGGACAGTTTAAGGCGATTGAGTAAGAGAGAGTTTTTGGCTCATCTTTAACCGCGGAAGGAGCGGGAGATGAGATCGAAAATCGATACGCAGTCGGAAGAGGCGGAGAAGGCGGTACGCGATATCAGGCGGGCAACCCGGCGGCACTTCTCGGCTGAGGACAAGGTCAGGATCGTGATCGCGGGCCTGCGCGGCGAGGACAGCGTGGCCGAGCTGTGCCGCAAGGAGGGGATTAACCAGAACCTCTACTATCGCTGGTCCAAGGACTTCCTGGAGGCGGGCAAAAAGCGACTGGCAGGCGATACCGCACGCGAAGCGACCAGCGATGAAGTCAAGGGCCTGCGAGCGGATAGCCATCAGCTCAAGGAGCTGTTGGCCGAGCTGATGATGGAGAACCGCCTGCTTAAAAAAAGCGTGCTGAGCGATGGGGAGTCCGATACATGAGGTACGCGGCCGCCGAGAAGCTGGAGATCATCCGGCTGGTCGAGCAGTCGTCGTTGCCGGTGCGGCGCACCTTGGACCAGCTCGGAATCCCGAGCTCCACGTTCTATTGCTGGTACGATCGTTATCGCGCCGGTCAGGCTGAGGGGCTGCAGGATCGCCCACCGGCGCCGCGGCGGGTGTGGAACAAGCTCCCGGCCGCAGTGACCCAAAAGATGCTCGAACTCGCGCTCAAGGAGCCGCAGCTGTCACCGCGAGAGTTGGCCGTCTCGTTCGTCGACCAGCAGCAGTACTTCGTCTCGGAAGCCTCGGTTTACCGGCTTCTGAAAGCGCACGACCTGATCACCAGTCCGGCCTTCATCCTGCTCAAGGCCGCCGACCATTTCGCCCAGCCAACCACCGCACCCAATCAACTCTGGCAGACCGACTTTACCTACCTGCGGGTGATTGGCTGGGGCTGGTTCTATCTGTCGACCGTGCTTGATGACTTCTCGCGCTACATCCTGGCCTGGAAGCTGTGCACCACCATGACCGCCACCGATGTCTCCGACACGCTGGCGATGGCGCTGCGCAATTCCGGCTTGGAGCGGGTCCGCGTTCGTCACCGTCCGCGTCTGCTGAGCGATAATGGGCCGTCGTACGTGTCGGCCCAGCTCGGCTCCTGGCTCGCGGAGCACGGCATGACCCATACCCGCGGCAAGCCCTATCACCCGATGACCCAAGGCAAGATCGAACGCTACCACCGCTCGATGAAGAACCAGATCCTGCTCGAGAACTATTACCTGCCCGGTCAACTCGAAGCGCGTCTAGCTGAGTTCGTCGATTACTACAACTCGCGCCGCTACCACGAAAGTCTCAACAACCTTACCCCGGCTGATGTCTACTTCGGCCGTGGTCCAACGATTCTGTCCCGGAGGGAAAATGTCAAACTGAAAACCATCGAAGGCCGACGCCGGCTGCATCACTCAATCGCAGCCAAAGCTTCAACCCAGATGGACCAGATCCTCTCTTAATTCCGATGCCAACTTGTCCAATAGGTTCTGACGACGTACACGACGAACAGGTTGATCGAAGCAATGCCCGCTGCATGGTTGCGCAGGAAAGTCTTCCAACTCTGCGATGGTGGTCGCCTGGACCTCAGCACCATGTACTTCGCCACGGTCGACTGGCAATCTCGATTCCGAGCATGAGCAGTTCGCCGTGAATGCGCGGCGCGCCCCACAGAGGTTGGCCATGCTCATCTGTCGAATTAGATCGCGAATCTCGCCATCCAGCTGTGGCCGTCCCGCGCCTGAGCGAGATTTCCATCGCCAGTACGCGCGAAAGCCGCAGCGGTGCCAGCGGATCACCGTTTCGGGTCTGATGATTTTGATTGCGCTCAGGATCGACGGGGAAAGCTGGTACAGCCAAACCAACAGCAGTCGGTCCGAATTCGTCAGCTGCACGCTTCGGGAGCTTGCGGATCAGGATGTTGATCTGTTGGCGGAGGACCAGATTCTCGGCCTCGAGTCGCGCCCGAGACTTGAAACGCGAACGCAGCGCGTACACTAGCAGCTTCAGCCACTCAGCCATGCGGCGCCAACGTACCTGATTCCATGCGCTCTGTCATACAGATCGAATTTTCGGTAACGACAACCATCCAGTCCGCAAGTCTTCGTGAATGCTGGAGAATCGTTCGAAAAGCGCGTGTGCGCGCGATTCGCGATCACGCACGGACCCAGAGAGCGTCTCCGGCGCCGCGAATCGCAAGAATCCGGCAAAAACCTATCCGCGTGCGATTTTGCTAGGTCCATCGGTGAGGCAGCTGCTGGATTGAGGGAATTCGCCCAGCGCCGCTTTCGCCACAAAATTGCGCTGCTCGGCGCTTCCCGCCCCGAGCGCGAGACCCGCGATCGAGAAGCATGCGCACGCGCCGATCCAAATCGCGCCAGCCGCCGCGTGCGTCCACAGAATCGCCGTTCCCAACAATTCGAACCTCGTTCCCCGTTGAATCGCAAAAAGACTAGCCCGGTCCCTCGCGCGATTACACGCCGCCCGGGCGTTGGCCGTCGGCGTCGTTTTGGGCTAACTAGAATTTTTGGGTCGACTACCTTTGAATCGGCGCGCCATCCGCGGAGCTGACCGTGACGCTCAATCCATACATCGAGGCACACGAACTGCGCCAGCTTGTCCTCAAAAAGGAAATCCGCCCGCGCGTTTCCATGGGCGGCCGCGACCGTCAACCTGGTGACGCGTTGACAAGGAGTCGCCGTCCGTCTAGAAGTGCATGTTCGCGAAATCAAGATGGAAACTTCGCTTAAATACTTTTTCTGATCATATTGGGGGGCGCGTGTTCTCATTCTCTGCTGGTTTTCCTGCTGTCGATGGGAACGCTGATGTACGAGGTCGTCGTCACGAGGCTGCTCAGCGTGATCTCGTGGTACTACCTAGCGTTTGTTTCGGTTTCGATGGCGATGCTCGGGATGACGGCCGGCGCCCTCTTCGTCCAACTGCGGTCGCATTTCTTCACAGAAGAACAGATGCCAAAGCGTCTGTGGCAAGCTGCGTTCGCCATGGCGATATCTCTGCCGCTGGCGCTGGTCACGATGCAATCGATTCCGATCGACGTCGACTTCTCGTTGCAGATGTTTTACAGCTTCGTGCTTTTCAGCGCGGTGATGGCGGTTCCTTTTTTTTTCTCGGGTGTAGCAATCTGCCTCGCCCTGACACGCAGCAAATTTCCCATCGGGAAAGTCTATTCAGTTGATCTATTTGGCGCTGCGGCCGGCAGCCTGTGCGCGGTTGGACTGCTGGAGTTGATGGATCCGTCGAGCGCGGTCTTTGCAGTCTCCGCGCTGACATTTGTCAGTGCGGCGGCCTGGGCGCGATACGAGGGTGGCGGGGCGCGCACATTCCGATTCATCCGCTATGGCCTGGCATTAGCTATAGTTGCGGCCTTCAACGCCGCATCGCCGTCCGCCTTCCGGCCTCTCTGGTGCAAGGGACAGTTTAACAAGCGCGATGCTTTGGCGGCCGAGGTATGGAATCCGATCTCAGGATCCGGGCGTTTCTCCCAATCGACGCCATTCAATTCTCGTGGTGCGAGCCCGAATGCTCCGAAGACTAAGGTCAATCAGATGTGGCTCGACATTGATGACGAGGCCGGAACTCCTCTGCTTCGCTACACTGGTAATTCCGGCGAGCTCGGATTTCTCTCCCAGGATGTGACCTCGATCGCGGCGCGCCTTCGCGCCGGTGGTTGGCCGCGATCATAGGCGTCGGTGGCGGACGTGACGTGCTTACGGCGCATCATTTCGGCTTCAAGCGAATCGTTGGAATCGAGTTGAATCGTGGAATTGTTGACTTGGTGATGCGACGATTCCGCCGATATGGAAAGCTCGACACCATCCCCGGGTTCGAAATTCATAATGACGAGGGACGCAGTTATCTATCGCGTACGCCCGAGAAGTTCGACGTAATTCAGGCGTCGATGGTCGACACTTGGGCCGCGACCTCTGCCGGTGCAATGACGCTGTCCGAAAATGCACTGTACACCGTCGACGGCTGGCAGATTTTTTACGATCATTTGAAACCCGGTGGATTGATAACTTTCACACGTTGGAACGTACCGCAGGAACGCGTACAGACCAGACGACTGTTTGCGCTTGGCTGGGCGACGCTTCTGTCCGAAGGAGTTCGTGATCCGGGCGCCAATATGGCTCTTGTAGCCGGCGGGAGCGTAGCCACGATTCTCGTCAGCAATGCACCGCTGAGCACCATGGATCTGGACCAGATTCGCACCACCTGCGAGGCCCTAGGGTTCGAAATCCTGTATCTCCCGGGTCAGCAGCCGATCGACGCGGATCTGCGCGCCGTCACGCGAACCCAGAGCATCGAGGAACTTCTCAAAGTCAAGTCGGGAAATGACGACTTCGCGCCGGTGTTCGACTCCTCGCCGTTCTTTTTCAACACGTTACGAAAAGGAGGTTCGGGCCTGCGCGCTCTCGCGTCCGCGCTCATGACCAAGGATTGGGGAACCGGCGGCCAGCGCGCGGTGGGTTTCCTGGTCATCTTCCTGCTCGCGACTTTGCCGCTGATGGCGTTAGCCATCGAACTTCCCCTCACACGATGGGCCGCGTCGCCAGGCAGTTCGGGCTATCTGCTGACTGGCGGAATAATCTACTTCGTCGGGATCGGGCTAGGCTTCATGCTGGCCGAGATGGGGATGATGCAGCAGTTGAGCATCTTTCTCGGCCATCCGATTTACTCGCTGGTCGTGACCCTCTCGGGGCTGATCCTCGCCACGGGGGTGGGGAGCCTCGCGTCAGAGTGGTTGACACTGCGCTCGAACAGTGCCGCGCGGATTCCCGCGATCGCATCCGGTGTGATCCTCGCATGCTATTGCGCTCTAGCAGGGTGTTGATGAAAGGGTTGAATCAGGAATTGGCTTGGGTCTGATGATGGTGGGAAGTGCGTATTGAGGTCGCGAGTCGGGTAGTTAGGGGGTTGGCCGTGGCAGGTGGAGTTTGCTTGCGGCTGGGTTCATCCGGCGGGACAGAGCTTCGCGATCCTCAGCAAGTTGTAGGCGGCACCGACCAGGTAGGCGGCGAAACTGGTCCGCTCCAGGCCCCGATAGCGCGTGCGGCGGAAGTTCCCGACCGTCTTGATCCAGCCGAAGATCTCCTCGACCCGCTTGCGGATGCGCTGGCTCACCGCGTATCCGGGCCAACTGGTGGTGCGATGGTCGAGTGCCGGCCACCCCGCCGCAGCTCATTCTGCGCCACGTGGGGAGTGACGTTGAGATCGCGACAGCCTGCCACGAACCCGGCAACATCGTAACCCTTGTCGCCGGCAACTGTGATCCGGCTCGACCCGCGCAGCTGTTGAAGCATCTGAAGCCCTTGCTCGCATTCGGCCCGACCAGTGGCCTGAGCCACTCGCAGATCGATCATTATCCCGTTGCGATTCTCCATCAGCACACTTTGGCTGTAACAGAGCTTGGCCTCTTTGCCGGCGCCCTTCTTCGCCAGCCTCGCTTCGGGGTCGGTGGTCGACTGATGAGTCGCGTTTTGGCGCCGCTCGCCGTGGAAGTTCACGCTCGGATTGCCGGGATCATCCGGCGGCGTCCGATCACTGCGCTGCTCACCCTTGGGACGAAAGCTCTTGAGCGACGCCCACGCCTCGATCAGCGTCCCGTCCACCGTAAAGTGCTCGTCGCTGGTCAGCTTCAGTTCGCGCGCCTCCGCCACCACGGTGCGGAAGAACTCGCCCGCCACGTTGTGCTCCAGCAAGCGCGCCCGATTGCGACTAAAGCTGGAGTGGTCGAAGCCCGGCTCGTCCCAGTTCAGATCCAGGAACCAGCGAAACAAAAGGTTGTAATCCAACTGCTCACAGAACATCCGCTCGCTGCGCACCGTGTACAGCGCCATCAAGAGCGAGGCTTTCAACAACCGCTCCGGAGGAATCGAGGGCCGGCCCACTTCGCTGTACATCTGCTCGAACAATGGCGAGAGTTCCTTGAGTGCCACCTCGGCCAGCGCCTTGATCAGCCTGATCGGATGATTGCCCGGAACCCGCTGCTCAGGGTTCACCAGCGTCAACATCGTAACCTGTGGCCTATCGTGTCCCCTCATCTTCCGCTTCCTCCTCAACCTCATCCCATTTCGCTTCCTTCCACTATACAGATGCAAAATGATCCGTCGATCCGATCGAAGAGGGGTTTTTCAACAGCCTGCTAGTACTACCGATAATTCATCAGCTGGTATATCTGCCGTTTTGGCTGCGAGCTCTCACCAGCCTCGGATTGGTTGTGCCGTGCGGATTCATCCTGGGGTTTTGTTTTCCGATCGGACTGCGATGGATGCGGGTGCTAAAGCAGGAGAACAGTCTGCCGTGGTTTTGGGCGCTCAATGGAGCTGCCTCTGTGGTCGCGAGTTTTACTGCGATCCTCATTTCGATCGAGGTGAGCATCACCGCTTCGGTGCTGACCGGCGCGGCGTGCTATGTTATCGCCGGATTCGCTTTGCCGTGGGCTTCGCCACCGAAGGCCCGACAAGCATGCCGAGCGGACGAGACGGACATACTCTTTGAGTGAACGTGACGCTCAATCCATACATCGAGGCATACGAACTGCGCGAGCTTGTCTTCAAAGAGGAAGTCCGCCCGCGCGAGGTCGCAGAATTTTTTCTCGCGCGCGTCGAGCAACTCAATCCCAGGCTCGGCGCATTCATGACCGTCACCGCCGATCGCGCCCTCGCGGACGCATCGCGGCTCGAAAAGATCAACGCTTCGGATGCTGCCATGCTGCCGCTGTTCGGCGTCGCGTATTCGCTCAAGGACCTGCTCTGGACCAGGGACATTCGCACGGACATTTCGCGAGGTTAGTGGCCCCCCAGACGACTGGATTTGTGCCGCAAACAGAGCGCACATGGACACCTGAACGGAGGTTTCCATGATACGAGCAAGTTCGCGAGAAGCAACAATAAGGTCGCGCCCTGTCGGCGGTTCGGAGGATTTGGCGCGGGAGATTGCGAGCCTTTCCGCGCTCGATGCGGAAACGTTGAAGCAGCGATGGAAGGCCCTGATTGGCGCCGATCTATCGCCGTACCTTGGACGTTCCTTGATGGTTCGGGCACTCGCCTACCGGCTTCAGGAGAGAGCGCTGGGCGGCCTCAAGCCGGCAACGCAACGAATCCTTGACCGTGTTTGCGATGGCCGCGAGGAGGCCGCATCAGAGCGGGTTCCGAAGCGGCGCGCCGGCGCTGGTACCGTCCTGATCCGGGAATGGCGCGGCGTCCATCACCGCGTCACCGTGCTCGACAACGACGTCGTTTACCGGGGCCGGCGCTACAAGTCGCTGTCGGAAGTCGCCCGCGCGATCACCGGCACCCACTGGTCGGGACCTCTGTTCTTCGGCCTCAAGCGCCGGGCCAAGGAGGCGGCCAATGGCTGACACCCCGATCAGGCGCTGCGCCATCTACACGCGCAAGTCGTCGGAAGAAGGGCTGGAGCAGGACTTCAACTCGCTGCACGCGCAGCGCGAGGCGTGCGAGTCGTTCATCAAGAGCCAGGTGGGCGAGGGCTGGAAGCTGGTCAAGACTGCCTACGACGACGGCGGTTTTTCCGGCGGCACCATGGAGCGCCCCGCCCTGCAACGCTTAATGGGCGATATCCGCCAGGGACTCGTCGATGTGGTGGTGGTTTACAAGGTCGACCGGCTGACCCGCTCGCTCGCCGACTTCGCCAAGATGGTCGAGCTGTTCGACGCGCAGAGAGTATCGTTTGTGGCCGTCACCCAGCAGTTCAACACCACCACGTCGATGGGCCGGCTGACCCTCAACGTGCTGCTCTCGTTTGCGCAGTTCGAGCGCGAAGTGATCGGCGAGCGCATCCGCGACAAGATCGCCGCCTCCAAGCGCAAGGGAATGTGGGTGGGCGGCGGGCTCCCGGTGGGATACGAGGTCCACGACCGCAAACTCGTCGTGCATCCGGGCCAGGCCCGGACCGTGAAACAGATCTTCGAGCGCTACCTGGAACTGGGCAGCGTCCGGGTTCTAAAGAAGGACCTCGACCAACGGGGAATCGTTTCCGCTACAAAAGTGTCAAAGAAGGGCAAGCAACGCGGCGGCAAGCCATTTTCGCGCGGAGCGCTTTACCATCTGCTCTCCAACCCGATCTACCTGGGCGAGATCCGCCACAAGAATGAACGCCACCCTGGGCAGCACGAGGCCATCGTCAGCCGCGAACTGTGGGAGCGGGTTCAAGAGCGGCTGCGCAACCGGGCGGTCCGCCGGGGCGAGGGGCGCAAGACCGAAGCGCCGCGAAGTCCGCTCGCTGGCAAGCTGTTCGATGAAAAGGGCGAGCTTCTGTATGTGCAGGGCGCAGCCAAAGGCCATCGCCGCTATCGCTATTACGTCTCGCGAAAATTGGTCAGAAGCGGACCGGAAGATGCGGAGCACGGGTGGCGATTATCCGCGCCCGAAGTTGAGCGATCCGTCTCAGCCGCCGCCCGACAAATCCTCGCCGACCGCGACGCCATCGCGCAGAGTGTCGAGGAGTCCGGCAGCGACGCGCATCGGCTGCCAGCGGTCCTCAAGTCCGCTCAAGCGTGGAGTCAGCGGCTGCGCACCAAGCGCGAAGCCGCAGCGGCGCTCGCCGACCTGATTGAGCGGACCGATCTCAGCCGCGACGGCATCCGGGTTACGCTCAAGGTGCCAACCCCGCCGGCCGAAGAACAGAAAGGCGCGCCGCCGCTCCACATCGTTCTCACCAGATTGGTGCCGATGCAGATGAAGCGGCGCGGGGTCGAGATGCGCATGGTGCTTGAGGGCGACGCCGCAGCCGTCCGGGTCGATCTGCCCCTGCTCAAAGCGGTCGGCCGCGCCCGCTGGTGGTCTCAGGACCTGATCGCGGGCCGCGTGCGGTCGGTCTCCGAGATAGCGAGGCGGGAAGAACTCGATCGCCGCTCCGTGCATCGGCTGCTCCGGCTCGGATTTCTGTCGCCGCGTATCGTCGAGGCAATCGCCGAAGGCCACCAGCCGCCCGACCTCACCGTGATCGGTCTCTCCCGCCGGGTCGATCTGCCCCTGCTCTGGCGCGCGCAGGAGCAGGCGCTCGGCATCCGCTGATTCACATCCCGATGACGAACGAGGCCGGACTCCGTAGAGGAGCCCGGCCCCAATTCGATTGGTTTGGCTCAGCGAAACTACTTCGCGGCCTTCGCCTTCCGAGTGCGGGTGCTCCCCTTCTTTCGCGCGGCTGAACCGTAGCGCTTCTTGAAGCAGGCGCGGCATCGGGCATCGCGTCGCTTCTTGAACGACGGCGCGAGGTCATCGCTGCCGCAATATCTACAGACCAACTTATCCGCTTTGGCCGCCGCACGCGATGACTGCGGTGGCCGCCGTGCGGCCTTCCTGGGTTTCGAGGACAGCGCTGGCGTCGGCGTGGCAGCGACGGGTTTGGTGTCCGTGTTCACGTGAGTCTCCTTCTCGGGCCGGGGCTTCGGCGCGACCGGCCGTCGTCAACACACATTGCTCTGTCGCGCCGACATGGGAAGGCCTCTCGCCTTGGCGTACACTGGGACCTAGCAAAATCGCGCCCGGATAGGATTTGGCAGATTATGGCGATTCAAGCCGCCGGAGACGTTCTCCGGGTCCCTGTGCGATCGCAAATCGCGCGTGCACGCGCGCTTTTCGCGCGATTCTCCGAGATGTCCGGAAACCTAGAGACTGAGGTGTGGGGGTGGCCGGATTTGAACCGGCGACCACGCGTACCGCTAGCGAAAACGACGGACGGCTTCTATTTATCTCTCGGGAGCTCGCCAGAAACCTCGTCAGCTCGCAGCATGCGGAGGCTTCAAGCCTGGCGCAGGACGAACAGTACGAGCCACACGAGCAGGATTGTACCGATCAGCCCGCTGGGCATGTAACCCCATTGGTTACTGAAAGAATGAATCGGAAGCGCGCCGAATAGTGCGACTACAATCACTACGAGCAGGATTGTATATAACATTTTTTTCGAGAACCCGCGAAATTGTTAGCGCTTGTTGTCGTGATTGACCGCCGCAACCGCCTTGTCGATCGTCTTTCCGATTGCATCCTTGACGTTGCCGGCAGCTTGATCCATCTTGCCGCGATTTTTCAGCTTGCGATCGTTGGTCAATACGCCAGCCGCTTCTTCGACGCGACCCTTAACTTTGTCAGTTGTTCCATTCATTAGTTGTTGCTCCTTTTGTTGATGAACCGAGAATTCAATTTTGTGCTGAAGTTACTCATTCACCGCGGACGCCAGCGGCGCGACTATCACCGGGTTGAGCAACGGGCCATCTGACAAGCTTCGGTCTATTGCACCGATGCGCCCCCAATCCTCGCGCTGCCAGTGGTCCAGAATCACCCGCATCGACCACCAAACCAGGACGAAAACGACCAGCGATGCCAGCACGGTGGGAATGGCGCCGTCGAGGCTGAAGACTTCCTCATAGCGGCCCGATGCGGCGCGGCGAAAGGAATCCGCTTCGACGAGATATCCGGTGACGGGAGTGAGCGCATTCGTAACAAAGCTCGCGAAGGTCGAGTACGCAAGGCCGGCGGTTAGTCCGGCGAGCAAGCTCAATTTCTCGGCGCCGGCGGACAGATTGGGCGTTCGGTCGGTCATTCGCTTGCGGTCGAAGCCCGCAAACTTGGAATCATCCCGAGGTTGTGCCATGCGGGCCTCCTCAAGCCTTGCAACAGTACGAATGGCGTTTTGGTCTAGCGGAACGTGGTCAAAGGCGAGCGGAAGGGCCACTGTAGGGCTGGATCAAGTCGGGACTCGAGTCTTATATCGATTCCGGCTTGATGTAGCTTCAACTAATATTTTACTAGTGTCAAGTCGGCGAAGTATAATCAACTGAGAAATGGATTGGATATGTACTTCCCGGCACCATCACCTACCTCGCTGGAGATGAATGCGCGCCAACCTCACCCCTTCCCTTGAGGCAGTTTTGTTGGTGAAGTGGCGCGGAACGCGACACCCCGACCCGGGCGAGACAGGCTTGCGTCCGTGCGCGCGGAGAGAGAGATTCAGCCTTCGATGGCAATTGAAACGCAACGCCCCACTATCGCCGAGATCGATCTCGGCGCGCTCCGCTCCAACTTCCGCGCGATGCGGGCCGTGGCCGCGCACGGCGAATTGATGGTCGTGGTCAAGGCCGACGCTTATGGGCATGGCGCGGTGACGGTGGCGCGCACGTTGATCGACGAAGGATGCCGTCATTTCGGGGTTGCCACCCTCGACGAGGCGCGCGAGCTGCGAGAGGCGGGAGTTCGCACGCGGGTGTACCTGCAGGCGGGCTTCTTCGCCGAGCAGACAGCCGAGATTGTCGCGCTCGACTTGACGCCGTTCGTCTTCGACGCCGCAATGATCGGACTGCTCGACCGCGCGGCCGCCTCGGCCGGCCGCAGAGATTTTCCGATTCACCTCAAGATTGACAGCGGCGCGACGCGGCTTGGAGTGATGCCGGCGGACATTCCCGATGTCATCGAGGCGGTCCGGAGCGCGTCGGCGGTGCGCCTGGAGGGCGTCTGCACACTGCTCGCCAACGCCGGCGACCCGAAGAGTCCCATCACTGACATGCAACTCGGGGTCTTTCATAAGGCGATCGATACGCTGATTGCCGCCGGGATGCGGCCGTCGGTCTTCCATGTCGCTAATTCCGCGGCGCTGGTGCTCCGCTACGACTCGCATTTCAACCTGGCGCGGCCGGGACTGGCGATCTACGGCCTGCCGCCGGTGGCAGCGGTGCGCGAGCGCGTCGAGCTGCGGCCGGTCATGACGTTCAAGACCCGGCTGATGCAGATCAAGCGCGCGCCGGCGGGAAGCGGCGTGGGCTACGGACATACCTTCGTCGCGCCGCGCGAAAGCCTGATCGGGGTGCTGCCGGTGGGCTACGCCGACGGCTACCGCAGAGGGCTGCAACACGGCGGCGAAGTGATAGTGCGCGGCGCGCGCGCACCGGTGGTCGGCGCGGTCTCGATGGACTTGACGACGATCGACGTCACCGACATCGCGGGCGCGTCGGTTGGCGATGAGGTAATCTTGTGGGGCGAATCGGGCGGGGAGACTATCAGCGTGAACGATGTCGCGCGGCTGGCGCAGACAATTTCGTATGAGATGCTTTGCACCGTCGGCAAGCGGGTGCCGCGCGTGATTCGGAGCTAGATGGCGATGAACAGCGACAGGGTCGTGATCAGACGCGCGCTGATCGGCGTAGCGGACAAGGCGGGGGTGGCGGATTTTGCCAAGGCGCTGGCACGGCACGGCGTGGAAATAGTATCGACCGGAGGCACGATGGCGGCGCTGCAAGCGGCCGGAGTGAAAGTCAGATCGGTCGAGAGTTTCACCGGCTCGCCCGAGATGTTCGACGGGCGCGTGAAGACGCTGCATCCGAAGATTCACGGCGCAATCCTGGCGCGGCGTGGCGACGAGGGCCATCAGCGCCAGATGCTGCAGCATCGGATCGAGCCGATCGACCTGGTGGTCGTGAATTTCTATCCATTCGAAAAAACGGTCGCGAAACCCGGCGTGAGTCTTGACGAAGCGATCGAAAATATCGATATCGGCGGACCCACGCTGGTGCGCGCGGCGGCGAAAAATCACGGCGACGTCGCGGTCGTGGTCGATGGTACGGATTACGCCGCGATCGCCGCCGAACTCGACTCGCACCAGGGCGCGATAACCGCGGACACACGATGGCGCCTGGCGCGCAAGGCATTCGCGCGCGTGACGGCGTACGACGCGGCGATCTCAAATTATCTCGGCACGCATACCGGCGACGGCGACGAGTCTGCCCTCGGCGAGACCTTCAGCCTTGCGCTCGAGCGCGAACAGGCGCTGCGCTACGGCGAGAATCCGCATCAGACAGGCGCGCTGTACGGCCGCTTCCTGGAGATCGCGCATCAGCTTCACGGCAAGGAATTGTCATTCAACAACGTGGTCGATATCAGCTCGGCGATGAACCTGATGCTGGAGTTCGAGGGCGAGCGGCGCGCGGTGGTGGCGATCCTAAAGCACAACACGCCGTGCGGCGTCGGCATCGGCGATACGCTCAAGGGTGCGTGGGACAAGGCGTTCGCGACCGATCCGGACTCGCCGTTCGGTGGTATAATCATCGCGAATCGGCCGTGGGACATGGAGTTCGCACGCGCAGTCGATGAATTATTTACCGAGGTGCTGATCGGCCCCGCGTATCCGGACGAGGTCATTTCGTTTCTGCGCAAGAAAAAGAATCGCCGCGTGATGACGTTCAATCCAGGCGCGGTGGACCGGAAAGAACTTGACCTCAAGAAGGTGCTCGGCGGATTGCTGGTGCAGACGCCGGATCTGGCGATCGAAGATCCGTGCCAAGGCAAAATCGTGACTCGGCGGCGTCCCACCGACGCCGAGCTGCGCGCGCTCACGTTCGGAATCAAGGTCTGCAAGCATATCAAGTCCAACGCGATCGCGTTCGTCGCGGAAGATCGCACGCTCGCGGTTGGCGGCGGTGCGACCTCAAGGATCGATCCGGTGTACGCGGCGCGCGAGAAAGCGGCGCGGCTCAAAGTGGCGCTCGCGGGTTCCGTGCTCGTCTCCGAAGCGCTGTTTCCATTTCCCGACGGCCCGACGCTCGCCGCCGAGGCCGGCGCCACGGCGATCGCACAACCGGGAGGGGCGGTGCGCGACGATGAAGTGATCGCGGCGGCGGACAAGTACGGGCTCGCGATGGTCTTCACGGGGGTCCGCCACTTCAGGCATTAGGTGCGTGCCGGACGATGAAAGTACTGGTTATAGGCAAAGGCGGGCGCGAGCACTCGCTGGTCTGGCGGCTTCATCAGAGCGAGACCGTGTGGAAAATCTTTTGCGCGAGCGGAAATCCGGGAATCGATCAGATCGCGGAAGCGGTGCCGATCGCGCCGACCGATGTTGCCGCGCTGGTTGAATTCGCGAAGTCAAAGGCGGTCGATCTGACCGTGGTCGGTCCGGAGGATCCGCTCGCCGCCGGCATCGTCGATCAGTTCACGCGCGAGGGACTTAAAATATTCGGGCCGACCGCGGCCGCGGCGCAGCTTGAAACCAGCAAGTCGTTTGCGAAAACGATCATGCGCGAGGCGGGCGTGCCGACCGCCGCCTTCGCCGCATTCGACGACGCGCAATCCGCGCGGCGCTACGTGCAGGCGCAGACCGGATCGATGGTCGTCAAGGCGGACGGGCTCGCGCTTGGAAAAGGCGTCGCCATCTGCCACGACGGGAGGGCGGCGCTGGAGGCGGTCGCGGATGCAATGGAACGGCGGCGCTTCGGAGCGGCGGGCAATCGCGTAATCGTAGAGGAGTTTCTGAGCGGCGAGGAAGTTTCATTTTTCGCGCTGTGCGACGGCGAAAATGCGATCCCGCTCGGCACCTTTCAGGATCACAAGGCGGTCTTCGACGGCGATCGAGGCCCCAACACCGGCGGGATGGGCGCGTATTCGCCGGTGCCGCAATTCGGGCCCGAGCTCGAAGCGCGCGTGATGCGCGAGGTGGTCGCGCCGACGCTGGCGGCGATGAACGCACGCGGGACTCCGTTTCGCGGTCTGCTGTTCGTGGGCTTGATGATAGACGGCGAACGAATCAACGTGCTCGAGTTCAACGTCCGTTTTGGCGATCCGGAATGCCAAGCGCTGATGATGCGGCTGGAGAGCGACCTTGCGCAGAACCTGCTCGCGGCCGCCGACGGGAAAGTCGCCGATGCGGCGATCAGGCTCTCGCCCCGCAGCTCAGTCGCGGTCGTGCTCGCGTCGGGCGGATATCCCGGCGACTACAAAAAGGGAATTGCGATCAGCGGGCTCGATCGGCTCGAAGGCAACCTCCCGTCGGACATCAAGATCAAATGGGCGATGGGCAAAATTCGGGTGAAGGTTTTCCATGCGGGCACCGCGATGCGCGACGGACAGTTGGTGACGGACGGCGGCCGCGTGTTGACGGTGACCGCGATGGCGCCCGAGCTGGCGACGGCGGTCGATGCCGCGTACCAGGCGGCGGAAATGATCGAGTTCGAGGGACGTCATTTCCGGCGCGACATTGCGCGGCGCGCACTCGTGCACGCTTCGAGCGGCGGCGTCGGTTCCGTATAATCGCTGGCGCAGGAGTCTGATCGTCACTTGCCGCGCTCATCGCCCATCAAGCCAAAAAGGCAGCGCGCCCGCGCCGCGGTCTCTGGGCTCGAGGATGGAATAGCGGCGTTGAAAGCCGGCGAGCTGGTCGTCTATCCGACCGAGACGTTCTATGCGGTCGGCGCCGACGCGTTTTCGTCCACCGCACTGCACCGCCTGTTTCGAGCGAAGGGGCGCCAGCCGGGACGTCCGGTCGGATTGATCGCGGCGGACACTGCGATGGCATTTTCGGTGGCGCGTGAAATACCGACCGATGCACGGCGGCTTGCCGGCGCGTTCTGGCCGGGACCGCTGACGATCGTTTTGCCGGCTCGCGACGACCTGGCGCCGGAGCTGACCGGACCCGACGGCGTCAGCGTGCGCGTATCGCCAAATCCGGTAGCACGCGCACTCAGCGCGGGAATCGGGCGGCCGCTCACGGCGACCAGCGCGAACCTGAGCGGGCAGGCGCCGGCCAGCACGCTCGACCAAGCGCGCGCGCGGCTGGGCAAAAAAGTTAAAGTTTACCTTGAAGGCGGAAAACTGGCGGCATCGGCGCCCAGCACGCTAGTCGCGGTCAACGGAAGCGGGTGGAAAATGGTGAGAGTGGGAGCAATTTCAGAAGATCAGATCGCGGCGGCGCTGGCGGGAGACGCACTGAAATGAGCGCGCTCGTCCAACGCATCGAGCCATTTCGCGCGCTGATGTATAATCGTCAAATTGCCGGCGAACCGGCGCGCGTCGTGGCGCCGCCGTACGATTTGATCGGCGCGGCGCGTCAGAAACAACTCTACGAACGCAGTCCGTACAACGTCGTGCGGCTCGAATTTGGCCGCGAGGCGGACCGCTACGGCGCGGCGGAAAAAACCCTCGCGCAGTGGCTGGCGGCAGGCGTCATCGAGCGGCCGGCGCGTCCGGCCATCTATCATTACAGGCAGACTTTCGACGTCGAGGGGCGGCTGCTTCATCGCACCGGATTTATCGCGCGAGTTCGGCTCGAGGAATTCGATCGCGGGCGCATCGTGCCGCACGAGCGAACATTTCCAGCCGCGAAGGAGGACCGTCTGCGGCTGCTGACGGCGCTCCAGGTCAACACCAGCTCGATCTTCGCGCTGTACTCGGGCGCGCATCCAGAGCTCGACCGATTGCGCGAGCAGGTGGCCTCGCACGAGCCGCTGATCGATCTCGTCGATGACCTGGGAATCCGCAACGAGCTGCGGCCGATCGAGGCAGCCGGCGAAGTCGCGGTCATTCAGCGCGAACTCGAATCGCCACGCTTGTTGATCGCCGACGGACATCATCGCTACGAAACCGCGCTGAACTATCGCCGCGCCCGGCGCCACGAGAACGCCTCGAGCGAGCAGCAGCCGTATGACTACACGATGATGACGCTGGTGGCATGCGACGATCCGGGGCTGGTGATTCTGCCGACCCATCGGGTGGTGAAATCGCTGCGCGCCGACGCGATCGCGTCGTTCGCGCGACGCGCGCGCGAAGTGTTCAACGTCGAGGAAATCGCGCATCGCGACGCATTTCGCGCGCGCCTGAACGATTCGGGCACCGGCGCAATCGGCGTGACGTTGAAGGGAAGTTCCAACTACCTGATCCTGCGGCTGCGCAGCCGCAGCGCGATGGAGGCCGCGATGCCGGACGCGGTGGCCGAGGTTCGGCGCCTGGACGTGTCGGTTCTGCACGCGCTGGTGTTCGATAGAATATTCGGCCTCGGCGCCGACGAGATTCGAAGAGGCGGAAATATCGAATACACGATCGAAATCGGCGGCGCGCTCGGCGCAGTCGCGCAGGGACATGCCGACGGTGCGTTCCTGATGAACCCGCCGTCGATCCAGGATGTTGAGCGGGTGAGCGACGCGGGCGCGACGATGCCTGAGAAATCGACTTACTTCCACCCCAAGCTGCTGACCGGCCTGGTGATGAATCCGCTGTTCGACGGCGAATGATTTCTGCCCGGCGCCATCGCGGTTAAATGATCAAGCGCCAAAATCGCGGATCGCGGTTGGTCCTGGTTCGCCACGGCGAGACCGAAGGCGAGTCCAGCATCAGGTATCATGGCCGCACCGACGTGGCGCTGTCGGAACTCGGGCGCGCGCAGATGCGCCTTGCGGGCCGGGCGATCGGGGCGCATCGTGGGGGCGGAAATTTCGCGCGCATTTTTTCGAGCCCGCTCGTTCGTGCGTCCGAAGGCGCGCGAATCGTAGCGGGCGACTCGGCGCCGTTGGTCACGATCGATGAATTCGCCGAAGTTCACTTCGGATTGTTCGAAGGACTCACCGCCGATGAAATTCGCGAACGTTATCCCGACGAGTTCGCGCGATGGAACGACGATCGACTCGCGCCGAGCTACACCTATCCCGCGGGCGAAAGCCGCGCCGACTTTGCCAATCGCGTCGAGCGCGGCCTGGAACGCATGCTGGCCCTATGGACGCCGCGCGATGATACGGGAGCTGACGACGCGCTGCTGGTTGCGCATCGCGGAGTGATTCGCGCGATCGTGCGAAAGCTGACGAGCCAGGAGCCGGTCGTCGAGCTGGGATCGATTCAGGTTATCCGCTTCGACGGCGCTTGGCATGCCGAGATGCTCGATCTGATCGACCATCTGGGCGGCTCCTGAAGCTCACACGCGGCGCAGCACTCCCGTCCAGCGGTAGCGGCATTTGGCCAGCGGCTTGGTGAACGACAGGTCGCAATAGGCAGCGACCATTTTGAACATTCCCGACGCCAGCGCCGCGAGTTCCAGCGTGCACGGGAGCGTGTAGCGCACCGGAATCAAATCGCGAGTGGTCACCGCGCCGGCGGGAAAGTTGATAGTGCATTCGAGTTCGTAGATCGAATGCAGCGGCGAGTGCCACGCAACGGGGCGATTGAACTCGCGGATGTCGAGTGCGATGCCGGCGGCGCGCGCAGTGCGTTCGCGCCACATCATCCGCCGCGACACGCGCGCAACCCGGTCCTGCCGATCGATGTCGATGCAGTACAAGCCGCCACGCTTGAGCGCACGGCCGACGGATTTGAGATGCGAGAGCAGGCGGGAGTTATCGACGATCACCGGAAATGTTTCGGACATGCAGATTGCGGCGTCGAAGGGGCGCTCGGGAAGAGTGAACTTTTCGATTGGCCGGCGGTAGAAGCGAAGATTGGCAATTGCCTTCGCTTTGCGGCGCCCCGCCGCGATCATCGCCGGTGAACGATCGATTCCGACGACCTCGAATCCGTCGCCGTTGCCTGCCAGCAGACGGCCGTGGGGCGAGTCGCCGCACGCGATGTCAAGGATACGGCGCACCGGGCGCTTGCGATGGCGTTTCCATACCTGTTGCAGGAAAACCACTTCGGCCGGAATTTCGCCGGGACTTTCCAAATGCGCGCGGCGGAAGACGTCGGGATACTGGTAGATGCTCGGTTCCATCGGCGATGAGCGTACAAGCGGCGCGCCCGCAGGCCAATGGAAGCGCGCGAATGAATCGAGACTTGAGATTTCGCGGCGAACGGCGGGATAATGCCCGCGCGTCCTAGTTCCTAAACGACAGTTTACGGGAAAGCCACGATGAGCAAGCCGCTTGAGGGAATCAAGGTCGTCGAGATCGCGCAGGAAATCCAGGGGCCATTTGCGTCGCTGATTTTGGCCGACATGGGCGCCGACGTAGTCAAGGTCGAGAACAGGGAAACCGGCGATCTGAGCCGCTGGATGCTGGCCGCGCTGATTGGCGGCCTGGACGTCAAGAACGCGACGGTGTCGCATTACTTTATCGCGATGAATCGCGGCAAACGGAGCATCACCGCCGACCTGAAAAAACCCGGCGCGATCGAGATGATCCGCCGGATGGTAAAATCGTACGACGTGCTCGTCACCAACTATCGGCCCGGCGTGCTGGACAGGCTCGGACTCGGCTATGACGAAGTGCGCAAGATAAATCCGCGGATCGTATACGCGCAAGGCAGTTCGTGGGGGCCGAAGGGGCCGTGGGTGACACGGCCGAGCCGCGACACGCTGGCGCAGGCGGCCAGTGGCGTGATGGCGAAGACGGGGATGCCGGCGGACCCGCCGCTGGCGGCGGGGATTTTCGTCGCCGATCATTCGGGAGCGCTGAGCCTGGCGAGCGGAGTTCTGGCGGCGCTGTTCGCGCGCGAGCGCACCGGCAAGGGGCAAAGGGTCGACGCGTCGATCTACGGCACGATGATCGCGATGCAGGGGATGGAGATCAATTACACGTCGATCACCGGCGTCGAGCCCGAACGCGCCGGCCGCGGGCATCAGTTTCTGCGCGGTGTATGGGGCGCGTTCCCCACCAGCGACGGGTACATCTGCATTGCGGGCGTGGACGAGCAGCGCTGGCCGTCGTTCTGCAGGATCGTCGGAATTCAGCACCTGGAGAAAGATCCTGAGTACTCGGACAACGTGATTCGTAATTTTCATGGCGACAAGATTCAGAGAGTGCTCGACGAGATCTTCCCGACGAAAACGACCGGGGAGTGGCTCAAGGAACTTACCGGCGCCGATATCCTGGCGACCGAGGTCGTCGATTACCGCGCGATGCTGAAAAGCGAGCAGGCGCGCGTCAACGGATACCTGCTCGAACTCGACCATCCGGTGGCAGGCAAGGTGCTCGTGTCGGGCACGCCGGTGACGATCAACGGCGAAGTTGCGGCCGCCGCCGAGCCTGCGCCCGAACTCGGGCAGCATACCGAGGAAGTGCTGCTCGAACTCGGCTACACGTGGGAAGAGATCGGCGCGCTGCGCGACACTGGCGCCGTGTAAGGAGGATCGGCGATGACGGTACCGGCGAGAGTCAGCATCGTGACGATAGGCGTCAGCGACCTTGCGCGGTCGACCAAATTTTACGAAGCACTCGGCTGGGAGAAATCGACAGCGTCGAGCGAGGCGATCAGTTTTTTTCGCACCGCGGGCGGCGTGCTGGCGCTCTATCCATTCGATTTGCTGGCCGAGGACGCGAAGCTGCCGGCGGTACGCACGAGCGGATTCGGCGGAATCACGCTCGCGATCAACGTCGAGCGCGCCGAAGATGTGCAACCGTCGCTCGACGCTGCGGCGAAGGCCGGCGCGAAGATTCTGAAACCTGCCATGAACGCCGACTGGGGCGGAGTGTCGGGCTATTTTGCCGACCCGGACGGATACCCATGGGAGATCGCATGGAACCCCCACTCATCGTTCAAGCCGGACGGCTCGCTGGATGCCCGATGATTCGCGCAAAGCTCGGCGCGTTGCAGTAAATCGCATATGGCGGAGCGGCACATCGTTGCGATGGGCGGCGGCGGATTCTCGATGGAGCCGCGCAATCCAAAGCTCGACGATTTTGTGTTGAGCCTGGCGCGGCGCAAACGACGTCCGCGCGTTTGCTTCGTGGGGACCGCGAGCGGCGACAACGATTACTATATCAGGCGCTTCCATGAAGCTTTTCCACCGTCGCGCGCCGCCGCGACCCATCTGACTTTCTTCGAGCGAAACATCCGTGATCTCAAAACGTTCGTGATGGACCAGGACGTTATCTACGTGGGCGGCGGCAGCAGCGCGAACATGCTCGCAGTGTGGCGCTTGCATGGAATCGACAAAGTGCTGCGCGCGGCCTGGAAGGCGGGCGTCGTGATGGCGGGTATCAGCGCGGGCGCGATTTGCTGGTTCGAAGACGGCCTGACAGATTCGTTCGGCATGCCATTTCGTAGCCTCAACGATGGGCTCGGGTTTGTGCACGGTGCGTGCTGTCCGCATTACGATGGCGAAAAAGAGCGGCGGCCGGCGCTGATCCGACTGATCAAGCGCGGATTCCCGTCGACGCTCGCGCTCGATGATGGCGCCGCGGCGCATTTTGTCGGAACGCGGCTCAAGGAAGTCGTTTCATCGCGGCCGAAAGCGCGCGCGATGCGCATCGAGCTCAGCAATGGTGCGGTTGTCGAAAAGGCACTTCCGGTGCGGCGACCTCGGCTAACGGGTTGATGAGGGGAGTTTGCCGGCATTCGCAGGGTCGTCTCTCCTGGAACTGCGCGTGACAAGCTAACCCGGCCTGCTCTAGAATGCGGGACTTCCGATAATACGGTGAGGTTTGAGTCGATGGCGGCATCCACAGAAATCGCAGAGATCAAGGCGCGCGAGATTCTCGACTCGCGCGGAAACCCCACAATCGAAGTTGACGTGCGGCTTCGCGGCGGCGCGCTCGGCCGCGCCGCGGTACCGTCGGGCGCATCGACCGGCGTTCACGAAGCGCTCGAGCTTCGCGATGGCGACGCGAAACGCTACGGCGGCAAGGGCGTGCTGAAAGCGGTCGCCAACGTCAACCGCACGATCGCGGCCAAGCTCAAGGGCGCCGACGCGGCGAATCAAAGCGCTCTTGACCGGGCGCTGATCGAACTGGACGGCACCGCGAACAAATCGAAGCTGGGCGCCAACGCGATGCTCGGGGTATCGCTCGCGGCCGCGCACGCATCCGCCGCAGCCAACGGTGTGCCGCTGTATCGCTATCTCAATCCTGACGCGCGCGTGATGCCGGTGCCGCAGATGAACGTGGTCAACGGCGGCCGTCATGCCGACTCGAACGTCGATATGCAGGAGTTCATGATCGTGCCGGCGGGGGCGGAAAATTTCGCCGAGGCAATCCGGATGGGCGCGGAAGTCTTTCATGCGCTGGCCGCGGTGCTCAAGAAACGCGGTCATTCGACCAACGTCGGCGATGAGGGCGGATTCGCGCCGAATCTCAAAAGCAACGAGGAACCGATCGAGGTGATCCTCGAAGCGATCGCCAAGGCCGGCTATCGCCCCGGCATCGACGTGTCGCTCGCGCTCGATCCGGCGTCGAGCGAATTTTACGAAGATGGCAAGTACGTGTTCGCGCGCTCGGACAAAAGCGCGCGTAGCGCGGAGCAGATGGTCGAGTTTTACGCGGGATGGCTGAAGAAGTATCCGATCGTCTTGATCGAGGACGGGCTCGCCGAAGACGATTGGGCGGGATGGAAAATTCTTACGCGCGAGCTCGGTGCGAAGGCGCAACTGGTCGGCGATGACATCTTCGTCACCAATCCTGAATTTCTCAAACGCGGAATCGACGAGCACGTCGCGAATTCGATTCTGATCAAGCTCAACCAGATAGGCACGCTGACCGAAACGCTCGCCACGATCGAGATGGCGCGCGCGGCGGGATACGCCAGCGTGATTTCGCATCGCTCGGGCGAGACCGAAGATACGACGATCGCGGACCTGGTGGTCGCCACGGGCGTGGGACAAATCAAAACCGGATCGATGAGCCGGGGCGAGCGCACCGCGAAATACAACCGGCTTTTGCGAATTGCGGAAGAGCTTGGCGCAAAGGCGCAGTATCCCGGCGCTGCTACATTCAAGCGCGGTGCGGCGGGCGGGAAATCGTGATGGCCACGCGGCCGCCGGTCGCAGCGCTGGTGATTTTCGACGGATGGGGAGTCAGCAAGAGCAGCGTGTCAAATGCGATCGCCGCGGCAAAGACTCCCGTGATGAACCGACTCTACGCGACGCAGGCGCACACCGAACTCGACGCGTCGGGCGGGGCGGTGGGCCTGCCGCCGGGCGTGATGGGCAATTCCGAAGTCGGGCATCTCACCATCGGCGCGGGCCGCGTGATCTACCAGGATTTGATGCGAATCACGAAAGCGATCGAGAGCGGGGCGTTCGCGCGCAATCCGACGCTGGCCGATGCGATAAAAAGGACCGTCGCGAACGGCACCACGCTGCACATCTGGGGACTGCTTTCCGACGGAAGCGTGCACAGTCATATCGATCATTTGATGGCGTTGCTCGACGTCGCCGCGGCGAATGGCGCGGGCAGGATTGCGGTTCACGCCGTGCTCGACGGGCGCGACAAACCGCCGCGCTCGGCGCTTGAGTTTATCGACCAGCTCGAAGCGAAGCTGAAGCAGCTCGGGCGCGGGCGAATCGCGACGGTCACGGGACGCTACTACGCGATGGATCGCGACAAGCGATGGGAGCGAATCGAGCGAGCGTGGCGCGCGATCGTTGAAGGGGATGGAGTGGCCGCGGCCAGCGCGCGCGAGGCGGTGGAGAATTCGTACGCCGCAGGCAAGAGCGATGAGTTCGTCGAGCCGCTCGTGATCGGAGAGCGATCGCCGATGGCGGACGGCGACCAGGTCATCTGCTTCAACTTCCGCGCCGACCGGGCACGCGAGCTGACGGCCTCAATCGCGCTCGGCGAATTTTCCGGCTTCCAGCGCGCGCGCATCCCAAAGGTCGGCTACGTGTGTATGACCGAATATGACCGTTCGTTCGCACTGCCGGTGGCGTTTGCGCCCGAAGACGTGCGCAACACGCTCGCCGAGGTGCTGGCGCATGCGGGCCTCAGGAATTTGCGCGTCGCAGAGACGGAGAAATATGCGCACGTCACGTATTTCCTCAACGGCGGCGTCGAGAAGGCGTTTCCGCTCGAAGAGCGTGCGCTGATTCCGTCATCGAAGGTCGCGACCTACGACCTCGAGCCGGCGATGAGGGCGGCGGCAATCGCAACCCGGGCCGCCGAGGAAATCGAAGGCGGCAAATCCGACGTGATCGTGATGAACTTCGCCAATCCCGACATGGTCGGACATACCGGCAAGTTCGAGGCGACGGTGGCGGCGGTCGAGGCGGCGGACGCAGCGTTGGGCGTCGTGATCGAGGCGCTCGCAAAGCGCGGGGGTGTCGCGCTCGTCACGGCGGATCACGGCAACGCGGAATTCATGGCCGATCCCGCGACCGGACAGGCGCATACCGCGCATACGACGAATCCGGTGCCGCTGATTCTTTACGATCCGAAATTCAGAGGGCGGCTCAAGGACGGCGGGACGCTCGCGGATGTGGCGCCGACGCTGCTGGGGATGCTCGGCTTGAAGCCTCCACCCGAGATGACGGGGCACGATTTGAGGATCGATACTGCGCGCTGATCCGCATCGCGCCGAGCGGCGCGAATTACGGCTAATTTCTCAAAAACGTGGTTATTTCCGAGGAACCAGACACGAATGTTTCACGTGAAACATTGCAGGGGTGACCCCTGCACCCAGTGTTAAGGCCGCCCGCCGTTGACGGGCGCGGCCCCTGCCAGTGGCTTAATGCTGCGCTGCCGTCGCCACGGCCGGAGGAATTTACGGCGCATTTTGCGAAACAGGGGTTATTTCCTAGGATCCAGACACGAATGTTTCACGTGAAACATTTTTAGTTCAGGGGAAAGAAACACGAAGAGTCCGGGGTCGCTGCGCTTCGATGCGATCATAGGAGGGTGCTGAGACACGAACACTGGCGAATGTCTCGACAGCGTACTGCGCTTGACGGCATCCCGCCAAGTGCGAACACTGTCGGTATGACTTCCGGCTACGCGCAAAAGATTCTGTTTCTTTTTCTGTCGCAAGCGCGGCGACTAGCACGAGAACCTGCAGCCTCACCTACCGGCCGCCTCTCCCGTGAAATAAGGTGACTATGCACTACTTGACATGAACTCGCATTTGCGCTAAAGTGTGGATTATGAAGAACAACGGACATGTTCCAAAGTTCACGGTGCAAATGACGTGGCCGCAATTCGAGCGGATGTTTCCTGATGAGGATTCCTGCAAGGCGTATTTGCTTTCGCGCCGTTGGCCGAACGGCGTCAAGTGCCCACGCTGCGGCAATGAGCAAGTGTGGTTGCTCAAGCATAAGCCGTGGCACTGGCAGTGCCAGAAGTGCAATCCAACTGGCTATCGCTTTTCGCTCTATGTAAAGACGATTTTCGAGAACACGAACTATCCGCTTCGCACTTGGTTCCGAGTTCTCTACATGATCCTGACCAGCAAGAAGGGCGTCAGCGCCCTTCAAGTTCATCGCACCATCGGCTCCGGCTCCTACCGCACGGCCTTCTATATGTGCCATCGGTTGCGCGCCGCGATGAACGACCCTGAGTTCCGGCAATTGATGGGGATCGTCGAAGTTGATGAGACCTACATGGGTGGCAGAGACGCCAATCGCCATTGGGATAAGAAACGCCACGTTCGCGGCACTGGCGACAAGACTCCCGTTATCGGCGCCATCTCCCGCAAAGGCAACGTGGTCTGCCAGATGATCGAGCACGCTGACATGCCGACGCTGCACCGCTTCGTCAATCGTGTCGTGGACAAGGACAAGGTTGAACTGGTCGCGACCGATGAGCACTCTGGCTATCAGTATCTCAACCGCTGGGCGAATCTGCCGCATGAAACCGTCAATCATCGCGGCGGCGAGTACGTGCGCGGCCTCGTCCACACGAACAACATGGAATCGTTCTGGTCGCTCTTGAAGCGCGGGATCGTTGGCACCTATCACAACGTGAGCAAGAAATATCTGCCGTTGTACCTTGCCGAGTTCAGCTTCCGATTCAACAATCGCAACAATCCCGATATTTTCGGGACAGCCGTAGCAGGATGCTGAGGCGTCCGAACTGCCGACCGCTTCTGCATCACGACAGCAAACCATTTCAGTTATCGCTTCCATTTCCTCGAAATCGTTTCCCGCAGACGGTCAAAACGGGATGGGTGTCTTAACTGTTCTTCAAGTTTGAGCATTTTCTTTTCTCGCGCCCTGTCCGGCGGCGCGCGATCAGGAAACAGCAGCCCTATCTCATATTCCCGTTCCATGAACTCCAGTTGCCTTCCTAGCTCTTTCTCTTGGAGTTTCTTTAGCCGACTGCGCACCCAATGACGCGAGCGCAGTTCAACCGGAAGATCGTCGCGTAGATACCAAAGACCCAACGCAAACAGGCCCAGCATAAAGACCACGACGACGGTCCGCAGCGCATAGCCCAGACCATTAAAAACTAAATTGGCCAAGACCGCACCCGAAACGGCGAGCATGAGCGTACCGAGTTCGCGCTTCCGCGCTTTGTTAGACATAGGGATCCCCTCGCTATTGAGGGGAGTATGGCTGCCTGCGAGCCAAACCAGCAAATGGGCTCCATCTTCATTCCTGGCGGTGTCCTATATTTACTGTGAGCGGGAACTCTTCTGGTTTTCTGGGTATTAGTTGAACGGTCTGGTTCAAACCCGCTATGCGAAAAATCTTCTTCAGAATCGGCAATCTGGGGTCAGTAGCCGAGGCCAGAATCCAAATGTCCGGTTCTAGTTTGGAGGATTCTGGATGATCGACGTTGATCGCTTTCCATTTCCCTTGAGTTAGCGAATATCGCAGGTCGTAAGCCAATGCCTGCGCATCGACGGTTGCTTCATTCACGATGACAACTTGCCCAAGAATCTGGGGATACTCGCTAGCTAGTAGCAATTTGTGTATTTCCTTGCGCTGTGCTTTTGTCAGAAGATTCCACCGATCTGTTTCAGGAGAAGGCGCCCCTTTTGCATAACGGATCGCCAGATGCCAACCGATCTCGCCGGTTCCTGCTGCCAAAGCAGCCGTACCGATCAGCAACAGCACCATATTGAAATATGGATGCTGCGCCCACCCAACGCCGCTCATATATATGACGCGAGTACGGTCAAGTGGAATGCCAACCAAGTACCCAAAAAGAACGTTGGATTAAATTCCATTTTCCCCTCGTTTCTGGAAGGTAGATTCCCCTCCCGTCAAACGAGGGTAGCATGACTCCCTGACGATTACATGTCAAGTAGTGCATACTCCCGTGAAATAACGGGCGAGTAAGACTCGTGTCAGTCTGAGCGAAAGCTGCTGAAGCGAAGAATCTCGTCGAACGCTCCGGCGTCCGGCGCTAGCTATGCACAGCTCCCTGACAGGGCGAGGCGAAGAAAAAGATCCGGGGTCCCTCCGCTGCGCAGACTCCGGTCGGCATGACAGAGAAAACAGGGTTCGGTCGGGATGACAGAGAAAATAGGCTTCGGGCGGGATGACAGAGAAAACAGAGTCCGGGCGGGATGACACAAAACAAAGAGCGGCCAAGGAGGCGGGACCGGCGGCTCCGTGGACTTACCAGCGGATGACTTGCTCGTAGATCTTCGGCAACTGGCGGGGCAGCGATGCGATGTCCTCGATCACCAGGTAGCGCGACGATTGGCACATCTGGCGCAAGTAGTCGTGGCCGGTTTTGTCCACCGTGATGCAGAACGGCAGCACTCCGGCGAGCTCGAGTTCCTTCAACGCGACCATCGTGTCCTGAATGCCGTAGGCGTTCGAGCGGCGATCGTGGCCGTAGTCGAAATCCTGCGGGAAGCCGTCGCTGAGCAGAATCATGTGCTTGGCGCGCGAGGACACGTCCCTGAATTTCTCGCGCACGTGGCGAATCGCAGCGCCCATCCTGGTTGAGCGCTTGGGTTCGACGGCGCCGACGCGGGCCTTCACCTCGTCGGTGAGTTCCTGATCGAATTCCTTGATCACGTAGAACTCGACGTTGTCGCGGCCGTGTCCGGAGAAGCCCATGATCGCGTACGAGTCGCCGATTTCCTCGAGCGCTTGCGCCATGATGACGAGCGCTTCCTTGTTCACGTCGATGATGCGGCGGGGACGATTGGCGGTTTGCGGGCGGCGCTGCCACGCCTTCATCCAGTCGTCGGTGTCGTCATCGTCGGTATGCTTGCGCGGCTCGCGATGGACGGGCTCGTCGGTCGAGGCCGACATGTCGAGCAGGAACAGCGTGGCGACGTCGCGCGCCTCTTTCTTGCGAGCCTTGTACACGCGGCCGTCGGGCGTCTCGCCCATCAGGCGCGCCACGCGAGCCTCGATGGTGCGATCGAGGTCGATTTCCTCGCCGTCTTCGAGTCCACGGACCATCCGGTACGATGCCGGGCGGATGCGCTGGAAGTTGCGGCGCACGCCGGGCAGCATCTCGGCGTAGCGAATGAGCGTGTTCTCGAAGAAATCGCCCTCGTCGCCGGTCATTGGAATTTCGCGCAGCCGGCACCAGTTGCGGCGGTAATCGTTCAGCACGTAGTCCCATTCGTCGTAGGCGTAGTAGGAATCCTGGCGGCCGCGACCGATCATCAAACGTCCCTGACCGGTGACGGAACCGACCTCGCCGAGCTGCTCGCGCATCTGCTCGAGCTCGCTGAGCTGCTTGCCCGTCAGTTGCGTCAGGTACATGCCGTCGCCGTCGGCGCTGCCGTCGCCTTGCGACGGTTTGATCTCGGCGCCCTGCTCGATGAGCTTGCGCAATTCCTCGGGCGAGAGCGCCCTGCCCTTGCCGCCCTTGGATTGCTTGCCCGAGACGTCCATCTGAATGTTCTGATCGGGCTCGCCGCCGCCGTCGCCATCCTCGCCGTCCTCGCCTTCGCCGGCGGTCTGCGTTTCCGAGCCCTTGATTCCCTTGATCAGGTCGTTGCGCATCCGCTCGGCTTCTTCTTCGCTGAGCGGCTCGGCCTCGCCGCGTTCGCGCGCATCCCGAATCAGCTCCTGGAGCCAATTGTAGAGCGAGCTGACCTGGCGGACGCTGGTCATGACGTCGGCGCCGCGCTCGCGAACGGGAGCGAAGTGCCGCGAAGCCATCCACACCAGCGGGGAATCCAGCCCTTCGCCGGTCGGCTCGAGATCGAGCGCCGCGCGCACCAGCATCGTACTCAAGGACTCGGGAGGGAGCCGATCCAGCAGCGAGCGATTGAGGCCCGCGATGCGCGGTGCAAGTCCGCGATAACGGCGCGCCAGTTCGGCGTCGATTCGCGCCGACTCCGCCAGCCGCATCAGAGCGCCGGCCAGGCCCGGGTCGTCGAACGACGCGACGAAGCTGTCGATCGCCTCGACGCCGGTCTCGCCGCGCTCTTCGAAGCCCGCGATGTCCGCGAGTTTGAGCTTGAAGGTGCCGAAGTCGTGACGCGCCGCCAGATGGGCGGTGGTGACGAAATAATAGATGTAGGCGTCGCCGCGAGTGCCGAACGGTTCCAGCCGCTCAGGCAGATAGATCATTTCGCCCGGCAGGAGCGGATAGTGAAACGGCAGCATCGGGCCGCTGTTGGCAAGCGAGTCGATGCGGAACTCAAGCGGAAACAGCATCCGCATGAACTTCGTCAGGACGCCCTTGATTTCGAACAGGTCCTGCGCTTTCTCGGCAACTTCAGGCATCGTCGTATTGATAATCTAATCATTGTTACTTGGACCGATACACCGATGCAATTTAGCGGGCAGGGGGTGACCTCCTTCGGCTTCGCTCAGGACAGGCTCTGCGCCCAGTGTTAAGAACGGATGCGGGCGGAGTTTACCCTGAGCGAAGCCGAAGGGCCCGGTTAGAAGTATGCACGGCGGCGCGGAAAAAAAGGCCTCGAAATCGGCTGTTGGGCGGGACACATCGCGGACACAAGCGCCGAATCATTCGCGCAGATGCGCGATGATTTCGAGGTAACCAGTTCGGCTATATGGTGCGGAGCAAAGATTCGGCGCGCGATGCGTCGGTTACGGTGAGATGTCGCGCAGCAAGGCGCGGTCGGTCTATCCACCCACGCCCTCGGAGGTGTAGCGCAGCCGCTATCTCGTGCCGCTCATCGGCGCGAGGGGAAAGGATTAGTTTGGCAGTTCAAACCGGTACTTTTGGTGCTCCACATAGCCAAATGGAGGAGCCCGGAGGTAGCTTTCGCATCAGGACTCGACCTAATGTGAACGAGTCGGGATCGGAATAGGAATCGAGTCCCGAATTGATCCAGCCCAAACGGCGGTCCTTCCACTCGCCTTTGACCGCGTCCCGCTCGACCAACCTTAAGTTCGACCAGCAAGGCCTTAGGCCGGTATGTACCTGCCTATTTCTTTGGAGGAATCTATGTTCAAGTTCAGAGTCATGTTGATGGCGCTCGCGGCTACGGCGGTGATCGCGGCAAGCCAAGTCGGTGTCGCCCAAGCACTGACCGTCTTGATCTGTTCAAATCCATCAGGTGGCGGAGATGAAGCGGGGTCGCCAGCGACACTCGCGGGCACCTACACCTTTAGCTTCTTCGGCGAAAATGTCACTAACGTCTCACCCCTTGCAGCGAGTGGCTCGGTTACGCTCAACGGGAACGGCAAAGTGACCGGAGGGGTCATCAGGTGCAACCAGGACGGCCAGTTCAACACGCCCATTACCGGCGGCTGCTACACAATCAATTCCGACGGTACGGGGTTCATTGCGATCACGACTTCGGAAGTGGTCTGCGGCAAGTATGACGGTGTGGACCTGGAGATTGCCGTTAGTCAACCTTATGGTGTTCAATTCCAGTTCAGCAGCGATGCGAACGATGTTAATTCCCCAACGGGCTTTCACGATACGTTTTCGGGTACCGCGAACCGCCCGTAATTGATATTTTCCCGCAGGGCGGCTAAAGCGGGAAGCCTTGATCCTCTGCCGCGCTTGCTTGATAGCCAAACGCGGCAGAGGATTCACAAACCTTCACAGCTCAGAAGGTCCCCGCCAAGCCGGAAGTCACGCCTCACTTCCAGGAGCGGCCGCGGGATTTGATTGGCAACGATTCGCATCGGTGATGTTCAGCCTTGCGGTCGTTTTGTATCGCGCCCTTAATTATGCGAGATCGTGGAAAGCGCGAACGCATCATTCACAGGATTCTGGGGCGGGAAAATCTAATGAAAACAGCTACGAGTTTACACTCTTGCGTGGCGGCGGCTTTGCTCATTGTGCTCGCGAGCGCGTGCATCGCCTCGGCGCAGACGGGAACCGACACCTGCGTCGGACAAAACGCGACCATTGGTGGTACCTGCACACCACTGACCAACACCAGCAGTGGCAGCTACGCAAATACCGCCACCGGGTCGAGCGCCCTCGTTCAGAACACCACGGGCTTCGAAAATACCGCCACCGGGGTGCTCGCCCTCACCTCTAACACCACGGGCGGGGCCAATACCGCCGCCGGGGTGTCCGCCCTCTACTCCAACACCACGGGCTTCGAAAATACCGCCACCGGGGTGTTTGCCCTCTACTGGAACACCACGGGCGAGTATAATACGGCCACCGGGTCGAGCGCCCTCGTCGGCAACGGCACCGGCTACTATAATACCGCCACCGGGGTGAACGCCCTCCAGAGTAACGTCTCGGGCAACAACAATACCGCCACCGGGTCGAGCGCCCTCGTTCAGAACACCACGGGCAACAACAATACCGCCACCGGGTTTAGGGCCCTCAACTGGAACACCACGGGCACCGAAAATACTGCCGCCGGAGTTGCCGCTCTCTACAGCAACACCACGGGCATTGGCAACATCGGCATTGGCTATAACGCAGGCACCAATCTCATCACCGGAAGCAACAATATAGATATCGGCAACGAAGGCGTCGTGGCCGAGTCCGACACCATTCGGATCGGCGTGCAGGGTGTGCAGACCGCCGCCTTCGTCGCCGGGATCTACAAAGAAAAGGTCGGGACCAAGCACTGCATCGTATTGGTTGACAGCGACGGCAGGCTCGGGTGCGGAACCTCCAAAAAGGTAGACGGGGCGGATGACACCTCGATGCTGCTCAACGAGCTTCAGAAGCAGGCCGCGCAGATGGCAGATATGAAAGCCGCGATGCGGCGGCAGGCCGCCGAGTTGAAGGCCAGCCACGAACGGGAGTTGGCGATGCAGAGCGGCTTCGAGGAGCGCCTTTCCAGGCTCGAACAAGTGATGGCATCGAAGAACGGCAGCCGCAATCTGGCAGCAGCCTTCAACCGATAGAGGAAGAAATGAAGACGACCGGTGTTCCCCGTAGAAAAAGATCCGGGGTCCCTCGACTTCGCTCGGGATGACACCAAAGACAAGGAGTGTCGCGAGTCTGAGACACCGGACGTCCGAAAGAGTGCCTTTTTGTGTCGGAGGCGAGCAAATTCGATCCGGCGAGGGTTCCCCGATTTGGGAAACCCTTTTTCAGTTGCCTGACTTTTTCAGTTGCCTGACCGCGCGCCGATGGCGCGAGGGGAGATGTCACGCCGATGCCGTTAGAAGCCCCTGACCAGCTTAGCAATCTGGCGCCTTCGACTGCCCGGATTCATCCCCTCGGCGACTTGGCGGGCGGCATCGCATCGAGCAGCATCCTTGTCCGTGCCTCGATCAGTCCAGCCATCACTCGATCGGTGTGTATATAGAGCCGATTTGCCTTCACGGCGGCCAGAACCATTTCTCCTACTTCGTCAGGATCGACGCCCGCGGCGAGGATTGCGTTGACTTGCGCAATTATGGTTTCGAAGACCTTCGCTTCCTCGGCTGTCACCTGTGTCGAAGGCTGCGTCGCGCGGCTGTTCGAGATGATCTGCGTATTGACTGGCCCGGGGCATAATACGCTGACGCCAATCTTAAACGGTTCAAGAGCGTTGCGCAGAGATTCAGAAAGACCCACCACCGCGAATTTCGAGGTTGTGTATAAGAGGCCGCTAGAAGTGGCGGCGAGTCCCGCACCCGAAGCCGTGTTGACTATATGCCCGCCACCGCCGCGGTTGAGCATCCGCGGTAGGAAAGTCTGGATTCCGTTGATCACGCCGTGCAGATTAATTCCGATTACCCAGTCCCAATATTCGTAAGTCAGGCGCGTAACGTGCTGGTCTCCGGCCACTCCAGCGTTGTTGCATAGAATTGACACCGGGCCGAGTCGAGATTCGGTTTCGTCGGCGACCCGCGCGTAGGCAGAGCGGTCGCGCACGTCGAGTTTGAACGTCTCCACCGTGGTCAAGTCCGAAAGCTCGGATTTTGCCGTGACCAGTGAGGCCTGATCGATATCCGCGAGCGCCAGCTTCGCACCGGACCGCGCGAAGGCGCGAGCGATACCCAGTCCTATCCCGCGCGCCCCTCCCGTTATGAATGCGGTCTTTCCATCGACACGATCCATGTTTCCAACCTCCATCTTGCGAGTCGAAAGGACGTGCGCCAATATCCGCCGTTCGGTTTTTCTTTGAAAGCCCTGTTTTGAAGGCGTCGCGCGGACACAAACATTCAGGGCCCTCCCGAAAGAAGTGCGCGTTTGTGTCGGAGGGCGATGCGGCGGGTTCGAGTTTAATTCCTTGACTTGGCTGCGGGCGGCGGACTTAGATGATCGTAAGCTATGCGCATCACGATCTTTGGCAATCATCGCCGCCTCGTTCCAATGGCGGCGCTCGGTACCCTTCTATGCCTGGCCGCTTCGGCGCCGGCGCGCGCGGGAATCGCGGGCGCGGTCAAGGCCCAGACGCTGCCCAACGGGCTCAGAGTGCTGGTGCTGGAAAATCACAAAGCGCCGCTGGCGATCTTCAACGTCTTCTACCGCGTCGGCTCGCGCAACGAGCAGATGGGCAAGACCGGGCTGTCGCATCTGTGCGAGCATCTGATGTTCAAGGGCACCAAGAAGCTGGGTCCCGAAGAGTTCTCGCAGATCATCCAGCAAAACGGCGGGATGGATAACGCGTTCACGGAAACCGACTTCACCGACTATTTCGAGAAGATCACCAAGGACCACCTGGATGTGCCGATAACGCTCGAAGCCGATCGGATGGCCAACTTCGAGCCCAAAGATTTCGACAAAGAGAAGCACGTCGTGCTCGAAGAGCGGCGGCTGCGCACCGACGACAATCCGGAGGACGCGCTCGACGAGATGGTCCGCGCGCAAGCGTACCTGGCGCATCCGTACCATTGGCCGGTGATCGGATGGTTCCACGACGTTGACGGGCTGACGCTCGGGGACGCGATGGCGTATCACAAAGTCTATTACTCGCCGCAAAACGCGCTGATCGTGGCGGTCGGCGACTTCAACGCCGACCAGGTGCTCAAGCAAATCAGCGAGGCGTTCGGGGGAATCAAGAACGGTCCCAAGCCGCCGCCGGTGACGGAACTCGAGCCGCCGCAACAAGGAACCCGGCGCGTCGAACTGCAGCACGCGGCCAATCTTCCGGCCTTCGAAGAGGCGTATCACGTGCCGAATATTTTCAGCCCCGACAGTTACGCGCTCGAAGTGGCGTCTGAAATTCTGAGCGATGGCCAGAGCTCGCGGCTCTACAAGAAGCTGGTCGTCGAAAAGCAGATGGTGATCGATATCGGCGCCGGCTACGAGATGGACTCGTTCGATCCGGGCTTGTTCATCGTGTCGGCGCAGATGCGGCCCGGGGTGAAGGCGGCGGACACCCAGGCCGAAGTCGAAAAGGAGCTCGCCGCGCTGCGCGACACTCCGGTCGGCGCGGAGGAATTGCAGAAGGCCAAGAATCTCGAGCAGGCGCAATACGTGTTCGGACAGGACTCGATCATGCGCGAGGCCGAATTGCTCGGAACGTACGAAATGCTCGGCGACTATCATCTCGTCGACAAGTACCTGGACGGAATCGACAAGGTGACCGCGGCTCAAGTGCAGCGGGTCGCGAAAACTTATTTGGTCGCGGCCAACATGACCGAAGGCGTGCTGGTGCCGACCGGCGTTCTGCCGCATGGAGGCGGCGGACTCAGTGGCGGCGAGTTGCGCCATGCTCCCGACGCGGGCGAAGCCGCCGAGGCGATCCGATGAGCGGCGCGGCAGATCGGATGAAAATGTTTGGTTTCGCCGGCGTCATGGCAATCGCGGCGTTGGTCTTCGCGGCCTCGCCGTCGCATGCACTCGACATCAAGCGGATGACGCTCAGCAACGGCGCGGTGCTGCTCGTCTCGGAAGAGCATCGACTGCCGATGGTGACGATGATGATCGAGTTTGACGCGGGCACGCGGCGCGACCCCAAGGGCAAGGAAGGGTTGGCCGAGCTGACGGCGGAATGCCTTTCGCAGGGCACCAAAGAACTCACCGCGCCGGAGTTCGATCAGAAAGTCGATTTCATGGGCAGTTCGGTCGCGGTGTCGGCCGGCCGCGATTATGCGACCGCCGGGATGACGACGCTGAAAAAGTACCAGGGCGATACGCTCAAGCTGCTGTCGGGAATCCTGACGGAGCCCGGACTTCGGGACGCCGACATCGAACGCAAACGCGCCGAGCAGGTCGCGGAAATCAAAGCGGCGGAAGAACAGCCGGGCTACACCGCGGATGTGGAATTCACAAAAGACTTGTTCGGCGACTCGCCGTACGGGCATCCGGGCGAAGGCTCGTCGGAATCGGCCGGCAAACTTAGCGCGGCTGACGTGCGCGGCTTCTACCGCGACAATTACAAGCTTGGCAGCGCGATCATCGCGGTGGCCGGCGATGTGACCGCCGACGAAGTTAAAGTATCACTTGAAAAAGAGCTGGCCGGCCTTTCCGGTTCGGTCGCGCTGCAAGCAGAACCGGCACCAATCACGGTCGCGCCGGGCCTTCATGTGAAACTGATCGATCGAAACGTCGTGCAAGCCAATATCATAATGGGTTCCGGCGGCGTGGAGCGCTCGAATCCCGACTTTTACCGGCTGAAAGTGATGAACTACATTTTGGGCGGCGGCGGATTTTCCTCGCGCCTGGTGAAGGTCGTTCGCAGCCAGCACGGACTCGCCTATTCGGTCGGCAGCAGTTTCGAGCCGGGCAAGTTCCAGGGCGCGTTCACTGTCACCCTTCAAACCAAGAACCAGAGTTCGAACCAGGCAATCGATTTGATCCTGCAGCAGCTTCGCGAGATCCAGGAAAAACCGGTCAGCGACGGCGAACTGGATGGCGCGAAAAAATATCTTATCGGCAGCTTCCCGCTGGGGCTGGAGCGGCAGAGCGCGATCGCGTCGTTCATGGTGCAGGTCGAGTTCTACGGTCTGGGCCTCGACTACGCGGAGCAGTATCCGAAGCTGATCGGATCGGTCACCAAGGACGACGTGCTGGCGGTTGCAAAAAAATATTTGCATCCCGATTCGATGATCGTCGTCGCGGCCGCGAACCAGAGCGAAGCGAAGATCAAGACCTTGCAGATGGAGAAGGCAGCCGACGCCGCCAGCGCGCAATAGGGCCGCAATCGAGCAGGATCCCGCGGCGCTGATCTTCACGATCGGACACTCGACGCATCCGATCGAGCGGTTCCTCGAATTGCTCGGCGAGCATCGCATCGCGATCGTCGCCGACGTGCGATCGTTCCCGAGCTCGAAACGATGGCCGCAATTCAACCAGGCGGAACTGTCGGCCTCGCTCGAGCGCGCGGGAATCCAGTATCGATGGATCAAGCGGCTGGGCGGCAGACGTCATTCGAAGCGCGACGACTCGCCGCATACCGCGTGGGAGCATCCCGCGTTCCGATCGTACGCGGACTATACGGAGAGCGCGGATTTTGAAGATGGCATGCGCGAACTGACACTGACCGCGGCGGGCGCGCGAACTGCGTACATGTGTTCCGAAGGATTATGGTGGCGATGCCATCGGCGAATCATCTCGGACAATCTTGTGATTCGCGATTGGACGGTCGAGCACATCATGCCCACCGGGAAATTGTCGCCGCACGTGCTCGCGCCGTTCGCGCGCGTCGCGGACGGACGGATCATCTACGACAGTGCGGCCGGGACGGAATCGTGAGTGCGCACACTATGCGGCGGCGCGATGGTTGAGCGCCTGGCGCAGAAAGCCGGCGGTGTATGAAGCCTTCACCGCGGCGACTTCCTCGGGGGTGCCTTTTGCGACTACATTGCCGCCGCGATCGCCGCCCTCGGGCCCGAGATCGATCAGGTAGTCGGCCGTCTTGATAACGTCGAGGTTGTGCTCGATCACGACGATGGTGTTGCCCGCGTCGGCGAGGCGGCCGAGCACATCGAGCAACTTTTTGATGTCGTCGAAATGCAGTCCGGTCGTTGGCTCATCGAAGATATAAAATGTGCGGCCGGTCGCGCGCCGCGCGAGTTCCTTGGCGAGCTTGATGCGCTGCGCCTCGCCCCCCGACAGGGTCGTCGCGGACTGGCCGAGATGAATGTAATCGAGGCCGACGTCGCGCAGCGTTTCGAGCTTCTGGCGAATCGGCGGAACTGAGCCGAGGAATTCGACCGCGTCGAGCACGGTCATGTTGAGAACCTCGGCGATATTCTTGCCCTTGTATTGAATTTCCAGCGTGTCGCGATTGTAGCGCTTGCCTGCGCAGACCTCGCAGGTAACGTAAACGTCCGGCAGAAAGTGCATCTCGATCCGAATGATGCCGTCGCCTTCGCACGCTTCGCATCGTCCGCCCTTGATGTTGAACGAAAATCGCCCCGGCCCGTAACCGCGCATGCGCGCCTCCGGCAACTGGGCAAACAGCTCGCGGATATGGGTGAACAGGCCCGTGTAGGTCGCCGGATTCGAGCGCGGCGTGCGTCCGATCGGGCTTTGATCGACGTGAATAACCTTGTCGAGATGCTCGACGCCCTCGAGCGTCTTGTACGCGCCCGCACGTTCGCGGCTGTGATTCAGTTTCTGCGAGAGCGCGCGATACACGGTGTCGAGCACGAGCGTCGATTTCCCGGAACCGGAAACGCCGGTGATGCAGGTGAAGACACCGAGCGGAATCGCGACCGTCAGATCGCGCAGATTGTTCTCATGCGCGCCCTTAACGGTCAGCCATCGGTTCGAGAGCTTGCGGCGCCGGGACGGCACCGGAATCTCGACTTGTCCCGAAAGATATTTGCCGGTGAGCGAGTTTTCATCGCGCATCACATCCTCGGGAGTGCCCTGCGAGACGACGTAGCCACCATGAATTCCGGCGCCCGGTCCCATGTCGATCAGATGATCGGCCTCGAGCATCGTTTCGCGATCGTGCTCGACCACCAGCACGGTGTTGCCGAGTTCCTTGAGGCGCTTGAGCGTCGCCAGCAGGCGCTGATTGTCGCGCTGATGAAGTCCGATCGACGGCTCGTCGAGGATGTAAAGCACGCCGACGAGGCTCGATCCGATTTGAGTGGCGAGACGAATGCGTTGGCCCTCGCCGCCGGAGAGACTCCCCGACGGGCGATCGAGCGTCAGGTACTCGAGTCCGACGTCGGCAAGAAAATTCAGCCGCTCGCGGATTTCCTTCAAAATGAGCTTCCCGATTTCCGCTTCCTGCAAACTCAGCTTCGGCGCGGCGAAAAACGCGAGTGCCTGCTTGATCGACATCGCCGTCACTTCCGAAATCGACTTGCCGTTGAAGCGGACGTACAGGCTTTCCTTCTTGAGCCGCGCGCCGTTGCAGGTCGGACACGGCCGCATGTTCATGTACGCCTCGAGGAACTCGCGCACGCCTTCGGACTCGGTTTCCTTGTAGCGCCGATCCAGCCACTGCAGCACGCCCTCGAACGTTTTCGAGTACTCGGCGCGATGATGCCCGCGCTGGTAGGCGAACTCGATCTCCTCGGTGCCCGAGCCGTACATGATCGCCTTGCGCACCTTGAGCGGTATTTCCTTCCAACTCTGATCGAGGCTGAACTTGTAATGCCTGGCGAGCGCGTCGAGCACCGGCTGCAGATAGTTCATCGTCGCCCACGGAGCGATGGCGCCATCGGAGATGCTCAAGTCCTCGTTTTGCACGACCAGTTCGGGATCGAAATACATGATCGATCCGATTCCCGAGCATTCCACGCAGGCGCCGTGGGGGCTGTTGAACGAGAACATCCGGGGCGCGATTTCCGGATACGAGATTCCGCAATCGACGCACGCGAAGCGCTGGCTGAAATAGATCTCGCTCTCGTTTTTGGGCCCGTCCAGGCGCTCGACCTTGAGCAGGTCCTGCCCGTACTTGAACGCAACTTCAAGCGAGTCCGACAAGCGCTTCTCGATTCCCTTGCGGATCGCGAGCCGATCGACCATCACTTCGATGGTGTGACGCTGGTTCTTGTTCAGCACCGGCTCCTCGCCGAGTTCATAGAGCTTGCCGTCGATCTTCACGCGTACGAAACCCGCGCGCTTCATCTCGCCCAATTCCTTGCGATATTCGCCCTTGCGATCGCGGACAATCGGCGCGAGCACGTGCATCCTGGCCCCGTCGGGCCATCCCATGATTCGGTCAACGATCTGCTGCACGCTCTGCTGGGTGATTTCGCGGCCGCAGTTGTAGCAGAACGCGTGTCCGACCCGCGCGAAGAGCAGGCGCAGGTAGTCGTAGATTTCGGTGATAGTGGCCACCGTCGAGCGCGGGTTGCGCGAGGTGGTTTTCTGCTCGATCGAGATTGCGGGCGACAATCCTTCGATCGAATCGACGTCGGGCTTTTCCATCTGTTCGAGGAACTGGCGCGCGTAGGCCGACAGCGATTCGACGTAGCGGCGCTGACCCTCGGCGTAGATCGTGTCGAAGGCGAGCGACGATTTTCCGGAGCCGGAGAGTCCGGTGATCACGACCAGTCGATCGCGCGGAATCTCGAGATCGATGTTCTTGAGATTGTGCTCGCGCGCGCCCTTGATGACGATTCGATCTGCCATCGTTGCTTACGCCGCCGCCCGCCGCGCGGTCTTTTCGCGTCCCGCCGCGGCCCGCCACGCATATTCGATCGCGGCAATCATGCTCGACGGATTTGCAATTCCCTTCCCTGCTATGTCGAACGCCGTTCCGTGGTCGGGCGAGGTGCGGACGAACGGCAATCCGAGCGTGACATTCACCGCACGATCAAACTCCAGCGTCTTGAGCGCAATCAAGCCCTGATCGTGATACATCGCAACCGCGGCGTCGAAGTTAAACGAACCCGCCTTGCGGATGAACGCGGTGTCGGGTGCGAGCGGACCGTACGCGTCGATGCCGTCACGCTGCGCGCGTCGAATCGCCGGCGCGATCACGCGGATTTCCTCATCACCGAACATCCCGCTTTCACCCGCATGAGGATTCAATCCGAGCACCGCGATTCGCGGCCGTGCAACGCCAACCGCGCCGCGCAAGTGCGCGGAGAGCAGACGAATCGTGTCGAGGACATTGCGCTGCGTCAGTGCGGCGCCACTTTTGCAAATCCCATATGCGCAGTCACCAGCACGACCGTCAGCTCGCCGGCCACGAACATCATGCGCCACAGCCGGGTTCGCGCCAGATGCGCAAGCAGTTCCGAATGCCCGGGAAAATGATGCCCCGCGCGGTTCATCCAATCCTTGCTGATCGGCGCGGTCACCAGCGCGTCAGCGTCGCCGCTCATCGCCATCCGCGCGCCGGTTACGATGTAGTCATACGCGGCGCCGCCGCCCTCAACCGTGGGATGCCCCGGGCGAATTGCGCGCGCCGGCAAACTGGATATGGAAAGTACGCCGACGCCTTTTGTCAGACGAATCGGCGGCTGGCCAGGATGCCATTGAGATGGAGCCGGCACGTCGCTCAGGCGGGCGGCGGCCGCGCGCATCGCGGACAAATCGCCGACTACCACAATCGACGGCGCACCACGGCGGCCCGCGAGCGCCGCTGCCGCCTTGAGGATCACCTCGGGCCCGACGCCCGCCGGATCGCCCATGCTGATCGCCAACCGCGGCGGCGTCTTTCGTCTGAGCGCCGTCATCGTCTAGTACATGGTCTCGACGTAATGCTGCTTGACAAGATCGGATTCAACCCACTTCTGGAGCTGCGCGCCGGATTGCTGATCGACCAGCTGAGCGCGAATCGGCGCCTTGACGTCGTTGAGCGGCTGCACGCCCGGCACTTCGTGTTCTTCGAGCTTGACGATATGAATGCCGTGGCTGGTGCGAACCGGCGCCGAAATTTCGCCGGGCTTGAGCGGCTTTACCGCGGCCAGAATCTGGTCCATGACGTCGGACGGCGCGAACCATCCGAGTTCGCCGCCGTTGGACTTTGATTCGTCGTCCGAATACACGCGCGCGAGATCGCCGAAGTCGTCGCCCTTGGCGGCACGCGCGCGAATCATATCGGCTTTCTTTTGCGCGGCAGACACCTGGGCTGCGGTCGGGTTGGGCGGCAGCGCGATCAGAATCTGCGCGAGCTTAAGACGCTCCTTGGTAATCGTGAAATCTTCCTTGTGGGCATCGTAGTAGGCCTTGATGTCGGCTTCGGGCACGTCGATTTTCGAGCGGACTTCCTGCTCGATCATCATTCCTTTTTCGATATCGAGGCGCGCTCGCTTGCGCAACTCGTCGTAGCTTATCCCGCTCGCCTGTAGTTGCGCGCGGAATTCCGCATCGCTCATGTGCTTGTCCTGCCGCAACTGCTGGATGTACCTGTCGACCTGCGCGTCGTCGACCTTGTCATCGTACTTCTTCACTTCCTGTTCGAGCAATTTCTCGCCGATCAACGCCTTCACCGCGAGCTTGGCGGAGTCCGAAGAAGCGAAGTCGTCGGTCTGGATCGGCTGGCCGTGCTGCGCCGCGAAATCTTTGACCTCCCGCATCGTGATCGGATCGCCATCAACGCTGGCGACGACACGATCCAACGCCGGCGTGCTCGGTTCCGGCGGCTCATCCGAGGCAACGGGCGCTGGTGGGGGTGGCGGTTCGTCCGTTTGCGCCTCGGCGACCGGGGTCGCAGCCGAGTTCGCCGCCCGGGACGGGTTAGCAGCCCCCGGTAACGCCGACGCCGATGGCGCCGTCACTGTGGAAGAAGCAGCCGCCTGTTTGAAAATATCGAAAGCGCCGGGTTTGAGGAGATCGAGCGAGCAACCCGAAACCGCGCCCGCCAGGGCAATTCCCAGCGACGCCGCCAACGCCGTCGCCACGGCGCATCGCGCGCCGGCACGCGGGAACAATCTTCCGTTCTGCATCAGTCTAGTTGACGGCCGGCCCGACTTTCGCGGCCGGCCAGTTTTCCAACTTTTCACAGCCCGCCAGGGCCTGCAAGACGCCGTCGAGTTGCGCGAACAGCTGCTCGTATTCTCCGGGCTCGATCCGCGCGATCACCTGATACGACGGCGTCAGCCGCATCGTACGGCGATTTTGATCCGCGAGCTTCAGCAGCCGCGCGGTTTCCACCGGCGCATCGGGATGAAATCTGATTTCGAGCTGCGAGCCCTTGAGAATCGCGCTCAGGATCATCAACTGCTTCATCTGGCGCCGAACGTTCATCGCCGCGATCAAATTTTCGATCAGCGTCGGCACCGGGCCGAACCGATCGCGCAGCTCGTCGCGAATCTCGCCGAGATCCTCCTCGCGCTGCGCACGCGCGAGCCGCCGATAGAGCACCAACCGCTCGTTCTCGTCGGAGACGTAAGCCTCGGGGATGTACGCGGGCACGGCGATTCGAAGCTCCGGCTCGAAGTCGGGCCGCTGCGGCTGGCCGCGCAATTCGGCGATCGCCTCTTCCATCATCTCGGTATAGAGCTCAAACCCAACCGCCGCGATCTGTCCGTGTTGCTCGTGGCCAAGCAGGTTGCCGGCGCCGCGATGCTCGAGGTCGGCCATCGCGAGCTTGAAACCGCCGCCGCTCTCGGACTCGACCAGTTCACGGAGCGCATCGATTCGCCGCTTGGCGTCGCGCGTGATGATGTGTTCGCCGGGAATCAGCAGGTATGCGTACGCCTTTTGGCGCGAACGGCCGACGCGGCCGCGCAACTGGTATAACTGCGCGAGACCGAAATGATCGGCGCGATTGATGATCATGGTGTTCGCGTTGGGAATGTCGAGGCCCGATTCGATGATAGCGCTGCAGACCAGCACATTGACCCGCTTTTCGATAAAGTCGCGCATCACGTCCTCGAGCTGTCGCTCCTTCATCTGGCCATGCGCGATTGCGGTCTTGGCCTCGGGCACCAGCGAGCGCAGATGACTGGCCATGTAGTCGATGTTCTCGACGCGATTGTGAACGAAGAAAACCTGGCCGCCACGGTTCAGCTCGCGGAGGATTGAATCGCGGATGGTGGCGTCGTCGAAATGAGCGACGAAGGTGCGAATCGCCTGGCGGTCCGGCGGCGGCGTCTGAATCACGGAGAGGTCGCGGATGCCGAGCATCGCCATGTGCAGCGTGCGCGGAATCGGCGTCGCGGTCATCGTCAACACCGGCACCAGCTTCTTGAGCTTCTTGATTCGTTCCTTGTCCATCACGCCGAATCGGTGCTCCTCGTCGATCACCAGCAAGCCCAGGCGCGGGAACTGAACGTCGCTCGAGAGCAGCCGATGAGTCCCGATGATGATGTCGACTTTGCCGCGGCCGGCCTCGTCGATCACGGCCCGATTTTCCTTGTGGCTGCGAAACCGCGAGACCATCTCGACGCGAACCGGATAATCCTTGAAGCGCTCGCGAAACGTATTCCAGTGCTGCTCGGCGAGGATCGTCGTTGGCACCAGCACCGCGACCTGGCGGCCGTCCATCACCGCGATGAACGCGGCGCGCAGCGCGACTTCGGTTTTGCCGAAGCCGGCGTCGCCGCAGATCAGCCGATCCATCGGCTTGGCGCGCGTCATATCGCGGATGACGTCGTCGATCGCCGACTGCTGGTCCGGCGTCTCCTCGAACTCGAAGCGCGACGCGAACTCCTCGTAGTCCGCGCCCGGCGGCGGATACGCGTGCCCCTCCATCACCTCCCGCGCCGCATACACGTCGAGCAGCTCGGCCGCCATCGCGAGCACCGCCTGCCTGGTGCGCCGCTTTACCTTCTCCCACGAGCCGCTGCCCAGCTTGTCGAGCCTGGGTTCCGCGTCGTCGCCGCCGATGTATCGTTGAACGAGATTTATCCGCTCGACCGGCACGTACATGGTGTCGTTGCCTGAGTATTCGAGATTGAGAAAGTCGCCCTCGACGTCGGCGACCTTCATGTGCCGCAGGCCGCGGTACTTCGCGATGCCGTGATCGATATGCACGACGAAATCGTCGGGCTTCAGCTCTTCGAGATTGAGCAGCGCACCCTTGGCGCTCGGACGCCTGCGCCGGTGCGCTCGCGGCTCGCCGAAAATTTCCTCTTCGCTGTAGATGTAGAGACCGTCGGCCTGCAAAACGACGCCGGCGGAAATCTCCCCTTCCATGATCGCGGGGCGGTAGTCCGGCCATTCCAGCAGCGCCGGCAGACTTTTGCATTCGACGTTGACTTCGAGGTCCCACGCCTCCAGATGACGGCGCAGGCGCGCCACCTGATGCGGCCCGTCAACGATCATCAGCGAACGTCCCTGCCCGCGCTGGATTTCGCGCAACTCCGTCGCCAGCGGCTCGAAGCTCGGCGGCGTCCGCACTCCGCTCAGTTGGTTCGATCCCAGCCGCAAACTGGCCTGCGATTTGATCTCAACCGGCACCGCCCATCCCTCGCGCGGCGCGGCCATCGTCACCAGCGAGCCGACCTCGACGGCGGTGAAGTTTCCGAGCGCGCGTTCGAACGCGTCCGCTCCGATGAACAGCGAATCCGGCGCAGGATGAAACGCGGGCTTGCGCGCCGCCGCAGCCGTCTCGACGGATACGGTCTCGGCGAAGCGATTTGCCTCGGCGAGAATGCGCCCCGGATCGACCATCCACAGCAACGCGCCCGCCGGCATGTAATCGAACACGCTGTCGAGCGCGCGCCCGTACGCATACGGCATCAGCAGTTCCGCGCCTGGAAACAGCAGCCCGTTCTCGAGCGCCTCGGCCAGTTCCGCGGCCTCCTTGCGCACCATGCCGATTTCCGCGGCCCGCAACGCGACCTGCTCGCGCAGCTTCGGCTCCTTCAGGGCGGACGGCGGCACGTAGCGAGTGCGCGTTATCGTCGCCTCGAGCAGTTCGCCGCCCGAGCGCTGGCGGTCCGCGTCGAAATGGCGAATCGAGGTGATCAGGTCGTCTTCGAGCTCGATACGAATCGGGTCGCGGTACAATGGCGAGAACGCATCGACGATCCCGCCGCGCACGCTGAAGTCTCCCGCCTCTTCGCTCTGCGGCACCCGCTGATAGCCGCACGCCACCAGCGCTTCGACGAGAGCCTCGAGATCCAGCCGATCGCCAATCGCCACTTTAACGATCGATTGGTTGAAGACCGTGCGCGGAATCGTGCGCGTCATCAGCGCTTCAGCCGACGTGACGACCAGCGGCGACTCATGCCGAAGCATCGCGAACAGCGCCGCCAGTTGCGACGCCTGCGCGTCGGTCGGCGGCGACAATTGCGCCATCGGTTTCACTTCCCACGAGCGGATCAGATGCACCCGGCGCGTGGCGGCGTCGGCGTCGGGCTCCTCACCGAGAAAAAACGCAACCTCTCCCGCCAGCGCCTCGGCTTCCGGCGCCGTTGACGTGACCGCGACGATTGGACGCCGCAGCCGCAGCGCCATCTCGCGGATCATCAGCGCGCCGGCCGCGCCGCGCAGTCCCATCACCGGGAATCGGCGTTCGGTGTTTGCCGCGAGCCGCGCCTGGAGTTCGCCGGCCGCTTCTTTGAGGCTGCGTTGCAAGTTTTTCCGATCCCAATACGCAAATTCGCCTTGCGGCGATGCGCGCGAGGAGCGCACATGCCGCTGGCGTCACAAGCATGATAGCAGAAAATCGCGCGCGAACGCGTCGGCCGTACCGAAGGAACAATCGTGAAATGAAATCGCGACGCTAGCGCCCGTTGCCGCCGGTCGGCGCCGCGTTCGCGATTGGCTCGCCCACCGCGCCGACTCGCACCGCGATTTTGATCGTCTGGTGCGAGTTACCGTCCGGCCTGATTACCGTCAGGTACATCGTGTCTCCCGGCTTGAGCCGCGACATTGCGGTTTCCAGATCGCTCTGGTCGCGCACGCGCCGATCGTCAACCGCGACAATCAAATCTCCCTCCTGTCCCATCGCTCCCGAACTCGTCAGCGCCTTACTAGCCAGGATTGAGCCGCCTGGCAGTATTCCCGTCAGCGTGGAAACCGCCGCGCCGATTGCGGTCATTCCGGAGCGCGCCCGCAGGCCAGCCTGCGCGGCCGGACTGTTGGGATCGATGGTCAGCACTTCGAGCCCATGCTCCTCCCCCCCGAGGTAGCACTTCGTCGCGTATTGCACGGTGATGCCGAGGTAGGGCCGCGGATGCGGCTGGTTGCTGTCGCCGTGCCGTTGCCGTTGATGTCGCCGGTGCCGTTCTCGGTTTTCGGGCGAAAGTTGGGTTCGATCGACGCGTTGTTCTCGCCCGGATTAAAATTCCGGCCGCCAGGGATTTCCTGAACGCCGGGTTTCGGCGCCGTCAAGCCGGGCTGCGGAGCTATCTCGAGCGTCGCGTCGCTGCCGCCCTGCCCCGCAGTTCCGGGATTGGTGGAATCTCCGCCGCCCTGGGAGCCCGTTTGCGAGTTCTGCGCGACTGCAAGATGAGACAGCGCGAACAGCACGGCTATCGCCACGCCCAGCGTGAGCATCTTTTGCAGCTTCATTTCATCGCGCTCGGTGATCGATCCAGTGATGCAGGAGACTCTGCAAATATAAGCCCGCCGTGCGATCTGCTCAACCCGGACGATTTCTGCTTGAAGGGCGCGCGAACCCGTGCGAAAGTTTTGATGCGTTCATGAAAATAATATCCACGGTTGCGCTGCAACCCGCGCATCGCGCCGCGATTACCAGCGCAGTGCCCGGCATCGAAATCGTCTTGGCCGATCGCCAATGCCGAACGGCCGAGGAAGTCAGCGAGCTGGTCAGCGGCGGATGCGACGTGCTGCTCACCTTCCGGGTGCCCAACGACATCACGAATCGGGCGCGCGGCCTCAAGTGGATTCAACTGCTCAGCGCGGGCGCAGACCACGCGCTCGGCGGACCGCTCAAGGGGATCGCGATCCCAGTCACGACCGCGAGCGGAATTCATGCGACGCCGATCGGGGAATACACGATAGCCTCGATGCTCGCGTATGCGCATCGGATTCATCTCGCGATTCGCGCTCAGATTCGCCGCGAGTGGATGCGCTCGGGCGCTTTCATGGCGAGCGTGGACGAAATCCGTGGGCAGACCCTTGGCATCATCGGCTATGGATCGATCGGCAGGGAAACGGCGCGGCTCGCGGCCGCATTTGGGATGACCGTGCTTGCACTCAAGCGCAACCCGGCCGAGCGCGCCGATCCCGGATGGTGTCCGGCGGGGCTCGGCGATCCCGAAGGCAAGCTTCCCGCACGCTTCTTCGGTCCCAGCGATCGCGAAGCGATCCTCCGCGACAGCGATTACGTGTCCGTCACGCTGCCGCTCACCGATCACACCCGCAAGTTCATCGGCGAGCGGGAATTCGCCGCGATGAAGCCCGGCGCGTACCTCGTAAATATCGGGCGCGGCGAAGTGATCGACGAGCGCGCGATGGCCACGGCGTTGGCTGCAGAAAAAATTGGCGGCGCGGGCCTCGACGTGTTCGAGCATGAACCGCTCGAAGCCAAAAGCCCGCTTTGGGATCTGGAAAATGTCATCTTGACGCCGCACATCTCCGGCGCCAATCGCGGTTACATGGACAAGGCATGCCAACTGTTCGCGGACAATCTGAAAAGGTTCGCCGCGAATCGCCCGCTGCTGAACCTGGTCGATCCAACCCTCGGCTATTAGGGGATTGGGAGCCGAAGATGAGACCGCTCCAGAAGAAAATCTTCCGTTGGAAGAGAACATTCCGTGTTCTCAATCGTGCGGATTTACTGCTGCTGTACGCGGGACATGTACCTCGGGTTGGCTCCGCCTTGTGGCACAGCCACCCGCGAAGCCACATTCCCCACGTTCATGTCGAAGCCGGTGCGCCTGACAAAGAGAGTGTCCGCGAACGCCGTCCGGGGGACCATCAGCACCGTGATTGTCATCGCAACGACACGGACCACCATGGCCATCACGGTCATGACGATTCTCACGACGATGGCCATTGGCATTTCGTAGTACCCGCCGAGCTGCTCTGCGTTTCGCACCAACTACTGGTACTAGCTGTATGTGAGGTCTGGGTCGCAACCTGCAACCTCGCAAGCCGCGCCGTCGGATGCCGCACCTTGTTTTCGGCGCGAGCTCCGCCTCTACTCGTTTCGCCTTCATAGAAATCATCGAGACTTGACTGTCTTTGCCGGGACCGGAATCGCAGCGATCGCTTCACCGGAGTCGCGGCCGTTTATTCCGCCCCGGAACGCGTTTGGTGCGCAAGCGGAGAAGTTCGCCTTGAGAAAAACATCTTACCGCGTTGCATTCGTGCATCTTCCATCGGTCGCGTTGCTGGTTTGCCTGGCGCTGTCCGGGACCAAAGCATTGGCCGGTCAAAAGCAGACCGCCTTTCCACCTCTTGCCGGCACCGTTGCCGACGCCCTTCGCCGGCCTGTACCGGGTGTCGTCGTGACGCTGCAATCCGGCGATGGTCGGACGGTCGCCTCTGCAATCACTGACGATCATGGGCAGTTTAGACTGCCTGAACCCACGGCCGGCAGCTATGCGCTGGTGACGCGACGAAAAGGCTTCAAGCCCACGACGATGATCATCATCCTGCCCAAGAGTGCGAGGAAGCATCTGGAGCTCGTGCTGGAATCAGAAAGGGCGCTAACCCTGCCGGTAAGCGCCAATCGAATTAATCCGCAGAACGGGCTCTCTCCAGCGGGCGCGAACAAGTACACGCTGACTGCCGAAGACATCACCAACCTTCCTGAAGGCGAAGCAACGCCGCTCAACCAAGTGATGCTGCAGATGCCGGGCGTCGCCCTCGATCAAAACCAGGAGATTCATATCCGCGGCGAGCACATGGGCATCCAGTACCAGATGAACGGGATTATGCTGCCGCTCGACGTCAACACCGATCCTACCTTCATCCAGTTGCTGAACGCCTACTTCGTCAAGAGTGTCAGCCCTGATGGACGGAGTATTGCCCGCCCAATATGGATACCGCACCTCCGGCATCATCGACATCCATACCAAGGACGGATGCGACGCCGGACGTAATGAGTTGATGGTATCGGGCGGCCAGCGCGATACGGCGCAGGCGACTTTTCAGCTAGCGGGATGCGGCGGAGATTTCAGCTATTACCTGACAGGCCTCTTTCTTCAGTCCAACCTCGGTTTCAACTCCGCGGTGCCGGCTCCAGACCCGATTCACGACGCGGTCACGCAAGGGCAGGGATTTGCCTACCTGACCTATGCCTTGAGTCCGACTACCAAGCTGAGCCTGATCTCGGGAATGACGCTAGCGTTCAATCAATTTCCCAACCAGCCTGATCAACCACCCCTGTATCAGCTCGACCACATCAATCCGGCCTCCTACCCATCGAGTGGGATCAACTCCGGCCTGAACCAGCAGGACTACTATGGGGTGCTGGCGTTGAACGGCGCGCTGGGATCGAAGGCTGATTATCAACTTGCCTATACCGCACATTACAACACGCAGACCTTCTACCCGGACCCGATCGGCGATCTCATCTATCAGGGCATCTCCTCGAACGTCTTCACCAGCGATTTGTCCAACACGCTCCAGGGCGATTTAACCTAGCGACTGGGCGCTTCGAATACGTTACGCGGGGGCTTCTACATGGGCGAATACGGCGTCGAGTCTGACCAGACTTCGCAGGTCTTTCCGATCGCAATGGGACATCCGGCGACTACTCCGATCTCACTGACTGCAAACTTGAACAAGATCAACCTGGTTTACGGCGTCTATCTGCAGGACGACTGGCAAATCACCGACAGACTGAGCGTAAATTTCGGCTCGCGTTGGGATCGCGTCAGCGGATTTACCGTCAACAGCCAATTCAGCCCCACAATCAACTTCGTTTACAAGCCGCGCACCGATACGACCTTGCATGCCGGGTTCGCGCGAAGCTTTCAGGTGCCCAATTTTCAGAATGTTTCGTCAGGCATCTTCAAGCTCTTCGCGGGGACGACTGGAGCCGTCGGCACCAGCCCGAGCGGTAACACTTCGCCGTTTACTGAAACCGATTACACCTGGGACACCGGTTTCACGCATCAATTCACGCCTCATCTGGCCTATGCGCAGGATAACTATTTCAGGATCGACCGTCATTATCTCGACGAAGGTGAGTTCGCATTCGTCCCAATCGACGCGCCATTCAACTACGTACGCGGCTACGGCGGCGGCACCGAACACTCACTCACCTACAACTTGGAAGACTTCGCCCTGCGAGCGAACGTTTTTGTGGCCCGGGAGGAGGACATAGGCGTCGCCTCAGGGCAGTACAACTTTCCGGCCGACGAGGTCTCGTATATCGATCGGCACTACTTCGTGCTCGATCACACGCCGTTGGTCGGCGCATCAGGCGGAGCCGCATATCGTTGGCATGACTACCAGTTCGCCTTCGATGGACTGTTCAGCAGCGGACTTCGGGGAGGGTTTGCGAACCAGACTCAGCTTCCCAAGGTATGGCAGTTCAATCTGAGTGCCGCGAGAGATTTCGCCGTCGCTGGACTCGGCAAATTTACGAATCGTATCGTTCTGCTCAACATCTTCGATCGTACCAATCTGATCCGGCCCCCCAGCGGCATCGGTGTCTTTCAGGCCGCATACGGGCCGCGAATCACGATCTACGACGCCCTAACCATCCCCCTACCAGCCACTTATTCACCTTCCCACTTCTAACGGGGCGAAGCCCGCATCTCTTCTTAACATTGGTTGCAGGGGTCACCCCTGCTGAAACGCATGGTGGGTTTCACTACAATTGAGTTGTTCAGCTCTCCCGAGCCTGCAACGCCGCCAGGAATCGTTCCTTCAATCCATCGAATGGCCCGTTCGACATGAACAGCGCCACGTCGCTGCGCGCGCGCGTCGGACAACATCCGCTCGAGGACCTGATCGTTCGACGCGCATGCAATCGCATGAGGCCCACGCGCACCGATCGCACTCGCCAGCGCGCCGGTTTCCAACCGCTCGCCCGGCGCGATCGGATCGTTTTCCTTGAAATAGACCGGACCCAGATAGACGCGTGACGCTCGATCGAATGCGGCCGCGAATGCATTTTGAAAAACGTTGCGCCGCGCCGTATTCGAGCGCGGCTCGAACGCCGCAAGTATCCGCCGGCCCGGGAACCGTTCGGCAATCGCCTCGAGCGTGACGCCGATCGCGGTCGGGTGATGCGCAAAGTCATCGACCACCGTCACTCCCGCCGCCTCTCCGATCACCTGCTGCCGGCGCACGACGCCCTTGAAGGTGCGCAACCCGCCTGCAATCTCGTCGCCGGAGACTCCAAACGCGCTCAGCAGCACGTAAACGCCCAGCGCGTTGGCGACATTCATTCGGCCGCCGATCGGAAGATGGATTAAATTCTGGATTCGGTCGCCGTCGCGCGTCACCGAAAATCTCGCGCCGTCCGCGCCCACCGTAATGTCCGTCGCGCGGTATTCGCCCGCGCGCAGTCCGTACGTAAGCCGCCGCGAGCGCGCCGCCGCGCTGACTTCGAGCGCGTGCGGAAAGTCGGCGCATACCGCGAGCACGCGCGACGAATCCATCTGCTCGACGAGTGCGCGGAAACTCGATTTCACATGCTCGAGATCGCGATAGATATCGGCGTGATCGAATTCGACCGCCGTAATGATCGCACCGATCGCCCGGTAATGCAGAAACTTCGGTCCTTTGTCGAAAAACGCGGTGTCGTACTCGTCGCCCTCGATCACGAAATCGGCGCCCCGGCCGAGCCGGTAGTTCGATCCGAAATCGCTCGCCACTCCTCCCACCAGCATCGAGGGATCGCGCCCCGCCGCGTCGAGCACGTGCGCCATCATCGCGGTCGAGGTGGTCTTGCCATGCGTTCCCGCGACCATCAGCACGCGCCGGCCCTTCAGAAAAAAATGCCACAGCGCTTCAGGCATCGAGAGATACGGGATCGCGGAATCGAGCAGCGCCACGGCTTCGGGATTGCTCGCCACGATCGCGTTGCCCACCACCACCAGGTCGGGCGCGGGCGACAGGTTCGCGGCCGAAAATCCGGTCATTAATCCGACCCGCGAGTTTCTGAGCAGCGACGCGGTCGGCTCGTAGAGCTGATTGTCGGAGCCCGTGACCGACAAGCCGCCCTCCACCAGCATCCCGGCCAGAGCGGCCATCGCGGTGCCGCCGACTCCGATCAGATGCACGCAGCGGGGGGACGCCGGAATGCGCGCGAGGCGCGCGGTGCTGCCGGAATCAGCCACCGCCAAGTGCATCCATGATCAAATCGTGAATTTTCGGGCGGAACTCGCGAATCTTTTGATTGTCGCGCCGCGGATGAACGCGGTTGGTCAGCATCGAGATCGCAACTTCACTTTCCGGCTCGATCCATATCGAAGTGCCGGTGAAGCCAAGATGGCCCACTGCCGCCGGCGAGAATCGATGCCCCGAGCTGGAATGCTCCGCCGACGGCGTGTCCCATCCGAGCGCCCAAGTCGAGCCGGGCACGGTCGTGTCGCGCGTCCAGAACTCACGGATTATTTTTTGCGGCACGAAATCCGAACGTCCGGCGTAACACGCGATCAGCTCGCGCGCGAGGCGATCGACCTCGCGCACCGGCGCGAACAGTCCGGCGTGACCCGCCACTCCACCCATCGCGAACGCGTTCTCGTCGTCAACTTCGCCGACCAGCATCCGCTTGCGCGAAGGACAGATTTCGGTCGGCGCGAACATGTCGGCGACCGGCTCCAGCCGTCGCGAGCGGACCAGTGAGATGTCTATATAGTCGGTCGCGCGCAGGCCCAGCGGATGGAAGATTTTCTCGCGGCAGAATCGGTTGAGCGCGACGCTGGCGACCTTTTCGATCGTCTCACCCAGCAAGATGAACCCGAGATCCGAGTAGATAGTTTTGGTCGCGGGCGCGGCTTCGGGTTTTTCGCGATGAATCTCCTCGTAAGCGAACTCCTTGGCGCCGTAGCTCGCCATGAAGTTGACCCGCCCGCCTTTTTCGATATCCGCTATCCGCTGGTAAAACGGCCGCCACGCCGCCAGGCCCGAGCAATGCGCCAGCAGATGGCGAAACGTGACGGTGGTCTTGCCGTGCACGCCAAAGTTCGGAAAGAAGCGCGTCACCCGATCGTCGAGGCGAAACTTGCCGTCGCGCGCCAGGATCATCACTGCGACCGTCGTCGCCAGCGCCTTGGTGAGTGACGACAGATCATAGACGGTTTCGATTTTGGCCGGCGAGCGGCTCGGCTCGATCGATCTGAATCCGAATGCGCCCTCGAATGCGACCTCCGCGCCGCGCCGCACGACGAGCGTCGCGCCGGGAATCACCCGCTCCTCGACCGCCTCGTTGAATGCCTGCTCGACATCACTCCATCCCAACGCTTAATCCTCCGGAAAACCTGGCCCGTTACCGCGTCACGGCCGGCTCAGTGAAGATGATTCGACGCGCGGCGGAATCGATTCGCGCCACCACGCCGAACGGAATCGTAAAATTTTCGCTGCCATGCCCGGCCTCGACGCCGTACAGCACCGGGCATCCCAGCCCGGCGGTCTGCTCGGCGGCGAAGCGCGCGATCAGCCGCGTCTCCGGCTCGTTTCCGTCGATCGCGCGAATCACGCCGAAAACAATTCCCGCCACTCGGCCGAGTGCGCCGGTTTGGCGCAACTGCACGAGCATCCTGTCGATTCGATAGGCTTTCTCACCCGTGTCTTCGAGGAACAGGATTCGGCCGTCGAAGCGCGGCTCATACGGTGTGCCTATCGTCGCGACCAGCACCGACAGGCAGCCGCCGATGACCTCGCCCTGTGCGCGCCCCGGATGCATCGTCTCGCGCGCCTCGAGCTCGAAGCCGTCGAGTTTGCCGCCGAGCAGGCCTTGCATGTGCTCGAACGCGCGCGGGCTCAGGCCTCGCGCAAAATCCATCGCGACCATCGGCCCGTGAAACGATACCATTGCGGCGAAATCGACCAGCGCGTTGAGGATAAAGGTTGCGTCCGAGAAGCCGACGAAGATCTTGGGCGTGCGGGCAATCGCTTTGAAGTCGAGCAGCGGCAGTAGCCGCCCGCATCCGTAACCGCCGCGCGCGGAAAAGATCGCCTTGACCTCGGGGTCGGCAAAGTATTCTTGAAGCTCGCTCGCCCGCTCGCGATCGTCGCCGGCCAATATCCCAGAACGCGCCAGCGCGCGCTGCGAAACTTTGACCCGAAAGCCCATCGAGGCGAGCACGTTGACGCCGCGCTCGAGATGCTCCCGTTCGATCGCCGCGGCAGGCGCGACGACCGCAACTGTATCGCCCGGTTTGAGCGCGTTGGGTTTGATCGGTTTGCGGTTCACGCTAGTTCGCCCCGCATCCTACCAGAAGGTGCGCGCGAACGCCCATCAGTTTGGCGAATTGCGCCACTTGCTCGCGTCTTTGGATCAATCGTCGGTTCTGGCGCCGGCTGGCGCGGCATGCTCCGCCATCCCGGTAAGCGAACCGACTTCGGAAAAGCCGAGCAGCGCCGCCGTGACCCACAAACCCGCCGCTCCGATCGCAATCGTTGGACGCAGCCCTATCATTCCACCCGCCAATCCCGCGACGAGTTGCCCGCCGAGCACGCTGCCGAGGCCGACGAAGCGCAGGCTCGCATTCACGCGACCGAGCATCGGCTTGGGCGTGATCGTCTGGATCAAACTGACGGCGTTGATGAAATACACGGTCGCGGCGCTGTCACCGATTAGCTGCTGCGCGACCAGCAGCGCCACCGAACCGAGACCGGCACCCCGCGCTATCGGCAGCAGCATCAGCGCGACGCCCTCGATCGCGAGTCCCACGACCATCGCCATTCCCGTGCCGAGCGTATCGGCGGTCCGGCGCGCGGCCAGCGCACCGAACATCGAACTCGCGCCTCCGACGGCAAAGATCACACCGAGTACGCCGGGCCTGAAGCCAAGCGCGTTCACGACGAACAGCATGTAAAGTGTGGAAACCAAACTGTTCGAAAATCCGCCCACAATCGCGTTAATTCCGAACGCGCGCAGACGGCCGTCGCTGAAAATCAGACGCGCCCCAGCGGCGATCTCGCGCAGTGCGCCGGCGTCGCGAGCGCGTGGCGCGGGGGCAGGTTCGGGCATGCGGATGAGCGCGATCGCCAGAGCTGAGGCAAGGAATGAAATCGCGTCGATCAGAATCGCGAATGGCGCCGTCAGCCACTCGACCAGCCAACCCGAGAGCGCGAAGCCGCCGGCTTCGGCGACTCCGGCGCTGGCCGTGAGCTTGCTGTTCGCGTCGAGCAGGTCTTCGCGCACGACGAGCGACGGTAGATAGGATCGATAAGCGACGTCGAAGAAGAGATCCAGCGCCGAGTAGGCGAGGATTACCGCGTAGAGCTGCGCCATTGTGAGCGCCGCGAACAACGCGGCAATCGGTATCGTGCACAATACGATGAAGCGGCCGATATCCGCACCGATCAGAATCGGGCGGCGGCGGATGCGATCGACCCACACTCCCGCGAACAAGCTCAGCACCAGGGTCGGCACAATTCTCGCCCCAGCGAGCAGGCCCATCTGGAAAGGAGTCGCCTTGAGCGCGATCACGGCGGCAAAGCTGATTGCGACATCGCCCATTCGCGTGCCAAATAGCGAGACGGTTTCCCCGGTCCACAGTTTCATGAAGTCGGCGTGGCGAAAGAGTAAGCTCGAGCGGCGCACGGGAGCGCCGATTGATTCGTCGTCTTTTTCGTTCGAGTGCATCGCAGGTCTCACGCGCGGCGCGCCGCGCACAAAAAGAAAGAGCCCCGGGCTTCGACGCCCGAGGCTCTTTCAAGCCAGCTTTCGAAGTATCCCTCACCCGGCAAATAAACGGTTGATATAGACGAGGGTGACTTTCACGGGGTTCTCCGAGTTCTGGCCAGGGCGGGAGATTATCCCCGGCGCGCGAATAGGTCAAGAAACCGGATCAGTCGAACTTGAGAATGATTTTCCCGAAGTGCTCGCTCGCTTGCATCATGCGATGCGCCATCGGCGCGTCCGCGGCCGGGATCACCTTGTAAATTGGCGGACGCAACCGGCCGGCTTCGAGAGCCGCGCCGAATTGCTCGAGGAACGCCGCGACGATCCGCGCCTTCTCGGCGGCTGGGCGTGTGCGCAGAGTCGAGCCGAAGATTTTCAGATGACGGCGCAGAACGGCGGCCAGATCGAGCTCGGCGCGCGTCCCGTTCATCAAGCCGATCAGGACCAGCCGTCCGCCGTTGGCGAGCGACTCGATATTTCCGGGCAGGTAGGCGCCGCCGATGCTGTCTAAAATCACATCCACGCCGCGGCCGTCTGTCGCGGCCTTCACAGCCGGCGCGAAAGGCCCGCGCTTGTAGTTGATCGCGAGGTCGGCGCCCAACTTGAGGCATTGCTCGCATTTCTCATCCGCGCCCGCAGTTACGATCACGCGCACGCCCGCTTCCTTGAGCAGTAGAATCGATGCGGTGCCGACGCCGCTGCCGCCGCCGTGAATCAAAGCGGTCTCGCCGCGCTTGATCCCGGCGAGCATAAAAAAGTTCAGGAACGCGGTCAGAAAGACCTCGGGGATTCCGGCAGCTTCCTCGAAACTCAGTGCCGCGGGAATCTTCATCGCGGATCCGCAATGCACCGCAGCTTTCTGCGCGTAACCGCCGCCCGGCAGCAAAGCCATCGCGCGATCGCCTATTTTCCATCCGATGGCGGCAGCGCCGACGGCTGCAACCTCGCCGGCACATTCCAGGCCGATGATTTCCGACGCGCCCGGCGGAGGCGGATAGAATCCCTGGCGCTGAAGAATGTCCGCGCGATTCACCCCGGCGGCTCGGACGCGAATCAGTATTTCGTCGGGCTTGATCGCGGGCTCGGCAACTTCGCCGATTTGGAGCGCATTTTCACCGCCGGGTTTTTCAACGATTACTGCTTTCATCATCTATAAATCATTTGGACCGACATCTGCTTCGTGCCGGTGCCGTCATAGTGAAATTTCGTCTCGTCGAATGACGGCGCTTTGAACTGGGCCTTGGCGTTGTTTGAGAATCCGTAGCCCTCGAGCGGGTAGCCGATGAAATTCGAATCGAACTTGCCGTTGCCGTTCTCATCGTGAAAAAGGGTGACGGCATAGTCGCCGGCCGGGACTGCGCCGAAGACGCACTCGCCGCGATTGCCGTGAATCTTTGCCCAGATGTGACGTAGGATATGAGAGTCGTCGCGCGGAAATCCCTCGGGACCTCGCCACAGCGAGCATCCCAGTTGCCCCTTGTCGTTTCGAAAGCCGGCCACTTCGACTTTGATACCGTCCGCTTTCGCCGCGTCGCCGGCGCGCGCCGGGGCGGGCAATATGGCCGCTGTGAGCAGCAGTGCGAATGCGACCGGCCGGATTCTGAATCTCATTGAATTGCCTCTCCAAAAACGAAGAGGGTCCACCGGGACCCTCTCGCGCGTTCAATTCTCACAAATTACGAAACGCCGCGTCTAGCGTACGATCGGAGCGCCGCTTGATGGCGACGCGAGATCCAGCCTCGATATAGCGTCTTTGCCGGCGAATCGCCAAATTCCGTCTGCACGATCATCAGAGCAACCGCGCGACGATCTTCTCGAACTCGCCCGGCTTGCCGCCCGCGTCGATTTCCACCGGATGCAGATCGACGCCGGCTTCGTCCTGCGCCTTGAGCCGCTCGATCGCGCCTTCTACTCCGCCGATATAACCCAACTCGCCCAGCAGCTTGGGCGATAGCGCCGCGGTACCGGCCTTCGAGCCGCCCGTATCCCACGCCTGTTTGACCTTCTGCACATCGTCGCCGAAGCCAAAGCGCGTGAGTTGCTCGGAATAGAAGGTGCCCATGCGCGCGGCGTAGAACGCGACGTTGGCGGCATGTCCCGCAACCGCGCGATCGACGTTGGCCGTCACCGTCACGTGTCCGGGCGCTTTGACGGCGACCGCGCGCGGCTCGCGGCCGGCAGCCGTCGCAATCGCGCGGAAATCCGCGATCGCTTTCTTGAGCGAGTTAATCGGGATCATCACCGGCAGCCATCCGTCGGCTTTCTTCGCCGTGAACTCGACACTCTTTTTGTTGAGCGAGGCGATCCAGATTGGAATATGCTTGCGCGGAGTCTCGAAGCGCATCGTGAAGCCGCGCTGCAGCTTGAACAGCTTGCCTTCGTAGTTCAGCGGCGTCTGCGCCATTATCATGTTGATAATTTCCACGTACTCCTTCATCCGCGTCAGCGGCGGATTGAACGGAATACCGTGGAAATGTTCGATCACCTGCGGACCGCTGGTGCCCAGTCCGATGATCATGCGGCCGTTGCTCAACTCGTCGAGCGTGCCGAAATGCTGCGCGAGCGCGGCCGGCGTTCGTGAGTAGATATTCACGATCGAGGTCGCAAGCTGGACCTTGCTGGTGTGCTCCGCGAGCAGCGTGAGCAGCGTGAAGGCGTCGCGGCCCCACGCTTCGGCCACCCAGATCGAATGGATGCCCGCGGCGTCCGCGATTTTCGCGCGTTCGATCGCCGCCTTGAAATCGAGCTTGCCCTGCCAATTGACTCCGATTGATAATTTGCGCGCCATTAAATTTCCTCCTGACTGCAACTACACGAGATCGCCAATTCTTTGGTACCATCCGAAGGCGTAAACAACATCGAGCGCCGGCGGCGTCGTTCTCCAGCGCCCAACCTAGCCGAGACTGCGACTTTTCTTCAAACCGTCCGTTCAGGGAGTCGAATGGAATTCGAAGCTACGGCGCCGTGAGAGACACCCCGTATCGCTAGTCCGACATACTGATCCGATAGGCGCAGCGGCGCGCGCCCGCCAGGATGTGATCGGTGCGTTCGACCCGCGCTTTGTCACCAAGCACCGCGCGGAACAGCGAGAGTTCTTCGCGGCATAAGCCCTGGCAGGCCGAGGCCGCCGCGCAGATCGGACAGTGATTCTCCGCCAACAGCATCGAGCCATCGGGCATCCTGGTGCATCCGGCCATGTAACCCTGCTCGCGCCGAACCTCCGCCAACGCCAACGCGCGCTTGGCGATCGA
>CAWCTG010000004.1:0-111049 GCA_963798375.1 Binataceae bacterium (SeqCode)
AGTAACGGCGTAGTGTAGACCGAAATCGATCAACTCCTGCTCCTCCCAACCACGAAGACGCGGCAAGTCTGGTCTCAGACCCAGAGAGCCGCGAAATTGTCGTATTGGCCGGCTTTCATGCTCACCCACGCTTGAACTCGGAATGGTCCAGAAGTGGAACAACGAGGAAATCACCAAGTATTCACAGCATTCCTCACAGCCTGTTTGGCGGGGTTTCTTTGGGAAGATCGGACGATGATGGAATCTCCAGTAGGCGAGATCGTGGCAGGGCACTCCGGCAGAGAGCTGTGACATGGCTTCTGCCAATGCGCATCCTCTCAAACGGCCAGACAGCCCAGAACGCCACAAGCGCCGAGAAGGGGCTGTTCCCGGCGACTAGACGTTCCCCGAATTTCGCTCCAGCCTAAAATAGTCGCAAAGCAGCAAGCAATGGGAACTAATCCATAGGGTAGAGGCTGCAGCCTCCGTCCACCATCAGCGTGGCGCCGGTCATGTAATCGGAGGCTCGGGAGCAGAGAAAAATAAACGCGCTTGCTACCGATTCAGGGGGCTGCATAAAGCCTAGAGGAATGGCCTTCTCGGCACGGCGGCGGTAGTTGGGTTCAAGATCCATTCGCGCTTGGCCATGCCAACGGCAACAATGCCCGGAGCAATGGAGTTCACGCGGATTCCCTTCGCGGTCAGTTCCCGCGCCATCCCGCGCATCAGCATCTTGATGCCGCTCTTGGTGACGTTATAAGGAGTGATATCGGGCCAAGGCGTATCCTGCACCCAGGACGAGGTAAAAATGATTTTGCCCATAACTTTCTGCGCCAGCATGGCGCGCGCCGCCGCTTGCGCGACCAAAAACGCGCTTCGAAGGTTGACACGCACGATCCGATCCCAATCCTGCGCGGTATAGTCGAGAATGGAACAGGACTGGGCCATGCCAGCATGGCAGAGGGCCACGTGAACGGCGCCGAAGGAGCGGACGGCTTTATCCACCAGCGCCTCCGCATCCGCCTCCGCGGTCACGTCGGCGTTGATGTAAACACATCGGTCGGACGGGCTGCGCTGGTCCGCATCCATTCTTGAGCTTCCTCCTCCACCACGATGTCGTTGACGACCACGCAAGCCTTGTGCGCCAGCAATTTCTGCACCACGACCTTCCCGATGGCGCCCAGCCCACCGGTAATCAGGATCACCTTACCTTGGAGACAATCCGAAGCGAATGTCATGGTTAATCCCCCCGCGCGGATGGAATACTGTCCTGGCATTAATAGGCAGAAACGAATTTTACCATGGCCTCCGTCGTGGCGGCCTGCACATGTCACTTTCCAGGCAATCTCTGATATTCCGCTGCTGACTGAAACGGAGCGCGCATCAGTATGAAGATCACAGACATCAAAACGCTCGTGGTCAACGCGCAGTTGCGCAACTGGGTATTCGTCAAGGTTGAGACCGAAGTTCCGGGCCTTTACGGTTGGGGCGAAGGAACATTGGAGTGGAAGACCCGGGCCGTCGTCGGCTGCGTCGAGGACTTCAAGCCCCTCGTGCTGGGTCAGGACCCCACGCGCATGGAGTTCCTGTGGCAGATCATGTACCGGCATTCCTTCTGGCGGCTGGGAGTGATCGGACCACCGCGATCTCCGCGATCGAGCAAGCGTGCTGGGACATTACGCGGAAAGTCGCTGGGCGTTCCCGTTTACAAATTGCTGGGCGGTCGCGTGCGCGACAAGGTGAGAATGTACACGCACCTCGGCATGGGACAAATGAAGGCGGTGTACGAAACACCACGGTCGAGCCCCTTTCGAACGCGCGCACGAAGTCCTGACCAAAGGCTAACGCGCGTTGAAGGTCGTTTTCGTTCCGTTTCGGAACCGCTGATGGGCCTGCCGCGCCGTCCGCCATTTCGCCAACCTGATGGGCAAGTTGCGCGAAGCCCTGGGAGACGGGTGGACATCATGATCGACTTCCACGGCCGCACGACTACCGGCCAGGCCATCGAGTACATCCGCGCCGTGGAGGAGTTCCACCCCTTCTTTTGCGAGGAGCCCGTCCCGCCGGAGCAGACCGATGCCCTGCTGGAAGTCCGGCGAAGCGTGCGCACGCCCATCGCCACAGGCGAGCGATTGGCCACGCGGTAGGAGTTTCGCCGGGTTTGCGAGCTGCAAGCCTGCCATGTCTTGCAGCCCGACCTCTGTCACTGCGGCGGCCTGCTGGAAGCGCGCAGAATTGCCTCCATGGGGAAACCTACTTGATGGGGATAGCTCCGCACAATCCCAACGGCCCCGTGGCCAATGTCGTAGCGCTGCATTTCGATCTTGCCATCCGAATTTTCTGATCCAGGAGGACATGGTGGGTGATGTTCCCTCGCGCTTGGACGTTGTCCAGACTCGTCTCAAGACTGAAAAGGGTTACTGGTTGCCACTTGATGAACCCGGGCTGGGCGTCGAAATCAATGAAACCGAAGCGCGAAAGCATCCTTTTGAGCAGGAGATCCTGGAACAGATGGTTTTTCATCGGGACGGTTCCGTGGCTGAATGGTGAGAACAAATAATCGGGTGATCCGATGATCGGGTGAGCAGATAAACGCCATGGATTGGGACTCCGGTAGGGTGTCAGCCTTTGGCTCTCAGCAAAACCCTTTGCCACCGGCCGTCAGACAACCACCACGATAACTTCATACGCTGGAGAAGCCGAGATCTGTCGCATTTCGGAAATTTCTCCAGTTGGCGGAAATAATGACGGAGCATCTGCAGCAAGTAGATCGGAACGTTTTTCTGCAACGGAAGTATGTCTAATTTGAGGTTCACGCCGAGACCTTCGGATGCGAATCTCTTCAGGCCGATTTTCCACATTGTCCCGTTGTTGAAATTATCATGGAGCAACCGCTCGCCGGCATGGAGCCCGGCTACGCGTGCGCGCGCCAGAGTTCTGGGTGTTCCTCAACAATTAAATCTAGGCACAGATGAGATCCCCCCGGTTCAAACAAGCGTAACGCCCGCAAGCTTACGACTTTCCGAACACGTGCTTCAAATTCACCGGACCGGCTGACCAAAGCCCAGTTTTTCTCTTCCGATGATTCTCGAACGCTGTATCATAACGACCCAATTCCGATCGAAGAGGTGCATGCCGGGCTAAAACCCGGTGCTCGACACGCCGAAAAAATCATGAAAGGAGCACAATGGGTGTAACTCGAAATCAAAAAGTCCATCCGATCAAAATCACTGAAGCGGCGTACAAGGACGTAGGAAGCCTGGTCCTTGAGAGCGATGCTCTTCGAGTGGCAATTATTCCAGCGTATGGTTCTAAGATGGCTTCTCTGATGCACAAGCGAACCGGTGTAGAGCACCTATATCAACTACCGGGAAAAACTTTTCGTAGGGCTGCCTATGGAGACTCATTCGAAAAGGGGGAATCTTCTGGATTCGATGAAATGTTTCCCACGATTATGGCATGCTATTGCGACACATCTCCTTGGGCAGGCACGTTGATGCCCGATCATGGAGAGGTCTGGAGTATTCCGTGGCAGTTCGAAGTGAAAGAGACCGCTAGCAATACGTGCTGGCCAACGAACCGTACGTATTGCTCGGGAACTCCTTGCTGAGATGCTCGACGCGAACCAGCGGCGCGCCGGACGCGGTTGCGGCTGTATTACCGATGGGCGATCCGGGATTAAGCGCGGATGCAGGCGACATAATGGTTTTGGCCCCTGTTCTCGAGCGGTGGTTCTGCCGCGGAGCACTGAGGAATTGCGCGCGGGCATCGCGGATGAAACCTGCAGCCCGCGGGCGGATTCAGCGCGCTCGGAATCGAACCGGGAATCGCCTGCAAGCGGCGGTGCCGGCTGCTGTCCATGCCGGGAATCGATTCGAGCAATCCGCGCGTGTACGGGTTCAGCGGATTGCGAAACAGCTCCGCACTCGGAGCCTGCTCCATCACCCGCGCCGCGTAAAGAATCGTCACGTCGTCGGCATACTCGGAGACGATCTCGAGATCGTGCGTAACCAGTATCACGGCGAGGCCGAGCCGCACCTGCAACTCGCGGATCAGATCTAAAATCTGCGCCTGGATCGTCACGTCGAGCGCGGTGGTTGGCTCGTCCGCGATGAGCAGCCGGGGATTGCACGACAGCGCCATCGCGATCATCACGCGCTGCCGCATGCCGCCGGACAACTGATGCGGATAGTCGTCGATGCGACGCTCGGGGTTGGCAATCCCGACCATCCTGAGCGCCTCGATGGTGCGATTGCGAGTCTCGCCGCGATTGGTGTGCTGATGAAGGCGGACGGCTTTGCCAATCTGGCAGCCGACCGTGAAGACGGGATTCAGCGAGGTCATCGGCTCCTGAAAGATTATCGTCTATCCGCGCGCCGCGAAGATGGCTCATCTCCGGTTCGCCGAGCTTCAGCAGATCACGACCCTCGAAGATGATCTCGCAGCCGACGATTCGCGCCGACGCCGGCAGCAGCCGCATGATCGAGAGCACGCTCACCCTCTTGCCGCATCCGGACTCACCGACCAGGCCCAGCATCTTTCCCTCCGCGACGCAGAAACTCACGCCGTCGACGGCTCGCATTTCCCCCGCGTCGGTGAAGAATGAGGTGCGCAGCGATTTGACTTCGAGCAGCGGTTTCACGTGACGTTCAGCGTATCATCGCCCCGCCGCGAGCAGCCAGACGGCTGCAGCGCGGTCCTTGCTGAGATGCTCGACGCGAACCAGCGGCGCGCCGGACGCGGTTGCGGCTGTATTACCGATGGGCGATCCGGGATTAAGCGCGGATGCAGGCGACATAATGGTTTTGGCCCCTGTTCTGAGCGGTGGTTCTGCCGCGGAGCACTGAGGAATTGCGCGCGGGCATCGCGGATGAAACCTGCAGCCCGCGGGCGGATTCAGCGCGCTCGGAATCGAACCGGGAATCGCCTGCAAGCGGCGGTGCCGGCTGCTGTCCATGCCGGGAATCGATTCGAGCAATCCGCGCGTGTACGGGTTCAGCGGATTGCGAAACAGCTCCGCACTCGGAGCCTGCTCCATCACCCGCGCCGCGTAAAGAATCGTCACGTCGTCGGCATATTCGGAGACGATTCCGAGATCGTGCGTAACCAGTATCACGGCGAGGCCGAGCCGCACCTGCAACTCGCGGATCAGGTCTAAAATCTGCGCCTGTATCGTCACGTCGAGCGCGGTGGTCGGCTCGTCGGCGATCAGCAGGCGGGGATTGCACGACAGCGCCATCGCGATCATCACGCGCTGGCGCATGCCGCCGGACAACTGATGCGGATAGTCGTCGATGCGACGCTCGGGGTCGGCAATCCCGACCATCCTGAGCGCCTCGATGGTGCGATTGCGAGTCTCGCCGCGATTGGTGTGCTGATGAAGGCGGACGGCTTCGCCGATCTGGCTGCCGATGGTGAAGACCGGATTCAGCGAGGTCATCGGCTCCTGGAAGATCATCGCGATCCGCGCGCCGCGAATATGGCGCATCTCGGGTTCGCTGAGCTTCAGCAGATCCTGATCCTCGAAAATTATTTCGCCGCCCACGATTCGCGCCGACTCCGGCAGCAGCCGCATGATCGAGAGCACGCTCGCCGTCTTGCCCGATCCCGACTCACCGACCAGGCCCATCAGCTTTCCCGCAGCGACGGAAAAATTCACGCCGTCCACCGCGCGCACTTCTCCCGCGGCGGTAAAGAACGAGGTGCGCAGCGATTTGACTTCGAGCAGCGGCTTCACGTGACGTTCAGCGTATCATCGCCCCGCCGCAAGCAGCCAGACGGACGCGGCGCGGGGGGGGCCAAATTCCAAATTCCCCCGTCCCTCCCTACGTCATCCCGAGCGAAGCCGAGGGACCCCGGATCTTTTTCCTTGCCGCGTGCCCGTGGCACCGCCCTGACAGGGCGAGGCCGACGCGGACGTCCCGCCGCCCCTTCTCCGGCACTCAACGTTTTTCAGACCCGCGTCCCGAGAGCTGTCGCCGAACTGATTTCCGAGACGTAGGTATCCGGTTGACAATCAATCATCGAGAACACTCGGTCGAACGGGCCATTGCCAGTCTCGTCGAGTAGTGTGCTTGCCATCGCCGCCGTCCGGCCTTGGCTTTCACGCCGGTGCTCTCCGTAGCCTACCTGCATTCCCAGCTCGGCGTACGGTGCATTGAAGACACCCGGAGAGCTGTAGTGAACGACTAGCCAAAGTTCGAACAACCCGAGTCGCTGTTTTTCGGCCTCGTAAATTTCACCCTTTTCAACAGTCTTGGCTGTCAGCGCTTGTCGCAGCGACCGAATGGCGGAGTCTGGTTCTGCCGGAGGCGCGCCCTCGAATACCGTCGCCTTTGTCAGGGGAACCCCCAAGCCCGCGCCAATCGGCCAGCCGTAAAACAATATCTGTGCAAAAAATGGAGCCAGACTTGCCGGCACGAGCGAACCCCGTACTCCCGCTATAGGTGTGCTGCTCTGGTAAATCTCGGAACTCCTCGCTCGTTCGAACTCAACCATGAAACCTAGCAAGTCATCTATGACTTTCGCTTTCTCGCCGCGACCGGGTAGTTTGATGACCCAGGCTTGCACGGTGCAACGTGACCTGGGACCGAAGTATTCAAATTGGTAGAGACCGCGCGTCTTAATTTCCAATTCAATCTCAGCACGGAACCGCTCCCTTTCCGCGACCCATTGCGCCTGTTCGCGGTCCATCCACTCGCACAACTCCACGCCGACGACACTGTCCGTTTCGAGCGAAACAAAATCTATGGGCTTCTCACCGCGATAGCACCAAACCATGGAGCAGACTTCCCAGCTCCGGGTCCGAATGAAGGCGGTGAAAACTTTAGTCTCTACTTCCGCTTTGGGTCCCGTTGCGTTCTTAATTTCCACTTTCGGTGAACGTCTACCCCATCAGCCGGAACCAATCTCTTAGAGTGAGACGAAGGCGAGCAACTTCGTCATCGGCCAAAGGGCAACAGTGCGCGATTGGTGCACGCAGCGTGTTCAAGCTGGCCATAATTTTGTTGAAGGCCGACTTGCTGTTGAAAATGTCGCTGAAATTCTCCCATTTGGCACGAACAATTTCACCTAGCTCTCCGAAAGTTGTGTAGTCGAGCGCGTCGGTAGACCGCATCGTTACGCCGGAGTCCAGTTCTCTTTTCATATTGTCCTCGGCGTTTTTCTTCACTGATTCCGGCACAGCTTAGTCCCACCAATTCGCGCCGAAATCATCGGTCAGTTTGGCTCGAATTGTCTGTCGCAACGAATTTTCCAGACAATAGAACACCTCAAAGTGTCTGGACATTGTGGCCGCCTGTTTTCTAACGAGTTCATCAAATTGTGGAAAGTAGTCTTCGTCGCGTATGGTCGTACCATCGCCGCTGTTGCGACCCAGGTCTATGGAGAATCGCTCCTCGACCGCAACAAGGTCACTTTCAATAAGTTGGTGCGTCATGCCAAACAGTCTAACGGCATCTTCAACTTTCATCGTTTAAAGAAATTCTCCTTGAGGCTTTTGAAAATTGCGTTGAAGACGGCAATGTCGTTGGTCTTGGGTAGATTAAGATAAATAGTATAAGAAAGATTCAGTCCCACTTCGGCTTCCTTGAGACTACCGCTGCCATCTCCTGATTCAGCCGTTTTCTCAGGCGGAATCTCGACTGCGGTAGCAGAGGGCTTGTCAAAGTCGGCAAGCTTCTTAAGCGCCTCAAAGCTGTTAACAATAGCTTTCAGTGTTCCATGATCCTTTGCGAGGCCGGTGGCTTCCATCACGAGACCGGTCAGTCCCTTTTTGTCAAGGTCGTGCGCAAACTCGTTACGCTCATAGAGCGTTGAATAACCCTTCTTGATGGCTTGGGCCATCGCCGCTTCCGACTGCGGAGGATTCCTAAAGCGTTTGTACAGTTCTGTGGGCGTTCCATCGGGAGCCAAAAGGCCGAGTCTCTTCGCGAATGGAATGAACGGGGTTGCGCTTCCACCGGAAAAGCCCAGTTTCGTTCCGAGGAAATCTTGAGTGAATCTATCAGGGGTCTGTGCTTCTTTGACCTTGGCGAGAATCTTGGTGATATTGCCATACGCGTTCATGAACGGCGGGTAGTCAGCCACGACGGTACCTCCTGCAGCGTGCCGAGTCTTTGCTTCTCAAGAATGAACTCGGAGTGGTCTCAGAGCAACACAAGGGAGGCAGCGCTCGAATGGTGACGCCGTAGGGAAAGCGCGGGGGCGCGGGTCAGCCGGAGGTGGCGGGGTCGAGGTGAGCCGGCGGGCTTTTGTGATGCGCCGCACAGATGTCCCTCACCCGCGCTGGAGGCGCGGCCTCTCCCGGCGGGGCGAGGCCAAGAGCCGGGGTCCCTCGGCTTCGCTCGGGATGACACAAAAGAGGACGGAGCGGGAGTCAGCCGGAGGTGGCGGGATCCAGGCGGTCGCGCAGATGGTCGCCGAGAAAATTGAACGACATCACCGCAAGGAAAATGAAGATGCCCGGAATCAGGATCCACGGGTAGCGCGCGAGGTTCTGCACGTCTTGCGCCTGCGCCAGAAGGTTTCCCCAGCTCGCGGCCGGCTCCTGAATTCCCAGACCGAGCAGCGAGAGCGCGCTTTCGCCCAGGATGAAGCCCGGAATCGAGAGCGTGGCCGCGACGATCGCGTAGCCGATCACCGACGGAATGATGTGACGCGTGATGATGCGCCATCGCGACGCGCCGAGCGCGCGGGCGGCCTCGACGTACGGCCGCGAGCGCACCGAAGACGCCATCCCGCGAATGATTCGCGCAAAGCCGGCCCAACTGATGAAGCTCATGATCGCCACGATCATGAAGAACGTCGCGACCGTGCTCATCCCCGACGGAATCACCGCCGCCAGCGCCAGCAGGAAATAGAATGACGGCAGCGACATCTCGATTTCGGACCATCGCATGATCAGGAAATCGACCGTCCCGCCGATATAGCCCGACAGCGCGCCAATCGTGATGCCGAGCGAGAAGGTGATCAGCACGCCGATCAACCCAACGCACATGCTCACCCGCGAGCCGTACACGATTCGCGAGTAGAGGTCGCGCCCCAGGCCGTCGCTGCCGAGCATGAAGTACGGCTCGCGCTCGCTGTCGGTGGTGAATAGATGGCCGCGCGTGAACAGATGTATGTCGAGTCGGCGGGAAGTGTCGGCAACGAACGTGCGCGCGGTCGGATCCTGCATGTGCATCGGATGGGTATAGAACAGCGCGCGCGGCCAGTCGGACGGCGCGCTCAAATGGAGCGACATCGGAGGACAATCGGGCATCTCGCGGTTCTGATAGGTCGGATCGTAACTCGCGAAGAACGGCGACGCGGCGGCGAGCAGGTAAAACAGCGCGAGGCAGCTTGCGGAAAAGCGGACCGTCCGCGACGCGAGGCGCCATTCGCGGGCAACGCCTGACGCTGGTCGCGCGGCTGCTGCGGCGCCGTGGAGATTCGCCTGCGTCGCATCGTCCACGTTCATCTCACTCGGCCGCCACCGACGAAAAATCGACGCGAGGATCGACCGCCACCAGTGCGATGTCGGCAAGCAGGTTGCCGACCAGCAACAGAATCGTCCCCATCAGCACCGAGCCCATTACCAGGTAGATGTCGAGCGAGCGCACCGCTTCGAGCATCAGCAGTCCAAGCCCCTGCAGGTTCATCACGGCCTCGACCAGCGCGGCGCCGCCGAGCAGATCGCCCAGCGAATACCCCGCCATCGTAACGAACGGGTTCAGCGCGTTGCGCAGCACGTGCTTGTAAATGACGACGCGCTCGGACAATCCCTTGGCGCGCGCGGTGCGCACGAATTCCGAATTTTTGATTTCGAGAATCTGCGAGCGCATCAGGCGCATCAGGCCCGCGGTGCCAGAAATGCCGAGCACGAAGACCGGCAGGATGAGATGGTTGATGCGATCGGCAAGCTGGCTTAGCGGATCGAGCGTCGCGTAATCGGGCGAGAAAGTGCCGCCAATCGGAAACCATCCGGTTTTCAGCGCCATATACATCATCAGGAAGGCGAGAAAAAAGCTCGGCACCGACATCCCGAAGAACGCCAGGAACGAAAGGAAGCGATCCCAGATCGAATTTTGATTCACCGCGACGATGATTCCGATCGGTATCGCGATCGCCCACGAGAAAATCATGCTGCTCGCCGACAGGATGATCGTATTGAAGGCGCGCGACGCGATGAGGCCGGTGACGCTCACGCGGTACTGCAGCGAGAAGCCGAAGTTCAGATGCAGCACGCCCCACAACCACTTGAAGTAGCGGACCATCAGCGGCTGATCGAGACCGAACTGCGCCTCGAGCTGGTGAATCACCTCGGGCGTGATGGTCGGGTTGAGTTTGAGATTCGAGACGAAGTCGCCCGGCACCAGCGACATCGCAAGAAACGAAATGAAAGTGATCCCGAGGATCAGCGGGATCATGTTGAGCAGGCGACGAATCAGAAAGCGGGTCATTGCGTCAACGGCCTGATATTTCGACGTGCGTTGCGCGCCGGATGTTCAGTCGGCCTTGAATTGCATCCACTCCGGCTTGTACAGGCCCCACACCTTGGGTTGGTAGTTTTCCAGCGAATTTTTCCACGACGCATAGCGCTGCTGGCGGACCGTTTCCATTATCGGCAACTGGTCGTGGAGGATTTGCTGAATCTTCCAGTAGTAGGGCGCCCGCTTGTTGGGATCCATTTCGGACGCGCCCTGGTCGAGCAGCGTATCGATCTCCGCCTCCCACGGTGTGGCGGGTTTGGGTTGATTCGGATTCCACAAATGAAGGTTGCCCGATGAGCGATAGAAGTTCGCGCCATCGTTCGGCTCGATACCGCCGGTGAATCCAATCAGCACGCAGTCCCAGTCGAAAGACGAATCGAGTTTGTCCACAAGCGTCGTGAACTCGAGCGGCCGATAGTTCACCTTGATGCCGAGGCTCTCGATGTCTTGCTTGAAGATGGTGCACATTTCGTTGCGCTCGGGCGTGCCGGTGTTGGTGGTGAGATCGAATTCGAGACGATTGCCTTTCGGGTCGGTCCGCACGCCGGGTTTTGCGAGATGATAACCCGCCGCCTCGAGCATGTCGGCGGCCAGTTTCGGATCGTAGTCGTAATCCTTGAGATCGGGATTGTGAAAGATTTTGTTCTCGGGCGAGATATCCGCCACCGCCGGCACCGCGAGGTCGTGAAAGACAAGATCGATCATCGATTTCTTGTCAATCATGTGCGCCATCGCCTGCAGGAACTTCAGGTCCGTGAACCAGTCGAGCTTCGGATTGGTGACGCCGTCCTTTACGTAATGGCGCGGGTTGCGGTTGAAGGTGAAAAACAGCGAGCCCGTGTCGATTCCGATCTGCTGAACCGTGATGTCGAGTTCCTTGTTCTTCACTTTGTCCTGAAGCGGCGAAACCTCCTCGGTGCGCGGGCCGTAAACGTCGATTTGCCCCGACAGATAGCGCAGGTAGGCGGCGTTCTGGTCCTGCACGATCGTCACCGTCTGCCCATGCAGGCGCGGCAACTGACCGCCCTGCTCGTCCTTCATCCAATAGTCGTTGTTGCGATCGTAGCGAACGAGCTGGCTCTGCGCGTAGTGCGTCATGTGATACGGGCCGTTGCCGACCAGCTTGTCCGGGCTCGTGTCGATGCCCCAGGTGTGGTTGAAATTTCCCGCCTTCCACACCGGTTCGAGGATGTGCGCCGGAATCACCGGAATCCCAATTGAATAAAGCAGCGGAGCGAACGGCTTCGGCAGACGCAGCACGACCGTGTAGTCGTCGGGCGCCTCCGCGATGATGCGCTGGTGGTCGATGGTGATCGCGGGACGGATGCTGTTGGGCACCTTGGGATCGTAGATGACGTCGAGCGTGAACAGAACGTCGTGCGCGTTGACCGGCTGGCCGTCAACCCATTTCACGTCGTGGCGGAGATGAAACGTAATCGCCTTGCTGTCGGGCGCGATGTCCCATTTCTCGGCCAGGCCCGCCTCCGGCAGTGTTGTGACGGGGTTGAGGCGAATCAGGCTCTCGAACAGATCGCTGGTGAGCGTGCTCGAGGTCGAGTCGGTGATCAGAATCGGATTGAAGGTGCGCGGATCGCTGGCCACGGCCGTGTAGAGGATTTGACTCGTCGCGTGATCGCTCGCGGCCCGGTTCACGCGGCATCCGGTGAAAATCGCGAGCGACGACAGCGCGATCGCGCAGGTGATGGCCGGCAAGATTCGCATGTGCCGGCTTTCAGCTTTCATTTGAAAACGCGCGGGCATCGTCGAGGCTCAAATTCATGAAAGTGGCTCCTGGAGCCGGTGTCAACACGAACGTCGAATCGGGGATGTCTCCATTGACGATCGGCCGCAGATAACGAAAGGTCACGTGGCTGCCGGCCGCCGGAAAAGTCGCATCGACGACGTACGGAAACATCACTCCGCCGATATCATGATAGTCGCTGTAACGCACCTCGTAATTGACGCGGCCGTTGCCGTTGCCCGCCGTCTCCCGCACCATCGCGAGATTGCCGCCCGAAAATCCAAGCTCGCGAGTCCCCGACGCGGCGTTGCCGTACAAAGCGACCGTCATCGCGCCGTCATTCGACACCGAGTCCGCGATTCCATTGAGCGCGAACTCAGGCGGCGCGAGTCCCATCAGCAGACCCACGGCGTCCGTCGGCGCCATCGGGATTCGCACGTACTTGTAGAGCGTGTCGGCGTTCGCCTGGCCGCGCATGAAGCGATTCTGACCCGGCTCGAAGATTGCGAGCTCCGAGCCCTGTGCCGCGAGCAGCAATGCCACGCCGAACGGCGACATCGCCTCGACGCGCAAATTGCCGGGCCGCTTGACGACGATATCCTCTTTGGCCTTCACGTGCCGATCGCCGGCAGTGTATTCCATGACGGCCGGGGTCTGCATCGAGTCGAGCCTTTTGTCACGCTCGGCCAGAGCCGCGATCAATTTCCGGACTTGATATTTGCTCGCGTCGAAGCCCGCTATCGGCGTCCCGGACTGCCCAATGGGGGGAGTACGAACGAGGAAGCAGGCGGAAGTTTCGAGCGTCGCCAGCAGCAGCATCGATGCGGCCGCCGCGAGCGAAACTGTTTTTCGGCGCCGCGCGCGTTCAGTGGACCGCGCTGGCGGCATTCTGCAGGACCTGAATTTTATCCTTGAGCCGTGCGACCTGGTCGGTTTCCTGCGCCTTCTTCAGCGCGTCCGAGTACTCGTGGCCCGCTTCCTTGACTTTGCCCAGCTTGCGATACGCGTCGCCAAGATGCTCGGTGATGGTGGGATCGCTGCCGGTCAGGTTCACCGCGCGCTCCAACTCCTCGACGGCGCGCTTGTAGTCGCCCTTCTGGTAGTAAACCCATCCCAGGCTATCGACGTAAAAGCCGTCTTCGGGCTCGATATCGAGCGCTCGCTTGATCAGCTTTTCGGCCTCGACCAGGTTGGTGCCCTGTTCGGCGTAACTGTAGCCGAGGTAGTTCAGCGCCTGCGCATTGGAGGGATTCAGCTCGATCGCCTTCTTCATCTCGGCCATCGCTTCTTCGCGCTGTTTGTTCTCATCGAGCGCCGCGCCGAGCGTGAAGTGGACCTTGTCATTCTTGGGATCGGCCGCGACCATCTTGCGCGCCAAGTCGATCGCGCTCGCATAGTCCTTCTTTTCCTGATAGACGCCGACCATGAAGCCGGTGATTTCGGGGTCGTTGGGCTTCTTGGCCAGCGCGTCCTTCAGCGCGCCCAGCGCGTCGTCGTACTTGTTCTGCTTGTCGTACAGGTAGGCGAGCTGCAGGCGCGACTCGACGTAATGCTCGTTGTCGGCGGGAATTTTGTCGAACTCGCGGATCGCCTTGTCGTTCTCGGAAAGCTCCGTGTACACCGTGCCGAGGTAGTAGTGGACGCGGTAGTTGTTCGGTTCGGAGCCGAGCACCAGGTTGAACTCGGTCGCCGCGTCGTCAAAATTGCCCTGCTCGACGTACAGTAGGCCGATCTTGGTGCGCGTGTCCGCGGGATTGGTTTCCACCTGCTCGGCGCGTTTGAGCTCCTCCAACGCCTGGTCGTATTTTTTCTGACCGACCAGGATTTCCGCCTTGCGCTTTCGAACCAGCTCGTTGTTCGGATTGATTTGCGTGATCTTGTTGTAATAGACCAGCGCGTCCTGCGGCCGCTCCTGGCGCTCGCGCAACAGCGCAAAATCAAGCAGCACCAGCTCCGACTGCGGATTGAGGTCGAGCGCCTTTTGATAATACTTCTCGGCGGCCGGGTAGTTCTTCGAGGCCACCATCACCTTGCCGGCGTAGTAGTAGCCAAGGAATGAAGTGGGATCGAGCGTGATCAGCTGCTCAAACGTCTTCTCGGCTTCGCCGTAATCGCCCCGCTTGGCGTAGAGGGTGCCGAGATACAGATAGGCTTCCTGATTTTTCGGATTGAGACGCAACACCTCGCGGTAGTCCTTTTCCGCGGTCGTGTCGTCACCGAGCGCCGAGCTGATGCCTGCGCCGAGGAGGCGCGCGTCGGCCGAATCCGGATTGATCGCGAGCGCCTGGTTTACCAGAGCGAGCGCTTCCTTCAGGCGCCCGTCGCGGACGTACAGCGTGGCCAGGCGAACCTTCAGCGCGGCGTTGGCGGGATCGTACTGGACCGCCTCCGCGTAATCCTTGAGCGCCTCTTCCCGGTCGCCTTCATTCATCGCGACCTCGGCCTTCAGGAACGCGCTCATCGCGCGCGCATCGGCGGGGACGTCCACCGCCGGCGCGCCGCCGAAGGGATTATCCCCGCCCACGCTGACGGTGCGAACCGGCTCGAACTTCGTACTTGGGATTTGGCCGCAGCCGAGAAACGCAATCGACGCGGCACCGAGTGCGATGATCGCACGTGTACTGAAAAATATCATGATCGAAACAGATTTCCGAGAGAGCTTCTCAATTGGGGCTCGCACCACGCCGTATGGATCGTCAACGCGAGGTGTCCCGCGCCCTGGCAACCGGTCGCGGACCTTTGCGCATCCATTACATTAACAGCCCAGACGCTAGCAGCAAAGATCAGGGAAGAACAAACCGCGCGCGAAATCGGGATTTTGTTCGAAGCGGGATCGATGCTGGTCGGTCTACTGCAGCGCGCTCCTAAAACAGTTCTGCCGGACGGCATTCTGCTTGTTGCCGTTGAATATTAACCCTCCGACCGAGACGCTTATCGGCGCGTCCTTCTTGAGGCAATCCTTGTACTTGGCGAACGCCTGTTCGGTCGTGGTGCCAGCCGGCAACGCCAAGTGGTTCACTTGGATTGCCTGCTTGAAGCAGTCCTGCTGGCTGACCTTCATCTTCGTCTTGTCCCAGACAGGGACCGGAGGAATGTCCCGAATGCAGACATAGTAGGCGTCGAACGGCGGGTTCATCGGAGGCGCCGAGCCGGGACCCATCGGAGTGCCCACGGGACCGGATACCAGGCAAGCTTGAATTACGAATGACAAGATGATGGCCGGAAAGGTTCGGTAAAGGTCGAGGCGCTGCAAGCGACGGCACGTCATCGGACATCACCAGCACTGCTTCTCGTTTGGACTGATTCGAGAAGTGAATCGTCCACGCCCGTCGCGAGCTGCTTTGCGCGCGCGAGCGCGGCGGCGTGGCGAGGATCTCCTTTAGGACGCGCGCAGGCGCACGCGGCGATTGCCGAACGTCGCGGTAATTTCCAATTGACCGCCCAGCGCGTGCACATATTCCCGAAGTGTCGAGACGCGATAATCATCGCGCTTCTCAAGCCGCGACACTTCGGACTGTGCAGACTTGAGCGCTTCCGCTAGTTCTTCCTGCGTCATACCAGCAGCGATCCGTAGCTCGCGGAGATCCATCTCTGTCACCGCTGCGGCAACGCGCCGATCCAAGGCGGCGATCTCGTCAGGCGTCCGCCGCTCAGCGAGCACATCGCGCCAACGTCTTGTCTTCATAACTCTCATCCCTCACTTCAGATTGTCACTTGCCAGCCAAGTAATCGTTCCATAGGGCCGTCGCCTCGGCGATCATCTTTCGATAGAAGCGGTCATCTCCGGTCTTATCGCCGCCCGTCAGCAGCACCGCTTGGCGCACGGGATCGAAAGCATAGAAGGCCCGGAGCGGCTGGCCGCCGGACTGGATGCGCAGCTCGCGCAGCGCCGTGCCGAGAACCTTGCTGCTATGCGGCGCACCGAGCGTCACGCCAAATTGCTCCAGTAATCCCACGGAAAACTCAACCGCGTCTGCGTCTTTCTCATCCAGCGAATGGTACCAATCTATGAACTGGTCGGTCACTATGATCTCTGTCGTCATGAACCAAGCGTCCTCGCCGACCAACCATCAATATAGCGTTGAGAGCATATGCTGTCAAGAGCATTACAAACGCTGTCCGCCCTCCGGAGGACCCTTGAAATCTGGAGATGAAATCGAAAAGAGGCACCATCAGATATGCGACTGTGCAACCCTCATTTGATTTCATCCCTGCTTGCCACCGCGCATCGGCTCGGATAGGGAGGGGGCCGGAGCCGCCCCGCAATTGCCGCACGTCCCGACCGAAAACACGCGTTCCCAAGCGCCTTCGAGCGCCGCCCCGCTGGCGCATCGTTCACCCCGCAAGCTCGGCCTCATCTCGCTGGTCTGCGTAATGTACCTGGTCGTGAGCGGCGGCGCGTACGGTTTGGAGGATGCGGTCCGGATGGCGGGGCCGCGCCTGACCCTCATGCTGTGTCTCGTCGTGCCGCTGACGCTGAGTTTGCCGACGGCGCTGATGGCGGCGGAGTTGACGGCCTTGATGCCGGTGGAAGGCGGCTTCTACTTCTGGGTCAAGGAAGCGCTCGGACCGTTCGCCGGCTTCGCCGAGGCATATTTGACAATTCTTTACACCGCCGTTGACATGGCGATTTATCCGGTGCTTTTCGCCGGCTATCTTTCGTTCATCCTCCCGCTCGGGCCGACGGCCCAAATTGCGATCGGCGTCGCGCTGGTATGGCTGGCGGGTGGACTTAATTTTCTCGGCGTCAGGCCGGTGGGGATGGCGTCGATCGTGCTCGCCGCGGTCCTCGTGTCGCCGTTCGCGGCGCTGGTGATCGTCGGCCTCCCGCGCCTGATGCATTTCGCGATGCCGACGCCGCCGCTGTTCGGCGCAGATCCGTGGGGTGCGATGGCGGCCGGACTGACGGTGGTCATCTGGAATTTCAGCGGATGGGAGAACCTGAGCGTCGTGTCCGCGGAGATCGAAAATCCGCGGCGCACCTATTTGCGCGCCATCCTGATCGCGCTGCCGATAATCGTCGCCGGCTACGTGCTTCCGCTCGCGGTCTCCGTCTCGGGCGCCGTCACCGCCGCGGACTGGGGCACCGGCTCGTTCTCGCGCGTGGGTTACGCCGTGGGCGGACCTGCGCTCGGCGGCGCGCTGGCGCTCGGCGGCGCGGTGATGTCGTTCGCGGTGTTCGAGGCCGCGATGCTGTGGGTGTCGCGGATGCCGTTCGTGCTCGCTCGCGAGCGCTACCTGTCGCCGCCGCTGGCCGAGCTCTGGTCCACGACCGCGACGCCGGGCAAGTCGATTCTGCTCTGCTGCGTCGTCTTCACGCTGCTCGTGCCAGTCGGATTCGTCGCGCTGGTCGTGCTCGACGTATTCTTCTACATGGCGGCGCTTGCGTTGGAGCTGCTCGCCCTGCTCCGGCTGCGGAAACGGATGCCGGATCGCACCGGAATGTTCGCGATTGGCGGCGGTCGCGCCGGTCTGGCGCTCGTCGCAATTCTTCCGATTCTGACCTGGGCCGCGACTTTCGGGCTGGCCGTCTCGGCCGGCGTAGGCAAGGCCGACTTCATCCTGGCGATCGTGCTTGGCGTATGCGTTTGGCCCGCGTATGCGATTTGCCGGCGGCGCTACGGCGGCCCGCCCGCGATCGATCCTCCGCCCACCAGCATCACTGCGTAGCGCGTTACTTTCGCGCGGTCAGCCGATACAAAGCGGCTGACTTGTTTTGCGAGACCGGCTCGACGGTGAATTTTTCCTGCAACCGATCGAGTTCAGTCTTGAGCACGGCGGCGTAATCGTCCGACTCGGGCGCGGCGATCAAAAGATAGACCGGTGTGTTCGCGCTGATCGCCGATGCGAGCGAGTCCGCCTCGGCGGACATTTGAGAACCGTCGAACACGACCGGCGGCACCGTGCCGTTCCATCCCGCCGCGCGTTTTTCGTACAGACGATGCAGATGGTAGTCAGTGAATTGTTCGTCGGGGTCGAGCGAGTTGAGGCCGACGAAGCGGAGATTTTTGCCGGGCAGAGACAATTCGAGGAACTGGAGCGAGATGTTGCTGACCACGGTCGCGCCGGGAGGCAGCGCGGAATCTACAGCGCCCAGGGTTGCGACCATCGCAGAGGACGCGGGCCTCGCGCTCAAGCGCGCGACGACTTCCGACAACAGCGACACGATCAGCAACACGTCGAGCACGATCACGCCCGCGGCGGCTGCGAACTGACCGGCGCTTCGATTTCGGTTTCGGAGCACGTCGCGCATCCATCGATTGGCGATCGCCGCGCCTGCGCCGGCTGCGATGAACAGTACGAACGCAGCCGGCAGGATGAAGGCCACGTCGGTGAACACGTAGAAACAGTAGAGCCCGGTCAGTGCGACGAGGTATCCGAGCCCGAACCACATCAGGCGGCGGGCCGTGGGTCTTGCGGGCGCGCGAGAGATCGCGATGAAGCCGACGATCGCGAACGCCGCCGCCGCGAACGGGTAGAGGAAGTAGCGCGAGTCGCCGGGATCGCCGAGCATCCCGTCGAGCCCCAAGAGCGTCGTGAGATACACGAGCACGTTGCCGTGCGGATTTCGCGGCATCGTGAGGCCGAACAGGTACGCGGCGCTGAAGGTCCTGCCGCCGGCGCCATAGACCTCGGGCACCCACCAGGCGTAGCCGCTCGCGAATGCGCTGCCGAGATTGATCGCGCTCTGGTGCAACTGCCACGCGACCGGAATCGCGAAACCGATAGCTATCGCGATCGCCGCTTTGAGGAGACTCGCTAAATCCCGGCGCTCTAACGGTACCATCACGACGCACAGCGCGAGGCCGGCCAGAAGGGTGGTGTTGGTCGGCCTGATGATCGTCGAGAACCCGGCCAGGAGACCGAACATCAGCCATGCCGAGATTCGCATCCAACTCGGCGATTGGGTCGCGTAGTCCGACGTCGCCAACACCAGCATCATCGCCGCGCAAATCGTCACGAACAGCGTGGGCACGTCGCTCATCACGAGTGACGAATACGTGATGAATACTGGCGAGAGCGCGAGCGTCAGCGCCGCGATCATTCCGGCCGCGCGCCCGAACGGCCGCCGCACCAGCATGAACATGCCGAAGACCGAGAGCATCCCGGGAAATAACGAGGCGAACAGCAGTGGAAGGTGTTCGCCAAAGACGCTGTGGAAGAACGCCAGGATCAGCGGGTAGCCGACGGTGTAGCGCGACGGGTAAGAATATCCACCGAAATGCAGCACCGCACCGCGACCAGCCGCGAGGTTCATTGCCGACGCGGCGTACTCGAGTCCGTCCGGCCACGGCATCAGCTCCAATCCGCGCCGCAGGCCGGCGGATTTGACCATCACAATAGCGAGCAGCTCAATCGCCGCGAGGATTCCCCATTCGAGGCCGCTTGGCGTTTCGGGAATGCCCGAAGAGGGTGCGGCGGGCGGTTTCGATGACTTCGCGCGGCTCATCGCGGCGCGTCTCCGCGACCGCCGACAATGCCGGCGCCGCACGCATCGGCGCATGGCTCATCGTCGCGCTGCTCATCCCGCGCATCGTGCGAATGCTCTATCCGGAGGTGTGGGTCGAGGACGATTTCTACCTCGAGAGCGCGTGGTTCGTGAGCGTTGGGATGCGCCCGTACCTGGATTTCGTTCACCCGCATATGCCGCTGCTCGAATGGATTGCGGGATGCTATCTCAAGTTGTTCGGCGCAAGCCATCTGTCGATCGAAATCCTGAACGAGGCGGCGATTTTCGCCGCCAGCATCCTGACTTACTCGCTCGCCCGCCGCGCCGCCGGCCGCCCGACCGCCATCGTCGCCTCGATTCTATACGCATACAGCTCGCTGGTCTTTCGCTACCACGCTTACGAGCGCGAGAGCTTCATCGCGCCGCTGATTATCCTCGGGGCGATCGTCACGCTCGACGATACGATGCCGGCGATTCGCCAGGCCGTGATTCTCGCCGCCATTTTCTTCGCCGCGTGCGCGATCAAGTTGACGGCGGTGATTCCGTTTGCCGTGATGCTGGGATTCATCGCGGTGGCGTACCGGAGAATCGCGGGCGCAGTGGCGTCGGGCGCCGTCTTCGCGCTCGCACTCGCCGCGTTCAGCGCCCTGCTCTACCGGCTCTACGGCGACGAGTTCATCTTCCAGACGTTCGTGTTTCACTTTCTAAAGGGGCGCGACACCGCCGGCAGCATCGCGACTTACCCGCGGATGATCCTCGACGTGCTCGCGCCGCTGTTCGTGCTTGGATGCTGGCGAGTCTTCACCGATCGCGCCTTCAGCCGTGGCGTGATTCTCGTGCTGGCGATCGTCGCCGCTGAGTACGCCTTTTACGGCGTGCTGAGTCCGACCGCGTGGGGCCACAACTATCTCGAAGCGATCCCATTGATCGCGATCGTCGCAGGAATCGGCGCGATGGCGCTGGCACGCGCGATTGAGGACCTGATCGCCGGGCGGGCGGCGCCGCGTCAATGGAAGCTGCTCGCGGGCGGTGCCGCGTTGATCGCGATTTTTCTGATCTGGATCACGCCGCTTGTGAACGAGAATTGGCTGCATGGCGCCGTCTATGGCTTCGGCTTCGTGCCGCGCGCGGAAATCTCGCAGCTTGCCGACGCGTTGCGCGCCGCGAGCCACCCGGGCGAGGACGTGATCGCGCCATCGTTCGTATGCTTCGAGGCCGGACGCCGCGAATTGATCCGCTATCCTGAAACCTACGGCGTGTATCGCGAAGCGAAAGCCGAGTACGATCGCGACGGCTTCTTCGCCGCGCGACGCCGCCTTGGCGCGGCCGACTTTTTCCAGCTCATCTCGGATACCCGACATTTCTGGACCGAACAGATGCGCGATGCGATTGCGGCGGGAAAAATCCGGGCCGTCATCAGCGATTCGCCGATTCAGTTGGTCCCGCTGGTGTTAGTTCCCGAAGACTTTCTGTCAAGCAACGGTTTCCGCGTGGCCCTGACGACGGACCATTTCACGCTCTGGTCGCGAACGCCCGCGCCAGCGGCGACGCCGGTGCCTGAAAACTAAGAACTTAATTTTATGCGAAACCCGCCGTGGGTTTCGCGCATCCTTGGGCAGGGGTGACCCCTGCACCCAGTGTTAAGAGCAGAGGACGCGTGAGCGAAATCGGCGGGGTGCAAGAGCACAGCGTGCGGCTTCGAGGAGCCGCTGAAAAAGGAATTGCCCGAAGGGCCCGTCGGGTCGGATGCGGCGGGCGGCGATTCGGATTAGCCGGCAAAGGTGGACAGGTAGCTGGCTATCATCAGGGCTCCGACCGTAAATGCCGCTCCCAAGACAACGAATACAGCGATACTCATCATGCTGCTGCTCATCGCTGACTCCCCTTGCGGAAAGCCGCTGACAGCGCCTGCTCTCCGCGATTTCGGATCTTACCGAGCCTTTGGTAAAGCAGTTAACGCGATGGTGACAAGTCGTCAAGATGGAGTGATGGCATGGCGCGAATTTGCGCAAAGTTACGCGAATTTGCGTGTAGGGCACCCAGCATTAAGCAAATCCGCACCGCCGCGGGATGCGGGACTTCATCCCTGTTAGAAAGGTAAAGGGGATTTGCATGGGGTCTGGCGTTCGTGAGAAGGAGAAAACCGGGGTGATGAGAATGAAGCGCGCTGGGGTTGGAGCATTCACAGCAGGGGTTGTCGCGCTCTTGTTGTACGCATCGTACGCGCCGGAAGCGAAAGCGGATTCCACGAGCGCGGCGCAAAATCAGATTCGCGCCGAGCTGGAGAAGTGGACGCGAGACTTCGATAGCGGGAACGCATCGGAGGTTTGCTCGCTGTTCGCGCCGGATTTGATTTCAAATTTTCGGGGGGAGCCCGAAGACACCTATAGCTCTCTGTGCGCCAATTTGCAGATGGCGTTGGCGGACGCGGCCAAGACATATCACTATGACCTGGAAATCAGGGAGATCATGGTCTCGGGCGATATCGCCGTTGTAAGGCTCGTTTGGACTCTGAAGGTGCGGCCGAAAACCGGGTCCGAGGAGATGAAACGGGAACCCGGCATGGATATATTCCGGCGCCAGCCGGATGGAAGCTGGAAGATAGCGCGTTACATGGCTTACGAGGCACCGTACCCCTAGCAGCAGGGGTGACCCCTGCGTCCAAATGTAACGTCGTCGTGTTTATGACGTATGGTTGAATGGGGATTTAGTGGGGTGGTGCGGAGCGAATTGTTTTTGAGTCATCTGTAAACGAGTCGGCGGCCGGGTGCTGTCTGGCATTTCGAATCGCATGTTTTTTCACTCGATTGCGCAGGCAATCGACTGAGACTCAGGAGGAGGAGAATCTGTATGTTTCAATCACGAGTGAAATGGCCGGTAGGATTACTCGCCGCGCCAGTGGCGCTTTGCCTGGCGTCGGGATTGGCGCGCGCGCAAACGTTCGACGCTCCGCTGGTTCAATGCAAATCGGTTGCGACGCCGGCAGCGCTTACGACCTGCGCGTCGAGCCAGGATCCGCTCAAGCGGGGGGGAGCCACGATCAGCGATCAAGGGGACGTGACGGTCTTAGTCTTTGGGGCGGCGACCAACACCAAGTATGCCGTCAGTTTCGTCTCGAACGACGGCACTCAGACCACTGCGATTGGTAGTCTAACGACCGATAAAAATGGAGACGGCGCGTTTCGAAAGGATGCATTTTTCAAATTCGGGACGGTCGGCGCCGGCAACGTAGTTCTGAGCAGCAGCGGGAGCGAGGAGTTCGTCACCGGGATATCGATCTCGAGCGACGGTCTCGAGTCGGCTCGTGACTTCCAGCCCGGCCTGGTGCGATGCACGGATGTGACAATACCAGGAACTCTTTCAAGCTGCGGGAGCGACTCGCTGACCCGCGGCCATGTCGATGTTGAAAACGACGACGGCGCTCTGTCGATCCATGTGTCGGGCGCGCGGCCGAGTACGAGCTACACGGCGAGCCTGGTTTCGCCGGGCGGCACGACGACCGCGCTCGGAACCCTACCCACGACCGACAAGCATGGCAATGCCACGCTGATCGTGCCCACTGAATTCGCGGCGAGTACGATCGGTTCGGGGTCGGTCGTGCTCCAGAGCGGCAGCACGAATGAGTTCGTGTCCGGATTCAAGGTAAATGAGAAGTTCGTGCGTCCGGCAGTTTCGGCGTCGAACCTGGTTGAATGCGGCGCTGTGACCGATCCGAACGACCTGGTTTGCGGGAGCGATCCTTTGGATGAGGGCTCGTACGAAGTGAACGCAGGCGGCCAAATCATCGTGAAATTGAAGGGCGCGGAGCCAAGCACCAACTACGAAGTGTACTTCCGGCCGAGCGACAATTCGGGTGACGTCGATACGGGCATCGAAGTACCGACCGGCGCGCTGGGTAACGCCACGACGGGCCCCAAGAACTACTTCCCCGCGAACACGGTTGCCTCGGGCACGTTGGTGTTGAAGCACACGGGGACGGATCAGCTCGATCAGTTCGTGTCCGGGTACGACATCCGATAAACCTGGCAATCGCGCGGAACTGACGGCGGGCGACTCGACCATTAGAGCCGCCCGCCTGGTTTTTTGGGCTAGCAGGCTGCTGAAAAAGTAAATTTTCAACGCCCGCTCCCTCTCTCTTGTCTCCCCCAAAGGGGTTTTTCACCGGTCTCCCTCTGGGGAGATGTTGTAGGTAAGAAGACAGTTTTCACGCAGGGTGTTGAAGGACTTGAAAATCGAACCCGACGATCGATCCCAATTTTTCAACACCCTGCTAGGGGGCGGTGCGGTCGAGCGAGCGGTACTGAATCGCCTCGCTGACGTGGTGGGCCGCGATCGACGCGGCGCCGTCGAGATCGGCGATGGTGCGCGAGACTTTGAGGATTCGCGTGTAGGCACGCGCGCTCAGGCCGAGGCGGTTGATGGCAAGCTCGAGCAGACGCTCGCCGCCAGACTCGATTTGGCAGTGGAGGCGGAGATCGCTCGCGCGCATCTGCGCGTTGCAGAAGAACGGCATCCCCTTGAAACGAATGAGCTGCGCCTCGCGCGCGCGATTGACGCGCTCGCGAATGGCGATCGACGGCTCACGCGCGACGCGATCGGTCAGGTCCTTGTACTTCACGGCGGGCACTTCGATATGGATGTCGATGCGATCGAGGAGCGGGCCCGAGATGCGCGAGCGATAGCGCTGAATCGCGATCGGCGAGCAAAGGAGCATTCGTGCTGCGGATCGGTGTAGAAGCCGCACGGGCATGGGTTCATTGCAGCCACCAGCATCACGGAGGCGGGAAAAGTGAGCGTGCCCATCACGCGCGAGATGGTGATGCGCGCATCCTCGAGCGGCTGGCGCAGCACCTCGAGCACGTTCTTGCGGAACTCGGGCAATTCGTCGAGGAACAGGACGCCGTGATGGGCGAGGCTGACCTCGCCGGGGCGCGGAATCGTGCCGCCGCCGATCAGGCCGGCGTCGGAAATGGTGTGGTGGGGAGAGCGGAAGGGGCGCGTGGCGATGAGCGCGCGGCCGTCCATCAGGCCCATCACGGAGTGCACCTTGGTGGTTTCGATGGCCTCCTCGAAGGTCATCGCGGGCAGAATCGAGGGCAGGCGCTTGGCGAGCATCGTCTTGCCCGAGCCGGGCGGCCCGATCATCAGGACGTTATGACCGCCGGCGGCGGCGACTTCGAGCGCGCGCTTGGCCTGCTCCTGGCCTTTGACCTCGCTGAAATCGACGTCGTAAACATTTGCCGCGCCGAACGCGGCGCTGAGATCGGCGGGCGCAGATTGGAGCGGACGCAGGCCCTCGAAGAATTCGAAAGCCTCGCGCAGGCTCTCGACGCCGAGCACGGCGGTGCCCTCGCCGACGACCGATGCCTCGGAGGCATTCTCGCGCGGGAGCATCACGCCCGCGAAGCTGGCAGAGCGCGCGAGCAGGGCGGTCGGCAGCGCGCCGCGGATGCCTTTGATGCGGCCGTCGAGCGCGAGTTCGCCCAGCACCAGATAGGCGCGCAGGCGCTCGCGATCTTTCAACACGTTTTGTGCGGCGAGAATTCCAAGCGCGAGTGGAAGATCGAACGCCGAGCCTTCCTTGCGCGTGTCGGCGGGCGCGAGGTTGATGGTCATCTTGCGAGTCGGAAAATCGAAGCCGGAATTTTTGAGCGCGGACTTGACGCGATCGAGCGCCTCTTTGACCGCGCCCTCGGCCAGACCGACGAGACGATGCGGCGGCATCCCGGCGCCGATGTCGATTTCGACTTCGACCGGGAACGCGTCAACGCCAACCAGCGCACTCGATATTACGCTTGCGTGCAAAAATTGCCCTCAACGGCTGTTTACTGTTAACCGCCAGTGTGCTGACACTAGCGCAACGAGGGGCTGCGAGCGATGCGCGTTACTTGGGGGACATTGTTACCTGGGTAACACGGCTTCGCGAGCGGTCAGGGCCAGACGGCGCCGGCGGCGACCAATTCATCGCGCTCTGCGCGGCCAAGCCCGAGCAACTCGCCGAGCACGTAGTCGAAATTCTCGCCGACTTCGGGCGCGATCGAGCGAATTTTTCCCGACCCGCCGGAAAGCTTGAACGGGATGCCGGTGACGTTAGTCGTCGCGCCCTTGGCGGTCGCGACGGCGGGCCAGAAGCCGCGCTCTTTCAGTTGCGGATCGCGCGCGCAGAGATCGATGCCGTTTGCGACGACGCCGGCGGCGATGCCGGCGCGTTGGAGGATCGCCATCGCGTCTTCGGCGCTGTGCTCCGCGGTCCATCGTGAAACGTTGGCGTCGAGCTCGGCGCTATTTTGCATCCGCAGGTAGAGCGTGCGGAACTTCGAGTCGCTCGCCCACGATGGAGAACCAATCGCGGTGACGAATCGGCGCCACTCGGGGCCCGTGCTCACGGCGATCGCAACCCATCGGTCGTCGTCGCCGTCAAGCGGGCGGCATTTGTAAACGCCGTGCGGTGCGGCGGGACCTTCCTGCGAATTGTAACCGGGGGCGGACTGCGTTCGGCCGTTGACGGAGATGTCGAGGAGCGCGGGACCGATCACGCTGGCGGCGGCCTCGAACTGCGCGAGATCGACGAACTGGCCGCGGCCGGTGCGGTGGCGATTCCAAAGCGCGATGAGCGCCGCGAGTGCGCCCGTGTAACCGCCGCATGTGTCGGCGTACGAATAGCCGTACCCGGCGGGCGTGCCGTCGGGTTCGGCCATCAGCATGGTATAGCCGGTGAGGGCTTGCAGGGTCGGTCCGTAGCTGACGTAGCTGGAGCGCGGGCCGGTGTGGCCCAGGCCGGACATGCTGATGCAGATGATGTCGGGTTTGACGGCGGCGAGACTTTCGTAGTCCATCCCCCAACTGCGCATCACGCGGGCGGAAAAATTGTCGATCACGACGTCGCTTTTGGCGGCGAGGCGGCGGGCGAGTTCGACGCCGCGCGGGTGCTGCATGTTGAGCGCGACCGAAAGTTTGCCGCGATTCAGGTCGCATTGGAGGCCGAGCTTGCGGTTGCCGAGCTGGGCCGGATCCTTGCGCTCGACCTTGACGACCTCCGCGCCGTGGTCGGCGAGGATGCGCGTCGCGGTCGGGCCGGCGACTACCCAGGTGAAGTCGAGGATGCGGACGCCGTCCAGCGGCAGCGCCGGCATGATCAGATCACTCCCTCGGCAAAGAGCGCGGCCAGCGCTTGGGGAGCCATCGAGAGTTCGTCGCGCAAAATTTCGCCGGTATGCTCTCCCATCAGCGGCGGGCGGCGCGATACTCGCCACGGCGTGCCATTGAAAAGATACGGCGCGCCCGGATAGCGGAACTTGCGGCCGAGCTCAGGATGCTCGACCTCGACGAAGTAGCCGCGCTCGGCGAGCTGGGCGTCGTCGAAGAGCGCCTCGGGCGGGCGGACGGTCGCGTAGGGCTGGCGCAGAAGTTGCGCGCGTTCGAGCAGCTCGTCGCGCGGATAGTCCTTGACCCAATCGTCGAGCACGTCGAAGAGATGCTCGGCCATGAGATAGCGATACATCACCTGCTGATAGTCGGGCGCGTCGAGATCGGCAGCCTTGCCGTCGGACTTGACCCATTCGATGAGCGAAGTCCAGTCGCCGAGAGTGCAATGCATGATGTAACCGTCACGGCATTTGGCGACGCGAAAGAAACGGCTCCAATGCAGAGTGCCGCGGCGCGGCTCGGCCTCGTTGCGCTCGAAAAATGCGCCGGCGACGTGCTCGACGGCGGCCGCGGTGGCCTCCTGCATGCTGAGGTCGATCCACTGACCTTCAGCGGTGCGATCGCGCACGAGCAGCGCGAGCATCACGGCGATCGCGCCGTAGTACGCCGACGAATGATAGGCCTGCAGACCGAGCGGACGAACGGGAGCGTGATTGGGAAAGCCGTTGATGTAGAGCATCCCGCCCAATGCCGTCAGCACGGTGTCGTCGGCGATGAAGTGGCGCCAGGGACCGGTCTGGCCGAAGGGCGCAATCGAGCAGAGGACGAGCGCCGGGTTCTCGCGATGGAGAGTATCCCAGCCGAGGCCGAGCCGGTCGAGCGTACCGGGCGCGTAGCTCTCGATGACGACGTCGGCGGAGCGGGCGAGCTGGAGCAAGATGTCAGCGCCGCGCGAATGGTTGAGATCGAGCGTGAGGGAGCGCTTGTTGAGATTGTAGAACCAGAAGAACAGGCTGCGGTCGAGATGCGGGAGGTCGTCGAGAAAGGGGCCGATGCGGCGCGCGTCGTCGCCGGCGGGCGGTTCGACTTTGATGACGTCGGCGCCCATGTCGGCCAGCAGCCGCGCGCAAAATTGTGCGCGATGGCCGGTCAGGTCGAGGACCCGCAGGCCCGCGAGCGCGCCGGGACCGGGCTCGATCATGGTTTTTTCGCCGATTTTCCCGCGCCGGCAGGCTTTTCGATTTGCGCGAGCTCCTGCTTGACCTTGGGCGGAGGCAAGTCCTCGATTGCGAACGCGCCGGTGTCGAGCGTCGCGGGAACTTCCATCAGGACTTCGTTCTTCGGGCCGGTGCGTTTGCCGCCAAGCACGCGAATGGTTTCGAAGGTGTCGGGATTGACCCATCGCACGCCCATCACGGCCGGTTTCGCCTGACCGTCCTCGTCCACTGGAACGAGGGTGGTACCTTCCTTATCGAACAGAGTTACTTTTCTGAGTCCCATAATTTTCTCTATGGATATGCGATTCGATGCTTCAATCGTGCGCGAAAGATGATATGGAGGCTGGCGGCGGGATTCAAACGGACAAGAACATCACCGACGCGCGGCCGCGCTAGATACTCGCCAGCGAGTGCGGCGTAAGTTAATCTGATCGGACGCTCAATACCTGGCAATTGCGAAGGAGATCGAGCGCGCACGGGCGCGCTGGCAACATGGCGCGTGGCTGAGACCGACTACAAATCGACGCTGAAACTTCCCAAGACCGACTTCCCGATGAAGGCAAATCTGCCCAAGCGGGAGCCGGAAACGCTTAAGCATTGGGACGAGACCGACCTTTACGGGCGCTTGATGGAGGCGCGCAAGGACGCGCAGTTGTGGGTGCTGCACGACGGGCCGCCGTACGCCAACGGCCGGGTGCATCTGGGGACCGCGCTCAACAAAATTCTGAAAGACTTCGTGGTGCGATCGCGCTCGATGATGGGATATCGCACACCGTTCGTGCCGGGATGGGACTGTCACGGGATGCCTATCGAGCACAAGGTATCGCGCGAGCTCGGCGACGAGGCGCGCACGATTTCCAAGGTCGAGCTGCGCAAGCGGTGCCGGGCCGAAGCGGAGAAATGGATCGACTTGCAGCGTTCGGACTTCCGGCGCCTGGGAGTGATCGGCGATTGGTTCAAGCCGTATCTCACGATGGCGCCCGCATACGACGCGGCCGAAATCGGCGTGCTGCGCAAGATGGTCGAGCACGGCTACGTGTATCGGGGATTGCGCCCGGTGCATTGGTGCTTCGATTGCCGCACGGCGCTGGCGGAAGCCGAAGTCGAGTACCGCGATCATGTTTCGCCGTCGATCTACGTCGCGTTCGCGTTCAATTCGAATCTCAAGGATGCGGGCGCGCTGGCCGCAGACCGCAGCGATGGCGCCGAGCTTAACGCCGCGCACAAGGCCGGCAAACTGTCGGCCGTAATCTGGACGACGACGCCATGGACTCTGCCGGCGAATCTCGGAATCTCACTGAACGAGACTTTCGACTACGTCGCGCTGAAAGTTGGCGATCATTACTACGTGGTCGCGTCGCGATTGGCCGACAGCGTCGAGAAGGAATGCGGGCTGGCAGTTGAAAAACGCATCGCGCTCAGCCGCGCGGCGCTCAAGGCGCTCGACGGCCAGGACATCTTTCGACATCCGTTTATCCCGCGCGACGTGAAGCTGATGTACGCCGAGCACGTGACGGCGGACGCCGGCACCGGGTTGGTGCATACCGCGCCGGGACACGGCTACGAGGATTTCGTGGTCGGCAAGGCGTACGGGCTGACGCCGTTCACGCCGGTCGATGGGGGCGGAGTGTTCACGGCGGAGGGCGGAGAATGGGCGGGGCAGAACGTCTTCAAGGCGAACAAGTCGATCGTCGAGAGACTGGCCGCGGCCGGCGCGCTGCTGCGTGCGCATAACCTCTCGCACAGCTACCCGCATTGCTGGCGATGCCACAATCCGCTGATCTTTCTTGCGACCGAGCAATGGTTCGTGAGCATCGATCACAACGAACTGCGCGCCAAAGTGATCGATGCGATCGACAAAGTGAAGTGGTATCCCGGATGGTCGCGCGATCGGATCCGCAACATGACGGAGACGCGCCCCGACTGGTGCATCTCGCGCCAGCGCGCGTGGGGCGTGCCGATTCCGGCGGTGAGATGCGCGAAATGCGATGAGGTCGCGCCACTGCTTGCGACGATGGATCGAGTCGAGGAAATTTTCGCGTGCGAAGGTTCCGACGCATGGTACAGCCGGCCGGCGGCGGACTTCGTAGCGCCAGGCCTCAAATGCCAGCGGTGCGGCGGCGTGGATTTTATCAAGCAGGAAGACATCCTCGACGTGTGGTTCGATTCGGGCTCCTCGCAAGCCGCGGTGCTTGGCGCGCGCCCGGAACTGACGTGGCCTGCGGACGCGTACCTGGAAGCGGTGGAACAAGCGCGCGGATGGTTCGGCTCGTCGCTGGTTTGCGCGGTGTCGGAGCGCGGCACGGCGCCGTTCAAGAGCGTAATCAGTCATGGACTGACGCTGGACGAGCGGGGCCGCAAGATGTCCAAGTCGCTCGGCAACGCGGAGGACGCCGTCGATGCGGCAGGACGGATGGGGGCTGACGTGCTGCGGCTGGTGTACGCGTCGCTCGACTACACGGCCGAGATCACGCTCGGCCAGACGATTTTCAGCGCGGTGTCAGAATCGTATCGAAAGATTCGCAACACCTGCCGGTTCGTGCTGGGCAACCTGGCTGACTTCGATCCCGAGCGGGACGCGATTGAATTTGAGGATATGCTCCAGTTCGATCGTTTCATCCTGGCGCGCATGGAGAATCTCAAGAGCGAAGTGCGCCGCGCTTACGAAGCATTCGAATTCCAGGCCGCGTATCAGGCGATGCTGAATTTCATCGTGATCGATTTGAGCTCGTTGTATATCGATGTCGCGCGCGACCGCCTCTATTGCTCGGCCGCGGCGTCGCGCGAGCGGCGCTCGGCGCAGACCGCGCTGTTCAATATCCTCGACGCGCTGGTCAGGATGCTCGCGCCGCTGATTCCGTTCACGGCCGAGGAAGTTTACGCGTATCTGCCGGGCAAGCGGCTCGAGAGCGTGCATCTGACGACGATGCATCGGGCGAATCCGTCGTGGCGCGATGAAGAATTGGAGGGGCGATGGGAGCGGCTGCTCAGGATTCGCGACGAGGCGCTCAAGCTACTCGAGGCGATGCGCAAGGCGGGGACGATCGGCGCGCCGCTCGACGCCGCCGTCAGCCTCGGCGCGGATGGTGACGGTGAGAGCGAGCTTGCCGTAACGATCAGGCAGTATCGCGAAGAGCTGAAAGATTTGTTCATCGTCTCGGAGGTCGCGATTCTCGGCGACGCGGAAGCGGCCGAGATCAGGCGGCAAGCCGGCGACCGCGAGGACTTCGCCGTCGATGGCAGCTTCGCGCGAGCCGCCGCGAATCCCGCAATCACGCTGGTTGGGCGTCACGCGTCCGGGGTGAAGTGCGCGCGATGCTGGAAGTACTTCGATGACGGCAGCGGCGAGAATTTGGACGCGAGATGCCGCGCGGTGGTGGGGGCGTAGCCGTTGCAGGAACGATCGAGCGTCAAACCTCTTCCCAACCTGCTCCCTGGACGAGGAGAGCGGAAAGAATTTGCCGGCGGGGCGCCGCGCAGGCCGTTCCTGCTGTTGATCGGCGCGATCACGATTCCGATCGTCGTGCTCGATCAGGCAACCAAACTGTTCGTCAAGGCGCACATGGCGCTGTATGAAAGTATCGCGCTCATCCCGAACTACCTGGACATCACGTACACGCTGAATCCCGGCGCGGCGTTCAGCATCCTGGCCGACGCGCCGCCATGGGCCCGCCTGGCGTTTCTGCTGTCGATGTCGTGCGCGGCGGTAATCGTGCTGGTGGTATTGATAGCGCGATCGGAGCGAGTGTCGATCAATTCGGTCGGCTTCGCGCTGATTCTGGGCGGCGCTACGGGAAACCTGATCGATCGTGCAACTCGCGGCGGCCGCGTGATCGACTTTATGCGCGCGCATTACTACGACCTGAACTACCCGGTGTTCAACGTCGCGGACAGCGCAATCACGATTGGCGTCGCGCTGATCATCCTCGCGTCGTTGTTCGGCGGCGACGCCGCGCCCAAGCCAAATCGTTCCAGCTGAATAGCCAAGTGTCGGCGCTGAAGCGGGCGGGCGTAGAAAAGGCGAAGATTTGTGCGGTGCCGGGAGAAAATCCGCGCCGGTATTTCTAGAATTAGCCGGCCGGCGCGTCGATTTTCATCGAGCCCGAGTTATCCGGTCACTTCTGACTCAGTACATTGTGGCTCGCGGGAAGCGGAGCGCCAGACTCTACGGTAGCGCGCCATTTGTCGATTGCCTCGACGGTGAACCGCCAGTCGCTTCCGACGCGGAACGCAGGGAGCTGATTTTTCTTCAGCATCCTGTAGATCGTGGACGAATGCACCCGGAGGTAGCCTGATACTTCCTGCACCGTCAGGACCCTGCTCTTCATTTCATCGAATCGATCCATGTGACCCCTCTTCGCTATGCGCGTTTACTCCGTCTTCGGAGCCCTTAACTATCTACGGGTCGAACCAGCCCTGCATACGCTGCTCAGCACATACTAAACACATCATAGATGCGCCTAGCATTCAAGCGGAATTTTTGTAACAGTTAGTTATCTAAAGAATACTACTGGTAACACAATACTACCGGTAACCAGTCTCGGGACGGCAGCCGGAGTTGGGCGGATATTCACCGCAGAGGTGCGACAATCTCGTCCAGCGAGAGCCTCTTGGTCAACGAATGACCCAGGCGGTCGAGCAGCACGAATTCGACCGCGCCAGCCGCGCGTTTCTTGTCGAGACTAAGCGCGCGGATAAAGTCCTCTCCATGCCATCCGGGAGGCATCGCGGTCGGCAGACCGGCGCGCTCGATCAGGCGCTGGAGACGCGACGCTTCGTCGGCTGCGAAGCCGGCATACGAGCAGGACAGCCGGGCCGCCGCGACCATCCCGATAGCGACAGCCTCACCGTGAAAGTAGCCGCCGTAACCAGCACTCGCTTCGATCGCGTGACCGATGGTATGGCCGAAATTCAGGGTTTTGCGGAGATCGCTTTCGCGCTCGTCGGCGCCGACGACGGCGGCTTTGTGCATCAGCGATCGCGCGACGACTTGCTCGAGCAGATCGGGCCGGCGGGCAAGGATCGAATCGAGATCGCGCTCCAGGTCCGCAATCATCGGCGCGTCCATAATTGCGCCATACTTGATGACTTCCGCCAGGCCCTCGCGAAACTCGCGGTCCGGCAGCGTTGCAAGCGCAGTCACGTCGGCGACAATCAGCCGCGGCTGGTAGAACGCGCCGATCAGGTTTTTGGCGTGGCGATGGTTGACCGCGGTCTTGCCGCCGAGCGCGGAATCCACTTGCGCCACCACCGTGGTCGGCACTTGTACGATCGGCACGCCGCGCAGAAAGGTCGCAGCCGCAAATCCAGCGAGATCGCCAACGACGCCGCCGCCGAGCGCGAACACGGCGCTGTTGCGATCAAGCCCGACTTCGGTCATCCGATCGTAGAGCAGCTCGAGCGTCGCGAGAGATTTGGAGGCTTCGCCAGGCGGCACCGAGATTACGGCGGCTGCGAAACCGCTTTTGCGAAGCGTGTCCTCGACGCGCGCGGCGTAGAGTTTTTCGACGGTCGAGTCCGTGACGACGGCACATGAACCGGGCTTTAGTCCGGCGTCGCATGCGAGCTTGCCAAGCCGGTCCAGGATTCCCGCGCCCACCAGAGCGTTATGCGACGCGGGCCCGAGTTCTATGCGGATGGTGCGCATCTCTATGCGGATCGTACGCCATCCGCCGATGGCAGGCATCGTCGCGCGGCATGTGCGGCGAAGGCCGCGATAACATGATCGGCCAGTTGATCAACGGTGAGATCGGAGGTGTCGATTTGGACGTCGGCGCGAGCGTAGGCGTCAACTCGCTCGTCCATCAGCTCTTTGATTCGAGCCAAAGTGGATTTTCCGCCCTCGGTCAGTTTCGGGCGCCTGGTTTTCGATCGCTCGACGCGCGCTGCGACGACTTCAGGCCGCGCCGTGAGACATACGATCACGCCGGCGCGCTTGAGCGCCGCGCAATTTGATTCGTCAAGCAGCACGCCGCCACCAGTCGAAATGACTTCGGGATGCGGCCCGTGGCACAGGGGGCATCGCCTGCGATCGCCGGTCAGATGCGCGACCACTTCGCGTTCGAGCCGGCGGAAGTGAGCCTCGCCATGGTCGGCGAAGATTTGCGCGATCGGTTTTCCAGCCTGCGCGACAATCACGGAGTCAACGTCCACGAATTCCCATCCGAGCCGGCGCGCGACCAGCGGGCCGACCGAGCTTTTTCCGGTGGCCATGAATCCGGTGAGGATCAGTTTGGGCGTCATTTGCGTTGCAGCGCGGATCCAGGCGCGCGCGCTTTCGCAGTCCGGCGCGCCCGCCGTTTCAGTAGTTGCGGACCTGTTCGAGGAAGCCTTTGAAGTTGCGCGTAATCTCGACCATTGAATCGCCGCCGAACTTTTCGAGGAAGGCCGCCGCGAGTTCGAACGCGACCACCGATTCCGCGATGACGGCGGCGGCGGGAATCGCGCATACGTCGGAGCGCTCGATCGCGCCGACTGCTTCCGCCTTGGTTTTGATATCGACCGAGCGCAGCGGGCGCATCAGCGTCGATAGCGGCTTGAACGCGACGCGCACGCGCAGCGGCTCGCCGGTGCTCATGCCGCCCTCGGTGCCGCCGGAATTGTTGGAATGGCGTGTGAAGCGGCGCTGCGCGGCGGCGTATCCGATTTCGTCGTGAAGTTCGGAGCCGCGCACCCGTCCCGCCTTGAAGCCCAGGCCCAGCTCGACGCCTTTGGCGGCCTGCACGCTGAGCAGCGCGAAGGCGAGGCGTCCGTCGAGTTTGCGATCCCATTGCACGTAACTGCCGAGCCCGACCGGCAATCCGGCCGCGATCACCTCGACGATGCCGCCGAGGGTGTCGCCGGTCTTTTTGCACTCGTCGATTTCGGCGATTATTTTAGGTTCGGCGTCGGGGTCCGCCACCCGCACTGGCGATGCTTCCGTGATGCGGCGCAGCTCTTCGATGCTCAGCGCAGCGGGAGTATTGGCCTCGGTCGCGCCGATGCTCGCCACGTAGCCGAGCACGTCGATTCCGAATGGCGAAAGAATTTGCTTTGCGAGGGCGCCGATCGCCACGCGCGCAGTGGTTTCGCGCGCGGAAGCTCGTTCGAGCACGTCGCGAATATCTTCGAGATTGTATTTGAGCACGCCCGCAAGGTCGGCATGGCCGGGCCGCGCGCGCGTGACGACGTCCGCCTCGCCGCGATCTTTGGGATCGGCGGACATCCGCTTAACCCAATTCTTGAAGTCGCGATTCTCGATGATGAACGTGATCGGACTGCCGAGCGATTTGCCGAAGCGGATGCCGGAAACCGGCCGCACTTCGTCCTTCTCGATCAGCATTCGTCCGCCGCGGCCGTAGCCCTTTTGGCGGCGTGCGAGGTCGGCGTTGATGGCGGCAACGTCGATGTCGAAGCCGGCGGGCACGCCTTCGACCGTCGCGACCAGCTCGGGGCCGTGCGATTCACCGGCAGTCAGAAATCGCAGCATCGGTTTTGTGTCGCCTCCCGCGCGTATTCGTTCGAGCGGGCCTCCATCACCCGATTCAACCAGACTGGACGCGCCCGCGAAAGCGGTGGATCGATGGGGCAAAGCCGGGACTCGGCGGCCTGGCGGCTCGCCGCATCGCTCGCGCGGGGTGTAAGTTGCATGCGCGCGGCCGGTTTGGGCGCTGCGCACAGAGAGTCAGGATGCAGGCCAATGTTGTGATCGTCGGGGCGACGCGCGGATTCGAAACGCTGACGTATTCGATTCCGCCGGCGCTCGACGGGCGTATCCAGCCGGGGCATCGCGTGCTCGCGCCGCTGCGCTCGCGCAAGCTGACGGGAGTGGTCACCGAGGTCGGCGAACGACTTTCGACCGCGCCGCTGAAGCCCATCCTCGAAGTGCTCGAGCCGCGGCCGCTGTTCGATCGCGCGCATCTGCAATTGATGGAGTTCCTCGCGTCCTACTACATGGTTTCAATTGCGGACGCGTACCGCAGCGTGATTCCTTCGGTGGCGCGGGTCGAGTCGAGGACTGCGTATCGGCTCGCGACGCCGCCCGACAAGCTGGCGCGCGCCGCGTTCACGCGAGTCGAGCGTGCGATTATCGAGACGATCGCGAAGCGCGCGGCCACCACGCGCAGGCTTGAGAAAATCGGTCCGGCCGGCGAGGTGCGCGCCACGATCGCCCGCTTCATCGCGGACCGCACCCTCGAGCGCCGCGACGCTGCCACGGGGAGGCATCGCGATACGGCCGATTCGATCGCGCGACTCGCCGCAGGCGCAAGCATCGATGGCGTTCGCGGCTCGAAGCAACGCAAAGTGCTGAGTGCGATCGCCAACGCCGGCGCCACCGGCGTGCGCGCGGCGGATCTGAAGGCTGAAATCGACGGCGCGAGCGCGGCGTTGAAGAGCCTCGCGCGTCGCGGGTTGATCGCGATCGAGGCGGCGCGCGACGCGACAGCCGACAGCGTCGCGGCGCCCCAGTTCGATCTCACCGATGAACAGCAAGTCGCGCTGGATGCGATTTCACCGGCCATCGAGCATCGGCGCTACGAAGCGTTTTTGCTCTGGGGTGTCACCGCCAGCGGCAAGACCGAAATTTACCTGAAGCTTGCCGCGCGAGCGCTCGCGGCCGGGCGAAACGTTTTGATTCTGGTGCCCGAGATCGCGCTCGCTGACGAGATCGTGCGGTCGTTTCGCGCGCGTTTCGGCTCGCTGGTCGCCGTCGCCCACAGCGCGCAGAGCGTGTCGGAGCGATGGGCGAGCTGGATGGCGGCGATTGGCGGGCAGGCGCGAGTGATGATCGGTCCGCGCTCGGTGATCTTCGCGCCGATTCACGACGCCGGGTTGATCGTCGTTGACGAGGAGCACGACGCTTCGTACAAAAATGAGGAAGGAATTTACTATCACGCACGCGATCTGGCGGTCGCGCTCGCCGGATTTTCGAAATGCCCCATCGTGCTCGGCTCGGCGACGCCGTCGAGCGAGTCGTATGCGAATGCGCGGCGCGGACGGTACCGGCTGATCCGGCTTTCGCGGCGCGTGAACGATCGCGCGATGGCATCGGTCGAAGTCGTCGATATGCGGCGCGAAGTCGCCGACGCGCGCAAACTTGCGGCGGCCAGGCCTGCAAATGGAGCGGGAACGGCGCAGCCGAAGCCTCAAGCAGTGGAAGTTCCGGATGCGGTGCCGCTCTCGACGGCGTTGGCCGCGGCGCTGCGCGAAAATCTCGCGTCAGGCGGCCAGAGCATGGTGTTCCTCAACCGGCGCGGGTTTCACAATTTTCTGCAATGCCATATCTGCGGCAACGTGATCGCGTGCCCGAACTGCAGCGTCAGCATGACGTTTCATATGCGCGACCGCTCGCTCCGATGCCATTACTGCGGCAATCATGCTGCCGCGCCCGACACGTGCCCCGAATGCCATGGCTACGGGCTCAAGGGGCAGGGCTTCGGCACCGAGAGACTCACGCAGGCGTTGGCGGAGATGATGCCGGCGGCGAGGATAGAAAGAATGGACTCCGACACGAGCAGTCTGCGCGGAGCGCGCGCGCGGATGCTGGCCGAGCTTCGCGCGGGCGAAATAGATATCCTGGTCGGCACGCAGATGATCACCAAGGGTTTCGATTTCCCCGGCGTCACGCTGGCCGCGGTGGTAAACGCCGACATGGGGCTGAACATGCCCGACTTCCGTTCCGCCGAGCGAACGTTTCAGTTGTTGACGCAGGTCGCGGGACGCGCGGGACGTGGCGAGCGTGCGGGCCGCGTGATCATCCAGACCTACGCGCCGAATCACTACAGCATCCGCGCCGCCAGGGATCAGGACTACGCGCGGTTCATGCGGCGCGAGCTGCAACTGCGCCGTGACCTTATGTATCCGCCGTTTGCGCGCCTCGCGATGGTGCGAATCGAGGGCGCGGAGCCGCGCCTGGTCAGGCGTGCGGCCGAGGCGGTCGCCAAATCGCTGGCCAAGGGTTCGACCCCGGAGGGAATCCGCGTGCTGGGGCCGGCGCCTGCGCCGATCGAACGGATCAAGCAGCGCTACCGGTGGCAGGTGATGGTAAAATCGCGCGAATTGAAACCGATGCGCGCGGCGATCGCCGCAATGCGCGCCGAAGTCGGACCGTCGGCAGAGCGCGACGGCATTTATCTTGCCATCGACATCGATCCGGTAAGGATGCTGTGAGCGAATGAACGAGACGAACCAGCATCAACCGACGACGCATCATGTTCCGCGCGCGCGTCACGCGTTCGATGTGAAGATGAACGACGGCGCAACAATCCATGTTCGGCAGCACGGTATCCCCGGCGCGCCGCGCATTGTGCTCAGTCACGGCAACGGGCTTGCGATCGACGGTTATTTTCCATTCTGGGGACCGTTGCGCGAGCGTTACGAAGTGATCGTCTTCGATTTCCGCAACCACGGGCACAACCCGCTGCACACCGCCGAAGGCCATACGTGGGTCAACTTCGTCGCCGATATGGACGTGGTCTGGCACGCGATTAATCGCGAGCTTGGCCGAAAGCCTGCCGCCGGGCTGTTTCATTCGCTGTCAGGCGTCACGGCTGCGATGCATGCACTCAAGTATGGACGGCGATTCGACGCGCTGGTGCTGTTCGATCCGCCGGTCTATCCGCGCGAAGGACATCCTATCCAGTACCTGCAGCGATCCGACAAGGATTCGCTCGCCTCGCGCGCGGCGCGGCGCCCCGAGCGCTACAAGGATCCGATGGAACTGGCGAAGCAGTTCGGCAGGCGCTTCAAAAGATGGGTGCCGGAAGCATACGAGCTGATGGCGCGGGCGACGCTGCGGCACGATCGCACGAGCGGCGATTGGATTCTTGCATGCCCGCGCGAATACGAGGCGCAGGTTTTTTCCAGTGGTGCGAATCCGGCTCTGTGGCCGCAGATGGCGCATTGCCCGGTGCCGGTGAAACTCGTGTGCGGAGATCCGACGCTGGAAGACGTGGGGCCGCCGACGCTGATCGGGCGCGCGATGGCCGAGGAGCTGGGGCTGCCGTACGAAGCGATCTGCGGGGACCTCGCATTTTCTTCAAATCGAGCGTCCCGCCGAGTGCATCCGCGCAGTGGAATCGTTTCTTGCGCCGCTCGGACTCGCCGCACCAGTTACCCTTTGATAGATTTGTAAAACCCGGTATCCGAGATGGCGCTGCTGAAAATCCGCAAATTTCCCGACGACTCGCTCAAGCAGCCGGCCGCCCCGGTCAAGAATATCAACGGCAACGTCGAAGGGCTGATCGACAGCATGGTGCAGACGATGTACGCCGCGCCGGGGGTGGGTCTTGCCGCGCCGCAGGTCGGAGAATCGAAGCGGATAATCGTGCTCGACACCGACCATGAACAGCCCGGCAAGCATCTGCTCAAACTCATCAACCCCCGGGTGGTGGAAGCCGAGGGCAAGATCGTTTGGGAAGAGGGATGCCTGTCGGTGATCGATTACACTGCCGACGTGGAACGCGCGGCGCGCGTGCTGGTGCGCGCGTGGACGCCCGACGAGAAGGAGATCGAGATCGAAGCCGACGAGCTGCTCGCGGTGGCGTTGCAGCACGAGATCGATCATCTGGACGGCAAACTCTTTATCGACCGCATCAGCCGAATCAAGCGCGAACTCTACAAGCGCAAACTGAAAAAGCTAATCAAGGAGGGTAAAGCCGACAACGTGCGTCCCTCCACGGTACGGATCTAAAATCGCCGAGTCACTAAAGATCGTTTTCATGGGCACGCCGGCCTTGGCGGCCCGCATCCTGGAGCGGCTCGTAACGGCTTCGGGAGCCAACTTCCGCGTAGTCGGAGTTGTCACGCGTGCCGATCAGCCGCGCGGGCGCGGGCTCGGCACAGAGCCGAGCGAAGTCGGCGCGCTCGCGGCGCGCCGTGGAATTCCGACGCTGAAGCCCGTCAAAATTCGGACGCCGGAATTTTCGAGCGAGCTGAAAGCATTCGCGCCCGATCTGCTGGTGGTGGCGGCTTACGGACGAATTCTGCCGGATTCGATTCTCAGCGTTCCGCGAATCGCGCCGATAAATGTGCATGCATCGCTCCTGCCGCGCCATCGCGGCGCCGCCCCGGTTGAAGGCGCGATCCTGGCGGGCGACGCCGAAACGGGAGTCACGATCATGCGGATCGTCGCGCGGATGGACGCCGGCCCGATGTATCTGCAGCGGAGGATTCCGATCGAATCAAGCGACACGCAAGGGACGCTGAAGGAAAAACTCGCGGAGCTTGGTGCGGACGCGATGCTTGAGGCGATCGACCTGGCTGCGCGCGGCGCGTTGGTCGAAACGCCACAGGACGAAACGCTGGCGACCTATACGGCACAGGTCGAAAAGAAGGATGCGGTGATCGATTGGACGGCGGGCGCGGTGCAAATCGAGCGGATGACGCGCGCGTACGATCCGTGGCCGGTGGCGCGGACGCGTCTGGGCGCCGACGAAGTTCTCATCTGGCGCGCCGCGGTCGAAGACCCCAGTTCAAGCGGGAACGATCCCGGCACGATCGCGAGCGTGAAGCCGAATCCCGTGGTCCAGTGCGGAACCGGGCAAATCAGGCTGATCGAGGTGCAGGGGGCAGGGCGAAAGAGAATGTCCGCGGCAGATTTCCTTCGCGGCAAACGGGTGGAAGCCGGCGCGCGGTTCGGCACATGAGCGAAGAACAGACCAAGATACCGCTCGCCGAGCGATCGAGCTCGCGGACAGACGAAGGGCTCGCGTCGCGAATGGCGGCGGCTGAGATTCTGTACCGCGTCGATCAGGAGTCCGGCTATGCCGATGTTCTGCTGGGCGGGCGGCTGCCCGATTTTCCGCCGGCCGATCGCCGGCTGATCACGCGGCTGGTGCTCGGGACGCTCGCGTGGAGGGGACGCCTCGATTACGAGTTGGCGCATCTGACGGGACGCAAGCTCGAAGGGATTCAGCCAGCGGCGCTGGCGATCATGCGGATGGGGCTTTTTCAGCTTCGATTTCTTGACCGGATTCCGCAGCATGCGGTGGTGGATACTGCCGTCAGCATTGCCAAACGAATTCCCGAGGCGCGCAAGGCGGCGGGCTTCGTCAATGCCGTAATGCGCCGCGCGACGCGTGAGACGGTGGCGATGCCGGCGCGGGAGCACAACGAAAAAAGTTATCTCGCCGTTATGTATTCGCATCCACGCTGGATGGTCGAGCGATTCGTCGATTCGTTCGGCGTTGCCAATGCCGAGCGCCTGATGACGGCGAACAACGACGCCGCGCCCAACGTGGTAAGGCTCAATCTCGCGCGCGGATCCCGCTCGGAGATAATCGAGAAACTGAGCGCCGACGGCTTCGGGATCGGCGCGCCCGGCCGCGCGCCCGAGACGATCGTGCTGAACAGCGCGCCGCACTTCGAGTCGCGCTGGTATCGCGAGGGCCTGTTCCACGCGCAATCCGAGGCGTCGCAGATGGTGGCGCGAATGCTGGCGCCGCGTGCGGGCGCAACGGTCGTGGATTGTGCGGCGGCGCCGGGCGGCAAGGCGACCCATCTGGCGGAGATGGTGGGCGAACGCGGCCGAGTGATTGCGGTGGACCTCAATCTGGGCGGACTCAAAAGCGCGCGCGGCCTGGCGCGCCGACTGCGGCATCGTAATGTCGAGTATGTCTGCGCCGACCTGACGGCTGCCGCGGCGCTTGCGCCGTCGAGCTTCGAGTACGTGATGCTCGATGCGCCGTGCACGGGAATCGGGACCTTGCGGGAGCATCCGGAGATCAAGTGGCGGCTTAAGCCGGGCGATCCGGCGCGAATGGCTGCGATACAATCGCGAATGCTCGACAATGCGGCGGCGCTGGTGCGGCGCGAAGGCGCGATCGTGTACTCGGTTTGCAGCATCGCGCCCGAAGAGGGCGAAGGCGTGGTCGATGGATTTCTCGCGCGCCACGGCGATTTCGAAATCGATCGCGGCGTTGCGGCTGACGGCGTGCTGAAAGACGTGATCGACGCGCGAGGATTCATGAAGACGCGGCCGGACGTCGGCGGACTGGACGGTTTTTTCGCCGCGCGCCTGGTTCGCAAATAGTTAATGAGTGAGCCGATGGCGATGGACCTGATTACTCAATTCAAAGCGATGGCGCAGTACAACACGTGGATGAACCGTTGCCTCTACGACACCTGCGGCGCGCTCAGTGACGAGGAGCGCAAGCGCGACCTGCACGCGTTCTTCGGCTCGATTCATCGGACCCTGAACCATGTGCTGCTTACCGATCGTGTGCAGATGGGGCGGTTTGTCGGCGCGGATCGCACGCGATCGTTCGACGACAGCGGGCGTCCGATCGAGATTCTCTCGCTGGATCAGGAACTGTACGCGGATTTCGCCAGACTGCGCCGCGAGCGGGAGAAGACCGACGCGATGATTGAAGCGTGGACAACGACAAACGAAATCACGCCAGAGTTTCTGGCGCGCGAGATGGTGTATGACGCGATGTCAGCCGCCGGCCGGTATCGCGTGCCGACGTGGATCGCGGTGACGCATTTTTTCAATCATCAGACGCATCATCGGGGACAAATCACGACTCTTCTGAATCAACTGGGGCGCAATCCGGGAGTGACGGACCTCATGGCTCTGTTCAGGCTGAAAATCGGGTAGGTGCTATCCAGCTTGACGACGATGCGGTAGTAAACTGAGGCGAGTCTTCACACGTGGATCCCGCCGACAAAATAGCGCCGTCGATTCTGTCCGCTGACTTCGCGCGGCTCGGCGAAGAAATTCATGCGGTCGAAGAGGCGGGCGCCGACATGATTCATTTCGACGTGATGGACGGGCACTTCGTCCCCAACATCTCGATTGGAATTCCGGTGCTGGAGTCGGTGCGCAGGATGACGAAACTGCCGCTCGACGCGCACCTGATGATTTCGGAGCCGGCGCGGTACGTCGAAGCATTCGTGAAGGCCGGCGCCAATTCGATTTCGGTGCATTGCGAGGTTTGCCCCGACATCCCCGCGATGGCGCAGCGAATCCGCGGCCTCGGCGCGCGCGCGTCGATCGCAATCAATCCCGAGACCGACGCCGGCCGGGTGATCCCCTTCGCCGAGCATCTCGACATGATCCTCGTGATGAGCGTGCATCCGGGCTTCGGCGGCCAGGGGTTTATCCCGGCCGCGCTGGACAAGTTGCGCTACATCCGGCGCGAGTTGAAGCGGCGCGGACTCAGTATCGACGTCGAGATCGATGGCGGAGTGAAGCTCGATAACGTCGCGGACGTGAAGGCGGCGGGGGCCAACGTGTTCGTGTCGGGATCCGGAATATTCGGCAAGCCGGACTATGGCAAGATTATAGGCGAGATGCGCGAGCTGATTGCGCGCACGCGTCCGGCGATCTGAGCCCGCACCCCGCGATTTCGGCGGACTCGCGCGGTATCGCCTCGGATGCTATAACCACTCGTCTGTATCCTCCCGATCACGCGCAACCGGAGACGGGGTGTAGCTCAGCCTGGCCAGAGCACTGCGTTCGGGACGCAGGAGTCGCTGGTTCAAATCCAGTCACCCCGATCTTTTCGGTGAAGTTCCTTCACAAGTTTTTTGCGTTCGCGGCGGGGGCAAGGCACTATCCACGTGGGTGCTACATTGTGGAGGAAATTCACTGAAAAAATGATTGAAACACTCCTGATAGTTGGTGCGTACCTCGTGGGCTCGATTCCGACCGGCGTGATCGTCGGCCGGCTGCGCGGCTTCGATCCGCGCGCGGTCGGCTCGGGCAATATCGGGACGTCCAACGTGGCGCGCGCGGGCGGTGCGAGCGCCGCTGCGATAACGTTCGCCGGCGACGTGCTGAAGGGCGCGATTCCGGTGATGGTGGCGCAAGCGGCGGGTTTTCCAATCGCGATTATCGCGTGGACGGGTCTGGCGGCGTTTATCGGCGCGATTTGCTCGGTGTTTCTCCGCTTTCGTGGCGGCAAAGGCGTGGCGGCCGCGCTGGGAATCTGGCTCGCGATTGCGCCGATGGTGATTCTGGTCGCGCTTGCGGTGTTTGGCGTGGTGTTTGCGGTGAGCCGAATCATGTCGCTGGCGTCGATGGGCGCGGCGATCGCGCTGCCGCCGACGGTCGCAGCCCTGGGCTTGCCTCATCACTACTTGCTGCTCGCGATCCTGATGACGGCGCTGGTCCTGTTTCGCCATCGCGAGAATATCCAGCGCTTATCACGCGGCGAGGAGCCCAGGTTCCAGCCCAAGCGCAGCGACAGCGCTGCTTCCAGCTAGTGCCTGTAGATTAACCGGACGCCCGCCAGTTAAGCATTGTGGAGGTTCCAGAGGAGGCCACGCCGAGCAGTATGCAAGCAGTATGTATGATGCGGTAACGCGCATCAGCGGAAATTGCCCGTTGGCATCGCGCTTGCGTTGACAATTGCGCTGGATGCTGCCGCAATCCCGCTGGATGGACTAGGTATCTGTCGGTCAGTCCTGACGCGCGCGCGAACCGGGGGCCGGGGGCCTTGAACCATCGGCATCCTTGGAGAATGGTTAATAAGAGGATGCGGTGGGGCGGGGATATGTCCCGCGCGGCCAGTCTGAGAAGAGACCGAGAGGAGACTTATGAAGAAAGTTGAGGCGATCATCAAACCGTTCAAGCTCGACGAGGTCAAAGAGGCGTTGTCGAGTATCGGTGTGCAGGGTCTCACGGTCAGCGAGGTCAAGGGATTCGGCCGTCAGAAGGGACATACCGAGCTGTACCGCGGTGCGGAGTACGTCGTGGACTTTCTGCCCAAGGTAAAGCTCGAGATAATTGTTTCGGACGAGCTGGCGGCGCAGGTCGTCGAAACCATCGAGCGCTCGGCGCGAACCGGCAGGATCGGCGACGGAAAAATCTTCGTTATGACGATGGAAGAGGTGGTGCGCATCCGCACTGGCGAGCGCGGCGTAAACGCACTGTAGCTATCGTCAGCGCACGTTGTCTTGCGGGACGAAGCCGTTCAGGCCCTTGAAGGCGCCGTCGAGCACTTCGATCTGCGAGCCTTTGTCGTCGCTGTTGATGATTCGCACCGGAGTGTTGTTGTCAACTTGCTTGGCGGCGAATCCCTCGCCAAGCCCTCCGATCATCCCGCCGACTCCGCCCTGCTTTTTCAAATCGGTCAGTTTCGTGAACGTGTTCTCGTCGGGATAGACGGCGACGGTGCTTTCGCCGTTGTGCGCGACCAGCTTATGACCGCATCCCGCAATCGCGATCGAAGCTGCAATCGCAAATGCGCAGATGACGAGCCTCGAAATTCGCATCGAAAGTCCTCCTCGACCGCAAAGTGCGACCGCGCCGGCCGCCTCATCCCATGGTCAGGACTTGTAGCACGAGCTTTGGGAAAACGGCCATATGCCGCACGCGCGCGGTTGCAAAAGCGCCGGTGACGCCTTCGGCGTCGCGCGCAAATCGCCGTAATATCCAGCAAATCATAAAAATTGCGGGCGATTCGGGGCCATGATAGGCTTCACGATTCGCTCGGCGGGCCGGCGCGCCGGGAGCAAATCGTAATGCGAATCGGCCTGATCTCCGACACTCATATCCCCGAAGCCTGCGAGCATCTTTCAGCGAGGGTTTTCGAGGTCTTCGCGGCGATCGACCTCGTGATGCATGCGGGCGACGTGTAAGTGAACCGCGTGCTCGACACGGCCGGAGCGATTTAGGAGGAATTTTTTTGTTGCCCGGGGAAAACGCAGTGGCCACGACCAAACGCGCGGTCACGATGGAAAAACTGGTCAACCTGTGCAAGCGCCGTGGAATTGTTTTTCCAACGAGCGACATCTACGGGGGACTCGGGTCCACCTTCGACTACGGCCCGCTGGGCGTCGAGCTGAAGCGCAACGTCAAGGAGGCGTGGTGGCGCGAGATGGTGCAGTACCGCAGCGACGTGCTCGGGCTGGACTCGGCAATTTTTCAGCATCCCCGCACCTGGGAAGCGTCGGGTCATCTCAAGAATTTCACCGACCCGCTGGTCGATTGCAAAAGCTGCAAGCAGCGTTTCCGCGCCGACCGGATCGAGGGCGACCGCTGCCCCGAATGCGGCGGCGAACTGACGCCGGCGCGCAATTTCAACCTGATGTTCAAAACCTTCATGGGTCCGGTCGAAGACACCGCGGCGGTCGTCTATCTGCGCCCGGAAACCGCGCAGGGAATTTTCTCGAACTTCGAGAACGTCGTCGATACGCAGCGCGTGAAGCTGCCGTTCGGCGTCGCGCAGCAGGGCAAGTCGTTCCGCAACGAAATCACCACCGAGAATTTCATTTTCCGCACCCGCGAGTTCGAGCAGATGGAGATGGAGTTCTTCGTTCATCCCGATCGCGAGGAAGAAGAGAAGTGGTATCGCTACTGGGTCGATTTCCGATTCAACTGGCACGTCAAATTCGGAATCAAGCGCGAGCATCTGCGCGCCCGCGAACACGCGACCGATGAATTGTCGCATTATTCGAGCGGCACCACCGACATCGAGTTCCTGTATCCGTTCGGATGGGGCGAGTTGGAGGGCGTGGCCAAGCGCGGCAGCTACGACCTCGATCAACACGCGAAGTTCAGCGGCAGGGACCTGACTTATTTCGACGAGGACACCAAGACCCGCTTTCGGCCGTGGGTGATCGAGCCCGCGCTGGGGGTGGATCGCGCGATGCTCGCGTTCATGCTCGACGCATACGACGAGGACGTGGTCGATAACGAGGAGCGAATCGTGCTGCGGCTCGATCCCCGCCTCGCGCCGATCAAGGTTGCCGTCTATCCGCTGCTGCGCAAGGCGGGACAGCCCGAGAAAGCAATCGCGGTGCGCGACGCGCTGAAGCGTCATTTCACGGTCGCTTACGATCAAGCGGGTTCGATCGGCCGGCGCTATCGCCGCCAGGATGAAGTCGGCACGCCCTACGGCGTGACGATCGATCATCAGACGATGGAAGACGACACGGTGACTGTTCGCGATCGCGACTCGATGACGCAGGATCGCGTGCCGATAGCGAGGCTGGTCGAAGAGATCAGCGATCGAATAGGCTGGACGCGCCAAGCCGCTCCGGCGCCGGCATAATTGTCAAAATCTGTCCGCACGATGCGGAGACGGGAGCAACAGTTTCACATGGGCCGTATTCATCCTGAGATCTACTTTTTCGGTGCGGGCGCTGCGGAAGGACGCTCCGCGATGCGCAATCTGCTGGGCGGCAAGGGCGCCAACCTGGCCGAGATGGCGCGGCTCAAGCTGCCGGTCCCGCCCGGCTTCACGATCTCGACGCAGGTCTGCAACTACTTCTACGATCACGGCCATAAGTATCCCAAGGGGCTCGCCGAAGGCGTGGCGAAGAGCGTCGCGCGAATCGAGAAGGCGCTCGGCCGCAAGTTCGGCGACGCGAAGAATCCGCTGCTGGTGTCCGTGCGGTCGGGCGCGCGCGTTTCGATGCCGGGAATGATGGACACGGTGCTGAACCTCGGTCTGACCGACGAGACGATGAAGGGACTGGCGGAAATCAGCGGCAACCCGCGCTTCGCGTGGGACTCGTACCGGCGGTTTTGCCAGATGTTCGGCGACGTGGTGCTCAAGCTGAAGCCGGAGAACAAGAACGATCCCGATCCGTTCGAGGAAATTATCGATCGCAAGAAGGCGACGCGCGGAGTCAAGAGCGACACCGACCTGAACGTCGATGACTTGCGGGAACTGGCCGGCGAGTTCCGGGCGCTGATTCGTTCGCGGGTCGGGCGCGACATCCCGCAGGATCCGCGCGAACAACTGTGGATGGCGATCGGCGCGGTGTTTGACTCGTGGCACAACGATCGCGCGATCACGTACCGGCGAATCAACAATATCCCGGGCGATTGGGGCACCGCGGTCACGGTGCAGTCGATGGTGTTCGGCAACCTGGGCGACGATTGCGCCACCGGGGTCGCATTCACGCGCGATCCCGGCACCGGTGAAAAAGGAATCTACGGCGAGTATCTGCCCAACGCGCAGGGCGAAGACGTCGTCGCCGGCATCCGCACCCCAAAGCAGATAAGCCTGAAGGCGGGGCGCCAATGGGCCGCGCGCGCGGGAATCAGCGAGGCCGAGCGTGTGGCGCAATACTCGACGCTCGAGGAAAGCTTTGCGGACGTTTACAAGCAATTCCTGAAAATCTCGGCGCAGCTCGAAAAGCATTTTCGCGATACGCAGGACATGGAATTCACCATCGAGCGCAATCGGCTGTTCATGCTTCAGACCCGCACCGGCAAGCGAACGGCGCAAGCCGCGGTGCGAATCGCGGTGGATATGGCCGACGAGAAGCTGATCGATCGCAAGACCGCGTTGAAGCGCGTCGAGCCCGAACAGCTCGAGCAGTTTCTGCATCCGCGGCTGGACCCGTCGAGCAAAAAACACGTGATCGCGCGCGGACTGCCCGCATCGCCGGGCGCGGTCAACGGCGAAGTGGTGTTCTCGGCGGATGAAGCAGTCGCGGTGGCGGCCGCCGGCCGCAAGGTAATCCTGGTGCGGCTGGAGACCTCGCCCGAAGACATCCACGGGATGCAGGTCGCCGAAGGAATTCTCACTGCGCGCGGCGGGATGACCAGTCACGCAGCCGTGGTCGCACGCGGGATGGGCAAGTCGTGCGTGGCGGGAGTCTCGGCGCTGGAAATCGACTACGGCGCCGGCAAACTGTCAGCCAACGGCGCGGTAGTCCGCCGCGGCGAGTACCTCACGCTCGACGGATCGACGGGCGAAGTGATCGAGGGCCGCGTGCCGACGGTGGATCCCGAGATGCCGTCGTTCTTCAAGAAATTTCTGTCGTGGGCGGACGCGGAACGCAAATTGGGAGTGCGCGCCAACGCCGACACTCCCAACGACGCCAGGATCGCGCGCGAATTCGGCGCCGAAGGAATCGGGCTGTGCCGCACCGAACACATGTTTTTCAACCCCGAGCGAATCTCGGCGGTGCGCGAAATGATCATGGCGGAGAACGCGGAGCAGCGCGGGCGCGCGCTTAAAAAGATCCTGCCGATGCAACGCGAGGACTTCATCGGAATCCTGAAAGCGATGGCGGGCTTGCCGGTGACGATCCGTCTGCTGGATCCGCCGCTGCATGAATTTCTCCCGCACGAGGACAGCGAGCTTCGCGACCTGGCCGCCAAAATCGGCACCACGCTGGAGCATTTGAAGCAGGTGCGCGAGAGCCTGTTCGAGGTCAATCCGATGCTGGGGCATCGCGGCTCGCGGCTGGGAATCAGCTTCCCCGAGATTTACCAGGCGCAGGCGCGCGCGATTCTCGAGGCCGCATGCGAGCTGCGCAAACAAGGCGTCAAAGCGATGCCCGAAATCATGTTGCCGCTGATCGGCGAGCGCAAGGAATTCGACATCCTGGCGGCGCAGATTCGCGAAGTGGCGGCCGCGGTGTTCAAGGAACGCGGCATCAAGGTGCCATTCACGATCGGCACGATGATCGAGGTGCCGCGCGCGTGCGTGGTTGCGGATCAGATCGGCGCGGTCGCGGAATTCTTTTCATTCGGGACCAACGATCTGACGCAGATGACGTATGGAATCTCGCGCGATGACTCGGGAAAATTCCTCCCCGACTACATTCGTACCGGAGTTTACAAGAAGGACCCGTTCGCGGAGCTCGATCCGGTCGGAGTCGGCGAGTTGATGCGAATCGCGATCGAGCGCGGGCGCAAGGCGAACCCGAAATTGAAGATCGGGATTTGCGGCGAGCATGGCGGCGACCCCGCCAGCGTCAAGCTGTGCCATCGCCTCGGGCTGGATTACGTGTCGTGCTCGCCGTATCGGATTCCGGTCGCGCGGCTGGCGGCGGCGCAGGCGGCGATAGAGGCCTCGCAGAAGCAGGCTGCCTTCAAGGACGTGTAGCGTTCATCGGGGGACGCTCCATTTCAGCTTCAGTTGTCGCCGAAGGGAAGCGGTTGGCACGCGACGGACCGGGAAACTAGGCGAAGTAATCTTCGGCGCGGCTGGCGGGGATATCGAGTTGGTAAACGCGATTGTTGCGCAGCACCTTGAGATTGATGTTCTCGCCGGGCCGATGCTTGCGGAGCGTCTCGTAGAGAACCCGCCTGTCGTTCACGTCGGTGTCATCGATCGAAATAACCAGGTCGCCCTGTTGCAGGCCGGCCTTTTGACCCGGACCGCCGGGCATCACGCCCGCGATCACAACGTGCTCGCGCAGCGTGTATGAGAGTACGCCGAGCCAGGCGCGCGGTGCGGCGGTGATGCGCCGGCCATGTTTGATCAACTCATCGCGGATGGCGAGGAAGCATTCGCCCGGCACGCCAAGAATCGCGCGGCTCAAGTCGGCGAAGTTCAAGTATGAAACGGCCACCACCTGCGCCTGAAGATTGCAGATCGGTCCGCCGTTCATCCCGATGTTGAGCGACGAGGCGGTGACGCAGAGGCACTTGTCGAGCACGAATTCCCAGACCGCGTCGAAGGGACCTAGATACGTGATGATGCCGCAATCAGCGCATCGCTTCTCGCTGCCGAGACTCGAGACGGTGAACGCCTCCTGCCCGACGACGCATTTTTCCGACGACACGATTTCCACGCAGGGGATTTTGTCGCGATCGATCTTCAGCAGGCCGAGTCCGGTGCTGTAATCCTTGCCTACGATCTTTGCCTCAAGTTGATCGCCCCCGGGCATCGTGACGATCACGTTTTGCGCGCCGAGCAACAGGTAGTGAACGGTGAGGATCAGGCCGTCGGGGCTGACGACGGTGCCGGTGCCGCGGCGATCGGTGCCCAGGCCAATCGCGGTCGAGACATGCGTCGATGGAATATGCGAATGAACGCCGACGGTGGCGCGGAGAACTTTTTCGAGCAGAAATACAGGCGCGTTCACGTGGATGTTCCGCGAATTAGGCTAGGACCGCGGACCTGCCGTTTCAAGCGCGATCGTTCAGAGTGCGTGGCAAAAAAAGAGGCGATCCCTGACGAGACCGCCTCAGACGAGAAGGTCGAACGTATTACTTCGCGCTCTTCACCGGCGCATCGGGCATCGCGGTTTCATTGGCGCGAATCGAAAGCGTCTGCAGCGCCTCGCCGAGATCGAGCTCGCTGTACTTCTGATTCGAATACAAGTCGTCGAGCCGCTTGACCGCCTGATTCGCAGTCACCTCGCCCATCGAGAGCTGTCCCGAGAGCTGATGGATAATGCGGCGGGCGCCCTTCCAATGAAACAGATCGGCGGCGGAATTGAGGACGTCGAGTTTGCCGACGCTCACCCGCATCGCATCGGAATAGCCATTGACGTAACCGTCCTTGGCGGCGACATTGAGGCGGTTCCAGAAGTTGCCGTTGTGGCTCACGTTGGACGAAGCAAAAGCGACAGCCCAGCTAGCAACAAAACCTAGCATCACGCCGGCGGCGAATTTCTTCATTTCGCGATGTTTCTCCTAGAATCCGATGGCAAAGAGTTTAGCAGAAGTACGTCGCAGTAGCAAAGTTGGTTACATCCCAAATTGGGGTAACGTTGAACGGCATCGATTAAATAAAGCGCTGTAATATACAGAACGCCCCGCTTACCCGGCCCTTTGGACCGCCGCCGAGGCATCCCCCGCCTCCCACAACGAACCGGAGTCTAGAACATTTTGAGAGCGGGGTAAATAAGGGCATTTTCAGTCTGAAAGGAGGCGCCGCCAGGGCGGCAGGATTGAATGGGCGCGCGCGGCGGTGCCATGATCATGCCCCGTCGGCCCGTGGCGCGAATCCGATGCCCATCTACGAGCAGGTTCTCACGTTTATCCACAGGCCCGAGCCTGAATCGTTCGAGCGGCTTGCGCTGGACGTTTTTCGCTATCAATTCGAGGCGGTTGGCGCGTATCGGCGCTACTGCGAGGGCCGCGGAGTCGGTCCCGGCTCGGTGCGCAGCGTGGACGACGTCCCGGCGGTCAGCAACGTCGCATTCAAGTACGCCGACCTTGCGATCGACGCAGCCGTGCGATCAGCGAAAGCAGCCATTTTTCTCACCAGCGGAACCACGCAGGGGCGGGAACGCCGCGGACGCCATATCGTTGCGCGGCCCGAGATTTATCGCGCCTCGGCGATCGCTCATCTGCGCACGATGCTGTTCCCCGACGCTCGTCGAATGGCGATTCTCGCGATCCATCCGACCGCGGACGCGATGCCGGAGTCGTCGCTGGCGGCGATGATCAGCTGGTGTATCGAAGAATTCGGGACGCGCACGCATCTGGCGGCCGCATCGCGCGACCGTATCGATGTTGAGGCGGCGACCGGGTTTCTTGCCGATGCCCAAGCACGGCGCGAACCGGTCTGCATCCTGGGGACCACGGCGGCATTCGCAGCGCTGTTTTCCGAGCTTCGCAGCGGCGGCATGAAGCTTCGGCTCGCTCCGGGTTCGCGGATGATGGACACCGGCGGAGCGAAAGGGCAGGCCGTACCGATGCAAGCCTCGGAGGTGATCGGGCGAGCCGGCGAATTGCTGGCCATCGCGCCCGCGATGGTTGTCAACGAGTACGGGATGACGGAATTGTGCTCGCAACTTTACGACGCGACGGCATTCAATTGCCCCGGCGTGTCGAGTACGCAAGAGCGGCTAAAAATTCCGCCGCCATGGCTGCGCGTGACGGCGCGGGATCCGGTCACGTTGAGGCCGATGCCGGATGGGGAGACCGGACTGCTGACGTTCTTCGATCTGGCCAACGTCGGCTCGGTGTCCGCCGTCATGACGGAAGACCTGGGGTGGGTCGAGCGTGGCAGGGTTCGCGTGCTTGGCAGAGCGGCAGGCGCAGTGGCCCGCGGCTGCGCGCTGTCGATTGGGCAATTCTCCACGACCGAAGCGGCGCGCGGGCTGGGGGTGACACCAGAGCGCGTGGAGGCTTCGCGACGAGCGTGAGTACGGCGTCGAGCGAAGCGCAGGTGCGCGTGCGAGATGGCGGCGTGGCCGGACTCGATTCATCACGGCTGGTCGAATCGGATGTAGCATCGGCAGCCGCGCGCGTGCGCGGAGCGGAAAATATCAACCCCGGCGCGGATCGAATGGCCAAGGCACTGGCGCGCGCGTTCGATCTCTGGCGCGACCGGGATTACGCGCGCCGACGCGAAACGATCGCAGCAATCGCGCGCTCGGCAGGGTATTCCGTCGCGATCCTCGAAAACTCGATCGACGCGCTGCTGAAACCATTCACCAGCGACGCGTTGAAGTCGATCGCCGCGCGGGTTTCGTCGAGCGGCGGGATCGACCGGCCAAAGACGGCCGGATTCATCGCCGCGGGCAACGTTGCCGGCGCCGGGCTGCATGAGATCGCGATCGCGCTGGTGGCAGGCGCAGGGGTGGTGGTCAAAACCGCCTCGGCCGAGCCGATATTTTTCGCGGAGTTTGCGCGCACGCTCGCCGAGATCGATCGTGACGCGGGCGCGCGCATCGAGGTCTTGCACTGGAGCCGCGCGCGCGCCGATCTGACCGAGGTGTTGATTGCGAATTGCGAGCGGGTGGTGGCGTACGGCGACGACCTGACGATCGAGTCGCTCCGCAACCGACCCAATCTGATCGGATTCGGCAGCCGGGTCAGCGCCGCGGTGGTAGCGCCGGGTGCTACCGATCCGTCGCGCATCGACAGGGTCGCGGAGCTGCTCGCGCGCGATGTCGTATTGTTCGAGCAGCTGGGCTGCCTGTCGCTCCATCAGGTGTTCGTGGTGAGTCATACTGGCGATGCAGCGCGCGACCTGGCGATCCGAATGTCGGCGGCGCTCGAACGTATGGGGAAATCGATGCCGCCGGCGAAAATCCCATTGCGCGACGCCGTCGAAATACGCGGAGTGCGGGAGCGCGCGCGCTGGCGGCGGATTGCGGGCGAGCCGGCCGAGCTGTTTGAGGGTCGGGGGCTTGAATGGACGGTGGTTTTCGAACCGAGGCCAAACTTGTTCGCGCCGGGGGCGGTCCTGGAAGATTCATTCAAAGTTTCGCCGGGCTTCCGGACGGTGCACGTGACCGGAGTGCGCGATCTCGGGGAATTTCGCGATTGCATAGCGCCTGTATCGGGACGGATCGAAGCGATGGCCGTCGCCGGCGATGAATCGGAAGCCGCCGACATCGGTGCAACCGTCGGAGCGATCGGGATACCGTACGTGTGCGCACCCGGTGAGATGCAATCGCCGCCGCTTGATTGGCGCCACGGTGGAGGCGGGTTCATCGACATGATAATCGGAGCGCGATGAGTGAGCTCGGCGATTTCTTCCGCCAAAATCTGGCGCAGACTTCCGACGCACCGATCGGGCTGGAGATATCGCGCGCCGACGGTTCGTGGCTGGTCGCGTCGGACGGACGGCGCTATCTCGATTTCATCGCGGGGATTGGCGTCTCTGCCCTCGGGCATGGACATCCCGAGGTGCTGGCCGCGATCGCGGAGCAAGCGCGACGCCATCTGCACGTCATGGTGTACGGCGAGTACGTGATCGAGAGCCAGGTTAGGCTGGCGCGAAGACTCACCGAACTTCTCCCGCGACCGCTCGAGCGCGTGTATTTTACCAACAGTGGGGCAGAAGCGATCGAATGTGCGCTGAAGGTGGCACGCAAGTTCACCGGACGCGCGGGGTTCGCGGCGTTCGACGGGGCGTATCACGGTGACACGATGGGCGCGCTTGCGCTGGCGGGAAATCGCCTGATGCGCGAGCCGTTCGGCGCGCTACCCGGGCCGGTGCGGCATCTGCCGTTCGGTGACGAGGGGGCGGTTGCGGAAATCGATTCGACGATCGCGGCGGTGGTTGTCGAGCCGGTGCAGGCTGAGGGCGGCGTGCGCATACCGGAGGCCGGATTCATTCGCGCGCTGCGTGAACGATGCGATCGCGCGGGTGCGATGCTCATCTTCGACGAGGTGCTGACGGGCTTTGGCCGCACCGGCAAGCTGTTCGCGCTCGAGCATTTTGGCGTCGTGCCCGACATTGTCGTGATGGCCAAGGCACTCGGCGGCGGTCTGCCGCTGGGCGCATTGTGCGGTCGCGACGAGCTTCTTGGCACGCTCTCGCACGATCCGCCGCTGGGACATATCACGACCTTCGGCGGCCATCCGCTTTCGTGCGCGGCCGGACTGGCTGCCCTGAACGTGATCGTGCGCGAGCGCCTGTTCGAGCGCGCCGCGACGATTGGCAATGAGATCGTGCGGCGGCTGCGGGCGATGCGCGCGCCGGAAATCGCGGCAGTGCGCGGGCTCGGGATGCTGGTGGGTATCGAGTTTTGCGATGCGGTGCTGGCGCGGCGCTTTGTGGCGGCGACTTTAGCGCGCGGGGTGGTTCTGAACTGGACGCTCAACGCGGACAACGTTGTCCGGCTTGCGCCGGTGCTGACGATCATGCCGGACGAGGTCGATTTTGCGTTGAGTGCGATCAAAAAGGCGCTTGATGCAATCCGGCGCTGAGTTCAGGCTATTTGTAATCATGAGAGGAACTGGCACTGCGGAGAAAATGCCGGGGGAGCCTGATTGGCGGAGGACAGCAAAAACCACAGCTCATTCGAGCTGACATATTCCGAGCCCGCCCGCGCCGGTTCGGAATTCATCTGGACCGAGGATGACGAGGAATCGCTGCGAGTCGTCAAACTCGGCGGCGCGGTCGCGATCCTTACGCTGCTGGCGTACCTTGCGCACGATCAGCAGGTGCGGGGAGGGAATGCGCCCGGGTCAACCCTGGACTTGCTGATGCTGGGCGCGACCTGCCTGTTCTTCGGGCTGGTGTGGACGCGCTGGTTCAAGCGCCGTTGGAAATCCTGGGTCCTGCTGTACAGCCTGTTTGTGATCGCGATGTTCATCGTGACCAGCCGAGTGACGGGAGATCCCGAGTCGCGCTTTATCGCGATCATGCTGTGTCCGCTGGCAACCGCGGCGTTCGTGAACTGGGGCACGCGCTGGCAGTCTGCGATGGCTGCCACAGCGCTACTGGGCTACGCGGCGGCCGAGTACCTGGTGCCGATCGCAACGCCATACAGCATGTACCGATGGATGGGCCTGATCGCAGCGGCGATCTTGGCTCAATACGCGGCGATTTACATCGGCCGTTTCCGCCGCCGCCTGAAGAAACAGGTGCTCGATCTGGAGGAAGCCGCGCGGTTTCGGCAGACGCAAATCGCGACGATGGCGCACGACATTCGCAGTCCGGTCGCGGCGCTGAGCGGTTACGTCAATCTCCTCAAGGAGGCGGACATCACTCCAAAGGAGCGGACGGACCTGCTCGAACGAATCGGCGCGACCGCGTGGAACATGGACCTGGTGGTGAGCAACGTGCTGGACTACTACGAGGTGCAGGAAGGCGACCTCGTCCCGGCGCCGGCCAAACTGGATCCGAACCAGGTGCTCAGCCAGGTCGCGGAGGATTGCGCCCTGCAGGCGCGGCGGCGGCGCCTGAATCTACGCATCGAGATCGCGCGGCTGCCGGCTTGCAAACTCGACCGGCGTCATTTCGAGCGGATCGTTAGAAACATGTTCGCCTATGCGATCGGAAGGATGGCGAAAGGCGAAGTCGTGCTGCGCGCGCGGCTGCGAAACGAATCGATCGCGGTCGAGGTCAGCGACAGCGGCCCGTCCCTTTCATCGGAGGAACTGGAAGCGCTCTTCGAGCGCCCCAGCAAAACCGGGGCTTACGGCGCGGTGCGCGGACTCGGGCTGTATATCGCGCACGCGATGGCGGAAGCGGCCGGCGGCCGGGTCGAGGCCCGGCTCGCGGACGGCCGGCCTGGTCTGACGCTGGTCGCGGAATTGCCGCTCGAAACGCAACCACCGAAAGCGCGCACGCCGTGAGCAAACTGCCCGACGCATCCGGCAAACTGTCCAGCGAATTCGAACTGATCGCGCGACTGAGCGCGGGAATCCGTCTCGGCCGCCGCACGATCCTCGGCGCCGGCGACGATTGCGCAATCGTTTCGCGGCCGCGGGGGCAGGCGCTGTTTACGATCGATAGCCTGGTCGAGAATGTTCACTTCGATCTGCGATGGGGCACTGCACAAGCGCTTGGTGCGCGCGCGCTCGCGGTCAACTTGAGCGACATCGCGGCGATGGGCGGGCGTCCGACTGCTTGCGTCGTGAACCTGGCCGTGCGCGAGGGAATTGCGGCGCGGACGCTCGAACGGATTTACGCGGGGCTGCGCGATGCGGCGCGCGAAGCCTCCACAGATATCGTAGGCGGCAATATTACGCGCGCGCGCGAGTTGTCGATCACGATCGCGATGCTCGGCGAGGTTGGGCGCGCTGCGATGCGACGAGATACGGCGCGTCCCGGCGACGAGATCTTCGTGACCGGCACGCTCGGCGATGCGGCGCTCGGCTGGCGCATCCTGGCGCGCAAGCTGAAGGTGCGCGGCAATGCGAAAAAAGATCGCGCCGCAAGAAAATATCTCGTCGAGCGATTTCTGCGTCCGCAAGCGCGGCTGTATCCCGGGCAACGCCTGGCCGCGCTCAGGCCCGCGCCGGCTGCGATCGACGTCAGCGACGGATTCATGCAGGACCTGGGTCACATCCTCGAACGAAGCGGCGTCGGCGCCGAGATCGACGCGTCGCGAATCCCGGTCTCGTCGGCGTACCGTGCGCTGATGGGCGGCGATCTGGTGCACGCGCTCACGGGCGGCGAGGACTACGAACTGGTCTTCTGCGCGCGGCCCGGCCACAGCGAATCCGAACTGTCGCGTCGCCTGCGCGTCGCGGTGCGGCGAATCGGCACGATCGTTCGGGGCAAGCGCCTGAACGTGATTGGTGATAGCGCACCGATTATCGCAGGATGGGATCAGCTGCGATCGCGCGGCTAGATAGACGCGATGATGTTCATGCTGCCTCTCGCGGTCCTGGTGCTTGTCGTGCTGAGCGCCACGCTGGCCGCGTCCGAAACGGCGCTGTTCTCAATGGCGCGGTTGGAGCACACGCGCGAGCAGATGAGCCTTTCCGTGCAGCACGCGCTCGACCGTCTGATGCGCCGGCCGCTCGAGTCGTTGATGGTCATCATCGGGCTGAACGAAGCGTGCAACATCTTCGCCGACTGCCTCGCGACGATCATTCTGCTGGCGTGGCTCGGCGATAAATGGGGACCGATCGTCGCGGCGCCGGCGATGCTCGTGATCGTGCTTTTGTTCTGCGACATTACGCCAAAGACATTCGCACTCGGATTTCCGGCCGCGCTGACGTCGATCACGGCGCGGCCGCTGGCGGTGCTCGCCGATTTTGTTCATCCGTTCGCGCGGCATTTCACGCCGCTGGAGCAAGCGCCGCGCCCGGGCCCGGTCTCCGAGGCGGAGTTCAAGACGCTGCTCAGGCTCGGCGAGAACCAGGGACAGGTCGAACCCGCCGAGCGTGAGATGATTCATCGCGTGTTCGACTTCGGCGCGCGGCGCGCGGCTGAGGTGATGACGCCGCGGGAGCGAATCTTCTCGCTCGACATCGAGATGCCGGTGGCGCAGCTGGTGGCGGAAATCGCGCACGAAAATTTCTCGCGGGTGCCGGTCTATCGCCACAGCCAGGACAATATTGTCGGCATTCTGCACGCCAAGGATTTCGCGGCGCGCCGCCTGGAGCCATCGCCGCCGCGCGTGGATCGCCTGGTTCGGCCGGCGTATTTTGTCCCGCCGGGCAAGCTGCTCGCCGATTTGTTTGAAGAGATGCGCCGCGGGCGCTTCCAGATCGCGCTGGTGGTCAACGAGTACGGCCGCCTGCTGGGTTTGGTGACGCTCGAAGACCTGCTCGAGGAATTATTCGGCGAGATTCGCGACGAGTTCGAAAGCGAAATTCCCGAGCTCACGAAAATATCCGACGACGAATGGTCGGCCTCGGGCGCCGTCGCGCTGGGCAAGCTGGCGGACGCGCTCGCTCCGGCGCGCGTTATCGAAGCCTACGGCGGCGGCAAGACGCTGAGCAGCCTGATCCTGCGCAGGCTCGGGCGCGTGCCGCGCGCGGGAGAGAAGATGAAGCTCGGAGAATTCGAAGCCACCATCGAGCGCGTGCGCGGCGCGACCGTCGAGCTGGTGAGGCTGCATCGATGACGATGGTCGGGCTGATCGTCGCGCTGGTCGGGTGCCTGGTGGTGCAGGCGTTTTTCGCGGCCTCAGAGATCGCATTGGTTTCAGCGGACGATTTAAAAGTTCGCGCCGGGAGCGAAAGCGGGCACGAGCGATCGCGAATGCTCGGCGAATTGCTGGCCAATCGCGATCGTTTGCTGGCGCTGACGCTGACCGGTACCAACCTTGCCACGGTTGTCGCGGCGGTCCTGCTCACCAGCTTCCTGCATCAAATCCGGCCGCACCTGGTTTATCTCGCGCCTTTTATTCTGACGCCGATTACTCTGGTGCTGGGCGAGTGGATACCGAAGCTGCTGGCGCTTGGAAATTCGCACGCCTTTGCGCTGTTCGCCGCGCGGCCGTTGCGATTCCTTGCGGCCGTGCTCGCGCCGCTGCTCGGCGCAGAGACTGTTCTGAGCCGATTGCTTCGCCGGATTGCGGGTGTGCCGCCCGATGCCGGGAGCGTGTTCCTGAGCCGCGAGGATTTAGCGCGCTTGATGCGGCGCCGGCCGAGCGACGCATCCGAGCAGCCGCACGACGCCATCCTGCCCGCCGAGCAACTGATGATCAGCCGAATCTTTCGCTTCTCGCAAGCCGATGCGCGCAAGGCGATGGTGCCGCTGGTCGGTGTCGATGCGGTGCCGGAGGAAACCTCGCTTGCGGCGGCGATCGAAACCGTCCGCCGCGAGGGATTCAGCCGCATCCCGGTCTTCCGGCGTCGAATCACGGACATCGTTGGCGTGGTTCACGTTTTCGATCTCCTGCAAGCGCCCGATCTCAGCCGCCCGGTGAGCGACGTGATGCGGCCGGTCAGTTATTTTCCGGAGTCGATGCCGCTCGACGAAGCGCTGGTGGCGATGCAACGCACCGGGGAAAATCTGGCCGTGATCGTCGATGAGTATGGCGGCTCGGCTGGAATTCTGACGCTGGAGGATCTGATCGAGGAGATCGTCGGCAACATCGAGGACGAACACGACCTTGGCGAGGAGTTGGCCAAAATAGTCAGTCCGCGCGTGCTGTCCGTGATCGGACGCGCGCCGATCACGGAACTGAACGAGCGCTTCGGGCTCAAGCTTTCGGAGGCGGATGAGTATGCTACGATCGGCGGGCTGGTGATCGAACGACTCGGGCATATTCCCAAGCCCGGCGAAAAATTAATCGAGGGCGAGTTGACGATCACTGTCACGCGCAGCGACGCACGGGCGGTGCGCGAACTGATGTTGACACTGGCGCATCCGATCCGCCCGGAGCTTCTCAAGCGGCGATGACCGAAAAGCGAATCCGCCAAATCCTCGACGGTGTTGCCGCGGGCAGCATGACCGCCGGCGCGGCGTTCAAACTCATCCGCGAGTTGCCGTTCGAGGACCTTGGATTTGCCAAGCTCGACAGCCACAGGAGCATCCGGCGCGGAATTCCCGAAGCAGTTTTCGGCGAGGGCAAGACGGCGGATCAGCTCGCGGCGATCGGACGGCGCGTGCTCGCGTCGGGGACCAATCTCATAATCACGCGCCTGGCCGCGGACAAGGCGCGCATCGTCAAACGCAAAATTCGCGCACTGGTGTACCATCGCGACGCGCGGATTGGCGCGGTGGTGAAGGAGCGCCGCAAGCCGTCGGGACGCGGCATCGTGATGGTGCTGAGCGCGGGCACCTCCGACATTCCGGTAGCCGAGGAAGCCGCGCTGTGCGCCGAGCTGTTCGGAAATCGTGTCGCGCGGGTTTACGACGTCGGCGTCGCGGGAATTCATCGCTTGACTGCGAACCTCGAAGTGATTCGCGAGGCAAGCGTGCTCGTTGTCGTTGCCGGCATGGAAGGCGCCCTGCCCTCGGTCGTCGCGGGCCTGGTGGATAAACCGGTGATCGCGGTGCCGACCAGCGTGGGCTACGGCGCGTCGATGGGCGGGCTGGCCGCGCTGCTGGGGATGCTGAATTCCTGCGCGAGCGGCGTAACCGTGGTCAACATCGACAATGGGTTTGGCGCGGCGCTGGCCGCGACGCTGATCAACCGGGTGGGAATCGAGCGCGACGGACGCTGATGGCGAAACGCACGTCAATCACCAGCGGGCGCGCGCGCCGCGCGATCAAGATGGGCGAGCTCGCGTCGCAAGTCGGTTCCAGTTACCTGTGGAATCAGCTGCGGCGGCCGTTTCTGAGCGCGCCCGCGCGCGATCGCGAGCTGCTGGAAACTCACATCCGCAACGCGCAGCGAATTGTCGAGAGCTCCAAGCAGCTCCGCGGTGCGTTCATGAAGCTGATCCAGATGCTCTCGATTCGCAAGGACCTGCTGCCGGGCGAGGCGCTCGACGTGCTACGGACGACGCAATCGAGCGTGCCGCCGATGAGCTACGCGACTATCTCGGAACAGATTCGGAGCGAGATTGGCAAGCGGCCCGAAGCGATCTTCAGGAGCTTCGACCAGACCGCGTTTGCCGCCGCGTCGCTCGGACAGGTGCATCGTGGGGTCACGCGCGACGGTATCGACGTCGCGGTGAAGATTCAGTATCCGGGGGTCGAGGATACGGTCGAGCAGGATCTGCAGAATCTCAAACTGCTGCTGCGGACGTTGCAGGCGCTCGGCCATGACGTGATGCGCCAGCAGATCGACACCGGCGCGGTGTACAGGGAACTCGAGCAGCGCCTGCGCGAAGAGCTCGACTACGTAAACGAAGCGCGCAACATGGTGGAGTTCGGCCGGCGGCTCGGTGCGGATCGCGAAATCATGATTCCGCGCTTCATCAAGGAGCTCAGTTCGCGGCGCATGCTGACGATGACGTACATCGACGGCTATCCGCTGGCAGACGTGATGGGGCCGGAGGTCGATTTTGAATTGCGCGAATGGGTCGCGATCAAGATTCACGAGTTCGCGTGGCGGCAGATTCTGGAATTCGGGATGCTGCACACGGATTTTCATCCGGGCAACTACCTGGTGAGCCATCATCCGCGCCTGGGCGTGCTCGACTTCGGCTCGATTCGGCGCTTCCCGGAACCGGTGCGCAAGGCGAACCTGCAAGTCGCGCGCGCGATTCTGAGCGGCGACGACAAATCGCTGGCGGCGGCGATGGTCAAGCTGGGTTACCTCGATCGCAATCAGGATGCGGCGGCGATGGTCAGAATCATCCACATCCTGTTCGAGCCGATGAGGGTGGATCGCGCCGTCGATCCCCTAGAATACGACACGGTCGGCAAGGCGTCCAAGGTCGGCGAGCTTGCGCTGGAGAATCGGCTCTACAAATCGCCGGCGCACAGCGTGTTTCTGATTCGCGCGCTGGTCGGGCTGGAGGGAATCACGCGCGGACTCGCGGTGAAGACCAACTACCGCCGAATCTTCGCGGATTGCATCGAGCGAATTCCGGGATGATCGCTGCCGCCGGAGTTGACAATCCGGGGATTCTCGACGCGCTCGAACGCCATCGCGACTTTCACTTCAGGCGTGTCGCGAGCCGGCGCGTGGCCGGTGAGAAGAGCGCGCTCAAATTCATCGACGAGGTCGGATTTTGCACCGGATTCACGGCCGGGATGGGCGTGCCGTGCCTGCGCGAAGCGATCGCGGGAACGCGCGAACCCATAATGCCGGAGCACATCCAGCACGACTACGCGATCGGGATGACGTGGCGGATAAAGGACGCGTTGCCGCAGCGCCGCGCGGTCTATTACGGCAAGGCGATCGCGCGACGCCCGAGCTTCATCGCGCGCGAGATGCTGGGCGCGTTTCTTAAGCTTCGCATCGAGCCGGGCGGCTATCGGAAGCTTTACCTGCGCGGCGGACTGTCGCATTGCGGCAAACTGGTGATGGACGCGCTCGCCAAGCGCGGTGCGGCCGAGACTCGCGTGCTGAAGCTGTCGAGCGGCTATGCGCAACCGTCGCGGCGGGCGGTGTTCGACCGTGCGATGGCGGAGCTGCAGGAAAAATTTCTCGCGCTCAAAGTGGACGAGCGCGCCGACCCGTTCAGCTACGTGTGGGACACGATGGAGCATCGATGGCCCGACGCGATTGCCGAGGCCCGGACGCTGACGCGGATGCAGGCGGCGTATGTAATTGTCGCCAAATATTTCGAGACCGCGGGATTCGGGATCGAGCGCGCGATCGCGCGAATCCTGGGAATCGACCCGGCGCTGGTCGAAGCTGCGGCGCGCCGACTCGAGCGCGAGGGGACGATTGCGCGCGGCGTGAGAATCGACGGGCACCCGGGTGCGATTAGTCTGCTGTCCAGGTTCGCGCCGTAGGCTGGGACGCTCGTTGGCGGAGAGATTTCAGCATTCGCGAAGCAGCGCCAAGCATCACCACTGCTCGTAGTGCACCGCGCGGCGCTCGTAGCCTGCCCCACGGATCAGGTCGCGCAATCGAATCACGCCCTTGCCGACGCCACAGATATAGAACTGGCGCGTGCGATCGGCGTCGCCGATGACCCATCGGGCTTGCGCCAACTCGAACAGACGATCGTAGATCTTTTCGGGAGGCGCGATCACGGTCTGGTACGAAAAATTCGACGCGGTCCGCGCGAACTCGTCGAGTTCGGCGGCGTACAGGATATGCTCGCGATCGGGCGCCGCATAAATCAAATGGATTTTCGGCGGCGCACCTTCGCGCGGCGATGAAGCGAGCGCCCGCTTCAGCATCGGGCGAATCGGCGCGATCGCCGTTCCCTCCGCGATAAAGCCCGCTTGCGCCGCCGGCGCGCGATCGATCGTGAAGGCGCCGAACGGCCCGCTGAAATCGATCGTGTCGCCGACGCGCCGCTCGAACATCCATCCGACGCCGCGCCCGCCCTCGACGCGATTGAAGCAAATCTCGAACGGGCCGCGGTCTTCGGGGTCGGACGCGATCGAGTAGGGACGCGAGCGGGTCTCGTCGCCGAGCGGAATCGTTATCGAGATGAACTGGCCGGGGATAAAGCGCAGATGTTTGCCGCTGGTGAGCGAGAGAAAAAGCGAGCGGGTATCGGACGCGTGGTCGAAAATCTTCTCGACGCGGGCATTCAGCGTCGCGCGCATGCCGGCCGCGGCGGGAGGCGGATCGGCCGTCATTCCTCGGCCGCCTCGCTGACCTGGTTAATCGTGTAGCGCGGGATTGTGACGACGATTTCCGCGTCGGGATCCTCGATGACGGCCTGGCATCCCAGCCGCGAAGTCGGAGTGAGCCCCGGCGCCTTGTCGAGCAGATCTTCTTCCTGCTCGCTGGACTCGCCGAGCTTGTTGAAGCCCTGGCGCACGATCACGTGGCAGGTCGTGCACGCGCAATTGCCGCCGCATGCGTGCTCGAGATGGACGCCGTGACCCAGCATCACGTCGAGTATTGAGCCCGGCTTGCCGTCGTGATGAAACGGCGCCTTGGCAGGGTCGAACTCGATTACTTTTTCGGGATCGCCGTTTTCGAATTGGATTCGCAGTTTCGCCATCGGATTGCGGCCGTAATTGAGATTATGCGCTGCGTCGAGACGGCGAAACCGTCCCTGCATCATTGAGAGTTCCGCGCTTGCATCTTCGCCGGATTTTCGCCATCATCTGACATCGCAGAAAAGCAGGCGGAGAAGAAGAGCAATGGCGACGCTGACCAAGCGGCAGAAGCAATTACTCGATTACCTCACCGACTATAACAGCGAACACGGCTACGCGCCCACGCTGGCTGAAGTCGGCCAATATTTCGGGTTGTCGTCGCTCGCCACCGTGCACAAGCATCTGCACAACCTCGAGCAGAAAGGGGTCATCAAGCGCCAGCACAATCACAGCCGCGCGCTCGAAGTCGTGGGGTCGGATAAACATGAGGCGGCCAAAGCGATCCGATTGCTCGGCACCGTTGCGGCGGGCGCGCCGATCGAGGCGGTCGAGAACAACGAGACCATCAGCGTGCCCGACGAGTTCATCCGGCGCGACAATACATTTTGTCTGCGGGTGAAGGGCGACTCGATGATCGAAGACGGCATCCGCGACGGCGATTACATAATCGTCGAAGGCCGCGACAGCGCCGACAATGGCGAGACGGTGGTCGCACTGATCGGCAACGAGGCGACAGTCAAGAAGTTCTACCGTGAATCGGGCGGAAAGATCCGGCTGCAGCCGGCCAACTCCGCAATGCAACCGATCATGGTCGGCGAGGGCGACCTGGCGATTCGCGGCGTCGTGGTCGGCCTGATGCGTCACTACCGCTAAGCACGCCTGGATCGCGCGGCACTACTTCGGCCGCCGTAACAACGTCATCGACAATGGAATGGCTTGCACCAAAACGCGGCAGGCGGCGGCGGAATCGGATCGAGTCGCACCCGCTGGTGCCCTTGGCCTTCCCCCCCTTCAGTCGGCTCGCTCAGGTGCGGATCGGATGAGAAGTCTCGGCAATTGAGCCCGCGATCGGGATTATGACGACAAACACGGAGCCCTGCGGAAGCGCGGTCTTGACCATAATTTTTGCGCCGAGCGCTTCCACATTGCGCTGAACAACGGCGAGGCCCAGGCCCATTCCGCGGTGACTGCGGATACTCGAGTGCGAAAGCTGAGCGCAGCGTTTGAATGCCTGCGCGACCATCTCGGCCTCGATGCCGGGTCCCGTGTCGCGGACTTCCAGTTCAACTGCGGAGCCGAGTTGGGATGTTACGGCACGGCGAATGGCGATAGTGACGCTGCCTCGATCGGTAAACTTGATCGCGTTGACCGCGAGGTTGAGCAGTATCGACTTGATTGGCCGGCGCCGCGAGCGAAAAACAGTGGGCGCGGCTTCGAGATCGAATCCGATTTCCAGGCCCTTTGAATCGTTGGCAGCCTCGAGCGCCGGAGCAAGCTCTCCAATCAGATCGTGCAGGCGGATCTCCTCTTCGTCTGCCGCCTCAGCCATCGCGTCCGCAACCGAAAAGTCCATCACGTTTTCGACAGTTTGAGCGAGGTCGTGCGCGTTGGCATTCATGCGCTGGATAATTTGCTTGTGGCGGGCGCCGATTTCTTCGCTCAGCTCGTCGCGCAGGATGTCGAGATAGCCGAGGATCGCCTGCAGCGGCGAGCGAAGTTCGTGCGCAAAATTTGCTAGCGCCTCCATGTGCAGTCCCTGCTCCCATTGGACCGCGCGCATTTCCGAGCGGATTCCTTCGCGCGCACCCGACTCGACGGTTGCAACGGACGCGTGACCATTATTTGACCGATTCGACAACTGCGTCTTTCCGATCCCTTTGGCTGGCTTCGCTACGCAGCGAATTTTCTGTGCGAGCTATGCGCGCCAATTGCTATCTACGTTGAAGCAAAGGAGCGGAGCGGTGAATCGGAAAATCACCCGGATCGCAGGGGAAAAGTACCTAGCAGGAGGGGAAAGATTACCTAGCTGAGTCCGCTTGAGTCAGCTCCGCCAGGCGTATAACTATTAGTTTTTGCGTCAAAATCGTTTAAGTGTAGATGTATTGTATGGCGCCGCACGCTGAGCGGGCCACGGACCGCAAGGAGGACCTCATGCCGGGTTGGTACGAGGACAATTCACAATCCATCGGGCACACACCGCTGATACGGCTCAACCGCGTCATCGATGGGGCCCCGGCTACGGTGCTTGCGAAGATTGAAGGGCGCGGCCCCGCCTATTCCGTCAAAGACCGAATTGGCGCCGCGATGGTTTGGGATGCCGAACGTCGTGGCCTGCTGGGCCCCGGCAAGGAACTGGTCGAGCCGACCAGTGGAAACACGGGGATTGCGCTCGCCTTCGTCGCCGCGGCCCGTAATCTTCCGCTGACCTTGACGATGCCGGATACGATGAGCCTGGAGCGTCGCAAACTGCTGATTGCGTACGGCGCAAAGTTGGTATTGACCGAGGGGGCAAAGGGCATGAACGGAGCGATCGCCAAGGCCGAGGAAATCAAGGCGTCGGCGCCCGATCGCTACGTTCTTCTACAGCAGTTTAAGAACCCCGCGAATCCCGCGATTCACGAGAAGACGACCGGGCCGGAAATATGGAACGACACCGAAGGCGCGGTGGATATTTTTGTGTCAGGGGTGGGCACCGGCGGCACCATCACCGGAGTCTCGCGCTACATCAAGCGCGCCAAAGGAAAGCCGATTATTTCAGTCGCCGTCGAGCCGTCCGCGAGTCCGGTGCTCAAGCAGTATCGAGCTGGTGAGCCGCTGAAGCCGTCGGGCCATAAGATTCAAGGCATCGGCGCCGGCTTCGTGCCGGAAGTCCTGGATCTCTCACTGGTTGACGAAATCGAACCGGCTACCAACGAGGAGTCGATCCATTACGCGCTGAGGCTGGCACGCGAGGAGGGGATAATCTCGGGTATTTCGAGCGGGGCCGCGGTGGCGGTGGCCGCGCGGATGGCCAAACGTCCGCAGAACGCAGGCAAGACGATCGTCGTCATACTGCCCGACTCCGGCGAGCGGTACCTGAGTACCGCCCTGTTCGAGGGTCTGTTTGATAACTAATGGAGCGGGCAATGAACTCGCGCGATGAGGAAGCCGATAACGCCGGGATTGCAGGCTCGGATTGGAACCTCGATCGGATCGTCGCCGAGCTGCGCGCCTCCCGCGCCGGATCGCGAGAGGGAGGCAAACGCGAGGAGGCTGCGCCGCTGCCCTCGAGGAAGGCGGTGGCGCGCATCATCGACGGCCTGTTCGCGACGCTTTTTCCGACCCACTTCGTTCTGCCGGATCTTACCGACGAGGGCATCGATTACTTTGTCAGGCACACGCTGGATGCGGCGCTGCGCTCGCTGGTCAATCAAGTGCGCCTGGAACTGCAATTTGCATCCCGGCAAACAGACGAGAGCAGCCGCGATCAAGCGCAGCAGGCAATCGCGATAACACGCGAGTTTGCCGCATGTCTGCCGGATGTGCGTGAGTTGCTCGAAAACGATATTTTGGCCGCCTACCAGGGCGACCCCGCGGCCAAGAGCGTCGAAGAGGTACGGGTCTGCTATCCGGGCATTTGGGCCATCACCCACCATCGCCTCGCTCACGAACTCTATCTGCTGGGTGTCCCCCTGCTCGCCCGCATCATCTCAGAGCTTGCGCACTCGGCAACCGGTATCGATATCCACCCCGGCGCGAAGATCGGCGCGAGTTTTTTCATCGATCACGGTACCGGAGTGGTCATCGGAGAGACGGCAATCATCGGCCGCCGCGTGCGGTTGTATCAGGCCGTCACACTGGGGGCGAAGAGCTTTCCGGTTGGCCAGGACGGCACGCTGATCAAAGGCATCCCCAGACATCCGATCGTGGAAGACGACGTCGTGATCTATGCCGGCGCGACGATTCTCGGTCGGGTCACCATCGGCCGCGGATCGACCATCGGCGGCAATGTCTGGCTCACGCGCAGCGTGCCGCCCGGAAGCAACATCACGCAGGCGCAGGTGCGCAGCGAGGAGTTCGTCGAAGGTGCCGGGATATGAAGCCGTCTCGGCAATTCTGCCATCTCGGCGCCTCAGCCGCTGATGAAGAACATTGCGATGTCGGCGTTCAGGTTCGGGTCGTCGTGGACTTCCCGGCCTGATTCGCTGTTCAAGCAGATCTCGCGCAGCACCCGAATGCCGATTGCATGGCAGAGCTCCCGAACGTCGACGATCGAGGCGAATCGACGATTCGGGGTGTCGTACCATTCGTAGCCGTAAAGCCCCGGCAGCTTGGGTGAGCGGCCCAGTTCGTAATACATCTCGCGCAGCTTGCGATACGCGAAATTCGGAAAGCTGACGATGCCAAGCCCGCCGACGCGGGTGATCTCGCGCAGGATGCCTTTGGTGTCGGCGATGCACTGCAAGGCCTGCGAGAGCACTACCACGTCGAACTGCCCATCGCGAAAGCCGGTCAATCCGTGGTTGAGGTCAGCATGGATGACGTTCAGCCCGCGGCATACGCACGCGAGAACGGCCTTCTCGTCCACCTCGACGCCGACGACGCGGGAGTGGCCCCTGGCGACGAGTTCGGACATCAGTTGGCCGCTGCCGCATCCGAGGTCGAGGACGCTACTGTCGAGCGGAATCTGGTCCACCAGGATTCGGAGGTCTACGCGGTCGCCCTGGAAAAATGCACCGGATGATGGCGGTGGCGGCGGCGCCTCGCTGCGTTCGACAACTTTCGGCGTTCCGGAAAGATTGGCAAAGAAGCCGCGGACCAGCCCGCCGTAAGTCTCGACACTGTCGGCGAGGAGGAACGCGTCGTGGCCGCTCGAGCTGGCAACCTCGCAATACGAAACGGGCTTGTCCAGCGCCAGCAAGGCGTCGGCGATCTCGCGGCCCTCTTCCGGCGGGAACAGCCAATCGCTGCTGAAGCTCACCACCAGCCACTGGCACTGCGATGGCGCGAGCGCCGCCTGCAGCGCCTCAGGCGTGTCGCCCACGTCGAACATGTCCATCATCATCGACAGCGTGACGTAGCTGTTCGCGTCAAACCGCTCGACAAATCTGTCGCCCTGGTAACCCAGGTAAGCGCCGACCGAAAACTTTTTTTCGAACGCAGTGGCGACCTGCCGCGGACGCAGGCGGCTTGGGCCGAATTTCGCGGTCATCGATTCGCGCGACAGGTACGTGATGTGCCCAAGCATCCGCGCCAGCGCCAGGCCGACCGCCGGCCCCTGCTCTCCGTAGTATCGCCCGCCGTGATAGCGCGGGTCGTGCATGATCGCATTGCGCGCGACTACATCGAACGCCAGCGCCTGGCTGGTCAGCCGGGGCGAGGTCGCCATCGCCACGCATCCACGGACCCGTTCGGGATAGCGGTTTGCCCAGGTGATCGCCTGATGACCGCCCATCGAGCCGCCGATTACCGCCAGCAGCCGGCCGACGCCGAGGCGGTCGATCAGCCGTCGCTGCACTTCGACGGTGTCGGCAATGGTTACGGTGGGAAAGTCCGCCGCATACGGATGGCCGGTGAGCGGGTCGATGCTGTTGGGGCCGGTAGTGCCACGGCATCCGCCGAGGATGTTGGAGCAGATGACGAAATAGCGGTCGGTATCGATGAAGCGGCCCGGTCCCACGACGATATCCCACCAGCCGGGAAAATCCGCGTCGTCGTGCCGGGCCACGTGCGAGTCGCCGCTGATGGCGTGGCAGATCAGGACGGCATTGTCGCCCGCCTCGTTCAGCTGCCCGTAGGTCTCGTAAGTGACGGTGACCGACGGCAGTTCGCCGCCGAGTTCCAGTTTGAGCGGGGTGTCGAAGGCGGCCTGCCTGGCATGCAGCAGCGGCGCCGCGGAACGGACCGCGTCGCTGCTATCGAAATCGCCCTGCCCTACCTTCGCCTGATGGGCAAGCGGCTGCGTGGCACGTCTATCCACCGGCTCGTTTACCGTTGCGAAGCTGCCAGCGCCTGATCGAGATCCTCGATGATGTCCTCAATGTCCTCGATCCCCACTGACAGGCGAACGTACTCGGGCGTCACACCGGTCTTCAACTGCTCCTCGCGCGTGAGCTGCGAATGCGTCGTCGAGGCGGGATGAATAACCAGCGTCTTGGCGTCGCCGATATTGGCCAGGTGGCTCATCAGCTTGACGCTGTTGATAAACTTCACGCCGGCCTCGCGGCCGCCCTTGATGCCGAACCCAAGAATGGCGCCCTGGCCCTTGGGCAGATACTTGCGGGCGTTCTCGTAGTCCTTGTGGCTTGGCAGACCTGGATAGTTCACCCACTCCACTAATCGATGCTGCTCCAGGTGCTTGGCAACCTTCAATGCGTTTTCGCAGTGCCGGGGCATCCGCAGATGCAGCGTCTCCACCCCTTGGAGGAAAAGAAACGCCGCGAACGGGCTCATGCAGGCGCCCGTATCGCGCAGCCAGTGAGTGCGGATGTGGAGGATGTAGGCGATATTGCCGATGGGTCGCAGCGCCTCCTCGAACACCATCCCGTGGTACGACGGGCTGGGCGCGCAGAATTCAGGCCATTTCTTCGGGTTGTCACCCCACTTGAACTTCGCACTATCGACGATCGCTCCGCCGATGTGCGTGCCGTGGCCGCCGATGAACTTGGTGGTGGAATGAACGACGATGTCGGCCCCGTCTTCGATGGGCCGGTAAAGGCACGGCGTCATCACCGTGTTGTCTATGACCACCGGCAGGCCGTGACTGTGGGCTAGGTCCGAGATCTTGCGGAAGTCGGGGACGTCATTCTTTGGATTTCCCAGCGTCTCGAGGTAAACCAGGCGCGTCTTGTCGTCCACCAGCCGGCTGATCTCCTCCGGCTTGCCGGGATCGAAGAAACGCACCTCGACGCCGAGCTGTTTGAACGTCTGCGTGAACAGCGTCCACGTACCGCCATACAGGCTGGTGGCCGAGATGATGTTTTGGCCGCTGTGGGCGATGGTGAGGATGGCGGCGTTGATGGCCGCCTGGCCCGAGGCAAAAGCGAGTCCTGCCGCGCCGCCCTCGAGCGCCGCCAGCCGCTTCTCCAACACGTCGTTGGTCGGGTTCATCAACCGCGAGTAGATGTTCCCGAACTCTTTGAGCGCGAACAGGTTCGCTGCCTGCTCCGTGTCGTTGAACAAATACGACGAAGTCGCGTAAATCGGCACGGCCCGTGCGTTGGTGGTGGGATCCTTCTGCTGTCCGGCGTGAAGCGCAAGAGTGCCCAGCCGATAGTTGGAACTGCTGTCTGCCATTACCTTCCCCAATCGATCGATTCGATCATTTGCCCGATTTTATAAGATAAACAACGTTTTTTGATAGCCTCGCCTCAAGAGCGGCCGGCGATCGAGCGCCCGATCAAAAGCGGCCAGCCCGCACCAGTCAATGTGTGTACCGAGTATGTAGCGATCCTGATGCGCAGGCCACCACCGATATGGGGTTTGCCGGATACTGAGATTATGGAATGGCGGTCGGCGCAGCGCCTGGAACGAGAGAACCTTGAGGTGGCGCGTCGGCCTTCACGGTCACCACGTAGGTAACTTTTTCTCCGGTAGCGAGCGTCACGTTGATATTACAACTGCCGGCATCGGCGCCCACCAATTCGATCCTGCCCGGGGCATTTTGCATCACGAGCGCATTGGGATTGTTGACCACCTTCAGGCTGGGGGCCGCACCTTCCTTTACGCCACTTATGGTGTAGTTCTGGCCCTTATTGATCGTCACTGGAATGGTGCGCCGTTTGGTCTCGGGCGGTGCGGCCAGCGCGGACGATCCATTCAAGGCGATTAGTGCCAGCAACACCAAAACGCGCGCGGCTATACGGCGAGAACTCGGCTTTGTATCAGCCTCTTCGATTATCATTTGTTGCATCCCTCAATGGCGAAACGGCCACAGTAAGCAGGGTTTCCCATTTTGGATTCTGATTTAGACTCGCACCAACACCAGGCCGTCTGCAAACGCAAAGTCCGAGCGCGGTGCGCTTGCAAATGCGACCCATGCTAACTTATCAACCAATGATCGGCCAGACGGATTTTTATCAACCCAAACCCTCGGTCATAAGTCGGAAGTTGTGAACCCAAAGATCGTCGATGAAACTATCGCGCGCGCCGCGGCCGAGCGCCGCAGTGCGCTTTCGGAAATCGAATCCAAGCGGATCCTCGAAGCGATCGGCATCGCAACCCAGATGCCCGAGCCGGCCCGCAGCGCCGACGAAGCCGCGGCGGCGGCCGAGCGGCGCGGCTTTCCGGTCGTGCTCAAGGTGCTTTCGCCCGATGTCACGCACAAGAGCGACATCGGCGGCGTCGCGCTGGGCCTCGCTTCGAAGGTCGAAGTGCGCGAGGCCTTCGAGCGCATCCGCGCAAATCTCTCGCAAAAGGCTCCCGACGCGCGATTCGAAGGGGTCGCGGTGCAGGCCATGGCGGCGGCGGGACTGGAACTGCTCGCGGGCATCGCGCGCGATCCGCAGTTCGGTCCGATGGTGATGGTTGGTTTCGGCGGAGTGTTCGTCGAAGTGCTCAAGGACACCGCAGTCCGGATCGCGCCGATCGACAAGCGCGAGGCGCACGCGATGCTCGCGGAGCTGCGCGGCGCTGCGCTGCTCGACGGCGTGCGCGGCAGAGCGGCGGTTGACCGCGACGCGATCGCGGAATTGCTGGTCCGGATATCCGAGTTCGCCGCGCGGCGCGCGGAAATCAGGGAAATGGACCTGAACCCGATCGCCGTCTATGCGTCGGGGCTGAGCGTGCTCGATGCCCGCATTCTGCTCGACCGCGAGGTCAGAGACGCCGCGCGCGGGGAATTGCCGCCCGCAGAAGCGGCATCGCTTCAAGCTCGCCGCCAGGAAAAACTTCGGCGCGCGCTCAAGCCGCGCACTGCGGTTGTGATCGGCGATCGCGGCTCGCGCGATTTCATGTGGCTCCGTGCGCTCGATAACTTCAAAGGCAAGCGCTTTTCGGTGCAGCCCGACGCAAAGGAAGCCGCCGCGATCGAGGCGCTCGGCATCACGAACTTCCGCGCCGTGTCCGAGATCGGGGAACCGATCGACTACGCGATCGCGTCCGTTCCGCGAAAGATCGCGCCGCAGACGCTTGCCGAATGCGCCGCGGCCGCGGTCGCGGGCATCGGATTCTTCACCGCCGGTTTTTCCGAGACCGGCGATCCGATCGGAGTGGAGCTAGAAGCGGAACTGAAACAGATCGCTTCGCGCTCGGACATCGCGCTGGTCGGCCCCAACTGCATGGGCCTGTGCAACCCGGGACTGGGGCTGCTCAATTCCCCGAATCTGCGCGCGGGCGAACCGGGCGACGTGTGCTTCATCTCGCAGAGCGGAACGCACGCAGTCAGTTTCTGCATGCAGGCTCCGGGACGCGCAATCAAGGTCGGCATGTCGGCGTCGATCGGCAATGCGCTGGTGCTGGAGGCCGCCGACTACCTCGACGTGATGGCCTCCGACGCCGCGACGCGCGCGGTCGGCATCTATCTGGAGGGAGTACGCGACGGACGGCGCTTTTTCGAGAGCCTGAAGCGCGCCACGGCGCGCGTCCCGGTGCTGGTCTGGAAGGGCGGCGTGACGGATTCGGGCACTCGCGCGACATTTTCGCACACCGGATCGCTCGCGACCCCGGCGGCCGGATGGCGTGCGGCGATGCGTCAGAGCGGCGCGGTCGAAGTGGCGGGGCTCGAGCCGATGCTGGACGCGATGGAGCTGTTGACCCGCGCGCGGCCGGTGAGGGGCCGCGCGATGGCGCTGGTCGCGATGACCGGCGGACAGTCGGTGGTGATCAGCGACACGTTTGCGAGTCATGGACTCGAAGTTCCCGCCTTGTCGGAAGCTTCGTACGCCGAGTTCAAGAGCTTCTTCCAGGTGATCGGCGGCAGCTACCGCAATCCGCTTGACGCCGCGTGGACGATCGGACCGCGCGCGGCCGGCGGCCAGGATAATCTTGATCGCGTACTCGACATTCTCGACCGCGATCCGGCCGTCAACGCGATCGTGATGGAGTTCAGGCCGGGACTGGCATTTGGCGGCTTAAGACGCCCGATCGACGTCAAGGACAATATCCCCCTGCTGGATCAGCTCGCGCGCTTCGCCGAGCGCGCGCACAAGCCGTTCGCGCTCGCGGTCGAATCGCAGCATGTGCCGCCCGACCTGCGGGCCGGAATCGCGGCCAGCGCAGGCGCGCTTGCGCGCGAGCGGGGACTGGCGACCTTCGACACGTTCGAGCGCGCGGCGGGTGCGTTTCGCGCCGCGGCTGAGTATTTCGAGCGCGCGGGAAGCTCGGCAAAGGGACCAATCGCCATGGGTTGTTGAAATCGGAGACTCAAAAGGGATCGATATTCGGAAATCCTGGTTACATCCGTCATGAACCAAAAGCCCGCATGGCTTCAAGAGCTGTTTCCATGGGAGCAGAAAACGCTGCGCGTCAACGGCCGCAACATGGCCTACGTTGACGAGGGGAGCCGTGGCGCGCGGCCCGTGCTGCTTCTGCACGGAAATCCCACGTGGGGATTCCTCTACCGCGACTTCGTCGATCCGCTGGTCAAAGCAGGCTGGCGCGCCGTGGTTCCCGATTGGATCGGGTCGGGCTACTCCGACCATCCGCGCGTCGATGCCGCGCTGACGCTGGCGCATCATATCGCCGACCTGGTCTCGCTAATCGACCAGCTCGATCTGCGCGGCTTCGTGATCGTCGGACAGGACTGGGGCGGCCCGCAGGGCGTGGGAGCGGCTCTGCAAAGACTCGATCAACTCGCCGCGCTGGTCCTCATGAACACCTGGCTTTACACCGATTACGCCGGCAAGTTCCATCAGTCGCCGCTCCCGTGGACGACCTGGCATGCGCCGCTAATCGGTCAGCTCCTGATGAAGCGCTTCAAGGTGCTTTCCCACGCGGGGCCGTCGGCGATATCCAGGCGTGGGATGACGAACGCGGAGAAGCGGGGCTATCACCACGTCTTCGACGAACCCGATTCCGATCACGTCGTGCTGACCTGGCCGAGGACGATTCCGCTTCGCGAGGGCGACCGCGGATGGGCCGACATGACGATGATCCAGCGCCGGCTGCCTGAGCTGGCCGGGACGCCGACGCTGCTGCTGTGGGCGCCGGAGGACGCCGTCTTCCCGATCGAGTACGCGAATCGGTTGAAGGAGCTGATGCCGCACGCCGAGGGGCCGATCCTGTTCGAGCGGGCCGCGCATTTTCTGCAGGACGACCGCGGACCCGATCTGGTCGCCGCAATCATCCCGTTTCTCAATCGGGTGGCGGGGAATCGCGTATGAACTTTGTGACGCCGACCGCGGACGAACTCGCCGGCTTGCGCGCCGACCCGCTCCTCTGGGAGCAGGAACTGGACACGCGGCCTGAAGTGGCCGAATCGCTCGAACGTGCGGCGGGCAAGCGCGCGGGCAGGGTGTACTGGCGATCGAAGAGCGGCCATCTGTACGCGCTCGAACTCGCGGACTTGGGGCGCGGTCGCCCGTCAATGGCGATGGTCTATGGCTTCTGGAACCGCTACGAGCCGCGTCCGCCCGAAGATCAGATCGACCGGGATCTGATCGATTTCTGCCTGCGGGTTGCGGAAGTCTCCGATGGCCTCGACCCCGAGCATCTCGCGCGCGTCCTGACCTTCGCCGGCCATCCCGTAGCATGGCCGCGACCGTGAGCACTGCGCGGGATGCGGACTGACGACGGCGAACTCGGCGAGGTCCTGGCTTTTGACGTTACAGGCCACGGCGCGATAGCTTTCAGTCAGATCGACTCAGGAACTCCAACCTTGACTATCCAGGAGTGACGTCATGAAAGATCCCGCATACGAGGCAGGCTTGGCCGTTCGCCGTCGCATCCTGGGCGAGGCTCACGTAAGGCGGTCATTGGAGAGCGCGACTACCTTTGATGACGAGTTTCAGGATCTCGTCACGCGCCATGCGTGGGGCGATATATGGACCCGGCCCGGGCTCGACCATCGAACGCGGAGCTTCATCACGATCGCGTTGCTGGCGGCTGGCGGCCGTCAGGAAGAACTCAATCTGCACGTTCGCGCCACGCGCAATACAGGTGCGACTTCCGATGAGGTAAAGGAAGTCCTGCTGCAGGTCGCAGTCTATGCTGGCGTGCCGGCAGCGAACTCTGCGTTCCGAATCGCAAAATCCGCGTTCGAGGAGATGGCAAAAGAGGACGCGCGATGAGTGGGCCAGGCGGCTATCGGCGCGAGACCTCGGGGGTTCATCCACCGTACGATCACCCGTCTTATACGAGCACCCACAAACGAGCGCCGCGACATGCGCCGGTACGAATCGAACACACGTTATCGGAAATCACCGGACCCCGCTTTGCACGCGAGACCCTTGCGCCGGGCGACAACCAAAACGACATGACGCACTTCAACGGCGGTGAGGCTCTAGGGAGAGCGGATTATAGTGACCGGCCGCGTGCTCGACGAAGATGGCCGCGCGATTCCTCACACCATGATCGAAATTTGGCAGGCGAATGCCGCGGGCCGCTATGCTCACGTCGAGGACCAGCACGAAGCGCCGCTTGATCCGCATTTCGCCGGCATCGGAAGAGCGATTACGGACGGTCGCGGTGCATATCGCTTCATGACCATCAAACCGGGTGCGTATCCCTGGCGCAATCATCACAATGCATGGCGGCCGAATCATATTCACTTCAGCCTGTTCGGCCCGAGTTTTGCCACTCGCCTCATTACTCAGATGTACTTTCCGGGGGATCCGCTACTGGCGCTCGATCCGATCTTCAACAGCGTTCCCGACAACTCCGCGCGCGAGCGGCTGATCGCAACATTTGATATAGAAGTTACTATTCCCGAGCATGCTCTCGGTTATCGATTTGACTTTGTATTGCGCGGCCGGGCCGCCACCCCGACGCTAAGCTGAAATGAGCCCGCTGCAAACGCCGTCGCAAACGGTCGGCCCCTTCTTCAAGCCCGCGTTGATCCGGTCCGGACAGGAATCACTCATCACGTCTGAGTCCCGTGGCGAGCGCGTCACAATCGAGGGGCGAGTCCTCGACGGCGACGCCGCGGGCGTGAGCGACGCCATGATCGAGCTCTGGCAGGCCAACGCTGACGGCCGTTATGAACATCCGGACGACTCGCAGGAGAAAATTCTCGATCCCAATTTTCACGGATTCGGCCGCGCCGCGACGGACGAACGCGGGCGCTTTCGTTTTTACACAATCAAGCCCGGTCCCGTTCCGGGTTCCGGCAATGTCCTTCAAGCGCCGCACATCAACGTATCCATTTTTGCGCGTGGTCTGCTGAAGCGGCTGGTCACGCGGATCTACTTTCCTGACGAGCCGCGCAATGCCGCTGACGTTGTCCTGAACGCGGTCGCGCCCGAGCGCCGCTCAACACTGGTCGCGCGAATCGAGAGCGCAGAGCGACCGGCGGTGTTGCGATTCGACATCATATTGCAGGGAGAGAAAGAGACGGTGTACCTCGACGTATGATCGATCGAGCGGGAAATTGGATTGGGTCGAAGTGCGCTGAGCAATCGCAATGAGCATTCATCCCGCTGATTCTCAAGTTTTCGGCGCGCTCTACACCACCGACGAAATCCGTACACTGTTTTCCGACCATGCTCACCTGCGGCTGATGCTGGATGTCGAGGCGGCGCTGGCCAGAGCCGAATCGAAGCTTGCTTTGGTCCCTGCGCGGGTTGCCGACGCGATCGGCCGCGCGGCCCGAGTCGAGAACTTGCGGCTCGATTACATTGCCGACAGCACGCGCCGAGTCGGCTATCCTGTAGTCGCGCTCGTCGAGGAACTGGGCCGAATCGCGGGAGACGAAGCCGCACGCTACATCCATCTTGGCGCGACCACTCAGGACATTCTGGACACCGCACTTGTCCTGCAACTGCGCCGCGCGTTTGCCATAGTGCGCCGCGACTTGATCACGCTCGCACGCGTTCTCGCCGATCGAGCTGCGCGCTTTCGCGACACGCCGATGGCGGGCCGCACCCATCTCCAGCACGCGGTCCCGACTACGTTCGGTCTCAAATGCGCAGTATGGGCGTCGCCATTAGTCGCTCACCTCGAGCGATTGGATCAGGCTGCGCCGCGAATCCTCGTCGTCCAGCTCGGCGGCGCGGCGGGAACGCTGGCGGCGCTCGGCGCCGATGGACCCGCCGTCGCCGAAGCGCTCGCGCGCGAACTCGCGCTTGGCTTGCCGGACTTGCCGTGGCACGCGCAGCGCGATGGTTTTGCCGAGACTGCCGCGCTGCTGGCATTGATTTGCGGAAGCCTGTCGAAATTCGCGCTCGACATAACGTTGATGATGCAAACCGAAGTCGGCGAAGTATCCGAGCTGCACGACGAGGGCCGTGGCGGGTCGACCACGATGCCGCAAAAGCGCAATCCGGTCGCGAGCGAGTACATCCTCGCGGCGACCCGCGCCGTGCATGCATTGGTGCCGGTGATGCTTGGGTCGATGATCGCCGATCACGAGCGCGCAAGCGGACCGTGGCAAAGCGAAGCGCTTGCATTGCCGCAATGCGTAGCTCTCACCGCGGGCGCGTTGGCCCACGCGCGTTCAATTGCGGAAGCGATGACGGTCGACACTGAGCGCATGCGTCGCAACCTCGAACTGACTGGCGGATTGATCATGGCCGAGGCGGTTGCGACCGCACTTGTTGGCGCGATCGGCCGTGCGGCCGCGGATGCGGCGGTCGCGCGCGCCTGCGATCGGTCGATCGCTGAGGGCGTACCGCTCGCAACAGTTCTTCGGATCGATCCCGAGGTGCGGCCGCATCTGACCGACGCTGAGATCGATCGACTTACCAGTCCAGCCTTGTACCTTGGATCGGCCGGCGCTTTCGTTGATCGAGTCGTCGCGCGGGTTGCCGCGCTCGGCTAGCAACCGGCAGCCCCAGGTCAATCAGGAGGCTTCAATGGCAAGCGATTCACCGCACGACCCTCCTTTTCGCGCCGACCACGTCGGCAGTCTGCTGCGGCCGCCCGAATTGCTGAAGGCTCGTAACGATCGCGCCGCCGGTAAAATCTCCGCCGAGGAGCTGCGCGCTGTCGAAGACTCATCGATTCGCGAGGTGGTCGCGTTTCAGGAAGGAATCGGGCTTCAGTCGATTACCGACGGCGAATACCGCCGCGAGATTTTCTATTCCGATTTTTATTTCCGCGGCCTCGGCGGCGGCACGGTCGCCTACGATCCAGCGTCGATCGATGAAGTCTATTTCATCGACCGCGAAGGCCATAAGCTTCGTCTCCTGGTTCCGCACGTGCAGGCGCGGATGCGCTGGCACGCTCCGATCCACGTGGACGACTTCAAGTTTCTTCGGGCCGCAACTTCGGGTACGCCCAAGATAACGATTCCATCGCCGACCATCATCCATTTCCGCGCTGGCCGCCAAAATATCAGCACGGACGCGTATCCCGACATTGATCTTTTCTGGGACGATATCGTCGATGCGTTCCAGCGGGAATTGAAGGTGCTTGCCGACGCTGGTTGCAGGTACGTGCAGATCGACGAAACCACGCTCGCCTCACTGAGCGACAATCGAGTCTGGGAGCCCTTGCGAAAGCGCGGCGATGACGCGCGCACGCTGTTGCTCGAGACGTATCCCGAGGTGATGAACCGTGCGTTTGCGGGCCGCCCTGCGACGTTGCATCTCGCGATGCATATCTGCCGCGGCAATAATCAGAGTCATTGGAGCGCCGAGGGCGGCTATGACCTGGTAGCAGATACACTATTCAACAAGATCGACGTTGACTCCTATTTTCTGGAATATGACACGCCGCGTGCGGGAACTTTCGAACCGCTGCGGCTGGTGCCAAAAGACAAAACCGTGGTGCTCGGACTCGTCTCGAGCAAATTTCCAGAACTCGAATCGAAGGATTCGCTCAAGCGCCGGATCGACGAGGCCTCTAAATTCATCCGACTCGACCAGCTCTCGATAAGCCCGCAATGCGGATTTGCGAGTACCGCGCCCGGCAATCGCATTTCGGCGGCCGACCAGCGCGCCAAGCTCAAGTTGGTGGTTAAAGTCGCAGGCGAAGTTTGGGGCAGCTAGGCTCCGATCCGCTGTGGTATGAACTCGCCCGCGAAAGATGACACGCACGCCATGACGTGCGTGATCGCATCCGTATCGTATTCGTCTCCCGATCGGTACGTTTCGAAAAATGTGTTCAATCGCGCGACGCGCTCCGGCCATGCGTCAACGGCCTGCAGCCCGACCGAAACGCCGAAGTTGGTGAAGGCAAATTTCACCGAATGCGCTCCCGGCTCGCGGCAGAAGTAGCCGGGCGGTTCGATCCACATCCGGTCAAGCATCGCGAGACTCCGCTCGCGCTGAACGCGTGCCCATTCTTCCCCGGGAAAGAAGCACGTCATCCAGAGCATCATTCCGAGACCGAGGTCTTGAGTGATGACCAGGTTTTGGTAGCTTCGTTCGACGATGGTTTTCATCTGCCGGATCTCGTCCGCAAGCGTATCTTCATCAAGTAGCCGGTAAACAATGTATCCATGGAACGGATCGAGCGAGCCTGATCCGAAACCTGGATATGGTCCGCTCAAGTCTTCGAGCATTTTCCAGCGCACGCCCCGACCCGGAATCAGAAAAGCGGGATGGATGTCCTTCACCAGTTGGATCGCTTTCGCGCGATATTCGGGAACTATCTTGCCCAGTCGCGATAGCGCGAAAACCCACATCGCCAGATAGTGAAAGTATTGGCCGTCACGATCCGCGGCTTCGCCGATTCGGAAGCCGCGCCGGCGTCCCAGCACGCGCTCGACGTCTGCGACGACCCGCTGGGCTTCGTCCAGGAAATTGCTCTGACCCAGTTCGTGGTAGAGCGAAACCAACAGAACGACGCCGAAAGCGTCGGTCCATAGGTATCGCATTCCATTGGGCCAGATGCGTTGTTCGCGCATCCAGTCGAGCCTGCTCAATACTTTTCTGACATTCGCGGTCATGTTGCAGGTCCGGAACTATTTTCGTGAACCTGCGATAATCCCATGCGTTCGTTCCGATCCTGAGTCCGGACGCGGCGCGGATCGTCGCTGGCGATACATTCCGCCCGCTGCCAGGCTTGCGCAACTGCTACGATGCCGGCGCGATTTTATTTGGCGCGATTTTCGATCAGCTTGCTTCGGACTTCGATGTCGTATGGAAGTGGCGCGCCGGGACACAGTTCCCCCAGCCACTGTCTGCTGACCGGATCAGGAAGTCTCCGAAAGCTGAATACTGAAACGTACACGGCGTATCGTTCGCCGCTCGACGCGTCTTCCACGAAGTCACGCTTGCATCGGGAACAACGACGTTGAATGAGCGGCTTGCCGGGTTCGATTTCGATCTCACGCCCGCGAGCGCTCGACCATTTGTGGCTGTTCCATACGTCGCGATCCATGTGAATGGCCTCCTGACTGGAGAAATAAATGCGACGTGACTGATGCCAGTCTAATGCCCGGTGTGGCTTTATGGCAAGTCGTCTCGAAGCAAAGCAAGGCGATTCTTCCCCGCCCGCCGCGTGACCGGTGGACTCGCGACCGGTATCATCTGAACCGGGACATCTCAGGTCTGCCGAAGGAGTCGAGCACAGGCTCACAACTCTCGCGATTCTTTTATGGACGATTCTACAAAAACTCAGCCGGTTGAGAGCCGCGCGGCAAAGACACTGCGCGAGGTCTTCCAATCAGGACGGCCGCTTACTTACATCCGCTCCGCGGAAGAGCAGAGAATCGGCAGGGTGCTGTCCGAGGTCGGCCGGGCGCTGCACGCGTCCGCACCAGTGCCCGTTTGGACCTGGAGCCTCACGGAAGGATTGCTTCGCGATGACGGAGTGGCCCAGACCGGCACTCTCAGTCCTCGCGAAGCTCTGGACTTCATCGCCGCCCACAAGGACGCCGCTATCTTTCATCTCAAGGACTTTCACGAGCCGCTGCGCGAATCTCCGGAGATCAGGCGCCGTTTGCGAGACCTGTACGAAAGCTGTCTCGATAAACGGAAGTTCGTAGTCATCAGCTCGCCGGTGCGATTCGTTCCTGAGGAAATCGAGCGTGACCTTTTGTATCTCGAGCTGCGGCCGCCCGATGTCATCGAACTGGTCGAGTTTCTGCGCAGCGAGGCTCAGCAACTCTCGGCGCCCGGCGTGAGCACCGACGTGAGCGAGGCAACCCTGTACCAGCTCGCGCGCGCCCTGCAGGGAGTCACGCTCCAGGAGGCGCGCCACGCGGTGCGCCGCGCTCTGGCTGGGGGCCGAAGCCTCGGCACCGAGTCGTTACCAGCCCTGCTCGAGGAAAAGCGCCTCCTGGTCAACCGCGGCGGCGTCATCGAGTTTGTTGCCGACAGCACGAGCATCGGGGAGGTCGGCGGCCTGGAGAAGCTCAAGCAGTGGCTGCTGGAGCGTCATAAACTGTTCCAACTGCGCGAGAGCCTGAGCACCGACATAGTGCCCAAGGGCGTCCTCGTCATGGGCATCCCGGGCTGCGGCAAGAGCCTCTGCGTCAAAGCCATCGCCTCGCACTTCGAGCTTCCTCTCTATCGAATCGACATGATCGAAGTCTTCTCCGGCCGGCATGGAGAGCCCGAGGGAGCATTCGTGCAGGCCTGCAAGATGCTCGAGGATTTGGCGCCCGCGGTGGTTTGGTTCGACGAGATTGAGATGGGGATTACCTCGGGAGATCCGGGCGGCGAGCAGGGCAGGATCTTCGCCTTCTTTCTGACCTGGATGCAGGAGAAGACGCGCGGGCTCTTTGTCGCCGCCACCGCAAACCGAATCGACCTGCTGCCCGCCGAGATGATTCGCAAAGGACGCTTCGACGAGGTCTTCTTCGTTGACCTGCCGCTGGTTGCCGAAAGGGTCGAGATCTTGAAGATTCATCTCGAACGCCGGGGAATGGATGCGGCCAAGTTTGATCTGGAACGATTGGCGGCCTACACGAAAGGCTGGACCGGCGCCGAGATCGAGCAGACGGTCGTATCGGCGCTGACCAAGGCGCGGCTGAAGGACCGTGAGGTTACCGAGCAGGATCTCTTCCTGGCCGCCGGTGAGCTGGTTCCGCTGGCGCGCACCATGAAGGAACAGATCAATCACATTCGTACCTGGGCGTTCGAGCGCGCGGTCCGCGCATCTCCCGTCCAAAGCAGCGGGTGAGGCTATGCGCAAATGAAAAAGCGCAGAATTGCCGCGTTGCCGACAACCGCCCTGCTTTCGCTTCTGAGCCACGCACAACTGATGGCGAGATGAACGAACTTAAAACGATTTTTTCATCGCCGGCGCCTTGCGTGCGAGACGCCGCCGGTTCTATGGTTGCCCGGAGGCCAGATGCGAAATATCGACGGAATCCGCGGGCTCAAGGACCTGTTCGTAAGCGCGGTCAACGGCGGCACGACGGCCGTTGAGGAGATTCATGCCGCGATCGCCCGCCGTCCTTTCGAGGCGCTCGAACTCGACCCGGTGACCCGTGTCCCGGCGGCTACGGTTCGGATGCTTCACGACGGAATCGCGGGCGGTATCTACTGGGGCCTCCGCAGCCTGATGGAGTTGGCCGGGGTTGCGGCCGACTGGGCTGACGCCGCTCGGCGAAGCTGAGTGAATTGGCGCCCTTCAATCACTGCCGACAGAGGAGCATGTTCCGCACCAGTCAGGATTACTCGAATGATTGAATGCGAGCATGCTGAGCAGGTCGTCACCACCGGATTTGAGGCAATGTCGCACCTCGCGAGGCGATTGTCCGCGTTGTTGATCCTCGCGGCGCTCGGTGCCGGCGGATGCCGCCACGCGGTGCGCGAGCAACGCGCGCTCGATCCCGCATCGCGCCGAGTCACCGCATCCGGCACACTCGTCGGCTTCGTCGGCCGATACGGCAGTCACGCATGGCTCGGCATTCCGTTCGCGAAGCCGCCGCTCGGGGCGCTCCGATGGCGAGCGCCGCAGCCAGCCGAACCATGGACCGGTACGCGCCAGGCACTCGATTTTGGCTCGGCGTGCACGCAATTCCCGAGCCCGATCGGCGGCCTCGATACCGCCAGAGCGGGGCATCCTGTCGGCAGCGAGGATTGTCTCTACCTGAACGTGTATGCGCCACGGGTTGGCGAGTCCGATGTGCCGACGGGTAGCGCTCGGTGGCCGGTGATGGTGTGGATACACGGCGGCGCTAACACGGTTGGTGCAGGAGCGTTGTACAACGGCGGTAACCTGGCGGCGACGCACAAGGTCGTGGTGGTGACGATCAACTATCGCGTCGGCCCCTTCGGCTGGTTCCGCCACGCCGCACTGCGAGGTGAGGGCACGAATGAACTCGACCAATCGGGTAACTTCGCCATCCTCGATATCATCCGTTCGCTCCAATGGGTACGCGACAACGTGGCAGCTTTCGGCGGTGATCCCGGCAACGTAACAATCTTCGGCGAATCGGCAGGCGCCAACAACATGTACATGCTGCTGTTGGCTCCGCAAGCGCACGGGCTGTTTCATCGCGCGATCTCCGAAAGCGGTGGCCTGAATATGAATACCATGGCCGAGGCCGAGCACTTCACCGACGATGCCGAACCGGGTCGCGCGAACAGCTCGAATGAAGTGCTGGTGCGGCTGCTCATCAAAGACCAGCGCGCCGCCGACCGCGCCTCAGCCAAGACACTACTGGCCACGATGAGCGCCGCGGATATCGAGCGTTACCTGCGCGGGAAGACGAATTTCGAGATTCTCCTGGCCTACATGCCGACGCCCGCAACCGCCATGATCGACATGCCGAGAGTCTTTGGCGACGGCGTGGTGCTGCCACAAGACGATCCCCTGCAACACTTCGCGCGTGCCGACGGGTACAACCGGGTTCCCGTGATCGTCGGAACCAATCGCGAGGAGAACAAGCTGTTCCTGTTCGGCGACCCGGCGCGGGTGCGACGCATTTTCTGGCTCGTGCCGCGCCTGCGCGACGAGGCGGGTTACAACCTCAGTGCTGAGTACATGTCCAGGTTTTGGAAGGCGGCCGGCGCCGACGAGCCGGCGGCGGCGATGCGGACGACTGAGGACAACGTGTTCGTTTACCGCTTCGATTGGCACGAGGAGCCGCGTGTGATGGGCGCGGATCTATCCATCATGCTCGGGGCTGCGCATGGTTTTGAGATCCCGTTCGTCTTCGGCCACTTCGATCTCGGACGCCGGGCCAACGTCATCTTCTCCGAAGACAATGAACCAGGCCGCCTGGCGCTCAGCCAACAGATGATGTCGTACTGGGCTGAGTTCGCCTATAGCGGCGCACCCGGCCGCGGTCGCGACGGCGGGCAGCCACAATGGTCGGCGTGGGACAACAGTGTGCCCACCAATCCGAAGTTCATCATCCTGGACACACCGGCCGACGGCGGCGTACGGGCGACGTCGTCCGGCACTCAAACAAGAGCGGGCGTGCTCGCCGCGGTCGATTCTGATCCGCGTCTGCCAACGCAGCGCGACAAATGCATGATCTTCCACGATCTGGTAAACCGATCGCGCACGTTTACCAGGAAGGATTATCCGACGGCCGGAAAGAACGGGTGCGCGGCGTACCCGTTCGATTCGTATCCGTGGGGCGGCTGAGGCCGCAACGATCGCCGTTCGTGACCCGAGATGCGAATTTTGCGGGTTTCTCCGGCCCGCTCGATCATAGTGGTGCGTGAGGCCGTCTGCCCGGATGAGTGGATATCCCGCCGCTGAGAATCCCCCGGCCGCCGGTCGCTTGCAATCCCGGTTTATCTCCGCGCACCAGCGGCTTCGCGAAACCGGGGCGCTGGATCGAATCATTTGCATCGGCTTGTTAATCGGCGCGATGGCGCTGGTCGGATGGGTGCGGCTGTTGCCCCGCGCTCTGGGCGGCGTCGAGGAGCGGGCCGCGGTCCGGCTGCGCGAAATGATCGCCGCCGAAGTCGACGCGCAACTGCCGGCTGATGTCCCGCACCGGCGCGCCGAAATCGATCAAACGGTGCGCGCATGGATAAAGGACCATCCCGCCGAATTCCAGAAATGGGACCACGAGATGGTCGATCGGATCGCTTCGGAATTCCGCTACAAGGGCGACGACGGCCGCAAGCACGTCTTCCTGGGCGACTACGACAGCTACCACTGGCTTCGAACGGCCCGCAATTATCTGCAGTCGGGAACGACCTGCGATCGCATCGTGGACGGCATCTGCCGCGACACCTACACCAACGCGCCGGTCGGCCGGACCAACATCTATCACCGCTCGCTGCATATCGCCGCGATTATCGCAGTCAACCGCCTGATCGCTTTTTTCAGGCCCGGGTTTCCGATTCCCGCCGGCGCCTTCCTGGTGCAGGCGTTGATCGGGACGCTCGGGGTCATTCCCGCCTTCGCGATCGGGCGCCGGGTCGCGGGTAATCTGGGCGGTTTATGCGCCGCGGTCGTGCTGGGACTCAACCCGAGCTTCCTGGAACGGAGCCTTGGGAGCGACGACGACGTCTGGAATGTTGTCCTCCCGCTCTTCATGGTCTGGGCGTTGATCGAGGCGTCTGCCTCGCCGTCATACCGCCGGCAGATCGCTTACGCGATGCTCGGCGCGGTGTTCACCGGCCTGCACGCCGCTTCATGGAGCGGATGGCCGTTCGCCTATGGCGTCCTGATGATCGCGCTGCTCGCGAATCTGTTTTTCGAGTCGATCAAGCTCGGGCTGCGCAGAGCGCGATCGGAGCTTTCATCCGGAGCCGGAGTCCGGCGCGCGGCTCTGGTCGTCGCGGTCTTCTACTTTTCGGCGTGGATTACGACCTCGCTGGCGGGCGCCTCGTACTCTGCGGCCGCACGAAGCATCGCGCGACCGGTCACCGCCATGCTGCGGATTCATCCGCGCGGGCCGGAGGTGGCCGCGGGCGCGCATCCGACTCCGCCCGGCGAGAGCGTGTGGCCGTATAATTTTTCGATCGTGGACGAGCTCCAGAAGGTCGCCCCGACCCAGTTCGCGCGCTCGATGGGCGGGCAATGGGTGCCGCTCGCAGGCTGTCTTGGCCTGTTGCTGTTGGCGCTCCCGCAACGACGATGGAGATGGTGGGACTTCGCCCTGCTGATCGGCGCTGCCGGTCTTTATCGGTATGGGCTGACCGCCTCGCTCGCAGGCAATTGGCAACTTCCGGCGCTGATCGCTGCGCCCATCGCGGTGGCGATCCTGATCGACCTGAGGCCGAATGCCCAGCCTGCGCAAGAAGATCGAAGCGCGGCTTTGATCGTGACGGTTTGGTTCTGCGCTGCGCTGTACCTGATCCCTTCGGGCGAGCGTTTCGTCATGCTGCTGGCCGCGCCCTTCGCGATCGCGTTCGGCGCGATTCCCGGCCGCGCGCATCTCTGGGCGAGCCGGCTCATCCGTGAACGCCAGCCGCGCTACGCCGCGCCTGTTAGCGCCGCGGTCTTCGTGATGCTGGCCGCGTGGACGATTGTGCCCGCGCAAGCCGGCTACCTGGAGGCGCGCAACTACTTGCCGGCTATCAACCAGGCCTGGTGGATGACGCTGCAGGACTTGCGCGAGCATAGCCCGCCCAACGCGATCATCAACGCGCAGTGGGATTATGGATACTGGATCAAGTACGCAGCGCAGCGGCGCGTCACCGCGGACGGGGGCTCGTTCCTGACGCACATTCCGTACTGGCTGTCGCGCGCGCTGATGGCGCCCAATGACAATCAGGCGGTAGGCCTGCTGCGGATGCTCGATTGCGGATCGGACGCGATGCCGCAGCCGGAGGGCCAACTGGGAGCCTACGGCAAATTGATCGCGCAGGGCCTCGACCCGATAGCAGCTCAATCGATGCTGCTGGAGGTAGCGGGTCTGGACTTCCCCGCCGCCAGAGCTCGCCTGGCGCGCAGCGGGTTGCGCGACGCGGCGCAGGCCAGCGTGCTGGCTTCCACCCATTGCGACCCGCCGCCCGCGTATCTGATTCTTTCCAGCCAAATGGCGTACTTGAAGTGGTCTCAGCTCGGTAATTGGGATTTCCGCCGCGCCTATGCTTATGAGCACGAGCGATCGATACCGGAAGCCGCCGCGGTCGATGATCTGACCGCTCGCTTCGGGCTGCCGACGGCGGACGCGCGCACGCTCGTTCAACAGGTGCGCGGCCTGCGTTCGGACCAAGACGCACAACGCTTCATCGCACCGGCGCAACCCCACAGTGCCGGATGGATTCCGTGCCGCAGTCTCACCAGCGGCGAGCTGGACTGCACCCCCAACCTGCCGCTATCTCAGCGCGCGATGATAACCGGGCTCGTGTATCGGCCCACCGGCACTACGCTGAAAATTCGTTTTCTATCCGACGACGGCAAGCTTCAGCAGCGCGACGGGACGCCGGCGCTCGTGCTGATCGCGGGCGACGAGGAGATCGCCGAGCATCCTGTCGATTCGCCGACCGACCCGGACGTGGCGGTGATGGTGGACCCGGCGCAATCGAGGGTCCTGATCGGCCCGTCGAATCTGCTCCGCTCCACCTTCACGCGGCTGATGCTGCTCGACGGCCGCTACAGCCCGCTCTTCACCAAGGTCTATGAGGCCACCGTTATCTACGGAGAGACGGTAACTACGTGGAAGATCAACTGGCCGGACCTTGAAAGATCGAGCTCGGGGCCGAACCCGGCAAAAACCTCTGCGCCTTCGCCCGGCGCGTGAGCATGCCGCACGCAAGATAGTGGCGCGCCGGCATCGCGGGGTCAGGCGCCGTTCAGCAACCCCTCGCAGCAGGCGATCACGGCAATGGCGGCACCCGGAGTAGCGAAGTTTCGCATGCGATTCGATGCGGCCATCCAGACCTCGCGGTCACGCAACATCGACGTGATGTCCGCGGCGAGCTTTTCCGGCTCCCAGGCCTCTTCAGCCACCCAACGGGTTCCGGTCCGGGCGGAAAACAGACGCGCGGTGTGAAACTGGTGATTGCGGGCCACCGAACGCATCGGAATTATAAGTGCTGGAATCCCGAGGACCGCAAGTTCGGCAAGCGTGTTCGCCCCCGCGCACGAGATCACGAAGTCGGCCCATCGGTAGGCTTCAGCCATGTCCTCGATATAGCGCGCGGTGCGCGCCTTCACGCCCCGGCCAGCGTACTTGGCGAGCACCCGCTCTGGCCCGTCGAGGCCGGCCCCATACCCGGTCTGATGCAGCACCTCCAACGCCGGGACGCTTTGCAGAAGGAGTTCGAGCAGCCGGGGCACTCGCTCATTGAGAAAAGCCGAGCCCAGCGAGCCGCCGGTGACCAGAATCCGCGCGGGACGATCGCCGCCCGGAGCGCTGTGCACCTCGCGCGCCAGCTGTATGATCTCGCCGCGAATGGGCGTGCCGGTCACGCGCCGTGCGCTCAGGCGGAAACCTTTTGCCGGCTTCCTCGAACGCGACGCACACTCGGTCGGCCAGCCCGCCGAGGATCCGAGTGGTGAGCCCCGGAACCGCATTGGCCTCGTGAACCACCGTGCGCAGGCCGAGCCAGCGCGCTGCCAGCAGGGTACCCGCGCAGGCGTAACCGCCGAAGCCGATCGCAAGATCGATCCGCTCAGCCCTCAAGATCGCCCGCGCGCGAACGAAGCCGGCGCCGAGATTCGCGAGAGAGCGCGCCTTTCCCGAGATTCGCTCACCCATCATCGGCGAGGCCGCGATCGCCGCGAACCGGTATCCGCCGCGGCTGGCGGCCTGCGACTCGAGACTGGATTCGCGCCCGAAGATCAGGATCTGCACGCGATCGCTCGCCGCGGCATAGTTCTCGGCGAGCGCAAGTCCCGGGTAGGTGTGGCCGGCAGTGCCACCGACCGCGATTGCGATACGCCGAATGCGGGCGACCCCGGACGAAGCGTGATTGCGGCCCGCTCCGTTCGACGCGTGGGACACGCCGCTGCGGTGTGGCGAGTTCTCTGCGATCGGCGCCGCCGCGGACTGCGTCGCAGTCAGGGCATCACGAGGACCCTGAATGGAAACGTTACTCACAAAAGAAGACCACGCCACGACGCGGTCCGCACGCACTCATCGGCGCACCCCATCTCCAAAATCTCTCCACCTCGCCGCGCACAATCGAAATCGAATAACGAAGCGGCGCCATTGTAAAGGAAGTTCGGCGAAATAGTAGCCCAAAGGCCGGATCGACCGCCACCCCGCTCACGAGGGGGTAGTGCTCTGATTTTGTGTTGCTACATATTTTGGTCCGGAGGATAGGCAGGAGGAGGCTTGACGATGGGTGCGGGAATTGTCGTCAAAGCTGCGGGGTAACCGGCGGGCGACAGTGCGTCGAGATGCGCCGCAACCATCGTCTGATCGTGATAGAACATCGCGCCGTCAAGGCCATCTACCGCCAAACCAATCAGGCCGGTAAAGAAAAAGTCCGCTATGAAATAGCCCCACTCCATGTGCGAAGTATCGGTAACGTCGGTCGAACTGTAGCCTGTTTTGCTGACATGGATTTGAAGATCATCGTCGCGTCCGACCTTCATGGAATACGGCGTTGTCCCTGAGCGCCCATCGTTAACTACGACCTGTGCGCCCGCCGGATCGCTGTTGACCATGATCTCTTCCTTGTTGCCCTGAAAAAGCGTCGCACACGATGCTGAGAGAAAAAGAGCGCACAACGCCATCACTCCCGTTTCGACTCGTAGTTTCATCTGACACCCCCACGCGAAGACTCTCTATCGTCTCGCGGTGTAACAGAACCTCATCGAAAGCGAAAGCCTGAAAGCTGTCGACTCAGTGTGGACAGAATCGAGACGAATCGGCTTGCATTTGTCTTTCCAGTCAGCGGCAACGTTGACGAAGAACGGATTTCAACCAGTCATATCGAGCGAATGAATTTGAACGTGCGGACGTATCTGCGGCGGTTTACGCGGCTCGCGCTCGGCTTCTCAAAGAGCAAACCGCATCTTGAAGCGGCGGTCGCGTTGTTCGTAGCGTGGTACAATTTCTGCCGACTCCATCGGAGCTTGAGAGTAACGCCCGCGATGGAAGCTGGCGTCGCTGATCGGTTGTGGACAGTCCGAGATATTGCTGAACTGTTGGAGCAGGCAGAAGATAAACGTGCAGCCTAAAAACGCATCCGGATCACCCACCTAGTAGCGCGACCAGACCTAAATGAAAGGTACAGGCGGAGAGAACGACCACCAAAGTGGCGATGACGGCAGTGCTAACGGTTCCATCAAGGCACAACGTCGCAAAAAGAAGGACAAAACCCGCAACCAATCCAAGAAATCCGCACATCGTAAGAAGCAGTCCTTTCGACAAGCTTGGCGAGAGGCCAGTTCTCTCAGAAAGATAGAGATAATCCTTGCGGCAGTCGTCGCGACAGCAGGCATAGGATATCTTATTGCGTATGTATGCATCAGCGTTTGGCAGACTCGGATGGAGCACGCACCGGCCGTTGTCCACAGGCTCCCTCCCGCATTTCTCCAACCCTTTACTTGTAATACCGAAAGGGGGCTTTACACGGGCAATATGCAGATCGAAATTAAAAATATCGGTAACGGTCGCGCTAACGACGTGTTTCCTCACTGGCTCCAGATGAAAGTTGTTCCAGAGAAAAAGAGAGGCGACCCGTTTATTGATGATCTCCCCGCTGCAGATTGCAGCATGAAGATCAAACGCACCGAAGGATTTCCCTTGGATGCTGGAGTCGAAACATTCACAGAAATAAGGCAATCGGCAATGAGCTTGCCGAAATTGGACAAAGCAGAACTCGTGCAGTTCTATTTCGCCAGTTGCGTCTTCTACTGGGATGATCAAGGAACCCAACACGCCACTTGTGATAGGTATCGTCTCGATCTTCCGAGCACCAACCCGCTCGACAGCATTCTCGGGAGCCCCAGTTTCATGTGTGACGGACAACCGAAAAACGGAAAGTTTGTGTCCGATCTTAGCGGGCATTGCGAGAACTAACGCCCGTAGCAAAATCATCCGCGCTTGCCAAAATGAGTCACTACCCGCTGACGGGGGCGGTTGACACAGACGAGGGCGGTTGACACAATCGCCCGCGCACCTTATCAACGGACAGGCCGCGAAACAGGCGTGAGCTTTTCGCGCCTGAAGTCGCCGCCCGATCCGTATGCGAGTTGTGATTGTCGTCCTCGGGGATTTCGGCCAAAGTCCCCGCATGCAGTATCATGCGCTGGCGCTGGCCGATTCGGGCCGCGATGTGGAGGTCATCGCGTATGCGGGCTCGGCGCCGTTTCGGGCCGTCAGCGACCATCCGCGGATCACGATGCATCTGACGCGCGCCCCGACCGCGGTGGCGCACGGTCTGCCGGGGTTCGTGTTCGTGGTCCGGCAACTGATGCGGCTCTGCGGACAGGGTCTGGGCCTGCTGTGGAAGCTTCTGCTGATCGCCGGCAAGCCTGACATAGTACTGGTGCAGAATCCCCCAGCCATCCCAAGCTTGGCGATCGCGCTGGTCGCCGCGCGTCTTAGATCGGCGCGGCTGGTAATCGACTGGCATAACTTCAGCCATGCGATGCTGGCGCTCAGGCTGGGACCGGATCAGCGGGCGGTGCGGATGTTGCGATGGCATGAGCGCGCGGTCGGGCGCCGCGCCGATGCGCATCTGTGCGTCTCGCGCGCGATGCAGTCCGAGCTTCGCGCACACTGGCAGATTCCCGGCGCGGCCGTATTGTACGACCGGCCGGCCGAGATGTTCGCGCCGATCCCGCCACAGGAGCGGCCCATCCTGCTGCGCCGCATTCTAAACGGTGTCGCTCAGTGGCCGCGCGATGGCAGGCCGCCTGCGATCATCGTATGCCCAACGAGCTGGACCGCGGACGAGGATATTTCCATTCTGATCGAGGCGGCGGCGCGTTGCGACGAAATCGCCCGGCGGCGATCGGCCGGCGGCTTCGGCGAATTGCTGATTCTCGTCACCGGCCGTGGCCCGCTGCGCGATCACTATGAACGGGAAATCCGCAAGTTGACTCTGCACCGAATTCATCTGCGCACGCTGTGGCTCGTCGCCGAGGACTACGCCCGGCTGCTGGGCTCGGCCGACATCGGCGTTTCGTGTCATCGGTCGGCCTCTGGAATCGACCTGCCGATGAAGATCGCGGATCTGTTCGGCGCGGGAGTGCCGGTCTGCGCGTTGGACTACGGTCCCGTTCTCGCCGAGCAGGTGCGTCACGGCGGCAATGGCCTGCTGTTCGCCGACGCCGAACAGCTAGCCGCCCAGCTCTACGAATTGTTCGAGGGCTTTCCCGACCATACGCCGCTGCTCGATCGCCTGCGCGATCAGGTCCGCAGCCAGCCCCGGATTTCCTGGCGCGACGGATGGAATACCGAGGCGACGCAAGTTTTTGCGGCTTGACCGTCGCGCCGGGCTGTCATGAGACGAGCGTTGCGGATCGGTTTCGTCCATCCCCAGCTCGGGGTGGGCGGCGCCGAGCGGCTGGTGCTCGACGCCGCAACCTGTCTTCAGCAGGCCGGCCATCGCGTCACGATTGTCACCTCGCGTCTGGACCGCGACCATTGTTTCGCGGCCGCGCGCGACGGCAGCATCGAGGTCCGTGTCTGCGGAGACTTCCTGCCGCTTCAAATCGCCGGCCGTCTGCTGGCGCCATGTAACATCGGCCGGACCTGCTACGCGGCCTTGCGTCTGGCGCTGACGCGCGAGCACTTCGACGTGATCTTCGCCGACCTGGTGTCACAATCGATTCCCATCCTGCGGCTGATGACGCGGGCCAAAATCATCTTCTACTGTCATTTCCCCGACCGGTTGCTCGCTGCGCAACGCGGCGGTCTCTACCGCTGGTACCGCGCCCCGATTGACTGGTCGGAAAGAGTCGCGATCGGGATGGCGCATCTGGTGCTCGTGAACAGCCGATTCACCGCGTCGGAGATGAAGCGCACTTTTCCACGGCTTGGCGCGCCGCGGCTGCTTTACCCCGGGGTCGAAGTCGCCGGTTTTGGACAAAATGGCGATGGCGCATGGCGAAGATACGATCACGATGCTCTCGATCGGCCGTTTCGATCCCAGAAAGAACGTCAGGCTCGCGATTGAGGCGCTGGCCGCGCTCGACCATGCCCTTCCTTTGGCGATCGCCAGTCGCGTGCGATTGGTGATCGCCGGCGGCTTGGACCCGCGCGCAGTCGAGCCCGCGCGCACGCGGCGCGAACTCGAAGCACTGGCGCAGCGCCGAGGAGTGGCGGCGCAGGTGGTCTTTCGGACCTCGCCGGACGACGACGAGTTGCGGGAACTCCTTTCACGCTGTCGGTGCGTGGTCTATACCCCTGAGTATGAGCATTTCGGCTACGGTCCACTGGAAGCGATGGCGGCTTCAAGAGCAGTGGTAGCAGTCAACAACGGCGGACCGGCAGAGACTATCGTCGACGGAGTTACCGGCTTTCTTTGCCCGCCCCAAGCGGAGGCGTTTGCCGCCGCGCTCGCGGTGCTGGCGAGCGACCCAGCGAGAGCCGAGCGGATGGGCCGGGCCGGCCGGGAGCACGTGGCCGGAAAGTTCTCGAAAGCGGCCTTCGGCGCGAAACTCGAACAGATCGTCGAGGAAACGGTTGGCAACTCTCGCAGCTTCGGACTTGAATAGCGGCGCATCAGACGGTCGAAGCTCCCGCTTCCCCGCGCTGCGAGCCCTGGGCAGGTCGTTCGCGATGCTTCCCCGCGCGATCCGATGGCGCTGGGCGATACTCGCGCCGATCGCGTTCCTGCGCGGCACGCTCGAGGCGGTGGCGGCCGGGGCGGTGTTCGCGCTGATCAAGATCATCAGCGATCCGCCCGCGATAGGGCGCCTGCCGGTCGTTTCAAGGGTCGTGGCGATGCTGCCCTGGCGCAGCACTCAGGCCCAGGTCGTCGCGCTGACCGGACTGGTCGCGCTCTTTTATCTGGTCAAGAACCTGTTCGCCCTCGGCATGGAATACTTCAGCCACAAGGTCGAGGGTGAATCGCTGGTGGCGCTCAAAAGTACGATGATGAGGGGCTATCTCGCGATGCCCTACCCGTTCTATCTACGCCGCAACTCCGCCGATCTGATCTGGAACGTCGACGCTGCGGTGGACCGGGTCTGCGAGGAAGGAATGTCACCGGCGGTCGCCGTGGTGTCGGAAATTCTGACCGCCGCAAGCATCGCCGCGGTGCTGGTGTACACCGCGCCGAAGATCACCCTGATCGCCGGATGCCTTCTGGGCGGCGGACTCGCCTTGCTGCTGCGACTCACGCGCGCGATGGCGCATCGCTACGGACACGAGCAGCACCGGCTGTCACGGGCCATTCTGCGCGATCTCCAGCAAACCTTCGGCGGAGTCAAGGAGATCAAGGTGCTCGGCCGCGAAGAGTTTTTCGTCGGCGCGCTCGAGCAGAAACTGCGCGCCATCCTGAAACTCGGATACCTCGCCAGCACCATGGCGGCCAGCGTGCCGCTGTTCACCGAGACCCTGTTCGTGGGCGGAGCGCTGGTCGTGATCGCGCTGCTGAGCGCGAAGGGCGCGGTCCGCAGCGAAGGGCTGCCGCTGCTGGCGCTGTTCTCCTATGCCACGTTCCGAATCGTTCCGTCCGTCAACCGGATCGCGTGGCGGGTCAATCAGATCCGCACCGCCGCGCCCGCGGCCAACAGTCTCCACGACGACTATCTGCTCATCGCCGCCCTCGAGCGAGGCAACGCCGGCGGTGATGACGGTCATGCCGTCATGCTCCACACCGCAATCGAATTCGAGCGCGTGTCGTTTACCTACGCCGGGGCCGAGCAACCGGTGCTGCATGAGATCTCGCTTACGATTCGCCGCGGCGAATCAATCGGGGTCGTCGGACTCACGGGCGCGGGCAAGAGCACGCTCGCCGACCTGCTGGTCGGACTGCTGCGTCCTTCGTCGGGGCGCATCCTGATCGACGGCCGGGACCTGTCCGATCAGCGGTTCGCCTGGAAGCGTCGGGTCGGCTACGTGCCCCAGTCAATCTTTCTGCTCGACGACAGCCTCACCCGCAACATTGCGTTCGGCTTTGCCGACGCCAAGATCGACCTCGACCGCGTGCGCGCCGTGGTCCGGATGGTGCAACTCGAGCAGTTGGTCGCCACGCTGCCGGCCGGCCTCGGCACCGTGGTCGGTGAACGCGGCGTTCGCTTCTCCGGCGGCGAACGGCAACGCGTCGGGATCGCCCGCGCCCTCTATCACGATCCCGACCTGCTGGTATTCGATGAGGCCACCTCCGCCCTCGACCAGGCCACCGAGGCCGAGGTGACGGGCGCGATCGAGTCGCTCCAGGGCCGCAAGACCCTGCTCGTGATCGCCCATCGCCTGGCTACGGTCAAGCATTGCGATCGGCTGGTCTTCATCGCCGACGGCCGGATCCGCGCGTGCGGCCGCTACGAGGAGTTGATGCGCGACGTCGGCGAATTCCGCCGGATGGCGACCGCGGGCGAAACGCGCTCCGCTGGCTGAGCGGCCGATTTCAAGTGGGCGACGAGCGCTTGGCTGCGCTGCCGGCCGGCGTGATCAAACTGATCAAGGCGGACGCGCAGGGCTATGAGCACTTCGTGGTGAAAGGGTTGCGCGACTCGCTGATACCGCGCAGCAAGTGCTAGCTCCGCTCTCCGGCGCCTGGCGCAGCGCCGGACAGTCGCCGCCTGGCCAGCCCGAGATGCAGTTTCACCAACAGCCGAAATCGCTGCGAGAAAGGAACAATCGGGACATCGCCCAGGATCTCCTGCCGCAGCTCCCACCACTGCGCCCACAGCTCATGGAACACGGGATGGGCCATCGGGAGCAAACGGTAAGCGTTTTCGGGCCGCCAAAACCAGGGCTTCCCCAGATGGCTGAAGTGAACCAGCTTCGCCAGCCGGCGAGCGCGCTCGGGATCTCCGAAGTGAAACTGGTGCGTGGCGGAACACCATTCCGAATTCAAACAGCCATACTCGTCGGCGAGGAAATAAATCTCATCCTTGCGCAGCGCCGTCGCGGCAATGATCGCGGACGCCGCGTACGCGTCGTTGGTCGCGTAGAAGACGTATGCAAACCGGTTCACGGCCGTTGCCAAATGACGCGCGATAGTTTCGTCGAGCGCCCGCCGCGAAGTTGCGCACCGCCCGCGCTCAAGGTCTGCGCCCCGGCGGCTCGTCTCCGGTTTCCGGCGGCGACGCCCAGGGCGCTCTCCCGTTCCGATCCGGCGGCTCCCTGAAGTAGTCACTCATCACCTGGCGAATCCGGCTCACGAAACGCTCGGCCACAAACAAGTTGCGGCGCGAGGCAACGTAACTGCGCAGGTTCGCCTGATAGTCCGGTTCGCGAATCGCCCGGATAATCTTGTTCACCGCCTCCTCCGTCGAGGAGTAAATTAGACGTTCGTCGTTGCCGACGATCTCGACTTGCCCGCCACTGTTGTGGACAAACGTGACGCATCCTCCGGTCACCAGTTCCGCAACGGCCATGCCGAACGGCTCGTTGTGCATCGCGTGGATACCGTAGCGATGCGCCGTAATCAGATCGACCAGTTCCGGTCGCGCGACGTTCTCGTGCAACTGGACCCACGATGCGTTGGCCTGAACCAGGCGCCGAATCGAGGCGAGGTACCCGGGGGAATCTCCCTTGCCGACCACGTGGAGATGCACCTGGGGGCCGACCGCCCGGACGGCCGCCAGAATCTTGATCATTCGCTCGATGCTTTTCTCGGGCTGGATGCGCCCGATGCACACGAATCCGTCTTTGCGCTGCTCCCATGGCACCTCCGGAAACTTGCCGATCGCCGGCGGATAAACCACGAGCGCCTCGATCCCGTACACTTCGCGGAGCGCGCGCGCGGTGAACTCCGAGTTGGCCAGCGTGAGATTGCGCTTCGTCCTTTCGAGCGAGAACCCGGTGAGGCGGTCAGTGATCGCCTCGTACCTCCGCATGGCGGCAGCGGAGAAGTGGTACCAGCTCAGCGGTGCTTTCATCAACGCTTCCGGGTAGTGGACATACTGAATTCCACCCGGGCCGAGATCAGCCTCGTTGGCGGCCCAAATCACCGCGTCGAAGCGCTCGGCCTGGCGCCGGGCCCGCATCTGCAGATAGAGCTGCTTGAGTCGAACGACCGGCGTCGGTGACAACTTCGCCAGACGCGCAGCCCAGGGCATGGTCCAGAGCTCGAATTCCGATGCTCGAAGGTCGGTCCCGAAGTACCGATTCACGTCCTCAAAATCGATCGGCTGCCAGGTGAGCAGGGTCAGACGATAATCGCGCTTGAGTGCCTCGATAAGCCAGGCCGCGAGCCCTTCGCCGCCGCCCGGCGGCTCGACTGCGGGCTGTACGAACAGGATACGCTTCATCTCGATCTAACCCGCGCCGGGCCGCGCACGTCGACGTTGACCGCCCCGGCAATCAGCTGATGCCCGCAGCCGAGTTGCAGGACATCTTTCTCCTGCGTTGTGACCGTCATCCACGGGGATCGCCAGCGGGACGGTAGCTTAGCCATTGCACACATCGATGGCGAGTCGCGCGGAACTCACGCAAGCCGGGTCAGCGCGCGCCCGATTGTGGTAATAATCAACTTGTGATTTCGGGACTGGCCTCTGGCGCGAGAGCCAGCCATGATGTTGGCGAACGCGCCCGCGCGACGGGCGATGACGCGACGTGGACACCGCCAGGAACGGAGGCGAACAATGAAAAGATTCGCGACACTTTCGATACTCACCGTCGCCACGGCGCTGACGATCTCGCTCCTGACCGCCGGACCGGCGGGCTGCGCGGGATTCTCCGATCCCGAGCTCAAGGCCTTCGACCAGGCCATGACCGTTTATGTCGCGACCGTGCGCAAGGACGGCAATCAGAGCAAGCCCGCGCCGGTGTGGTTCACGATGAGCGCCGACCGCGCGCAGCTTCTGATCCAGGCCCACAAGGGCTCGTGGAAGGACAAGCGCATCAGGCGCGGTAGCCCGGTAATCGTGTGGATCGGAGGGCTCAACGGTCCCTCCTTCGTCGGCAAGGCGGAGATCACCAAGGATGCCGCAGTGGTGGACAAGATCCTGACCGATTATCCGAAGAAATACACGATGGACGCCCTGGTCGGGCCGAGCCGCGCGAGTTTCGAGAGCGGAGATCGGATCGCGATTCGGATCACGCCCGTCAAACAACTGCCGGCAAATTTCTCGTCGGCGCCGGGGACCCCCGCGCCCGCGATCTAGCGACCTTGAAAGGAGGTCGGAACGCCGAACTCGAGTTGGTTTGATGACCGTGACGAAATGACTGACGAAATGACTATTGAGATTGCGAGCGGATAATAGTCCGCATGGAGGAATTGCCCATGATCGTCGTCCATCACCTCAACGATTCCCGCTCACAACGTATCCTCTGGCTGCTGGAAGAGCTTGGCCTGCCGTACGAGATCAAGCCCTACCAGCGCGATGCGCAAACCCGGCTTGCGCCACCGGAATTGAAGAAGGTTCATCCGCTGGGCAAGTCGCCGGTCATCACTGACGGCAATCGGACCATCATCGAATCCGGTGCGATAATCGACTACCTGATACGCCGCCACGGCAAGGGCCGCCTGCAGCCCGCGCCCGAGACTCCGGCGTATGACGAGTACGTGCAATGGATGCACTATGCCGAAGGGTCGGCGATGCTACCTCTGATGCTCAACCTTTATGCCGCGCGCCTGGGTGAAGCGGCCGCGCCACTGATGCCGCTCATCGAGAGCGAGATAGCCAATCACCTCGCTTACATCGATAGCGCTTTGAAGGGCCGGCAGTTCCTGGTGGGAGACACCCTGACAGGCGCTGACATCCAGATGAGCTTCGTAGGCGAGGTCGCCGGCGCATTCGGCAAGCGCGCGCAGTACCCCAATCTTGACGCGTGGACCAGGCGGTTGCACGAGCGGCCTGCCTACAAGAAAGCTCTGGAACGCGGTGGCGCATACAACCTCGCGAACTGAAGACGCATTCTAGCGCAGCATTCCCAGAGTGTCTTCGGCCGAGAGGAAGTGCAGCAGCGACTCATTGAACATGACTGGATCCTGAAGAAACGCGAAATGACTCACTCCGGGGAGGATTAACTCGCAGGAACCGGGAATCAGTGCGGCCATGCGATCGGTGTTCTCGCGCTTGATCGCCTCATCGTGATCGCCATCGACGATCCACGTCGGCACCTTGATGTGGCTCAATTGATCGTCGGTGAAATGCGGCTCGGTCGCCCACATGTGATCGATGTCCGCGAGGAAGGCTTTGAACTGGGTGGGAGTCGGCGAGAGTTGCGTGTACTCCTTCGCTGCGCGTTGGATGTAGGCAGTGAAGACTGGGCTCTTGCTCACATCCTTCACACCCGATGGATCGGAATTCGCGGCAAACGCGAACAGTCGTGTCAGGCGGTCCGGATGATGGATCGCGATATCGAGACCAATAATCGCTCCGTCACTCCATCCGATCAGAGCGGCCTTGCGGATATGCAGGTAGTCCATCAGCGCCAGCACATCTGACGACATCAGATCATAGCCGATTGGCGCATCGGTTCGTGTGCTGCGTCCGTGGCCGCGACTATCCAGAACGATCACATGGTAGTGCGCGGCGAGAACCGCCACCTGCAATCCCCAGTACTCTGAATTCGCCAGGCCACCATGGACCAGGATGACCGGCGCACCGTGACCAAACTCCGCGTACCACAAGCGGATGCCATTGACCGGCGCGGTGCCGCTAGTTTCAGCCTTGGGTAGCACCGGTGTCGGCGGCAGACGCAACCACCGGGGTTGCGCGCCAGCGGGCCGCGCGACAGCGAGCGCAACGAACATCAAGAGAACAATGGGAAAGCGGCGCATTTGATGCACAATGATCTACTCGATGGGCATCAGGCCGCCAATAATCTCAAAAAACATTTGCCACGAAGGCACGAAGACACCAGCTCAGGACAAATTTCCCCGTGGCGATGGAGTGAACCCCGGCGTTCAGAGCTGAAGCGGCGCCGAGCCCGCGATCAGCGGCGCTGTTTGCGCGCATCGGCTCATCCGCGCTAAGCGTTAGATCGTCGTGACACGCTTGGTACTCTGCAATTTCCGGTCGCGTTTAGCAAAACTGCCGGGGGCCGCATGGCCGAACGCTTTGACGTAGCGATCGTTGGAGCCGGACCGGGCGCTTCGATTGCCGCATACCTGCTCGCCAAAGGCGGGCTCGAAGTGATTATGTTCGAGCGCGGCGACTACCCGGGCTCAAAGGCGATGTTCGGTGGTGTGCTGTACACGACTGTGCTCAGCAAGTACTTCCCGGACTTTCCGGGAGCAAGCTGCGTCGAGCGCCACGTCATCGAAAAGCGTTTCTCGATGCTTTCGGAGAGCGATGAGCTCGCGCTCTCGTTCAAGTTCCTCGATTTCGAGCCTCCTTATTACAACCATTCGTTCACGGCCCTGCGCGCGATATTCGACCGCTACCTGGCCAGAAAGGCGGAAGAGGCAGGCGCGGTGCTGGTCACTCAGACGGTTGTCGATGAGGCCATCGCGAGCGCCGGCCGGGTGGTGGGAGTTCGCGCGCGGCGCGAGGGTGGCGAGGTGTTCGCCAACGTGGTGATCGCCGCCGACGGCGCGAATTCGCTGATCGCGCAGTCGGCGGGGCTTCGCGGCGAGCTTCCGCTGTCGGTGATCCTCGGCGTCAAGGAGGTAGTCTCGCTGCCGCGCGAAGTCATTGAGGATCGCTTTTCGCTGGAAGGAGATGAAGGCGCGGCGTACGAGTATCTCGGCGGCGGCGCCGTGCGGGGTGCGATGGGGGCGGGCTTCCTCTACACCAACCGCGACACGATTTCGGTAGGCTACGGGATCCCGCTTGGCGCACTCAAAACGCTGGGCGTCCAGCCCGACGAGCTGCTGAACGAATTCAAGATGCATCCGGTGGTGCGACGTCTCCTGCGTGGCACCACGCCGGAGGAGTACTCGGCGCATCTGATTCCGGAGATGACGCCGCACGATCTGCCGCATTTCGTGGGCGACGGGATTGTCGTAATCGGCGGCGCCGCCGGGCTGGTCAATGCGAACCCGCTATTCCACGAGGGCACCAACATGGCGATGGCCTCGGGCGTGATGGCGGCCGAGACGATTCTCCAGGCGCACAAGGCGGGCGATTATTCGGCCAAGGCGCTCGAGCCCTACGCGAGCCGCCTTCGCGAGAGCTTTGTATGGCAGGATTACGATCGCTATCAGGGGCTGACGCGGATGGCCGAGACCCATCCCCAGTTCTTCAGCAAATACCCCTACGAATTCACCAAGCTCGCCCGCAAGTTGTTTTCCGTGGCGCCCACCGATGACGGGATGCAGGTGCCCAAGCGCACGCTCGAGCTGGCCGTCGCGGACCACGTACTGGCCGAGCTCGGGCTGATGAGCCTCGGGCTCGACCTTCTCGCCGCCGGCAAGGCGGCTATGCTCTAAGGGCGGAGACCGAGGAAGCAGATGGCAGCGGAAGTCAAAAGTCCATCCGACGCGGCGAAGCTTACCGGGTTGGCGAACTTTCTAGGCCCGCCCAAGTTGCTCGGCCGCGATGACAAACTCGCGACCCTGGTGATGAAGGTGGACGAAGGAAGTCCGCACCTCAAGATTATCGATCAGGGGGTCTGCCTCCAATGCATCGAGAAACCCTGCACGGTGACGTGCCCGGTTGAAAACTACAAAGTCGAGGAGAACGGTCACACCACGATATACTGGAGCAACTGTATCGAGTGCGGCACCTGCCGGATCATCTGCCCGTTCCAGAACATCTCGTGGCGATACCCAAGTGGCGGATTCGGCATGACCTACCGTTACGGCTGAAGCGAGGAGATCGGAAGATGCGAATTAAATCGCGCGCCGGAAATTTCAATATGACGATCGAGGACGTCGCGGTCGAGAACGGCGAACTCGTAATGACCGGCAAGATGGGAGTGTGGTCGGCCAAGACCATGCTCAGCGTCGAGGAGCTGCGGGAAATGCTGGGCACAATGAAGGTCAGCGCCAAGGTCGTCGATTTCGCGGCGCTGTTCGCCTTCCGCTACCTGGTCGGCCTGGTCGAGGAAGATCGCCGCCGCCGCCTTGCGCCCATCGCGCCCGCGCCGGCACCAAAGCCGCAGTAAAGCGCTCTCGCAAGCGCAGGAGGATATTGACATGGCTGATGACATCAAGCTGTCGGAACTCGAACAGGTCGACGAGGCGTTCAACTTCCCGCTCTTCGAAGCAATCTTCAACCGCCGCTCGCGCCGCTTCGGCTTGGGCATGGAGATCAAGGAGGGCCCCAACAAGCACAAGTCGCAGCACGAGCCGCTGCCGCTCGACGAAGTCGAGGAAGCGATCCTGATCGCTGCCGGCACCGGTGTCTCGGGCCTCAACCTGTCCGACATGCCGCACACGCCGCGCCCGGACAATCTCGATGCCGTCCAGAACTGGGACGGGATGTGCAACACGATGGTCGAGCACGTGGGGCGCACCTGGGCGAGCCCGTGCGGAAATCACGGCACCGAACTCTTTTATACCAATGACGAGGGTGTCTACCTGATGAAGTTGCGCGACGTGCAGCCGGTCCATTTGCAGGAGGTCGCCTCCAGGAGCGATCGCGATCGGCTGCTCGATTTCGTGCGCCAGAACCGCGTCAAGCTGTTCGACGGGCGGCTCGATATCCCGCGCAATACCGGCGCGATCATGTCATTCAATCTCTGGAACGCGAACATGCCCGGCACCACCCTGTTCATGCCGATAACCGACATCACCGAGGAAATGATCAATGCGGTGATGTTGCAGGCGGACCTGGGCCAATATGTCGTCGATGATCGCAACAATATGCGTCCCTGCATCGACCAGCGCTGGATTCGCGAGGGCTGGGTCGACACTCCCGTGCCGCTCTCGATGTTCGAGAGCCAAATGATGCTTGCCACCGCCGGCGCTGAGGGCGCGTTTATCGGCCACAACATACTGCTGGCCGAGCAGGCGCTGGGGCTCGGCGGATGGTTGTACGGCGGAATGACCAGCTTTGTGGTCATGGGCGGTACACCGACAGGCCGCGGACTGGGCTTTCGCTTCGAGTCGAACCCGAAGAACCCTAATGCCTTTCCTGCGCCGATCGGAATCGACGGCGAGTTCGAGACGTTCCGGCCGCCCTACTACAAGGACATGGACGCCGCGGTCGATGCGGTGGTGGCAAAGAAGTTCGGCCCCAACGGCACCTTCAACCCGTTCGCGAAAAAGCCGGTGCCGTACAAAAATCGCGCAGACTTCCTGCGCCAGGTACCGCGCACGCCGGAAAAGACCATCCAGATCGCCAAGGAAACCTGCCGCTATGTCTGGGATACGTTCGGCACCTTCCCTGCGTTCGCTCCGCCGACGGTTCTCTACGTGTACATCCAGGCGCAGCACATTGAGCTTGAATTTTACGACAAGTACTACGATGGCCCCGCCTATCTGAAGAGCCACAAGGAGCACATGAGCAAGTGGCATGCGGGCGCGGCCAAGATGCGCAAGGTCGCCTGAGCGATGCGGGCGGAGCTGAGCCCGCCGATGAAGCCGCCACTCGTGTTCGAAGAGGAGTTGATCCATGGCTGACTCGACCGGAATTGGCAAAGTGCTGCGCGACATAACGCAAGCATATGTTGACGGCCTCTCGACGATCGGTGGCGCGATCGGTGATGTCGCTAAGCGCCGCATACCCGATGGCGAACGGCAGATGGAGCACTGGATCGGAGTTGCCCGCGCAGCCAAGGACGGCTACGTAGCGGCAATCGATCAGGGCTTCGCCGTTTGGGAGCGGCGGATTCGCCAGACGATGGCGCCCGCGCAGTCATCCTTCTCCGCAAAGGAGTCGAAGAGCGACCAGAAGGCTCCAGCCAGCCAAATCGAAGCGTGGCTCGAGGCGTGGCGCAATGCGAACGAGTCCTTCATGCAATCGATTCGCGAGAGCGGACTCGGCGAGGAGGCACTCAAGCAAACCAGGGAATTGCGCAAGACGCTTGAGGATGGCCTCAAAAGCTTGCAGAAGCTATGGCAGCCCTCGAGCAAAAGCGGCCGGAAATGAGACTCGGCAGAACTGAGCGCCGCGAAAGCTAGTCGCTTCATACGTTGGACTTCGCATCGGAACGGCGGTTTCAGCCCCGCCGGAACGCTGTGCGCTCCATGGCGAACTCCAAGTTCATGCGTCAGCGAGCGAACTGGCGCGAAACCGCGGTGAACTCCTGGCGTCTTACATAGAGAGCGACTCGCACTCATCATTATTATTGTTCGACAAGGAGCAAGAAGTACGTGCCCGAAGAATCAACCATTACCCCGGGTCAGAATGACGACGCGGTGGGCCGGCTCGAGCGACGGATCGAAAGCCTCGAGTTCGCGACGCAGCGGGAAAATCGATGGTGGCGAGGCGGCTTGATTGCGGCGCTCGTCCTGGTGGCGCTATCGATTTTGGTAGCCGGCCATCACCGACATCATCACCCGCCGCCGATGATGGGAATGCGAGGCTGCGAAGGGCCGCGCATGATGCCCTATAGTCCACCTCCGCCGCCTTATTCGGGTTATGGTCCCGGCGGCGGCTACTATGGGCCTCCGGAGGGTTGGCACTATCGCCAATGGAATGGCCCGGGCCGCGAAGCTCAGCCGCCTCCGCCCAAGGGCTGATCTACTCGGCATCTGCTAGTCGCGCGGATTCGATCACCCTGCCACCGAATGCGGCAATCAACCCGAGCTACGTGGCAGCGGCACGCGCGAGAGGTTGTCGTCGAGTTCGCCTGCCAGCACGACCAATCGATGGAAGGACTCGATTTCCCCGAATAGCACGATTCGGGCGTCGGACGGCCAGCTCGCGACTTCAGCGTATCCCGACGCCGAAATTCTATCCGTGTATCGCGTCAGCAATTCGCTCAGCCGCGCCGAATCGCGTCGCGCAGCCCACGCCATCGCGGTGCGGCTGGTGGGCGTGCGATTCTGCTCTACGTAGTCGAGCCACGACCGGAGACGCGCGCGCAGTTCGGCCTCGAACGCGTCGCGCGCGGCCTGCGTTTCGGGCACGAGCGGCGGAGTCGGCGTCTGCAGGCGGACGTCGGAGACACTGGCGACGCGAAACGCGATTCGCCGAAGCGTCCCGGCCGCATCGACGACCCGTTCCGGATCGATCGCCGAGGCGCGACCCTCGAGCCGCGCGTCGTCGGCGACCGTCAATACTTCGTTCGCCGTTTTCATGATCTCGCGTTCAGCCGACTGGATCTGTTCATCTGATGAAGCCGCTGCGCCACTGGGCATCAGGTCGATGCTCGTGCGCGGCAATTTCTTAATCCGCGGCACCAGCGAGTCGGCGGCATAGTCGGGCCAGAGCACGAGGAAGACGAGCGCAACGACTGCGATTCCGAGCAGCATCCCCCAGACACGCCACAGCGGAGCGTAGATGTCTTCGCTCGGGCTGAGGCCCGCGAACACGAGGACGAACGAGGTTCCGGCCTGGCGAGCGGCGTAGTTGATGCGATCGCTGCTTTGCGCCGCGTATCCCGCCACGCCCAGCGCGACGAAGCACGCAACCATGTAGGTCAGCACCGTTTCGAAGTTGGGCGTGACGATGATGATCATCGCGAGACCGATTGCGCCGCCGATGATTCCGCCAATCAGCCGCAGCCACATCTTGCGATACGTCGCGCCGTAGGTCGGCAGTCCGGCGATGATGACCGTCCACAAAATGACGGTGAGATCGCCGCGCTGAGTAGTCAATCCGACCACGTATGCGAGCGCGATCGCGACCCCCAGCTTGGTCGCATATTTCATCGCCTCGGGATCGAGCGGGAACAACTTGGAACCGATCGTTTGCACCGGCGCCTTTCGGACCGGTGTCGGCGTGTCGTCGGGACTCAGCTCGAGCAAGCGCGCAATCCCCCTAAGGCCCAGCATAAACCCGCCCATCACGTTTATCTCGGCCGCTTGCGCTTCCGGACGACTCAGAATTGCGAGCTCGTCGCGTCGCTTATTCAGGACTTTGAATGCCGCCGCGACTTTAGCGGCAGACTCAGCCATCGGTGATGTTGGACCGTGGACGATGCCGCCCGCGATGTATTCTTCAAGCCGAGCCATCGAACGATCGAGCGCATCGGCCACGGCCTCGAGCTGTGGCTTGAACAACGCGCGGAAAACTCCCGGCGCACTTTCGCCGGCGACGAAGGTCAGTCGTGAGAGTTCCACGTAGATGCGCTCGATGGTTGTAACGAAGGCGAGCAGGACCGCGTCGCGATGCGGGTCGGAACGTTCCGACGCGGCGCGGCTGAGCAGATTCAGATGAGCAGGCAGGCTCGAAATCAGCGGCGCGGCCGGAAGGTGTGCGCCCTCGTCGGGAGCAAGAAAGGCTTGGACGACGTTGTCTCAGTCGCGTGCGCGTGCGTTCGAGATTCGCCTGCAACGATTCCAGCAGAGCGGCTTCGGCCGGCTCGGGCCATAGCACGGTGTCGAACAGCGTCATTAGCAGAAACGCGACCGTGACACCGCCAAACGTGTACGCGACGCCCCAACCGTAATCGTTGGGCGCGAATACCACGATGTAGAATGTGCCGAGGTAAGTGATCTGCACCATCAGCCATACCGCTCCGAGCTGGAGCCGGCTGACCAGGTACGCGTAGGTCGCGGTCTCGAGCGCGAAGAACGAGAGCATCAGCCACGGCGCTTCCGCCAGGATGCCGGCGAGCGGATGCGACAGCGCCAGCGCCGCGCCTTCAGCAAGTATAAGGAGGAAAGCCGTCATCGGCCGGAGCATCGGCGCGCCGGCCGACGTCAGATTGTAGAGAACGTACGCGCCCAGAATATTGTCGATTTGCATCGCAGCCATCAGGCTCATCCCGACTGCGCATTCGAGCCCGATTCTGACGGCCAGCCGAATACGTCTCGGATTCGGCGAGAGCTCTTCGCCGACCAGGCGAATCAGATCGCTCCCGCGGCGGCTCGATTTGCGGCGCAGCGCCGATCCGAGCGCTGCGAGCCTGCGATCGGTCCCAAGGCGCGGTGACGAGCCGGCTGACATGATCAGTGGTTACTCTGCTCCCGAGAATCCTGATCGTGTTGATTCTGATCGCGATAGTTCTGATCTCGATAACCCTGGATCGTCACGACCGCGGTGGTGCCCATCCTGAACGGGAATTTCGGGTCGCGGTCCTCGAGCACGATGCGCACCGGGAAGCGCTGCGAGAGCCGCACCCAGTTTAGCGTCGCGTCAATCTGCGGCAGGCCCTCTACGCTCGCGCCGTTTTGCTGATAGAGCGCCCATCCCACGCCTTGCACGCGGCCGCGAAAGCGCTTGTTGGGATAGGCCAGGATGAAAACCTCGGCGGTCATGCCGGGTTCGATATGCGAGAGAAACGTCTCGCGGAAATTCGCGATCACGTACCACTTGCGATCGTCGATCAGGCTCACGACTTGGCGGCCTTCGTTGGCGTACTGGCCCTCCGCAATGTTGAGGTTGGTGACGTAGCCGTTGTATGGCGCGCGGACGTTGCAGTAACCAACGTTGAGTTTGGCGTCGTAAACAGCGGCCTCGGCGGCTTTGCGCAGCGCGTTGATGTCGCCGTACTGGCCAAGTTGGTTTTGCGCCTTGCGGACGTCGGAGCCGGCGGCCTCGACCGCGGCCTCTGAGGCGTTAACGCGCGACCGCGCGTTGAAGACGTCGTTGGCGGTGACGAAATGTTTGGCCAAAAGCGGCTCGATGCGAGCGAGATACTGCTTGGAGTAGGCGGCGTCGGCTTCGAGCCGGATTTGATCGGACTTTGCGGTTCGGATCGCATCCTCAAGCGCCTTGATATCAAGCTCGGTCAGTTGAAGCTTGGCAGTCGCGGCGTCCAGCGCCGCTTGATAGGGCCGTGGATCGACGACGAATAGCAAGTCGCCCTGCTTGACGTATTGATTGTCGACGATCGGCAGTTCCGTAATCGGCCCGCTCACATGCGGCGCGATTCCTACCGAGTTGGCGCGAACGTAAGCGTCGTCAGTGCGTGGATATATATAGTAGAGGCGCGCGACGTAGAGACCGACGACGATAGCAGCTATTACGATCGCGGCGCTCAGCACGTGGCCGGCAAATCGCAAGGTCATCGATGCTTCGCTGGTCTCGGTAGCAGCCGGCATTCCAGTGTTCTCAGATTCGATTGAAAAAAATGAGCCACACGATGCATCCCATGAGAATCGTGAGGCTGAGATACACGATGGGAAGTGGCCACAGGTAGGTCTCGACGCGCGTGACCACGAAGACCGGTCGAATCGCGACGGTCAAAATCGCGCCGCAGATCGCGCAGAACAGCCAGCTTGGAAAATTCGCGCCCGCGATATTGACGACAGGATCGCATCCGGCGAGCAGGAATGCCGTGGCAATCGGCAGCGCGAATCTGTTTCTGTGCGCGTGGGAGAATCGCATGCGGGGAAGATTGTACGCGCTGGATTGTGCAAACGCACGTTGCGGGATTCAATGTTCCGAAGCGCCGGATGCCGCAATCTGCCGCGGCCCGAATCCGCAAGCTGAGTCTCATCCAACGGCAGATGGGGAACGTTCTATGAAGCTGGAATTTGAAATGCGTCGCGCAAGATGGAAGATCATCGTCGCCGCACTCGGCCTCGCGGTATGTGCGGGGGGATGCACTTATTTTGCCGAGCAGCCCGAAGTGTATCCCGATAAATTCGCGGCGCCGGAAATCGATCGCGCCTGGATATCCAGGTCCGGAGCGCCGAACGAATACACGATACCGATGCAGGCGCGTCCGGCAAGTACACTGCCCGAACCGCGCGTCACCAGCGCAGGCAACAAGTACGACCTGCCCGCGCTGATCGACATTGCGCTGAGCAACAATCCCGACACCCGGCAGACGTGGGACCAAGCTCGCGCCGCGGCGGCAGCTTACGGATCGTCTCGCGCGCCGTTCTATCCGGTCGTAAGCGCGCAGGTCCCGGGTGGATACGAGCGCGAAATATTTCAGCTACCCGGGCAAAACGCGGTGCTCAGACAGTGGCAGATAACCCCGATGCTCGAGTTCACCTACACGCTGCTCGACTTCGGGCGCCGCAGCGCCGGCGCAGCCTCCGCGCGTGCGCAACTAGCGGCCGCGAACTTCTCGTTCAACCGCAAGCTGCAGGATGTCGTGTTCGCAACGCAGCGTTCGTTCTATGCGATCGGCGCGGCGAAGGCCGCCGTGCAGGCCGCGGAACAAAACGTCGATCTCGCAAAGACCGACGACGAGGCCGTCAGCCGCCGCGTCGATCTCGGTTTGGCCACTCAGCCCGAGTTGCTGCTGTCGCGCCAGCGTGTCGCGCAATCTCAGTACGATCTAGCCAGCGCGCATTTGCTGGTGCGCGAAGCGCAGGCGAGCATGGCGGTCGCGCTGGGAGTCGCCGCCAACGCCGCACTCGACGTGCCGAGCCTCGACAGCCTGCCGATTCCCGCCGGACTGGGAAGCGAAGTGGACCAACTGATCGAAACCGCAGTGCGCCAGCGCCCCGATCTCGCGGCACAGGTCGCGACGCTCGATGCGCGCCGAGCCGCCGTCGAACAAAAGAAGGCTGCCTTTTATCCAACCGTCGGAATCGCCGGCAACTACGCCAGCCAGTCATGGAACTACAAATACGATGGCACACCGACCGTCAAGGCCAGCCAGCCGCAATACGCCGGACTCTTGACGATCAACTGGGACCTCTTCACGGGTTTCAAACGCCTTAACGACGTCCGTCAGGCTGAGGCTGATCGCGACGCCGCCAGCGCGCAACTGAAGTCGCTCGAGGTCGATGCGATAAGCTCCGTGTGGCGCGCGTACTACGAATTCCAGACCGCGCTCAGCCGCTACGACTATGCCACGGCTCTGCTGGCGGCGTCACAGGAGTCCTACAACGCCAACCTCGACACTTACCGGCAGGGACTCAGCACCATCGTCGAGCTGCTGACCGCCGATCGCGACCTGGCGAACGCGCGCTACACTATCGTTCAGAGCCGCGCGGACCTGTTGACGTCATCGGCGGCCGTGGCGTACGCCGTGGGAGCCGTCGAGATGCCAT
>CAWCTG010000005.1:0-83815 GCA_963798375.1 Binataceae bacterium (SeqCode)
TTAGCGCGAGGCGGGTTTCAGGGCGGCGGCTTCTACTCGGGCGCGGGCTAGCATCAGGGCTTCTTGGGCGGGGGCGTAGTCGGGATCGTAGAAACTTAAATTTGAAAACTTCTCGTCGGCTTGCTGGACTTGCCCGGCCGCGGCGGCGGCGTCGATGCTCCCGGGCGATTCGGCGCTGCTCGCCAGCACGGTCATCACGCCGTCCTTCACTTCGGCGAGGCCGCCCGACACAACCCAGTGCATCGTCTCGCCGTCGGGCAGCCGCGCCTCGAGCACTCCGGGCACCAGCGACGTGATGAAGTTGATGTGATCGGCCAGCACGCCGAATTCGCCGAGCGGACCTATCGCCGAGACTTCCTCGACTTGTCCTTCGGCGACCACGCCGGTGGGCGTGACGAGTGTGAATGGGAACGTCGCAGCCATCGCGGACTCCGCCGCCTAGCGCGCTTCGCCGCGAGCGAGGCGTTCGGCCTTCTCGCGTGCGTCTTCGATGGTGCCGACCAGGTAGAAGGCCTGCTCGGGCAGCTCGTCGCATTTGCCGTCGAGGATTTCGGCGAAGCCGCGCACCGTATCCTGGCGCGTGACGTACTTGCCGGGCTGATTGGTGAACGGCTCCGCGACGAACATCGCCTGCGACAGGAAGCGCTCGACGCGGCGCGCGCGCGCGACCACCGTCTTGTCATCGGCCGACAATTCTTCCATCCCGAGGATCGCGATGATGTCCTGCAAGTCCTTGTAGCGCTGCAGAATGGCCTGTACGCGGCGCGCGACGTCGTAGTGCTCATCGCCAACCACTTTCGGATCGAGGATTCGCGAGTTTGAACCGAGCGGATCGACGGCGGGGAAAATCGCCTTCTCGAAAACCTTGCGATCGAGCGCGGTGACGGCGTCCAGATGGGTGAAGGTGGTGGCCGGCGCGGGGTCCGTGTAGTCGTCGGCGGGAACATAGATTGCCTGCACCGACGTGATCGCGCCTTTCTTGGTGGTGGTGATTCGCTCCTCGAGCTCGCCCATGTCGGTGCCCAGCGTGGGCTGGTAGCCGACCGCGCTGGGCATGCGGCCGAGCAGCGCGGAGACTTCGGAGTTGGCCTGCACGAAACGGAAAATGTTGTCGATGAAGAAGATGACGTCCTTGCCTTCTATGTCGCGGAAATATTCGGCGACGGTGACTCCGGTCAGCGCGACGCGGGCGCGCGCGCCCGGCGACTCGTTCATCTGGCCGTACACCAGCGCGGTTTTCGAGATGACGCCCGATTCGGTGAGCTCGCGATAAAGGTCGTTACCCTCGCGCGAGCGCTCGCCGACGCCGGCAAACACCGACACGCCGCCGTGCTGCTTGGCGACGTTGTTGATGAGCTCAAGAATCGTGACGGTCTTGCCGACGCCGGCGCCGCCGAACAGGCCGATCTTTCCGCCGCGTGCGAACGGGCAAATCAAGTCGAGAACCTTGATGCCGGTCTCGAGGATTTCCGCCTCGGGGGCCTGGTCGGCGAAGGGGGGCGCGTCGCGATGAATCGGCATCAGCGAAGTACCCTGGATTGGGCCGCGCTCGTCGATCGCGTTGCCGGTGACGTTCATGATGCGCCCGAGCGTGCCCGGCCCGACCGGCACCGAGATTGGCGCTCCGGTGTTGGCGGCTTCCATCCCGCGCACCAGCCCGTCGGTCGAGTCCATCGCGATGCATCGCACGGTGTTTTCGCCCAGATGCTGCTGCACTTCGAGCACGAGGTTGCCGGCCTCGTCGCTGATAGACGGATTGCTGACGCGCAGCGCCGAGAAAATCGGCGGCAAGCGCGCCGGCGCCGAACTCGACGTCAACGACGTTGCCGAGCACCTGGTTGATTCGTCCTGGAGCGGTAGCGGTCTGACTCATAAACCGTGATATCCCCGTGTGATTTCGATTTCTGCCTTGCGCATTTCTAGCGCAACGCCTCTGCGCCGCCGACTATGTCCATCAGCTCGCGCGTGATTTGGGCCTGGCGGGCGCGATTCATCTCGAGCGTGAGCGACGAGATCATGTCGCTGGCATTGTTGGTCGCACTGTCCATCGCGGTCATTCGCGCACCCTGCTCGCTGGCCTCGGCCTCGAGCAGCGCGTGATAAACGGCGGCTTCGAGATATCCGCGCATCACGACCGGCACCAGTTCGGCGCGCGACGGCTCGACGAGATAGTCGATTTTCGGCGCGTCGGATTTAGACATCGTAGCGTCAACGCTCGCGCCCTCCTGGATGCCGGCGTCGTCCCGGCGGCTTGACCGGCAGCAGGCGTTCGTAAACCGGCTTCTGCGTGACGGCGGTTTGAAAATGAGTATAGACGATGCCGGCCTCGTCGATCGCGCCGGAGCTGTAATCGGCGAGCATCCTACCGGCGATATCGCGCGCGAGAGCGATCGTGGCCAGACGCGGCAAATTATCGACTCGCGACAGCGCGACCGGCACCCCGGAGCGCTTGAAATGATCGACGGCTTTCTTGCCGACTGCGAACAGTTCGATCTCGAGTCCCGCGCCGCGGATTTCGCGCTGCGCCGATTCGGCCGCGCGGAACAGGTACGAGTTGTAGCCGCCGGCCAGCCCGCGATCGGACGCGACCACCACCAGCATCGATCTCTTTTGCGCACCCTCGGCCGGGCCGACCGAGATTCCTTCCGAGGTGAGCAGGGAATCCGCGACTCGTGCCAGCGCTTCGCTGTACGGGATTGAGTTGCTGAGTGCTTCCTGCGCGCGCCTTAACCGCGCGGCCGAGACCAGTTTCAGCGCGCGCGTGATCTGCTGCGTCGATTTGGCCGACGCGATCCGGCGCCGGATTGCCTTGAGTGATGCCATCGTCGAACGCTATCGCGGTTACGCCGGCGCCGGCGCGGCCGCTTTGTTTTCGGCCAGGAAAGATTGTTCGTAGACGTCGAGTCCGGCCTTGAGTTCTTTTGTCAGCTCGTCGGAAATCTGTTTCTTATCCCGGATTTCGGCGAGCAAGTCAGCGTGGCGCGCGTCGAAGTTCGTGTACAGTCCCGCCTCGAACGGCCGAATCTGCTCGACCGAGAGCTTGTCGAAGTAACCCTCTCTCGCCGCAAAAATGATCAGCACCTCTTTTTCCATCGGCAGCGGACTGTACTGATTCTGCTTGAGCATCTCGGTCAGCCGCGCGCCGCGGGCGAGCAGGCGCTGCGACGACGCGTCGAGGTCGGAACCGAACTGCGCGAACGCCGCCATCTCGCGGTACTGCGCGAGGTCGAGCTTGAGCGTGCCTCCGACCTGCTTGATCGCTTTGACCGCAGCCGAGAATCCAACCCGCGATACCGACAGCCCCACGTTGACGGCGGGGCGCACGTTGGAGTTGAAGAGGTCTTTGTCGAGAATTATCTGGCCGTCGGTGATCGAGATGACGTTGGTCGGAATGTACGCCGACACGTCGCCTTCCTGGGTCTCGATTACGGGCAACGCGGTGAGCGAACCGCCGCCCATCTCGTCGCTCATCTTGGCGGCGCGCTCGAGCAGGCGCGAGTGCAGATAGAAGACGTCACCGGGGTAGGCCTCGCGACCGGGCGGGCGGCGCAGCAGCAGCGACAACTGGCGATAGGCCTGCGCGTGCTTGCTGAGATCGTCGTACACCAGCAGCGAATGCTTGCCGGTGTCGCGAAAATACTCGCCCATCGTGCAGCCGCTGTAAGGCGCGATGAACTGCAGCGGAGCGGCCTCCGACGCGGTCGCGGCGACGACCGTGGTGAACTCCATCGCGCCGGAGCTGGTGAGCTTCTCGACAACCTGCGCGACGGTCGAGCGCTTCTGGCCAATCGCCACGTAAAAGCAATGCATGTTCTGGCCGCGCTGGTTGATGATCGTATCGATCGCGATCGCGGTCTTGCCGGTCTGACGATCGCCGATTATCAGTTCGCGCTGTCCGCGTCCGATCACCAGCATCGTGTCGATCGCCTTGATGCCGGTCTGCAGCGGCTCCTTGACGGGCTGGCGGCGGATGATACCGGGCGCCTTGATTTCGATTCGCCGCGTCTCGGACGACTTGATCGGCCCCTTGTCGTCGATCGGCTGTCCGAGCGCGTTGACCACGCGGCCGAGCAGGCCCTCGCCGACGGGCACTTCGGCGATTCTGCCGGTACGCTTGACCTCGTCGCCTTCCTGGATGGCCTGGGGGTCGCCGAACAGCACGGCGCCGACGTTGTCCTCCTCGAGGTTCAGCACCATCCCGAACATCTGATGCGGAAATTCGAGCAGCTCGCCGAGCGCGGCGTTCTGCAGTCCGTAGATTCGGGCGATACCGTCGCCGCAGGAGAGCACGCGGCCGGTTTCGCGCACCGAGATGCTGCCCTCAAAACCCTTGATCTCGTTTTTGAGGATTTCGCTGATTTCCGATGGTCTGATTTCCGCCATATGATGTCGTTTGTTCCCGGCCTAGCCTGCGAGCCGGCGCTTGGCCTCCGCGAGGCGAGTTGCAAGGCTGCCGTCGTAGATTTTTCCGCCCAATTCCGCGGTCACGCCGCCGAGCAGCGCGGCGTCGATTTTTACGGTTGGAATAATTTTCAGCGCCGCGATCTTTTCGAGTCCGCCCACCACGCGCGCAATTTCGGCGTCCGACGGTTGAATCGCAAAGATGAGCGTCGCACGCTCACGGCCCATCGCCCGATCGAGCAAGTCGCGATACGACTCTGCTATCGCGCCGAGCTCGCGAATCCGCCCGTGGCGCGCGACCACCACCGCAAACGAGCGCAGCGGAAAGCTGAGATTGAGGCGTTCGGCTATTTTCGCCATCGCCTCCTGCCGCGATTGCTCGGCAAGCTCGGGCGATGCGAGGCGCTCGAGAAGCTCGGGCGAATCGACCATCGCGGCCAGCCGCTCGAGCTCGACGCCCCACTTTTCCTCGTTGCCCTTGTCTGCCAGATCGAGCAGGGCGCGCGCGTAGCGCTTGGCGACTCGCGAACCTTTCATTGCCTGTCACCCGGGGCAAGCTTGTCCATGAAGCCGTCGATGAGCCGGCCCTGGTCGGTGGGTTGAAAATTGCGCCCGATCAGATCGCGCGCCAGCGTCGCGGCGGATTCGGCAAGCTGAGCGCGCACGCGCCGGCGCGCCGCTTCCGACAGCGCGGAACTGCTCATCGCGGTGTCGCGGTGGATTCGCTCGGCCGTCGATTTCGCCAGCTCGGCGACCTTGCCGACCTGGAAAGCAGTTTCCCGCTCCAGTTCGTCCGCGGCCTTCTTTAGTTCCGCCGCGAGGGTGGCCATCCGTGCCGCCGCCTTGTTGGCCAAATCTTCAGCCTCGGCGAATGCGCTTGCCGCGCGGGACATGCCGGTGCGAATCGTGACGGCGCGATCGGCAAAGAACTTCCGCGCCGGAGGACCCGCGAAATAGACCAGCACCCACACAAACACGATGAAGTTGATCGCGAAGAAGCCCAGCAACAGCCATGAGCCGTGCTCCGCGCCCGCATCCTCGGCCGCAAAGGCGGCATCCGGAAAAAAAGCGGCAGCGAGAATCGCCGCCGATGTAATCCACTTCTTCATCGGGTGTTGAATCAGTCGCGCTTAGTTGCTTTTGCCCGTCGCCGCGCCACCGCCGAGCGGGCGGCCCAGCACGCGTTCGGCAAGCTCAGACGCAAGGCTATGTCCCATCTGCTCGAGTTCTCGCTCGGCCGCCTTGAGCTCTGTTTCTATTTTGATCCGTGCCTGCTCGAGCACTTCCCGCGCCTCAGCCTTGGCCGCTTCCATCATTTGTGCGGCTTCGGATTCGGCCTTGCGCCGCTCGGTCTCGCGCCGCGCGATTGCGCCCTGCCGGACCGCGGCGAGCCGCGCATCGCATTCCTGCTGGGCTGCGCGAGCCTCCCTGATCAATCGCTCGGTGTTATCGTTCAACTCCTTGAATTTGCGCTCACGTTCGGTGAGCAGGTTCAAGAAAGGGCGAAAAAATAATCGGCTGAATATAAACCAGAAAACCAGAAACGAAACAATCAGGGCAAAGAACGTCCCCCAATTCGGCGGGATATGCATATTACGGCGTCTCCCCTGCGGGGATTGTCGAGATTCTCTCCATCATCGGAACCTGGGGAACGCGGACTATCTGAACCGGCCGGTGGCAATTCAGGCCTGCTTCAACCCTCCGGCGGCCTGCGCCACGCGCTCCTCCTTGGGGAATACTGTAACTTTGCGATCTTCGCGGATACCCTCGGGCTGCATCGAGCAATGCCCCTCGAACTGCGCGCCCTCCTGCACCGAAAGCACCGGCGCCGTAATGTTTCCGCTCACCTTCGCCGAAGGACGGATTTCGATTCGCTGGGCCGCCACGACATCGCCGCTGACCTTGCCCGCGATCGAGACCGAGGCGGCGCGGATCTGGGCGGTCACCACCGCGGACTCGCCAATCATCAGGCTGTCCTTCGCATTGATCTCGCCATCGACCTCGCCGTCGATTCGCGCGGGGCCCTCGAACGAGATTTTGCCGATGATTTTCGATCCGCGATCGAGATAGGCGCGTCCCTCGGACGCAGCAGGTCCGTTGGCGCGTGGAGCCACCGGGGACGTCGATATTGCGGGCGCAGGCGACGTCGACGAAGCATGCGGCGCCGTGGTGGGTTGAATTTTCGGATTCTTTTCCGGCTCTTTTGTAAACAGCGCCATCGTAAAACACTCCTTGGGCGCAATCGGGCAATACCCCGCGCCGCATTCCAAGGTTTGAGCTTAGGCTTGGCTATTAACCCATGCAAATGTGGGTGTCAAACTTCGCCGTCTTGTGGCTGACCGGCGTCCGCCCCATTTCATCGCGACAGTTGCCTCAGATGAGCGATCGTCTAATCTGGACCGAGACCCGTCATTCAAGGAGTACCGCCGATGGCATCGAAAACGATCCCCGAGAATTTTCTTGACCTCCTCACCACCAAAAAGGCGCTCGCGAGTATCGCAACCCTGATGCCCGACGGGTCGCCGCAAGTTACCCCCGTATGGTTCGACTACACCAACGGAAAAATCCGCATCAACACGGCGCGCGGACGGGTAAAGGCGCGCAATATGAAGGTCGGCGCGAAGGTCGCTCTGGCTATCATCGATCCGGAAAATCCTTTTCGCTATATCGGAATACGCGGACCGGTCGTCAGCGAAACCGAGAATGGCGCCGACGCGCATATCGACAGCCTCGCCAAGAAGTACCTGGGACAGGATAAGTATCCGTTCCGGCAGCCGGGTGAAGTGCGCGTGACCTACGTGATCGAGCCCGCATCCGTGCACACCATGGGCTAGCGCCTCGCGCAAGCCTGCTGACATCGCGAATAATCGTGCGCCGCTCCGACCGCCGCGATTTTGAGCATTGACTTCAACTATATCGTACGATATACCTTCCATCATGTATCACGTTGTTGCGCCAGGTCCATCGACCGCGCATCACAACTTTGCTCTGGAGGGTCATTCATGATGGTTTGCGGAACTCGACGCTTTCAAAGACGCGGCCACTGGGCCGAATTCGGCATGATGGGAATGCGGGCGCGATTCTTCGGCCCGGGCGAAGTTCGGCTCGCGCTTCTGTCGTTAATCGCCGACGGCCCCAAACATGGCTACGAGCTGATGCGTCAGCTCGAAGAGCGCTCGGGCGGAATCTACAGCGCCAGCGCCGGCACCGTTTATCCCACGCTGCAGCAACTCGAAGATGAGGGGCTGATTTCCTCCGATTCAAAAGAAGGCAAACGCGTTTACGCGATCACCGCCGCCGGCACGGAGGAGATCAAGCGCGAGGACGAGACCGTCCGGCGAATCTGGTGGCGGGCGCGGCGATGGGCCGGATGGCGCCACGCGATCGATCCGGACGCGGCCGAGATTCGCGGTCCCGCCGAGCGTCTGGTCAAGGCCGCATTTCGGGCCGTGGCGGGCGAGACGGCATCGCAGGAGCGAATCGATCGGGTGCGCGAAATCCTCGATCGTGCGCTGCGCGACCTCGACGGGATGCGCGACAAGCCATAGCAGGAGAGCTCTGCGTAACCTGATCGGGACTTTGGGTGCTGGGGTCACCCGTGCCCGTGGCGACGGCAGCGCAGTATCAAGCCGTTAGCAGGGGGCCGCGCGCCACAACGGAGCGCGGCATTAACGTTGGGTGCTGGGGTCACCCCCTGCCGGCGTCTCGATCGTCTCGCCGCACGTGGAACCGCAATCGGGCATACGTACAGGTACTTGTCGCCTTGGGGCAGGACCAGCAGCAGGCGCTTGCGCACCTTCACTGCCCGCTTGCATTGCGGGCACGCCAGCAGGGATGCTTCCATCCGCTCGAACGATGGCCTGCGAGGCTCTGGCACGTGCGGCAAACTTAAGTCTCGCGACGATTCCCGGCAAGCATTATAAATGATTGCGCCGCAAACCTGCGCGCCGCGGCTGTGGATCGAGGAGATGCTCATGGGCGCTCGTAAAATGCATGCCGATGAAGTGGACACCGACCCATCTCTCGTCGGCCGGTTGCTAGCGGCGCAGTTTCCCCATTGGGCAGACCTTCCGATCGAGCCGGTCCGCTCCGCTGGGACAGACAACGCTATCTACAAGCTCGGCGACGACATGGCTGTGCGACTGCCACGTATCCACCGGGCCATCGGGCAAGTAGACAAGGAGCACCAGTGGCTACCGAGACTTGCCCCGCATCTTCCGCTTGCCATCCCTATACCGCTCGCGAAGGGGACGCCTGGCGAGGGCTACCCATGGCATTGGTCTGTCCGCCGGTGGCTCGAAGGCGAGAATGCGATCATTGAGCGCATCACGGATCCACGCCAAGCGGCGCTTGCCCTGGCGCAGTTCGTAGCCGCCCTGCAGCGGATCGATCCCACGGGCGGGCCGCCTCCTGGGGTGCACAACTTTGGCCGCGGCGTGCCGCTGGCAATGCGAGAAGCCTACACCCGGGCCGCAATCGCAAGTTTGGACAGCATGCTGGATTCCGACGCAGTGACCGCAGCGTGGAATGCGGCCCTCGCGGCACCCCCATGGCACCGCCGCCCGGTCTGGATCCACGGGGACCTGCAATCGGGGAACCTGCTGGTCGAACGAGGGCAGCTGTGTGCCGTCATCGACTTCGGGGCTCTGGGCGTGGGCGATCCTGCATGCGACTTGATGGTTGCCTGGACGCTCCTCTCGGACGAAAGCAGGGAAGCGTTCCGCGCGGCGCTATCGGTTGATGACGCGACCTGGGCGCGAGGTCGCGGCTGGGCGCTGTCTGTCGCGCTTATCGCGCTGCCATACTACCTGGACACCAACCCCGTAATCGTCGCCAACTCGCGACACACAATCGATGAAGTCCTCGCCGACAAGCACGTCCCATGACACGGACCACGAACTCTAATACGGCGCCTTTCGCGGGGTGCGCTGCTCTCGCATCGCAATGGCGGCGTGGCCTAAGATTCCTTCTCGGCCAATGAACGACCGCATCGCAATTACTACGCACCCGCGGGTCTATCTGGAAACCTACGGATGCCAGATGAATGTCGCCGATTCGCAAACGGTCAGCGCCGTCTTGCGTCGCGCCGGTTACGTCAGCGCCGACGGGATCGAAGATGCCGACGTGATCCTGCTCAACACCTGCGCCATTCGCGAGCATGCCGAAGAGCGCGTGCTCGGCCGGCTCGGCGACCTGGCGCGAATCAAGCACGCGCGGCCTGAAGTCAAAATCGGGCTGCTCGGATGCATGGCGCAGCACAACCGCGTCGCGATCATGGAAAAGGCCGCGTTCCTCGACGTGGTCGCGGGACCCGACAGTTACCGCCGCCTGCCCGAGATGCTAGGCCGCGCCGGCTACAACTACGATGCTTCAATCGACATCCGTCTCGATCGCGCCGAGACTTACGCCGATATCACTCCCGACTACGGCGGCGGCGTTCGCGCCTACGTGACCGCGATGCGCGGATGCGACAAGTTCTGCGCGTTCTGCGTGGTGCCATACGTGCGCGGCCGCGAGCGCTCGATTCCTCCCTCCGATCTGATGCGCGAGATTGGCGAACTCGCCGCGCGCGGGGTGAAAGAGGTCGTCCTGCTCGGACAAACCGTCAACGCTTACCGCTTCGCAGACATCGGCTTCGGCGCGCTGCTCAAGATGGTCGCGTCGATCGGCGGGATCGAGCGGATTCGCTTCACGTCGCCGCATCCGAGCGACATGAGCGAGTCGGTCATCGAAGCGATGGCGACGGAGCCGAAAGTCCAGCCCTATCTGCATCTGCCGCTCCAATCGGGATCGGACCGGATTCTGGCCGCGATGGAACGCGGCTACACGGTTGCCGACTATCTCGGCCTGGTTGCGCGCGTGCGCGCGGCAATTCCCGCGATCGCGCTTTCCACCGACATTATCGTCGGCTTTCACGGCGAGCAGGAGTCGGACTTCGAGGCGACCACGGCGGTCATGCGCGCGGTCGGCTACGACTCCGCCTTCATGTTCAAATATTCGGTGCGCGAGCATACTCGCGCCTTCCGGCTCGGCGATTCCGTCAGCGAGGAAGAAAAGGGCCGGCGACTTTCGGCATTGATCGCACTCCAGGAAGAGATGTCGATGGCGCGCAATCGCGCGATGGTCGGGCGCGAGTTTCCCGTGCTGGTCGAAGGACCGGCGCGGCGCGGCGGCGGAATGATGGCGGGCAAGACGCCGCAGTTCAAGACGGCAATCTTTGCTGGCGTCGAGGGAATCCGCGCGGGCGATACCGTCAACGTGCGCGTCGATTCCGCCACCGCCCATTCGCTGATGTGCTCGGTTACCGCCCGATCGCGCCGCCTATGAGCCCGTGCCGCTGAGGCTCCCGTAGTACGGGTTGGCCCCATCGCCAACCGCGTACACGATGACGTTCACGCCGAGCATCATTGGAGCGGAGAGTTGCAGTGGCCGTAGGACTCGCGGTAACGGTCGGCGTTCACGGCAGTACGCCATAATGGATTGTTCCAGTTGCCGGGCTACCGGAATGGGTGCTCGCGTGCATGGCATTGAGCAGCACCGAGACCGTGGTGTCGTTGCCGTTCGCCACGATCAGGTCGGGCTTGCCGTCGCCGTTGATGTCGGCTGCCGTCACCGAGATCGGGCCGCCGCCCGCGGCGAAGTTCTGCTGGGGGCCGAAGCTGGGTGTGGCTGCCCCCGGGGCGGTGGTGTTGAGCAGCACCGAGACGGCGCCGGCCTCATTCGCGACGATCAGGTCGGGCTTGCCGTCGCCGTTGACGTCGGCCGCCGTCACCGAGGTAGGGTCGCTAAACGCGGTGAAGGTCTGCTGGGGGGCGAAGCTGGGCGTGGCGGCGCCCCGGACGGTGGTGTTGAGCAGCACCGAGACCCCGTTGCCACCCTCAGAGCCCGCATTCGCGAGGATCAGATCGGGCTTGCCGTCGCCGTTGATGTCGGCCGACGTAACCGAGTGCGGGCAGCTTCCCGCCGCAAAGGTCTGCTGGGTGGCAAAGCTGGGCGTGGTGGCGCCCCGGACGGTGGTGTTGAGCAGCACCGAGACCGTGTTGCTGTTGTAATTCGCCACGATCAAGTAGGGCTTGTTGTTGCCGTTGACGTCGGCCACCGTCGCCGAGAACGCGAAGCTGCCCGTGGCAAAGGTCTGCCGCGTGGCGAAGCTGGGCGTGGTGGCGCCCGGGGCGGTGGTGTTGAGCAGCACCGAGACCCCGGCGTCGTTGTTCGTGACGATCAGATCGGGCTTGCCGTTGCCGTTGATGTCGGCTGTCGTCACCGAGTACGGGACGCTGCCCGTGGCAAAGGTCTGCTGGGGGGAGAAGCTGGGAGCGGTGGCGCCTGGGGCGATGGTGTTGAGCAGCACCGATACCGTCTTGTCGAGCGCATTCGCGACGATCAGGTCGGGCTTGCCATCGCCGTTGACGTCGGCCGCCGTCACCGAGTACGGCACGCTGCCCACGGCAAAGGTCTGCGAGCGGGAGAAGGTGGGCGTGGCGGCGCCCCGGGCGGTGGTGTTGAGCAGCACCGATACCGTGTTGCCGAGCGCATTCGCGACGATCAGGTCGGACTTGCCGTCGCCGTTGACATCGGCCGCCGTCACCGAGTACGGCACGCTGCCGGTGGCGAAGGTCTGCTGGGTGGCAAAGCTGGGCGTGCCGGCCGGAATCACAATAGAGCCGCTGGCTGCCGTATGGTCGATCCCCGCACGCGCAGTGCCGTCCTGGGTCTGGTACTGAACAAAGGCGTCGTAGCTGGTATCGCCGCTGCGCGAGATCGGAAAATCAAGTGTGCTCGCCGAGTTGCTGGTCACCGTAACGCTGCCGTTCGAGATAGTCAGCGCGGTGGGATCGGCCCACACCGAAAGCGCGATCCCCACTGCAAGCAGGACCATCGTTGCTGTCAGGCTCTTGTGCTTCACGCGATGCCCCCCGATTAAACAAGTTTAAGTTACCTACTCTAGCACAAACAGAAGGTCATCACCCGTGACACCTCCCGTGAAAGAACGACGGAAAACTTCCCCTTAACCTGCCTTAACAGGGCCCTTCGAGTACTCAGGGTAAACTCCGCCCGTATCTTGTCCTATCATCGGGTGCAGAGGTCACCCCTGGCCGTGGCGACGGCAGCGCAGTATTAGGGCGTTGGCAGGGGCCGCGAGCGACAACGGAGCGCGGCGTTAACGTTGGGTGCAGGGCTCAGCCCTGCTCACCCTGCCGCACGTACACCGGATTCGACAGGATCCACAGCTTGCCGCCGCGATAGGCCTCGATTCGGTACGCGCCCGGCGACTTCGGCGCGAACTCGAGCGTCGATGCGTTCTCGGCCGACGCCACTTCAGCGCCGTTGTGATACATCGCGATTCGATCTGCCGCCGCGGGCAGCTCGGCTTTGAGCGCCAGTCCGGGCGCGAGGCGCACTTCATCACCCATCATTGTCGTTGTCGCGCCGATCTGCGCGAAGAACGCGAACGCGCCGACGTAGCCCAGATAGTCGAAGCTCGCGTACGAATGTCCGAGCCGGAGCGCCTCGAGGATCGGCGCCGAATCGCGCTCGCGCGCAATCAGATGGGTGGTGCAGAACAGAAAAAGTTGCGGCATCGTGCCAACCTTCGCGCCGAGCACGTCCATGTTGTCAGGCGCGCCCATCCCCGCGAGCATCGAGACCCGCGCGCCGGCCGTCATCCGGTCGTAAAGCGCGAGGTTCGCATCGGGGCGAAGGTCCAGCCCGGACAGGAAATGATCGGTGCCGAGAAAAATCGCGCGAAAGTATAGCGTGGTGGGATTTTGCGCCGTCCAGGCCGAGCGCTGGCTGTAAACTTCCATCGCGTCCGCCAGCGCGTAGTCTGCCGACGACGCAAACTTCGCGGGGTCGGCCGCAATTGCCAGTCCGCTCTGGTCGTGAATCGCCGAAATCAAATCGTTGGGCGCGAGGTTGGGTTTGATCGGTTCGTGGATGTTCACGCCGATTATCTCGCTGCCGCCGATTTCGAACGCTCCGCCCGGAATGAAAAGAATGCCGTTCGAGAATCCAGCGATTCCGAAGCCGGAGTCGCTTTCGCTTTGACTGGGTTGGACGCGATCGGCAAGAAATATGAAATCGATTTGCGCAGCCTTGGCCAGGTCCGCGATTTCCGATTGATCCATCCCCGACGTTTTGATCGGCAGATCGATGATTCCGCGGTAGTCGTGAAAGCCGGGAAACTCCGGCGCCGCCGAGACGAACCGTGCCGGCGGAAGTTCGGTGCTCGGCAGCGGCGCACTGCATCCCGCGAGGATAAGCGCCGCGACCATCGGGAAGCAGAATCGGAAGAAAAAGCGCAGCCGCATCATCAGAGGATCGATCGTCCCTGCGCGCCGTCCACCGGGATATTGGCGCCCATAATCCAGCTCGCGCGCGGCGACGCGAGCATCACGACCGCGTACGCGACTTCCTCGGGACGGCCCAGGCGCCCGGCCGGCAACTCATGGCTGATGAAATCCTTCTCGAAGGCTGGATTGTCGCGAAAGCGCCGCTCCCAGTTTCCGCCGGCCGTGAGTATCGAGCCGGGAGCGATCGCGTTGACGCGGATATTTTTCGGCGCGTACTCGCGCGCGAGCATCTTGGTGAATGAATGAAGCGCCGCTTTCGACGCGTTGTAGGTGAGCGGCCCGCCTGACTCACGCCCGTAGATCGAACCGATATTGATGATCGAACCGCCGCCGCGCTTTTCCATGTGCGGGGCGCACAGCCGAGCCAGCCGCACCGGCGCGAACAGATTCAGATCGAATTGCTCCTGCCACGCCGACTCGGGGATTTCCGCGAACGCCCCCGGCCGCGCCGCGCCCGCATTGTTGACGAGCACGTCGATTCCGCCGAATCTCCTGACGGTTTCATCCACCCACCGTTGCGCGTCCTCAGGCTTCGTCACGTCGCCGACCAACCCCATCGCCGGCCGCGGCACCGACCCGGTCTGCGTCAGCGCGGCGACTGCTTCAGTCAGCGTCCGCTGGGTTCGCGCGCATACGCTGAGATACATCCCCTCGTCCGCGAGCGCATGAGCCATCGCGCGGCCCAGACCGCGGCTGGCGCCCGTCACCATTGCGACTTTTCCCGTCAAACCCAAATCCATCTCGAAGCTCCTTCTATGCGCGCTACACTTCGCCCCGCGAGCGAGCTGACACTCGTCCGCTTCCTAAGCTTTCGAACAGGTGCGAAGCGCCCCATCCGTCCCTCTTAACACTGGGTGCAGGTGTCACCCCTGCCGCGACTCCATTCCTTTACCAGACGCGGGTTGTGCGCATGAAGAGCAATTACGGGATCCGCGGAGAACACCTGGACGCCCCGGCGCTGGTTGACTCTGACCAAGGGCGGACCTAAGCTCGATAGGCTAATCACCGGACGGACGGAGGACTATGGAAATTCGGGTCGAAGGCTCTCTTGATCAGGCGATGCGGGTACTCAAACGCAAGCTGGCCAAGGAGGGTGTATTCAAGGAGATGAAGAAGCGGGCTTTTTACGAGAAGCCCAGCGTCCGCCGCAAGCGCAAGCGTTCCGAGGCCCAGCGCCGCCGCCGCAAGGAACAGCGCCGCCGCCGCGCGTCGGCGATGTAACTACTGGAAGACTGAAATTCTGATTGCCAATCGGGTGCCGGAGAAATCCGACGCCCGTTTTTTTTCAGTGAATCGTTTTCGTTGCGCTATGCCTGCAGCGGACGCCAGGTGAAAATCACCTGTCCGCCCGCCACGTAGCAGTCCAAATCATAATGAGGCAGGCCGCCTTCGGTCCGGTAGAGGCGGAAATTCTCGACCGCGCGATGCAGCGCGTCGGGCGTCAGCGCCCCATCCACGCATTTGCCCTCGAGTTGCTGCGCGCGCACCTCGGCACCCAAATGGACGGGGATGCATCGGCTCCCGCAATGCTGATCGAGAGGACCGGCGCCCACGCACGAGCATCGCAGGCACAACACGACGGGTCCCCGGTCGTCGCTGGGTGCGGCGAAGAACTCGCGCTCGAGGCGATCCAGTCCCATCGCGCATTCACACCATGCTTCGCGCGCGCGCTCGGCGGAAAAGCGCCGAATCGCCCGAGCCAGCTCGCGCATCAGGGTTTCATTTGAACGCGGTTCGAGCGCGACGATCGAGTCGTCCTCGACACGCATCGAGGACCCCAGTTGCTCGGCCAGGAAATGACGCAGATTGATCGGCAGGCGGCTGCCGAGCTGCAAACGCTGCATCTTCCACGGCGCGGCCTCGACTTGCGCGCTTCGCGCCAGGCGTGAAAAGACCCGCGGGCTGCCGAATGCTGACAACGATTGCAGACGCTCCAACGGCGACGGCGCGCCGTAAGCAAATCGCGATGCGTGGGCGCGTCGATGAACCAAGGGTCCGTTTCGCACAGCTCAACCTCCCAGGGCTTCGAGTTCCGGTCGGCGTGCCGCGGTCGAGGACGTGCGAACGCACGTGCATCGGCGCGAAGCCTTACCGCCGGACACCGTCAGGGGCCGTCGGATGGATATTTCAAATTTCGAATTGGAACTGCGAGTGATGGGGGAAAAATCGATTCGGGAAATTCCGGGAATGCGTCGTATAGCCGTCGCGTCGCGCCAACAACGCCGGCTGCGGCGCCCGACGGCGCCGGCTTCAGGGCTCCGAGATCGAAAAGCGCCAAAACAAACTTGCGCCATGCGCACCGGCTCTTTTCATCGGACCATCAGCCCGCTCAGCATCCGCGATGCCCGCCCGCCTGCCCACACCACTTCTCAATCCAAGCAGCAGCTCGATGGATATGCGCGCGTCGGCTCGGTGGTCAAATCCCCCGACTTGGCCGTTGCGATTCGCGCGACGTTTTCAGGCCATCAAGAGTAACGATCAATACAGTCGGGATCTTAACTAGCGCGGGTGCCGTGGTCAGGCAACATTGAACGATCGATTAAGATCCGAATCGAAACTTGACAACCGATCGCCCCCGTGCCCTCTTTACGCGCGATCCGCCCGCGCCCGCACTGTCGAGCACCTCGAGCACGGTGCACAGCATGACTGAGAACGCGATTGCCCCCACTTGCGCGTCGAGGAAAACTGACGGACCTCCTGCGCCGGTTGAACGAGCTGTTTGGGCGTTGCCGCCGTTGCGGAAATCCTCGCCTGAGCTGCAAAGCTGGCGATTCGGTTACAAAGTACCCCGATCGGCGATAGGTCATCGCCGGAGCGGAGATGCGAAACCTCACGCAGGTTTCGCGCTTCCCGTCTGTAAGATGCGCGCTTCCCCCTGTTAGGAGTTCGAACGGGGCCTTTTGACGTTGCTCAAGGCAAACTCCGCCTGCATCTTACCCCTTTCGCCGGGCGGCGTTGACTCGTTTCCAGACCCTAACGTATGTTAGGCGAGTGGCGGCGAGTCCTTGAACGCGCGCGGCGGCGCATCAACGCACGAACCCAGGTGACTTTCGATGGCTCATGAATCGCAACTGAACTTCTCGACCGAAGAAATTCTCGCCAACGTCCCCACCCGCGAGCCGCTAATCGTCAAAGGCGTGAAATGCCACGGCGGTTTCGACGCCGACGGCCATTACCGCTCGCCGCGGACTGCGTTCCGCGTGCCTGCGATCAAGGCGTGGCAGGAGCAGCACGTCGCGACCTCGGGAACTCCGCTTTTCGAGATTCCCGCCGACACCATCTCGCCGCAGGTGCCCAACGCCGCGCAGGTAAAATTCCTGCTGCGCTCGGGCGTGCGCGAGCCGATGGTGCGATGGCTGTCCGAAATCGCGATCGTCGAGGGCTTCGGCGCGATGATCCGCGATCTGCCAGTGCCGCCGCTCGCCACCTTCATCCGCGAGGACACCGCAGGCACCGCGATCGCCCATCTGACCGGCGGCCTGTTCGAAGCGCACGCGCGCGACGAAGCGGGATGGTCCGAGGAGGGCGGTCATCGCCAGATGTGGGACGCGGCCCGTGACGCGGGGCTGTCCAATCCCGCGATCTCACCTGAAATTTACGCGAGCCTCATCGCACAGCGCGGAGCCAGCCAGCCCGCCGCCCTTTTCCCGGAGCTTGGCCAGCAGGTCGAGCGATTGATTCGCTTCATGGCCAACGTGCTCGCGATCGAGGTCTTCGCCACCTCGACGTTCGCGTGGGCCGAGGAAATCCTGTCCGACCCCGAAGTTTCCGACGCTCCGATTGACGCCGCCAACCTCGTGCGCTTTATCCGCTCCGACGAATCGCCGCACGTCGAGTACCTGCGCACCGCGCTCTCTGAAATTCAGGCGCGCACGCTGCTCACCCTTGACGGCAAGCCCGTATCCGGCCGCAAGGTCGTGAACGATCTCTCGGAGCGCGGGATTCGCGGAATGCTTCGTCACCGGCTGAACGAGCGGACCGCGATGGTCCGTGATTTGATCCGCAAAACCGCCAACGTCAAAGACATCGACGGGTTGATCCGTGAGTTCGACGCGCTCGACACGCCATGGGCGCCACCCGCGCGTTACGCAGATCTCGCGCCCGAGCGCGGCGCCGCCCCCGTCGGCTAGCGGGGGCCAGCCCCTGCGCCCGAGTCAGGATTTCTTCTCTCCTCAGTGGTAGGGTTTGTTTTGACTCGGCGCCGACGTGCGCATTCCGGGTCCGGACCAATCGCGATGCGTCCCCACGGTAAGACTTCGATCCCATTAGCCGGCGTGCGCCTTCGAATCGCAGGCGCGATCGCACTTTCGATCGCGATCGCCGGATTTCCCGGCGCGACTACCGCGCCCGCATTCGCCCAGAGTCCGAAGCCCGCGGCCGATACCCAAACCGTATCGGCGGCGCCAACCGTCCTGGTAACCGCCGCGCCCCAGCCCGCATCCGCGTCGAGTCCCACATCACGCACCACATCGGCGCCGTCGCCTCCCGACGCGCAGACAGTGATTTTGTATCTGAGCGACGTGATCAAGTGGTACGGGCATCTAAGCGTCGAAGCGCAGCTGGTGCGCGATCCTGACGAAACACTTTTTTTCGCCGATGACCGCCAGGTAGCCGGCGAAGTTCTGCGGCTGGCTTTCGACTACGCGCGCAAGCAAGCGAAGTTCATTGCCAAGACCAACCCAAACGCCGGCGCCGCCGCTGGGTCTGCTGGTTCAGCGGCGGACGCCGGGCTGGGCAACATCACGCAAATGTATGAGACGCTCGCCGCCGCCGCGGACCTGATCCGCGCGCGCATCAAGGATTTGCAGGCGCGGCTCGCGAAAGCGCCTGCGCGCCAGCGCGCGGCGATCGCATCCGAAATTCAAGAATCGCAGAGCGAACTCGATCTCAAACAGGAGCGCGTCAATACGCTCAAGGCACTCGCGCAGTTCAAAAGCGGCAGCTCGTCGCCCGATCAGAGCGGCGGACTGACCGCTCAAATAGACGAGCTCGAGCATTCGATTTCCGATAGCAACGCCAAACGGCCGCCGGCCCTCCCGGCCGAGAGCACCTTCGTGGCGAGAGCCGAGCCCACCGGGATTTTCGGCGTCACCACCGAACTGATCGCGCTCAGCAACAAACTCGAGGCCCTCGATCAGAACCGCGCGCTCGCGCAAGCGCTGGCCGCGCGCGCCACCGGTGTCCGCCAGTCGATCATCAACTTGATCGCCGAACTCAACGCGCGCGGAAACGCACTCTCGCAGGGCACCGGCACTGCCGACGTCGCAACACTCAAAGACCGCACGAAATCATTCGAGAGCCTGCTCGAAGAGTACCAACTCGCAAGAGACGCCGGGCTGCCGCTTAACAAGCAGATCGTGCTGCTGGGTATTTACACCAACAACGTCGGCAGGTGGCACGCCGCGATCGAACAGCGCTGGAACAAGGAATTCAGAAGCCTCGTCATCCGCATGATCGGGCTGGGCGCCGCTTTCGTGCTGATCTTTCTCGGTGCGATGGCGTGGCGATGGATCACCAATCGCTACGTCACCGACATTCGCCGCCGCGGGCAGGTGATGGCGGCGCGCCGGCTCGTGCTCGGGCTGATCGTCCTGGCCGTCGTGCTGATCAATTTCTCCGACGAGATCGGATCGGCCGCCACCGTGGTGGGATTTGCCGCCGCCGGTATCGCCGTCGCTCTGCAGAATGTGATTTTGTCGATCGCCGGCTACTTCTTTCTGATCGGGCGATTCGGAATCAAGGCCGGCGATCGCGTCCAAATCGGCGGCGTGACCGGCGACGTGATCGATATCGGGCTGGTGAAACTTTCGCTGATGGAGCTCGGCGGCACCGGGACGCATCACGAGCCCACCGGCCGCGTGGTAGTGTTCTCCAACGCGATCGTGTTTCAGCCGTCGGGCAACTTCTTCAAGCAGGCGCCCGGCACCAGCTTCGTGTGGAACGAGGTGCGGCTCACGCTCGCCCCCAATATCGACTACCGGCTGGCCGAGAAACGCCTGCTCGAGGTTGTCGATGAAGTGTTCGCGCGCTATCGCGACCGCGTGATGCGCGACTATCGGCATCTGGAGCGCGACCTCAACATCGTGCTCGAGACGCCCAAGCCCCAGAGCCGCTTGTATCTGAGCAAGGCCGGCCTGGAAATAGTCATTCGCTATCCCGCCGAAACTTACTCCGCGCCGCAAATCACCGACGAAATTTCGCGCCGCGTGCTCGACGCGATTGATCGCGAGCCGAGCTTGCGCCTGGCTCCGCAGGGTACCGCGAACATCGAGTCGGAGGTTCCACCGCCTGCGACGGCCGACAACGAAAACGAAGACGGGACCGAGCAACCGACCGACGATGCGCCCGACGCCGCCGCGGCTGGGGAAAAGGCCGCCGGCACCACGCCCCCGCATAAGTAGATTTCGGAAATCGGCCGCGCCCTGAGCGCGATGCGCGATGCTACGCGGTGGGAGTTCCCGCGATGCTATCGACGATGTCGGCCAGCTCGGGAATCCGGTAGCGCTCGCCGTTGTAAGCCTTGTACATGAGGAAAACCCAGAACACCGCAAGTGCGATGTCGATTAGCGTCAGAATGAAATTAAGCAGCGCCCCCAATCCATGGGGCAGCACGGCGATAAATACGCCGAACACGACGGCGATAGCGAACCACGCAACCGAGAAGCCAATCGACTGGCGCGCGTGAAAGCGGACGAACTCGTCCTGATTGTACGGTTCGAGATAAAGAAAAATCAGGCCGGTGACGAAGCCCAGCAGGTATGTCAGCGCCGCAAATATGTTGGCTTGCGGTATTCGGCCCTCACCGTTCATCGCGAATTCCTCCTTCTCATCCCGAACGGAGATCCCGGAAGCGATCTTTGCCCACTAATTTGTAGTCGAACGCGTCAGGGGATCGCAATGCGCTCGCGTGCAGCCCGCGCACTGCGGCAACAACGGGCTTCTCGAATCGTGACCGCAGCCCTCGATCGATCTCACCAACCAGCCTAATGCTGCGACCGACTCTTCGCCGCTTCGAGGCGATCCATCGCCGCGCTCGCATTGCGCGCCGTCTCGACCACTTCGAGCTGTGCACGGACGCGGCTGGCGAGCTGGCGCCGGAATACCGGCTTGGCCAGGAAGTCGCTGACTCCCAGGCGCATTCCCTCGGCCCGCGCATCCAAATCGTCGCGCGCGGTAATCATGATGATTGGGATTTCCGCGGTCACGGGATTGTCCCTAAGCGCCTTCACGACCTCGAAGCCGTCCATTTCAGGCATCATCAGGTCAAGCAGAATTACGTCAACTTCGTTTTCATGAACCAGTTTGAGACACTGTGCTCCAGAGTTGGCCTCTATCGGGACAAAGCCTTCGCGCCGCAAATGGTGGGCAAGGATTGCGACGGTATCTTGATCGTCGTCAACCACCATTATCTGAGGCGCTCTGCTTGCTTCATCCATACAATTCTTTGCTCGTCTAGTCTTCCTCGCCGTCGTCCAAAGCCGCCGGAGCTACCACACCGCAGCGCCTCAGCTTCGCAGAAAATGTCGTCCGCTTGAGTCCCAGCAACCGCGCCGCCGCCTGTTTGTTCCCTCGGGTATGCGTGAGCGCATCATTTATCAATCTACCTTCCAATTCCCGTACCAAGTTGTTCAGGTTCACTCGGCCGTCACTCAGCTTGACCGCAATCGGAGCCGTCGCAGGCCGCGCGCCTGCCACCAGGTTCTCTGGCAGAATCGACGTGTCGATAATCGACCCCTCGCACAGGATCGCCAGCCGCTCGACCATATTCTCGAGCTCGCGCACGTTGCCCGGCCAATCGTACGACCATAGCGCCACCATCGCCTCCCGGCTGATTGCGATTTCGCGCCCGGGCATGCGACCGCGGATGCGCTCGAGAAAGTGTTCCGTGAGCAGCGGGATATCCGAACGCCGCTCGCGCACCGGCGCAATCACGATTGGTACCACCTGCAGACGATAGAAGAGATCCTCGCGAAACGCGCCCTTCGCCACTGCCTCGGCCAGATCGACGTTGGTCGCCGCGATCACGCGCACGTTGACCCGCGTCGCCCGGTCCGCGCCAACCGGCCGCACCACGCCGTCTTCGAGCACGCGCAGAAGTTTCGCCTGCAACCCGATTGGCATCTCGCCGATTTCGTCCAAGAAGATCGTGCCGCGATCGGCCGTCGCCAGCAGCCCGTGACGCGATCCTGCGGCGCCCGTGAGTGCGCCCCGCTCATGGCCGAACATCTCGGACTCGAGCAGGTCGTGCGGAATCGCCGCGCAGTTCACCGGCACGAACGGCTGAAGGCTGCGCGGCGACAGCGTATGAATCGCCTGCGCAACCACTTCCTTGCCGGTGCCGCTCTCGCCCGTGATCAGCACCGTGACCTCGGTCGGCGCGACGCGCTCGATCAACGCGCGCAGTTTCACGATCGCCGGATGTGCTCCGACGAGTGCCCGCTCGACCGCAAAAGGCGTCTCCGGCTCTGCGAATTTCGCTTGCAACGCCACCCCTGTTTTCGCTCCGTAACCGGCGATGAAAAGACCGCCGCTTACCTGGCAAAATGGTCTCACGCTGCGCACGCAGTTGACAGGACGATGACTGCAAGTGAGCAGATCGGACGCTGCAAATCGCGGAAATTGTTACGGAAAGAACTTGATCAGATGCCGCCCGTCGAGTTGCGATAGTGCGCCGACTGACCCGGCCCCTCGGCCACCGAGATTTCCATCGTCGTCACGAGTTTCAGCGCGCCGCGCGCGCCCAGCGCCGCCGCCAACTCCTGCCAAATGTAGCGCGCCAGTTCTTCCGCTGAGCTATGCACGATAGGCACGATACACACGTCGGCCGCCGGCAGCACGAACTCGTCGTTCTCGTAGCGGATTCGCATCACCCCGTCCTTGGGTCCGTCGATCGTCAGGCAATCGCTGTTGGCCGGAACGATGGTACGCTCGTCGAGTCGATCGACGATCTCCTTGGTGAGCTTTTTGATCAGCCCAAAATCGATCACGTAGCCGGTCTTCGCCAGCCGCCCCTCGACGTACACGCCGACCTGGTAGTTATGGCCATGCAGCGGTTCGCGAAACCCCGGGTAGGCGATAAAATGCGCGGCCGAAAATTTCAGATTCTCCTTCGCTACATGAATTGAAAAATTCGCTTTCGCGGCCATCGACTCTTCCCTGTCACTATACGACGCCAGCCAGCTCCAGCATTGCCGTCAAGCTCGGCGTGCGTCGCGATAAGAGCGAAAACCGCTCGGCGTAGCGCGCCGCGTCGAGCGAGGTCGCTTGGATAAACCTGTCGCGCTCGCCGAGGGCGATCGGCCCGAGATGCGCTGCGAGTTCGCGCGCCCATCGCGCATCCGGATCGAATCGCGGCACCAGGTCGCCCACCTCCAGCCCATGCAGTCCGCCGAGAATACACTCCGCGTAGTATCCTATCTGTCCCGCGCGATCGAAACCGGGAATTTCGAGCCGCACCGACTCCTCGAGCGACAGCAGCCGGTCCATCCCGAATTGCTGGCGTCGCGAGACAATCCCCGGATCTCCGCTGCCTTCGAATCCCGAACCGATCGCAATTATCGCGATACGGCCGTCGTCGATTTCGATCGGATGGAAAATATATCCCGGCGATGTGTAGTCGAGCGCCGTGCGCAGCGCGGTCCGGTATGCGAGCAGGTCGAAATTCCTCCCGCCCGCGATCTCTATCAGGTACTCGCCGAGCGCTTTGCCCGCGCGATCCGCGAGCCCGATCAACCGCTCGAACGCATCGGCATCGTAATCCTCGCGCCGCGCGATCGTCGGCGCATATTCGCGATCGAACGTCAGCAGCAGCCCGCCGATAACGCCGTCATGGTTGTCCGCCGCTGTCGATGCGGTAATTGGCAGGCTGCGATCGACCGGCTCGATATCCATCGCCAGGTACCTGCCGTGGCTCGAAGGCTTGGCCAGTCCACGCCGCGCATTTCGAATCGAAACCGGATGCACGTCACGCGCCACCAGCCGGCTCGCGCCACCGCGCCGCTCGGCCAGCAACCCATAACCGCTAAGCAACGACCCGTATCCGACAACCAATATTTCGCGCCGCATCTCTTCTCTCACCCCTTTCTAACGGGGACGAACTCCCGCATCTTTCTTAACATTGGGTGCAGAGCCTGTCCTGAGCGAAGCCGAAGGAGGTCACCCCTGCCGAAGGAAGTGTGAAACCCACCGCGGGTTTCACATAAAATAAAGTGATTTACCCTTCCTCTATATCTAGATCCACAAAATCTCGCCGCTTGCCGGCCGCCCCGTGCTCTCCCTGACCGCCCGCACATAGAACCTGATCTGCGCGCGATATTCGTCGAGCCGCGACGCTACATCTACATCGGTCTTGAAATCGACCACCGTCCAGACCGCGCCATCGACGCTATTCTCCGCGAACGCGAGATCCGCGATCCCTTCGACTGCGGTGCCATCTTCGAGCCGGATCATCAGCGGACATTCACGCATGACCGTCGCCGCAGCCTTCGCCCGGCGCATCAGCGGAGACTTAAGCGCAGCCTTTACGGCATGCGCGGCAGCGACGACCTCCTGCTCCGGCGCGCCGATCATCTTGGCCGCGGCCGCCGCGATCTTGCCGATCTCGCGCGCGTCCGCGTCGATCGGCGCACGCAGCATCGTAAGATGCACGAGTGTGCCGAATCGCTTGCCATGCGGCCGGCCGCGATCGCGACTCGTCTCTTCGATCGCGATCGCTTCCGCCAGCGTCGGTCCGGCCGCCGGCGCTGCAAGCGCAAGTTCAGTCGCCGTCGCCACGTTTATGCTCGGCGTCATTCCAGCCTCGAGCATCGCCGCCCGGTTCGCGCTCCATTGCTCGCGCAGCTTGATCCCGCGGTCTGATACGAGTTTATTTTCGTCGGCCTGCAGCAACTTGTCCTGCCGAAGCCCCATCTTCTCGTCGACGTTCAGGATCAGCAGCCGCGGATCCCACCAAACTATCTGATGCTCTTGCCGATGCTCTCCATGCTGCGCGCGATGTAATCCCGGCGCTACCGATTTCATTTTGCCCGGCGCTTTCGCGGGGCGGGTCAGGACGCTGTCGTCGCCGAATTCGGGGCATCCCGGCGGCTGTCGCGCAATTGGCGAACGTCGATCTGTCTGCGCCGGATAGACGACGGGATTCAGCCGCGCGAGCCAGCCGTCGCGCTCTTCGTCGCCAACCGCCGGCACCACTATCAGATCGCGCGCGCGAGTGGCAGCCACGTAGAGCAGGCGGATTGCTTCCTCTTCGTCGCGGCGATGCTCCCCCTCCGCGTTTTCCTGCAGTTCGCGCGGTGCGCATCCCGCAAGCTCCATCGCGGCCAGCTTCGACGCGGGCTCGATATATCGCGACGCGTCGGCGCGAGTTTCGTTGCAGGTGATATCGGCCAGGATGACGACCGGAAATTCCAGACCCTTCGCGCGATGCACCGTCATGATCCGCACGCCCTCGGTGCCTTCCTCGACGATCGGCGTCTCGCTCGCCTCGTCGCGATCGGCGCGCGCTTCGAGCTCATCGACGAAAGCCCGAAACGAGGTCATCCCGCCGCGCGCTTCGTAACGCCGCGCCTGGTCCATGATTCGCATGATATTCGCCAGCGCCTGCTCACCGGTCGGCCAAATGGCGATTCCCGCATGCGCGCGAGTCGTCGCCAGCAGCGTCGCAATCGTCTCCGCAATCGGCCTTCGATTCCGCCCGCGATGCAACCCCTTGATCACGTCGAGCGCGCCCTTCACTTCCTTGAGACTGTCGGGAATATCGTCGGGCAGCTTGCGAAACGGATGCAGCCGGCCCTGCGTCATGCGGAATTCGAGCAGCGCCGCATCCGTCAGCGCGAACACCGGCCCGCGCAGCGCAGCGAACACCGTCAACTCGTCATCGGGCCGCTCGATTGCGCCGAGGATATTTCGCACCGCGATCACTTCTTCGCGCTCGTTGAAGGACCCGCCCTTGACCAGCACGTGCGGGATATGCCGCGCCTCGAGCGCGCGCAAATACGGCCTCGTTACGTCGCGTCCGAACGAATTCATGCGGCGAAACAGGATGCATATATGCCGCGGACGAATCGGCACGCGCGCAGCGGGCGCCTCGCGCTCGGTCACCGTCCATCCGCTTTCGTAAACCAGCCATCGCGCGTACGCGGCAATCGCGTCGGGAAGCGACTCGTCGATTTTCCAATCGACCACCCGCCCATAGTCGCCGTACGGTTCCGGCACCGGCAACGCGACAATCGATGGCTGGGTCCCCGGCTCCGCGCGATACGGCATCAACGGCGCGTACGCCGGCTGCGTGCCCGATTCCTCGCTCATCAGCGGCGCGAACGCGGCATTGACCATTGTTTGAATCGCGGGAGTCCCGCGAAAGCTCACCGTCAGATATTCGAGCGCTGCGCCATGCATCAGCAGCAACTGTTTGACGCCCTGGTAGAGCGAAACGTCGGCGCGGCGGAAACGGTAAATCGACTGTTTTGGATCGCCGACGGTAAATAGTTTTCCGGCGATCGGCTTGACCTTCAGCCAGTTCGACTCGGCGGGATCGGCCGACGAAAGCAGCAGCAGAATTTCCGCCTGCAGCGGATCGGTATCCTGGAACTCATCGATGAAAATATGCGTGAAGCGATTTTGCAGCTCGGCGCGCACCGCCGGATCGTCGCGGACCAGGTTGCGCGCAATCAGCAGCAAGTCCAGGAAGTCCAGCCGCCCCGCGCGGCGCTTCAGGTCTTCGTAGATACCGACGATAGGCCACAGCTCGTCGCGCAGGAGCGGCGCCAGATTCGCCCCCGCATCGTCGCGAAACTTCTTCAGCCGCTCATGCAGTTCGGCGCGGTGCCGGAAAATCTCCTCGCGCGTCACCTCGCCAAAGCTGCCGCCGTATCCCTTCCAATCCCAGCGCCGCCCCGTGCAAAGCGCGATCAACACCGACTCGAGCGCGTCGTAGTCGCGCCCGCGCACCGCCTCCAGCCGTGTCGCCTCCGCAACCGGCTTCGCGATCGCGTCGAGGCTCCGCGCCAGCCAGTCGTCCTCCTCTCCGAGTTCGGAAAGTTTGCCCAGCGCTTCGACCTCCGCGATGATCGCGTCGATCTCGGCGTCGCGCTCGAATGGCGAATGCCGCCACGGGGAGTCGAAGTCCCGCCAGTTCAGCAGCTCGAGCGCCGCGCGGCGCGCGATCGCGCGCGGTCCCGTGCGCTCCGACAGATCGCGCCGCCGCAGCAGGCGGCGCATTCCCTCGCCCGGATTGTCCAGCACCCGCTCGAACCATCGTTCGAACGCGGCGTCGAACATCTCGCCCGCAAAGTCCTCGGGCGCGACTTCGAACATCGGATCGACCCGCGCTTCCACCGGCCGCTCCCGCAGCAGGTCGGCGCAAAACGAATGAATCGTTCCTATGCGTGCTTCTTCGAGTTGCTTGAGCGCCTCGTCGAAGCGCAACCGCGCTTCGCTCAAGAGTTCGGTGCTATGGCGCGCACGTTCGATTTCGCCGCGCAGCCGCAGCTTCAGCTCGCCGGCCGCCTTCTCGGTGAACGTCACCGCAACGATCCGCGCCAGCTCGCCGCGCCCCGATCCGATCACCGACACGATTCGATTCACCAGCGCCGTGGTCTTGCCCGTACCGGCGGCGGCCTCGATTACGAGCGTGACGCCGAGGTCGTCGCGAATCCGATCGCGCACCGCCTGGTCGGATATGATGGTATCGGGCACGGCGTTAGCGCATCTCGCGCAGCCGGTTCAGCGGCTCGAGCCGCGCTTTCGGTTTGATTCGCGAGCGCCGCTCTTCGTACGGGCCGCACACGCGTTTGTAGTCGCACCATTCGCATTCGCGATCGTCCGGTGCGGCCGGCAGAAATCCCTCCTCCAGCGATTTTTTGATTGTCGCGACGAATTTTCGCACCGCGCCCCGTGCCTCGTCGTTGATTTCAACAACTCGCTCCTCGTAGCCGCCGGTCGCGGTACAGTAGTAAAGCCGCCCGGCGTAGATCGGCTCGCCCAGCAAGCGTTCGGCCGCGAGCGCATATAAAATCGGCTGCAGCGTCTTGCCGCCGCCGATCACGAAGTCCTTGGCGGCGCGCACTTTGCCGGTCTTGTGATCGGTCACGCGAATTCGCCCGGCCGGATCGCGCTCGAGCAGGTCGATCGACCCGCGCAGGCTCAGCCCGCCATCGATCGCCACCGGCTCCGCCGAGCTATGCGGATCCGCCTGCGCGCGATCGCTCAGCCCGAAGCCGAGTTCGAACCACTCGGGCCGCCAATGCTCCGGATCCTCGGCCGCGCGCCGCATCCATTCGCGCAAGTCGGCGCGGATGCCGTCGATTCCGTCGCGCCATACGCGCTCGATCGCCGGCGCGAGATCCTCATGCCATCGCGCCGCAACTTCGTCGAGCCGCTCGTCGAGCAACGCGGACGCGTCCTCCAGGTCTTCCGGCATAACCGGCAGCACGTCGAGCTCTCTGAGCGCCGTCAGGATTTCGTATTGGACCTCCGCAAACAGGCTGCCGCGCGTGAGCGGATCGAGCGTCTCGATCGCCTCCGGTTCCTCGCGCGGCTCCAGCCGATGGATCGCTTGAAGGAAAAAACGATACGGGCATGCGGCGAAATTCTGCAGCGCGGTCGGCGAGTATGAACGCGCGGAGAGCTGATGCTTGCCCAACACCGCCAACGCCGCCGCGTCCGGATCGACCAGCCCGTCCACCGGCGTCCATAGCTTGCGCCACCGTCGCGCGCGCGCGCGCAGCGCGCGGGCGAGATGCACGTTGGCGCCGAGCAGATAGTTCGCCGCGCCAATCGTCGTCTGGGGATCGGCGTCCACCAGTTTGTCCAAAACCGACAGATCGAATTCTGCGTCATCGATCGCGTCTGCGGGATTTGCCGGCGCCGGCCATGAGAGCCGCGCCGTGGGCTGCGACGCCGCGCGATTCGCCAGCTCATCGAAGCCGGGCAGGCGGCCCTCCGCAGCATGCAGAATTTCAAGCGCGTAAAACGACGGCACTCGCGGACGGCCCTGGTCAAGATCCACCCGCGAATAAGAAAACATCGCACGCTCGCGCGCCGCGCCCGCCGCAATTCTCAATGCGAGCCGCTCCGCGCCGACCCGCCGCTCAATGCGCGCGAGATACGGGCTCAGCCGCGCGCGGCGCTGAATCGGAAAGGATCGGATCTTCGGTCAGCTTGCGCGGAAACATGCGCTCGGCAAGACCCGGGACGATAACGACGTCGAACCCCATGCCGCGCGCGCGATTCGGCGGCGCGACGAACACCGCGCCATAGCGGCGAACGCGCCGCGGAGCTTCCAGTCGGCCGAGCCGATCGTTCAGCACCAAACGCACCTCGTCGAGTCCGACCGGACCGACCGGCGCCATCGGTTCAAGCTCCGCCAGCGCGGCGAGAACCGGTTCGCGATCGCGAATCGCCGGGTCAACCAGCCCGCGAAGAAATTTGAGCCAGTCGCCCCAGGTCGCATCGCGCGGCGCCGCGTCGAGCATCGAAAGAATCGGCATCGCCACCTCGCCGAGATGCGCAAGGTCGAGAATTCGCCGCTCCAGACCCGCCGCGCGCGCGTCATCGTCGGCAATTTCCGCGCGCCGCGCCCTGAGCTCGTTGCCCAAACCCGCCAGCCGTTTCTTCCATCTCTGCGCGCTGCCGATCACCGCCGCATCGACGAGCAGCCGCTCCCATCGCCATGGCGCCCGCGCCGTTCCATCGATCATGGGAACGGGATCGGAGGCGTCGATGTTGTCAACTGAAGCAGCGGTGCCTTCGACTTCAAGATCCGACTCCAGCGGGGCCGGCGCGAGTTCCGCGTCCGCGCTGATTGTCGGCTCATCCTCACGCGGGCGATCGGGGTCGGGCACTTGAGCCAGCGAAAGATATTCCGCGAAGCGGCGCGCGGAAAGATTTTCCGCGGCGCACGCGAGCAGCGCGAGCAGGGCGCGTCCTCCCGGCTCGGGCCGCCGCGTACCTCGCGCAAAGTAAGCCGGGATGCCCGCGCGGGCGAGCGCTTCCTGCAAATACGGCGCGTAGCGCAGCGGGTCATGCAGCAGCACGGCGATTCGATCGAACGGCACGCCGCGCCTGGCCTCGGCGGCGATTCGCCGCGCGATCTCGACGCACTCGTGCATCTCGCCCGGGGCCGAAACCACCGTCACGGTTTCGTCCACGTCGCGCTCGGGCGGTGCGGTGTCGGCAAACAAATGCGCCTGCAGACGCTCGAGCGAGGGCGCGACGTTTTCGTTCGCCGGCGGCGCCAATGCAGTTGCGCGCACGCCGAGCGCATCTTCAAGGAGCATTTGAACGGGCGAGTCGCCGGCGGGAATCGTGGCGAGAATTGACGGCGAACGCGCGGCGAGGGCCGCAATAAAGTCGCGGTCGAGCGCGCTGTCCACAGATGGATCGAGCAGCAGAACCGGCAGTCCAACGAAGCGCGGCGGCTGACTCGCGAGCACGGCGCGAGTCGCGACTTTCAGCATCCCGGCGCGATCGATCAGCCTGGCATCGGCCAACTCGGCGTCGAATTGCGCCAGCGTCGCGGCAATCGCCTCACCCGCGCCGCCGAGCGCACGCAACTCGCCAACGGCGATGTCGTTCCATCGAAGCTCGATCAGCGTGCGCGCCAACGCGCGTGAAAAACCGGGACGATTCAACACCGGTTCGAAATGCGCGAGCGCACCCGACGGCGCCAGCCGAAAGACCGCGCGCGCCGCCACCGCCTCGGCCGCGAGTCCGTCGGCGGGCGTGAGGCCGGCATCCGCCAGCTCCTCGGCGGCGAGCAACCCTACGAGCCGGTTCAGGGTCAAGCGATGCACCCCGAGCATCGCGCCGCGCGAAACCGCGAACGCGCGCACCAGGTCGTCGGCGGCCTCCTTGACCGACGCGATCACGAGGACTTCGCGGGCAGGTGGCTGCGACTCCAGCCACGCGCGGGCGGCGGCGATGCGAGCGGCGGCGCGCTCCGAGATTATGATTTCACGAGAAGCCGGCATCGACGCGGTGCGACTCGATGCCGCGCCACAACCCTATCGTCTTCCCCGCCGATCGGATCTCGCAAGAGGCCGCGCGGCGTTGTTTCCACAATCCGACAACGGTTGTCAGAGGAATTATCGATCCAGGTACACCGGATCGCCGACGCGAACCCGGCCCGCCGCGCCGATCGACGCGAATACACCGACGTTAGCGCGATGATGAAACGCTGCGGTGCGCAGGATCGTGTAGTCGCGCGGGAGGTCTTCCTGCGGATGCGTCGTCATCACGCAGCGCAGCGCAGGCCGCATCGCGACAATCCTCACGCGGTCGCCGACTTCGAGCGTACCGTCTATCCACTCGTCCTCGATGAACGCGTCGTCGCGCTCGCCGGTGTCAACGAAAATCGTCGGACGGAAGCGGCGCGGATCGAAAACCGAACCGGGCGCGGCGAGTTTCGCCATATGCCGCAGCGTGCCGCTGGCGATCACGTGCATCACCGCGCTGTCGAAAAAACTGTCCTTGTCGAGTGCGAAAAAGTCGGGCAGCGTGGCGGCGGTAAGCCCGGGAAAAACTTTGTCGACCGGCACGTCGCCGAAAACGGTCGCCGGGTCGATTCCGGCGAGCTCGGCGCGCGCGGCGGTGGCGCGCTCGAGGCTTACTTTTCGGCCGAGCGCCGCGGAAATCAGTTCGGATGCGTCTGCGTCCTCGGCGTGAATCATCCGCCCGCCAGGCAACTCGATTGTCACGGGCGCCATCTGTCCCGACGCGGACGCAGAATCGCAGGCGGCGCGAAATTCGAAAAGCCGCGGGAACTTTTTCGCGCTGGCGATCTGCCGCGTCGCCAGCTCTCTGAGCGCGTACGCGCGATCGCCGACCGCGCCGCGCTCGGTGAAATGAAGCTCGTCGAGCTGCTCGCCGAGCATCGACTTAACCGGGTAGCGCGCGAGCGCGCTGACCTTGCCAATCATTCGCCGCGTCATCGCGGGCCCTCCACTTGCTTCGATTGCATCACATGGCTGCTCCGCCGCTCGGCGTGGCCGAGGGCTCCGCGGTCGGACTCGAGGCCGGCGTGCTGCCCGGCTTTGGCGAATCCGTCGGTTTGGATGCTGACGTTGCGGGAATCGCAGGCGGCGGGGTCGATGTCGCAATCGGGGTGGGCACGGACACCATCGGAATCGATCCCGAGGAAGTGGGCGCCGGCGAAGGACTCGCGGCTTCCGACGGAACTGGAGCGGCCGCCATCAGGGCGGTGCCAGCGCCGTAGTCGAACACGAGCACGCCGCCGAGATGCCCCTGATAACCCAATACAACGATCGCCACGAAGGCGACGATAAGATAGATCGCGCGCGATCCCGCCATGAAGCCGAACCCCTCGATCATGATTCGCCACAGCGCGAGCACGCCGAAGGTAATCGCGAGATACTCGCCCAGCTCCGCGTGCGTCTTGAGGACATCCTTGGCCGGCGGGCCCAGCGCGTTCCAGATGCGGTCGGCCTCCATGCCACCGGTGAAGTACGAACCGCCGGCCGCGAGCGCGCCGAGGATGATCAGCAAGAGGGCGGTGTAGCGAAGCCAGATGCGAGTCGGAGCGGCGCTCGCGACGAGATCGATCAGCACCGCGACGATCAGCAGCGCCATCGAGAAATGATCGACGACAGGATGCAGTTGCAAGGGTTGGAGAAATTTCGTCACAGAGTCCATCGGTGCTCCTTGAGTTGGACGGGTCCGAGTACGCGCGGGCAACTAAGACGGGAAATTGCGTGGCGCGATGCGCAGTCTGTGCAGTTTATCGCAAAGGTTCGGGCGGCACGCAAATCTGCGGCATAGTCGCGCGCGGAAATCGGCGGGGCGAAGAATTTACGAAGTCGGCGCAACGGACGCGCATCCGGTGCTAATCAAAAATTTATTTGTCCTCGATCTCGCCTCTCGATGCGGCTGACGGCGTGCGGTCAGGCCGCGGTATCGCGATCTCGAGATCGCGTATCTCGACGTCGCTCCACGCGCGTTGCGCGAGCAAATAACGGAATGCGCCGGCAATGGTCAGGGTGCGGAAATCCGGCGTCCACCACTCCTCGAATCCAAACTCCGGTGCGTCAGGGTTGCCCGCGAGCGCGCCGCTTTGCGTCCTGCCGATTGTCACGACGATGCTCGCGGCAGCGGGCGAATCCGTCAGCGCAAAATCGCGCAGATACCATCGCACCTGCGGCGTTTGGCTGTCGTCGGGGATCATCGCGCTCGCGCCCTCCGGCGAAACCGCATTTGTCGCCCGCCTACATTCCCTGACCGTCTGAATCGATGTCGCCGGTTCGGACCAGAACAACAGCGCGTGCCGACGCCACGGCGCCTCACTGGTGTCGGGGGCAGGATAGACGAAATTGACGGCGAACTGAACGTAGAGCGTGAGCGCGACCGCCGCCGCAACCGCATAACGAATCGAGTTCCATCGCTCCGACTCATGCATCCAATCGACTGCGCAAGCAGCGAGGATGGTCAACGGCAACAGAATCGCGAGCACCGCGTCCGATCGATTTACTCCCATCGCCGCAAGCATCACCAGGCTGACGAACGCCCACACCAGCGACCACGCCGCAAAGCGGCCGCCGCTACGTCGTGAGACGATCGCGAACGCTCCAACAATCGCGAGAATCAGGATAATGAATTCGTAAATCACCAAAATCGCGATCGAGGTGTGAAGTCCGCGGCCGAAGCCAATCGGTGGCCAGGCAAACGCGGCGCGCAAGTCGTATCCGGCGACTGTCGCGAGAGGCCGGGTGAAAAAAGCGGTGGTCAGCAAGATCCACAGGCCCGCGGCGACGATTGCGCAGACGATCACGAGCACGCGACGCCGATCCCACCATACGCGCAAGCGCAAGCGCCGATGATCGATCCGCACCGCGTCGCCCGCGCCGACGAGAATCAGCGATACGATCATCGCCGCGGCCGCCGCGTAGCCGATCGGGTCCGCCGAGAGCCACAGCGATATCGCGACGCCCAATCCCGCCGCGCGGATCACGCCGGGTCGCCGGCGCATGCTCTCCGCGATTGCGATCGCGATCATCATGAACGCCAGCGAGGCGATCGCCGCCGAACCGCCGCGCGAAAAATAAGTCACGCTCGGCGAAATCGCGATCAAAGCGGCGAAGGCGAGCGCTCCCGCGCGCCCGATGAACGGGCGCATCGCAAACCCGCTCGCGACCATCAGCAGACCGCATAGCATCACGACAATTCGCGAGCTGGCGTCCGTCGCGCCGGCCGCCGCGAAGATCCAGCCCTGGAGTATCGCAACCCACGAGGCGTGAAGAGCGGCGCCCGACGCGAGCGCGGCGCTCCCGTGCGTCGCCATCGCGAGCGCCGCAAGCGCCTCGCGCGCATCCGGCGCGTCGAGCGGACGCGCTCCCAGAGCGATCGCGCGCGTGACGAGCGCAAAGACGGCGACGAGGTACCATCCCAGATGTTCCGCCGTGACGACGTAAACCGCTCGCCCGAGCCGTTCGTGGCTCAGGCTGAAGGCGGTCTCGGTAGTCAGCGGGACGAGCCGAGGCTGATGCCCGGCGCTATCGTCGAGCCGCCACTCGTCGTCTGGAATTCTATCCGCGCCGGTCATTATTATTTTCCGCTCTTGCGATTTCGCTATTGCCTGGATTGCGCGTTGTCAACGCCGGCGCGTCGAAAATTAATGGGTCCGAAATGCGGTTTGCGCTTGAGCGAAACGCCGGCGCGGCTATGCTGAGAGTTTCGGGTCACGGGAAAATGTTGGGCATCAAAATAAATCCGCGACGGCTGGTTAACAGTACGCTCTCGTTCCTGGCGCTCGCGGCGATTATCGCCCTGTTTTTTGCGTATCGCAGCCACGCCCAACATCTGATTCCGCATAACGTCCCCGTCTCGCTCGAACATCTTCCATATTACGCGTTCTGCTCGTTTTACCGGATGCTCGCCGCGTACATCATCGCGCTGATTTTTTCGATCATCTACGGAATGGCGGCGGCGCGCGGCCGGCGTTACGAGCGCATCCTGATTCCCGCCATCGACATCGCGCAGTCGGTGCCGGTGGTGGGTTTTTTTCCCGCCGCGGTGTATTTCTTCGTCGCGCTCGCGCACGGCAGCCGGCTCGGGGTCGAGATGGCCGCCGTCTTTCTCATCTTCACCAGCCAGGCGTGGAACATGGCGCTGGGCGTTTACGAAGCGGTCAAGACGATTCCCGACGACTCGCGGGACGCGCTGGAGTCGTTCGGCGCGCGCGGATGGCTCAAGTTCAAGCGGCTGCTGATGCCGGCCAGCGTGCCGAAGCTGGTGTACAACTCGATCCTGTCCTGGGTGGCGGGATGGTACTTCCTGATCGCGTGCGAAATCATCACGGTCGGCGCGGCCAGCTACCGGCTGCCGGGGCTGGGCAGTTTCCTGTGGGAGGCCGCCGAAAATGGACGCAATTTCGATATCGCCGCGGGACTGCTCACGTTGCTCGCGATCATCGTGTTGATGGACATGATCGTGTGGCAGCCGCTGTCCACGTGGGCCGAGAAGTTTCGCTACGAATTTGCGGCGTCGTCGGGCGCGGTGCAGTCGCTGGGGATGTTCGACGCGCTGTCGGGCGTGGGCCCGGCAGTCACGCGCACGCTGCGCTCGATCCTGCTGCCTCCGATGAGGCTGGTCGCCAGCGCGCTGAACGCGATGCCGCGCGGTCCGCAGCTCTCGCCGGAACAAAGCAAGCGCGCCGGCCAGGTCGTGCGAACACTGATCATCGGCGCGATCGCGATCTTCACCGCGTGGGCATTGGTGCGGGGTTTAGTCGCGTTGATCAGAACGCTGTCGCAGCCGTGGCCGTCGGACGCGAAGCAGATTCCGGCCGCAATCCTCGCCTCCACAATTCGCATGACGATCGCCTACGCGATCTCGCTGGGATGGACGGTGCCGTGCGCGCTGGCCGCCAGCGAGAGTCCGCGCTTCAACCGAATCCTGTCGCCGATCGCGGAAATTGTCGGCTCGATGCCCGCGACGGCGCTGTTCCCGGTCATCGTTATCTTCGTCATCCAAGTCACCGGCGGGATGAATCTCGCCTCGGTCCTGCTCATCCTGACCGGGATGCAATGGTATCTGCTGTTCAACCTGCTGGCGGGGATAAACCAGGTGCCCGAGGACTTGAAGGAAGCCGCGCGAGCGTTCGGGCTCTCCCGCTTCGCGCGGTGGCGCAAGCTGATTCTTCCCGCGGTGATGCCGTCGCTGATTACCGGCAGCATCACCGCTTGGGGGGGAGGATGGAACGCGCTAATCCTGTCGGAGTACTTCGTTTACAAAAATCATACCTACCAGGTAATCGGAATCGGCTCGTTACTGGACGCTGCCACCTATAAGACCGGCAACGGCGTGATGATCCTGCTGAGCCTGCTATCAATGATACTGGTGGTGCTAGTGTTGAACCGGCTGATGTGGCGACCGTTGTACAACCTGACCACGGAGCGATACAGGCTGGACTACTGACGCGTGCCTGACAATGTGCGATTCGGACTCATCTGACCCATGGCCCTCCTCGAGCTCAAACACATCTCGAAAAATTTTGCGCACGCCAAGGGCACGTTGCAGGTGCTCGATGACATCAGCTTCGACATGGATGAGGGCCAGTTCGTCGCGATCGTCGGGCCGTCGGGATGCGGCAAGTCAACCCTGCTGCGCATCATCAACGGCATCGTGCCGATGACTTCCGGACAGGTGCTGTACCGCGGCCGCCAGGTCGATGGGATTAATCTCGAATGCGCACTGGTGTTCCAATCGTTTGCGCTGCTGCCATGGCTGTCGGTCAAAGCCAACGTCGAACTGGGGCTGGAAGCGCAGGGATTGCCGCTGGCTGAGCGCGAAAAGCGCGCCGGGATCTATATCGACAAGGTGGGACTTGACGGCTTCGAGGAGGCCTACCCGCGCGAGCTGTCGGGCGGAATGAAGCAGCGCGTCGGTTTCGCGCGCGCGCTGGCCGTCGAGCCCAAGGTGCTGCTGATGGACGAGCCGTTTTCGGCGCTGGATGCACTGACCGCGATCACGCTGCGCGAGGAAATGCTCGACATCTGGCAGGCGCCCGACATGCCGGTAAAAACTATCGTGCTCGTTACCCACATCATCGAGGAGGCAATCGAACTTGCCGATCGCGTCATCGTGATGGCGTCGGGCCCGGGACGCATCGTCAAGGATCTCAAAGTCGAATTGCCCAGACCGCGCGACCGCCGCGCTGAAACTTTCAACGCGCTCACCGACAAGGTGTTCTCGCTGATCGAGGAGCGCGGCTGATGGCTCCCGCGTCCATATACCCGCTTCCCGATTGCGCGCTGACGCTTGCGTTCGGCTTGCTTGAATTGCTCGAAGATCGCGGCGGGCGCGAGGACGGTTACAAGATCGCGCGCGATCTCAATTTCAATTTCGGCGATTTGCTCAAGGTCATGAAGGCCGCCGAAATCCTCGGCTTCGTTTCAACGCCGGCCGGCGACGCGGTGCTGGAGCCGCTCGGGAAGCAATTTCTCGACGCGAAGATCAACGAACGCAAGCTGCTGGTGCGCGGGCAGTTGAAGAAACACAGCCTCTTCAGCTACTTCATCCGCCTGCTTCATGGCCAGGAGAACAAGTCGCTTAGCAAGGAAATCGTGCTCAGCCACCTGGCGATGCTGCTGCCGAGCGAAAAGCCCGAGCGCCAATTTTCCACGATGGTGAACTGGGGGCGTTTCGCCGAGCTGTTCGGCTATAACAGGGACGAGGACCGCTTTTATCTCGACCACGAATAGGCGCTTGCGCCACGGGAGAAATCGCTATGGCTACCGACGCTGAAAAAATCGTGACCGAATTCTGCAACGCTTGGCCGCGCAAGAATATCGACGAACTGCTCGGCTTCTTCACCGACGACGCCGTCTATCACAACATCCCGTTCGAACCGGCGCGCGGCAAGGACGCCATCCGTGCCGTCATCAACACGTTTCTGCCGATGGCCAAGTCGCTTCATTTCAAAGTGCTGAAGAGCGCCAGCGCCGGCAACGTCGTTTTCAACGAGCGCGTCGACGTCTTCGACCTGGGCGGCGGCAAAACGATTTCGCTGCCGGTCGCAGGCGTGTTCGAGGTCAGCGGCACAAAGATCAGCGCATGGCGCGACTACTTCGACATGGCGATGTACACAAAGCAGATGTCCTAGCAGTGTAAGATTCGCGCACGATGGCCTCGCCCGTCACTCACGCCATCATCGGCACCGCCGGCCACATCGATCACGGCAAGACCGCGCTCATCAAGGCGCTCACCGGCCAGGATACCGATCGGCTCAAGGAGGAAAAGGAGCGCGGGATTTCGATCGACCTCGGCTTCGCCTACTTCACGTTGCCCGACGGCTCTCGCGCCGGCATCGTCGACGTCCCCGGCCATGAGCGCTTCATCCGCAACATGCTCGCCGGCGCCCACGGCATCGATCTCGTGCTGTTCACCGTGGCGGCCGACGACGGCGTGATGCCCCAAACGGAGGAGCATCTCGACATCCTCCATCTGCTCGGCACCCGCCGCGGCATCTTCGTGATCACCAAGGCCGACCTCACCGACGCTGGCCGGCTTGACGACGTGCGCGACGAGATCGAGCTGCTCGCCGGCGGCACTACGCTCGCCGGCGCGCCGATAATCGAAGTCTCGTCGACCACCGGCGTCGGCCTGGATAAGTTGCGCGCCGAAATCGTCCGCCAGCTCGATGGCTTTCAAGCGCGCCGCGCCACCGGGATCTTCCGGCTTCCACTCGATCGCGCGTTCGTCATCAAGGGACACGGCATCGTCGTCACCGGCACTGCGATGGGCGCCGAGGTCAGGGTCGGGGATAAGCTCCGCGTGCTGCCGTCGGGAAACGAGGTCCGCGTGCGCTCGATCCAGGTGCATTCGGATTCCGTCGAGAGCGCCGGTCTATGCCAGCGCGTCGCGCTGAATCTCACCGGCGCCGAAAAGCTCGATCTGGCCCGCGGCGACGTACTGGCCGACGAGCGGCTGGAATCCGCAACTGCGCGCTTCGACGCGTGGATGGAAATTCGTCCCGCCGCCAAACGTGCGCTCAAGAGCAACACCCGCGTGCGGCTGTTCATCGGCGCCGCCGAAACCATCGCCCGCGCGATCCTTCTCGACGACGCAGGCGTAATCGCGCCGAAATCCGCCGGCTTCGCGCAGCTCGTGACCGAGGACCCCGTCGTCGCGCTCTCGGGCGACCGCTTCGTCATCCGCGACGAAACCAATTCGCGCACTCTCGGCGGCGGCGTCGTGCTGAACCCGTTCGGCCGCCGCGTCCGCAAGCCGCTCGAGGCCTATCGCGCCAATCTCCGCCTGCTCAAGGATGCGTCCGGTGGGGACGCGCTCGAGGCGTTGATTAATTTGCAGGAAAGTTTCGCGCTGGGCGCGAGCAGGATTGCGACCCTCATGAACATTCCGATCGGCGAGGCCGAAGATGCGCTCCGCGAAGCGCCGCGCTTTGTCAGGCTGTCGATCGGCGACGAAGAAGGTTTCACCACGCGGACCAGGTGGGACGCCCTCAAACGCTTCGCGCTCGATGCGCTTGCAATGCATCACAAGAGCGAACCGCTGTCGCCGGGCCTCGAGATGGAAGCACTACGCTCGCGCCTGCCCTATGAAATCGGCGCGCGCGCGTTCCGTCCGATTATCGATCGCCTCAGTCGTGAATCTGAAATCGTGCGCGAGGAAGGTGTGCTCCGGCTGAAAAGCCATCGCGTGCAACTCGGCGGCGATACCGAAACGCTCGGCGCGAATGTCGAAGCCGCGCTCACGCGGGCCGAGTTCCAGCCGCCTGAGCTCAAGCAATTGGCCGACGCTTTGAAAATTCCCGCCAACCAACTCGCGCATCTAAGAGCCGTGATGCTCGCGATGGAACGCGAAGGCCGCGTCGTCAAAATAGCCACCGATCTCTACTTCAGCCGCGCCGCCGCCGACACCGCCCGCGATCGCCTGGTCGAATATCTTAATGGTAATCCCGAGATCACAGCCGCGACGTTCCGCGATCTGCTGGGCGCTTCGCGCAAGTTCGCGATCGCGATCCTCGATCACTTCGACCACATCGGCGTGACCACGCGGGTCGGCGACGCCCGCCGCCTGCGCAGCGTCGATCGCTGATTCTTGATTCGTCATTAGCTGCGATAAGCTGGCGCTTTGTCTGAACGAATTTTCGTCGCGCTACGACAATCGAAAGAATCGCGATATTTTCGCTGACTTCCTTTCATCGGTGTGGGCAGCACACGGCGCGGATTGCGCAAGGCCAGACTCCGGCGCTAGCTGGCTTTAATGGCAAATCGCTCGCGATGTCATCAGATATGAACGTGTTATATTGCTGTAAGTTATTGAGCTCGCTTTATGGAGGAACGGTTATGTCTAAAAAGTTGGAGGCTCTTATAAAGGCCGCGCAGGAAAGTCAAAAGTGACACGCCTCGGAGTCTGAGTAGCTGCGACGAAGTCTCGACTATGGAAATACGGAATGTTGAGGAATGAGCGGCATAACGAAGGGGACAGATTGGACGGTGGCGACGCACCAATTGGATGTGGAAGAGTCGGACAAGGAACAGTCAGAGTTGCGCGAGCAAACCGCGACAGTCGCGGAACGGCAGACAATTCAGCGTAAATCGCATTTGTTGAAGCGCGTAACGGTCTTGCGGCGACGTAGCATGCTGTTCGCGTGTATATCGAAGCTCCTTGGAATAGAACGCCGTGCAAGGTTCGAGTTTCGCAGATTCTGAATCTGAGGCGAGTCGCGATTCAGGGACTCATTCCATCGAATGCAGGCAAGGTTATTTTGCTGATATGGCTGTTGACGTACAGCGAACCATCAAGCGCAGAACGAAGCTCGTTTTGCAGCTCCGTCTTTGGTCGCTCCCTGTGCCCATAGACCGGATCAGGCCGAAGAGATAGAGCCGATTACGCATACGCACATCGTCGAGCTGTTCAAACTTGGCAGTGTCATCATAGCCGCGTTCGTGTATTCGAGGTAGGTTGCCACACTCGTGTACCTCGTCGTTTGATGACGGTAGCAAACGCACGTGCTCGGGCGTTATCCGTTTGCTGTGCTTGCGTGCTGCTTGGGTATGACCTCCAGCGTACATATACGATTGTCGTACGCAGATTAGTACGACAACACCACGAATCATGTGCAAGGCATCTTGCGACAGTAGCAGATGATATTCTGTATGCTCCCATGCCACAATTGTACGTCACTATGCCAAGCCTGTCAGGTCTCCCTTAGAATGACACGCTTAATCGCGTCGGCTGCCAAGAAACGCACTAGATGCCCGACTGAAAAATGTTTCACGTGAAACATTCGCGCTCTAAACCCCGGCAAAAGTTGCACCAACATTGTTACGAGACACCGGCATAGCACGGCCGTGATTGAGGCGACGACAAAAGCGCGGCTGACTTCGGCGCCGCGATGCGCGACAATAGGTGCGATGTCCAAAGCAAAGGACAACAATCCCTCGCCGGGCGACCTCAATCCCCCGGCGGGCGAGCGCTTTCGCCTGACTGCGCGGTGCAAGGCTGCGGGTTGTGCCGGTAAGCTCGGTCCGGCGGACCTGGCCGGAGTCCTCGCGCGGCTCGATTTGCCGAGCCATCCGGATTTGCTGGTCGGAATCTCAACGGGCGACGACGCCGGAGTGTTCCGTCTTTCCGACGATCTCGCAATCGTGAACACCGTCGATTTTTTCACGCCGGTGGTGGACGATCCTTTCACCTACGGACAGATCGCCGCCGCCAACGCGCTCTCGGACGTCTATGCGATGGGCGGAGTGCCGCGCACCGCGCTCAACATCGTATGCTGGCCGCAAACCGGATTGCCCGGTGAGATGCTCGCCGAAATTATCCGCGGCGGGGCAGAGAAGGCCCGCGAGGCCGGCGTCGTAGTCGTTGGCGGTCACACCGTCGGCGACGAAGAAGTGAAATTCGGGATGGCTATCACGGGAGTGATCGACCCGCGCCGAATCGTGCGCAATGTCGGCGCGCAGGCCGGCGACGCGCTGGTGCTCACCAAGGCGCTCGGCACGGGAATCCTGCTGACCGCATTCAAGCGCGACAAGCTGGCCGACGAGCCATACCAGGCCGCGGTCCGCTCGATGACGCAGCTCAACGCCGCGGCCGCCGCCGCGATGCTTAAGTACGACGTTCACGCCGCCACCGACATCACGGGGTTCGGTCTCGTCGGTCATGCGCTGAAGATGGCCGAGGGCAGCGCCGTTACGATCGTGTTCGAGGAATCCGATTTGCCGCTCCTGCCCGGAGCGATCGAGCAATACCGCGCCGGAATGATTCCCGGCGGCGGCCAACGCAATCGCGAGTACTACGCGCCAGCCGTCCGCATCTCCGACGAAGTTTCCGATGAGATCGCGGCGATTGCCTTCGATCCGCAAACCTCGGGCGGATTGCTGATCGCGATCCCCGACAAGCAGTCCCTTGCCCTCCTCGCGGAGCTTCAGAATTGCGGGCATCGCGACGCCGCGATCGTCGGCCGCGTCACGGCTCGCCGCGAACACCCGATCGAATTAGTCTGAGTCTTTACTCCCGGAGGCCGCCGATGCCGCCTCGATTCCAATCTCGCGCGCGCCGGCCCCGATGTACTCGCTTACCTTCGATCCCACATGCCGCGATGCGCGACGCGATCGAGCGGGCACGCCGCCCCAACGGCTCGCACGCGTCGTGCGCCGGGTCATCGGCGGTCGAACCGTACCCCCCTTTCTCCGGACATCTCCCCGCGCGCGCCCTATCCGCGGTTGACGTTTGAGGCCTGCAATCCCTTGGGGCCTTGCGCGACCTCGAACTCAACGCGCTCCCCCTGCTCGAGCGAGCGGAAACCTGCTCCATCGATGGCGCTATAGTGAACGAACACTTCCTGCCCGTCCTCCATCGTGATGAAGCCGTAGCCCTTCTTCGGGCTGAACCACTTGACAGTCCCGTTAGCCATTTTCCCCCATACCTCCTGAAGGGAACCAGCCGGAAAACCCCCCGCAGGGCCTTCTCCCGCCGGCGACGCGCTCCCCCAAGCAGCACGTGCGTAACGGCGCGCATATAGCACAAGATGCGGCGCATACCAAATAGGTAAAACACACGAAACCGCGCCGTAATATGTTTGGTGATCGAGAACGGGGCGGTGCAGCAGCTAATATTGCCAGCGGCGAATTGGGCGGGCATGCATGTGGTAGTGATCGGGAATCTGGCGCATCACGTCGTCGAAGCCGAATTTGTCGGCGCCGTACTTCGCGCGCGCGATCAGGGACAGCGCCTCGATCATGAATGCGCGCTCCTGGTCGGTGGGCACGGCGCGATGGTCTCCCAGGACGGCCATGGGAGTGTCGCACGAATCGCAATCAAGGATCGTAAATTTGAAGGGGTGAACGAAGTCGGCATAGCGCTGCGTGTAAACTTGCAGCTCGCACAGTTCGCATTTCGGCATCTACTAAGCCGTGGTCGATTCGCGCGGAGTATGCAACCGACGCATCGCGAGCCGTGACGGCCCGCGACGCATCGAGGCGCAAATTCCTACTTCGTCGTCGGAGAAGCTGCCGCCGCGGGCGAAGGCGCTGCCATCGCGGGCGCCGCCGCCTCTCTGCCGCTCTTGACCTGCATCGACGTCTTGGTAGCGGCCTTGGCCGCGGCCTTCGCCTTCCGCTTGCATTTGCGGACTTGGTAGAGCGTCGTGATTTCAGATCCGTTGCGACATCCTTCTGATGCTTGCCGCTGTTGAGCTCATTCATGACGGCGTCGCAATCGACCTTGGCGGCGGCGTAGGCCGGCCGCGCACCGGCCGCAAACGCGACGGTCGTCACGAGCATCGCCGAGGCCGCCGCAAGCGCAAACTTCTTCATCAGCATTTTCTTCCCCGCTCAGGTTAGGGTTGTTTCAAGCGATGCACAGTAGTTCAAAACGCGCGTCTCATCAACAGAGGCCCGGAATGCTCTGCGCGGCTTCAGCTCTTGTAAATGTCGATGACCTTGCCGAGCAGCGCGATCGCTTCGGGCTTCGGACGCTGAAAGCTGTTGCGGCCGATGATCGAGCCGTAACCGCCACCGGCGTGAATCCCGCGGACGGTATTCAGCAACGAGTCGTCGGTTTCCTTGGGGCCGCCCGAGAAAATCACGATGCGCCGGCCGTCGAAGGCCGACTGGATGACGTTCTTGATGCGCGCCGAGAGCGGCTCGAGCGGAACCTTGTTGGCGTCGTACGCTTTTTTGGCCTCGGCCTGTTCGATAAAAGCGGTGGGCGGCTTGACCTTGATCATACTCGCACCGAGTTGCGCCGCGATTTGCGCCGCGTACGCGACCACGTCGAGCGCAGTCTCTCCCTGCTTGCTGACGCCGGAGCCGCGCGGGTACGACCAGAGGACCAGCGGCAGTCCATTGGCCTTGGCCTCTTCGCCGATTTCGCGCGCCTCCTGGTACATCGACTTCTCCTGCGTCGAGCCCGGGTAGATCGTGAGTCCAATCGCAGCGCATCCGAGCCGCAGAGCGTCCTTCACGCTGGCGGTCACGGCGAGCGCGGGATCTTTTTCCTCGTTGAGAACGTCGTGATTGTTGGCCTTCAGGATGAGCGGAATCTCGCCGGCGTACTCGGCCGCGCCCGCCTCGAGAAAACCGAGCGGCGCCGCGTATGCGTTGCATCCAGCATCGATGGCGAGCTGAAAGTGATAGCGCGGGTCATAGGCGGGCGGATTGACCGCGAAGCTTCGCGCCGGGCCATGCTCGAAGCCCTGGTCCACGGGCAGGATTACGAATTTACCTGTGCCCGCGAGCTTGCCATGGTTGAGCATCCGCGCCAGGTTGCTGCGCACGCCGGCGTTTTCGGAATCGTAATAGCCAAGAATCTCTCGAACTCGCTTAGTCATATACCTCTGTCTCCCGTCGGGATTGTCATTGCAGTTTGCATTCCTATATCATAGCATCGCGGCCGCGTAGTGGGCTGCGCCAAGCAGTCCGGCGGCTGGATTCAGCGAGACACGGACTTCGATCCGTTTCAGGAGATCGTTCAGCCGGCCTTTGGACAAAAATCCTTGCACGAACGCACCATCGGCGAGCATCGGCAAAATTTTCGGCGCGATCCCTCCGCCCAGAAAGACACCGCCCAGCGCCAGGACTTTGAGCGCCAGGTTGGCGGCCTCGGAACCGTAAATATCGCAAAACATGGCGAGCGCGTGAACGCAAACCGGGTCGCGTCCCTTAAGCGCCGCCTCGCTTACCGCAGCGGAAGGATCGCCCGCGGCGATTTGCCCGCTCAGCCACGCGGGCTCTTCGGCCCGGCTCTCACGCCTTAGGAAACGATAGATATTCCAGAGTCCCGGACCCGAAAGAACGCGCTCATAGCTGGCGTGCCCGAATTCGCCCGCGACGAACCGGAGGAGCTCGATCTGTTCCGCGCCGTGCGGCGCGAAATCGCTGTGCCCGCCTTCGGATGCGACCGCATAGTATTTATCGTTCTCCCAGACCAGCGCCGATTCGCCCAGACCGGTGCCCGCGGCGAGCACCGCGATGTTGCCGTGTTCGGGCGGATTTTCCGCGCGATGCAAAACCGCAAACTCGGCGGGCTTCAGATGAACCATGCCATAGGCCGTCGCCGTCAGATCGTTAATCAAGCGAACCGGGACGCCGTTTAGCGCGCGCGACAGTGAAACGCTGCTGAGTTGCCATGCAACGTTGGTGGCGTGGGCGCGGCCGTCGATTATTGGACCCGGCACGCCGAGGCAGACGGCATTCACCGCCGCGGTTGCGCCGAGGAAAGCCGCGCACGCCGCCTCGAGGCTGTCGAACTGCGAGGTCGGGTAGCGGCGCTCGCGCACGATTTCGAGTGTCCCCGCGGATTGGTTGAAGAGCCCGAGACGGGTGTTGGTTCCACCGACATCGCCAGCCAGGATGAGGCCATCCATAGGAACCCCGATTCGGTTCAACCTTCGACGTTGAACGACTCGGCGAGCGCGACTTCCTCGGCACTGCCGATATAAATCGGATGCCGCTCGTGGATCGCGGTGGCAGCGAGGTCGAGAATTCGCTCTTTGCCGGTCGAACCGCGGCCGCCGGCCTGTTCCGCGAGCATCGAGAGCGGCGCGAGCTCGTACATGAGGCGCAGTTTCCCCCTGGCCTTGCCGCCTTCAGCAACCTCGGCGGGATACATAAATATTCCGCCCTCGAGCAGGCATCGATGGAAATCGGCGGCGAATGCACCTGAGTATCGAAGTGAGTAGCTAGTGCGTTTGTCCTTGCGACTGGTAATATGCGCGACGAACTTGCGCGCTCCCTCGTGCCACTTCCCCACGTTGCCCTGATTGACCGCATAGGTAGTCCCGTGCGGCGGCATCTTCACGTTCTCTTTCCAGAGAATGAACTCACCGCGAGTTCGATCGAGCGTGAAGATATCGACGCCGGCGCCGGCGCTATACACGAGCTGCGCGGCCGGCCCGTACAGGATGTATCCCGCGATGACCTGCTGGCTTCCGGGGACGAGGATGTCGTCGATTCCGCTCCCGTGCCCGGGCGCGCGTTTCTTGACGGCGAAGATGGTGCCGAGCGAACCGTTTACGTCGGTATTAGATGACCCATCGATAGGATCGTAGAGTACGCAGTAGCTATTGTCGCGGCAATTGGATGAGTAATGATGCGGCTCGTCCATTTCCTCGGATATGAGACTACATACCGGGTCTCCATGCTCGAATGCGTCGAGGAAAACCTTGTTGCCCCACTCGTCGAGCTTCTTGACCTTTTCGCCGTGCACGTTGGTTTCGCCGGTGTAGCCGAGCCCGTCGAGGCCCGCGAGCGCCAGCTCCCGCGTGATGCGCGTGGCGATGAGCTCGATGCGCTCCATGATGAGAGCGAGGTCCGCGACCGGCAACGCAGTCGCGCTTTTGGTCTTGATATGACGGGTGAGAGTGATGCCGCCGCTCATCTGCAAATCCTTCCCGACAAATTGCACACGTTGATGGGGTTCTCCTGCTAGAGCGTTCGCCAGGTGCGCCCGTCAGCCGCGATCATCAGGGCGGACTCGAGCGGTCCCCACGAGCCCGCAGCGTAGGTGGGGGGATCCATGGGCGACTGGCGCCAGGCATCCAGGATCGGTTGCACGAACGTCCACGCTTCTTTGACCGTATCCCGCCGCATGAAGAGCGTCTGGTCGCCAACGATCACGTCGTTGAGCAGGGTCTCATATGCTTCCGGCGTGGAAGTCACATAGTGAAAATCAACTTTGACCTGCTGGAGGCGGGTCTGCGAGCCGGGCACCTTCGACATGATATGGAGCGCGAGGCCTTCGTCGGGTTGAATCCTGATGGTCAGCATATTGGGCGCCAATGGAGCGCGCGGGTTCGAGTTATACAGGATTCGGGGCACGCTGTTGAAGTAGATCGCGATTTCGCTCGAGCGCTTGGGCAGCCGTTTGCCGGTGCGCAGGTAGAACGGCACGCCGGCCCATCGCCAGTTATCGATCCAGCATCGCAGCGCGACAAAGGTCTCGACTTGCGAATCCGGCGCGACGTGCTCCTCGGCGCGATAGGCCTTGACCGGCACGCCGCCGATGAGCCCCTCGCCGTACTGGCCGCGCACGACCCATTTTTCGATGTCCTCATCGCCGAGTGGGCGCAGCGCGCGCAGCAAGTCGAGCTTTGCGTCGCGCACCGACTCGGCGCCGGTGCTGTTGGGCGGCTCGGTCGCGATCATGCAAAGCGTTTGCAGCAGATGGCTCTGCACCATGTCGCGCAGCGCCCCGGCGTGATCGTAGTAGGAGGCGCGCGTGCCGACGCCCTCAGCCTCGGCGACGGTAATCTGGACATGGTCAACGAATCGCGCCGTCCAAATAGGTTCGAAGATCGCGTTGGCAAAGCGCAACACCATCAGGTTCTCGACGGTTTCCTTGCCGAGGTAATGGTCGATTCTGAAAATCTGGCTTTCGTCGAAATGGCGCGCGAGCTCGGCGTTGATCTGAGAGGCGCTGGCGAGATCGGAACCGATCGGTTTTTCGACCACGATGCGCGTGAACGGATGCCCCTTCTCGTGGCGATGAATCATTCTCGCGGCGGTCAATCCCTCCGAGCAGGTGTCGATGAAAGCCGGCGGAATCGCAAAGTAGAAGACCCGATTGCCCTGGGTACCGAACTCGGCGTCAAGCGCCTCGCATCGCTTGTGCAGGTTCTGATAATCGGCGGCCTCGGTGAAGGAGCCACGATTGAAATGGATCAAGGGAGCGAACTTCGCCCAGTGTTCGTTCTCGACCGGGCGGCGCGAGAACTGCTCGATGCCGCTGAGCGCGAACGCGCGATACTTCTCGTCGTCGAGATCCTCCATCGAGAAACCGAGGATCGCGAACTTGTCGGGCAATTCGCCGTCGAGCGAGAGATTGTACAGCGCGGGAATCAGCTTGCGATGGCTCAAGTCGCCGGCGCCGCCGAAGATCACCACGATGCACGGATCGTAGTGATGGCGTTCCTTGACCGGGTGATTGAGATCGACGGTCCTGTTTGCAGTCGCGGCCATAAATCGCTGAACCCTCTCGCGCTCTATTCCTTGACGACGCCGTGGCCGCCGAACTCGTCGCGCAGCGCGGCGAGCAATTTCTCGCCGAAGGTGCCTTCGCCCTTGTCAGCGCGCGAGCGGAAGCGCGTGAACAGCGCCATGGTGATTATCGGCATCGAGATGTTCTTGTCGATTGCGTCCTGCACCGCCCAGCGGCCCTCGCCCGAATCCTCGACGTAGCCCCTGATTTGCTTGAGGCCCGGATCCTTTTCCAGCGCGTTGGCCGTAAGCTCCAGGAGCCATGATCGCACCACACTGCCCTGTCGCCACAGGCTTGCGATCTTCGGCAAGTCGAGCTTGTACTCCGACTTGTGCATCGCCTCGAAACCCTCCGCGTACGCTTGCATCAGCCCGTACTCGATGCCGTTGTGGACCATCTTCACGTAATGGCCTGCGCCGTGGCCGCCGACGTAGCCGTAGCCGCCGGGAGGGGCGAGCGTCTTGAAAATCGGTTCGTAGCGCCTGAAGATATCCAGCTCGCCGCCGATCATCAGGCAGTAGCCAAGCTTGAGTCCCCAGATGCCGCCGCTGGTGCCGGCATCCACGTGATGCAGCTTCATGCCGGCGAGTACGGCAGCGCGGCGGACGTCGTCGTGAAAGTTGGTGTTGCCGCCGTCGATGATCGCGTCGCCGGGCTCGAGCAATTCGGCCAGTTGATTAATCGTGCTGTCGGTGGGATCGCCGGCCGGCACCATCACCCACACGCCTCGCGGCGGTGCGAGCCTGGCGACCATATCTTTGAGCGAATTGACGCCGTCGGCGCCGAAGGTTGAAACTTCTTTGAGTTTCGCATCGTCGAGATCGAAGGCGACAATCTGGTGGTTGTCGCGCCGCAGCCGCTCGACCATGTTCATGCCCATTTTGCCGAGACCCACGAATCCGATTTCCATCGTGCTTCCTCTTGGCAGATGACGATGCGATCCGGATTTGCGGTCAGGCGGCGGGAACCGGCAAAGGATTTTCCCGCGCACGCCTCGGCATTTGACTATCCGGCGCTAGACCTAAGCTATTCCAACCCCGGCGATTGTTCAAAGACCGCGCCTCGAACCGCGCGCCTAACGGGATTTGATGTCGTCTTCGAGCATCAGATTGCGCAAGTCCTGGCGCTGGAAGATCGCCGCCACCGAGCGCGTCAGCGCGACCGACAATACCTGCCCCGGCTCGTCGTAGATACCGGCTTCGTCCTCGGAACCGAGACCGAACGACCCCACCGGCGGATCGTAGTAGGTCTCGTCAGCGCTTCCGGTCCAGAACGGGACGCTGAACGGCGGCTTGTAGATCGAGACGTCGAGAGCAACATCGGCGGTAGTCCGCCAGACAGGGCCGTACTGGCCGTTGGCGCCGCGATGCTTTTTTACCCAGCATCGCCGAAGCTTGCTCTCGAGCACATACTCGGTGGTGTTATTGATGCCAGGCTTGTAGGCGACATCAGGCAACGACGACGCGCTCAAACCCGCCTCATCGGCCGAGCGCCCGATCGCTTGCTGCAGGATCGGGCCGAGCGGCGGGCTGTACAGGCGTTCCGTAATGTTGTCGGATTGATCGGTGATGACTCCGATAGCCGGATTGCCATTGAGCGGCGCGCTGTCGCTGGTCGCATCGCGCGCATCGGCCGGCATCAGGATCAGGATGGTCTTCCTGGGATAACTGTTTTGGTATCCCTTGACCTGGTACGGGTAGTACTCGAGCGTCTGGACCGAGGTCGTAGCAGGCGCGGGCGCACCGCCGCCGACGGTCGCACATCCCGAGAGCATCGAGGTGAAGGTCAAAACGATCGTGACGAGGAGCGCGCTTCGGCAGGTGTGCAGACTCCCCACGATCAGGCTTCGCCTCTTATCGATTCGCCGCCTGGGCCCGCTCGCGGAAGAGAAACAGCGTGCCACCCACCTCGAGCCGATCGCCGCTCTTGAGCGAATAGCGGCCCGCCACGGGATGTCGATTCACGAATATCTGGCCGCCGGTCGGACTGATGATGAAATTCTTGCCCTCGCGCCGGATGATCGCATGATTGCCGAGCACTGTCTGATCGCCGAACAGTCCGATGTCGCTCTCCTCGGCGCGGCCGATAATCGTCACGCCCTTGAGCAGGGGATATTCGCGGCCCTCGCGCGCGTTGCGGCTCTGGCTGCGCACGACCATCAGCCAGCCGCGCTTGAGCAACTCGGTGACCAGTCCGATGAAGAATCCGATCAGCGCGCCCAGGATGATGATCGCGATCGCTCGTCCGAACGCCTGCGGGAACGTGGTCGTCAGGCTCTGGTAAAAAAATCCACCGAGCGCGCCGCCGAGCACGCCGCCTATAGCGCCATTGCGCCGCCGCGCCGCCGATCCCGACGCCGATCCAACGCCGAGTCCGACCGCGATTCCGAGCACGCCCCATCCCAGAATTCGGCCATTGAGACCGCTCAGGACGTCGAACGCAAATTCGCCGACCAGTAATCCCAGCGCTCCGCCCGCCGCGCCGATAGCTCCGCCGACCACGAATCTGCGCGCCGCCTGGCGCAACTGGCCTACGCTGAGCGTTTCGATCGAGGCAAGAAACGCGCTGATTAGTGCGCCGATCAATGCACCGAACAGGATATCGCGGCCATAGACCCAGCGGATGCCGAGAATTGGCTCCGACAGCCCCCACGCGGCGAAGCCGCCAAGCGCGCCGGCGGCCGCATAGAAGAGAAGTTTTTCGCGGGAAACATTACTCGCCATGATGCACTCCCAGCATTGCGCGTGCCGGGGTCAGGTTCAAGCGCAAATCCGTTTGGGCGCCGTTTATCGTGGCACGCGACCGGGATTCATTCGGCGGGCGTTGTTTCTTCCGACAGGTGGAGCGGCAACCCGCAGGTGCCGCATTGCTTCGAGAAAATCCACCACGGCGCGCCGACTCCCGCGAAGTAAACCTCGCCGCATCGCGGGCACTTGAAGGAATACAGTTTAGTAGTGTTGAGCGCGGCCACGATCAGCGCCAGCCCGGTGCCCGAAAGGACCCATCGGACGATGGTGCGAACGATGTCGTCGTAGCCGATGAAGTACGCGATCGCCGCGCCGGCTGCCATACCGACAAAGAACACGCTCACGTAGTAGAACTGGCGTTGCGCGAGCGCCATGCTGGCCAGCGCGGCACGATCCTCGTCGGTCAGAATCGGCGATCGCGGCGGCGGGATTCCCGCATCTTCGAGCAGGTCCAATTGTCAGTTCGCCTGGGCGGTCCAGGTGCCGCGCTCTCCCGACGGCTGTGATTCGAAAGTGCCGCTGATCTGATCGCTCCGCCGCTGGCCTTCGAAGTAGTACGTCTCGATGCCGTACGCGACCTGGAAGTTTATGGAAGTCCCGCGGATGAATCCTTCGATCGCGGTCGACCCGTAGCCTGACTGATGAATCACGAGCTCACCGTGCAGGTAGCCGTTGGGCTGTGGACGCAGTCTAAGCTCCATCTCGGGATTGCCGCCGCTGCGAAGACCGCTGATGGTGCCGGTGGCGATCGTCGGCCCGAGCATGCTGCCCGAGTTCATCGAGCTGCCGCCCATCGAGCTGCCGATCGCGCCGCTGCCGCCCGGATACGTCGCGTATGGTGCGCCGGCATCGGCGAGCACTTCGAATTTCTTGGCGTCGAAATATTGGCCGTTCAAATAAAAATTTACCGTGTAGGTACCCGGCAGAAACGCGCCGCCGCGCGAGTTGCCGACCCGTCCCCTGAACGTCACCGTCTTCATACTGGGCGAGACCGGCTGAAAATCGTTGACGCTGCCGAGCGTGCGGCCGTCGGGCCCGATGTACGCAGCATCGACGCGGTACTGGCCGGGCTCGAGCTTGTAGAGCCGGTTCTCGAACCTGACCTCCCAGCCGACGAACAGGACCTTCGACACGTCGAAGGATTCGGTCGCGCCCGACAGCGCGGTCCCCGTCTTGGTGGTGTTGAGAAAGCTGATCGCGCGAAGCTCCAACGGCTTGGCGCGGCGCTCATCGATCATCGCGAGCTTGCGCTCTTCTTCGTCGCGCTTGCGCGCCTCCTCTTTCGCCGCCGCCGCAGCCGCCGCCTCGGCCGCCGCCGCCGCGTTCTTTGCGCTCAGGTCCTGGTTAACGATGAAGCCTTCCTGCGCGAGCATCTTGTCGTCCGAGTAGAGCGCCACTTTGTAGGTGCCGGGCGGCTTGTCGGTCATCGTAGGCATCAACGCCACGCCGCTGAAGTCGGCGGTCTGCTGCGCAGGCCCGACAAAAATATTCGTGTCGCTGGACGCGATCTGAAGGCCGCTGGGATCGTAAAAGCGCGCCTCGACTTTTTCGTCGCGCCCTTCCAGCCCCGCGAGCAGGTTCTTGAAGGTTGCGGTCCACTTCAGGTAGCGCGCGTTGGTCAGATCGGTATCGTTGAAATTCGCCTGCGGCGGCGCCAGCGCGGTGCCCTCGCGCGTCGAGAGCGCGAGCGTCATCTGCGAGAATTCGAGCGGATGCTCGCGGGCCTTGGCCAGCAACTCCTCATGCTTCCACGGCAGTCCGTCGAAAAGAGGCTTGAGCCCGAGCCGCAGCTGGAGTTCCGGACTTGAATAAATGTAAGTCCCGCCGAACGCCGCTCCCGCCAGCACCATCAGGAAAATCGCCAGACCGATCGAGCGGCTCAGCCGGCTGCGCGGCTTGCGATAAACGATCGGCGCCTCGTCGAATTCGAGTTGCTCGACTTGCGACAGCCCGCCGGTTCCGCTCGTCGAGCTCACACCACCGCTGTCGAGCGCAAGCCCGCGCCCGTAGAGCATCATGTCGCGAAATTCCTGGACGCGCCCGGGGCGCCCGTTTACTTCGTACGCAAGCGCCGCGTCGATGGCGCCGGCCAGGTTGCTCGACACGGCCGGGCGCAGCTCGTGAACCGGCGGGAAACTGAAGGGCGGAAACTTTTCAGGATCGCGGCCGGTCAGCACGTAATGCAACGTCGCGCCCAGCGAGTAGATGTCGCTGCGCGGATCGACCAGGCCCTGGTACTGCTCCGGCGGTGCGAAGCCGAGCGTGCCGATCATCGTGCCCTTGCGCGCCGCCTTGAACAGCCGCGCGATTCCAAAGTCCACCAACACCACCCGCCCCTTCGCACTGAGCATCACGTTGGACGGCTTCATGTCGCGGTAGATTATCGGCGGCACCAGCCCGTGCAGATACGCGAGCACGTCGCACAACTGGCGCGCGATATCGATCACCAGCCCCTCGGGCAGCGGCTCGCCGCGCGCAGCGAGTTCCTCCTCGAGGTTGCGTCCCTCGACGTACTCCATCACCAGGTAATGGCGGTTGGCGAGTTCGAAGCGGTCGGTGATCGCGGGAATCGCCTGATGTTTCAGCTGCGCGAGCGTGTCGGCTTCGCGCGCGAAATATTCGTTGGCCTCGATCCGCTGCGCCTGATCGATAAAGTGATCGACCATCTCTTTGATCGCGCACGGGCGATTCGCCAGGCGCTGGTCGCGCGCCAGATAGACCATTCCCATCCCGCCGCCGCCGAGCAGCCGCTCGATCGCGTAGCGGCCCTGCAGCACGGTGCCGCGCTCGAGCGGTCCGGTCAGCGGCTGCGATGAGTCTTTGGGCGGGGTGGGCATCGTTAATCGCGGCGCGTCGTTCGCGCCTAGCTTGCATAGACTACGATCACGGAAATGTTGTCGGTACCGCCGCCGGCGTTTGCCGCGACGATCAATTCGCGCGCCGCGTCGAAGGGATCGGGATTGCGCCCCAGAATGTCGTGGATCTGACGGTCATCGACGTGCGCCGTCAACCCGTCGCTGCAGAGCATCAGCTTGTCCCCGCGTTTGAGCTTGAGCGAGACCGCCTCCGCCCCCGCCGGTCCGCTCTGGCGCGCACCGAGCGAGCGCGTGATCACGTTCTTGTGCTCGTGGGTGTGCGCCTCCTCGGCGGTTATCTGCCCGATTTCGATCAGCCGCTGCACCAGTGAGTGATCCTTTGTGACTTGGCGAAGCGTCGCGCCTTCCATCAGATATCCGCGGCTGTCTCCGACCCAGGCCACCGCCGCATCCGGTGGCGCGAGCAGCGCGCATACGCCCGTGGAACCCATTCCGCGAGACTCCGGATGGCTCGCCACATATTCGATAATCCTGGAATTTGCTTCCTCGAGCGCGGATGTCAGCAGTTCCGCGCCGTTTGAAACTTCTCCACGTGCGCCCTCGAGCCGCGTTTCAATGTAACTCCGGATTGTTTGTACGGCAATTGCAGCAGCGATTTCGCCCGCCTCGGCGCCGCCCATCCCGTCGGCGACGACGTACAAATGGCTCTGCGCCGGATCGACGAGTGACTCGCGCGTGTACTCGACCGCCAGCACCGCGTCTTCGTTATGCTCGCGCACGCGGCCCACGTCGGTCATCGCCGCCGCGCGCAGCCGGATCGTGCCGCCCAGCGCGATCAGCTCGGCCTTGAACTCGTCGATGGTCGGCCAGCGGTCGGCGGGACCGAAGGCGATCGCACGCCGAATCGCATTCTCCAGCCGCGGTGTAACGACATGCGGCGGATAGAACTGAACCGGACCGGCCTCTTCGCGCCAGCTCTCGCTCGGAATCCTTGCGCCCGTGAGCCACGTGTAGAGGATCGCGCCGGCGGAAAAAATATCCGCGCGCTTGTCCACCTTTTTGCCGCGATAAATCTCCGGCGCCGTGTAGCCGTCGTTGAAAATCGGCTCGCCTTGAAGCTCATTGTCGTTGCTGACGTAGTCCAGGCCCGTGAGCTTGAGCCGGCCGTCGGGGGCAACCGCGACCGATTCCGGGCAGATGTCATTCAGACGCAGCGCCCGGCGATGCACAAACGAAATCGCCTGGCAGACCTGGATGGCTGCCGCGATCGCTTCCGTCTCGGTCATTTTCCCGGAACCGCGGCAAAGCCCCTTGAGTTCCTCGTCGGCGTAAACGAGGTACACGCGGCCGTTTTCAGCGAACCCTTCGGTCGCGCGCTGAAAGGCGGGATGGTTGATCGTCTGTGACAGGGCGAGCACGCGCCCGAAGACTTCACCGAGATCTTCGCCGCCCGGCGCCGCCGCATCCTCGCGCGCCCCGTCGTCGGTCTCGCGATTGGGTTGAGCTTCGGTTGCGATTGCCGCGATCGCCGCTTCGGTCGCTTCATCCGCGGATGAATTCGTTGCGGCCCCGGCCATCACGGTGGAAGCGGGACCTGGATCGGCGTTGAAATCGACCGCCGACTGGACGCCTTCCCCCGATGCGTTCGCGCTCGCCGACTCTCCCGCCTGCGAACTCGAGGCGTGCAGCTGCGGTGGCGACGCGGTCCCGTTGGTTTGCGCAACCGCCGGTCTGAGTTCCGCGGTCTTGGCGCTCGGGCCGTTGGGATCCTCGGGACGCGTCGCGGGTGGCTCCGGCGCCGCCGGATGCGGAGCTTCATCGACAACTTCTGCCGATTCTGCCGACGGTTGCGGGCCGAGGCGCTCGCGCAATGCGATCGATTCCGTTTTGCCGTCGCGGATGCGTCTTGCGCGATAGCGATTTTCGATCGACGTCTGACCGGTTATCCCGACTATCTCGATCCCGCCCTTCAAAGACGTTCCCGCCGTCAGCGGCGTCGGCCGCGCCGGCGACTGCGATGCGGATGCGGCCGCCTTGGACAGCCCCTGGCCGCATCGATCGCAGAACTTGGCGTCGTCCGATGCCTGTTGGCCGCATTCGGGACAGGTGATCATGCGCAGCTAGCCTCTCCGAAACTGCAATATAGCATCACCAAGCACCACCTGGTCGCGATCTTGTAACCTGTAGAGCTGGTCGCGCCCCAACCTGCCGCGCCCCGCGATGTAGGTGCCATTGAGGCTGCCGAGATCGCGGATGAAGTAGTCTGCCCCGCGCAGGACTATCTCGGCATGGCGGCGCGAGACGCGATCCCCTCCGTGCGCGAGCTGCTTCAGATCGATGTCGAGTTTGTCGGCGGCGTCGTGCGATCGCCCGATCAAAGTGCGCATCCCGAAAATGCCGAACTCGATTTCATCGCCGCGCGAGACGAGCCGCGCCGGCGCGGCGGATACATCGGCGCCGTTGGCATTATGCTCTCCGAACAATCCGCCGGAGCCCGGGCCGGTCGAAATTGGCGGCGAATAATTGCGCGACGAAGACGCGCGCGACCCGGTCGGCGATTTCGTGTCAGCCGGCTCCGATTCGCTCGTCGCTTCTCTCCGCGGCGCGTACGACGACACGGCCGCAGACAGTTTCAGCTCTTTGGTCTTGGCCGTCGATGACGGGCTCGGCGCCATCGCGGAGCGCCGCGCCTTGAGCCGCCGCTCGATCAGGCTGCGCGCCTTGCCGGTCAGTTCGATCGCTTTTTTGATCTGTGGCGCGACGATCTTTGCCGCCGTGCCGACGCCCGCGGCGGCGCCGCCGATCTTGATTTTTTTCCCGACCGGCTCGTTCAGCACTATCGTCGGCATCGTGGACGCCGGCGCAGCCGCCCTTGATACCGCCGACTTCCACGGTGTCGAGCGTGACGGCGCGAGATCCGCCGACGCATTCGCATTCGAATTGTTCAGCACGACGGTCGATTGCGTGGAACTCGGGCTCGGCGCGCCCGCCAATCCCCCGCTCGCATCCAATCGCCCCGACCGGCTCTCGGCTGGCGGCTCGGGCAGCGCGCGCCGCATCTCCTTCGCCGACGGGTACCGCTTGGTCATGTCCTGCTCGAGCGCACGCATCACGACATCCGCCGTCTTGACCGAAACTTCGGGCGCCAGCGCGCGCACCGGCGGAAAGCTGAACGGCGGCTCGAGCTGCGGATCGCGGCCAGTCAGCAGATGATGCATCGTGGCGGCCAGCGAGTAGAGATCCGAGCGCGGCTCGACCTTGCCCATGTACTGCTCGGGAGGCGCGTAGCCGACCGAGCCGATTTGGGTGCCGCGTCCGCCCGGCGGCAGGAAGCGCGCGATTCCGAAATCGATCAGCATCGCGCGGCCATCCTTGTCGATCATGATATTGCCCGGCTTCAAATCGCGATAAATTATCGGCGGCTTCTGCCCGTGCAGAAACTCGAGCACGTCGAGCATCTGGCGCGCCCACCTCAGCACCTTGTCCTCGGCGACTTTGCCCTTGGGACCCAGCTTGTCGAGCACGTCCTGCAAATCGCCGCCCGCGACAAATTCCATCACCAGGTAATGGCGCGAGTTCTCGGCGAAGTGATCGATCAACGTTGGGATGCCCGGATGCGACAGCCGCGCGAGCACGTTGGCCTCGCGCGTGAAGTCCTCGATCGCTTTTTTCTCCTGGATTCCGTCGCCGACGACCATCTCCTTGACCGCGACCGGCCGGTTCGCCAGGCGCGTGTCGTTGGACAGGTACACGCGGCCCATCCCGCCGACGCCGAGCACCTTCTTGACGCGATAACGACCGTCGAGAAGATGTCCCTCGGTGAGTGCCTCGCCCGCATTCATGGCGATTGTCTAAAACCCTCCTCAACTTCCGCGCACGCGGCGTACGTCCGGGCGCGACTGGAGGGGATGGCGGTCAAGATATTGTTTCTACCACCAGCTTGAGGAACGTTTTCCCGATGATCACCTCGTCGCCCGACTTGAGCTCGGCCGGACTGCCCGGCGACAGGCGCGGCTGACGATTGACGTAGGTGCCGTTGAGACTGCCGATGTCCTCGATCGTGATCTTGCCGCCGTCGATTCGAATCAACGCATGCTTGCGCGAGATCTTGGCTTCGGGATCGTCGGCGTCGAGATCCACTTCCGGAAACGATCCGGTCTCGGGATCCCATCTGCCGACCAGGTTGTTGCCGTCTTCGAGCGGAAATTCCTGGCCCTTGCGTCCGCCGCGAACGACCGACAGCTTCGCCTTGAATGGCGCGCCTGCGGCAGCCGCGGTCGGAGCTGACGGCGCGCTCTCGGGCGCGGCCTCCGGCTTGATCTCACCGGTCGGCGCTTCCGACTTGGGCACTTCGGCAGTCGGCGTTTCGCCGTCCGGCTTCGCCTCAGCCGCTGCCGCAGGCGCCGCGTTCGTGTCGCTACTTTCAGCAGGGGCTGCGGCGGAACCTGCTTCAGGAGCCGCAGCGGCGGTGCCGGTGGCGGCGGCGGCGAGCTTCGCGCCGCATCCGTCGCAGTAATCAAGTCCGTCCATGTTTTCGTAGCCGCATTCGCCGCATTTGATCATGGTCTAAGCCCTCGCAGGTGAGTTCGAAGTATCGGTCCCGTGCCGTTCACCAAATTTCACTTTTCGATACACTAGTCGGACTTCTGGAAATCCTTCAACGCTTCCGGATCGAGCATCTGGGTCTTGCGCACCACCGCCTGCGCTTGCAGCAGCGTGGTCTTGGCCGCCTTGGTCTGCAGCGTCTGGGTCTTCTTGATCTGATCGAGCAGGCCCGCGAGCGCCTGCGTCGCCTTGACGTTGCCCATCCGCTGCGTGCCTTGCAGCGCGTTGCCGAGCAGGCGAGTCGCGCGATCGACGTTGCCCGCCTTGAGCTCCTCTTCAGCCTTCGCCTGCAGCTTCGCAATCGAGACCTGGTCCACCAGGTTCATCACGCGGCCGTTGCGCTTGCTGGTTAGCGTGCGATCGAGCGTGTAATCGACGGTGAGATCGCAGGCGACGGTGGATTCGGCGCCGCCCGGCACCTCGTAATGGAACGTGCTCTGCAAGATTCTGACCTGCCCCGGCTTGCGCGGCGGCAGCACCAGCGTCAGCAGCACGGAACCGGGCACGCCCGCCTGCAGGTCGCCTATCTCGTAGCCGATTTTGCGATCCTCGCCGACCAGCGGCGTGCCGAGCACGTAGATCTCCGGCGACGCGCGAAATGCCTCGCGCACCTGCACGCCCTGCGACAGCGTCACCTCGATTCGCCCGTTGCGCAAGCTCACCGAGCGCAGTCCCTGCAGCTCGTCTTCGAAAATATTGGGAATCTCGGCCGGGTCGCCGATGAAATGATATTTGCCGTTGGAGTCCTGCGACACGCGCTGCAGGAGTTTCTCGTTGAACTCGACGCCCACGCCCATCGTCGAGAACGAAATCTGGTCGCGGTTTTTCTCGACCAGCTCGATGCACGCGGTCTCTTCGTAGGTCTGGCCGTCGGTGAGCACCAGCACGCGATTGAGCCGATCGCCGCTCAGATTTTTCTTGACTTCTTCGATCGCCGCGCGCATCCCGAGCGCCATCTGCGTGCCGCCGCCGATTTCAAGCAGGTCGATATCGTCGATCGCACGTTTGATCGCGCTCTTATCCCGCGCCGCCTCGGGCGTGATTATCACCTTCGCCTTGTCGGCGAACGCTACTATCGAGACCTTGTCGTCCTCGGTCAGGTTGTCGGCCAGGAACTTGACCGCCTCGACGACGAATTCCAGCCGCCGCTCGTCGTACATCGAGCCCGAGCGATCTATTACCACGCCAAGGTTGAGCGGTACTCGCCCGCCGCCGCCCGCGCCCCGGGCCACCGCCTCGAGCAGCACGTAGAGAACGAAGTTTTCCGCGCTGGACAGCACATGTTCGCTGCTCGCCAGCGCCTCGAAGCTAAGCGGATCGGCCATTCGTCAATCTCCCGAAACTAATTGTAGATTCAAGCTGCGAGCCTTGGCAACCGACCTATTAGAATACGAACCGGGTGCTGATAAACCAACCCCCCCGGCCGCGATGCCGCACCTGTTAGGACGTAGCCTATCTGATACCGATACAATGTTCTCCGGTGCGCGGCGCCGCCCGCGCCGCTGGATGCCGTCCTCGAAAAAGCGTAAGAGACTAAGCGCCATGTCTTTAAGAGCTAAATGCGCTATCGCCGGGCTCGGCCAGACCCGGATGGGTAAAAACTTCGATCATCCCGGACCGATCGGCTTCGCTGCCGAGGCCGTCAATCTCGCCCTCGACGACGCCGGCCTCCAACGCGCCGACCTCGACGGCCTGCTGGTCAATCCCGGGATCACCTGGTTCAACAATCCGATGGCTTCGTCGTCGCTTCAGCATGCGATGGGCCTGCGCGATTTGCGCCTGACCGCGACGATGAACCTTGGCGGCGCGACAGCAGCCGCGATGATCATGCATGCCGCGCAGGCCATCGACGCCGGCATGGCCGAGGTCGTCGCGTGCGTATTCGCCGACGCTCCCCTGCGTCCGCCCTCGCCCAACAAGGGCGGCGATGCCGGCTCGGCCGCTTTCTACGGCTTCGCCCAGGGTCTCGACGCGCATTACGGCTTGTTCGGCGTCAACGCCCATTATGCGTTCGTCGCCCAGCGCCATATGTATCGCTACGGGACCACCAACGATCATCTCGGCGCGGTCGCGGTATCCGAGCGCAATTGGGCCAACCTGAATCCCGCCGCTCAGTTTCACGACACTCCCATGTCGATGGCCGATTATCATGCCTCGCGATGGGTGGTTGAGCCGTTCCATCTGTACGATTGCTGCCTGGTTTCCAACGGCGGTCTGGCGGTTATCGTAACCTCGGCCGAGCGCGCGAAGAATTTGAAGCGCCCGCCCGTTTACATATTAGGGATGGGGCAGGGTCATCCCGGCCGCGATCCGCTGGAAACGCTGCTCTCCGGCGCGCCGATCGCCAGGGATACCGCCTTCAAGATGGCGGGAATCAAGCTCGCCGACGTCAACTTTTGCGAATTGTACGACTGCTACACCTTCACGGTGCTGGTCACGCTCGAGGATTACGGTTTTTGCAAAAAAGGCGAGAGCGGCCCGTTCGTAGCCAGCGGCGCCATCGGTCCCGGCGGCTCAATCCCCGTCAATACCGGCGGCGGTCAGCTCAGTTCCTTCTATATGTGGGGGATGACTCCGGTCGGCGAGGCAATCGTGCAGATACGTGGTGATGGGGGGCGGCGCCAGGTGCCGAAACACGACGTTGGACTCGTTTCCGGCAACGGCGGTATCCTTGCTACACATTCCACGCTCGTATTGGGATCGCAGCCGTAATATTAGCCGCGAATCGCGCTGTCACCGCCGGTGGTGTGACGTAGCGTGTTTCAATCATTCCAACCGGCAATTCGTCTAAACTAGATATAAGCAAAACTGCGATGCCAGAATTCAGCAAACCAATCCCCGCCGTCACCCCCGAGATGCGCGAGTTTTTCGACGGCGCGCGAGCCGGACGCCTGATGGTCCAAAAATGCGACGGTTGCGGCAGCTTGCGGTTCCCCGCCCGCGAGCTTTGCTCCAAGTGCAACTCGACCGGCTCGCGATGGGTCCCGGTCAGCGGACGCGGGGAAATCTTCAGCTTCAATATCATGCATCAGGTCTATCACCCGGGCTTCGCCGGCCAGGTTCCCTACGCCGTCGTCGTCGTCGAGCTCGAGGAGGGATGCAAATTCGTGTCGAACCTGCTCGGCGTCGAGCCGCATGACATCAAGTGCGGGATGCCGGTCGAGGTGACGTTCGAAAAGCTCAGCGATGAAGTATCGATGCCTAAATTCCGGCTCCGCGCCGCGAAATAATCGGTCCCGGCTGAATTCATCAAGGAATCAGGATTAATGACATTGTTGCTCGATAAGAAATATTTCCAGCGTCTCATCGAGAGCTCGCCGGACATCATAATCGCCGTCGATAAAAGCGGCATCGTGAACTATTACAACGACGGCGCGCGAACCAGCCTCGGCTACAGCCCGGAGGAAATGATCGGCCAGAAATGCACCCGCATCTATCCGTCGATCGAAGAAGCGCGCCGCCTGATGAAGGCGATGCGCGAGTCGGCCGACACAGGCCGAATCAACAGCTTCGAGACCGAGTTCCGCAACAAGGCCGGCGAACTCATCCCGATCATGATCTCCGGCGCGCTCATCTACGACGACGAGGGCCGCGAAGTCGGATCGATCGGCTTCGCCCGTGACATTCGGCGCTTGCGCCATGCGCAGCAACTCGCAACCGCCGGCGAGATCGCGGTCAGCCTCGCCCACGAGATCAACAATCCACTCGAATCGATCACCAACAATATCGAACTGCTGTCGCAATGCCTCCAGACGCGGCTCACCGAGTCCGAACAAGTGGTCGAGAACGAACGGCTCGAGTCGATTCGAAATTCCATCGAACGCGTGCGGGCGATCGTGCACCGCCTCGACGAGATGACCCGCAAGGGCGAGTACGAGACGCGCGACTACCTGGCCGGCAAGCGGATGGCCGATCTTGCCCCGCGCGAAGATGCCAAGGGGCAGCCGCGCTCCGATGACGCGCCGCATCTCACCGAACAATCACCGCTGAGAGGGATGTCGGTGCTGGTGCTCGACGACGATGCCGCCGTCGTCAATTCGCTCGCCGACCTGCTGCGCGCCGAAAAATGTATCGTCCATTGCGCCACGCGTCCGTCGGCCGCCTTTGGAATCCTGCGCAACGTCAAGCTCGACGCGGTTATCTCCGACATCGTGATGCCCGAGATGGACGGCTACGATTTCTATCTCAGGGTCAAAGAAGAGATGCCGAAGCTGCCGGTGATCCTCATGACCGCGTACTACTACGACAAGGATCACATCCTGAAGCGCTCGCGGCTGCGCGGTCTCGAGGGCGCGCTGTTCAAGAAGCCGGTCAATCCCGGCATGCTGCGCGCGATGCTCACGCAGTTGCGCCAGAAGGCGGCTCAGGAGAAGGCGGAAGCGAGAGCCGCGGTGATAGCTGCCAAAGCCGCCGGCGCATCCGCGCCCGGGCCTACCGCCAAGCCCATCCCGCAATCCTGATCTTTAGCAGCTGCCCCCGGTGCAGGGACCGGGGTCCCTGGCGCGTCATTGCGCGAGCGTGACCCAGAACGGACCACTGTTGGCATTGGGCGGGTTCTCGGTTGACCTCGACGGATCCGCGCATATCTGGATCGTGCACGTGGTGCCATTGTTAATAGTTGCCTGCCCGACGGTGCCGTTCGAGAAGTTCGCGGTGTAAACGAACATGTTCTGCGGATCCACCACCAACCCCGTGGCCCCGGTGTAGCCCGTCACCAGGCTCGGCGGCGAGTTCACGATCACTTGGCTGGTGACAGTGAACGACGACACCGAGGCAGTGCCCGAGTTGGCCGTGAACAGGTACTCGATGCCGTCGGTGTTTACCCCGATTCCGACTCCCACCGGCGCGTCGCTTGTGCTGCTGTTCGGGAACGTGGAATAGGGTGTAAGTGCGCCAAGTGACGCCGGTCGTAAGACCGATATAAAACGACGAGACCTCGCCGAGCGCCTGATCCGCGATGAACAGCGCATCGCCTCCCGAATCGATCGCGATCGCAAACGGCGAATTCGCGCTAGGGTCCGTACTATGCTGCGGCGAAGAGTTCGGCGCGAGCGCCCCGGTGGTGGGGTTATAATTGAACGGGTACACATACCCGGTCGTCGAATCCGACACGTACAGCACCGGCAGCGTCGGATGCACCGTGATACCGAAGGGAGTTTGCAATCCTCCGCCTGCGGTCGTGCTGGTCCACGTGATCTGTCCCGTGGAGCCGATCGTGTAGCTCTTAATCGTCCCTGCCTTGCCCGTCACCCACAGCAACGTTTGGCTTGTCGCAACGGTCGCAAGTTCATCGGGTTGGGTCCCAGTGCCATTGCTCACGAACGCCGGCGACAGCTTCGTCAGCGTCCCGTTGGAATTGATCGAGTACTCGTAGATATTGTCGTCGTTGATATTCGCGACGTACAGAAAACTGCCGTCGGGCGACGCGACCACGCCTCGCGGCCCTTTTTTCGCGCCGGCAGACACCTGCCCGCTCCACGTGAGCACGCCGGTGGTGGTGTTGCGGTGGAACGACGACACGAGGCCGTCGTTGAAGTTGGTCACGAACGCGAGCGTTGCCGTAGTACCCGTCGGAGTGGCAGTCGGAGAGCCGGAATTATCGTCCGACGACAGCAGTCCCCCCTCTCCGCACGACAGCAGATTGAGCATCACCGCGATAATCACAGCCGCGGGAATCAGCCGGACGACGTTCTTAAGCGCAGTTCGCTTGGAGAAGGATAGTCGTCTGCCCTGCTCTGTCGCCATTCAAGCCCCTGCCCGGCGGTCCGGTCCAAATCTCACAGCCTGTTAATTATCACAGATAATACGCCGCATCGAATCGAAAGGTTTCGGCCACCGCAAACCTGATGGACTTCGCGACGGTTCGCAACATTTGTCTCGCGATAGGCGCGATCATCGTGAACTCGGAGAACCGCTGTTGGATAAAGTAAATTCGCTTGCTCCCGAAAATCATATTTTGGTGCTCTATTGCTACCAAAAACATGGGCCGCGTTGCTTGCGCTATCAAGGGAACAGGGCGACACTGACGCGGTTAGCTTCGATTGCATTAGGCCAATTTAGCGTTTGATAGGAAAGGTTAGAACATTGGATCTACGACACGCTGCCGCCGCCGCCCTCGTGCTCGTGGGCTGATATTTTTTTAATGGTGCCGCCGCAACGTCAGGGTTTGAGTTTTGAATGGCGACAACCTAGCGCTCTTTGTGAAAGTGAACGGGCCGTTTTTGTGGCTTGGTGAATTCTTAACATCTTGGGGTTTTTCCGGGCTCAGCGCGGCGCTTGCGCGTTGATCTACTCCGGCTGATTTGTTAGCCCCGGCCTCGATAAACCTCAATCACGCGATATCTACGGGAGGGTGCGCCATGAGTCGATGGCCGAATCGGTTTGACCGACCTTCACCGGAGCCACGTTCCCGGCATTCATCCGTTGCGAACATCAAGCTTGCCTCCGCCCGCGCCGGAAGATTCGCGGCCATCGCGCTGACTGCCACTCTGATGCTGGCATGTATCGGAACTGCGCCTGCGCACGCCGCTGTTATAAGATTGACCATTAGCCCGCTTGTGCTCGTGTTTCCAGAGCAGGAAGTGGAGACAACCTCCGCCGCCAAAAACGTAACCCTGACCAATCCGAACAGCTCTGCGCTGCAGATTACCAGCGTCACGCCCTCTGGAGATTTCAGCCTCTCGAGCGACGGATGCAGCGGCAACGACCTCGCGCCCGCCGCACAGTGCGTTGTCAGTGTGGTGTTCACTCCGAGCCAGGCCGGTACCCGCACCGGAGACCTGACGATCATCGACGCGGCCGCAAATAGCCCGCAGACGGTGAGTCTTTCGGGCAAGGGCATCCTGTTGAGGCCGACTTTTTCTCCCACTCACCTGAGCTTCGGGGAGCAGCCGCTTGACGTTCCCACTGCCGCACAAACCATCACCTTGACGAACCCCAACCTGGTTCCGCTCAGCGTAACCAGCATCGTGCCGTCACGCGACTTTACCATAACCAATGACAACTGCAGTGGAACGCAGGTCGCCGCCTCCGGCACTTGCACCTTCGGCGTGATTTTCACTCCTTCTCAAACCGGGGTCAGAGAAAGCAAGATCATCGTCACCGACGACGCGTACATACCTACGCAATCGATCACGGTGGTAGGAGTGGGCTACATTGTGACTCCCACCGTGTCGCCGACCTCCCTGTCGTTCGGGAGAGTCGAGGTAGGCACCATCTCGCCGGCCAAGACCGTCACGCTCACCAATTCCAACGTGGTGCCCGTAACCTTCACGTCGATCACGACCAGCGGCCCGTTTGTCATAACAGCGAATAGCTGCGACGGCTCGGTGCCGGCCAGTTCGAGTTGCGAGGTCTCGGTGACATTCAATCCGACCACTGACACCAATCCCAACGGATCCGCCGAAACTGGAAAGCTGACCTTTGTCGATGACGCGCAAGTGACCACCAAAACGGTGGCCCTCGTCGGCGTCGCATTCGGCACAGTGGCGACGGCCACCCCGACCGCGACGCCAACGACGACGGCGACCGCGACCGATACTGCGACTGCCTCGCCAACTGCAACCGCGACCGCCACCGACACAGCGACTGCGACTGCCACGCCAACCGCAACCGCGACCGAAACAGCGACTGCGACTGCCTCGCCAACTGCCACCGCGACGGCCACTGACACAGCGACTGCGACTGCCTCGCCAACGGCAACCGCGACCGAAACAGCGACTGCGACTGCCTCGCCAACTGCCACCGCGACCGCCACCGACACAGCGACTGCGACTGCCACGCCGACTGCCACCGCGACGGCCACGGCGACTGCGACCCTGACTGCCACCGCAACGGCCACCGTGACTGCGACACCGACTGCCACCGCGACGGCCACGGCCACGGCGACGACTGCGACTAAGACTGCGACGGCGACTGCAACTAAGACTGCGACGGCGACTAAGACCGCGACCGCGACGGCGACTAAGACCGCGACCGCGACTGCGAGCGCGACTGCCACCGCGAGCGCGACTGCGACCGCGACCCCGACGGCAACTCCTACCTGCACGCCGGGATCATCCGAGTCGGGCAACATCCTGGTGGCGGGCGGCGACGAGGGCGGCAAGCTGGGCGGAGCTATCAATCTGGCGACCTCGACGGTGTCGAGCGCGAGCGCCCAGATCTTCAACACGGCCAGCAGCTGCTTCGCGGTGGTGGGCTCGCTCAACACCCCGCGCGAGTCGGCCGCGGCAGTTGCGCTGCCCAACGGGCTGACCCTGATCGCGGGCGGCGAGACCTGCGGGCCAATGACCTACGGCGGGGAGAACGGTTTCCAGTGCAACGCGCTGAATACCGCCGAGCTGTACAACGAGAGCACCCAGACGTTCACGTATGCCGGCAGCGGCAGCGGCTACGCGATGACCTCGGCGCGCTCCGGACCGACCGCAACCCTGATCGAGGGCAGCGGCACCTCACTGGACGGCCAGGTGCTGATCGTGGGCGGCTCGAAGGGCAGCTCGTTCCTGAGCGTCATAGTACCCGCCACCGAGTTCGGGCGTACCGAGCGGACAGGTGGGGTTGAACACCGCGGAGTTGTACAACCCGACCACCGACACCTTCACGGCGCTAAGCAACACCGTCCCGACGCCGTTCCTGTGCCCTGGGACTGTCAAGTCCGATTTCGTCGACATCTGAAAGCGGAACAACTGTGACCGTCACCAGCGCGGCGAATCCGGCCGGCCTGACCATTGGTGACAACGTTACAATCGAGGAAGTAAGCGTCGTGGGATACAACGGAACCTTCGCCGTAACCGCCATTCCCAGCGGCACCACGTTCCAATACTCGGTCACCCCCACCGGATTGGCGGCAGGGTCGGGCGGGACTGCGGCAGCCGACACGTTCCAGTGCGGCATGGTGGATCAGGGCGCCGCGGTGATCCCGAACTCCAGCGGCCAGGTGCTGCTGGCGGGCGGCGACTTGATTGAGTTCCTGGGCCAGTCGTCGAACCTGTCGTTCATCTTCAACCCGGCTACGCAGACCTTCACGCAGACCACCGGGTCGCTGAATACGCCGCGCGAGCTGGAGGAGTTGGTGGCGATGGATCCGGCGGTGGTTACCGGTCCGCTGGCCGGCTACATGGTGGCGTTTGGCGGCGTCGAGGCTACTAGCGCCAACTGCGTCATCAACTCGACCTCGTCGGGAACCGTCGTTGTGACCACGCTCAACACCGCCGAGGTGTACGACCCGAGCACGCAGACCTGGAGCGTCCCGGCCAGCACCATGGGAGTGAAGCGCGCGGGATACGCGACCCTGTTCGAGACCGGCCCCCTGGCGGGCGAGGTGATTCTGCCCGGTGGCGTGGACGTGGAGGCAGGCACGCTGCCTTCGACCTGCGTGGCCACTACCGGAATCAAGCAGGCGGCGCAGTCCGAGACCGACCTGTACAATCCGGGCACGGGAACGGGCGGCACCTTCAGCGCGACTGGCGCACTCAATCAGGCGCGCGAAGGCCAAGGCCAGGCCATAATCGGAGCGGGAGCCGACGAGACCGACGTGCTGGTAATCGGCGGCGCGTGCACTACGCCAATACCGAGTCTGCAGTCGGTGACGATTGGCACCGCGCAAGCGGCGACCACCTGCGGCACCGCGAACGCTCAGAACGATTATTCGGAGCTGTACAGCCAGTCGAGCAATACCTGGACGGTGGGCCCGAGCTTCGCCCCTGGCTTCACGCCGAGTAATGCGGCGGCCACGGTGGTGCTGCCGTGACCTGGAAGCGACCGACGGTACTTGGGTAACCAACCGCGTGGCGCCGCTCCCGAAATGGGGCGGCGCCACCGTGTGGAGCGGGTTCGCTTTTTCGTCGCGCTCCCTCAGCGACGGCTACGAAGATTCGTCGCTCCATCTCCAACCAGCGCCGTTCAAGCAGCCCGCATCCCTCCAATCTGGTACTTCCCTTTGCGCTCCTTGCCTCGCCACCTTGACAGCGCACCACCTTCGGGCGGAGACCGACACTAATGGCTTCGCACGACACCTCGCACCATCGCGTCGCGTTGCGCCGCGCGACCGCCGCCGATGCGGCCGAAGTCGCGATTGTGTATATCGCCTCGCGGCGCGGCGCCGCCGACTACCTACCCACCGTCGGCACTGACGCGGAGATTCGCGCCTTCGTGATCGATCGGATGGTGCCGGAGCGCGAGACCTGGGTCGCAGAGGTTAGCGGGCGAATCGTAGCGGTGATGGTGCTCGACGGCGACATGGTCGATCAATTTTACGTTTTCCCAGCCGACCAACGCCGCGGCGTCGGCGACCGGATGCTCGCGTATGCGAAGCAGCTGCGCCCCGCGCGCCTTCGCCTCTATGCGTTCCAGCGCAACACTCCCGCGCGCCGCTTTTACGAGGCGCGCGGCTTCATCGCAAAGGAATTCACCGACGGCGCCACCAACATGGAGCGCGAACCCGACGTGCTCTACGAATGGACGCCTTGAATGACCGCAATTTCCGCCAAGGAGCTGATGCGATGGCAAAGATCGACCTCAACAAAGTTCCCCGTTTCTCCGAACTCCCGATCAGACCCGACAAGCCCAAAGAATCGTCGTGGGGCGTGTTTGGCGACGACGATGAACTCGGATGCCTGAATTTCCTGACCCCCGAAGGCGTGATCGACGCGGCGCGCCTGGTGCGCAAGGGCACGGTCTTCCGGCTCGATACTAAAATCAACTACGCCAACCCGCCGCTGTTCGCCCGGTCGCCCGCCAAGCACAACATCATGAGCTTCGAGAGCTTCGGTCTGCTCGGTTTCGACGACTCACTGGACAGCTACAACACGCAGGAGGGAAGCCAGTGGGACGGCCTCGCCCATGTCGGCAGCCCGCGCTACAAGGCGTTCTACAACGGAGTGAAATCCAGCGAGATCAAGGATGGGCCTGGCGGGCGCCTAAGCATCCACAAATGGGCCAACAAGTTTGTCGGCCGCGCCGTCCTGCTCGACGCGTTTCGCTACCGCATCTCGCATGGCCGCACGATCGATCCGCTCACCTCGGAAAAGTACAGCCTCGACGATTTGAAGGAGACCGCCGTCGCCGATGGCGTCGAGCTGAAGCCAGGCACGATTCTGCTGATTCGCACGGGCTGGATGCAGGCGTACATGGCCGCATCGCCACAGAACAAGGCCGCGATGGCGCCGCTCGGCGCGCTCAAGGCCTGCGGCATCGACGACAGCCGCGCGATGGTCGAATGGTTCTGGGATCATCGCCTCGCCGCGGTCGGCACGGATTGTCCCGCCGTCGAGCCATGGCCGTGGGATTTCAAGAACGAGGGCGCGCTGCATTACCGCACGCTATGCCTGCTCGGCCTGCCGATCGGCGAGCAGTTCAACCTGGAGGAACTGGCCGCGGATTGCGCCGCCGACAAGCGTTACGAATTCATGCTGGTGTCGGTGCCGATGAATCTGGAGGGCGGCATCGCCTCGCCCCCCAACGCGGTCGCAATCAAGTAAGCGCGCCGCCGCAAGTCACTGCGAGGAATGGAGGCGATAGGGCAGTAGCTCAGCCCGCTGTCGACTGTTGCCTGAAAACTCCGTGGAGCCGAGATCTGCAGGAGAAGCTCACGGCAAGTCGTCAATGAGATGAGATCTGCTCGACAAGCGTTGATTGCGATAGGCGACGGACCACATCTCTATGTGGAAGGGACGGCGAACCACGTAGATTGGGCGGTAGAGCGGTTGCTCCAGGAACAGATGAACCCGTGCGGGCAAAGGGAGAAGAAGGCGCCCCGTTCGCTCGATCGTGGTTCTTCGGTAGCGCTCTTCCAGTAGAAGCAACGCTTCAAACGATTCTTCGTCGTCGTCGGCTTCCTCCAGAAGTTGTTGGCGACGCTTGAGAACGGTGGCGCCATGTTCTTCCAAGATAGAAGCGAGAGGCGCCCCGGTTCATCCAGCCTCATGAGGCTTACGATTTGGGCACTTTTGCTCGATTTCTCAAACCACTTCAAGTCCGTTGTGAGCCGAACAGGCAAGTTGATTCGATCTTCGCTGGCGAACTCGACGACCTCGGTCATCGCTGGAGCAGGACGCTCTGGATCTAACAACCAAGCTGGATTTCTGCTTCTAGGCATTTACGGGTACAAAAGGGCAGTAATCTATCTAGAAAACTCCGTGTATTCAAGGATAACATTTGATTTACGGGTAAAAAAGGGCTAGAATTATGGCCGGATTCACTGATACTTGGCGTTGTGCAAACGAGAAGCCGAAGAGAATTGACGCTGTCAAGATTTGTCGCGACATCTGCGCGGACGTAATCTGGGGAGGAATCAAATGGCAGTGGACGAAAGCATCGTTTCGGAAGTCGTCAATTTGGCTGACGTAGCCGTTAGAACTGCGAGCCAGATCAGGCTATCCCGGTCGGGCAGAGCTTTTAGCGAGCCCGCTGTCTTGGCGAAGGCCCAGCAATTTCTATCGCGAGCAAAACGGGGAGTCATTTTCATAAACGGGGGCCCTGCGGCAGACCTGCATGATACTCTGCGACCTCTTAACTGGGCCACCGACGCCTATCTGGCACTCTCGCCCAGACCAGCCAACTTATTCGCAAAGATTTCGGACTACTTGGACAGGGTGCTATCTGCTTTAACTGATGTGATTCAAAAGCCGCTGTCGGCCCCTAAGAGGTCGTCAGATCTGGCACTCACGTTTTTTGAGAAACTCGGCGAGATGCTTGGAACCGAGGCGGACAAGCTGCTACGTGACGATTCTGATCTTGTCTCACTAATCCCGAGGTGACGTTAACCGTTGACTTCTTGTGTCCGCTCTATTCCAAGCTCTTCTGTCCCTTCTGAAATTTGAAATCGATGCCTTTGAAGCTAGACTGGGTAGCCTCGCAGCCGAGGATTATCCATCAAAGACCGCTCCGACGGTAATCAAGTTCCTGTTGAGAGAACTTTCCAACCAGCGCGACCGCGTCGCGTTGATCACGCAAGACTTCGCTCACGACCGGCAAGGCGCTTTCGACCGCCTTCGCTCCGAGCACAGGAAGCTAAACCTGCGATTCCCATTTGTGTCGCACCTGAGCAATGCGCGAACTCGGCGTGTGCCATGGAGTTTGGTTCCAAGCATTGAGCGGTTAGCGCAAACACTTGTTCCGAGCCGCGATTTAATGACTTCGTGTTTTGACGAATTCAATTATTCAATTCGCCGCGGCGAAGCGACTATCGACGCAGATCCGTTTGACATACTGTTCGTCCCGTCGGTCCATCGTTTAGACGCATTCCTTCATATAGAGATTGGGCATGAACTCTTTCATCTGTTAGTCAATGACTTCTTGGAAAGGGAACAACCTCTGGCCTTGAAGAGATTACGGGCAGCCTGCGACAAATATTTGAGTAGCGGCGCTGCACCTTCCGACAAAGGGCGGCTAGATCAAATGACTGAGTTGGTGCGAAATGTATGGCGGAGAGCCGTGGAGGAGATCGTCTGCGATTTGGGATGTGTTTCGCTATTCGGCCCTGCCGCTCTCATGGCTTCTGTGAGCCTATTTGTCAGTCTGAACCTTGACGCGACGCCTTCGCATCCCAGATATTATCCGCCATCGCGGTTGAGATGGCGTAAAGTCCTCGAAATTGGCTTCGGAACTGGTGGGAACAAAGCAGAGTATGAACAACTGATCACCGTTCTCTCAGACGATCCTGAGTTGAATGACTACTTGCAGGGTTTCAAAGATTTCTGGCAGCTCGTCGAACGTGAAGCCAAACCCTCGGCTGACATTAGAGGAATCAGAGCTAATCGGATTACCGCAATTGCCTATGCAGGCATTGATGCATCTTTGAAACGCGGCTGGGAATTCGTACAAAGCATTGTCAAGAATAAGGATCTATTCTGGGCGTTATCGATCGAGGAAATACCAGCCCATCTACGAAGTCTGAGTGCTAACGTTCCGTGTGGCGAACTTCGCGTCGCCGGTGCGCCATGTGGAGAGCCGAGCTCATTGCCCGCGATTATAAATGCAGCTTGGATAAACGAGCTGCATTCAAAGAAGGAGCGTCAGACGGGTAGCCCGGCTGAGAGCGCAGAGGACTATCTGAAGGCGTGCCGACTTTTTCTGAAATCTGTGGAAGACGCAGAATTGAAACGGATTTTCAAGTATCAGATTGCGCCTCAACTTTAGTATCGGACCCAATGAGCATACTTTCACAGTGCGAGATTTTGAATTCGATGGCGGAGAAGGAGGATCCCTTGGTGATCACTCAGCTCCTTGAGAAGAAGCAGATCGGCGCGGCATCGGTGGATGTGAGGCTAGGCCATGAGTTCATAATACTTCGTCGGTCATCTATTCCTAGCATTGATCCAACAATGGGTAGCGACGCGAAGTGGGACGCGCTTCTGCACAGATGGCAGGAGCGTGTAAGAATCTCTCTCTTTCGCCCTTTCGTACTCGTGCCCGGGCAATTGGTCCTAGGGGCAACTCTCGAATATATTTCCGTACCACGCACTATCGCCGCCGCTGTAGAGGGCCGCTCTTCATGGGGCAGGCTAGGACTGATAATTGCGACAGCGGCGACCGTAGGACCGGGCTTCAAAGGATGCGTGACTTTGGAGCTGATAAACGAGGGAGGAGTTCCATTAGTGGTGTATCCGGGTATGAGGATCGCCCAACTCGTATTTCAGCGCACCGGAGAGCCTAGCAAGTACATAGGGAAGTATAGCTTTCCCACCGGACCACAATTCAGCAAGATTCACTTTGATAAGGAGGTCTCTGCGTGGGGTGGAAAGTCGAAGTGACTCTCTGCTGTCAGGCTGAACGGCGACGCCTCAAATTTTCAGCCACTTCTTAGCGAGCGAACCCATTCTGGTGTCTTTAGCGCTTGCGGAGCGGGCGGTTTCGGCGATCGCGATGCGCACCGCTTTCTCCATCGTCGCAAGCGCCATGCTGGGCAGGCTCCGATGCCGCCCGGCCTGGCGCGCCTCGTACGGCAGATGGATGAATCCGACCGGGAGGCCGGGCTTGCGCCGCAGATAGTGCAGCGCCGCGTACATCAATGCGTTGCACGCATACGCACCGGCCGTCAGCGAAACGCTCGAGGGAATCTGCTTGCGATCGAGTTCGCGGATGATCGCGCGCAATGGCAATCGCGAGAAGTACGCGTCCGGCCCGCCGCGAACGACCGGCGTAAAGCCCGGGTCGCCGCTTTTGGCGAGCGCGCCGCGTTCGTCGGCAAGATTGATCGCGATCCTTTCCAGTGAGATCGCCGGCCTGCCGCCCGCCTCGCCGAGTCCGATCACCGCGCGAGGCCGGTAGCGCACGATCGCGCCGGTAATTCGCCGCGCCGCCTTGGCGCATCCAACCGGCACGCGCACCGACTTTATCCGCAGCCCGCCAATCACCTCACCGTCGAGGCGCCGGGCAATTTCCCACGACGAATTGATGCGCTCGCCGCCAAACGGCTCGAAGCCGGAGAGAATCAGGATCGGGGGCATCGACGCGTCCCGCTATTTGCGCCGCGGATGCTCGATGGGCAGGTCGTCGCGGTTTCCCCATTCCGCCCACGACCCGAGATAATTTCTCACCTTCGGATAGCCCGCAATTTTGAGCGCGATGTAGGCGTGCGCGGCGCGGTATCCGCCCTGGCAGTAGGTCACTATCTCGGCGGCGGGATCGAGGCCGATGGCTTCGAACTGCGCGCGCAGCTCGGCGGGCGATTTCACGGTTCCATCGGCGGCGAGCGCGGCGGTCCAGTCCTGATGGAACGCGCCCGGAATCGCGCCGCCATGTTTCGCACGCACGCGTTCGCCGAAGTATTCCTCATCGCTGCGAACGTCGAAGATTTGCACGTCGGGACGCCCGATTCGTTCAAGCAGATGCGGATATGTCGCGAGAATTTCCGGCCGCGGACTGAGCCCGAAGTCGGTGGCGGCGAACTTCTCAACCCCGGTTGTCAACGTTTCCCCGGCCGCCGCCTTGAGTCCGCCATCGAGCATTCGGGCCTTTGGATGTCCCGCGTATTCGAGCGCCCACTGGCCTCGCGCCGCGCGCATTCCGGATTCATTCTCGTAACACACGACGGTTTCGCGGCCGCTGATTCCGAGCGCCGAAAATATCCACTGGAGCTGCGCGTCGAACACCGCGATGCCGCGCTCGGAGGTATCAGTATGATGAAACGGGAAAGGATCGAAATGCCGCGCGCCGCTCAGATGCCCGGCGTGGAAATCCTTGACGGCCCGCGTATCGACAAGGATCAGACTGGCGTCATCGCGATGTTCGCGCAGCCATCGCGCATCGACGATCAACTCGGTTTCCTTCTCTGTGCCGGTACTTTTCCGATCCACGTCGCCTCCTGCTTCGCACGGACCTATCTGTCGATTCCGACCGCTTCGCTAATAGAACGAAATCCGCCACTACGGAGCAAGTCCGCCAGTCCCGACTTGATTCTGACGATCAGGCCGGGGCCCTCGTAGATGAGCGCGGTGTAAAGCTCGACGAGCGAGGCGCCGGCGCGGATGTCCAACCACGCATCCTCGGCGCTGGAGATTCCGCCGACGCCGATGATCGGGATTTGCCCGCGGGTGTGCGTATAGATGTCGCGGATCAACTCGCGGGTGCGAATCAGGATCGGACGGCCGCTGAGTCCCCCGGGGTGCGGCGACGAGACGCCGACCGCCTCGCGCACGACGGTTGTGTTGCACGCGACGATTCCGTCCACGCCCAGCGCGAGCGCGGTTTCGCAAATTCGAAACAGCTCATTGCGTTCCAGGTCGGGCGAGATTTTCACCAGCACGGGCGTCGGGCGTGGCGACGCGCCGGCATGTATCGCCGCGAAAAGCTCGCTGATCTTCCTCGGCGATTGCCAGTTGCGCAGCCCGGGCGTATTCGGCGAGCTCACGTTGATGACGATGAAATCGGCCAGCCGCCCGAGGCGTTCAATCAGGGCAGTGTAGTCAGCGGCAACCCCCTCGGGCGGCGTGTCGCTGTTCGGTCCGAAGTTGAGCGCGAGCGGAATCGAAATCCCGGCCTTGCGAATCCGCTCGATTCGCGGTGCGACGGCCTCCATCCCTTCGCTGGGAAACCCCAGCCGGTTGATAAGCGCGCGACGTTCGGGCACGCGCCATAGCCGCGGCGGGTCATTTCCCGGTTGCGCGCGCGGAGTAATCGTTCCGAACTCCGCAAACCCGAATCCGAGCGTCACCCATCCGCCGATCGCGACGGCGTCCTTGTCCATCCCGGCCGCCAGCCCAATCGGGTTTGGAAAATCGATTCCCCACAGCTTGATTCCGAGCTCGGGCCGGTCCCGCGGCGGCGAAAAAGCCGGCAGCGCCGCAAACATCCGCAGCGTCATCCGATGCGCACGCTCGGCATCGCGGGCGAACAGGTATCGCTTGAGCAAGTGGCGATAGACGGCGTCGATTATCGAAACGGCAGACATGGCGGCCCTTAACAGGCAATCTCGCAGTGCTGGGCGGCCGGCGCAATCGAAAGGTGGTGTGGATTAAGAGCGAACGCCCCTGATGCAGTCGCACCGCGGCTTGGAATAAGATTTAGAAGGTGGCGGCGTCAAGCGCCAGGAATTTGCGGGAGGCGTGAGGATCGCGTGGAACATCAGGCGAAAATGCAAGTCAAGTTGATCGACTACGCCCAGCAGCCGCTCGAAAAACTCTACGCGGCGTTTCGCACCTGCTATTCCTCCGACACGCCAATCGAAGTCTGGGACAAGATCAAATCCGAGAAAATCACCCGGGAGAAGATTCGCGAGTTCATCACCGAGCGGCTGAAGACCGGGCACGCTTCTCCGCTGGAGCAAATCGTTTTCTGGTTCGGAATCGCGAACGTCTCGCGCTCGCTGTCGCATCAGTTCGTCCGCCATCGGATCGGAATCAGCTTCGAGCAGCAGAGTCAGCGCTATGTGAAATTCAAGCAGGACAAGCTCGCGTTCGTGCTGCCGGATTCGTGGTCGCGCGCGGGACTGGAGAGTGAATTCTCCGATTTGCTCGCCAGGACGTCCGAGCTCTACGCGAGGGCGCTGAAGGCCGGGATTCCAGCCGAGGATGCGCGCTTCGTGCTGCCCAACGCCGCGCCGACGAATTTTCACGTGATGGTAAATTTCGCCGAGATGCTGCACATCTGCGATCTGCGCCTGTGCGTGCGCGCGCAGTGGGAAATCCGCCGGATGGTCGCGATGATGCGCGCGGAAATCAAGCGCGTGCTGCCGGAAATCGCCGTGTTTCTGCAGCCCAAGTGCGGCGAGAATCGCATGGGCTATTGCGACGAGTCGCTCGACGAATGGCAGAAGTGCCCGCTGGGCAAGGTGCGGCCGCATAAGTCGAGCCTGTTCGATCTTTACGAGCGCTACGGCTCGCGCAAGGCGCAGGCGCTGGGCGAGGCCGAGTATCGCGCGGTTGAGGAAAAAGAGCAGTTGTAGTTTTCCAGGTTCCTGTGAATGACAATTCCCCACCGGCGTCGTTAGGCGATGCGATCGCGGCATTCAATCGGGGTGCGTATTTCGAAGCGGCCGAGATGTTCGAGACGGCCTCGCACGCGGCCGGCAACGACAACGATTTGAAGGCGCTCATCGTCGCTTTCAATCAGATCGCCGCGGCGCTCCATCTGCGCTTCGAACGCGGCGGACGGCAGGCGTCGATCAACCTGATGTCGCAGGCGATGCTGGTGCTCGACGACCTGAAGCCCGCGCGTGGCGGAGTTGACGTCGAGCGGCTGTGCGTGGAGCTGGCGGCCTACACCGAAGAGGTGCGTGCGACTCCGCGCGGCGAGCGCGACGGGCTCAAGCATCGCGCGCGGATTTTTCTGGAGCGCCGCCGCGCCCCGAAGATCAATCGCCGCTGACGGCAGGCGAAGACCCGAAGTGGGCGCTTCCAAGCGCAGCGCCATAGGCGCCCCGAGGCGGAGCGGACGCGGAGTCGAGGGAAATTGAAAGTGATGTTGACGCGCGAACAGATCTCCGACGGCCTCAAGCGCGCCCGCTACGTCACCAACGAGCGCGTCGAGACGGCGATCTTCCTGGCGCTCGCGCTCGAAAAGCCGCTCCTGATAGAGGGTCCCGCCGGCGCGGGCAAGACTGAAGTCGCCAAGGTGCTGGCGGAAATCCTCCACACCGAGCTCATCCGGCTCCAATGTTACGAGGGACTCGACGAGGCGCGCGCGCTTTACGAATGGAACTATCAGAAACAACTTTTGCGGATGCAGGCCGGCGAGCAGCAGGGGCTGCGATGGGAGGAACTGAGCGAGCACATCTTCTCGCGCGACTACCTGCTCGAGCGTCCGCTGCTCAAGGCGATCACCGTGCCGAGCCGGGTCGTGTTGCTGATCGACGAGATCGACAAAGCCGACGAGGAGTTCGAGGCCTTTCTGCTGGAATTGCTTTCCGACTTCCAGATAAGCGTTCCCGAACTGGGAACGTTGAAGGCCCACGAACGGCCGGCGGTGATTTTGACTTCGAATCGCGCGCGCGAACTGTCGGAGGCGCTGCGGCGCCGATGCCTGCATTTGTTCATCGATTTTCCGGGCACCGAGCAGGAGCGAAAAATCATCGAGCTCAAGGTGCCCGAGCTCGACGCGAAGCTGGCGGCCGAGGCGGCGCGTTTCGTCAGCGCGATTCGCAAACTCGGACTTCGCAAGCCCCCGTCGATTGCGGAGACCCTGGACTGGGCGCGCGCGCTGGTGCGCCTGGGCGTGCGCGAACTGGACACCGACGCGGTGCGCACGGCGCTGGGCGTGCTGCTCAAGCACGAGGACGATCGCGTCAAGGTCGAGTCGAAAGCCTCGGCGCTCGCGCCACGCACGCGATGAATCCGCGAGGTTGCTAGATGGCCGCGCTTCGCGATCAGCTGGTCAGCTTCATCGCCGCGCTGCGAGCCGCCGGCGTCAGGATCTCGGTTGCGGAATCGATCGATGCGATGAACGCGGTCGCGGCCGTGGGGCTCGAGCGCGCGCGGATGCACGAGGCGCTGGCGGCGGCATTGATCAAGGACGAAGCCGACCGCGCGATCTTCGACGAATCGTTCAACCGTTTTTTCGCCGCGCCACGGCCAAGCCGCGGCGAGCATCCCGATCAACGCGGCGAGCAGGTCTCGGCTGCCAGCGGCCGCGGCCGGCCCGGCGAGGAGCCGTCACCGCGCGACGCCGCGCTCGCGAGCCGGCGCGATGAGAAATCGCTTTCGCCGCCGTCGGAAGCGAAGCCTGCAAAGAAAACGACGGCGGCTCGCCACCAGGACACTGAAAAGGGAAAAGCCGCGGAACCGGGCAAAGACGCCGAGCGCATTTCCGATCGGATGCGCGGCCGCCAGCAGCGTGACGCGGCGGAAACGCGCAAGGGATCGCCGACGCCCGGCCTCGACGCAACGCGGGTTGCGCGAATCCGCGCGATCGAGCGGATGCCGTTCGACAAATTCTCCGACCTCGACTACGACGAGGCGCGCGACGCGCTCGCACCGCTGATTCGCCGCTTCCGAATTCGGCTGGGACGGCGGCTGCGCCTGGCGCGGACCGGCAGAATCGACTTCCGGCGCACGATTCGCGCGGCGCTACAACGCGGCGGTGCGCTAATCGATCTCAACTTCCGCGCGCGGCGTCCGCGCCACGTCGATCTCGTGATCCTGGCCGACATCTCGGGTTCGGTCCGCTACGCGGCGCAGTTGATGCTCGAATTGATGGCGGGCGCGCGCGGATGCTTCCGCCGTGTCAGCAGTTTCGTGTACGTGGACCATCTGGCCGAGGCGGACTTCGAGGACGGACACCTGGTAATGACGCCGGCGCTGGACCTGTACGCGCGCTCGGATTTCGGCCGCGTGCTCGGCGAGCTTTGGGAACGCCGAGCCGGATTGCTGACTCGCGGCACGATCGTCGTGATAATGGGCGACGGCCGCAACAACCGGCTGCCCGCGCGCGCCGACCTGATCCGCGAGATGGTGCGGGCTTGCCGCGCCGTGGTGTGGCTGAACCCGGAAGATCCCGCGCGCTGGGGCACGGGAGACAGCGCGATTAAACAATACGCGCGCGAAGTGAAGGCGCTGGTGCCGTCGCGAAACCTCCGCGAGCTTCAAGTCGCGCTGGCCGCGATCGCCTAGCGCCGGGGACGATCAGAAGTCGAACAGCTCGCGCATTTTGGCGAGCAACCAACGATGCGGCCCGCCCTTGCCGTCCATCGTCGCGCCGGATGAGAGCTTTTCCAGACGGTCCCGGTTTCGCGCGGCAATAATATCGCCGATGCCGGCGGCCGCGTCGGGATGCTCTTTGAACAGCCGGGTGAATCCCTCGCGGTCCATCTCGATCACTTCCAGGTCGGTGATCGCGCGCACACTCGAGTTGCGCGGTTCGCCCGTCATCAGCGCCATCTCGCCGGTGAAATCCCCGCGGCTATAGTTGGCAAGGTGGCGGATTTGGCCGTCGGCGGTGTGAGCGAAAACTTCGGCCGTTCCCCTGCGCACGATAAACATCGAGTCGCCTTGTTCGCCGGCGCGCATCAGCATCTCGCCCGCGCCGAACTGGCGCACCGCGACGGTCGGCACCAGCAATCGAAGCTCGTCGTCGTTCAGGCCGCGCAAAAAATCGACTTGGCGCAGGTCGGCCATCAGTTCCCGCTCGAAGTCTGCGTCGGCTCTGTCTTCTTCGTCCTGGCGCGCGTCGCGCACATGGACGGTGCGGGTCGGAAACGGAATCTCGATCGAATGGCGTCTGAGCGCGTACCAGAGGCCCGACGCGACGCGGTCGCGCACGTATTCCTGCACGCCGTAGTCCGCGATGCAGTATCTGACCCGGTATTGCACCGAGAAATCGCCATACTCCCACGCAAAGACCTCGGGCGGCGGCTCGCGCATCACTTGCGGCACGTCGCGCAGCAGGGTGAGCACGACTTCGCGCACGTGATTGGGCGGCACGCCGTAGCTGATTCCGATTTTAATTTCGTCACGCACGGCGCCGGTGGCGTAGTTGAACAGCACGTCCTTGGCAATCACGGAGTTGGGAATCTCGAGCCGCTCGTTGGCGCGCGTTACGATCGTCGTCGCACGCCATGCGATTCCCTTGACGCGCCCGACGATACTGGCCGCTGCGGATCCAGTCGCCCGGCTCGAAGGCGTGGCCCATCGAGAGCGACATGCCGCTGAAGATGTTGCCCAGCGTCTCCTGCAGCGCGAAACCGAGCACCGCCGCGAACACGGTCGTGGTGGTCAGGATCGAGAGCGGCTGCACGCCAAAGTCGGTGTACAGCACCGCCATCAGAACCGCGAACCACAACACGAGCATCAGCACGTCCTTGCCGATGGTCGAGAAGTGGACCCTGCGGCGGCGCGACATTGCGTCGATGCCTTCGAGCACCAGCCGGATCACGCCGAACAGGAACAGTACGAAGGCCGCGGCGGCGACCTTCTCGCCGACGGTGTCGTTCGAGATGAAGCGCGAACCCGCGTCGATCAGAACGCTGCCCGACAGCAGCAGGAACGTCGTCGAGGTCAAGGCGCGCTTGCGCCGGCGCACGGCGAAGGCGCCCAGCAGGCCGATCACGACCAGCAAGCTTTCGACGAAGCCGCGCAAATCGCGGTGCAGCGCGCTCAATCCCAGCATCGCCTGGAGGGGTGTCGGCGCCATCGTTCAGATCCCCGCGGCCACCGCGACTTCGTCGAGCAGTTTCACCGCGTCGAAATACTCGACGGCTATCTCGCGCGCGGCCCGGGCATGGCGCGGATAGTCGGCGTTGATTTCCGCGATCGCATCGACCGCTTCGTCCGGCGTGTCGAAGCCGAGCAGCCCCGCGCCGGTGGGAATGAACTTTTCAAACCCGGTCCGCTGCGTGACGACCGGACGTCCGGCCGCCAGGTAGCAAACTGTGCGATCGCTGAACCATCCGGTGCGCGTCCTCACGTAGATGTCCTTCGCGACCGTGAACTCGGCGCGCGACCGGCTGATGTACTCGCGATAAGCATCGATATCGAGCGACATCGGCACCGCCGGCGTGAGGCTGAATCCCCCGGCGATCGCGCGTTCGTAGTCGGCCCCGCCGGTCAGGTTGGTGGCGATCTCGATGGGCTGATTCGCGCGCGCCGCGACCTCGAGCGCTTTGCGAAAATTCAGATGCTTGGACCAGTAGTAGGTCTCGCCCGCGATTTCCATGTCGCTGCCGCTATTCTGCCACGTGCCGACGGTCGTGAACGCAGGCGGCTCGGCCGCTCCGACGCCCGGATGCCACTGTTCGAGATTCACCGGCGGACGGGTCGGATGCCAATCGAGGCCGGCGGTGGGCAGCAGGCAATCGGGCGCGCCGATATTGTAGCAATACGTGAAGAACAATTTGTGCGATTTGGCAAACGCCGTGGTGGTCGGAATCTTGCGCATGAGCTCGAGCTGCATCACTCCCGGGTCGGTCTCGAGGTACACCAGGCAGCGGCTGCGCTCGTGCTCCTGACGCGGCTCGGTAGCACCGCACAGATTGATTATCGCGTCGGCGTCGTGAAACAGCTCCATGCATCGTTCGCGCGACATCCCGACGTATTGCTCTTTCACCGAGTCCAGGAAAGCCCACCGCTCGCCGAAGCCGAAGCGCTCGAGCACGCGACCCAGGACCTTCAGGTTGCGCGACGGATCCGTGGTGGTGCTTTCGATCGTCGGATCGTACACGTAAGCGCGGTGATCCTCGATGTAGTAAACGTCGAGACCAAGCTGTCGGAACCCCAACAAGTGATGAACCAATTGCCAGATCACCCCCGCGAACGGGTACCGCGCCGCCAGATGCAACACGACGACTTTGCCCTTGCGCTTGCGATTCACCTTTTGCGTGGCGATCTTATCCCGCGCTCCTCGATCATAATAGTTGGGCGCCGCAGCCTGCGGCTATCCGCTCCAGCTCGTCCCGCAACTTGGACACCGCAATCCGCCGCTGGCTGATTTGGGCCTCTTCCTCATCGCCGAGTTCGCCCAGATAACAGTTGCGCCCGGGAATGACCAGTACCGCGCGATACGGAAATCCCGCGCGAATTGCAGGGTACGCGCGCTCGGCGATCGCACCCTCGATTGCGCCCTCCGCCGTCTTCTCGCGGATCGCGCCGCCCTCCTCGTGGATCAACGCGATCGTGGCCCGAATTCGCGCCGTCCGCCGCGCGGCCTCGACGCCCTTCATCCGGCGGATAACTTCGTCGACCAGCGCCTGATCCGAATCATCGCCGCCCGAACCGAGCCATCGATGCGACCGGACGCCGGGCGCTCCGCCGAGCGCGTCGATCTCGAGTCCGCCATCGTCGGCCAGCGTCGCAATTCCCGCGCGCTGGAAGTAGAAACGCGCCTTGATCAACGCGTTCTCGGTGAAAGTCGCTCCCGTCTCCTCGGGACGCTCGGAAATTCCGAGCTCGGCGAGCGACACCAGATCGAGATCGATGCCAACGCCGCGCAGGATCAACCGGTACTCGGCAAGTTTCGCCAGGTTCGTAGTCGCAATCAGTAGCCGCCGCATCGCCATCTAATCGGCCGGGTGGCGGGGCTTTGCAAGCGACTTTGGATGGTACGTGATCTTGAGCGAGGCGCGCTCGCGATGCTCGTCGAGCGCCAGCTCGATCAACCGATCGATAAGCCTGGGCAACGGCAAGCCTGACGCCTCCCACAGCTTCGGGTACATGCTGATGGCCGTGAAGCCGGGGATGGTATTCACCTCATTCACGTAGATCTCGCGCAAATCGCGGCTCGCGAGAAAATCGACCCGCGCCATTCCGCGGATAGACAACGCCTTGAACGCCGACACCGCCATCGCGCGCAACTTCTTCGCCTTGGCGGGCGGCAACTCGGCGGGAATTCTTATCGCGGAGCCGTCGGGATCGACGTACTTGGACTCGTAGTCGTAAAACTCATGCGCACCCTTGACCAGGACTTCGCCGGGAATCGACGCTTCGGGACGATCGTTGCCAAGCACCGCGCACTCGAACTCGCGGCCTTCGCACGAGGCCTCGATAAGCGCCTTGCGATCGTATTGGAAAGCGTCGTCGAGAGCGGCGTTGAGATCGGCGGCGCGCTTCACCTTGCTGATTCCGATCGATGATCCCAGCGCGTTGGGCTTGACGAACACGGGATAGCCAAGTTTGCGCGCCAGCCGCGCCCCCAGCTCCGGTGCGTCGCGGTAGTCGGCCCGATCGATCGCGAAATATCGGACCACTGCGACGCCGGCGTCGCGCAGCAGGCGCTTTTGCGCGTCCTTGTCCATCCCGATCGCCGAGCCGAGCACGCCCGCTCCCACGTATGCGATTCCCGCCAGCTCGAACAGCCCCTGCACGGTGCCGTCCTCGCCGTAGGTGCCGTGCAACACCGGGAACACCACGTCGAGCGCGCCCGAAATCGCATCTTGTGTGGGTGTCATTTCGCCGCGCGCGCCGTCTGCCGGTGTTGCGACCAGCGATTGTCGTTCCGGATGCGGCAGCAGCGTCACCTGCGTGCCGCCGGCGCCGAGCGCGGCAAGATGCAGCGTCTTTTCGGCGAG
>CAWCTG010000006.1:0-72183 GCA_963798375.1 Binataceae bacterium (SeqCode)
ATCATGCAGCCGATCGCGTCACCCAATGGTGCCGTTGGCGTCATGCCCGAGAGACCTCTAGCCTGCCCGCACAGTTGCTCGAAAGACGCAAAGCGCGCCTAATGAGCTGAGCATAGTGGCGACTTCAAGTGAGCACAGTAAGGACCCGCATAATGATAGGCCCAGATGATCGCGTCGCGATAGCGCTCGTAAGCAGAGTACTCAGCTCAACGGCGCAGGCGTCGACCGCGTTCCTGTTGCTGATCCTGGTGCTCGCGACTACCGCCCGGACCGCCGCGGCGCAGTCCGGAATACGGGACTACCAAATTTACTGCGCCGACTGCCATGGGCTCGGCGGTAAGGGTGACGGGCCCTCACGCTTGACCATTCCGATGAACCCGCCGCCGAACGACCTCACTCAGATGGCAAAGAAGAATGGCGGAAAATTTCCATTCGATGAGGTCGTGGACTCGATCGACGGCCGCAAGAATATCCCGTCCCACGCGCGACTCCAGATGCCTTTTTGGGGGACGACCCTTCAGAAACCGGGCAAGGAGTTCACGCCCGAAAGCGATGCCGAGGTGAAGAAAAGAATCGAATCGATGGCGCGATACGTCGAGACCATCCAGCAGAAGTGACGCAACACGCGAGCGCTTATCCGTTAGCGGCTTCGCCCGCAGCGCCAGGCAAGCGGTTATTTTGCGGCCTAATGAGCCGCGCGCTCGAACGAATGCAAAACCCTGAGCGTGCGTTCTCGATCCATCGGTTTCGAGGTGTAGTACTGGACGCTATATGCACGCGCGCGCCGTTCGGTCTCGGGACTGTGAATCGCAGCGATGTAGGCAACCAGTGCGTGGAGGGCGTGTTTTCGCACTTGGTCAAGAAGCCAGACGCGCATCGATTCCTCGATAGCCTCGTCGTCGATTACAACTATCCTGACGTCCGGCTTCAGCAGAAACGCGTGCGCCTCATGCGGATCGGTAAATTTCTCGATGACCCATGAATCGCTCATGCCCTCGGCGATTGTCTTCACGACCGATTCGTCGCGCGAAATGACCGCTAGCGCCCGGCGCCTTCCGGTCGCGGTTCCTGCCGGGTCCGCCGGTGATGCAAGCGCAACCCGGTGCGCAGACTTGCGGCTTACTTTGGCTTGCGAGGAGGCTGATTCGAGTTTCAGTTGATGGTGCCGCCGGAGCATTGATGTCCCACCCTAGTAACCTGGGATCACAGCTCTTGCTTGAAGCATGCCAGCGCCATTGGTCGGGCAAAACGCCGCTGAAATCCGACGATTTTGGTTTTTGGAGGGACCTATGTTAAAAGAGACCGTCCCCGCTGAGCGCAGTTTTTAACCGGTTTGACGCCTTTCGAGCCAGTTCATCCGGAAAGCCAACGAATGAAGACAAACACCAATCTACCGCCTCCTGTCTCTCTGCCCAGCGGAGGGCCACGCTATTTTCACTTGCTGTGGGACACGGAACTGGACGAGCTCCGTCCGGTCCTGGAGTCCATCCAGAAACATCGCAACCGCGTGCTGGAACACTGGTACCAGCTCTACATGCTGCACTTTGCCGACATCCGCGCGCTGACGAAGACGGAATTCATGGAGATCTTCGGCGGCGAACTCGACGCCACCCTGAAGGATCTCCTCGACAAAGACATGGACAGCTTCGCCGCCAACATCGCACGAATCGGGGAACTGCTCGCCGAACGCGGGGTGCCATTCTCGGAGCTGATCGTCTCGATTCACCTTTTCGAGGAGAGCGCTGCCACCGCGTTTCCGTCGATCCCGCCAGTAGCGCCGCGGATGTACCAAGCGTTCGACAAGCTAAGTCATATTCGAATGGTCGTGCTCGCGGATACCTACTTCCGGTCGAAGACCGCCGTCTCCGGAGCGCGAATCCTGGCGCTCGAACGCGAGGCCGAGGCGCTTCCGTATCATTCTCGCAGCCGGTTCCACGGGATGGTCGGCGCCAGTGCGGCGATGCGGCAGCTGTACGATCGGGTGGAAGCGGCTGGCGTCACGCGCGGTACGATTCTAATCGTCGGCGAGAGCGGCACGGGCAAGGAGCTGGTAGCGCACGCCATTCATGAATGCGGCCCGCAGCCGGGGGCGCCGTTCGTCGCGCTCAACTGCGCGGCGATACCCAAGGACCTGATCGAAAGCGAGCTGTTTGGATACAAGCGCGGCGCGTTCAGCGGAGCGAACGCCGAGTACCTGGGGCTGTTCCGCGCCGCTGACGGCGGCACTCTGTTCCTGGACGAAGTCACGGAGATGAGTGCCGACACGCAGAGCAAGCTGCTGCGCGCTATTCAGGAGCGCGCGGTGCGTCCGGTAGGCTCGACCAGAGAGGTTTCAGTGGACGTGCGCCTGATCGCCTCGACCAACCGCGATCCCCAGGAAGAGGTGAGGGCCGGGCGCCTTCGAGACGACCTCTACTACCGTCTTCAGGCGGGCGTCATTCACATACCGCCGCTCCGAGAGCGCCTTGAGGATGTTGCGCTGCTGGTCGAGCATTTCATTGAGCTCTTCAACGCAAGGCAGATGCGGGGAGTTCCAGTCACGGGGGCCGAGGACGAAGCGATCGAGGCGATGCGACGGTATCCGTGGCCGGGCAACGTGCGCGAACTTGCCAACGCGATCGAGACCGCGTTCACGTTCAGCCGCTCGCCCGTGATCCGATTGCAGGACCTGCCGGCATCGATCGCCGGTTCGCGCGCCGGCGAACGCGTGCCCCTCGCTAAGAAAAACCCGGTTGGCAGTTTCGCCGATGCCGAGCACGCCCTTATCCGTCGCGCGCTCGAGGCGACTGAAGGCAACAAGGTGCAGGCTGCCAAGCTGCTGAAGATCTCGCGTAAGAAGCTCTACGCCAAGATCGTCAAGTACGGAATCGAATGATCAGGCGCGCGGCAGACGCGTTTCACCCTGCCAGACGGCCGTGAGAGCGCCGTCCTGGTCAGACCACGTGTAACGCGCGCGTCCGCCGAAAGCTTTCTGCAGTTCACGGGCGATACGATGCGCGAGCTTTTGCGACGTGGTCAGCACCTCGAGCGTCGCGCCGTCCCAATTGCTGGAGACGATTCGCCGCTCGGGCTGAGTGAATTCGGCGCGCCGTTCGACGTTGGCGATCCGCGAGCGGATCGCGTCCAGGTTTGAGATTGCGTTCGAGCCGCGCACCAACACGCGGCCGAAGTACTTGCCGCTTTTCGCTTGCTTGCACGCCGGGCAGATCGTCCATGCCGCCGCGTTGATCAGTTTCGCGGGGAGCGGCCGATTGCGCCGCCAGGTTTTGGCCGTGTAAATGCTCCCACAGATGTCGCAAACGGAGGGATCTTCGGGTGCGCGCCCTTTCTGTGCGACGGGCGGGCTCATGTTGGAGCGCGTGCCGCGCCGGTCGAGGCTCCGGGTGAGTCCCTTGATGGTGGTGCTGCCAGTCATCCGCTGCTTCATTCGATTCCCCTTCGCAATTCGTTTCCCCTTACGTGCCCTCAGCCGTTCATGATCTGGCTGGCTCCGGCAACGACCAATAAGAACGCCCTTAGCAGATCACTCGTGGTGACGATGCCGACCAGCTTGCCGTCGGCGACAATCGGCAGTCCACCGATCTTGTGCTTCAGCATCAGGCGAGCCGCGTCTTCCACCGTGTTAAACGGCGTGACGGTGATGAGCGCGGTGCGCATCGCCGCATTCACACGCGTTGATCCCAGGTAGCCCGTGTGTTCGCGAATATCGCGCTCGGTGAGGATCCCGACGAGCCGCCCGCTCTCCACCACCGGCAAACGCCTGAACCGGCCGTCGTCCATAACGGCCTTTGCGTTCGCCAGTGTGTCATCAGGGTTGATTACGATGGGGTCCGAGGTCATCAGGTTGACAATCTGCATGGTTGTCCTCCAAGGCAGCCACTGGCTGAGACTGCAATTCGCTTGCCATCGTCGGCTAAGCGTCGATGGTGCGGTTCGCAATAAAGGTGAAGACTTTTTGAGCTGGAGGACGAACGCCCCGCTGTCTCAAACTGCCCGTCAGCCGCATCGATATTTGCGAGCTGACGCGATCCGATACATCTTCACGATCGATGCAGGACTTCCTCAGGCTGAGCGCTTGCGAGAGCAGCTCTTGAGGGATGGTTGGGCGCTATTGCGGCTTTGATTCCGGTTTCGAGCCAAACAGCTTTTGAACTTGCTGCGTGGCCTTGTCGCGCATTTTATTTATGAAAGAGCTTTTTCTTCTTGGGGTGAGTGGCCTTGTGAGCCGCCGGCTTCCCGGTCGCGGCCGCCGCAGGTTTAGCTGTTTCGGCCCCGGATGGAGCACTCTGGGTTTCGCCGTTAGCAGACGGCGCTACTACTGAGTGAGCTGGATTAGCTTGATCTGGATTCGCTTGAGCTTGCGCGGGCAGAGTCGGCGCCAGCATTAACAGGGCCGCAAACGATACAGCGAAGATGGCAGTAAGACGTCTAATTGAGAAATTCATGTCGTCTCACCCGGTTTTGGCGCGCTCAATCGCAAAGACGAACACGCGGAAATCCGGCTGATACGGACCTGGCGCGCAAACCACCACTCTCGTAAATGTCAAGACGATTGGGACCAATATAAGGTTACACAGTCTCCCAGCCAACCCGTTAGCTGCACCGAAATTATGAGTGCTGCGATCGGATACAGGTCATCGCGGGAGCCAATCGAATCAACTATTACGAGCCGCGAAAAAACAAATCCGGGCGATGGCACAGCATTGTGCTAGTATAGTGAGCACGGCACGCCTGACCACGAAGGAGCACATTCTTATGGCATATCCATTTCGCAGGATTCTTTGCCCGGTAGATTTCGACGATAACTCAATGCAAGCGCTCGATACTGCCGCGAATTTCGCCCGCGAGAACAACGGCACTGTATTTGTGTTACACGTGGTTCCGATGATCCTCGCGCCGACGGGAATGCCAGTCTATGTTGATCTCTATAAGGGGCAGGAAGAGACTGCCCGCGCCAAGCTGCTCGAGATCGCACACAAGCGGCTAGCCGGGCTCAAGTACGAACTGCTGACCCATACGGGCGAGCCGGCCGGCACCATCTTAAGCGCCGAAAAGAAGACGAGCGCCGACGTGATCGTAATGGCCACGCACGGGCGCCGAGGCTTCAAGCGCTTTTTCCTTGGCAGCATCGCCGAAGTCGTCTTGCGCGAGTCCACCTGCCCGGTGCTGACCGTGCGCTGCACTCCGGCGCAAAACGACCTGGTCGGCACTTGGATGACGAAAAATCCGGTCACCGCGACTCCGCACGAGAAGCTCGCCTCCATCGCGGCAAAGATGCACGCGGGAGGCTTTCGATGCGTGCCGATCCTGCATGACGGCGTCCCGGTCGGAATTGTGACCGACCGCGACATCCGCCAGCATACCGGTTCCCTGGATCAAACCGAGGCGAGCAAGGCGATGAGCGAAGCGCTGATAACTGTAACGCCGTCAACCGAAATTCGGGAGGCGGCGCGCTTGCTGCGCGACCGGAAGATCGGAGGGCTGCCAGTGGTGGAAGATGGTAAGCTCGCCGGCGTGATAACCACTGACGACGTGCTCGAGGCGCTGACCACACGAGCCTGAGAACGGCGAGCAGCCGGGAGCGATGCGCGGACCCGGGTGAAATGATGGAAGCATGCGGGACGCCGAGGCCTGACGGACATTCAGCCGGCGGCGTCTCGGCGCTGGTCGAGGCAATGATGCGGCCGGGGTTCTACCCCGATTCGCCCGCTCGCGTCGAACTCAAGCAGACGCACATATCTTACGTCTTTGTCGCCGGAGAGACGGTTTTCAAGGTCAAGAAGCCGGTTCATTTTGCCTTTCTAGACTGCTCCAAGCTCGCGCGTCGGTTCCACTACTGCACCGAGGAGGTGCGTCTGAACGCGCGTCTTTCGCCGCGTGTGTACCTCGGCGTATTAGCGATTCTCAAGCGTGCGGACTCCTTCGTGCTCGGACCCGAGGTTCGCGTGCAGCATCCCGAAGCCGTCGAGTACGCGGTCAAGATGCGCCGGCTGCCCGAAGACCGAATGCTCGATCGGCTCCTCGCCGCGGGCCAGGTGGACAGCGTCACGATTCGCGCTATTGCGAGGCGGATCGCGGAATTTCACGCGAGTGCGCCCTCGAGTCGTGGATGGACCTACGGTTCAGCCGCGGCAATCTGGCGCGGCGTGATCGAGGACATCGCGCAGAACCAGGATTTTATCGGTCATACGCTTCGCAAAGACCAATTCACCGCGATCGACGCCTTCTGCCGCGCCTTTATCACCGCTCATTGGCGGCCATTGAATGAGCGGGCGCGCGAGGGCCGCGTCCGCGAAGGTCACGGCGATTTGCGCGCCGAGCACATCTGCGTTGCGGGCAACGAAAACGAAATTGATGTGATCGATTGCGTCGAGTTCAGCGAGCGGCTGCGCTACGGCGACGTCGCTTCGGAGATCGCATTCCTGGCGATGGACCTCGAGCGGCTCGGCGCGCCTCGGCTCGCCGAGGAGTTGGTCGACGCCTACGCCGAGATCACCGGCGACGAAGATCTTGCGCTGTTCGTGCCGTTCTACAAGTGCTATCGCGCATGCGTGCGCGGCAAGGTCGAAAGCCTGAGAAGCCTCGAGCACGAGGTTGGCGCGGCGGAGAGTGAGCGCGCCCGCCAGCTCGCACGCAGTTACTTCGAGCTTGCGTGGCGCTATGCGCGTGGTGCATCGCCGGCTCTGATCGTAGTGTGCGGGCTTTCGGGCACGGGCAAATCGACCGTCGCCCGCATGCTTCAGCATCGCAAAGGCTTCAAAATGATCAACTCGGACCGCGTCCGCAAGCGCCTGGCGGCGGTCTCCGCGCACGAGCATGTCCGCACGGATTACGGAACGGACATTTATTCCGATCGATTTACGAGAATCACCTATGACGCGATGCTCGGTGAAGCGGAGAGCCTCCTGAGCGACGGCCGTGGAGCAATTCTTGACGCGACGTTCAAGTCGTCTGCCGATCGGCAGCTCGCGCTGGCGATTGCGGCACGGCATGGCGTGCCGGTGCTCTTCGTCGAGTGCGTAGTCAACGAAGACGAAGCGATACGCCGGCTGGAGCGGCGCGGATCGGTACCCGGTGAAGTGTCGGACGCTACACCAGAGGTGTACGAGCGGCAGCGCGCCGAGTTCGAGCCGCTTCGCGAGATTGCGGCGCAAAACCACCTGCGCATCGACACCACCCGACAGCGCGAATACATTGTCACCGAAATCGACGCTGCGCTCGAGCACCTGCTGCATCGCATGCCCGGCGAACATCGCAACTCAGGCGCCAATTGAGACCGCGCGTGCGCGCAGCGTTATCGCGCCGCCATTCGGCGATCCTGAATCCCGCTGAAGGAGCTATTGGTCAGAACCAAGGAGTCTGTCGATGTCGTTCACGAGCGCTTCCAATCGTGATATCCGCTCGTCGAGCAGGGCCCGTTCCGCCTCTGGAACCTCGCCGTAGCTGCGAAGATACTGCGAGAGGCACTCGGTCAGATCGATCGCCAGGATCGCCAGCTTGGTTGAAATGTGGCGCCGGCTGGAGACCGTAATCGACTCCAAGTCGTAGTAACTCTTCAGGTCTTCGATCTCCGACCGAATCTGTTCCATCTTACCAACGATTATTGGCTTCACAGAGTCGCCAATATCGTCCACGAGCGTAGTCAGCAGACGCGTACGTCGGCCGCTAGTCTCGAAGGCGCCCTCAATTTCGACGGTGGCGTCTTCCAGCGCCCGCATAACAATCGAGAGCCTTCTGATGTGGGGCCAATTCATCGTCTGGACTTCGTGGTCTTTCTCGGAGGCGGCCTCTTTCATCGGACGACGTGCACCGAACATGTCGCGTGGCTGACAACCTTGTCGGCCGTCGTCCCCAGAAACGTGCCCCAGAGCTTCGAGTGTCCCGTGTGCCCCATCACCAGGAGATCGACGCCGGCCTCTTTCACGTAGCGCACGAGCGCCTGGGCGGGATGGCCCACGCGTTTTTCCGCGACCACTTCGACGCCGCACTTCTCGCCCGCATCGAGCGCTTCCTGCCGGAGTTGCTCGAAGATCGCATCCGCGCGCTCGAGCTCTTCGTTAGTCTCGCTCGGAGCACCGGGATAACGAGGCATCTCCTCGATGAAGATCATCCGCAGCGTCTGCTGGTCGGCGCGGGCCAGATGTAGTGCCACCTCTAGCGCCCGTCTGGAGCCATCGGAGCCGTCGAACGCGCAGGCTATATTCCGGTACATCGGCAACGTCCTCCTATTCGTTAGCGGCGCGAACCGGCTGTGGACCGTGTTTTTCACGGACCGCCTCAACACCAGTATCGGGCATGAAGAAGCGCTCGGCAATCAGAGTCGGCACCACCGCGCTCAGGATCACGACGGTCACGAGCACGGTGTACTGAGCCTGCGAGATAATGTGATTTTCCAGGCCGAACAGCGCCGATATTGTGCCGAATGTCAGCCCCGTGGACATCAGCATCGTCGTGTACATGCGCTCGCGCGACGGAATACCAAAGCCGTAACTGAGGGGCCATACACCTGTAAATTTCGTCAACATTTTGATTCCCAGCAAAATCACGACTAACCCCGCCGTCGGAATCAGGGCGGGAATTGAAACGAACAGACCCGCCTTGATGAAGTAGAAGGGTGTCAGCATCGTGAACGCGATCGACCGCATACGGTTTACCAGCACGCGGTCGTTCAGGAATACTCCGGCGACGACCAACCCCGCGAGATAGGCCGGCAGCACTGCCTCGCTCTTCGCCATCGTCGCGAGCCCGCCCAGGAAGAAAAGAACCAGAAAGAGGAATTTTACTTCTGGCTCGCTCACGCGAGTCGCGCCCAGACTTTTGATTATCCCGCGTGTCCACGACGGCAGAAAATAAAGCATCACTGCCATCACCACCACAAACAACACCATCCAGCGGTTAAAATTCGCGAAGAACGCTCCCAGCGCGAGAACGGTTCCGAAGTCGTTGATGAAACAAGCCGCGAGTATCATCTTGCCAAGCTCGGTGCGACTCAGCCCGTTCTCAACCAGCACGGCGTACACAACCGCGACCGAGGTCGTGGACAGCGCAATCCCCGCGATCAGAGCCTGTTGATACGTCCAGCCGGCGAACCAGTACGCAAACGCCAAGACCCCGAGAAACGGGATGAGGAATGCAATGACGCCGATGGCCATGCTCTGCTTCAAATGCGACCGCAGCGATTCGGGATCGATTTCCGCTCCGGCCAGAAATGTCAGCAAGACGGCGCCGAAGGTGGCAAGGAAACCGACCCAGTCGTTCGAATGAATATGAAAAGCATTGCCCGCAACGACACCAAGCAGGATTTCGATCAACGCCACCGACACGCCCAGACGAATCGAGATCAGGCTTGCAAGGAACGCTATCCCCATCCACACCGATGCTATGAACCAGACATTCTGCATTCGACTGCCTCCATCGCACGGCTCGCGTGCGGCGCTAATATGTTCGCGCGAGCGCTATTTCGATCGCCGCTCGTGTCGCGCCAACGATGTCCAGTAGGGATGTAAACGAAGAAAAACCCCTACCAGCCTTACGGCCTTGGTAGAGGTCATCAGCCCTGCTCAGAGCAGAGCGGTTTTGGTGAACCCCATCACCAGTCTTAATGAACTTTAGCAGGCCGTGATTTTCAGTCAACCGCGACCGGGCTCGGGTACCACCTATTTGACGATGCCGTCTGTATGCGATAGAAGCGAGGCCATGAAGCTCCGCCACGCAGCCGCGCTCGCACTTGTGGGCTGGTATCTGATGCTGCCGCCTGTCAGCAATGGGCTGGATTCCAAGACTTCCGCGCCGCTCTTCCTGTGGACTCAGTTTGAAGCCAGGTCCTTTTCAACTCTGGCGGAATGTGAGGCGAGAAAGGCTGCCTATAAGCAGGAAAACTTGGACGACGCCAAACAGGGGAGTAAGCAACAGAACGTGTTCCTTAAAATCAGCGAGAACGCAGATAAAGGCCGATGTGTGAAAAGCGACGATCCCGGTCTCGCTCGCCCGTCTTCCAAGCCGATACCTGGAGCTCCAACTAAGCCACTTCACGTTTCAAAAGACACCGCTCACCCTCAGCCGGACTGAAATGACGCCAGCACCGGGCTGGCTCACATCGATGCCTCGGCAGGCCATCGTGGACAGATGCCCAGTGAGACCGCGCGTGCGCAGCGTTATTGCGCCGCCATTCGGCGATCCTGAATCGTGTTGAGGTAGGCGATTATTTTGCCGATCACCTCGCCGATCCCGTATTCACCCCTTTCACCCTGACCAAGCTCGTAAAGGCGCTCTCCCCATACCGGCATCTCGTGAGTCCCATGCGCTCTGGGTGTATCTCGACCGTCGATCAGTTCGGCTATGCGATGCGCCGGCAGTGGCATGCCATACTTGTCGCCGAGCTTGCGGAGACTGGTCGGCGGCGTGGACAGGCTCTTCGCCACCGGACCGTCTCCGAGACCGTCTCGACCATGGCATGACGCGCAGTATTGAACGAAATAGCGGTGCCCGTCGCTCACGTCATTGCCCGCAGATAGCGCGGGCTGCGAGACGGACAGCGCGACGCCCAGCGCGACCATTGACCCCAACACTTTTAGCTTCATCGATTCACCCAGCAATATTTAACTCGGTATGCTCAACGCGCGATAGGCGTCGCGGCCGGGGTCGGAGTCGTAGTCGCGGTTGATGTAGGCGACGGTTGCATCGCCGCCGCGGCCACTTCGGGATCCGGGATGTATTCCGGGGGATACGGAAGCCGCCGCCAGCTGAGCAGCAGGAGCGTCAGCGCTCTCGATTCCTCGGGCTTCAAGTTGAAATCGGGCATCTGCGTGCGCGGCGAAACTACGCTCGCCTGCGTCAGATGCTGCACGTTCCAATTGAACATCGTACGTTCGCCGTGCACGTACGCGAAGTTCAGCAGCTCGGGGTTTCGGTCGCCCTCGTAAGTCAGCTCGGGTCCGGTGGTGCCGCCGCGCCCTTCTACGACATGGCAGATCATGCACTTTTTCTTTTTGACGAGCTGCTTGGCGAGATTGATCTCCTCCATCGCGGGCGTGGCGGCATCATGGCGATGGCAAAAGTTGCATCGCATCTGAATCATCTCGTTCATCGTCAGCCCGTTTTGTCCCGCCAGTGCGCGCGAGAGCATGGGATCGTCCCATCCCCGTCCGCCTTGATGAGCCCCCGCGACAGTCGTTGCCGATCCGTCGCCACCGTGGCATGGCGTGCATCCGAACCTTGAGAATTCATGCTTCACGAGCCAATCGTTCATCGGATGCGGTTTCAGGGGCTCGGCGATCGTGGCCGGAAGAACCGAAGACCATTCGTAGCCGAGATGGCACGTGATGCACCGATCGGTGACGCCAATCTTGGGTATCCAGATCTGTTTGATGCCCGCGCGGAAGTCGCGCGCGTCTTCGACTTTGCCGTAGTGGCCGAGCAGTTGAGGAAACTCCTGCTGATAAGTTCCCCAATCGGTGCTGAACTCAAACCAGAAGCCAACCACCACGAGCGCGAAGAACAGCATCGACATCGCGACCAACCAGCCGAAGTCCTTCGCCTCGAACGATTCGTTCTTGTCGCCCATTTCTTCCATTTCAGTAAAGACGCGGCATCTCGGGACGCGGCTGGCCGGGCCAGTAGATCCGCCAGTAGGGACCGCGCAAGTAAACCCCGACCATGATCAGCAGGATGATCATGAGCGTCACGACGGCGAAGGTTACGTTCTGCCGCTTGCGCTCGGGTGCGAGCCATCGCCCTTCGGCCCCAAGTGGAGAACGATCGAGCCACGGCCATGCCGTGAGCACGGCGAGGAGAAATCCAGGCAGCAGTATTCCGCCCAGCAACGCGCCGCTGACGGTAAACCCGCCCATGCGAACAGTCGTTGAAGCGACTAACTCCTGCAGCCAGACGAAATACCAGGGCGCTTTCGCGGGATTCGGCGTCACCGATGGATTGGCGAGACCCTCCAGCGGTGCGTTGAACAGCAACGCCGCCAGCAGCGTGATGTTGAACACGATCAGGAAGACCAGCGCGATTCGCCGCGACATATTCGGCGACGAGAAAACCTGATCCGACTCTTCGAGTCCGGTCGAACTCATCACCTGCACGGAGGTACCCGGCGTAATTCCGAACAGCGAGTAACTTTTGGTCTTCGGAGTCGCCTTCGGCGCCATTGCGCGCTCATGGCGAACGCGCTCGATCGCGGCGAGACCGCCGTCCTTGCGCACGCGCCACATGTGATAGCTGAACAGCACCAACGCGAAGACCGGCAGGAAGAAAACGTGCAGCACGTAAAAGCGCAGCAGGGTCTGCTGTCCAATTTCATGGCCGCCAAGAAGAATGAATTGAATCGTCGGCCCGACCGCCGGCGCCTGCTTCGCGATACTGGTCCCCACCGTGATCGCCCAGAATGCGAGCTGATCCCACGGCAGCAGGTATCCGGTGAAGGACAGGAGCAAAGTCGCGAGGAAAAGAATCACCCCGACCACCCAGTTGATCGCCCGGGTGCCGCGGTACGCGCCCGTGAAGAACACTCGCGCCATGTGGATGTACACGACGGCAACCATCCCTTCCGCCGCCCATCGATGCTGATTTCTGAGCAGGCGTCCGAAGCTGACGGCGTACTCCAGGTCCTTGATGCTTCCGTAGGCGCGCTCGGTGGAGGGCACGTAGAAGAACATCAGCATCACGCCCGTGACGGTCAGGATCAGCAGCAGCGCTGCCGACGCGGTGCCGAGCCAGAACGAGTAGTTCCAGTCCATGCTGACGCGCGCGACTTTGGCCGGGAACCAGTGGAGCCAGAAGTTCTTGACGATCGATTCCGACGATTCGCGATCGCTTTCAGGGGACCATGCCCAGGAAATCCTGCGCCAGAGCGCCTTGAACTTGTCGCCCACCGATTCAGGCCTTGCCTTTTCCGACCAGCAGTCTGAAGTCGCGCGCAACTTCCTGGGCGCTATCGACTTCGAGGAACCCATCGGGCGAAACCGTCGTCGCAAACCAATCGAGCGGACGCGGTGCAGGGCCCGAAATCACCGCGCCGTCGGGATTAAAGCGGCTGCCGTGGCACGGACAATCGAACTCGGTATCCTTCCACTGCACGTTGCATCCCAGATGAGTGCATATGGCGGAGATCACGTGGAACGCATCCTTTTGACGAATCACATACAGCCGGTGCGCTGAGTCAAGGGTGTAACCGTCGGGGTAATCGCCGGGGCGCTTGAGCTTGAAGCGGCTCGGCGGTTCGTAGAGCACGTTGGGAAAGAATGCCCTGCCGGCCGCGCCGATCTGACCGAGAAAGGCGGCCAACACCGACCCTTTGCCGATGAAGCGCAGAATCTTTCGCCGATCGCGGTCCATCAGACGGCCGTCTCTTCGAACTGAAAGCGTTCCATGGTAATCGCCGAGGTCGGGCACCTGATCGCGCACAAGCCGCAACGGATGCATTTGGCCTCGTCGTAGAGAAAAGCGCTGAGCGTCGGCGCTTGCGTCATCACGCCGGCAACCCGCTCTTGATCGGCGATTTCCCCCGAGGGCGCGAAATGCAGGCAATGCTCCGGGCAAATGTCCACGCATCGATTGCACAGAATGCATTTCGACCCGTCGTAGATCGGATGGATATGGCAGTAGAGGCATCGCTCGGCCTGCTCGCGCGCATCGCCCGGAGTAAACACGGACTCGACTTCCGTGATACCGGTGCGGCGCGAGAGCGGAACCAGCGGAACCTCGCGACGCTTCTGCTCGTAGCGTTCGACCATCCTGTAGGTGTCGGTCGGCAGCTCCTCGATTGTGACGTGCATCCGCGGCTGGCCGAGCGGCTTGCCGCGGAGATACGCGTCGATGCCGCGCGCGGCGACCTTGCCGTGCTGTGCACAGGTGATCAGCAGCGACGGCGGAAAGGCCGCATCGCCGCCCGCGAATACGCCGGCGATGCCGGTCTCGAGCGTGACCGGGTCGATCTTGAGCGTTCCCGCGGGCGTGATGGTGACTCCGTCTTCGGGCTTGATAAACGACAGGTCCGGCGCCTGCCCGATGGCGAGGATCACGCCGTCGGCGTCAACGACCCGGCGATCGTTCTCGTCAAATTGCGGCCGGAAGCGGCCCGCTTCATCGAATACCCTGACGCATTTGACCAATTCGATTCCGACCGCGTGGCCGTCGCGGCTGACGATTCGCTTGGGGCCCCAACCGGGCAGAAAAGTGACTCCCTCGTCGCGCGCGATATCGAGTTCCTCGCGGCCCTGCGCGGATTTCATCGCCGGCATCTCGGGCTCGGACTCAAGACTGGCGACCGTAACTTCGAGCGCCCCGCGCCGCGCCGCCTCGCGCGCCGCGTCGAGCGCCACCCGCATCGTGCCGACCGCGACGCTCTGCTCTTCCTCTTGCGACATGACGAGTCCGGGCAGGAGGGTGCGAACCGCGGTCCGGGCCGCATCGATCGCGACCAGGCCGCCGCCGATCACGACAACCTTGCCGCCCAGCGGAACGCGGAAGCCGCGATGGATATTGAGCAGGTAGTCGATCGCCTTGATCACCCCGTCGGCATCGCTGCCGTCGATCGGCACTGCGCGGCCGCGCGACGCTCCAACCGCAAGAAAAATCGCTTCGTAGCCCTGCTCTTTCAGTTCTTGAACTCCGAAGCCGGGTCGAAGCGGCGTCGAGTAGCGAAACTCGACACCCAGCGCTTCGATCTCGCCGACCTGGCAGTCGATCACGTCGCGTGGCAGCCGGTAGGCGGGAATTCCGTATCGAAGCATCCCGCCCGCATGCGGCATCGCCTCGAAAACCGTCACGCTGTAGCCCATCACGGCCAGATCGTGTGCGCACGCCAGCCCGGCCGGCCCCGCGCCGACGACCGCGACTTTACGCCTGGACGCCGCGGCATCGGGCCGCGCGCCGAGAATATCGAGATGACCAGGAGTGACGCTGCCGCCGCCCGATGGTCCGGCGATCATGTCGCGGATTCCTCTGGCTGAGAGTGCTTCGGGGCCGAATTGCTCGGTGAGAAAACGCTTGAGTGCGCGAATCGTCACGGGCGCGTCGATCTTGCCGCGGCGGCACGCGTCCTCGCATGGCGCGCCGCAAGCGCGGCCGCATATGGAAGCGATCGGATTGGGCGATCGCGCGACCCGATATGCTTCGGCCAGGCGTCCTTCGGCGACCAGTTGAACGTAGCGGCCCGCGTCGGTCTTGACCGGGCACGCATCAAGGCACGGCACGTTCTTGCGGAACCACCACAAGTCGCGCGGCAGCGCGTCGATCGAATTCCCATCGGGCATCGCGGTCGCGCTTACTTCTTGCAGAAGGTCTTGACGTAAGCGACGAGGTCGTGAATCTCGTCGTCCCCAAAACCCGCGCTCCACGACTGCATGTCTTTGCTGAGGCCAACGGAGGCGCCGCCGTTCTTGATCACGTTGAACATTGTATTGTCGTCAATCTTGCCCATCGTGCCGCAATCAGTGAAATTGCGAGGGTTGGTGGCAAGCGTAGCCGCGGCAGGACCGTCGCCTTTGCCCTCGGCGCCGTGACACTTCATACAAAACGTGTCGTAGTTCTGCTTGGCGGCAGCCATGTCGGCGGCGCGCACAGGCACAAACGCGCATGCGACGATCGCGCACGCAGCAATGCTCGAGATGAGTCGATTCACGTTGTTGTTGTCCTCCGTTTCAATGTTCGCGCGGCCCGGCCGATTCAACGGCTCTTGAGATATTCCACCAGCGACCTGACATCACCGGCCGGTAAATTTCCGAGCGTACGCATATGCATGATGATCAGATCCCATTCATAGGGAGCCTTCTCGGATCCCGGTCGCGCATTATGACAGGTGTTGCAGTAAACCGGCCACAGCTTGGCACCCTCCCGGAACAGGCGTCTGTGCTCGGCCGGGGAAGGATTCTCATCCGCCGAAGCGGAGGCACCCACAAATCCGATCGCGAGAGTCGCAAGTACGATTGCGGCGAATAGTTTTCTCATGGCCATGACTCCGCTCAGAATCCGATGGTGAATTGGCTGAGGAAGGCGCGATCGTTCGGGATTGAACCCGCCGGTGTCTCGGCGCCGCTCGGTGCGACGAATACCCCTCCTGCGCGCGGCAACTCGATGTCGAATTCGTTCTGCCAAACGATCGATGGTGCGATCCAATAGTCGAGGCCCAACGCCACTTCGCGGGCGTGCGGCGCGTACGTGGCCGGCGACCCGTTGATGCCGAAATCGGGAACCAGTCCGACCTGCACGCCGCCCTGGCCGACACCGGTGCCGGCCGCGATGTCGTCGGTTGAAACGCCGCGCTGGTTGACTCCCGAATAGCGCACCAGCGGCTCGAATCGATGGAGATAGCTGTTGAGCTTGTCGGGAAGGCCCGGGACATTGAGATCGGTCAGGAAATAACCGGCTTGCACGTACCATCCCTGCCGATTGTCGGCCCCGAGTCCGTTGGGCATCTGGCGATACGATTCCAGCCATTCACCGCGGGTCTGCAAGTTGCCGATGAAGTAGTTGAAATCCACGCCCCACGAGTTGTACCAATTTCCATTTGCCCACTTGCCGTTGTAGGTGGACGCTCCGAGCTCGAGCCGGCCCATTTCAGAATCAACCGGGAGCGGATAGACGCGAAGACGCGCGCCGATCGATTTGCCGTTGGTCTGGCTGTTTGCGATCGCGGTTGGACTTGAGACCGCGGCGCCAAGGACGTTCGAGCTGAAGCTGGGGCCGTTTCCGCCCCAGACCGTGTAGTCGAAATCCTGACCGAGCGCGCCGAATTGCGTGCCGCCCCGAAGCTGGACTCCAATCTCCCCCGGCGGAACCACAGACTCAACTCCAAACGGCAGCGGCGCCGTGACAAACCGGTTCACCCACATCGGGCTCTGGTTCTCGTACCAGTCACCGAACGGTTGATCGAAAAGCCCGGCCACGACCTCCATATAATCGTTAAGGAAAATCTGAAAGTCAGCGGTCGACAGGTCCACTCCCGTTCCGGTACTTCCAAACGCCGTGCTGATCACGCCCTCGAACACGATCCAGTCAGTCGGGCGGTACAGAATCATCGGCTCCCAGTCGAAAAAGAACGAGTTTTGCGACGCATGATGAAGGCCGTCGAGGGCGCCGCTTTGCTGGTCATAGATAAAGTTGCCGCCCGCCGCCCCGCTTATAGTGAACGAGTGCGATCCGAGGTATCGACTAACCGCATCGCCAAACTCTGACGACGCGATCGGCGCATCGACCTTGGTCTGCAGAGTCTTCACCTGGGCGTTGGTCTGCTGAAGCTCGAGGGTTGTCTCCTTCAGCTTTAGATCGGTGCTATTCAGTTGTTGCGTGGTGGCCTCGACCCTTGAATCCTTCGTCTCCAGTTTCTGAACCTTGATCTCGAGCGAGCGAATTACTTCGCGGTCACGCTTGCGCTCCTCCCGCATCTGGCGCAGCTCGCTTCTGATTTCCTTCATCGCGGCGGCGTCGCTGCCGTCGCTGTCCGCTGCCCGCGCCAGGCCCACCACTGATAATGCCGCGACCCCTGATGCGAACAGAAATATCGAGAAAATTCGTCTGGCTGGCATAATTCCTCCAATCGGCACCCAAGTATTCGGCGCATTCGTGGCAGAGCAACATTTGTGCCCAGAAGATCAACTGTGCCGCGCTGAACATCACGCAGCATCAGACCGGCACTTCCGGCGTCTCCTCCGTAGCGATTGGATAATCGCAAGTATCGCTGCGATCGATTATCAGACGATCTTATGTCCTTACTTATGTCCTTATGTCTCTCGAAAGCATCGAACGCCATGCGGCTTAGTCTCGATACGAAATCACCCCATCCGTCGGCTTGATCCGACTAGTGTTGCCAAGGGAGGCAAGCTGTGTGTTCAAAGGATACAACGCTCAGCTTGATGCTCGAATTCAGCCGGACATGAGCCGTCGCATCGTCGGCATCGCTCGGCACGAAGAATGAATTGGAAATCTGAAGTCAGCGTGCAATTGTGAGTATGAGGGCGATGAATATGACTAACGCCAAGAAGCCATCCGCAAGCCGGGCCAAAAAGTTCTCCGACACGAGCAAGATCAGAAACCTCACGGAAAAACTGAGCCGTGAAGAATACGGCCTCGGGCTGCCGCTGCTTGACGCGGCCGTGGCAGGCGTAATTCTCGGCTTCAAGCCGTCGGATCGCGAGATGCGTGCACAGGCGAAGCGCTGTTGGGAAATTCTGAAGCCGCAACTTAATCAGCATCTGTTGAGCGAAGATGAAACAGTGCTGCCGTGGGCCGAAGTTGCAGGCGGTCTTGCTCCCGAGGTCATGGATCGAATCAAGCGGAGCCACCTAGAAATGCGTTCGCTTGCCAGCAAGCTTAACGGGGTGTCGTTCGAAAAAGATCCGGACAAAGTTGTCGCCGTGGCCGGCAAGGCTCTGTGCGTGCTCGCGGTGAAGCTCGACGATCTGATCGATAGCGAGGAAATGCGTTTGCTGCCAGCGCTCAGAAAGATGTTGTTCGCTTAGTTTTTTTCCGGACCAACTGCTTGGGGCTCCTTCCAACGTCTATTTCGATGGACTTTGATTACACACCAGAGCAGGAGCAATTCCGCAGCCGGCTTCGCGCATGGATGGAGGCGACTGCGGCGGAACTCTTTGGCGATCTTGTCGCGTCGCCGAGTGTAACCGTCGAAAGCCTGCTCTACGGCCGCGACGACCAACTCTGGCAGAAGATGCTTGAGTACCATCGGCGGCTGCACGACGCCGGGTACCTCGCGCTGCACTGGCCGAAGGATTGGGGCGGCAGCCAAGCCGGGGTGGTCGAGCAATCGATTTACCAGGACGAGGCTCTGCGCCTGGGGCTGCCGTTGTACGGCGCCAACAATTTCGCGATCGATCGGATTGGTCCGACGATTATGCTGTTGGGCAGCGAGGCGCAGAAGCAACGCTATCTGGCTCCGATGCTCACTGGCGAAGAAATCTGGTGCCAGGGATACTCGGAACCCAACGCAGGTTCCGATCTGGCGGGACTTCAGACGCGGGCAGTGCTCGAGGGCGACTGCTTTGTGCTCGACGGCCAGAAGGTATGGACCAGCAACGCGCATCGCGCGGATTACCAGGTCCTGCTGGTCCGCACCGATCCGGCCGCGCCCAAGCACCGGGGAATTTCGTATCTGCTGGTTGATCTCCGCAGTCCGGGGATCACAATCCGGCCGCTCATGCAGATTACCGGCGAGATGGGATTCAACGAGGTCTTTTACGACGGAGTGCGGGTGCCGAAGGATAACCTGGTCGGCAAGCTGAACGAAGGGTGGCAAGTGTCGATCGCGACGCTGATGTTTCAGCGGGCGTCGGGCGGAGTGCGCCATCCGGTGGAACGCACGATGGGCGAATTGATCGCGCTTGCAAAGCGCGTCGCTTTTGACGGCATGCCCGCGTGCAACAGTGCTTACATCCGCCAGAAGCTCGCGCAATTTGCGGCGGAGGCGCGATGCATCCGGCTTGGCCGTTATCGTGCGATGAGCGCGCAGCTCAGGGGGCGAGTGCCGGGACCGGAGAGTTCGATCGGAAAACTGTGCGCGACAGAACTCAGCCTGCGGCTGGCAATGTTCGCGGACGAGATGCTCGGTCCTTACGCGAATCTCGAGAGCGGCTCGCCTGGAACTGTCGAGGGTGGCAAATGGACCAGCCGCATAATCGCCGCGCGCGAGTCCACGATCGCCGGCGGCACCAGCGAGATCCAGCGCAACATCATCGGCGAGCGCGTGCTGGGCTTGCCGAAGGGCTGACACTGCGCGTACCGAACGCGCGCCAACCGACCGCGATCGTCGCCGCCAATATTGCGATCCCCCAATCGGCGGGAGCGATCGGGCGGATCATCAGCAACGTGGCCAGCGGCGGCGTCAGCATGAATACCGGCAGACTGGCGGCTACGGCAAAGATCACAACCCAAAATCGCCGCTGCTGCGGCGCGCGAACCCGCCACCAGCGACGCGTCCCCGCGTACTCCGCCCAGACCAGAAACAGGCTTCCCACCACGGCGACGACCATCGCGACGCTGCGCGCATAGTTCTCGCCCTGGCCAAGTCGAAGTGCGAAGAGCGCAAGTGCCATCGCCGTCAGCAGCGCCCCGGATAGAGCCGCACGGTAAGCCGCCGGTCGCTCGACAATCGGCGATGCTGGCGGGCGCGGCGGCCGTCGCATCACATCGTCGAGCGCAGGCTCGCCCTCGAAAGCGAGCGCGGAGACAGGATGTACGATCATCTCGAGCCACACCAGATTCACCGGCAATAGCAGCAGCGGAAGGCCAAAGACCGGGGCCAACAGCGTGAGCGACACCAGCATTACCTTGAAGCCGACCAGATAAAGGAATGCACGCTGAATGTTGTCGAGCAGAACGCGGCCTTCGCGAATCGTTGCGACCATCGCGGAGAAATCGTCCTCGAGCAGCACGATGTCCGCAGCCGCGCGCGCGACCTCCGTCCCGCGCCGGCCCATCGCCACGCCAATGTCCGCCCGCCGCAGGGCGGGCGCGTCGTTAATCCCGTCGCCCGTCATCGCGACGACTTCGCCCGCCCGCCGCAGGGCCTCGACGATCGCATATTTTTGTTCGGGGCGAATCCGCGCGAAGATGCTGCAGCGGCGGACCAGCCGGTCGAAGGCCGGCTTGTCAACGCTGTCGAGTTGCGCGCCGGTGACGATGCCGTCGTCGCGGTGCGCGATTCCGGCGGCGTCGGCGATTGCATGCGCGGTGAGCGCGTGGTCGCCGGTAATCAGCTTGAGTTCCACCCCGGCGCGCTGGCATTGCGCAACCGCGTCCGGAACCGCCGCTCTCAGAGGATCGCGAAACCCGAGCAGCCCGAACAGACGGAACCCGCGCTCGTCCGACGCGCGCACCCCCGTGAATCCGCCCGCCAGCCCGTCGCGGCCGGCGACCGCAAGCACGCGCATTCCGCGCCCCGCCATCTCGGCATTGGCACTCTCGGCGCGAGCGAAATCCGCCTGCGCCAGATCGCAATGCTCGATTATCCCCTCCAGAGCGCCCTTCGCTACGATTCGCTGTGCGCTCCCGGCGTCAGCGCCTTGCGCGCTGCTCCAGACGTGCGACATGTGTTTGCCGACCGCGTCGAACGCGTAGTCGTGCACCAGACGCCATCGCGAGTGAAGCGCATCGACGTCGATCCCGTGCTCCGTGCAATGGGCAAGAATCTTTCGCTCCATCGTGTCGGCGGCTTGGGGCTCGCACGCGAGCGCGGCCGCCTCGAGCAGCGCGTCCTCCGACATCTCCGGCCCCAGCGGCAGATGCGCTTCCAGCACGAACTCGCCGGCCGTCAGAGTGCCGGTCTTGTCGAGGCAGATGACGGTAGTTGAGCCGAGCGTCTCGACGCTGGCCAACCGACGCACCAGCACTCCGTGCTGGCCAAGGCGATACGCTCCGATGCTCAGGAACATCGTCAGCACCAGCAAGAACTCTTCGCCAACCGCGGACATCGCGAGACTGACCGCATACAGAAACGCGTTGCCGGCCGGCGCACCGCCGAGCATGCGCAAGACAAACAGCAGAGCCGAAACGGTAATCGCCACGCCGACCATCCAGCGCACCATCCGCGCCGTCTTGCGCTCAAGCGGGGTCGGACGCGGGCCTGCCTCGGCGACCAGTCGCGCCAGATCGCCATAGCGGGTGCGCTCCCCGGTCGCCGTTACCTCGGCAAACCCGTGGCCTTCGAGCACGCGCGAACCCGCATACACGCGGCTGGCCTCCGATGCATCCGCCGGGGCTCCAGGTAATTCGCATGGCCGCTTCGCAACGGGTTCTGCTTCGCCAGTGAGCTGCGATTCGTCGAGCGCAAGGTTGAAACTCGAACGCACAACCGCGTCGGCGTGAACGATGTCGCCCTCTTTCAGGAGCAGCAGATCGCCGGGAACCAGGTCCGCAGTCGGAGTCTCGGTCTGGACACCGCTGCGGACCACTCGCGCACGCGGCGCGACGACGCCCGCAAGCTTCCTGAGGGCGGTGCGCGATCGCGCCTCAAGGATTACATCGACGGCAAGGACAGGAACGATCGCCGCGAACAGGACGTAAGCGTCGGTCCGCTCGCCCAACGCGTAGTAAACCGCGCCGGCCGCGGCCAGCATTACTGCCATCGGGTCCGCCGCGGTTCTGATAAATGCCAGGATGGCAGCGCCGCGCGCTGCGCGCACAAGGCGGTTCGGCCCGTACCTCTTCAGGCGCCGTGCCGCCTCGTCGCTACTAAGGCCGCTGAACGGATCGGTGGCCGCGGCTTGCACTTTTATCGCCCCTTTCAATGCAACCTGATCGTCTTTTCGAACTCTCTTAGTATTGCAATCGGCCTGTGACGGAGACAGTCTCCAACGCGGTGCGCGCCCGGCTTGTGATGAACACTTTCGCCAGCTTGCCAATCTCCGGTGGCGCGAGAATCGCTGGTCATCAACCAGTTGTATGTGTATTCCTATTCGCCAGCACCGCAAATAAATGCCGCCGCATAGCGGCCGAGGCCGGAGAGTCATAATCGTGCTGATCCAGGAACTGACCAGGCAGGAGAGTCTGGACCTGCTGGCCCGTGCGCATCTCGGGAGACTGGCGTGCGCCCACCAGAGCCAGCCATACGTCGTGCCGATCTATTTCGCCTACGACAATGAATACCTGTATAGCTTCTCCACCGTCGGGCAAAAAATCGAGTGGATGCGCTTTAACCCCAAGGTCTGCGTCGAAGCAGACGAGGTGATAAGTCCGCAACAGTGGGCGAGCGTCATCGTTTTCGGTCACTACGAGGAACTGCCGAATATCCCCGAATGGCAGGGCGCTCGCGAATACGCCCGCAAAAAACTGCTCGAACGCAACGCCATCTGGTGGGAGCCTGGTTACGCGAAAACGATACTGCACGGTACGGAACGCCCGCTGGCGGCCTTCTTCTACCGCGTTCAGGTCGTGGAGATTACCGGACACCGTGCCACTCCTGAGCCTGCGGCGCCGCGTGGCACCAGGCCGTCGATGACCGGCGCGATCGGCGGCGAATGGCTGCAGAAGATTCTGCGGCCGGTCCGCAAGTAAACTCCGGCGCTCGCCCTTCGCGGCGATTCGATCGCTGGTCAGCTTCGCCTGTTTCGACGATGCGCTCAACGGCGCCGCCGCGAGGCTGGGCTTGAGGCTGATTGCAGGCGCCTGACGGTTACGGCCGCTTGGCCGCCTGCCTCTGACTGTGATGAAGGAAGTTTCCGAAAAGTTGCGCCACGTCGGCGATCTTTGATCTCCCTCGATCGCCGCCGAGCCGGTCAAGTCATGATTGGCCGAGATGCCATATCTCGCGAGCGTATTCCGCGACTGCCCGATCGCTCGAAAACGAACCAATCCGCGCGAGATTGAGTATAGCCTTGCGCATCCAGACCTCCGGATGTTGATACTCAGTCGATACCTGTGACTGGATATCGATATACGAGCCAAAATCCGCCATCAGGAAATAGGCATCGTGGTTGACCAGCACGTCGCGAACCCACCTGAACAGCCCCGGCTCGCCGGGACAAAAGCGATCGGACGCCAACTCGTCGAGCACCCGCTTGAGTCGCGGGTCGGCCTCGTAGTAATCGCGCGGCCGGTATCCACCCTTCAGCGTGAGTTCCTCGATCTGGCCGGAGGTCAGGCCAAAAATGAATATATTTTCCGCGCCGACGGCTTCGCGAATCTCGATATTCGCGCCATCGAGAGTCCCCACCGTCAGCGCACCATTCATCGCGAACTTCATGTTGCCGGTGCCGGACGCTTCGCGGCCAGCGGTGGAAATCTGTTCGGAAACGTCGGCAGCCGGAATGATTTTTTCCGCGAGCGAGACCCGATAATCCGGCAGGAAGGCGAGCTTGATCAATTCGCGTGTTTTCGGATCGTTGTTGATCACTTGACCGAGGCTGTTGATCAACTTGATGATCATTTTCGCCGCCCAATACCCTGGCGCCGCCTTGCCCGCGAGCAGGTAGGTGCGCGGCACTGGCGGTTCGACGCCGTCATCCACCAGCCGCAGGTACTGATGCACGATTCCCAGCGCCATCAGGAGCTGGCGTTTGTATTCGTGGATGCGTTTGGCCTGGATGTCGAACATCGCGGCTGGATCGACGTCCACGGCGGCGAGCCGATTGACAATTCTGGCCAACCGCTCCTTGTTGGCGCGCTTGATTTCCCTGAAGCGGCGCTGAAACTCGACGTCCTCCGCGAATTTCTCGACCGCGCTCAACTGCGCGAGGTCGGTCGCCCATCCCGCCCCGATGGTCGCGTCGAGCAGGCTTGCAAGACCCGGATTCGCCATCAACAGCCATCGCCGCTGCGTCACGCCGTTGGTCTTGTTGCTGAACCGCTCGGGCCAGAGTTGATAAAAATCGGGCACCAGGCGCGTCTTGACGAGTTCCGTGTGCAACTTTGACACGCCGTTCACCGAATGGCTGCCGACGATCGCCAGATGCGCCATGCGGACCTGGACTTCGTAGCCCTCCTGGACGATCGATGCGCGCTTGAGGCGTTCGGGATCGTCGCGCCAGACCGACCCCGCGTCAGCCAGAAAGCGCCGATTGATCTCGTAAATGATCTGCAGATGGCGCGGCACGACTCGTTCAAGCAGGCTCACCGGCCATTTTTCCAGCGCTTCAGGCAGCAGAGTGTGATTAGTATATGCGACCGTGTCGCGCGTAATCTCCCACGCCATCGCCCAGTCCAGACCGTGCTCGTCGATGAAAACACGCATCAACTCCGCAATAGTCAATGCGGGATGAGTGTCATTCAGCTGAATAGCCACTTGCGATGGGAAAGCACTGAAGTCTTCACCACGAGCGGCGAATCCCCGTACTATATCGTGCACCGCGCAGGCCACAAAGAAATATTCCTGCAGTAGCCTGAGCTCGCGGCCCGCAGCCACCGCATCGGATGGGTACAGCACTTTCGAGATGGTCTCGGAAAGCATCTTCTGCTCGACGGCCTTCATGTAATCGCCGGCGTTGAAGATCTGCATATCGAATTCATCTGACGCGCCGGCTGAATACAGGCGGACAAAGTTCACCGTGCGCCCGCCGAATCCCGCGATCGGCAGATCGGACGGCACGCCGACCAACACGCGGCGATCCACCCAGGCCGGATTGTATTCGCCGTTGCGCTCGATGCGGTGCTCGATTCGCCCGTAAACCGGAATCCGGCATGACTGCTCGGGGCGCGCCACCAGCCACGGCGAGGTTTCGCGCTGCCATGCGTCGGGTCGCTCGACCTGGTAACCGCCGCGAATCTCCTGGCGGAACAGCCCGTACTCGTAGTTGATGCCATACGCGTAGCCGGGCAGATCGAGCGTCGCCAACGAATCGAGGAAGCATGCAGCCAGCCGGCCCAGGCCGCCGTTGCCCAGCGCCGCGTCGGGCTCCTCATCGAACAGGATCTGCAGGTCGATTCCGTTCTCGGCCAGAAAATCGCGGCACGTGTCGATGATGCCGAGGTTGAATAGATTGTTTTCCAGCGAGCGGCCGATCAGAAATTCGAGCGACAGATAATAGAGCTTCTTGGAATTGTTGCGATCGAAACGCACGCGCGTCGCGAGCATTTGTTCGACCAATATGTCGCGAACCACCAGCGCCGTCGCCCGATACCAGTCATGCCTGGACAACTCGGTCCGCCGCTTGGCGAACGAGAAACGGATGTGATGATCGATAAGCTTGTTGAACAGATTGCGATCGACTTCGGAAAGTGGAGGAACAGCCATTCTTGCGTCGGTCCCGTCGGTCCTCGAGGAATCTCGGAGCAGCCTCCTGCTGGATGATCAATCAGGTTTGCAAACTTGTCGCCAATCGGATCGTGGAACCGATATCGGCATCTACATAATGCCGATTCGCCGCGCCGTTCTCCAGAAGGTCATCGACGATGAAGCGAACTGACGCTTGACGATTGCGGCTACGCGGTGACGCGATCGAGGAATGCGCGCACGGCGGCGTTGAACGCGGCGGGCTGATCGATATTGGCGGCGTGACCCGCCCGCTCAAGGATCACTTTTTCCGCGCCGGGGATCTTTGCTGACATGTAATCGGCCGACGGCCGGAACTGCTTGTCGTTTTCGCCGACCAACACCAGCGTCGGCACCGCGATTGCCGGCATCGATTCGATCACGCGGCCGTCCTTCTGCGCCAGCATCCCGCGCGCCGCATGCGCAAGCCCCTGCGCGCTGCGATGGCGGGCAACGCTCACTTCAGCGCCGGCGCCGGCCGCCGCGAGTCCTCTTTTCTCGTACGCCACTGCCATGCTTTCGGCGAGCCGGTTCCATCCCTCGCGCCCTTCGTTTTTCTTGTAGCCCGGGCCGGTGTCGAACAGCATCAGTGCTGTCGTGCGCGCGGGATGCGCCAGATGAAACGCCAGCGACATGAAGCCGCCCAGCGACAAGCCGGCGATGACGGCGCGATTCGCACCGCAAGCGTCGAGCACCGCGGCCATATCGGCGATGGTGGCTTCGTGCGAATAGAGCGCCGGATCGTCGGGCGAGTCGGAGCGGTCGTGGCCGCGCATATCCCAGGCGATCAGGTGGTAGCGGTCCGACAGCGCATCCATCTGACCTTGCCACATGCGCGCGCTGGCGCAGTAGCCGTGCGAGAGCAAAACGGCGTGCCCGGCGCCGCGTTGTTCGTAGTAGATGCGCACGCCATCGCGATCGAGATAAGCCATGGTCAGTTCATCCTTGCCGGGCAGCGAAAAGCGGGAGCATCGTGGCGGATGTTCCCGCTTGTTTTCGAGCCATGAAAAATCGCCAGACGAATCCCTAGCGGCCGCCGCGCTGCATCGCAGCCAGCGCTTCGCCCATCTCGGCGAGGCCCTTCTTTACCGACGGGCGGGACTGGACGTGGGTCCACCAGGCCGCGAGTTTCGGATGTCCGTCGAGCGGTTGGACCCCGAAGATGGGCATCAGGTTGGTCACGAAGAACATCGTCGGCGCTAGCGCACAATCGGCGAGCGTGAAGTCGGCGCCGCACGCGAAGCCGCCATCGGCGAGCATCTTTTCGAGCTGGTCGACGCGGTTTTTGAAGTCGGCCAACTTTTCGCCGACGAGCTTTTCGTTGCGGGTCTTCGGGTTCATCTGGTCGAACAGCGCACGCAGCGGAGGCTCGAGGTAGAGGTCGTGGAATCGGGTCAGGATTCGCACTTTGGCGCGGCCCTCGGGGCTCTTGGGAAGCAGCGGCGGAGTCGGGTACTTGTCCTCGAGGTACTCGTTGATGACCTCGGACTCGGGGATGAGCAGGCCGTCGGCGTCGAGCGCCGGGGTTTTACCGAGCGGATTGACCTTCGCGTATTCGGCGGAGTGGAGATCGCCGCCCGGAATCGGCGCCATCTCGATGTTGAGTCCCTTTTCGTAGATGACGAGCCGGGACTTGGTGGCAAAGTTGGAGAGATTCATATTGTAGAGTTTCATCGTCGTCGATTCCTCGCGGGCCTGAATTTCAAACTCGCTTATCGCAGACGACTGCGCGCCGCGCAAGCCGCGATTTAAAGCCCGAGCGGCGGGGAAACAGGATCTTGCGGCAGAAGACTGTCCGGGGTATGTGAGATAGCTTCCATTGGAGATTCAAAACGGATGAAGAACAGCGAGAAGGTGAACGAGCGGCTCCAGCACGGTGGGTTTCCTTCTAAACTTGTGCTCGGATTGGCCGCCGTCTGCGCTTTCACGCTGGGCCCGGTAGCGACCGTATCGGCCAGGACGAAGTCATACCCGGAACCGTTTGCTATTACTCAAAGCGGAGCGGTGCTTGGCTCGACGGCTAATGGCGTCGACGAATTTCTCGGTATTCCGTACGCCCAGCCTCCCGTGGGGCCTCTGCGCTGGCTGCCGCCGAAGGCTCTCGGGAAGTTTACCGGAGGAACTTTCGAGGCGACGCAGTTCGGCAGTGAGTGCACGCAACCTGGACCGACTGGCAGCGAGGATTGCCTGTTCCTCAATGTTTATTCGCCGACCGGCTCCGAACCTCGCAACGCGGTAGAACAAGCCGACGACGAGACGGCCGCCGCGAGCAAGAAGTCAAGCGGCCTGCCAGTGATGGTTTGGATTCATGGCGGCGGACTTACGAGCGGCGGCGGCGACCTTTACGATCCTACTCCGCTCGTGAACCAGGGAGTGGTCGCTGTCACGATCAACTATCGCCTGGGCGTGTTGGGATTCCTTGCCCAGTCCGGGCTGGATGCCGAACACCATGAAAGGGGCAACTATGGGTTCATGGATCAGCAACTCGCGCTCAAGTGGGTTCAGAAGAACATCAAGGCCTTTGGCGGCAATCCGAAAGAAGTAACGATATTCGGAGAATCGGCGGGCGGGCAGAGCATATATTGCAATCTTGCGTCTCCTACCGCGAAACACCTGTTCCGCGGCGCGATAGCTGAGAGTGGATCGTATACGGAATTCCAGGGCTACTTTGACTTCATTGTTACCCTGGCTACGGCGGAAACGACGGGCACCGCCCTCGTTCCGTCAGGTGACTCCCTCGCGACAAGTGTCGGATGCGGCAGCCAGACGTCTGCATGCCTGCGGGCAGTGTCGGCCGACACGTTGGTCGGAGTAGAGACGGGCGTATTGTATCCCTTCGTGGATGGAAAACTGCTTACTCAGACGCCGATGGCGGCGTTTGCCAGCGGCAAATTCAATAGAGTGCCGGTGATTGCGGGCACCAATCATGATGAATATAGGTACTTCGTAGCTGGTGAGTACGACTTAGCGGGGAATCCTATACAGACTTCCGCCGAATACGCGGATGCGGTCGCTGCGTTGTGGGGAACATTTTTGGATGCGGAGGTCTTAGAACTCTATCCCTATGCCAGTTATCCCAGCGGCGATCTGGCATTGGCTGCCTCAGGTACCGACGGAGTCTTCAGCTGTCCAGCGCGCAATGCGGATCAGGAATTGTCGAAATTCGTGACGACCTATGCATACGAGTTCAACGACGAGAACGCGCCCCCGGGTACTATACCAGGGGTAACCTTTCCGCTGGGCGCCTTTCACGGCGCTGAGATTCCATACCTGATGCTAGTAGAAGGGGACGTCTTCCCGTTTACGACCGACCAGCAGCTACTCTCCGACGCGATGATCAGCTACTGGACCCAGTTCGCGAAGACACTAGACCCAAACTCGGCTGACGAGCCGACGTGGCCGACGTACAGCACGTCAACCGATGAGTTCCAATCGCTGGTCCCGCCGACGCCAATGCCCGAGACCAATTTCAACACCTTTCACATGTGTTCTTCGCTCTGGGACACGATACCCTGAGCTCTGCGACTGAGACTCGGGGTAATCTCCGTCGAAGGTGCCTATTAGCATGGTGCTCAAGTTATACTTCTGACGCGCCCTGATGCCTCGGCGTCAGAACAGTTAGCGGCCGCCTTCTTCCTGCTTGATTACAAAGATCAGCGACTCAGCGAAGTCGTCGGCATGCTCGAGTTGAGGGTAGGCACCGGAAGTTTTGAAGATAACGGTGGCCGAACCCGGCATCGCGGCGTGCAGCGCCTCGCCTTCGGCGGCCGAGAAGAACGGATTTTTCGCGCCCCACATTATGATCGTGAGTGTATTGAAGACCTGGCCTAGTTTGGAGCGGATGTGCGCCTCGTCGCGAGGCACGGAATTGATCATGTCGGTCTCGGCCTGAAGGTCGTTGCTGAGTTCAGCCGTCATGCGCTGGTAGAGGAAGTCGGGCATCGGGGGCAAATCGAAGAAGCTCGCCTCGACCTGCGCGCGGATCGCGTCGGGCGTCATCGGCAGCATCCCCTTGCGAAGTTTTTCAGCGCCGCGCGCACCCACCAGACCGCCCGACACCAGGACCATCCGTTCGACTTTGTCGGGGTGCTCGACGGCGTAGTAGAGCACGACGTCGGCGCCGAGATCGTTGCCGACCAGGTTGACGTGATCGAGCTTCATCTCGTCGATCATCTGCGCGACCGCCCCGGCCTGGTACGCGATCGAATATTGGACCTGCTTGTGATCGGATGAGGCGAAGCCGGGCAGGTTGGGCGCGATCACTTTGTAGTGCGCGTCGGCAACCGGCGGCATGATCCCGCGCCACACGAGCGCGGCGTTCGGACCGAGCCCGTGAACCATCACGACCGGCTCCATTTCCGAATAGCCGCCGGTGATTAAGTAAGTGATGAGGCCGTCCTTGAGCGCAAGATCGTTCTGCGCTACCCCAGACCATCCCAGGCGCGTGATCTGAATCCAGCGGAGGACACCGACCGGCCGCAGGTACATCGCAGCCGCGAAAATTCCGAGAAAGACGGCTGCGAGCGGGCCCGCGATATTGATCCAGGTATGGCGGCGGACCTGCGGAGTGAGATTTTCGGCGCGAATGTCGGCCTCGGTCGGCGTGCGGGCTGGTTGCGATCTGATTGGCTCAGCCACTGCGCTCGACCGTTGCGCGCTATTTCTTCGGCGGCGCCGGCGCGGGCGCCACGGCCGATGTCGTGACGCCGTCGGAAGTCGCGGATGCGTCGGCGGACGCGCCGGGCGACGCGGAGGCTTCCGCCGCCGGGGCACCGCTCGAAGACGCAGACGCCGACGCGGAGGCCCTCGACGCAGTCCCGGCCTTCCTGGCCGACTTCGTCACGTGCGGGACCCGCCGCCCGTGAATTGCCGCTTCGCGATCGCGCTCCAATTGATCGAGATGGTCGGCGACGCGGTTGATTTCCCGGGTCGCGTCTTCGACGGCCCTGGTCGCGCGATCGGCGGCCTCGGTCGCTTTGTTTGCGGCGTCGAGCGCTTTGGTCGCGGACTCTTCGGCGCGTGTGGCGGCCTCATCCGCCTTGGCTGCCGCGGCTTCGGCCTGCTTGGCCTGCTGCTCGCCTTGCGACGCGCATCCGGCGACAGCGATCGCGAGGACCAGGACAGGCAATTTGGAAAAAAGTTGGCGCATCGACGACACTCCTCAGCGTTGCGCGAACGCCTGAACAGCGCGAAGGTCGGGCTGCGGCGTGCTGTCGGAGCGGATCGGCAGGATGCAGACGTGAGAGGCGCCGGCCTTCAGCTGCGCGTCGATGCGATCGCGAATCTTGTCCTCGGCGCCCCACGCCACGATGGCGTCAACCAGCCGATCGGAGCATCCGTTTTCGAATTCCTTGTCAGCCCATCCGAGCGCTTTCAGGTTGTTGGTGTAGTTGGGCAGGCGTGGAACGTAGGTCTTCATGTACTCGCGCGCCGCGGTGCGAGCTTTGGCGGCGTCGGTTTCGAGGATGACGGCCTGCGCCGCGCATAGCATCGCGTTCGGTCCGATTTGCGCGCGTGCTTTTGCGGTATGCTCGGGCGGAACGAAGTAGGTGTGCGTGCCGTTCGCCTCGGCCGCCGACAGCGCGAGCATCTTGGGATGCAGCGCGGCGAGCACCACGGGCACCGGCTCTTTGGGCGCCGGCGCCAGGTAGAGCGCGTTCTTCATCTTGGCCAGATACTCTTTCATGTAGCTGTAGGGTTTGTCGTAGTCGTGGCCGCGCAGGTTGGTGACGAGAGGCTTGTGACTGACGCCGATGCCGAGCACAAAGCGGCCGCCGGAAAGTTCGGCGACGGTCTTCGACGCTGCCGCCATCGTGAACGCGTCGCGGGCCCAGATGTTCGCGATGCCGGTTGCGATGGCGAGGCGATCGGTATGGCTGAGCAGGTACGCGGCGTGCGCGAACGGCTCGCGGCCGACGGCCTCGGGGATCCAGAGCGCCTTGTAACCGAGCTTCTCGACCAGTTTGGCGAACTCGGCGGTGTCCGCCGCGGGCATCGCGTCGAGGAAGAACCAGATTCCGACTTTTCCAATATCCATGACTCAAGTAAGTAACGCGCCTGCGAAATTTGAACAAGGAGGGGAGAAGGGAGAACTTAATTGTATGTGAACCGCCGATTTACCGTGAGCGCGGATTCAGCGTTTCACTTTTCACTCTTCGCCGGTGTCGCGGGGCGGCGCGCTCGGAACCGGTGCGAGAAGCTTTACATAGATGAGTTCCGGGTCGCCCTCGTCGAGATTCTCGATGTAGCCGCATTTGACGAAGCCCAATCGATCGCACAGCCGCTGCATCGGGAGGTTCGACTGATTAGTCGAAGTGAACAGCTTTTCAGTCTGACAATCGAGCTCGGCCGCGCGCATCAGGGCGCTCGCGAGTCCGCGGCGGCGGAAATCGGGATGCACGAGCAGCAGGCGCACGAAAAATTGCTCGAAGAAGCTTTCATCCGCGATGACGAAGCCGCGCACGATTCCGTCGACGCGCGCCACTGCGACGCGGCCGTGGGCGCAAGCCTCGCCGATAAATCTGCGCCGTGAGGCGCCTGCATGGACGGTTTCGTCCAGCGCGCAAATGTGCAAAAAATCCTGACTGGAAGCCCGCTCGATTATCGTCATAAATCTCGCCAGAGGTACGATGACCCGTGAACGATGAAACCTCAGCCGATCCGTTGATAGTTCGCCACGACGAGGCGCCGATTGGATGGCTGGTGCTGAACCGGCCGCAAGTTCGCAACGCGCTCAATCTTAGGACCTGGCAGCGGACTTGCGGAAGGCGTCGCGGAACTGGCGAGCGACGACGCGGTTCGCGTGATCGTCATGCGCGGCGGGACGCCGCAGGCGTTTATCGCGGGCGCGGATATCTCGGAGTTCCCTGCGATGCGGGCCGATGCGGCGCAGGCGCGTGCGTATCGCGACGCGCCCAACAGTGCAGTCGCGGCGCTTGTCGAATGCCGCAAGCCGATCGTCGCGATGATTTCCGGGGTATGCATCGGGGGCGGCATGCAGGTCGCGCTCGCATGCGACATCCGGATAGCGGCGCGCGGGACGCGCTTCGGGATTCCAGCCGCGCAGCTTGGACTGGCGTATCCGCTGGAAGGCGTCACCATGCTCGCGCATACGGTGGGTCCCGCCAACGCGCGCGATATCCTGCTGTCGGCGCGGCTGTTCGACGCGGAAGAGGCTCTGCAGATGGGGCTAATCAGCCGCGTGGTCGATCCCGAAAAGCTCGAGGAAAACGTGCGCGACTACGTGCTCAAGATGGCTGGCAACGCGCCGCTGACGATGGCTGCCGCCAAAATGGCGATTGGCGAGAGCCTGAAAGATCGCGAGCAGCGCGACGCCAAGGCGGTTTCGACGATGGTCGCGCGATGCTTCGACAGCGAGGACTATCGCGAGGGCGTGCGCGCATTTCTGGAAAAGCGCCGGCCTAATTTCAAGGGCCGCTGAGCAGCTGGATTGATTGGATCGAATCGAGCAGCGGGAGGTAATCTGACGATGAGCGAAGCAATCGCGCCTGGAGCGTCGCAGGATTTCTACTTCAATCCGTGGGACAAGAACTTCCGCGCCAATCCGTATCCGTATTACAAGCCGTTGCTCGCCGGTCCGCCGCGGATTCTCGATTTGTTCGGGCCGACCGCGATGGTCACTCGCTACGCCGACGTGATGGCGGTGCTGCGCGACCATGCCCATTTCTCGAGCGTGCGGCCGCGCGATCCCGCCGAACCTCCGAACGAGGGACCGTTTGCCGGCGCGCGCACGATGCTGTTTTCTGATCCGCCTACGCATACCCGGCTGCGCCGCCTGGTGTCGCGTGATTTCACGCCGCGCCGAATCCGCGAGCTCGAACCGCGAATCCGCGAGATCGCGAAAAATCTCATCGACCCTGCGCAGCGCAAGGGCGAGCTCGAAGTGATGAGCGGCGTTTGCCAACGCGCTGCCGGTGATGGTTATCGCAGAGATGCTCGGCGTGCCACCGGACCATTACGAACAGTTCAAGCACTGGTCCGACACGGTGGTGTCGGGCGAAAACACTCTGCCCGGGACTCCGCTGCCGGAGGAATTTCATACCGCGACCAAGGCGCTGCGCAGCTACTTCGCCGAGGAGATTGAGCGGCGGCGCAAGAATCCTGGCACCGACCTGATAAGCGCGCTGGTCGCCGCGCACGACGACGACGAAGCGATGAACGCGGACGAATTGCTGGCGTTCGTGCTGCTCCTGCTGCTGGCGGGCAACGAGACCACGACCAATTTGATCGGCAACGGGATGCTCGCGCTCGGGCGCAATCCCGCGCAGATGAATCTACTGAGGCAAAGCCCGGAGCTGATGGCCAGGGCGATCGAGGAGATCCTGCGCTACGACGGACCGGTGCAGTCCACCATTCGCTTCACGAAGGAAGATACGATACTCGGCGGCACCGAGCTGCCGGCCAATCTCGGATGCTTCATAATCCTTGCAGCGGCAAATCGCGATCCGGCGCAGTTCGAAGATCCCGATCGTTTCGACATCACGCGCGAGCCTCGCGACCACTTTGCGTTCGGCGAGGGGATCCACTTCTGTATCGGCGCGCCACTGGCGCGGATGGAGGGTGCGATCGCGATCGGCGCGATGCTCGAGCGCTTCCCGCGGCTGCGGTTGAAAGATCCCGCGATGAAACCGGTTTACAAGGGGTCGTATTTTTTGCGCGGTCTCGAGTCATTGCCGCTGGCGATCGATTGACTCCAGATGATCGATCCCGCCGTCGCGTCCGATTTGAAACCCGAAACCGGGCCTGCGGCTGAGGAAGCCGGCAAGAGTGTCCACCTTGGGCTGTTGGGCAGGACGCCGCCGTTCACCAGGCGGCAGCGCCGGGTATTCTGGATCGCTTCGACCGCCGGATTTTTCAATGAATACGATCGCGCGCTGCTGAGTCTCGCGCTCAAGCAGATCCAGGCGGGGCTCAAGATCGCGGAGTCGCACCTTGGCGCGATGCTCTCGGTGATCCGGCTCGGCTACCTGCTGACGCTGCTGCTGACGCCCTTCGCCGACGTCTTCGGGCGCCGCCGCCTGCTGCTCTACACGGTGATGGGCTACACGGTCTTCACGGCGCTGAGTGCGGTCGCGCCGGGAGAGCGGACCTTCGTCATGTTCCAGATTGTCGCGCGCGCGTTCGCGGGCGCCGAAGCCGCGGTCGCGATGGTGATAGTGGCGGAAGAAGTTGACGCTGCGCATCGCGGATGGGCGATTGGGCTGCTCGGCGCGGTGTCGTCGAGCGGCTACGGCCTGGCTGCGATCGTGTTCGCGTTCATCAACGTAATTCCTTACGGATGGCGCGGGCTGTACGCGATCGCGCTGGTGCCGCTGGTGCTGATCATTCCGCTGCGCCGCGTGCTGCCTGAAAGCACGCGCTTCGAGAAGGAGAGACTCGAAGGGTTGCGGCCGCTGAAGGTCTGGCAGCCGCTCGTGCAGTTATATAGCGCGTACCCGGGACGGCTCATGATGATGCTGTCGATCGCGTTTCTTGCCTCGATGGGCGGCAACGCGGCGGGCTTTCTGTTTCCGAAGTTTCTGCAGGAGACGCATCATTGGTCGCCCGGCAACGTCTCGTCGTTGTTTCTGTTCGGCGGTGCGTTCGGAATATTGGGCTCGATCGTCGCGGGCCGCCTGAGCGATCGCTATGGCCGGCGCGTGATGGGCGCGGCGTTCATGCTCCTGGCGCCGATCCTGACTATCTGGATGTACACGGCGCCGGGCTGGTCGATTGTTCCGGCATGGATATTGGAATTATTTTCCGACGTCGCGGCGGGCACAATCCTGAATGCCTACAGCGCGGAGTTGTTTCCCACCTCTTATCGTTCGACTGCCGGCAGCGCGCTCGCGGTCGCGGCCACCACGGGCGGCGCACTGGGCTTGTTCTTCGAGGGCGTGCTGTTCAATATCACCGGCTCGCACGCGCGAGCGATCTGCTACCTGACGGTCTTCTGGATAATCGCGCCGGCGATCATTTGGTTCTTTCCTGAGACCTCGGGACGGGAGCTCGAGGAGATCTCGCCGGAAGCGAATGTGATTTGATTTCCCGCGACTCATCGACGCGCTAGATTTGCGCCGAAGCATGGGAGGAACGTTGCATCGTCGCTTGCGCATCCGATTCAGCCCGTTTGCGCCCGTGGTCATCCTGCTCGCGTTGCTCGGATGCGCGCGCGGTCCATGCGTCACCATCGTCGGCGCGGACGGCAAGCCGCGCGCCACGGTTGCGGTCGAAGTGGCGAACACGGGGACGCAGCGCGAGCTCGGCCTGATGTATCGCAAGCATCTCGACGAGAATGCGGGGATGATCTTCGTATTCCCGGATGCGGCGCACCGGGATTTCTGGATGCACAATACGCCGATTTCGCTCGACTTGATTTTCGCCGACGCGGCGGCCCGGGTGATGGGAATCGTCGCGAACGCGGAACCGTTTTCCGACAAGCTAGTCGGCGTCGAAGGCGACTCGGAGTATGTGCTCGAAGTGAACGGCGGTTTCTGCGCGAAAAACGGAATCAAGGCCGGCGACCGATTCGATTTCTCCGGGTTTTCTCCCCACACCTCGGAATAATCGGGCGCTTTAACCGGCCGCGAACATGCGGTATCTATCTTGCCGGTGGCGCGTGATGGGCGCCTTTTTGTTTGCCGTCGATCTCGCTTTATCGCGGTTGTAAAAAATGGGCCTTAAAGAAAATCTCGAACAACTCAAGCGACTCACGCGCGAGGCGGAGGCGGCCGGCGGCAAGGACCGGCTCAAGAAGCAACGCGCACAGGGCCGCATGACCGCGCGCGAGCGGGTCGAGTTTCTCCTCGACCGTGACTCCTTCGTCGAGATCGATAAGTTCAAGACGCATCGAATCACCGACTTCGACATGGCGGAGAAAAAAATCCCCGGCGACGGGGTCGTGACGGGCTACGGCACGATCGACGGCCGCCAGGTGTGCATCTTCAGCCACGATTTCACGGTCTTCGGCGGCAGCCTGTCGGGCGCGTTCGCGGAGAAGGTCTGCAAGGTGATGGACCTCGCCATGAAGACCGGATGCCCGGTGATCGGGCTCAACGACGGCAGCGGCGCGCGAATCCAGGAGGGCGTCGTGTCGCTGGCGGGCTACGCGGATATTTTTCTGCGCAACGTAATGTCGTCGGGAGTGATCCCGCAAATTTCCGCGATCATGGGACCGTGCGCCGGCGGCGCGGTGTATTCGCCGGCGATGACGGACTTCATCGTGATGGTGCGCGATACCTCGTACATGTTCATCACCGGGCCCGACGTGATTCGAGCGACCACGCACGAAGAGATCACGATGCAGGAGCTTGGCGGCGCAGACACGCACAGCCAGAAGTCGGGCGTGTGCCATCTCGAGGCCGACGACGACGCGGGCGCGCTCGTGATGATCCGGGAACTGCTTTCATATATGCCGTCGAACAATGTCGACGACCCGCCATTCGTCGCCGACGGTGACGATCCCGCCCGCTGCGATGCCGCCCTCGATTCGATCGTCCCCGAAAATCCCAACAAGGCCTACGACATGGGCGAGATTATCCGGCGCGTCGTCGATGACGGCCACTTCCTGGAAGTGCAGAAGGACTACGCTCACAACATGCTGATCGGGTTCGCGCGGCTCGGCGGCTACTCGGTCGGCGTAGTCGCGAATCAGCCGGCGTTTCTGGCGGGATGCCTCGATATCGACTCGTCGGTGAAGGCGGCGCGATTTGTGCGCTTCTGCGACGCGTTCAACATTCCGCTTGTCACGTTCGTGGATGTGCCGGGCTTTCTGCCGGGCGCCGCCCAGGAATTCGCCGGAATTATCCGGCATGGCGCGAAACTGCTCTACGCGTTCTGCGAGGCGACCGTGCCCAAGGTGACGGTGATAACGCGCAAGGCTTACGGCGGTGCGTACGACGTCATGTCGTCGAAGCATATTCGCGGCGATTTCAACTTTGCCTATCCGAGCGCTGAGATCGCGGTGATGGGACCCGAGCAGGCGATCAACATTGTCTTTCGCAACGAGCTCGCCAAGGCCAAAGACGCAGTCGCCGAGCGCGCGCGGCTGGCCGAGGACTATCGCAAAACTTTTGCGAATCCGTTCAAGGCGGCCGAGCTTGGCTATGTCGATGAAGTGATCATGCCGCGCGACACGCGTCCCAAGCTGATCGGCGCACTGAAGGCGCTCGCGAACAAGCGCGACAAGAATCCGCCGCGCAAGCACGGCAATATTCCACTTTGAGGAAGAGCGCCGGGACCGGCCGCCGCGCGCAGTTAGTTCGGGAAATGGGTCGGTTTGAAGCGGATCCGGATCGCGGCTATCGTGAAGGCAGCGGAAGAGTGGGCTCCGGGAGTGCTTGATCAGCCTGGGCGCGCGGCGCGCGTGGTTCTCGCATGATTCGATTTCAAACTGACCCACTACCTTAGATCGCGTGGGCCGGATTCAGTATACAATTTGGAGGGCGTGAGCGAGCCCGGTCTGAAAGATGGCCGGAAACCCGGGGAAGATTGATGTTCAAGCGGATTCTAATCGCCAACCGCGGAGAGATCGCAGTGCGGATCATCCGCGCATGCCGCGATTTGGGAATCGAATCGATCGCCGTCTACTCCGACGCCGATCGCGCCGCGCTGCACGTGCGCGAAGCCGATCATGCCTATCCGGTCGGTCCGGCGCCCGCAGCCGAGAGCTATCTTAACACCGCGAAAATTCTTGAAGCCGCGAAATCTTCCAAGGCCGACGCGGTTCATCCGGGTTACGGCTTTTTCTCCGAACGCGCCGCGTTTGCGCGCTCGGTGCAGCGCGCCGGCCTGACCTGGATCGGGCCGCCGGCGGACGCGATCGAGCGGATGGGCGACAAGGTCGCGGCACGCAAATTAATGTCGGCGGCAGGAGTGCCGGTCGTGCCGGGCTCGCCGGGGACATTGGAGAACGCCGCGGAAGTGGCCGCGATCGCGAAAAAGATCGGGTTTCCAATCATGGTGAAGGCGGCCGCGGGCGGCGGCGGCAAGGGACTGCGCTTCGTCGAGAACGACAAAGACCTCGCCTCAGTGGTGCGCACGGTCGCGAGCGAGGCCAAGTCGTCGTTCGGCGACGGGCGCTTTTACGTCGAGAAATTTCTGAAGCAACCGCGCCATATCGAAGTGCAGGTGCTCGCCGACGCGCACGGCAACATTGTCCATGTCTTCGAGCGCGAATGCTCGATTCAGCGGCGCCATCAGAAGGTCGTCGAGGAATCGCCGTCGCCGTTTATCACGGCAAAGATGCGGGCGGAGATGGGCGAGGTCGCGGTGCGCGCGGCCAAGGCGGTGAAGTACGTCAGCGCGGGAACGATCGAGTTCCTGGTCGACGCGGAGCGCAACTTTTATTTCCTCGAGATGAACACGCGCATCCAGGTCGAGCATCCGGTGACCGAGCTGGTGACGGGCGTGGATCTGGTGCGCGCCCAAATCGAAATCGCCGCGGGTGCGAAGCTGCCGTTCAAGCAAAAGGATCTCACGCAGCGCGGCTGGGCGATCGAGTGCCGAATCTATGCCGAAGATCCGGCCGCCGGCTTCGTGCCGGCGCCGGGAAAGATCGAGACGCTCAGATTTCCCGACGGTCCCGGCGTGCGCAACGACGCGGGCGTTTATGCGGGCGCCGAAGTGCCGGTCTTTTACGACCCGATGATCTCCAAGCTGGCGGTGTGGGGCGCGAATCGCGAGCAGGCGATCGACAGGATGCGGCGCGCGCTCGGCGAATTCGTGATTTCCGGCGATCTGCGCACCAACCTCGACTTCCATCGCTGGATTATGACGCATCCCAGGTTTCTGAAAGGTGAGTTCGATACCTATTTTATCGACCGCGAGTACCATCCGAATCAAAACGGCGCCGCGCCGCGCGGTGCGGAGCTGGCGGCGATTTTTCTCGCGGCGATCGCGGCGCAGAAAAACACCAATCACAGCAATGGCGCCGGCGCGCAGCCGGTGGCCGCGCCCAATGCGTCCGCATGGCGGGCGATCGGCCGGTTCGACATTCTGGGCAGATAACCGGAACTCTTATCGATGCGATACCTCGCGACTCTTGGCGGTCAGGAACACGAAATCGAGATTGAAGAGCTCGCCGCCGACTCGTTCGCGATTCGTTTCGGTGAAAATCGTTTCGAAGCCGATCTGCGCAGGATCGGGCCGCTGTCCTTTTCGGTGATTATCGACAATCGCTCGTTCGATTTTGACGTGGCGCGCGACGGCGAGGAAACTGTGGTTGCATCGCGGATCGGATCGACGCGGCTCATAGTCGCCGACGCCGCGCGACGGACGGCGCGTGCGGCCGGCAAGCGGCGCGAGGTCAGCGGCCGCGTGGAAATAAAAGCCGCGATGCCGGGCCGGATCATCAATGTGCTGGTCGCGCCGGGAGACGAAGTCAAAGCGGAACAGGGAATCATCGTCGTCGAAGCGATGAAGATGGAAAACGAAGTCAAAGCGCCCAAGGCCGGCAAAGTCGTGGAAGTGAAGGTGGTCGCGGGCCAGGCGGTCGAGAAGGGCCAACTGATGATTGTCATCGAGTAGCACAGCCGGCCGGATTCGACCGGTAGAGGCAAGTTACGATGCCTGAAGACGATCGCAAAATCGCGTCCGCCCGTAAGAATTGGGAGGAACGCAAACTCAATCCTTCTTTGAAGCGCGGCGCCGAGCGCAAGCCCGAGTTCGTCACCAGCTCGGGAATCGAAATCAAGCGAGCGTACGATCCCGAAGACCTGAACGACTTCGATTTTGTGAACGACCTCGGCTTTCCAGGCGAGTATCCGTTTACGCGCGGCGTGCAGCCGACGATGTATCGCGGACGGCTGTGGACCATGCGCCAGTACGCAGGCTTCGGCAGCGCCGAGGAATCCAACCACCGCTACCGCTACCTGTTCGAGCAGGGTCAGACGGGGCTGTCGGTCGCGTTCGACCTGCCTACGCAGATGGGCCGCGACTCGGATCATCCGCTGGCCGAGGGCGAAGTCGGACGCGTCGGCGTCCCGATATGCTCGCTGGCGGACATGGAGACGCTGCTCGCCGGGCTGCCGCTCGACAAGATTTCGACCTCGATGACGATCAACGCGACCGCGTCGATCCTGCTTGCGTTGTACCTGGTCGTGGCGGAGCGCCGGGGCGTCAGCTGGGACAAGGCCAACGGCACCATCCAGAACGACGTCCTCAAGGAATACGTCGCGCGCGGCACCTACATCTATCCGCCGCGCGGCTCGATGCGGATCATGACCGACATTTTCAGTTTTGCGACCAAGGAAGTTCCGAACTGGAACACGATATCGATCTCCGGCTACCACATCCGCGAGGCCGGCTCGACCGCGGCGCAGGAAGTCGCGTTCACCATTGCCGACGGGATCGCATACGTTGACGCCGCGCTGAAAGCGGGCTTGCAAATCGACGCGTTTGCGAGCCGGCTGTCGTTCTTCTTCAACGTGCACAGCAACTTCTTCGAGGAAGTCGCGAAGTTTCGCGCGGCGCGGCGGCTGTGGGCGAAAATAATGAAGCAGCGCTTCGGTGCGAAGGATGAACGCTCGATGATGATGCGGTTTCACGCGCAAACCGCGGGCTCGACCCTGACCGCGCAGCAGGTGGACAACAACGTCGTGCGCGTGACGATGCAGGCGTTGGCTGCCGTGCTGGGCGGAGCGCAATCGCTGCACACCAACTCCAAAGACGAGGCGCTCGCGCTGCCGACGGAATCCTCGGTGCTGCTCGCGCTGCGCACGCAGCAGCTTATCGCGCACGAATCGGAGGTCGCGGACACGATCGATCCGCTCGGCGGTTCGTACTACGTCGAACGGCTGACCACCGAGTTGGAAGCAAAGGCCGTCGAGTACCTGTCGAAAATCGACGACTTTGGCGGCGCAGTCGCCGCAATCGAGCGCGGCTACATGCAGCGCGAAATTCAGAACGCCGCATTTATTTACCAGCGCGAGATTGAAACCCGGCAGCGAATTATCGTAGGGGTCAACCAGTTCACCGGGGGCGGCGAACCGGCGGGGGAAATTCTGCGGGTCAAGCCGGAACTCGAGGAGCAACAGAAGGCGGGCGTTGCGCGCGTGCGGGCCGAAAGAAACGCGGCGGCGGCGCAGAAGGCGCTCGCGCGGGTCGAGGCGGCGGCCGGCGACGGGCAAAATCTGATGCCGCCGATAATCGATGCGGTGCGCGGATGGTGCACGCTTGGAGAAATATCGGACGCGATGCGCAAGGTGTTCGGCGAGTACAGACCGGTCAATACGGTGTAACATGCGCAACTGGAATTATGACAACTAACGGCGGCGACCCGCGATCGGAGAGAAAATAAATGGGGCCGATCCCGAAGGGGACTTTCTTGACCAAGGGTGTGGGCCGGCATCGCGAGAAGCTGACTTCTTTCGAGCTGGCGCTGCGTTCCGCGGGAATCGCCGAGTTCAACCTCGTGCGCGTCAAATCGATTTTCCCGCCCAACTGCAAACTGCTCAGCCAGCAGGAAGGCTTGAAGTACCTGACGCCGGGCCAGATCGTTTTTGCCGTGATGAGCGATAATGCGACCAACGAACCGCATCGGCTCATAGCGGCGTCGGTCGGCGTCGCGCTGCCCAGCAATTCGGCGCAGTACGGATACCTGTCCGAGCATCACAGCACCGGCGAGACGGATCAGAAGGCCGGCGACTACGCGGAGGATCTGGCGGCGATGATGCTGGCGACAATTCTTGGCGTCGATTTCGATCCGAATCTGAGCTACGACGAGCGCAAGGACCTGTGGCGGATGTCGGACAAAATCGTAACGACGCGCAACGTCACGCAGTCGGCGATCGGCGATCGCGACGGGCTGTGGTCGTCGGTGGTCGCCGCCGCGGTGTTCGTCGATATCCCCAACGGCAAGTAGTTCGCGAGCAACGCGCCTTTGAACGGCGCGACCGCGGCGGGTACGCTTTAATCATGGCTACCGAAATTCTCTACTGCGCTGCTTGAGGCTACAAGCCGCGCGCGGCCAGTCTGGCTGCGTCATTAAATTCCAGGTTCGGCGAGAAGGCGGAAATCACGGCCGGCGAATCGGGTCAGTTCGACGTGATCGTGAACGGGCGGCTGGTCTTCTCGAAGTCGAGTACCGGCCGATTCCCGGTTGACGGCGAAGTCGAAGAGATTTTCGCGGCTCTCAAAGAAGGCCGCGAGCCTGCGCCGGTAGAAGAAAAGAAACGGCAAGGGTTCGTCGGGCGCATGCTCGGAAAGCTCGGGAAATGAGCGAATCGGCGGCCGGCCGCGAACTGTCCTGACAAAAGATCGATCCGCTACGGATGCATGTCGAGGAATTCCTTGAAGCCGCTCCGATCGTGCGGACCCAGGATTACCATCTCGAGAATTCCCGTCCCCTCACGCGAACCCATCTTCGCCTGGCACACGGCCTGGATGTGCTGATGAAAGAAATCGCGCTCGTCGACCTCGGCGGTTTTGAACGACTCGTAGGTCGAGACGTCGGGGCCGACGTACATTCCGTGCCCCCACTTCGGATGAAAGTAGCCGATGCCCTGCATGTAGAAGTTGTACAGCGTCTTCAGTTCGATGCGGCTTTCGCCGGCGCGCCCGCCGCGCAAAATTATCTCGGCGCTTTTGGCGTGGCGCGTTCCGGATGCATAGTTGATGCTGAATTCGACGCCGGTTGAGAGATCGAGCGGCGCGCCCGGCTCTGCGCGCGTGATGGCGCCGAACTGGTGCCATCGCGAGCCGTCGGCGTTTTCATTGACGTCCCAAAGAGTGCAGACATCTTCGAAATTGGCCGGCGACCACAGCCAGTAGTACTGACCCATCGCGGACGAGGGCACTCCCGCCGGATCCTGCGGCCCGATTCCGCGCACGCCCCACGAGCGATCGCGCGCCCCCCACACTCGCGACGGTTTTGCCTCGTAGGTCTTGCCGGCGACCGTCAGGCGGCCACTGTAACCGCCGTGCTGTGTGAACCGCGTCATGTCCATCACGAGCCGCGGACCGGCGCGGCGCGTAAAGCGAGGCTCCTCGATCGCGGTGGCGCGCGCCTCGAACATCAGGTCGGCCTTTACGGCTTCGTGATCGACGCGAACGCGCATCGATTGCAGCGGGCGCAGGATCTCGATTGAGATCGGGCCGGCTCGCGTGTCCATCCGCTCGGCGCCGAGCACCCGCGACGCGCGCACGCAATGTTGCACGCCGCCGGCGACTGCGCTGAATGCGCAATCGATAATTCCGACGTTCGGATAGATTCCCATCGCGACGGCGAAGTACGGCTCACCCTCGCGAAAGCAGCCGTTGAAAAAAAATCGATCGTAAAAATTGCGGTCGCTGGTGAAGACCTGCTGGACCGGCTCCGGCGTCTGATGAATCGGATATTCGTCGCCCTGCGTGATCATCGTTGTCTCCGGGTGTGAAACTGAAATCAGCTCGAGAACAGTTTGCCGAGTTCGGCCGGCTCGAGCCGGATGCCGACGTAAAAGGGGCCGAACTTCGCATACGACGAGCTGGCCGCGTCGAACCGCATCTCGTAAACGAGTTTCTTGAACACGAGCGGATCGTCGGCGAAAAGATCGACGCCCCATTCCCAATCGTCGAATCCAATCGAGCCCGAGATGATCTGCGTCACTTCGCCGGCGAAGCGCCGCCCCACCATGCCGTGTTCGTGCATCAGACGCTGGCGATCCTCGATCGGCAGGCGATACCAGTTGTCGGCGCCTTCCCGCTTCTTGTCCATCGGATAAAAGCACAAGTAGGGCCGCGCGGGGATTTTCGGAAACAAGCGCGGCGAAATTTTCTCCCGCTGTCGCGCAATCTCGGAATCGATTTCAGACTTCCATTGCGGCGAGCGCGGTCCGACCCCATTCTCGACGAGCCGCCGATAGAGCGCGACCGTCGCTTCGTAAAGCCCGATTTCGATCACCGACAGATACGACGTGGTCGGTTCCAGGTAGTCGCTTAGCGCAATCCCGGCGACCGCGAGCTCGGCCTGGCCGAGTTCCTCGAAGCTGCGGCGGAAGTGGACGATCGTCAGATCGCCCTTGTGGCCGAGCGTGGAGAACAGCGCGGTTTCACCGTCTTCGCGCCGGGCCATCTCGCCCAACAGCTTCGACGCTTCATTGAGAGCCGCGTTGCGTTTCGCGCCGTCGAGCATCCGCAATTCGCGGCGCCGCACGCGAAACATCTGATGGAGAACGCTGTAACCTTCGAGCGTCAGAGGTGCGGCGGGAAAATCGCCGGGAATCTTCGACCCGTCCCTGCCTCGATTTTGCTCTGTGCGGTCGATACTCATGGCGGCAATTCTAGACGCTACGCAGCCGGTTGTCTTGATGCGCGCGAACGGAGGCACGAGCCGATGAGCGCCTCCGCAACCGCGGGATTCGATGCCCAGTGCGCGTGAACGTATGAAGCGAGAACATTTCCAACCCGATAGCCTTCGGCGAACGGCGCCCGGCCCCATCGCGGCGCCACGTTGTAGATGGTATCGAATCGATTCCCGTTCTCAGCACCTTCGAGAGTCGAGTAGCGAAACTGATGGCCTCGAAATCGCGTCTGTGCAGGACCGAGGATCGAGTCAGCGCGAGTCTCGACCTCCACGTAGCCGATCGCCTGCAGCCTGGCGGACATCACGGCGACGCCGGGAACGATCGCAGCCATCGGCCACAAAGCGCCGTCAAGCGTGCGGATGGCGTCCGTCAGGTACATCAAGCCACCGCATTCAGCGTAAATCACGCCGCCGCGAGCCGCGAAGGCGCCGATGGCCGCGAGCATCGCGCCGTTCGAAGCTAGTTCGCGCGCAAACACCTCGGGATATCCGCCGCCGAAGTAGAGTCCGTCGCTTCCGGGCAACTCGCGATCGCGGATTGGCGAGAAGTTGACGAGTTGCGCGCCGAGCGCGCGGAGCCGATTCAAATTGTCTTCATAGTAGAAATGAAACGCGGCGTCGTATGCGATCCCGATTCGGGCTTGCGGCCGCGCAGCCAAATCGATTTTACTCGCGCTGGACACGCGGCCGGCTTCGAGTGCCGGCGCCGAGCGCGCAATCTCGACGATGGCGTCGAGGTCCAGCCAATCGGCTGCAAGCCGGCTCCATCCGTCGATCAACCGTTGCGGCACGGTCGATTCATCGGCCATCAGCAGGCCGAGATGGCGCTCGGGAAAAGCGAGATCGGAACTGGCCGGAAATCCGCCGACCACGGGAATCTCGGGGCGTGCGGCGCGCAATAGATCGAGATGCCCTCGCGAACCGACGCGGTTGCAGATCATGCCGGCCACCGCAACCGCGGGATCGAAGCGCGCGAAACCCGCGGCCACTGCGGCGATCGTGCGCGCGATGCCCGAGGCGTCGATGACGAGAATAACCGGCGCCCCGAGCCACTTCGCAATCTGGGCGGTCGAGCCTTCATCCCCGGTTGGCGTCGCAGAATCGAACAGACCCATCATCCCTTCGATCACGGCCACGTCAGCGCCGGCCGACGCGCGCGTAAAAGTCGCGATCACCGCATCGCGATCCATCATCCAGCCGTCGAGGTTGTGCGAGGGAACGCCGGCGGCGCGTTCGTGATAGGTGGGATCGAGATAATCAGGGCCGCACTTGAACGCCGCCACCTTGAGACCGCGCGCGCGCATCGCACCGATCAATGCGACAGTCGCAGTGGTCTTGCCCGCGCCGCTGGCGGTCGCGGCGATGACCAAGCGAGGAATTTTGCCTGAGCGAGCCATCGCGAGTGGCGATACTACTACAACAAGAACTGCGATACCGCCGACACCCCCGCCCCCGCCCAGCCATGCGCGCGCATCCCGCCCGCGCCAATCATGCTCGTATTCCTTTCTCCTGAAAGCGAATTATGTTGATGATGATTCCAGATGATAAAATACATGCGGACCTGACAGGCCGGATGACGCCGGAGATGATCGAAGCGGGTGCGCTCGCTTTGTCTCTGTACAACATTGAATACGAGACGTTGGAAGGGGCGGTTGACAGGATTTACCGCGCAATCATCGCCGCTCGCCGGACGGAGATTTAGCCTTCGCCTTATCAGCTAGTAGCGTTCTCTCCAAGTCGTTCAGACGAAGAATCAGGAATCGCACACAATTGCGGAAGCAATTGCGCATAGAGTCTAGCTCGACCCTCATCAAGGCTTTACCGAAGTCGGCGGCTGGATCGCGTTTAGGAGGCTTGTCTCTTAACGCAATCAGAGTCCGGTATATGTGCATGCCTTTTATCCAAGACTCGATTGGCTTCTGTTCAAGCTGCTTAATTTCAAGTCTATGCGCGAAATAATTTCGGATTTTGTTTACTGCCAAAAGGTCTTCGTAGAACTCTTTGTTTATCAAACCCAGCACATACACAAGGTTAACCTTTGTTTTGAAATTGCCTAGTGCGCCGCTCGGCTGAAACATCTCATTCAAGAGTTTTTCCTCTGGGAGCATGATTGCCCTCAGAATCGAAGTCAGACGGTTATCAATAATGGCGGGGAGAGAGATCGCGATCCCCCGATCTGGGCTTTCATCGAAGAACTCTTTTATGTCGTCTAGGGCTTCAGTCCAATGCGAGGCACCCGGCACGGTCTTTCCCTCCGGTCAAGCGGCAGTAAGGTCACTTTGAAATATCGCGGCTCAAATCATCGAGGTCGCTCTTTAGCTCCGCTAAATCCTTGGTGATCGAATCAACCTTTTTGTCTATTCCTTCGACAGTTTCGCTGATCGCAATGATGGTTTTGGCTGATGACCACGCGAAATCGACGGCGGCAATCGCCGGAATGATCGCCATCGAAACGAGCGGATGCGCAATCATCCATGCCCAAGTTTCCACTAGAAAATCGGGCGCGTCTGCGGGATTGAAGTAGAGATACAGCGAATATAGAAAAACAGCGAGAGAGACGAACCCGAGGAACGTATCGCGATGCCAAGTGTTGGTCGCTGCGTCGCGTTTCACCGATTAAATTCCTTCGCAAGCATGGAATTGATCCTCTCCGACTGTCTCTTTAATTCGTCTATTTCGGTCGGTTCAAGACGCGCAGCATTCTTGCCGTCGTTATCGCCAGTCCACATTTCGAGACCGCTGATAACTCCTGGCGCACACGCATTCCCCATTAAAATTGTGTGGGCAGCGAGCAACTTCAAGTCTTCAAGCGATTGTTTTTTGTGATAGAGCAAGGGAAATAATTTGGCTCCATTGTGAAGGTCGCCAATCAACTGTCGATCGAGATGCAGAACGGCTTCTGATACGCGCGAACGAATCTGCACGCTCCACATTTCGATGGGTGGTTTAGTGAAGATGAGAAGGACCGCTGGAATATCGATTACAACTCCAAATTGCGAAGTCGTATGCTGGTCATAAATCGAATTAGCGACGGCAGTAAAGAAGGGTGCTTTGTCCGCTTTACTAGATGGATTTCTCTTTATCTCTTTGCAAATTTCAGCGCCCACAAGTCGAGCCACATGACTACCTGAATAAGCGTAAATGATTCTAGCATCGGCATCTCGGACAATCTTTGAGGTTTCTGAACTAAAAGTTCCGACAGAAGTAATCTTTTGGTTCTCGACTACGGGGTTTGCTTGCAGAGCTTTTGTATCGCTTGCAAGCACCCATCCGCTATGGCCAATTAGGCCCAAGCCAAGAGTCATGGGCAGTTCATCCTCACGAATCCGATAGATTGCGCATTCCATGTTGCGCCGCTCCTGTATTTTTGGACGAGCACTTGCGTTCAAGACGCTAAAGTGCCATCCGTAATTTTAAGGAGCAGCGAGCCAGCTTCTAGCCAGGTTGAACCGCCAGCTTATTTCTTGCGCGATGTGGTCTCTTCTGCTTTCGCTCTGTCTACGGGTTTGGTGCTGATGAGCGGCTTGATCACTTTCTTCAGCTTCTCCAGATCGACGTGCCGGAGTTCTTCGCGTAACCGCTCGTCTTCTTCTCTCGTTTGCTCGCTCACCATGCCCCGACTTTAGCGCGGGCTCGACGAGAGGGAAAGTCTCACTACACCGTTTGAAGCAGCTTCCGAAACATATCGGGGTCGTTGCGCCCGTTGAATCGGAAGGCAAATTCGTTGACGTACAGCGGCAGACATTTCTTGCTGACATTGTGGTACGTGCCGATCACTCCGCGCTTGAGCAGCGACCAGAACGATTCAATCGTCTGGGTATGGACTTTGCCCCGAACGAATTCATCGCTTTTGTGCGTGACGAACCCATGCGGATAACCGATTTGCTTTAGACGAATCGTTTCGTATTCCTTTCTCCTGAACTAAAAATGTTTCACGTGAAACATTCGCGTCTGGATCCTAGGAAATGACCCCTGTTTCGCAAAATGCGCCGTAAATTCCTCCGGCCGTGGGCGACGGCAGCGCAGCATTAAGCCACTGGCAGGGGCCGCGCCCGTCAACGGCGGGCGGCCTTAACACTGGGTGCAGGGGTCACCCCTGCAATGTTTCACGTGAAACATTCGCGTCTGGTTTAGAGGAAATAACGTTACTTTTGGGAAATTAGCCCTAATTAATGCAACGCAAAGAGATGCCCGTTGCGGGCAGGCGTCAACCGGAAATGCGATGGCGCCCGGGGCCGAATTCGCCGCCGCTGAGAGGCGCGTCGTCGAACCGCACGAGCGCCGCCACATCGTCTGGAATCACGACCTCGCCGCCGCCTTCGCGATCCAGATTCACCTCGAGAAACCCGTGCGGGGTTGGGACGCGGCCTTCGAGATGCCTGAGCGATCCGAATCGCGGCGCGATTTCCGCGCGCGAGTAGCCGGGTGCGGCCGGCCTCACGCCGAGAACCCAGGTGGTCAAATCGTAGGTCGGCGTCGCGGACCATGCGTGACATCTGCTGCCGGTGCCGGGGCGCGCGTCCCAGTACTCCTCGAACGCGGTGCCGCCTCGTTCGATCTGCGGCCACCATTTCATGCATCGCGCAGGAATCAGCTCGCGGCGGCCCGCGCGGACCATCGCATCGTGAAGGAAATGGGAAAAAAATGGTTGCGCCCCGACGACGTCGTGCTCGGCGTCGAAGGTCATGTGCTCGGCGGGGTCCATTCGTTGCCTCAAGTACGCTGCGAGGTTATCGGAAATCGTGGGCGTGACGACGACGCGCGACTCATCGAGGATGTAGTCGAGCATCCGGGGCCACCGGTGTCGCGGGGCGCATCCCGCTACGATCGCGATCGCGTTGGTATGCTGACTGACTCGCCTGCCAGCGCCGCGCCGATGGGCGGCGTCCACGTACACGCCCGCGGCCTCGTCCCACAACAATTCGAATGCCCGCCGGGTCCGCTGAGCGCATGCACGAGCTTCGGCGGAGGCACGCGAATCGTTCATGACAGTTTTGGCCAACAACGCGAAATCATCGAGGGCCGCCGCGTAAAGCGCGTCGAGCGCGCCGGTTACTTCCGATCGCTCGGTCATCGCCCAGTCAATGAAAATCCAACCCGGAATCCCGCGAATCAGTCCGTCGGGTGCGCGATAACGCTCGAAGGCCGGCAGCACGCCGGCCGCGGTCGGCATCAGTTCGCGAACCGTCGCGGCGTCGCCGGAGTATTCGAAGTAGCGGGCGAGCGCGCGTATCCAGTGCAATGAGTAGTCGGGGATGGTGGTCGAAGATATCGAGAAGTCGCACGCAGCGGCCATCGCCAGCAGACCGTCGCCGCGGCGCGAATGCGCGCAGATTCGCAGATGGCGGCGCACCAGGCGCCAATCGCTGTTGGTCGCGTACGTCAGCAGGGCGTGGATGTAGGAATCGCCGAGCCACGCGCGTTGTTCGCGGCCCGGACAGTCGATGAAGGCGTCGGTCGAACAGAGTTCCAACGTGCGCGCACCAACGCGCCAGATTTTGTTGAGCGCCGGATCGTCGCATTCGAAGTACCCCTCGTCGCCGCGCGGATAGCGCCGCTCGATCGCGCCGGCCGATTCGATCTGCGCACCGCCGCGCGCGACGATCGACAGATAGCGGAAGCCGACCGACTCGTAGGACTCGAGCCGTTCCGCCGCGCCGCCGCGCAGGATATAGCGCATCGCAAATTGGCGCGGATTCGTTTCCGCGCTGCCGTCGGCACGCAGGTCCTCGCCGGAGTACAAGTCAACGATTGAACCTTCAGGACCGCGAACGATCGCCCAAGGCGTCGCGAGCGTGATCATCCCTGCGTCGAAATTGACGATAGTGTCGGGACCATCGATGGACTGCTCCGCCGTCGGATACGCGCCGCGCGGGTCATCGCTGTTGAGAGTCGCGACGCCACGGCGGGAGAGTTCATTCAGTGCGATCGGAATCGAAGTCAGCTGCGCTATTTCGTCGGGCTCGGGCGCGGTGAAGGGCTCGACCGGGATTCGCGTGCGATTGGGCGAAAAAGTGCCGGCCGACAATTCGACAGCAGGCTGCCAATCGGAATCATCAAAAGCGGCGTCGTTCCATCCAGCGGGAATTGCGCCACCGTCGAGGATTTCGATCGGCGGCACCGGCAGAGCCGCGCTCCGGAACACGTCCTGCCGATACGGCGCGGCACGCCCTTTCCACGAGGCATCCGAAATCACGCCGATGGCCGGCGATTCGAACGCGAATGATCCAAAACCGAGAAGGAAGTTCGGCGTCGCGGGCCGCCACCACGGTCCCGGCAAGCCGTAGAAGCGCGCCAGTGACGCAATTGCGTTTCGACCCGCGCGAAGATACGGCGCGAGATCGATCTCCGTCCATGCGAGCCGCTCGGGTATCGAACGCGCCGGTCCGCGAGCAACCTCGACGCCGTTGACGAACATCACGAAGCGCGAGTCGGCCGTCACTCGTGCGGGAACTGAGGCAGGGATCGATCCGAGGTGAAGCGTCCGGCGCAAGTAGCAGAATCGATTCCAGGTTTCTTTCGGCGGAAGTCCGGCCGGATCGATCGGCGAAACCGGCAAGGACGCGGGCCCGGCCCAAATCCATCGCGCATCCCAGGTAATCGGCCACTTCGATCGGGGCATCTAAACGCACCATCTAGTACGGGCGAGCGGTCTTGCCAATAATCTCGCGCGCGACAATCGTCTTCATGATCTGCGCGGTGCCGTCGCCGATCTCGAGTCCGATCACGTCGCGCATTCGCTGCTGATGCGGCAGGTCGAGGCTGTACCCGAGATGCCCGTGGAGCAGAAGGCATTGATGCAGAACGTCGGCGGCCAGCTCGGGCGCGAGCCACTTGGCTCCGGCCGCGAGCCATCCGTGCGGCTCTCCGCGATCCTTGAGCCACAGCGCTTCATAGCAGAGCAGACGCGCGGCGCGCAGCCGAACTGCCGCCTCTGCGAGCGGAAACGATACCCCCTCGAACCGTGCGAGCGGGGCGCCGAACGCCTGGCGCTCGGCCACGTTGGCGCAGGTTTCATCGACGCTCTGCTCGGCCGCGCCGATGCACATCAGGCCAATCAACGAACGACTGAAATCGAATCCCTGCATCACCTCGACGAAGCCCGCGCCTTCGGCGCCGATGCGAGCCGCGGCGGGCACGCGAACGCCGTCAAAAAAGAGCTGACCGCGGCCGATTGCGCGCGAGCCCATATCGCGAAAGCGCGTGCGCGATACGCCCGGTGAGTCGAGGTCGACGTAAAATGCGGTCACCCCTTGAGCGGACTGTTCCGCGGTGCCGGTTCGGGCCAGGACGAGGGCAGCGCCGGCCGATGATGAGAATGAGATGGAAGTTTTCTCGCCGCTCAAGACGTAGTTGTCGCCGTCACGACGCGCTTGCATCATGACATGTGCGGCGTCGGAGCCGCCGCCAGGTTCGGTCACAGCCAGCGCCGCGATAATTTCGCCTCGGCAAATCGGAGGAAGCAACGCGGCCTGCTGACGCGCGTCGCCGCTGCGGGAGATTATTGCTGCGGTCAGCGCCGCCAGCAGCAGCACGTACGCGGCGTTGAAATCGCCACGCGCGATTTCCTCGTGCGCGATTCCGAGCGACACATAGTCGAGACTGGAACCGCCGAGTTGCGCATCGACCATCGGCGCAAGCACTCCCAGCTCGCCGAGTTTTCTCACCAGCGCCGGCGGCAGGTCTCTATCCGCGTCGCGCGAGGCGTAATTGGGAAGCAGTTCGCGCTGCGCGAAGTCACGCAGCGTTTCCTGCAGCAACTTCTGCTCGGCTGTGAGCGCAAACTCCATCGTCGCAAGCCTCAGTTGGATGGCGCGTTCTGTGTCGGCAGCGTCACGGACTGCGGCGGCGCGCCCGACGGGCCGACATACTCGGGAAGACTCTCCAGCCCGCCGAGATGGACGTCGGGGGTCGGCCGTTCGATCGATTCCTCGCTGTCGTCGGCGCCCATTTTGTCCTGGTAATGTTGCATCACTTGCTTGTGCACTTCATCGGGCGACAAGTTCGCCTGCATTCCCTGGCCGTGCGCAAAGTCGGCGCGGCTCTTGGCGTCCATGTTGAGCCAGATCTGGCTGGCCTGTGCGCCATTGCCGTGATTCAGCGCTTCGATAAATTTTTGCTGCTGCGTTTCCTGATTGGAATGGAACGGCCAGCATCCCGCGAGCGCAATTGCACACGTGGCAATTGACAACGCGATCGCGCGTTTGATTTTTGCTGGCATCAGCGCTGCCCGCTCCGCCGCCTGAAACGTCGCGAGCCTTGGCTACTGTGTACGCGACGAGACTGCCCACGTCCACCCACCACGCGAGTCGAACCCACGCTAGCTCCCAGAGCCTGCCGGCGCGCGCATCAAATACGCTCTTGGCATGCGGCGAACGGATCGGATCGTCAGGCGGGGGCGTCGACGGTCAGCCGCGGAGTCCGCTCGGGCGGAAGATGGGCGTAGAGGTCAGCGATGAGATCGGATTTGAGCCTGGCGTGGCCGGCGTCATTCCAGAGATTGCGCCATTGGAGGGGATCCTCGCGCAAATCGTAGAGCTCGCCCTCGGTACCGTCGTAGCGGATATCGGGGAGAGGAGTCTCGATGCGAAGCGCCTGGTACGCGAGAGAGAGATCAAAGCCGGTGCCACGGGTCGAAGGCTCGTACACGGTGCAGACGAACCCGTCGCGATAGATGCTCCGCAGATGCATCCCGAGCTGCGCGAATTGGCTGTCCCACTCGGTGATTGCGCGCTCGCGCGGCGAGCCGGCGGCGGTGGGCAGCGCGGAACCCTGCATCCAATCGGGGATTGGCGCGCCGGCGATGGCGCAAAACGTCGGCGCCAGATCGAGATGTCCGACGGGCTCGGAGACTTCGGCGGCGGATAATTTTGCCGACGGTGCGGGACGCCAGATGAGAGGCACGCGCATCAGCGCGTCCACGTGATAGGGGCCTTTGAAGAGCAGGCCGAAGTCGCCCTGCAGCTCGCCGTGATCAGTGGTGAAAAAGACGTCGGTGTCGGCATCCCATCCGCGCGCGGCGACCGCGGCGAGCACGCGGCCGCAGGCCTGATCGATCAGTTCGTTCTGGACGTGGACGAGCGCGTTGATCTCGCGCACCTGGTCATGAGTCATCTGGCACGGCACAAAGTTCCACGCGCCGCCCTCCTCGTTGCGGAAGCGGCCCTGGTACCAATCGAGCCAATGGCGCGGCTTGTCGGCGAGGATTTTTTCGATTTTCTCGCGCGAGCCGGGATGACCGGGCGGGAGATCGAGATCGCGCCAGTTGATTCGACGCGCCTCGGACGCCGGCGGATCCCATGGATGATGCGGATCGGGAAAACTCATCCACACGAACCAGTCGTCGCCGGGCGAAAGCGTGCGCAGATAGGCGATGGTGCGGTCGGCAACCCAATCGGTGTGATAGTGCTCGCGCGGGATCGGATTGTAGGCGACTTCGGGCGCGCCGCTGTCGCCGCCGGCGGTGCCGGACAGCATCGTGACGAAGCCGCTGACCTCGGCGGGATAGTTCTCGCGCAACCATATCGAGTAGTGGAAGGAGGCCATCGGCCCGTGCATCGCAAGTTCCATCCAATCGAATCCGCGATGCGGTCCATGAGTACCTTCGCGTCCCATGCGGTTCTCAGCCCATCGCCCGGCAGGATCGAACATCGGCTCGAAGTGCGCCTTGCCGATGAGGGCGGTGCGATAGCCAGCCCGGTCGTGAAGCCACGCGGCGACGCTCGGCGCGTCGAGGGGAAGAGGGACGCCGTTGGAGAACACGCCATGAGTGCGGACGTACTGGCCGGTGATCATGGTCGAGCGCGCGGGCATGCAGACGGTGTTCTGATTGTAGGCGCGACGATAGTTGATTCCAGCGGCGGCGAGCGAGTCGGCGACGGGGGTGCGCGCGATACGGCCGCCGTTGCATCCGAGCGCGTCGTAACGCTGCTGATCGGTGGTGATGAAAAGAATCTTGCGGCCCATCGCTGTATGCCCGGAGGGACATGCTACAGTCACGGTGCAAACACGATCAACCGAAAGAGATCGCGGTCGCGGGGACTTTACGAGCGACGGAGCAACCCTGCTAGAGTAGTCGGAGCCGGGGCTCGACCGATCCGTTCAAGTCGCCGAGCGGAACCGCACAGAAATCATTTCGATCGAGAAAGAAGGAGAAGAGTCATGCGCGCTGCCGTAATGCGAGGCAAAAAGCTTGTCGTCGATAACATTCCCACGCCGGCTCCTGGAGCGGGCGAGGTGCTGGTGAAAACGCTCGCGTGCGGAATATGCGGGTCCGATCTGCACACGCTCAAGCATGGCGAGAAGCTCGTCGAAGTTTCGCGAAAATCCGGAGCGCCGTTCGTGATGGATCTCACTCGCGACATCGTGATGGGTCACGAGTTCTGCGCGGAGGTGGTCGATTACGGGCCGCAGACGCAAAAGCGATTGAAAGCGGGGACGCGCGTGTGTGCGATGCCGGTGCTGATCAAGGCTGGCGGTATCGAGGCGGTTGGCTACTCGAACGAAAATCCGGGCGGCTACGCCGAACTGATGCGGCTGACGGAGTTTCTGCTGCTCGAAGTGCCCAACGGGCTTTCCACCGAGCGCGCGGCGCTGACGGAGCCGATGGCGGTGGGCTATCACGCGGTGCAGAAAGCGCGGCTGGCCAAAGATGACGCGCCGCTGGTGATCGGATGCGGGCCGGTAGGTCTGGCGGTGATTGCGGCGCTCAAGCTTGGCGGTGTGCATCCGATCGTGGCGGCGGATTTTTCGCCGCGACGGCGCGAACTGGCGCAGCAGATGGGCGCAGACTTCGTCGTCGATCCAAAAGAGAAGTCGCCGTACGAGAGCTGGCGGCAGATGGCTACGTACAGCGATCCCGCGAAGGCGCCGATGTTGCCGCCGTGGATGCCGGGACCGGCGCTCAGGCCCGCAGTGATCTTCGAATGCGTGGGGGTGCCGGGCGTGATCGAATCGATCATGTCGGCGGCGCCGGGCAATGCGCGGATCGTGGTGGTGGGAGTATGCATGGACCGCGATCAGATCGAGCCGCTCACAGGAATCAGCAAAGAGCTGAACATTCAGTTCGTGCTCGGCTATTCGCCCGAAGAGTTCGCGGCGACACTGAGCCATCTAGCCGAGGGACGAGTCAACGGCGACCCGCTGATCACGGGCAAGGTTGGCGTGGAAGGAGTGGCGAAGGCGTTCGAGGACCTCGCGTCACCGGATACGCACGCGAAGATCCTGGTCGAGCCATGGCATAGCTGAGAAGCCGGGGTCGGCGAGCGCGCGCTTCAGTGAAACAGGCGGTGCGAGGCTAGATCGGCGCCCGCGCGCATCGCGCGCAACTTTTCCCACACGATTTCCTCGGCGACTTCGCCAAGTCCGGCGGAAGTCTCGAAGCCGCAGTCGGTCCCCGCCATCACGCGGCGCGGATCACCGATCGCATTGGCGGCGCGCTCGAGCCGGTCAGCGACGACCTCGTAGTGTTCGACGTAGTTGGTCTTGGTGTCGATGACGCCGGTGACCAGGCTCATGTGATCGGGAAGCGGGAATTCCTTGAAGCAGCGATACTCGTGCTGATGGCGCGGGTTGGCGGCTTCCAACACGAGCGCGCCAACATCGGCGCGGTAGAGCAGCGGCAGAATCTCGGCAAGCGGGACATCAAGGTCGTGCGGCGCCTGGTAGTTTCCCCAGCACACGTGCATGCGGACGCGATCGGGCGCGATTCCATGCAGAGCGCGATTCATCGCGGCGATGTTCAGTTCGACGTACTCGAGAAAATCAGCGAGCGGACGGTCGGCGTATGACGTGTGTCGCTCCATCGCGAGATCCGGGCAATCGAGCTGCAGAACGAATCCCTTCGATACTATGTACTGGTACTCAGTATGTAGTGCTTTGGCAACTGCGATTACATACTTTTCATAGTTATCGTAATACTCATTGAGCATCGCCGACGCGATTATTCCCGGCGATGGCGCAGTCATAAACGGCTCGGCGAATTTCCCGGGCTGATCGGCGAGAATACGCAGGGTGTCGGCGCATTCGAGATCGACGGCGGCGCAGTCGCGGTACGCGATCTCGCCAATTGCCTTCGGCGCGTGCAGCAGATCGACCATCGAGCGCTGAAACATCGGCGCCATCAGTTTGCGGAAGCTCTGGTAGCGGACGAGATCGCGCATGATGGGCCGCTCGCTTCGTCCACCAAAGCCGGTCATTCGATGCTGCACGTAGGTAAAGAAGCTCTCGCGTGATTGCTCGCCGTTGTTGCCGACGTCGATCCCCGCTTCGAGTTGTTTCTGTACAACGTAGCGGGTGGATATCTCGATCTCACGGAGCATCGCGGCGCGGTCCACGTCTTCACCGCGACTACTCTTCACGAGCATCGCGATCAGACTTTCCCGCCGCGGTAGGCTGCCGGCGTGAGTGGTTAGAATACGGCCCTCGCTCCGAAGCATAGTAGTTCCTCCCGGCCCTCTTTCACTTTCACTCTTTCACTGGTTCGCGCTGCCAACATAGCACGCCGTGCGCCGACTCCAGGAGTTAACTGCTGGCGTGGACGACTCGCTGGAAGATCACGAGCGACGATGCCACAATCGCGGCGAAGCCGGGGATCCCGGCGATACCTGCCGCGACTCCCGATCGGATCGATCCGGTCGTGCGCGAGATGTACAGTTACGGGCGTAGGGGCGATTGATCCGTGCGCGGAGAATTATTCTAAGCATTTGCAAGGAGTCTGAAGATGCCAACGCTCAAGCGTGCCGATGTATCGCTATACTACGAGGAGTACGGGACAGGATATCCGATTCTGCTATTTGCGCCCGGCGGGATGCGCTCGAGTATCGAGTTCTGGGCCCAGAGCCCGTTCGAGCCGACCAAAGAATTCGCAGCCAACTTCCGGGTGATCGCGATGGACCAGCGCAACGCCGGCAAGTCGGCCGGGCCGATCAGCGCTGATGATGGATGGGACACCTACACGGGCGATCATATTGCGCTGCTCGATCATCTTGGGATCGAGCAGTGCCACGTGATGGGCGGATGCATCGGATCGTCGTACTGCCTGGGAGTGATCAAAGCTGCGCCGCTACGGGTCAGCGCCGCGATTCTGCAGAATCCAATCGGACTCAGCCAGCGCAATCGCGAGATGTTCTTCGCGATGTTCGACGGATGGGCGCAGGCGCTGAAGGCGCAACGTCCAAAGCTTGACGACTCCGCGCTCCGGCAGTTCCGCGACCGGATGTACGGCAGCGATTTCATGTTCAACGTTTCGCGCGAATTCGTCCGCTCGTGCAAAACGCCGATGCTGATTCTTTGCGGGAACGACGACTATCATCCGACGGAAACCTCGAAGGAAATCGCCGCGCTCGCACCGAACTCCGAACTTATCGACAACTGGAAGACGCCCGACGTGATTGGCGCGACCGTGAAACGGGCGAGGGAATTCCTGATCTCGCACACGCCGAAGAGTTAACCGGCGAGCGCCACTTTGATCCGATCGGCGAGTCCGGAGAATCGCTCGACGCGAGAGGCGATTGCATGATTGAGCGTCGATTCGTCGCCGACGATGACGACCGAGGTTCTGCTACGGCTGACGGCGGTGTAGATGAGCTCGCGGGTCAAAACCGCGACGGGCTTCTCGGGCAGAACGATGGCGATCGAATCGAACTCGGAGCCCTGCGCCTTGTGCACCGTCATCGCGTAGCCGAGCTCGACGAATTCGCGTAGGGCCTCGAATCGGAATGCGACGAAGTTGTCGCCGCGCGGAAATATCGCCGTCGGAACTTGCGAGCCGTCGCGGCGTCGGACCCAGAGTCTGATTCCATTGTCGCCGTTGAAGAGTCCGCGTTCGTAGTCGTTGCGCAACACGATTAGCGGCTCGCCAACCACGAATGGGGCGCGCTCTGCCGCGACGCCCGCGGATTCGGCGGCGCGCGAATGAAGGCGCGCGTTTATTCGCTCGGCGCCGGTTTCGAACACGCGCGTCACGCACAAGATGCGTGATTTTCCCGCGTGCGTAAACAAGTACCGCAATCGCTCGCAGTCGGCGTCATCGAAACGGCCATCGCGCTCGACGTATTCATGCGCAACCAATTTCGCGATTTCCGGCCCGCCGCGCACTCGATCGGCGTACCAGCGATCCAGAAACAAGCCGAGCTCGCGCGACGCGGCTGTAATAAATTCGACGCCGGCGAACGTGAGTTCGTCCTGTGATGAGCGCCGCGCCACAATCGCAGTATTCGATTCGTCGATTGAATTCAGGAGCTTGGCATCGCCGTCGTTAATCGACCGAGCCGCGAGCAAAATGGATCGGCTGGCGCTGCTTTCGCTCTGCATCCGATGATTCACTTCGAGCCGAATCGATGCCGTGGTGAGCGGACCGGCATCGTCCCCGGCGGACGGGACGAGATCGCGAAACACCGAACCCGCAGCGACCGACGGCAATTGGTCCGCATCGCCGAGCACGATCAGTCGCGCTGCGGGCTGAATCGCGTTCGTCAGTCGTTCCATCAAGGTGACGTCAAGCATCGATCCTTCGTCGACGATCACCACCTTCGCGGAGAGCGGGTTGTTGCGATGATGGCGGAAGCGCCCCGACTCGGGCGAGTAACCGAGCATGCGATGAATCGTCGCGGGCTCGAGATGCGCATCCACGAGTGCCTGGTCTACACTATCGAGCCGTTCTATTCGCGTCAGCGACTCGCGGACGCACTCGCCCATCCGATAGGCGGCTTTCCCCGTCGGGGCCGCCAGGGCAATCTGGGAGGGATCGACTCCGAGCCGCACCATCAGACGCATGATCGCGACGATAATCGAAGTCTTACCGGTGCCCGGGCCACCTGAAACAACTGTTAGTCCCGTGCGCGCCGAAGCCGCAACGACGTTGCACTGTTCATCAGACATCACAATCTGTTTGCCCTGCACAATAACGGGGCGAGCAATCACATCTTGAAGCGCGCGACTAAGGTTTTCCGGGTCCGCCTGTTCTTGCGTACCCGTAGTCAATAGCGCGGCGAGTCGAATAGCCAGTTCACACTCGTAGTGATAAATGCGGTGATGAACTATGTAAGGCGCGAAATATAATAAGGGTTTGTATTCATCCTCCCGCCGACCGACTACCGCTGATGCGCGGTCGGATTGTACGAGACCTTCGATCGAAGCGGCGATCGCAGCGACAGCGTCGTCACCGAAGCCTTTGGCACAGAGCGAACCGAGCACGCTTCGCATAGGCGCTCGCGAAAGTGGACCAGCTACCGGAAAGCGGGTGCTTCCGTCCTGAAGCGCTACTAGCGAGACGAGGATGAGCACGATGAGTGCGATTCGGTCATCGTCTTTCAAAGCCGGTTCAAGGGCCGCAAGCTCAGCCGCCAGATGAACCGACTCAGGCGCAAGATTAAGTTCGGACGCCGAGACTTCGAGCGCGCGCATGTGAGCGTTGAACGCGGAACGGCCACCGTCACGGGCTGAATCAAAGCGTCGCCACGCGGTATCCATTCCGAGTAATGCGTATTTCTCTTTCAAGCGCGGAGCTCGGGGTCGGGTTCGCGAGTCAACAAATCGGATTCATAAGTGACTATTTCATTCCACGATGGTCTTGCGAAGTAAAAGCCAGATTTTCCGTCACCGGCCTGCGAGACGCCACGAAGAAAGACGTACAAAAGGCCGCCAAACCGCGAGTCGTAGTCGCGCTCGGTGTGGATTGCGAGCAGGCGCACGACACCGACTGAGTATATTCGCGTCTGCAACCGATAGTGGTGTTCGACGTGCCGTGCGACTGCGGCAGGCTCATACGATGGCAGAAGATCGCCCTTCCAATCGGCGAAGTATATTAGCCTGTCGCGCTGGAATACCAAGTCGATAAAACCTTTTAGGTAGCCCCGTCCGACGATCCACGCGCCGTCCGGGCCGTCGCCAAGCAACGAGTGATGTTTCTCGGGAATGGGGTACGCAAATTCCATTTCGCGGACGGCGGGCAGCCGGTACAGCGCGCTCTCGAGAACCGTTTCGCCCAGCGCGACCGGCGAGGTGAGCGCGTTGAAAACCATCTCGCGTCCGCGGGCCAGCCATCGCGGATCATTCACGCCGTGGCGGCGCATGGCGCTCGCGAATAACTCGCGCACGTCGTCCCGCGCCATCCAGGATTCCAGATCCGGGGCATCGCCAAAGGATTTGAAATCGAGCTTCTCGATCGCCTCATGCAGGAAAATGCCGACGTGGCGGCCGCCGGGCAGATCGACGTTATCAGCGCGCTCATCGATGGCATCGACGCTGGTTTTGAATTCATCGGGATCGAAGGCGGCGGCCACCCCAGTTTCGCGCGCCGTCTGAAGCGAGGTGTAAGATTCGATCATCAGGGCGCGATGCCCCACGCCCAGCTCGGCGAATTCGCGGTCATGGCCGGCGGTCTGCGACGTCGATTCGAGCCAGTCACACAAGGCATTCTCGTCGAGCGTCGTTTTGTCGTCCTCTTTTTCACTTTGTGAATCGATCGACGCTGGAGCGACCACAGTTTCCGTCGTAAAGAGCGTCTCCAATCGAGCTTCGCGATCGAGGGTGCGCAGCCGATTGTTCAGTTGCGCATAGGAGCCCGACAGGTCTCGATTCAGCGTTCCATCCGGGACGTAGGGCAGTATCAGCTTGGCGCGCGCGCGTGTCAGCGCGACGTAGAGCAATCGTTGATCCTCCTCCACCTGCTCTTTCTTGATCGCCGCCTCTTCGATCTCCTGCGCCGGTTTGCCAATCGCAAGACGCCGTTGGTTTCCGTGGTGGTAGATGCTGACCCAATCGCGTCGGTTGTTTGCGAAAAATCCTCCGTAGAGAGCTACGACGTCGGCTTCGAGTCCTTTGCTTTTGTGGATCGTCATGATTTGCACGGCGTCGCGATCCTCTTGGGAGCGTTGCACATCCGGATCGTCGCCCGCCGGTGTCGCTCGCCCCGCAATGTAGCCGTCGAGAAGTTCGATTATTTCCGCGAGCGAGATTCCGTGCCGCGATGCTTGCTGAATTAGAATCTCGAAGATGTGTTCGTAGTTGGTGGGTTCGCGGCGGCCGTCTGACGACAGCAATTCACGTGCGACCAGTCCGCTTTGATGGAGCAAGGCGTCGAACAAATCGGCGAAACGCCCGGCCTCGGCAAGTGCGCGCCATTCGAACAGTCTTTCGAGCATCGGCTGCGAGTTGCGCTCGTCGTCAAGCCGCGCCAGGTCTTCGTATTCGACCGCGAAGAAGGGCGAAGCCCACGCCTTGAGCCGGTGCGAGCGGCGTCCGGGTTCGTCAATTCCTCTGAGCAGGTCGAGAATGTCGGCGGCCTCGCGAGTCTGGAACAGCCCGTCCTGCTTGTAAAACGCAAACGGGACTCCCGCCTGACGCAGGTACTCGCCAATTTCCGCACTGTCGCGGTTGGTCCGAGTAAGGACGTAAACGTCCCTGGCTGTAATCTTGCGCGGCTCCTGCTTGTCATCACAAATTTCTATCGCGTGATCCGGTTCCGCAATAATTCGCCGTATCGCTTGCGCGATTCGCGGACCCATCGCTTCGCGCATCGGCCGCGAAGACTTGTATCGATCGTCACGCGGTTGGAACTTCATGAGCGTCACGGGTGCGATCGGCTGGCTATTCGCCGCAATGGCTCGCAGAGCGGGACGCCCGCATTTGACCGGATGGCTATAGGTGATCTCACCGTTGAACAATGGCGTCGCGGCATTCTGATCGAACATCAGGTTGCACGCCTCGATCATGCCGTCGGTCGAACGGAAATTTTCGCGCAAGTGAACAACCGTCGCTCCGGATTTGGAGACTTGCTCGCGCGCTTCCAGGTAAGCGTGCACGTCGGCGCCACGAAACCCGTAAATCGCCTGCTTGGGATCCCCGATTACGTACATAGTGTTGCCGACGCCGCCTTCGATGAACACTTGTCGAAAGATTTTCCACTGAAGTTCGTCCGTATCCTGGAATTCGTCGATCAGCGTCACCCGATAGCGCTCGCGCAGGGTCGCCGCGAGCGATTTGCCGCGAGGACCGTCGAGTGCGTCTGCCAGCCACGCCAGCATGTCCTCGTAGTCCAGTGTCCCGCGCTCGCGTTTTCGCGCGTCCATCCGCGTAACGACGGCGAGCAGCAGTTCGTCAACCACGCGTTGCTCGATAGCCAGCGCTGCCTGAACCCGATCACTCGCGTTGACGATCGCACGCACACGGTCCGGCATCTGGTCGGGGAAAATCGGCCGCGTTTCGGTTCGCGTGCGGCGTGCGCTTCTCGGACGGCAGATACGATCGAGGTCGAAGCCACAGCAGCCTTCGGCCAGGATCGCGGTCGATCCATTGGCACGATTGACGAGCAGCTTGAGTTCACGCGTCGCGGCGATCGCATCGTGCCGGGCATCATCTGTGATCGCCGCGAGCCGGAAGGCGTCCACCAGCGCGTTTGCATCGAACGCGTTCTCGAAATCGGTCAACGCCTGTTGTTTGAGTTCGCGCCCTGCCGTTCGCAAGTAGCGTTGAGAGTGAGCCTGCCAGAGCAGTTCCTCGAGTTCATCCGAAGTGCGTTTCTCATCCGAGAGCCACTCGCCAACAAGCCGCGCGACGCGATCGTCCGACTTCAGCCGCTCGCGCAATTCAGCGCGCAGCGCCTCGTGGAACTCGAGACGGCCGCTGCTGAGGTCAATTCCGAAACGGACTCCGCTGTCAAAAGCGAGCTCCGTGAGCATTCTACGGCAAAAGCTGTGAATCGTGTGGATGGGCGAACGATGAAACGAAAACAACGCGGTCGTCAGTCTCTGCTGCTCGTCGTCACCCAACCGCTTGCGCTGCGATGTATGCGTGGCGTCCGCACTATGCCCGGACAGGACGGCTTCGATCGTAGCGCGGATTCGCGAGCGCAGCTCGTCCGCCGCCTTTTCGGTAAACGTCACGACCAGGATCTGATCGATTAGAGCCGCGCCAGTGATGAGAAAGTCGACGACGATATGCTCGATCGTAAACGTCTTGCCGGTGCCGGCGCTCGCGTCGATAACCTCGTGCCCGCCGTCGAGAATTTCATCGAGGATCGCGGGCCGATGGTATTCGATGTTTGCCGGAGATGCGGTCGCGCTCATTTGAATATCCCGATTATTGGGTTGAAGCGGCGCGCCACGATTTTCGCGATCTCTTCTTCGTCCGGTGGATCGAAACTGGTGGCGTTTCGCACTGGTCCGTATTCGGAGCTGCTCTTCGAGAACTCATTGAAGCGGATGCGCTCGACAGCTTCGATCAAGTCGCGACGATTCGCAGGCTTGTCCAATTCCTCGACGACTTCCGCAACCGCCTCGATCGGCAAAAAGTAGTGATTGCCCGTCGAAAGCAGATCGCCGACGACCGTGCTCAGGAAGCCGAGCGCTGAATCCCGGTCCATCGGCCGGAACACGCGAATAAATTCGCTCTGCTTCGTTGACTGTGTTCCGATCACGATCGCGCGAAATCTCCCGGGCAGCTTTGCTCCGGTGGCGGCAAGAACAATCGCGTTCAGAAACGCCGGGAGAAAATCTTTCGGCTTGACGTTCTGATGAAGCACGCAAGTGATCGCAGCTTCCGACTCTGGCGACACAGTCCGGAGCGTCCCGTAGAGACTCACGCGCTGCGTTACTATCGTTCCGTCGTGGCGGCGGAGGTTGGCGTTCAGCGCGATTGGCGCTAGAATTTCGCCGGCGTCGGCAAATTCGTCAGCGTGTCCGATCCGGGTGTCCTTCCATTCGTCGAAATCGGTTACGCCGGCTTGGGAAGCCTGCGCGAACCATTGACGAAGCGCCGCAGCGTCAGCCGTTGCAGCGGCCTGCGCAAACTGTCCCGCGGGTGCGTGCCCATTGGCCTGCGCAATCCGAACCTGGCGCGCGTACTCATCGTCGAGCACGTCGAGGTTGGCGCGGGCGCGCCAGAAGACATTGCGCAGCATCACAGTACGATCGAGGCGCGACTGCTGGATCGGCTCGTCTTCCGCCTGCTCAGGCGCGTCTTCGTCCTCCAGCATTCCGAGCGAATAACGCGCGGCGCCCTGCAAAGGACATTCGAGATATTTTCGAATCGCGGCTATCGGAAGCGCGAACTCTTCCGTCGGCGCGTGGCGTGCCGCGGCGGGCGCCGTTTCGAATTCGGCGAATTGCAAATCCTCTTGCAGGCGCTTGCGTAACTTCCCGCCGAGACGATCCAGCAAGCGCTCACGCTGCGGCTTTGCTCGATGCGTCGCAGCGGCATCGATTTTTTGTCGCAGCGCGAGCATCTGTGCGCCGCGGCGCGCGTCAGGATCGAAGCTCGCGAATTCATGATCGCTATCTGGGGTTCCGCGATCGGCGAATTCAGGAAAATATTTCAAATCATAACGGCTGACTGGATGCTTCACCGTCAGCTTCGCGAGCGTCTTCTCATCGATGAATCCCCGCAGCATGTATTGCAGCTCGCGAATGACGGACGAGGGTTCGAGGGTGTCGCCAGTTTTCGCATCGCGAGCAATATAGGAGAAAAAAATCCGCTCGCGCGCGGCCAGGATCGTCTCGAGAAACAGATAACGGTCACGCTCGGCCGGAGTGACATCGCCCGCGCCGCGCTTGAGCATCCGCAAATCAAGCGGGTCGCGACGTTCGCGCTCGGGCAAGACAGCTTCGTTCAGCCCCAGCGCAAAGATGACTTTGAATGGGATCGACCGCAGCGAGGAAAGCGATCCAACCGCAACACCCCGCCCCGAAAATCGTCTGCGACGCGATTCCAGATCGGTGATTCGTGTTGCGATCATCTCGCGCGCCGATTCGTACGACATCGAATCAATGTTTAGTGCTGAGTCGCCTACAGACTCGATCGCCTCCAGGAAACCATCCCTAACCTGTTCATCGAGCGCGCTCGCCGGGCGGAGGTATGTGTTCAAAAATTCGATGAGCATTCGCGACCATTGCCGGGGCGTGAGCCGCGCGTTGCGCATCGAGAGCGCATCGGCGATGAGCGAGCGTGCCCCGCGCATGAATCGCGCCGCGGTCTCGAGTTCATCCTGCGCCACTTCAAGGGGCAGGTAGCTGGGGGCAGCTGCTCTGGCCTCATAGAATGCGGGATTCCCGCCGCTCTGACCGGTCATCATGGTGCCCAGCGCGAGGCGTTTGATCGCCTGATCCCAGTGATAGAGACCGCGCGGAATGTACGTTTCTTCCAAGTCGTCGTCGTCGGCGCCAAAGAAAATGCCCAGCGCCTCGCTCCATCGGGGCCACAGGTCGGCGTCGATTCGGGATTCGCTTTCGCTGTTCAACGCGGGATGCGTCAGCAGCTGGATCATTTCCGCGCGCGAGAAGCGGCCGCGCGGCAGTTTGAGAAGCAACTCGACGGCTTCGGCGACGCGGCTCGCGCCAGCGATGCTGCGGCCGACGAGATCAATTGGAATTCGATGCTGCTTTCGGAAAACGCTCTCGATGTGCGCCACGTAGTCGTCAACCGCCGCGTCGGGAATCAGCACCGCGATTTCGTGAAACCGAATGCGCTCGGCACTGCCGCTGGCGGCAAGTTTCTCGTTGTCGAGAAGGATCGACCAGATCTCGTTCGCGACGATTTCGGCCTCGCGTCGAATTCCCGGGCAGGCAAGAAACCGGATTCGCGCTTCGTATGGCTTGCCCTTGCCATCCTCGACGTCTGCGGGCTGCGGTTCGCGATCGAGGATGCTTTGCTGAAGAGCTTCGAGCAGCGTCATTGGTTCGCGAGAAACCGGATCGGAGAAGAGCGGCGCGAAATCGCATTGCGACAGTTCGTTGAGCAGCCGAACGTATTCACGGCCCGGCCGCCCCCAGAGCCTCAGAGCAGGCGGGTCGGACGATTCATTCAAAGCGAACGGATCTTCGGATTCAGCGAGTTTTTCTCCGACTTTGTCTTGACGATGAGCCCACGCGGTGAGAGCGCCGCGACGGGAACTGTCCACATCCTCCCAAAACTCGCGGCACGGATTGAGCGCGTAGATCCGAATATCGCCAAGCGCGCCGAGTCTCGCAAAAATTTCCGCATAAGCATTTCCTGTGTACGAGGAACCGAACACGTGAAGCGTCGCCGGCAGGGCGGATTTGAGGTGCCGGCTATCGGCCGCCTCGAATGCATCGGGCAGCATCATCAATCGAGTCTCGCGCTCCAACAGCCATTGCTCGCGCACGCGGCCGTGCAAATCGAATACCGACTGCCACAAATGCCGCTGCCATCGCTCAGTCTCGCTCATCGCATCAACGTCAGATCGCCGGGCAGCGCGCCATTTCTCGATCATGCGCCGCCTCGAAATCGAATACTCGCGAAACAGCCGCGCCAACTGCGCGGCAAGCAGGATCGTTCTGAGCTCCACGTCGGCAGCAGTTTTGGATCCCGCCTGGATGTAGTCGCGGGCCGGCTTCAAGTTGGAGTCGTCGTCGCGATGGCTCGAACTTCGAAGGCACTCGAACAGGATCAGTTGGAGCTCATCGGCGTCAAGGATCTTCAGGTTCTTATCCGTCGATTGGAGAAGTTCGGCCAGATAACTCCGCAGGAACGGGAATTTCAGATTCGCCGCGACGCTGATCGATTCGGCCAGCCGATAGCGGACGAATTGTTCGACGATGCGGTTAGGGACGACAATCGAGACCGGATCGAGCGGCTCGCGCCTCTGATGCGCGGCGACCGCGCTGGCCAGTGGCGCGATCAGATTTTCGAGGCGATTGGAGTAGTAAAGACGAATCATCGGGGCACAGCTATACGCGTTTTACACTTGAGGAACATATATTGTCGTGCTGACAACCGTTGTCATCGGAGAGGCGGGATAATTTGATCGGCAAACTTTCGGAGAGGATGCGATCATGAAGAAACTTCGGCGCAAACCCACCTACGGCGCCGCGATTCGGCTGGCACGAATCGCTGCCGGGTTGTTCTCGAAACCATACGGCTGGAGTTTCAGGGCGATCGAGGAAAGTCTGGAAATTTCCGAGCGCACACTTGCGCGTTACGTGTCGGTGCTCCGCAGCGATCTGCTCGACTGGCGTGGCGGTCCGCTGGTTGAAGTGGTCGGCACGGGCGGCAAGCGCAAACTTCGGCTGGTCAGTTCGATGAAAGCCGCGGAGGCATCTTCGTACCAGGTCGCGCTGCTGTATTTCTCGCTGACCGTGCTCAAGTTCCTGGAGGGCACGGTATTGGAAGAAGGCGTGGAAGGGCTGTGGGAGAGGATTTATCAGAACCTGAGCCTTACGCAGCAGACGCGGCTGTCCGACCTCGAGCGCAAGTTCTACGCCGTCCCTTACGCGCCCAAGGACTACGCTGAGTTCAGCGAACAACTCGACGTAATTTTGCGAGCGCTGCTGGATCAGATTCGGCTCAAAGTCGATTACGCCGGTCTGACCGGCGAGGGCCGGCAACACGACTTCGATCCATACTCGCTGATCGCCTACCGCGGCGGTCTCTACATTCTCGGTTACAGCCATCGAAGCAGCGCAATCATCTATCTCGCGGTGGAGCGAATCCGCTCGGTCGAATTCATTCGCCAACCCGATGGAAGCTCGGCGCGGTTCATCTATCCGCGCGGCTTCGACCCGGCGGCGCATACCGAAGGGACTTTCGGAATCGTCGAAGGCCCCGAGACCAAAGTCGAACTGAAGATTCACAGCGAACAGACCGAAGCGTACGTCCGTTCGCGCACGATTCATCGCAGCCAGCGCTTCTCGCATCGCCGCGACGGTGCGACGATCATGACGATGACTGTCAGGGGTACGACGGAGTTGGCGAACTGGATAATGAGCATGGGGCCGTGGATCGAGGTGCTCAAGCCCGCCTCTCTGCGCAAGGAAATTGCGCAGCGCCATGCTGGAGCATCGCGTCTTTACCGCGCCAGTTAGTGCGATGGCGAAATCCATTATATGCTTGCGAGCGGGCGACCCATGATCATATTAACCGGCGGGGCGGGCTTCATCGGCAGCAATCTGCTGGGCGCGCTGAACGCCAAGAGCATCACCGACGTTCTGGTAGTCGATCGCCTGGGCGATAATTTCCGCAACCTTTGCGATCTGCGGTTTTCGGACTTCATGCAGCCCGGGGAATTCGCCCGGGCAATCGAGCGCAGGATTCTCCCTGACCGAATCGAAGCGATTTTTCACCAGGGCGCTTGCGCCGACACCGCCTGCGACGACGGCCGCTACATGATCGAAAACAATTTCACGTTTTCGAAGTCGATTCTGCGCTTCGCTCTCTCGAGCAAAGTTCCGCTGGTGTATGCGTCAAGCGCAGCCGTGTACGGCTCATCGAGCGCATTCGCGCCGTCAGGCGAAAACGAACGCCCACTCAACCTCTACGGGCTGTCCAAACTCGCTTTCGACAATCATGTGCGCAGCGTTGCCGCCAAATCTGAGAGTACTGTGGCCGGTCTCCGATACTTCAACGTCTATGGTCCACGCGAATCCCACAAGGGCAAAATGGCGTCGATGGTATATCAGCTCTACCGGCAGTTGAAGGCGAGCGGACGCGCACGGCTGTTCAAGGGCACCGATGGATACGCCGACGGAGAGCAACGGCGCGATTTTACTTTTGTTGACGATATCGTTCGCGTAAACCTGGCGCTTGCCGAAGGTCCCGTGCGCAACGGCATTTTTAACGCCGGCACCGGAAAGTCGCGCAGCTTCAACGACGCCGCCAGGATAATAATTGCGCAGATCGGCGCGGGTGAGATCGAGTATGTACCATTTCCCGAGAACCTGGCGGGCAGGTATCAAAGCTTCACGCAAGCCGAGCTCTCGGCGCTGAGGAATGCCGGCTACACCGAGCCTTTTTCGAGCCTGGAAAATGGAATCGCGCAGTCGATCGATGCCTGGAATCGAGAGGGCGAATCAGCCTAAGGCGTAGTCTTGAGCGGATGATGCTTGAAAAACTCGAGCATCGTAGTCGTCCATTCTTTGGGCCATCGCGTGTGATTACCAACACCAATTAGCGATCCCATAGTAGTGGCCGTTGATTTATCGGGGGCCTTGGGATCGGTTCCGCACGAATCGGTACATGAGTAAACCCGGCGATGGTGATTGTCGAGGATCACGTCATCGACAACTACTCCGGCTGCGTTTAATTCGCTCGCCAGTTGCTCGTCATTGGGACAGATGCCGCCGATGTCGCAAGCGTTGTGGATATGCATGGTTCGTACGGCCGGATTGAAGATCTGAATCTGTTGGTTGTTTTCGGGCGGTCCGGCGACCGGCCGCTGCCGACAAAGATCGTCGAACGCGCCGAACGGATCGGGTCCCGAATAAACCGCCGCCGCCGCTATGTTCGGACGATTCACCGCGTACAGATAGCCCATCGCGGCTCCGTTGGACCATCCGGATACGTAAATCCGGGCGGTATCGACGTTGCCGGTCGCGACCTCGGCCGCAATGAAATGATCGATCGCGGCCGCGTCCGCATTTTCCCGCCAGGTCGTGTCTCCGATCTTTACGTCACCCGTCGGGTTCAACTGGCGATACCAATTATCCCATCCAACCCCTTTGTTGTCCGGAAACGGGTAGTAGTGCGTCGTTTTGCGTCCCTCAGGAGCCAACACGATGTATCCGACATTTTTCGGATCGTCGCTGAGTGAGACGGAATCCTGGAGCTCAAGTATATTGGTCTGAGTAATCCATCCGGCCGAAAACAGCGACGGATGCAAGTAAACGATCATCGGTAACTTGCGATTTGCGCCGGTGGATTTGGGCTCGTAGAGGCAAGCGTAGCGATCGACGCGGTCCGCGTCTTTCCACGGACCGATCAACTTGCCTTGGCCGCAGTTAGGCTTGACTTCCGACAATACCGCCGCTGACGGATCGCCAAATGGCCCGCACGCAGCCGGCGCGACGCTATCCGTGGCCGCGCTACCGCATGAAAACAAGCAGGCGATCATCGCCAGGCAGATGCTTCTCTTCACGCTGTCGTGGCAGGGCAATCCGAGCGCGGGCCGATGGCGGCTTGCGCTCGATAATTGCGCCGAACTGTACGCCCGCATGCGGCTCGGCTCGAACTCGTGATCCGTTTCTTATTGTGACGCGGCAACGGTCCCTTTGTTCACTGGTTGCCACGTCGCATCGGGATCGTACGCCACCATCGCGCTGGCTATCTGGCCGGTATTGGGACCCAGGTCCTTTTGATAGACCTGACCGTCCTGATTGACGATAAAGGTCATCACTCCAGAGTCGCGATAGCTGGCAGGATAGGCAACCAGCGCGAATCCTCCGGTCATCTTGCCCGCGACGATATAGCTTTTGGCTCCACCCGGCGCGTTGGCTCCTTGACTGGTCAGCAACCGGTAAAAGTAGCCGTGGAAGGGATGCGGCTGGCTGGTGTGCTCATAGCCTTCGCTAGCCGCTTCAGCGACCAGGGGACCGAGGGGACTTTCCGGCTGCGCGCCCTCCTTGACCTCCCAGTATAAGCCGTCCTGCGTTCCCGCCGTGCTATGGAACCTCTGAGCGTATTGATGCTCCGAGGCACCGTCGTGCAGCGCGCCGTAATAGTCTCGCTGGGCATCGGCGATCGCACCGCAAACTTTGATCACGTCCAGTTCATTGGAGCCGATTCGCCGAAATAAAATCTCCTGCTTGCCGTAATCCGTGTCGAAGTACCACTGCGATCCATTTTGCCGCAGCGGTATCGGAGTCGGCCAATTCTCGGTGCCTATGTAAAGGAAGGTTCGTCCATCGGCAGCGCCGGCAAACTGATGCGACGCATGATACTTGGCGGCAAAGGTATCATGTCTTTCCTTGTCGGCGACCGGATCGCCGGAGGAGATCAGGTCCCGGCCGGATGGGCCCAGAATTGCCAGCATCGCCGCCTCATCGTTATTCTGTATGGCTGCGGCGAAAGTGTCGGCCGCCTCCGTAACCGAACTGAAGGTCTTCTGACCCGGCTCTTGTGCCAAGGCCGCCGGGGCGATCCCAAACCCAAGTACGAGGCTGACCGACAAGACCCACAGAGTTAGCCAAGCGTTCCCGCTTCTTCGATTACCATCTATTGGTTGACGCATTGCTTTTTCCCGCCATCGACGATTAGCGCCCATGACCGCCGCCTCCTCCACCATGTCCGCCGCCTCCGCCGCTGGCATGACCGCCGCCTCCGCTGGCATGACCGCCGCCTCCGCCGCCATAGCTGGTCCGCCCGCGAGTGCTCGCGGCCCAAGTATCGTGAGCGGAAGGATAGCCGCCGAACAGACCGGGGCGCGAATAGCCGCCATAGCCCCGATAGACGTTGGTCGAGTAGTAGCTCGGTC
>CAWCTG010000007.1:0-151744 GCA_963798375.1 Binataceae bacterium (SeqCode)
CCATCAGCAGCGAGGTGCCGACCGGGCGTTCGATGAAGACGCGGGACGGGTTCACGCTGCCGTCCGCCCGATCACTGACTTTGCTGGCCCTGTTGGCCCTGCTGGTTCTGCTGGGTCTGCTGACCCTGCTGGTTCTGCTGGCCTTGCTGACCCGACTGGCTCTGCTGACCCGGCTGGCCGTGGTGGTGGCTGGCGCCCGGCGTGGCAGTCGCCGTGCGTCGCCGGCCTGCCCAGCCCCGGTTCCGCCGAGTTCGCAGTCCCAGCCGCCGTGCCGGATCCTGTCGCCGTCCCGGTGCCCGCCGCCGTTCCGGCGCCCTGTGCGGTCGCCTTCGCCGGCACCGTCACCTTCGCGCCATCGCGCAGCCTGTCGGTGCCGTCGGTCACCACCCGGTCCCCCGCCGACAGGCCCGACACAACCTGCTCCAGCTTGCCGTCAGTCACGCCGATCTTCACCGTCTTCACCGACACCGTGTCGTTGGCATTGATGACATAGACGAACGCGCCCGGCGCGCCCTGCTGCACCGCCGCCACCGGCACCCGCGTCACGTTGTGCAGCGTATCGACCAGCAATCGCGCATTGACGAACTGGTTGGGGAACAGCGCGTCGTTCGGGTTCGGAAACAGCGCGCGGATATTGACAGTGCCGGTGGTCGTGTTGATCTGGGCGTCCACCGCCGCGACCTTGCCAGTGGCGAGCTGCTTCACGTTCGACCGGTCATAGGCGTCGACCGACAGCGTCGCGCCGGCGTGCAACTGGCGCATGACCTCGGGCAGGTTGTCCTCGGTCACGGTGAAAATCACCGAGATCGGATCGAGCTCCGTCAACATCACCAGCCCGGTGGTGCTGGAGGCCTGCACGTAATTGCCAGGATCGACCAGCCGCAGCCCGACCCGCCCGGTGACCGGCGCGGTGATGTGGCAATAGGCGATATTGAGCTTGTCGTTGTCGATCGCGCCCTGGTCGACCTTCACCGTGCCCTGGTACTGCTGCACCAGGAAGCGCTGGTCCTCCACCTGCTGCTGCGCGATCAAGTCCTGCCGTCCCAGCGTCAGGTAACGCTTCAGGTCGCCCTGCGCCTGGTCCAGCAGTCCCTGGTCATGCGCGAGCTGGCCCTGATCCTTTTCAAGCTGGACCTGGTACGGCCGGTCGTCGATCTGCGCCAGGAAGTCGCCCTGCTTGACCATCTGGCCTTCCTGGAACCCGACGTTCATCAACTGGCCGCTGATCTGCGTCACCACGGTGATGGTGGCGAGCGGCGTGACGGTGCCGAGCTCATTCAGGATGACGCGGATGTCGCCGGTGTCCACGGTGGCGGCCCCGACCGGCTGCGGCGGGGTGGCGCCCGCGCGCGACGCCGCGGGTTGGGACGCCGCTTGCGATGCCGTCTGCGACGCCGGCTTGGGTGCCTGGTGGGTGTCGTACCAGACCGCCGCGCCGACCCCGGCCGCGATCAGAACCAGCAGCCACAACCAGCGCCAGCGGCCCCGGCGGGGCGGCAGCGACAGCGAGGGCGTCTCGGTCCTGGGTCGGTCTACGCGCTCGTCCATCCGCGACAGGCCTGCTCCGCTGGGGGCGCCGGAACACCGGCTGCAAGATCGTGCTGCGACTACTAAGTTCGGGTTTGCGGCGACGACAAGGCGATTTTGCCGCGTGGCGGTGGTTCTAACGCTTTGTTACACTATGCCAGAACCGGCGCGTTGTTACACCATGCCGGAACGGGGCGGAGAACCGGAAATGCGCATTCTGGTGATGGGCGGCGGCGTGGTCGGCGTGACCACCGCCTATCAGTTGCTGAAGAGATGGGCACGAGGTCGTGCTGCTGGAGCGCCAGCCGGCGTGGCGCAGGAAACCAGCTGGGGCAATGCCGGGATGATCGCGCCCGGGCACTCGTTCGTCTGGTCCTCGCCGCGGGCGCCGTGGATCCTGCTGAAGTCGCTGGTCGCAAGGACCAGGCGCTGCGGTTCCGCTTCTCGACTGATCCGCGGCTGTATTCGTGGTCGCTGAAGTTCCTGGCGGAGTGCACAGCGACGAAGGCGCGGCGCAACACGCTGCGCAAGCACCAGATCGCAATGTACTCGCAGCGCGTGCTGCATGACGTGACGCGGCCGAGGAGCCGATGGACTACGACCGCAACGCGCGCGGCGTGCTGTATTTCTATCGCGATCAGGCGGCGCTGGAGGCGGGCGTTGCGCATATGCAGATCCTGGCCGATGACGGGCAGGAGATCCGCGGTGCTGGACCGCGCGCAGGTGCTGGAGCTCGAGCCGGCGCTGCAAGGCGCGGCGGCGAAGATCGCCGGCGGCGATCTTATTGCCCGACCGACGAGAGCGGCGACTGCGCACAAGTTCACACGGGGGCTGGCGAGCGTATGCGTCGCGCATGGGCGCGGAGATCCGCACCGGAATACGACGATCACCGCGATCGAGGCACGTCGGGCGATGCGGTGACGAGCGTGCGCGCGAATGGCCGGCGTTCAAGGCGGACGCCTACGTCATGGCGATGGGATGCTACAGTCCGTTGCTGGCGCGGCACGATCGGCGTGATCTGCCGATCTATCCGATCAAGGGCTACTCGCTGACGATCCCGATCGGCAACCATCGGCGCCGCCGACGATCGGCTCGGTGGACGAGACACAATCTGGTGGCGATCTCGCGCTTCGGGGACCGCGTGCGCGTCACCGCGACAGCGGAGTTCGCCGGCTAGGACACGAGCCACAGGCCGGCGGATTTCGCGTTCATGAAGTCGGTGACGAGGAATTGTATCCGGACGGCGCGGACTATCATCGCGCCGAGATGTGGGCCGGTCTGCGGCCGATGACGCCCGACAACCTGCCGATGCTCGGGCGCAGGCGGCATCGCAATCTGTGGTTCAATACCGGGCACGGCCATATCGGCTGGACGATGTCGCACGGGACGGCACGCATCACCGCGGACCTGATCGGCGGGACGGAGCGCCGGCGATACCGGCGGAGGGATTGGCGTGAGGCTCCGAACAAGGCATCTGCGTCTGCCGTGACGCCGGATGGGTCAGCGGCGCAAGCGTCCAATGCAGTATAGCCGCTTCGGTTTGCGCACGGTCCGCGCCCATCGCGTCATGCCGACGCAGGTCGGCAGGTGATTCACATTTGAAGTGCAACAGGAGGTTGGAGAATATCTCGGCTGGGGTCCTGAAGCCTAGACATTTTCGTGGCGTGTTGTTGTGGGCGCGAGCGATGGCATCGATCTGGCGTGGCGAGCATTGGCGCAAGTCTGCCTTACGGGGAAGGAAGCGACGGAGGCGCTCCGACCTGACGCGCTCGCGAATTGAACTGGCCCGTCGCGCAGCCGCCGCCATCGCGCATCTGCGCGATTTTGACGCGAAGCGGTCCGCGCCAGCGGCGCTCGTGCAGACGATCCAGCGAATCGCGCGGCCGATCGTAGCGGCCCCTTGGAACGCCGCGACCGTGACAGCCAAGCGCACGCTGGCGTGGCTGCGATTTCCGCTCGACGACGTCGCGCGGATCCGCGCCACCTTCGGCGGCACCGTCAACGACGTGATGCTGGCCATGCTGAGCGAGGGCGCCGCGCGTTACCTGGAGCATCACGGCTGCCCCACCGAGGGGCGGCCGCTGCGAATCGGATGCCCGGTGAACGTCCGCGCGCAGGACGAATACGGAAAGCTCGGCAACCGCGTCTCGATGATGTTCCCCGAGTTCGACGCTCGGCCGATGCCTGCCGTAGATCGACTCAAGGCAGTCGTCGGGGAAACCTCGCGGATCAAGGCCGCCGGAGAGTCGATCGCGTTCGAAAACCTGCTGGCCAAGCTCGACTACATCCCGCCGGCAGCGCTCGGACTGATCTCGCGGCTGTTGAGATCGTCGATCGAAGGCGCCGGACGGCTCGCCGCCACTGCCCCACAGCGCGCGCGTTCTGCGCCGATGCTTGGCGCGGGCGTCAGCTTCATGGCGACCAACATCCCGGGTTTGCAAGTGCCGGTCTATCTTGCGGGCCATCAGTTGGCCGATACCATCGGCATGATCCCGCTCACCGCAACGCTCGGCTACGGAGTTGCGATCCTGAGCTACAACGGCAATATCTACCTGGGGCTGACGGCGGAGCCGAATCTGATGCCGGACGTGGACTTCATGAAGTCGTGCATCCAGGAGACGCTGCGCGAGTTGCTCGCGCGGGTACCGAAAGCGATCGTGCCTGCCGCGCCAGGCCCGGCAGCGCCGACTGCGCCCGGCCCTGCGGCGACTCAAGACGTCGCCTGAGCCGCGAACGGTTGCTCCGGCCGCATGTCTGCGAGGGAGCGGTGGGTCGGCTCTGCGCGATTAGCGAGGGCAGGCCGCCTGGAAGCTATCCATTAACTGCCGGCGCGCGGGATTTTATCCGGATGCGCCTGCATCCAGCCTTCGAGGATCACCACCGCCGCAAGCGCGTCGATGCCTCTCTTGCGCGCGCCCTTCCTGGCCGGCATGTCCGCCAGACGCTCCCGGGCTTCGAAGCTCGTCAGCCGCTCGTCGAACATCTCGACGGTGACGCCGAGCGCATCCGCTATACTCGCGGCGAACTTCCGTGCCGAGACGGCAACGGGGCCTTCGCTGCCATCCATGTTGAGCGGGAGGCCGACGACGATCGTGCTCACGCGGCGGTCGCGCAGCATCGCGGCGATCGCCTCGAGGTCCTTTTTGAGCGCGCGCCGCTCGACGATACCCACCGGATACACCCCCATCGAGGCCGCGTCGGTTACGGCGACCCCGATTCGTCGCCGCCCGAGATCAAGCGCCGCAATCGTCATCCGTATTCCCGTCCACTCGCGTCCCGCGCGTTTGATGTTCACGATTCATAGATGATCACCCGCGTCTGCGGGCTGGAGGATAACAATTTTCATGACCGCTGGTACTATGCGTGCCACAATCGAGGGCTGGGCCCTTCTGATCCATTTGATGAAAGCTTTTTCGCAATTCTCGCATTTACCGGCGCTTTGCATTGTCAATGTCGTGTTGGCGGTCCTGCTTTGCCCTGTATCGGCATGGGCTTGGGGACCCGACGGGCACAAAATCGTCGCGGTTATTGCGGCGGATAACCTCACGCCGGCGGCCGCGAGCCATGTGGCAGACATCCTTGGCGTGTCAGCCGATAAGAGAGCAATCGCAACGGCGATGGAGGCAGCTTCGATCCGTCCGGATTCCGAGTTCCGCGATGAAGATCCTTTGACGAGGCCATGGCATTTCATCGACATCTGTCTGCAAGACCGGCGAGCGGACGTGCCGGCACGATGCCCCGGCGGAAACTGCGTGACCGGGAAAATCGACCAATATTCGAAACGCTTGAAAGAGAGTAACTACGATCGCTGGGGCGCGGCAGGTGATCTGGCGTTCCTGATCCACTTTGTCGGCGACATCCATCAACCTCTGCACGCCGCGAACGACGAGGACCGCGGCGCCAATTGCATAACGGTCGATACGAACATTCGAGCAAAAGATCTTCACGCGGTCTGGGACACCACCGTCGTGCGCCGTCTCGAATACAGCGTCGATTCCGGAAGGCCCGAGACGACGGCGCACAAGTTGGAACGAGCATACGCGGCTGAGAAAGGGACCGATTCGTGGATTGCCGCCGACGATATCGCGTGGGAATCGAATCAAATTGCGCGGTCCGACATCTACGCCGCGCTGCACATCCCGATCGAACCCTGCCAGCCGACAGCCGATATCTGCCGCAATCCTCTCGGACACGCCGTCGAACTGGACTCTTCTTACCTGGACCACGCTGACGCGGTCGCAGGCCATCAGCTTGCGAAAGCGGGATTCAGGCTGGCCAGCCTGTTGAATGAGATCTGGACACAGCCCGCTAACGATGTGCCGCGCGAATCGAATTCGGCCCCAGCCCAGGTTCTTTCATCGAAGACCGTTGCCGTTGCCGGCCAAATCATTTTCGTTGGTAATCGGCGCAGCAAGATTTACGCGTGGCCCGGATGCGGAACCTACGACAAGATGGCGCCCGAGAATCGAGTCGTGTTCGCGAGCCGAGAAGCGGCCGAACAGGAGGGATATCGGGCGGCTCGAAATTGTCCCGAATGAATTCGCCCGCCCCCGCCCCTTTCTTGTTATGGTATCAGATGCCATAATACCGTTATGCCGCCGGTGATTCTTGAGGCGCGAGATGTGATTGGAGGCGGGCGTTATCTGCAAGAGATCCTGGAGGGCAAGCTATGAGCGCACGGCGACTTAACATCGGCATCCGCGCGAGCGCTGAGCGATCCAAGGCGCTTCGTGAAGCGATTCGGCGAGTCGCTCACGGCGACCGCACGCCGCAGGAGGCGGGCCTCTATTTCGAAACCGTCGAGGAGCTTCGGCAGATTCTGACCGAGAAGCGCCTCGAACTGCTGCTCGCGATCGCGCGCCATCGGCCGGCTTCCGTCCACGAACTCGCCGGGCTGCTCGAGCGCGATTACAAGAACGTAAGCACCGACATCACACTGCTCGAACGCCTGGGACTGGTAAAGCTGGGCGCCAAGGGCGGCAAGGGGAGAGCGCAGACGCCGACTGTGCCATATGACGAGATTCAAGTTACCATTGATCTGCGGCAGCCACGCGCGGCGCACGCCGCTTGACGGCGCAGCATCGCGCCAATCGCGTCTCGCGCGGTTGATATTCCCGGTTCATATGCTGGCCGTTGGTTTATTTGTGCCTGTTGTAACCGCGTGAATGTCTGTCGCTATCCTGGAGGCAGTGTAAATAGAGATCACCGTAGTGCACCAGACGGACACACCGCCAAGGGTTGCGTTGGGTAGCCGAATCACTTAACGTCGCTGAGAATGACGGTTCGGGGGAATCGGTTCGTGGGATATCCACGTGCGGTGATGGGATTGGTCGTGGCCCTGATTGCGACCACCGCGGCGCTGTTTCTTTTTTTGCAGGCAAATCCGCAGACTTTTTCCTCGCCGCTCGACACGCTCAGCTCCGAACTGGATGCCGGCAAGGACGGCCCTGACGTAGTCGAACAGCCGGAATCCGTCGATCCCGCACCTGCGTCGATCACGATCAGCATGACGCTTGACCGCACCGCGCCAATCGAAAGCTACCTTCGCGAAGCCGGGATGGAACCGGACGACGCGCATCAGTGGGCGGTGTACATTCAGCGCATCACCGCGAACCGATATTTTCACAGCGGGCATCCGCTGACGCTGTACAAGGATCCCGAGACCGGCGAGATGCGCGGCCTCAAGTACGATCTTGACGAAAAGACCACGGTCACCGCGGCGAGCCTCGGCGCCGGAGTCCTGAAGGCCGGGCTGCGGCCGATCGAGTATTTCGTTCGCCCGATCAAGCTGACCTTCGCGGTCACCGACAACTTCCAGCGCGCAGCCGCCGAGAACGGGATACCCAAGCCAATCGTGGACACGCTGCAGGATGCGTTCTCGGACCGCCACGATCTCAACCGCCTCGCGCCGGGCTCCGCGGTCAAGCTGATTTACAATGAAAAGGTCAGCCGCGACGGCTCCTATACGCTCGCCGGCGACGTGCAGGCGGCGCAAATCCGCTTCGGCGGCCGCACGCTGACGGCGATATCGTTCTCGGACGAACACGGCCGCCCTCATCTGTATGACGAAGAGGGCCACGCGCTCGGTCCGCAGTCGCTGAAGTTTCCGCTCAATTTCCAGTACATATCCTCGGGCTTCACGTTTCATCGCTATCATCCGATCCTGCACGAGTACCGGGCTCATGTCGGCGTCGATTTGGTCGCCAAATACGGCGAGCCGGTCAAAGCCGTCGCCGATGGCACGATCATAAGCGCGGGATGGCAGGGCGAGCTCGGCAATTGCATCCGCATCCAGCATCAGCACGAGATGGTCAGCATCTACGGTCATCTGTCGAAGATTAGTGCGGACGTCAAGCCGGGCAGCTACGTTCATATCGGACAGGTGATTGGAAATGTCGGTTCGACCGGGCTTTCGACCGGGCCGCATCTCCACTTCGCGATGGAAAAAGACGGCGCCTGGGTCAATCCTCTCACCGAGAAACTTGGCGAGAATCACGAGGTCTCGCCGCGGATGAAAGCGATCTTCGACGACATCAAGGATCGCTACCAGTCCGCACTGGCCGAGCTGCCCGACCTCGGCAGCCATTTCATCGCGACCGATGCGCGCAAACCCGCGATCTCGAAGTTCGCCGACATGTACCACGTGACGCTCGGCCGCAGCCGGGCAAAGAGCGCGCATATCCGAGGACAGAGAATTTCGAGCCGCCGGGACGGCCCGGCGCCCGGAGCGTCGGAGTCCGAAAGCGCGCTTTGATCTGAGCGTCTGACCGTATCGCTCCACTGTTCCGTCGTCATTGCCAGGTCGCAGCTTCCCGGTCACCGCTGAAATCGCGACGAGTCGCACCTGAAATGCGCGAGCATCCCAATACCGATTTCTTCAAGCCCGGATTGCCGCGCGCGTTTGGGCATCGCGGATCCGCCGGGACGCATCCTGAAAACACGCTCGAAGCATTTGCCGCCGCCGTCGCGATCGGCATTCAGTATCTCGAACTCGACATCCATATGACGCGCGACGGCGAAATCGTTGTCAGTCACGACGACCATCTGGAACGCACTTGCGGACGCGCCGGCGTCATCCGCGAAATGACCTACGCCGAGCTTGCGGCCGCCGACGCGGGCCGGATGTTTTCGCTCGACGGCGCTAATTTTCCATTCAGAGACAAGGGTATCCGGGTGCCGCGCCTGGCCGAGGTGCTTGCGGCATTTCCAAAACTGCCGATCGAGATCGAAGTCAAGCAAATCGCGCCGAGCGTGGTCGTGCCGATGCTCGACGTGATCGATCGCGCCGGGATGCGCAGGAGTGTGTTTGTCGCCAGCGAGCACCAGCCGCCGCTCGACGAGGTCCGGATGCTGGCGCCGGGAATTCCGACCAACTTTTCGTACCTCGAATCGGGCGGATTCTTTCAGGCGATCGTGAGCCGCGACAACTATCGTCCGCCCGGCGACGCACTCCAAATCCCGCGCAGCTACGAATCGTGGCAGCTCGTCACGCCGGACAGTGTCGAGTTCGCCCATCGCATCGGGCTCGAGGTGCACGTCTGGACGGTGAACGAGGAAGCCGAAATGGAAGAATTGCTCGACATGGGCGTGGACGGACTGATCAGCGATTATCCGCGCCGCCTGCTCGACGTGATTCGCAGACGCGCAGCCGCGCGCCGCTGAGCGCTCTCTCTTTCCAGTTCGCCGCATGCTCTGTTACGATTTCGCCTGCTCGTCGAAAAAATTCACGCGGGAGCGAAAAATCATGAAGCTTGATACCGGTCTCTCGACGCGCAACTTGCGCGATGTTCCTGCCGCCGCCCGCGCCGCCGAGACTGCGGGATTCGATGCGGTCTGGATTCCGGAAGCCGGCAACGACGGCTTTCTTCCGGCCGCGCTGATCGCCGAGCATACCCGGCGAATCAAAATGGGCACCTCGGTCGCGATTGCGTTTCCGCGCAGCCCCATGGTTACGGCCGCGACCGCGTGGGATCTGGCAGGGCTTTCCGAGGGCCGCTTCGTCCTCGGCCTCGGCACGCAGGTCAAGGGCCATATCGAGCGCCGCTACAGCACGAAGTGGGAAGCGCCGGTGCCGCGCCTGCGCGAGTACATCCTGGCGCTCCGCGCGATCTTCAAATGCTGGTCGGAGGGCGGCGCCAAACTTTCGTTTCAGGGCAAGTACTACAATTTCTCGTTGATGACGCCGTTCTTCACGCCGGCCAGACACAACTACGCGAACGTGCCGATTCACATCGCCGGTGTGAACGAACATATCATCCGGCTCGCCGGCGAACTGTGCGAGGGCCTGCATGCGCATCCCTTCAACTCGCCCAAGTATCTTCGCGAATTCGTGCTGCCGAACGTCGAGAAAGGTCTCAAGAAGGCCGGCCGCTCGCGCAAAGACTTCGAAATCCTGTCAGCGGCGTTCGTAATCGTCGGCCACAACCAGGACGAAATAAAAAAAACCCGCGAAGCCGTCCGGCAGCAGATCTCGTTCTACGCCTCGACGCGAACCTACAAGATCGTGCTCGACATGCACGGATGGGGCGACGTCGCCCAGCGATTAAACGAAAAGGCTGCCAGGGGCGAGTGGGTCTCGATGGCCAGCGAGATCACGGACGAGATGCTCGACGTGTACACGGTCGCGGGCACCTACGACGAGATCGCGGACAAGGTGATGCAGCGTTACGACGGGCTGCTCGACCGGGTCGCGTTCTACATTCCGTATCGCGCGGGCACCGACGACGCGCAATGGGCAAAACTCGCAAAGCGATTCAACGGCTGAGAACTGAACAAGGAGAAAACTTCGATGAGCAAGGCAATGTTGAAAACGATGGCCGCGATGGTGGCCGTGGCCGCGTTCATGCTTCCGAGCGCGAGCCGGATCGCGGCGGCAGCCGACGCCGCCCCCTCGGCCGCGGCTGTGCCCGCGGCCGCCATGGACGAGCCCGGCACCAAGAGTTTCACGCTCGTCTCGGTCGAGGTGGATGACACGAAGTTCTGGCTGCCCAGCGTGATCGCGGTGGAACAGGGCGACAAAGTAAAGCTCACGCTCAAGAATATGGTGCCGGGCGCGGGCCCGTCGAATCAGCACGGCTTTACGATTCCGGCATACAACATCGGGGAGATTGTGACTCGCGGCACGCCCAAGACGATCACTTTCGTCGCCGACAAACCGGGCGTGTTTCCGTATTTTTGCCAGTTGCATCTTGCGCACATCGGCGGCTCGTTAATCGTCCTGCCCAAGAAGTAGCTTTTCGTTGCCAGAGCGGCGCGGGAGCGGCAGGAGTGTTGCGAGACTCGCGAGTGTCGCCGGCGCGCCCCCGATGCCATCGGCGCGCGAAAGGGCTAGGCTTGATCGCGCATGCGCACGGTAGTCCTCTATGCGCGTTCGCCGGCCTGGCGCGCGGTCGTCGAGCGCGCTGACGAATTGATGGCGTCGCCGGATTTTCGGGTGCTCAAATCTGAAGCGCGCACGCTGGCTGGATTCCTCGACGTCCCGGGCGCCGGACCCGCGTTCTTAAAGCGCGTCGAGGTTTCCTCATGGAGCCGCGGCGTTTACGCGCGATTGCGCGGGTCTCGCGCCGCGCGATCGCTCGCCGGCGCCGCGATGCTCCGGGCGCAGGGCTTCGCGCATCCGGAGCCGCTGGCGGCCATGGATTTGTACCAAGCTGGCGCGATTCGAGCCTCTTATCTCGTCAGCCGCGCGCTCATCAACGCCGACTCTCTGAGCCGCTTCATGCTCGGCCCCGGAGAAATCAAGGGACGCAACGTGCATCGCCGCAAACAGATCTCCGATGCGGTGGCCGCGCAAATCCGGCGCCTGCACGAGTCCGGTCTTTACACTCGCGATCTGCAAGAGACCAACATCATGGTGGAGGAAAACGAGTCCGGCGGCTTCAAGGTGTACTTTATCGATCTCGAGGATTTCCGCCGCGCCGCCAACGTCTCGCGGGATCGCCGAATTCTGAACCTGGTGCATCTCGATCGCAGCATCGGGCGATTTCTCTGCCGCGCGGCGCGGCTCGATTTCCTTTACTCTTACCTGGGCCATCGGCCGGACCGCGCGGCCGCGCGCCGGATGGTCGCCGAAGTCAGAGCGGCGCGCGAGTCGATCGATCGCCGCAAGCGCGGCGGCGTCCCGGCCACGGAGCGGGTCGTGGAGCCGCTCGCTGGGGGAACTGAGTAGTGGCTTTTTCGACCCGCATTCGCGAGTACGACCATCACACCGAGCAGGTTCACGCCGCCGGCGGAAGCTGGGTGCGCGACGTGATGCTCGGGCTGAACGACGGACTGGTCGCCTCGTTCGCGGTTACCTCCGGCGTCGCGGGCGCGTTCGTCACTGGCAACGCGGCGATGATGGCGGGACTGTCGGAAATGCTCGGCGGCGCGGTAGCGATGGGGCTCGCGGCGTTCATCTCCGCGCGCTCGCAAATCGAGTTTTATCAAAGCGAGATAGAACGCGAGCGCGACGAAATCCGCCGATGGCCCGAACGCGAGCGCGAAGAGATCAGCACCATCTATCGAAAAAAAGGGTTCGCCGGTCCGCTGCTCGATCAGATCGTCGCGCACATCACGTCGGACACCGAGCGATGGAGCAACGTGATGATGCGCGAGGAGCTGGGCTTCAACGAAGAATCCTTCGACAGCCCCATTCGCTCCGCCTTCGCCGTCGGCTTGTCATATCTGTCAGGCGCGGCAGTGCCCGTCTGGGCGTATATTTTCTTCGAGCCGAGCCGCGCGCTGATCGTGTCGGCCATCTCGACAGTCGCGGCGCTGTTCGCAGCCGGCGCGCTGAAGACGATCATCACCAGCCGTTCGTGGTGGCGCAGCGGACTCGAAAGCATGTTGATTGGAATAGCAGCCGCGGGCGTGACTTACGCCGCGGGCCGCATGTTTGCCGAGCGCTGAAGCTCCGCGCCGCGCGCGCGTCATGCTTCAACGAGTATGTCGTCGCCGTCGGCCTTTACCGCGTAGCATCCGAGCTTGACGCTCGCGTCGTCGAGGTTCGTTCCCGTCGTGATGTCGTATTCCCATCCGTGCCACGGGCAGGTGATGGTGGTGCCGTCGAGCTCGCCCTCGGCGAGCGGGCCGCCGCGATGCTTGCAGGTGTTGTCGATCGCGTAGAATTTTCCGCCCGCGTTGAACAGTGCGATCTTTTTGCCGCCGGCCTCGACGAGTTTGCCGCTGCCCTCGGGCAGCTCTGTCACCTTCGCAACTTTGATGAAGCTTGCCATCGGGAATTGCCTCCGCTCAGGTCGTGTACTCCGCGTTGATTCGCACGTAGTCGTAGCTCAGGTCGCAAGTTAGAATCCGCGCGCTCGATTTCCCCAACCGCAGATCGAGTCGCACGGCGAATTCGCGCTCTTTCATCGCCGCCCCCGCATCCGCCAGCGCCTCGGTCAGCAGCCGCCCGCTCGCGGCAACTTTCACTCCGCCGATCCACAGCACCAGCTTGTTGGACTCGACGTACGCGCCGGACGATCCAGCCGCCATCAGGATTCGGCCCACGTTCGGATCGCATCCGAAGAAGGCCGTCTTGACCAGCGGCGAATTGGCGATTTGCCGGGCCGCTCGCTCGGCGTCCGCAGGATTGCGCGCGCCGCGTACCTCGACGCTGACGAGCTTGGTCGCGCCCTCGCCGTCGCGCACCAGTTCGCGCGCGAGCGCCGCCGAAATTTCCCGGACCGCGCGATCGAATGCCGCCTGCTCGCGCGCGCCCAACGCGCGATTTTCCGCGGCGCCGCTCGCCATAATAATCACCGTGTCGTTGGTTGACATGTCGCCGTCAACGGTGATCGCGTTGAAGCTCGCCGGCAGCGCGGACTTGAGCGATCGCTTGAGCGCCGCGGGACCGATTGCGGCGTCGGTCACAAAATACCCCAGCATCGTCGCCATCCTGGGCGAGATCATCCCGACGCCTTTCACCGCGCCGGCGAGCGTGATGGTCGAGCCGCCCGCCTTGAAGCTTGTCGAGGCGGTCTTGGCGCGCGTGTCGGTCGTCATGATCGCATGCGCGAAGTCGGCCAGCCCGTCTTCCCGCAGCGATCGTACGGCATCGGCGGCGCCGGTTTTGAATTTCGCGAAGTCGTAAAGATGCCCGATCACACCGGTCGAGGATGGCGCCACGAGTTCCGGCGCGCATCCCAGAAGTCGCGCGACTTCCGCGCATGAGTAGCGCGCGAGCCGCATCCCTTCTGCGCCGGTGAAGCTGTTAGCGCATCCCGAGTTCGCGACCACCGCCTGCAAACGGCCCGCCTTGACGCGCTCCGCCGTCACATATACCGGCGCGGCTTTCACCCGATTGGCGCTGAACACCGCGGCTGCGGCGGCCGGGCGATCGGCGGCGATAAGCCCCAGGTCCAGCGCGCCCGCCCTGGTCTTCAGTCCTGCGCTGACGCCGGCGAATCGAAATCCGCGCACGGCGGCGGGCTCGAGTTCGACTTTCATCCAGCGAAATCCTCCGTGCGCCGAACTATACGCGGACCAAAGGTGGGTGCAAATGGGAGACTGCCGGGACGCTTCTCTGCGTCACTTGCCGTGGCAGCGCTTGTACTTCTTGCCGGAGCCGCACGGGCACGGATCGTTGCGGCCGACTTTTTCGGCGTCGCGCTTGGCGGGCGTTGCGGCCGGCGTCTCGCTCTCACCGCCATGGCTCATCACGACGCGCTGCGGCTTGGGCTGCTGAATCTGCTCGACGTCCTGCTGGCGCTGCACCTGGACGGAAAAAACTTTCTCGACCACGTCCTGTTGCATCACCGCCATCAGCGCCTCGAACATCGTGAACCCTTCCTTCTGGTATTCGACCAGCGGATTCACTTGGGCGTAGCCGCGCAGCCCGATTCCCTCCTTCAGATGGTCCATCGCGAGCAGATGGTCCTTCCAGAGCGAATCGAGCGTCTGCAGCATCACGATCTTTTCGATTTGGCGCATCACCGGCTCGGTGAATTCCGCTTCCCGCTGATCGTAGAGCTGATGCACGCGCTCGGAACCGATCTCGGTCAGGTCGTCGGCCGACTGAACCGGCTTGCCGCCCGCTTCGGTCTGCGCGCTGAAGCCGGGGCGGAACTTGAACTGCTTGAAGAACGCGTCGTCGATCAGCTTCCAGTCCCATTGCGCCGGATCGACTTCGTTGTTCGCGTGAGCCGCGGCGATTTCCTCGATCAGCGCGTCGCACATGTCGAGCACGTCAGCCTTGAGCGAGGCGCCGCTGAGCAGTTCGCGCCGGCGATGGTAAACCACCTCGCGCTGCTTGTTCATCACGTCGTCGTATTCGAGCAGATGCTTGCGGATGTCGAAGTTGTGCGCTTCGACCTTCTTTTGCGCGTTTTCGATCGCCCGCGATATCCATCGATGCTCGATGGGCTCGTTGTCCTCCATCCCGATTCGGCCCATCAGGCCCTTGAGACGGTCGGCGCCGAAGATGCGGAGCAAGTCGTCCTCGAGCGACATGTAGAATCGCGACGAGCCCGGGTCGCCCTGGCGTCCCGACCGGCCGCGCAGCTGGTTGTCGATTCGGCGCGACTCATGGCGCTCGGTGCCGAGGATGTGCAGGCCGCCGGCCTCCAGCACTTTCTCGCGCTCGGTCTTGCACTGTTCGACGTACTTCGCGAGCGCAGCCTGGAAATTCGGATCGTCCGGGTCCTTGGTGCCGACTTCCGCCGCCGCCATGAACTCGGGATTTCCGCCGAGCACGATGTCGGTGCCGCGACCGGCCATGTTGGTCGAAATCGTGACCGCGCCGAAGCGGCCGGCCTGCGCGACGATTTCCGCTTCGCGCTCATGGTTCTTGGCGTTCAGCACGTAATGCTTGACGCTGGTTTTTTTGAGCTTGTCGGCGACGCGCTCGGACTTTTCGATCGAGACCGTGCCGACCAGCACCGGCTGGCCGCGCTCGTGGCAGTCGCTGATTTCCTCGATCACGGCGTCGAACTTCTCGCCTTCGGTTTTGAAGACGACGTCGTGATTGTCGATGCGGATCATCGGCTGATTGGTCGGAATCACCACCACGTCGAGCTGGTAGATTTCCTTGAACTCGACCGCTTCCGTGTCGGCCGTACCGGTCATCCCGGACAGCTTCTTGTACATTCGGAAGTAGTTCTGAAAGGTGATGGTGGCGAGCGTCTGGTTCTCCGACTCGATCTTGACGTTCTCCTTCGCCTCGACCGCCTGATGCAGCCCGTCGCTCCATCGCCGCCCCGGCATCAGCCGCCCGGTGAATTCATCGACGATGATCACCTCGCCTTCTTTGACGACGTAATCGACGTCGCGCTTGAACAGCGTATGCGCGCGAAGTCCCTGGTTGGCGTGATGCAGCAGCAGGATGTTGCGCGGGTCGTACAGGTTTTCGACGCCGAGCAGTCGCTCGACTCGCGTCACGCCGTCCTCGGTCAGCGCTACCGTGCGCATCTTCTCGTCGATGGTGTAGTGCTCTTCGGGCTTGAGCCGCGGGATCACGCGGTCCACCACGTAATAAGTGTCGGTGGATTCCTCGGAGGCGCCGGAGATGATCAGCGGCGTGCGCGCCTCGTCGATCAGAATCGAATCCACTTCGTCCACGATCGCGAAGTTGTGCTCGCGCTGGACGTAGTCCTCGATGTTGAACTTCATGTTGTCGCGCAGGTAGTCGAAGCCGAATTCGTTGTTCTGGCCGTAGGTGATATCGGCGCGGTAGGCGATTTTGCGCTCCTGGTCGGTCACGCCGTGGACGACGACGCCGACCGTCAGGCCCAGGAATTTATAGATGCGCCCCATCCATTCGGAGTCGCGCCGGGCCAGGTAGTCGTTGACGGTGACGATGTGCACGCCGCGTCCCGCCAGCGCGTTGAGCACGGCGGGCAGAGTGGCGACCAGCGTCTTGCCCTCGCCGGTTTTCATCTCGGCGATTCGCCCCTGGTGCAGGATCATTCCGCCGATCAGCTGGACGTCGAAGTGGCGCTGGCCGATCGTCCGCTTGGAGGCCTCGCGCACGATGGCGAAGACCTGCGGCAGGATTTCGAGCATCGCATCGTCGCGCCGCTCGCCCTCTTCGAGCGCGCTGACATTCGCCTTCCATTCGGCGATTTTGCTGCGCAGCTCGTCGTCGCTCAGCGCCGAGGTCTCGGCTTCGAGCCGGTTGATCTCGTCCACGTCGGGACGCAGCCGTTTGATTTCGCGTTCGTTCTTCGAGCCGAAGATTTTCCGCGCTACGAGGGAAATAGCTGAAGCCATCTTATATGAGCGATTTTCGCGGCAAGTTTGAGATTAGGTTCTCGACGAGCCACCGCGATGCGATCTGACCGGTGACACAGTGAAACAACTCCGCAAGTTTAGCTGGAAATCATCTTATCCCGAAATCGGCCGGGTAGGCAGGGGGCGCTGCGCCAGTTTGCTGGAATCCAAAAACGCTGGAGATTCAGGCGGGATTCGACGGGGACTCTGTGGGATGTAGTGGGGGTCGCGTTGCGTTGCAACGCAAGCTGTCGCACAATAAATGGTATTGACCACTATGGCGAAAACGACAAAATACAGGGCCGTGGCCCGTCAAAACGGTAACGCCGGCGTTATCGTCAAATTGAGCCGGAGCGAGATTCTCAGTTCGCTTGAAAAGGGAGCGCGCGATCGCGTTGGCATGTCCGCACGGCTCATGCTGCGCAGATATCGGCAGGGGAGATTGCCCGACCCCACCAGCGTAGGCGACCTGATTGCGCTCTCCAATTTGCTTCGCAAGAATGATCCGATTCTTGCCGAGTAATTTCCGATCGCCAGCCTCGACAATCTGCTAGCCGATATCAGGGATTTGACGCGCTCATGCAGGCGCGGCGACAAGGACTCGCCCCAGGCGTTCTGCGACTTGTTGAATCTTCTTTTGGCGAACACCGTGATGGCGGTCGGGGCCAGTCTACGTCTTCAACAAGGAGAGCGTCGAAACAACTATATTGTCGCAGGGCGGCTTCTGGCCCCTGTCCAGCTGAGAGATGGGAAATTTCTCCGCGTCTATTATGGTCTCGCTATCCATGGCACTCCTGAAGGACCGACACTCAGGGTAATTAATTCCGGGTTCAAATATCAGATTGATTTGGACGGCAAGCGCTGGGTTTTTCGTTACGACTACGACCGATTTCCCCGGCGCCCGTATCCGCCAACGCATTTTCACATACGCGGTGATTTGAAAGAAAACTGCCTGCCCGTTGGGGAAGCGCTGCAAACTATCCATTTCCCAGCTACCCGCGTTTCGTTAGAGGCAGTAATCAGGCTCTTGATCGATCAATTTGGAGTATCCCCGGCAACACTGCGCGGTACATGGCGAAAGCTTTTGGCCAAGAGCGAGGCGGACTTCCTGGACATCGCGCATCGCGGACTTTCGGGGCCTAAACGCTGAGCGATTTCAATTCAGGGCACTTGCCCACCCACACCGGTCTTAAGAGCGGGTTTGCTAGCGCTCGATGCGGACCGCGGATTCGACCTGCGGGCCGAGAAATCTGCGGCCGACGCGGACAAAACGATCAGGGGTCTCGGTCACGAAGAAACTCTGAACCCCTTTGCCGGTGCGCCGGGCGAGCTTGAGAATCCGCAGCCGATCGCGCACGTCGGCCGCGGTCGCGGTCGCGGAGTCCACGATCTTCACGCGTGGCCCAAGAATTCGCGCGAACATATCGCGCAGCAGCGGGTAATGCGTGCATCCCAGCAGCAGAGTGTCGATGCCGCTCTGCTTGAGACTCTCGAGGTAGTGGGCGACGGTCAATTCCGCGACCGCATTGTCGGTCCATCCTTCTTCGGCCAGCGGCACCAGCAGCGGGCATGCGCGCGTGTAGATTTCGGAGCGCGGGCTGAGCCGCTGGATCGCGCGCGTGTAAGCGCCGGACGCGATCGTTGCCTCGGTGCCGATCACGCCTATTTTGCCGTTGCGCGAGGCCTTGGCGGCGGCGCGCGCGCCCGGCTCGATCACGCCGATCACGGGGATCATCGTGTCCGACGCGATTGCGTCGAGCGCGACCGCGCTGGACGTGTTGCAGGCGACCACCAGCATTTTGATTCCCTTGGCGAGCAGGAAGCCGGTGTTCTCCTTCGAGTAGCGGACGATGACTTCGTTGGATTTCGTGCCGTAGGGGAGCCGCGCCGTGTCGCCGAGGTAGATGAAATCTTCATTGGGCAGCGCCGCGGTCAGCGCTTTGAGGACGGTGAGTCCGCCGATGCCCGAATCGAACACGCCGATGGGCCGGTCGATCGCCGCGCGCGAGCCGCGAAGAAGCCCGTTGGAAGCCGCGATCGAATTCGGCCGTGTTGCAGATTTTTTGCGGGTCGGCATTTGAATCCGCCGGCGGCTCGTCCGTGCTCAGCCGCGCGCGAGGCGTTCGCCGATTGTAGCCGGTCGGGAGGGCGCCGCGCCAAAGACGCTTTCATGGACGCTGGCCGCTTCCATGCACAGATAGGCGGGGATCTCCGCGCCCGCTTTTCGGAAACGATCGGCAAGCGTGCGGTAAAGACTGAGGCGCAGCGGCGTGAAGGTCCGAAAGCGCCCGTCGGAGGCGAGCACGTCCTCGCCGCACAGCATCGGATCGCCGGGAAAACGGCTGCGCGCGGCGCCGCGCAACCGCGGCGTCATCCGGAGGCCGCCCATGCTGATGAACGAGATTTGTTGGGGCGCAACTGTGTCCAGCAGCTCGTCGATCAGCAGCAGGTAATCGCGCTCGGCGCCCGGATATGCGATCAACGGATCGAGATGAAACGCCACGCGGTAGCCGGCGTCGAGGACCGCGCGCGCCGCCGCGATTCGCGCCGCCGGCGCGGCGGTGAGATGCTCCGAGCTCCGATAGACGGCGTCCGGCGACAAGGTCCACGAGACGAGCACGCGGCCGCGCGGGTCCATGCCAAGAAGATTTTCAATTTCGTCGGTCTTGGTCTTGAGCTCGAGGGTCAGATTCTCGCGCGAGGCAAAAAAATCGACCAGCTCGCGGCTAATCGAGGTAAGCGAGTCGAACGCGAGCGAGTCCGCCAGTTCACCGGTGCCGACGCGGAAGCTGCGCCCGCGAGCGTTGGCGATCAGCCGGTCGAGCTCGTCGAATGAATCGGTGAAATTCGCATATACCTGGAAGGCGGGATTGTCAGCCAGATATTCCTGCAGAAAGCAGTACGAGCAATCCATCGGGCAGTTCGATGCGAGCGTGAGCACCAGGTATCCGCAGCAGGCGAAGCTGGGGGAACCCGCATGACACGGCATCAGGAACGGAGTCTTGCGCCGCGCGATCACCATCCGGCGTTTGCCGGCCCCGAACGGATCGCGCGCGCCCGATGCGGGCCGGGCCGCCTCGCGCGCGTCGGCGACATGCGTGACGGGCACATGGCGCGGAAGCGCGCGCAGGATGCGAGTCGCCAGCGGATAGCCGGCGCATCCGTGCTCGACAAACACCGCGTCGAGATCAAATTTCACTTTCTTGCCGCCGAGCATTTCAATAATCCTTGTCAGTCCCGGGCGCGATCGATCGACCGCCTCGAGCAGATGCGCCAGTTCGGCGGCGCTTCGCACCCGAAGCGAAACCGTGAGCTCATCAGAGCCAAGCTCGTTGGGCAAGACCACCGAAATTCCGCGGGGAAGCTTCAGCGCCGCGACTTCAGAGCGCAGTTGCTCCTGCATTTTCTTAAGGAGAGGGTAGCGAAGCGTTCGAAGCGCTTCCAGGAGCGCGCTCGCGCGCGACGGCGCGGAGCCGGGACCGCCTGCAATGCGCCTGATCTCGGGGCGGCCGAGAACGCCGGCGACGGTGACGTGCTCGCGCACGGCGATTTCCTCGAGCGTCTCGAGCGCGGTCATCAGTTGACCGGTCCGGATGCGGATGACGCGCGCGATATCGAGCATCGCGGCGCGCGACGCCGGGTCCATCGCGAGCCATCGCGCAAGATGGCTCGGCGGCAGCCGTCGCTCGGCCGCGAGCATCCGAATCTGCGCGTCGATCTCGTCAGCATTCATGTGCAATTTCGCGAAGCATGGATCGCATCGACGCGAAGCATGGATCGCATCGATTCAACCGCGCATCCGATTTCAGGAGCCGCACGCGTATCCCAGCCTCGCGCCTGGTCAGCGATCCATTCGTACAGTCGCGCCTCATCGATTCTGGCTCGTCGCCGAAGGCCGCGCGCGTAGATGCGGCATTTTTCGGCGAGTACTTCGACGACCGAGGTTCGCCGCGCCGGAGAAAGCCTGTTGTCCGCGAGCAATTTTGCAAGCGCGAGAATGCGGAAGCGATCGAGGGCAGGAGTGGTGGCCGAGGTTTGATCGGGATGCCCGCCGCGGCGTGTCACCAGCGGCTCGTCGAGCAGGCCGGCTTCATGGTCGATAAGAATTCGCAGCCACAGATCGTAGTCTTCGGCGGCGGTCATGTGCTCGTCGAAGCCGCCGGATGAGCGGAAAAGTTCGGCGCGTATCATCACCGACGACATACCGATCAGGCAGGTGCGGAGCGAGTCGATGAAAATATCGCCGGCGCGCTTGCGATGGCGGTGACCGGGATTCACGCGCCGCCCGTTGCGGATCCAGATTTCGCCGGTTTGCGAGATCGCGCAGCCGGGGTTGTCGCGCATGAACGCGAGCTGGCGTTCGAGCTTGGTTGGCGACCAGAGATCGTCGGAATCCAGGAATGCGATCAGCGGCGCGCGCGCCAGGGCGACGCCGCGGTTTCGCGCCGCGGCGGGACCGCGATGATCGATGCGCTCGATTCGGATCGTTTCGGACATCCGCCTCAAACGTTCGTTTTCGCTGGTTCCGTCGGTCGAGCCGTCGTCGATGACGATCAACTCGAACGCCGGGGCCGATTGGGCGAGCACGGAAGCGATCGCCTCGAGCAGCATCGCGCATCGATTGTAAGCCGGGATAATTACCGAAACTTCGGGAGTCATCGCGCCTCCGCGCGCTTGACGGTGTCGGAGCGATCGAATCCGAGGATTCGGCGGCGCAGCTCATCGATTCCCTCGCCGGAAGTTGCCGAGCATAAAATCGGGCGCATGCGCATCGAGTCGAAACGTTTGAGCGCGTCGGCGCGCTCGGAGCGGCGCAATTTATCGCACTTGGTCGCGACCGGAATCACTTCGATGCCGCGATCCGCGGCCATCGCCGCCAGATCGAGTTCGTCGTGCTGAGGACCGCGGCGGCAATCGATCAGAATCGCGATGGCGGCGAGATTGACGCGCCCGTGGATGTATTCGTGCAGCATGGAAGCGATTTTGGCCGCTTCCTGGTGGCTCATTTTCGCGTAGCCGAAGCCGGGCAGGTCGCACAGCGCGAGCGTGTCGCCGACCGCGAAGAAGTTGAGGCATCGCGTGCGTCCGGGGGTTTTGCTGGTGCGCGCGAGACCCTTAACTCCGGCGAGCGCGTTGAGCAACGAACTCTTGCCCACGTTGGAGCGGCCGGCGAGCGCGACCTCGGCGCGCTTCCATCGCGGGCATCCGTCGAGAGCGAATGCAGATGCTACGAACTCTGCGGTGAAGCGAATCATGTTGAGCCGCGGTTCAGCCGGCGAGCTCGATGATACTCGCGCGGAAACGGCTGTCGCCGTTAGGGTTCGTCGTCACTTGAGTTGCCCTCGTCGGCAGTCTTGATGTTGAGGGTGCGCTTCAAGGTTTCGAGCTGCGCGACGAAGATGCCGCGAATGACTTGCTTGATGACGCCGTCAGGGACGGGAAGCGACTGCAGCAGATGCGTGGTTTCGTGGTAGTCGATGAACGTGCTCGCGCCTTCATCGCCGAGCTGGTACACGGCCTGAGTATCGAGCAGCGGATTGTTGACGGTGTGATAGACGATCTTTTTCTGGTCGGGCAGGTACTCGAACTCGAGCTCGGTGGTAATCGTTTGTCCGCCCGGTCCCGCGATATCCATGTCGACGGTCTTTTTATTGCCGCTCTGGGATACGACGCGCACCGCCTTGACCTGATCGTTGTGCGTATTTTCGATGTCGCGAATCGCGGCGAAGACGGTCTGCTCGGGGGCCGGTATGCGCGCGGTGAAATCGGCCTGCCAGACGTCGCCGTCATGCCCGATGTTCTCGGTGAGCAGGCCGGCCTGCCGCGCGCGATGAATTTGATAGTAATGCCATCCCACGATCGCGACGACTGCGAGAACGATCACTCCAGCCAGGATTTTGAGTACCGTCTTCATCGACGAATCGCCTTCAGCTCATCGTTCGAATGTGCCGACCAATTCCGCGGTCGCGACGACGTGACCGCTCATCGCGGACTGGATCGCGGCCGCGTCCGCCGGGTCGCCGGGAGTCAACGTCGAGTCCAGCGCGAAGAGATGAAAATGATAGTGATGCATTTTTCCCGGCGGCGGACACGGTCCATTGTAGCCGATATGCTCGAAGCCGTTGATTCCATTTGTTCCGCCGTCCGCGATTTTCGCGGTTTGCGGCACGCCTGCCGGCAGCGAAGTTGCGCGAGCCGGAATATTGTACGCCACCCAATGAACAAATGTTCCACCGGGGGCGTCAGGATCATCGACGATCAATGCGAATGATTTCGTCGATTGCGGCGCATCGCTCCATGCGAGCGCGGGGGACCGATCGGCGCCAGTACATGCGTAGTCATCGGCAATTGCGGCTCCGGAAGCGATCGCGGTGCTGGTCAGCCTCAGTTGGGCTTGGGCGGGTTGCGCTTTAGCAAGGCCAAGCAAGGCAAAGATTAGAAAAATTGAAATTTGGACATTTGGCATGCTTATGACATCATTTCAAGGCGCTTGCAGGCATGGTTTAGAGTATTGACAGGCATTTTGTTATCGAAATCTCTGCAAGAATAGCTGGCTTCACATGCAATAAGGGAGTGGAACGCGAAAAGTACCAGAAATCCCCTTAGGCTGCTCTTGACAGCCAGTGATGATTATGACACGCTCAAACAAGCTCATAGTGGACGTAACGGGCGGATGAATCATTTGATCGATGTGATCGATGCGAAAAAAGGCATCAAATCCAGGCAGTAGGCGACAGACGGGGATGTTGCCGGGGAATATCATGGCTAGTGAAACCAAGTATAGCTTGCCGCGCGTGATGACGGTCAAGGAATTGTCCGAATATCTGCGCGTGCATCCATCGACTATCTACAAGCTGCTTCGTCGCGGAGAGCTGCCGGGCTTTCGGATCGGCACCGATTGGCGTTTCAACGCCGAGGTGATCGACCGTTGGTGTCTGGAGCGAAACATGAAAGCTCCGGACGGCGGCACCTCCAGCCAGAACTGACGCGCGCGATCGTCGAGTCGCGCGCGCCCGGCGCCAGCCGGGACGCGAATGCGGAGCAGTCTCCGTCGCCGCACAGACGCGCTTCATATCTCGCACTGGGCGCCTCGCGCTTGACCCAGGCACCGCAGTGCCTCACCTACCGATCGTTCAGATGATATCGCCAGTTCGCAAGGCGCTGGCTCCGCAGCGGCGCCCGGACGCGCGGCGCTCAGCTGAATCAGCGGAACAATGTTCGTGAAGCAGGGGCGGTCATCAACCGCCCCTGCTTTTTTATCTTCGGGAGCCGGGGGCGCGACGCGGATCGACGATCTGGCGGCCAGTCGGGCGAATCTCCAGCGCGCATCCGAACAGCGAATCGTCGCGCACGAGGCTGACGACTGCGTCGGCGATTTCCTCGGGCTGAATCATCTTCGCCGGCGTCCAAGCTCTCGCCAAAAAACCAAGTTTCGTGGCCGCCTCGAGTCCCTTGCGCACCATCGGAGTATCGACGATTCCCGGGCAGACGCAGTTGACGCGGATCTTCCGTTCCGCTTCCCAGAACGCCAGGGAATGCGTGAAGTTCACAACGCCGCCCTTGGCCGCACCATAAACTGCGTCCTGGCGATGCGGATACAAGCCGGCCATCGAGGCCGTGTTGATGATGACGCCGCCGCCGTTGTTTTGCATCAGCGGAGCCGCGAGGCCGGTGCCGAGAATGACCGCCTGCAGATCGATCTCGATCACCAGGTGCCATCGCTCAGGCGGTGCTTCGGGAAAGCCGGGCGCGCCGACGCCGATGCCGGCGTTGTTGTGCAGGATGTCGAGGCGGCCGAACTTGGAGACCGCGGTGTCGAGCATCCGGCGAGCATCCTCGAGCCTGGTGACGTCCGCCTTCACAAAAACGGCACGCCCGCCGGCGCTCTCGATTCGCTTGACGGTTTCGGCGCCACCGGCTTCGTCGAGATCGGCGACCACGATCGCGGCGCCTTCTTTCGCCAGTCGCTCCGCGGTTGCACGCCCGATCCCCGATGAGCCGCCGGTGATGACGCCGACCGTTCCCTTTATTTCCATTGCGCGATCCTCCGTCCGAATACTAATCGAACACTAACCGACACTCCCTACCAGCACGCCGACGATCAACCCCGCGAGCACGTAGGCCGTAAGCGCAACATACGTGTAGTCGCGTTCCCGGATGAAGAGGATGAAGCAGAACGCGACGCGCGCGAGCGGGACCAACGTCAGCACGAACAGCCCGATCGTCAGAACCGCATGCGGATTGCCTTGCCGAACCCGGTCAAACAACAGGTCGAATTTTTCCTTGCCGATCAGGTGACCCTGCTGCACCGCCTGGTAGCGCTCGACATAGTAGTCCGGGGCGAAGGTGTAGGTCATGACGAGTCCGGCGCCGAGTACGACCATCGCGGCGATCAGAATCGACCGTAGCAGAATCGGCGTCCATACTCTGAGTATCCGGTCTTCTTCCTGCTTCGGCATCGCTTAGATCCCCGACAATGCGCGCCATCCCATCTCGGCCGCGATCAACAGAAGAATTATCACGAATACGGTCCGGAGCGACTCGACCTTGAGATGCGGCAGGACGCGGCTGCCGGCGAGCGCGCCGGCCGTGACTCCAATCGCCACCGGCGCAGCGATGGTGGTGGCAACGTCGCCGCGCGCGAGGAACACGAGCGCGCCGGCGCCGGCGGTGACGCCAATCATGAAGTTGCTGGTCGCGCTCGAAACCTTGAGCGGCAGGTGCATGATGTAGTCCATCGCCATCACCTTGAGCGCGCCCGACCCAATTCCGAGCAGCCCCGACATGAGGCCCGCGACGACCATGAGCGCGCCGCCCTGCGGTACTTTCACGACTTCATAATGGACCAGGTTGCCGCTGAGGTCGGGCACTTCGCCTGCGAGTTCGAGGTGCTCGGCGAGCGGGTCGCCCTTGGTGAGGATGTCGTCGCCGCGCTTGGTCACCGTGAAGTATGCCGACTGGAGCATCATGGCGGCGAAGAGCAATTCGAGCACCACGGTCGGCACGACGCCGGCGAGATAGGCGCCGATCACGGCGCCGGTGACCGTCGCGCACTCCAGCACCATCGCGACTTTCAGGTTGGTCCATCCGTCGCGCACGAATGCGACGCTGGCTCCGGCGCTGGTCGCGACGACGGAGATCAGGCTCGCGCCAACCGCAACCTTCATCGGCATGTGCGCCACGATGACCAGCGCAGGCACGATGAAGACCCCGCCGCCAAGGCCCGAGATCGCGCCGATGAATCCGGCTCCGACTGCAAGCGCTAACAGGTCGATGAGGATTTCGAGCAAGAACAGGCTCCGGGTGCAGGTTCAGAGTTGAGGTTCAAATGATTGGCTCGGGCATTTCGCGCAATCGTAGTTTGGTTCGAATGAGAAAGACAGACGCGGAACGAAGATGGACTATACGGGACGGGGATTGAGAATTTCAAACGTGCGCCGGGGACTGTTGCGCAGTCCACGCTCGATGTCGTCGGTAATCTCGCGCACGGCGCGGATCGGCTCGTCAGCGCGCCAGATGGGACTGCCGACGACGACGTAGTCGGCGCCCGCGCGGATCGCATCGGCGGCGCTGATCGCATGCGAGGCCGGGAAGGCTGCCTCGCGCAGCCGCACGCCCGACGTCACGATAATGAATCGGCGTCCGCAAGTGTTGCGCACGCGCGGAACTTCATGCGGCCAGGTGACGACGCCATCGAGCGAGGCTCCCGCGGCGAAGCGCGCGATCTCTGCGACCCGGTCGGGCGATCCAGGCGAGCGCGGGCTTGAATTCGCGGACTTCAGTTCCGCGAGCATCGCGACCGCCAGAATACTCGGCCGCCGAAGCCCCTCGGTCCGGCAAATGCGCGCGACCTCGGCTCGCGTCCGGGTCATCATCTCGGTCGAGCCGCAGGTTGAACCGTACGGGTGGATGTCGAACATCTTGACGCCCAGCCGCGTCGCCTCGACGGCGGCGCGCAGCACCTTTTGCGGGCTGTCGTGGAATTTGAGGTCGAGAAAAACTTCGGCGCCGCGCCGGCGAATCTCGCGAATGAAATCAGGGCCGCCACCGATGAACAGCGCGCGCCCGACTTTGAACATCCCGACCACTCGTGCCAGCCGGTCCACCAGCTTGAGCGCGCCATCCCGGTCGCGCAGGTCGAGCGACACGATCAACCGCTCGCGCAGCGCTCCTTGTCGTATCAGACCTGAAAATGGCCAGTACTGGGTCATCGAACCCCTTCATCGCGGGCCATCCAGCCGGCTTGCTTCAAGAAAATATGCCGATCACCGTCTATGTCAAGGAACCAAGGATGTTGCGTGGCAGGTCGGACTGGATGCAGTGCGGAGACTGCATCGTTGCGACTGCATTCAGCCGCCGCGCACGTGCGGGTGATGGTTGGAATCCGCACGAATAGCCGGCTTTTCGCGCAATCGTGCGTCGGCATCGGCCTTGCACTTAATGTCAGGACGAGGTCAGGACGAGCAAATGGCAGCGATTGTCTTAGTTCCGGCGACTACGATAGGTCAATTATACGGACCGGCATTTCCGGCCCCAGGTGAGCCAAAATGTGGGGCATCTTTTTAATAGCGTTAATCATTTACGCCGTCGTGCAACATCGAAAGCGCAACCGCCTGCGCTGGATGAAATATGGCGACTGGTCGAAGCGGACTGGGGAAGCACGACTGGTCGAAGCGGGCGCATCGTGACTGGTCGAAGTGGACGGCAGACGCCAAGGCCTCGACGACGGCGTCCGCGGAGCGTTTCGCAAACGATCTTCATTCCAAGATAAAGCGCGAGTTCGATACCAAGATGGCGCGCAAGTTCGAGGCCAAGGCCGAGCGATTCGAGCGCAAGCTGCGGGCGCGATTCGATCGCCAGACGCAGAAATACAGCGGCGTCAGCCTGGATCCGGCCAATGATTTGCCGCCGCCACCGCAGTTCAAGAACGACGCCGAGCGCCAGACCTACGAGCGCGCGCGCAAACGCGCGCAGGCCGAGGCGGGCTTCTTCGTGCACCTGATGTGGTACGGCATCATCATCGGCTTCCTGTTCATCATCAATCTGATGACGGGCGGGTTCGGCGGATATCCGTGGTTCCTGTGGCCGGCGCTCGGCTGGGGATTTGGAATCGCGAGCCACTTTGCGGCGGTGTACGGCTGGCGATGGGTTCATCAGCGGGTTTTCGATCCCGCGATCGCACGCGAAGTTCAGCGCGAAGTTTTGCAGGAGAAGGAGCAACTGCGCACCGAGAAGCAGGCGTCGCTGGACGAGTTGACCGCGACCTTCGCCCACGAAATCCGAAATCCGATCGCGGCGGCGAAGAGCCTGGTGCAGCAGATGGGCGAGGATCCGACCTCGCACGAGAACGTCGAATACGCCAAGGTTGCGCTCGACGAGCTTGCACGTGTCGAGCGCAGCGTGTCGCATCTGCTCAAATACGCGAAAGAAGAAGACTACAAGTTCGAAAACGTAAATCTCGCGTCGGTGCTCGACGGCGCGCTGACCCAGATGCGCAGCAAGCTGGAGGCAAACTCGGTGGCGGTGTCGCGCGCATACCTGAGCGGTCCGACCGTGCGCGCCGACGCCGACAAGCTGCGGCATGTTTTTTCCAACATCATCGACAACGCCATCGACGCGATGGAATCAACGAGCGGCGAGCGCCGGCTCGAGTTCGCGATACAGAACAATGGCGAGGGAATGGCGGCGGTCAGAATTCGCGACAACGGCTGCGGAATTGCGGACGACAAGATCGCGAAGATTTTCAATCCGTTCTACACCTCGAAGACCAACGGCACCGGGCTTGGGCTGGGCGTCGCGAAAAAAGTGATCGACGCGCATCGCGGAACGATCGAGGTGCAAAGCAAAGTGGGCAATGGAACCGAATTCGTGCTGGCGATTCCGCTCAGCGACGCGGTGCGCGATAGCGCCGATTCATCGATCGAATCGTCCACCGACGCGGGCGGAGAAGCTGCCAAAGAACCGGCGCCGGGAAACAACGGTGGCAGCGCGGTCACCGCGCCGATCGTCCCGCTGGCAGCCGGCGCGCCGCCGACCGAGAGCTCGAGGGCACGCAATTGAAAGGCCGATTGCTGGTAGTTGACGATGAGCGCGGAATCGTCATCGCGCTCAAGGGGCTCTTCACCAAGGAGGGCTACGAAGTCGAGACCGCGGAATCGGGCGAGGAAGCGCTCGACAAGGTCAAGGCGGGCCTGTTCCACGTGATCATCACCGATCTCAGCATGAAGGGAATGAGCGGGCTTGAATTGCTCAAGCAGGTCCGCGAACTCGATCCCGCGTGCGCGGTGCTGATGATCACCGCGTTCGGCACGCAGCGAATCGCGGTCGAAGCGATGAAGGCGGGAGCGGAGGACTACCTGCCCAAGCCGTTCGACAACGACGAGCTGCGCCTGAAAGTGCGCAAGGTGATGGAAACGCAGCTGCTCAAGCGCGCGCATAGCCAGCTGCTCGAACAGGTGCGTCTGGAGACCGGAGTTTTCGAGAATATGGTCGGGAGATCGCGCGCGATGATGCGCGTGTTCGAGACGATCGACAAGGTCGCGCCGACCGACGTCACGGTTTTGATACGCGGCGAATCGGGCACCGGCAAGGAGCTGGTCGCACGCGCGATCCATTTTCGAAGTCCACGCGCGCGCAAGCCGTTTATCCCGGTCAATTGCGCGGCGTTCTCGCGCGAGCTGGTCGAGAGCGAGCTGTTCGGCCACGAAAAGGGCGCGTTTACCGGCGCCGTCGCGCGTCGCGAAGGCAAATTCGAAGCCGCCGACGGCGGCACATTGTTTTTGGATGAGATCGGCGACATGGCGCTCGAGACGCAGGCCAAATTGCTGCGCGTGCTGCAGGAGCAGCGGTTCGAGCGGATCGGCGGAAATCAACCGCTGAGCGTGGACGTGCGGATAATCGCGGCGACCAATCAGGACCTCGAAGCGATGATCGCGCAGGGGAAGTTTCGCGAGGCTCTCTACTATCGCCTGAAGGTGGTGGAGATTCGGGTGCCGCCGATTCGCGAGCGGCGCGAAGACGTTCCGCTGATGGTCCAGCACTTCATCGCGGAGGCATGCCAACGTTTCTCCGCGCCCGGGAAGCAGCTTACGGCAGAGGCGATGCGCGCGTGTGTCGAGGCGCCGTGGAAAGGCAACGCGCGTTCGCTCAAGGCGGCAATCGAGCAGGCGGTGATTCTGTCGCCGGGCGCCGAGATCACCGCGGAAGATCTTTTCGCCGGCTCGGAACCGGATGGCGACCACGCGAGTTCGCCGGCGCCGGGAGCGTCGAATCACACATCTGCGACCGGCGAAGGCAGCGACTCGGCGCTGACGTTTCGCGAGGCGAAAGAAAAATTCGTCGGTGACTGGGAACGCGATTTTTTCGTCCGCGCGCTGCGGGCGACCGGCGGCAATATCTCGCGCGCCGCAGAACGAACCGGGATGTACAGGCAAAGCTTTCAACAAAAAATGCGCGAACTGGGGATCACACTCGCGGATATCGGGCTCGCGCCCAAGGGTGACGGGAATTGATTTCGCGCAGATACGGAGACGGTAAGCGATGAACTCCACCGAACCTCAGTCCCCGAGCACTGCGCTCTCGACGACGAAGATTCATCCTCCGCTGCTGGCGGGTGCGCTGGTGCTGGGCACGCTGGTGCTGCACTTCATCCTGCCCGAAGAGCGCACGGTGGGATGGTATCAGGTGATCGGCCTGCTGGTCGTTGCGGCCGGCGAGGGAGTGTCGTGTTTCGCGGCCGCGATTTTTCAGGCCCGCGACACGACCAGGAAGCCGTGGGGCGAGCCGACCGCGTTCGTCGCGCAGGCGCCATATACCTGGACGCGAAACCCCATGTACCTGGGCCTCGCGACCGCGTTGTTCGGATTGGCGATCTTCTTCGGTTCGATCGCGATGCTACTGGCGCCGGCAGTGTTCTTTGCGGTAATCGATCGGATGGTAATTCCCCGCGAGGAGGAGACGATGGAGCGGCTCTTCGGCAACGATTACGTCGATTACAAGAATCGGGTCAGACGTTGGATCTGAAACTTTAACAACAGCGGCTACGCGAGCGAATCGCGCTCGGGGCCGAAAGGAGAACGAAAGTGCTGTCAAGATTATTCAAATTGATCGGAGGCAAGTTCAGCCGCTGGATTAAAGCGCGCGAGGCGCGTGACCCCGAAGCGGTATACGAGTCCGCAATCTCGGATCGGGTGCGGCGCTATCATCAGCTGAAGACCGCCGCGGCCGGCGTCATCTACATGCGCAACAAGCTCGAGCGCGAGCTGCGTGAAAAGCTTGCCGAGATGAAGGAAGTCGATGAAGAAGCGGGGCAGGCCGCCGATATGAACGAGGATCAATGCGCGCTGATTCTGATTCAGCGCAAGCACGTCCTCGACGGCGATTGCACGCGGCTGCGCGAAGAGCTCGGCGAACTGACTTCGGAAGCCGAGGACGCGAAGAAGAATTTGATCGCGTTCAAGGGCGAGATCGAGAAGCTCAAGGTCGAAAAGGTGCGAATGATCGCGCGGCTGAAGAACGCGCAGGCGCGGGTGCGAATCCAGCGTGCGCTCGAGGAGATTTCGTACGACGACGATGTCCGCGCGCTCGAAGAAGTGCGCGAGTCGATTCAGCGGATGCTCGCGCAGGCGGGCGTCAATCACGAAATCGCCGGCTCCGAACTCGGCGACAAGCTCGAGGCGATCCGTCAGCGCAACGCCGAGGCCAAGGCCGAGGCCGAGCTTGCGGACTTGAAGCGCAAGCGCCGCCCGCCACTGGCGCCGATGGACATTTTCACGGCCGCAGCCAACGCAGCCGCCAACGGCGACGTGAAGCACGCGAGCTGAAATGAAAACGCGAGCAATGCGGGCCGTGATCGTTGCACTCGGATTGAGCGCGCTGATTGCTGGCGCGGGATGCGCTCCGCGGCCTCATCCTGCGCCGCCGCCGGGCGGACCGGGCCCGGCGTCTCATGAATCGCGCGATATATGGGCAAACAGCATTTTTGGTCCAGCCACTGTGACGGCGATGACCAATCTCTGCGCCGGACGCGTGCGACTCGCCCAAGGTGCCGCGACCGTCAACGACATGTGCTTCACCGGCGACACCAATGTCGTGCTGTGCACCGACGCTTCGTCGGCTAGCGCGATTCAATGCACCGCAGGGAATGGGAAGCTCGCGGTGGCCGGGACTGGGAGCGATCTGATCAACTATGCGCGCGTCAGATGACGCCGCGAGCGCGGGAAACTCGCGCCGCCTTTTGCGTTAGCGGCGGAACAGCGTCGAATCAGCGATCGGCAGACCCAGCGCGTAGCGCCGCAACCAGTCGAGCGCGACCTGCGAGGTGATAAGTTTCACCCAGTCGCGAGTGCCGCGGAACTGGTATCGGCGCGTGAAGCTCTGATCGTCGGCCGATAGCGCGATGCAGACCGTGCCGACCGGCTTGTCCGGTGTGCCGCCGTCGGGGCCTGCGATGCCCGAGGTTGCGACCGACACGCTCGCTCCCGTGCGTTTGCGAACGCCGGCCGCCATCTCGCGTACGCATTCTTCGCTCACGGCGCCATGCGCTTCCAGCGTCTCCTCCGAAACGCCGAGCACGCCGCACTTTACGTCGTTGGAATAGGTGACGAGGTCGCTCTTGAAATATTGCGAGCAGCCGGGAACGTTGGTGATGCGATGTCCGATTAGCCCGCCGGTGCACGATTCTGCGACCGCCAGGGTAAATTTCTTTTCTATGAAGAGGTGGCCGACGACTTCCTCCATCGAGGTATCGCCTTCGGCGTAAACGAACTGCGAGATTTTTTCGCGCACCCGCTGGGACAGCTCTTCGACCCTGCGATCGACTTCGCCGGGTCGTCCCTCGACTCTGATCTTCAGCGAAATCTGCGGGAAGCTCGCGCGGAACGAGACTTTGGCCTCTTCCGGCTTGATCAGTCCCGCCACCGCTTCGTCGAGCGCCGACTCGCTCATCCCGAAGGTCTGGAAGACGCGAACCGCGTAAACTTGGTCGGTGCCGCGATTCGCGGAGATCCACGGTATCACCGTATTTTCCATCATCGGTTTCATTTCGCGGGGCACGCCGGGCAGGACGATTAGATGCGCGGTATGGCCGCCGATCGTCACCGGCATCCTGAAGCCGGGCGCCGTGCCGAGCGGATTCTGGATGACCGTGGCACCCTCAGGAAAAAGCGCTTGCTTGAGGTTGTTGTCGGGCATTGGCCGGCCAATCGCCGCAAACAAGCGCTTCATGTGTTCGACGGCGGCCTCGTCGCGCCGCAACTTCACGCCCGCGACGCGCGCTACGGTTTCGGTGGTCAGGTCGTCGGCGGTCGGTCCGATGCCGCCGGTCGAGATCACGACGTCGCCCATCGCGATGGCTGTGCGCCATGCCCATTCCAGACGGTCGGGAACGTCGCCGACCGTAATCACCGCGACGAGATCGATTCCAATTTCCGAGAGCTTGTCGGAAAGGTAGTTGGCGTTGGTATCGACGACCTTGCCGCTGGTGATTTCGTCGCCGGTTGAAAGAATCACCGCGTTTTGAATCATCGGGCGTCTCCTCGCGGGCGCGTACGTTCAGAGCACGCGCACGATCACCTGCAGCACAATATTCGCATAAATCGCCGCCGCCAAATCATCCAGCATGACACCCGCGCCATTGCGCATGCGGCGGTCGATCACGTTCGCTGGCCACGGTTTAATCACGTCGGCCACTCGAAACAGAATGAATCCCAGCAGAAGATAGCCGGCCGTGAGCGGATTGCCGAACATCGTGGCGGCCATACCGAGCACTTCATCGATCACGATGCGCGAATCGTCGTGCTGATCGAATATTTTCTCGGCGCGATCGGAAATCCAGCACGAGATCGCAAACACGATCGCGAAGACGATTAAACATAGCGGATGCGAATGCTCCCACAGCGGGCCGAACCCCAGCCATATTACCGCCAGCCCGACCACCGAGCCTGCGGTTCCCGGCGCGATCGGAGAGTAACCGGAATAAAATCCAGTGGCGAAGAAGATGATGAGCGAGCGCATCGGCTGAAACGGATTGCGCGAAGATAGCATGGCGGGCCGCAGCGGGGTAAGTGCGATCGAGTGCGTGGGCCGCAGATGCGGGAGCATCCGCGACCAGCAGCTAGCTGGTCGTCAAGGTTACAGGGTCTTCTTCGGCGCCGACCTCGACCGATGCGACCCCTTCGATCGTTTGCGCGACTCCGATCACAAGATCGTCCCACGGCGGCACCAGTCCGGGACCGCTCACGCGCACGCATCCCGCCGAGCAATTGACCGACATCTGCGCATCGCGAATTTTCGGATGCGCCACCAATGCCGCATTGACCAGAGCAGCGATCGCGGCGTCGCGCATCACTTTCGTTCGCTCCGGGGTGCCCTCACTGTCGATATGAGTCGCGAGCGCCGCAAGAGTTTTCGTGTGCGATCCCATCGAAAGGCGCGCGGTGTTGATAACCAGGTCGTAAATCGCGGGGTCGTCTATATCCTTCCCGAACAGACTCTGAGTGCGTGCCTTCACTTCCGTGTCGAAGTCGCGAACGCGCTTGTCGGCCGCCGCCGCTGCGAGATTCTCGTCTTTCGCCACCTGTTTGATGCGCTCGGCCACCGGAGCCATCGTGCGCACCCTGACGCCGCATCCACCTTCCGGGAGAAAATGCGCCGAACCGCGGCCTGCGACGACGATTCGGTCTTGCGCGGCCGCTTGCAGGAAGACGGCGCGGTAGTACGCGGCGAAACGGCTGCTCTCGGTCTTCCGCTCCCAGAAGTGGGGGTTGCGTACGTCAAACCATTTCACCTGCTCGGCGCTCACGTTGAAGCGCTTCGCCGTCTCGGCGATTAGTTGCTCGCCGGTCTGGAACCGATAACCGAGTTCCCGCGCCGCGAGTTCGCCGAGCTCGATGCCCCTGCTGCCTATCTGCTGACTGATCGCGATAACCGCCATCGATGCTCCCCAAGCCGGCGAGTTTGGTTTTTCGTTGGTCCCCGCCGCCATCTTAGGTTCGTGACCGCAGAAAGGGCAAACCAGGCTGCGATGGAATCGCCGCCGAGGTGACGATAGGATTTCCGCGGCTGGTCGAGTGGCCGCTATCGGGCAACTCGCGCCGCATCTCGGGGCCTGGAAGGAACGATGGAAGAATCGATGACGTCCGATCACGGCGCGAAACGCGGCGTTGCGCCGCGAATTGGCGCGAATGCGCCCGCCGATAATTTGACGCGGGAGCTGGCGCTCGCAAAGAAGGCCGCACGCGCCGCCGGCGAGATTTTGCGCGGCTATTGGCGCCGCGGTGGTTACGAAATCGGATCGAAGGGACACGACAATCCGGTTACGGCGGCCGACCTCGAAGCCGATCGCGCAATCAAGAAGTTGCTCCGCGATCCGTTCCCCGGCTACGGATGGCTCTCGGAGGAGACGGCGGACAACGACGACCGCCTGAAATGCCAGCGTGTGTGGATCGTCGATCCGCTTGACGGCACCAAGGAGTTCATCAAGGGCATTCCCGAGTTCGCGGTCGCGATCGCGCTCGTCGAAGATGGAGTGCCGGTGCTCGGCGTCACGTACAATCCTATCAAGCGCGAGATGTACTGGGCGGCGCGCGGGGTTGGATGTCACTTGAATACGCGGCGGGTGCGGGTCACGCGTAAGCGAACGCTCAAGCGCGCGACCGTGCTTGCCAGCCGCAGCGAAACCGCGCGCGGCGAGTGGCAGGGGTTCCGCGGGATGATGCTGAAAGTGAGCCCGACCGGCAGCGTCGCGTATAAGCTCGCGATGGTCGCGGCGGGCAAGGCCGATGCGACGTTCACGCGCTCGCCAAAAAGCGAGTGGGACATCGCGTCCGGTGCGGCGCTGGTAATCGAGGCCGGCGGCACGATCACCGATATCAAGGGCCGCGAGATTCGTTTCAATCAGCGCAACGTGAAGCTCGAGGGGCTGATCGCGGACAACACGGCGCTGCACGCGGCGTTGATGAAGGTGGCGCCTCATCCGGCGCGCATGCCGTAGCCGGGAACGCCGAGCATCGGACTTCAGATCATCTGCTTGCCGCTGGCCCATCGCAGGTAAAAGAACATTCCGAGGCCATAGACCGCCGCGATCAGAAAAAAGACCGCGCTGAACGACCTGGTCGCCTGCACAATCAGGCCCGTTGCAGCGACGCCGATAATGCCGGGGATGGTCGCGATGGTGTTCGAGATTCCCATCAGGATTCCGGCGTAGGTCGGGGCGACGTCAAGGTGATTCACCCCGAAGGCCGCGGAACTGATGCCGTTAGCCGAGGCTGCGACCGTCAGCAGCGCAACCGCCATCGCCGGCGAACCCGCTGCGGGCACTACCATCAGCGATATCGCACCGATCGCAAATGCCGTGCTCTGCATCGACTTGCGTACCGTCCCGACGCCGAGGCCGCGCGCGATCAGGGCGTCGGCCAGCCAGCCCGAGAAACTTATCGTGAAGAACGTGGCGATCCATGGAATTATCGAATACCGGCCGACACGTTCCAGCGGCACGCCAAACGTGTGATGCAGATAGGTCGGCAGCCAGAGCAGCAGAATGTTAAACCCGAAGTTGCTGCAAAAATGCGCGACGACGATCGCCCATACTGCTCTCTCGCGCGCGATTGCCGCCCACGGTACCCGGACCGCGCGCGGCGCTGCCGAGCGCAACGACATGATCAGTTCGAGTTCGGCGGCGCCGATGCGCGATGACGTCTCAGGCCGGTCGGCGGCCATGTACATCCAGACTACGACCCATGCTGCGCCGAGCGCGCCCGAAATATAGAACAGCGCAGGCCATCCGAGAGACGTGATAATCAGCGGGCTTGCACTGAGCGCCGCGACTGTGCCCACGTACATCCCACTATAGTTGACAGATAACACGCGCGCGCGCTCGGACGGCAACGTCCAGCGAGCCGTCAGACTGTGAATCGATGGGAAGTTCACCCCCTCGCCCAGCCCGAGCAGCACGCGAGCCGCGAGCAGCGCGGAAAATCCCGCGGCAGCGGCCAAAGGCGTAACGAAGGTTGCCAGCGACCAGATCGCGACCCCGGCCGCCAGCACGCGATGGCCGCCGAATCGATCCGCCATCCATCCACCGACGAGCTGCGTCCACAGGTATCCCCAGAACACCGCCGACAGCACCAGCCCCTGCGCGGCGGAGTTGTAGCCGAATTGGCGGGCGAGCGGGATTATCGCGACCGAGATGCTGATGCGATCGATGTAGCAAAGCGCGGTGCCGAGAAAGAATAGCGCGACGACCGTATAGCGTTGCGGCCATCGCGGAATTCCAGCCGGGGTATCGCGCGCACGTGCAGGCTCGCCCATGATGCAGTGGAGCTTAGGCTGTGCGAGGCAATCTTGACCAGACCGGCGATTTTGGCGCGCGCAAGAAAAAGACGCGGGAGGCATTCCTCTCGCGTCTTTAAGGAATCGGTTGCGCTTAAAGGTCGAATCAGCGCTGCGGATACTTCACTATCTTCCGACTGCGTGGCGCACGGTGTTCAGGATATAGATGAAGTCGCGCGCCGAACGCACATCGCCGAGCAACGCCACTCGCGAAAGAATCTCCATCTCGTCGCCCGTAATGTTGTGAACGCGACGCAGTTGCTCGTTCTTCTTGAAATCATCCCAGGCCGAATCAGCCGCGGATTCGATTTCGGGACTCAGCAGCGCGTGCGCGCGAGGATTGGCGAGAAAGAACACTTCGCGGCGATTGAGTCCGAGTACTTCCGCCAGACGCGTTACAATCTTATCGGAAGGATGGCGTTTGCCTGATTCCAAGTGGCCGACGTATGGCGTCGAGGTCTTGATGCGACGGGCTACTTCCTCTTGAGTGAGGTCCAGTTGCCGTCTGCGCTCACGGATGACCTGTCCAAAACTGCGTTCCTTGATGCGTGCCATTGATGCTCTATTCCCCTTCCCCTTGTTGCGCCGATTTGGCGCGGTCCGTGATACGGCCGTACCCTCATCAAAAAGGTGATATTCGACCCTTACAGTTAGTACCATCAAAATGACTTAAAGGCAAACGTACTGCGGGTGGGATTAGAGGGACGCCTTCAACAGCGCCATAAGTTTGTGAATTGGGTCGTTCCGCAAATTGTTTGGGGTTCGCGACCTTAGGAATATTCAGTGCGAAGCGGACTTATTTTGCGAATAAGTGCTATTCATGCATTCACGGGCGATCTCTGTCAATTCCCGTAGGGATTTCGCCCATGATTGAGATAAATGGAAAAATCGGCGACGCCATCGTCGGCACGCGGTGGACTCTTGAAGTGCACGGCCGCTCCGCGACGGAGGCCGTCCACCGAAACGATGTCCTTGCCGATCGAGTGGCCGTCGCGATCGAAATAATGGACTTCGACCTGGAGAGGACCTGTGTCGTCGCCTGTGTTGCGAACCTCGCCTTCGACCAACACCCGGCCGCCGCTTCGCACCAAGCGAGTTTCGGCCACCTTGACCGGTTCCGAGCCGACCAAGGCGAAGAACACGTAGCCCGCGAAGCATAGCGCGCCGAGCAGAACGATGATCGCGCCTTTACGCATGCGCGGCACAGGCTCGTACATGCTCGAGCCGGTATTCGTCCGGGAAGTTCGCGCACGGCAGGCGCAGCTGCCCGACGAACTCGTCCTGGGCCTCGGTCAATTCAAAATTCATGTTGCAACCCCGTTGAGATTGGAATGTTTCCGCGCGCTTTGCGAGCTGTGGATAGCTAATCAATTTCAATGTTCATGATCGAGCGTTAAATGTGATTAACTGCGCGGCAAATGCATCATATTCGTGCATCACCAGCATCTACCGCCGGCCGAAATTCAGCGCCGATACTAAGGATTTTCAGCGTCGTTCAATTATTACCCCGGTATGAATCTTGAAACCAACTGGCCGGTTCATCACCGTAGCCCGCTACGTGTGGGCGCAGGAAGCCGCGGCTTAAGGCCGCGCATCTCAGGAGGGAGGAGAAGAGTGAACAGAAGGAAAACGACCCGAGTCGCTGCCAGGCTTCGCCCAATCATCGGCGTCGCAGTGATTGGATTGCTGTGCAACGCGAATGCCTGGGCACAAACGACGACAACGACGACGACGAAACATCACCACAAGACGGTCACGACAACCACCGTAGTCGCAAGCACCAGCGAGCAGCAGCGGCTCGACGCGCTGTCCGGCCAGGTGAACAATCTGCAGAAGCAGACCGACGACACAACCAGCGAGGTGAAAAAGATAGAGGCAGCGATGACGGTCGCACAGCCGGCGGCTTCCGCGTCGCCGGTCACCATCGGCCAGCATGTCGGCCTGGCCGAGACGAACATCGCCGCCATCCAGAAGAATCTGTCGGACAACCTTGGTATCAGCGTCCACGCGCTGGTTGATGCGGGCTACGAGCACAACTTCAATCAGCCGAACGGCAACGTCAATACGTTTCGCGAGTGGGACGTGGACGGATTTCGCTTACCCAGGGCAACCTGCACATCGAGCGCGATGGAACGGTTGGATTCGTGACCGACCTCAACTTCGGTCAGGTCGCGAACTCGATTTCATCCGTTACAAACTACTCGAACGTGCCGGGGTCGCATGTCAGCGGGCAGTGGATCGATCCGACGCAGTACTACCTGACCTATACGGCTCCGCTCGGTTCGGGCATAAGTTTCGAAGGCGGCCGTTTCGTGACGTCTGTTGGGCGCCGAGATTGTTCCGGTTTACAACAACCAGAATTACAACGAGAGCCGTGGCCTGCTCTATACCCTGGGCGAACCAATCGCTCATACGGGCATCCGCGCCAGCTACACGTTCAACGACTACGTATCGGCTACAGCCGGGCTGAACAACGGTTGGGATGATCCCGCGAGCACCAACAACGGTGGTCCGAACTATGAGGGTGAGCTCACACTCAACAACAAAGACAAGTCTCTGAGCCTTGTAGTCAACGGCATCTGGGGACCGAATGTTCAGCCCTCGAACACGGTGAGTATCCCGCCCGGCAAAACGCACTCCAATATGAATCTGGGCGCGATCGATCCGATCGCGACGTGGAAGCCGTCGTCGTTCGTACCCAACCTGACGCTGCAGGCCGAATACCTGTATGCATCCCAGAGCGGTCCTGTAACGGCCGACGGTCACAGCGCGACGTGGCAGGGCGCGGCGGGGTACCTAGTGTATGATTTCACCCCTTCGTTTGAAACGGCAACCCGCGCCGAATTCTTCGACGACATGGACGGGGCGCGCACCAATGGCGAGACGCAGACCCTGTGGGAGATCACCCAGACAATCAGCTACAAGGTACCGGAAGTGACGGGGCTGATCGCACGTCTGGAATACCGGCATGACAATTCGAGTCAGAACTCGTTCACGAACAACAATTTCGTGGACCCGGCGACCGGAGCGCAGCATCTATGGCACGGCCAGGATACCTTGGCCGCCAACCTCATTTACGCCTTCTAAGGGAGGAGCTTAGAATCAATTGCGCTGCGATGCGCCGGCGGCGGGTCCGAAGAAGCGGACCCGCCGCTCTTTTCTTTGGAGATTGCGGAAACTTGCGTGAGGTTTTGGGAACCCGCCCCAGACATCGTGAGCGCGGGGGCGCTCAGAATCGGGAGCGCGCCGTGTGGGCGAAGATTGGGGTGCCGATGGACCTGGTCATGCTGGGCATTTATTTTGCAGTGATCAAATTGTTGGGCTGATAGGCGGAAAAAAATAGAGGCTCCGATGCTGGATCCTCGACCGAAACGCAAATCGTTGGGCGTGCGATGCTGCTCGAATGTGCGGCGGACGCCCGTTCAAGGGGCGTTGCATTACGGGAGTTTTCGTGACAAAAAGCGTTGTCGGTCGTAACGTGCGAATGAGTCTGGTGTGACGGCCGGTGTGATTCCTGATGCGTCTCATGCCATCGTCCGCAGGTGCGGACGGCGCGCGATTTCTATAGATCGATCAATCAACAAGTATGGGTATGCCGCCCCGTTATGCGGCCAGGAGGGTTACGGGTTCGATGACGCCTAAACAAGTTCTGCAAATGATCAAGGATAAGGGCGTGGTGATGGTCGATGTGAAATTCATCGATCTGCTCGGCACGTGGCAGCATTTCACTGCCCCGATCTCCGAGTTCAAGGATGAAGCGCCCTTCGGCGAGGGCCTCGGCTTCGACGGGTCGTCGATTCGCGGCTGGCAGGCGATCGACAACAGCGACATGCTGGTGATTCCCGATCCGGACACGGCAGTGATGGATCCTTTCACCAAGGATCCCACGCTGAGCGTCATCGCCAACATCTCCGATCCGATCACCCGCGCCGACTACACGCGCGACCCGCGTAATATCTCGCGCAAGGCCGAGGCCTATTTGAAGACCACCGGCATCGGCGACGCGGCGTACTTCGGACCCGAACCGGAGTTTTTCATCTTCGACTCGCTGCGCTACGACACGACACAGAATTCGAGCTACTACTACATCGACTCGAACGAAGGTAACTGGAACAGCGGGCGCGAGGGCGCGGTCAAGGAAGGGGCGAACCTGGGCTTCAAGGTCAAGAACAAAGCCGGCTACTTCCCGGTCCCGCCGGTGGACACCCTGCAGGACATCCGCACCGAGATGGTGCTGGAGATGGAGCGGGTAGGCATCCGCGTCGAGAAGCAGCATCACGAAGTCGCCACCGCGGGCCAGGCTGAAATCGACATGCGCTTTCAGTCGCTGACCAAGATGGCGGACTGGCTGACCTGGTTTAAATACATCGTCAAGAACGTGGCGGTGCGCCATGGGATGACGGCGACCTTCATGCCCAAACCGATCTTCGGCGACAACGGCACCGGCATGCACACTCATCAGAGCATCTGGAAGGGTGAGACGCCGCTGTTCGCGGGCAACGGCTACGCCGGGATGTCGGAGCTTGGGATGCATTACATCGCGGGCATCCTGCATCACGCGCCGACTATAGCGGCCTTCACCAATCCGGGCACGAACTCGTATCGCCGGCTGGTGCCGGGTTTCGAGGCGCCGATCAACCTGGCTTATTCGTCGCGCAACCGCTCGGCCTCGGTGCGAATCCCGATGTACTCGCCGTCGCCGAAGGCCAAGCGAATCGAAGTACGGTTCCCCGACCCGACCTGCAATCCGTATCTCGCGTTCTCCGCGATGCTGATGGCGGGGCTCGACGGAATTCAGCGCCGGCTCGATCCGGGCCAGCCGCTCGACAAGGACATCTACGCACTTACGCCGGCCGAGCTGGCCGAGGTGCCGAGCATGCCCGCGTCGCTCGAGGAATCACTGGGCAACCTGAAGAAGGATCACGAGTTCCTGCTCAAGGGCGACGTCTTTACGGAGGACCTGATCGAGACCTGGATCGAATACAAGATGACAAACGAAGTCAGCGCGATTCGTCTGCGGCCGCATCCGTACGAATTCGCGCTCTACTACGACGCTTAAAGCAGGGATAGTCAATCGTCAGATGGAGGCGGCGGGCCGATGGCCCGCCGCTTTCTTTTTCGCGCGCGCTGGCTAGGTGTGGAAGCGGCGGCGCGCAAGCGGGAAAGTTCATCCGGTTTCCACGATGACGGCTTCGTTTGCGGCGAGCGCCAAGGCAGATTCCGTGGACTTAACCGGGCGAGCGGCGATCGTGCTCAGCAGAATTTTGCCCGCGGGCAGATCGATCTCGCGCGGCTCGGCGGTGAAATTCAGCGCGACGACCAGGTGCTGCGCGGGCGTATCGCGATGGAACACGAGACAATCTTCGGGCGCTCTATCGACGGCGCGATAGCTGCCCTCGACCAGCGCCGGCGTTGATTTGCGGAGTTGGATCAGCCGGCGATAGAGCGAGAGCATCGAGTGTGGATCGTTCAGCTGGCGTGCGACGTTGACGGCCTTGAAGTCTCCGCACGGCAGCCATGTGCTCGCGCTCGCGGAGAATCCGCCGTTGCGCGCGTCGGACCATTGCATTGGCGAGCGGCAACCGTCGCGTCCGACCGGATCGCGTTGGCGATCGGCGGTAATTTCCGCGTCGCGCATCCCGATTTCTTCGCCGTAGTAAATGAAGGGCGTGCCGCGCAAAGCCAGAATCATTACCGCGGCGACGCGGGCGCGTGCGTCACCGTCGCCATCGTGCGAGTAGCGCGAGATATGGCGCGGGAAATCGTGATTCGAGAGCGTCCAGGTGGGCCATGCGCCGGGTCCGAAGGACTTTTCAGTCAGCTCGATCGCGGCGCGGAACCGGCGCGCGTCGTAGCGCGCGAGCAGAAAGCGAAAGTTGAACGCGAGCTGAAGTTCGTCGGGCCGCAGATAGTCCGCCAGCCGTTCCTGCTCGCGCGGCCACGTCTCGCCGACCATCATCCGCCGTTCATAACTGTCGGTGACGCGGCGCAACCCGCGAATGATTTCGTGAACCTCGGGCCGGTCCGAACTGTACAGCGGATCCTGCGAGCCCTCCGCGTACCACGGGATGTCGGCGTCGCGCTTGACGCGGACCGGATTGTCGCGCAGCTGGTCGTCCTTGATGAGCCCCTGGATTACGTCGATGCGAAAACCGTCAGCGCCGCGATCGAGCCAGAAGCGGATGACGCCATGAATTGCCTCGACCACTTCGGGAGTTCGAAAATTCAGGTCGGGCTGCTGCTCGAGGAACGTGTGCAAGTACCATGACGCGGTGGCGGGGTCGTATTTCCACGCCGTACCGCCGAAGTAGCTCTGCCAGTTGCTGGGCGGGCGATCCGGCAGGCCGGGAATCCAGATGTACCAGTCGCGTTTGGGATTGGTGCGCGACGCGCGCGACTCGACGAACCATGGATGCCGATTCGAGGTATGATTGGGCACCAGATCGACGATCACGCGGATGCCGCGTCGATGCGCCTGTGCGACCAGGCGATCGAAGGCGGCGAGATCGCCCAGATCCGGGTGGATGCCGCAGTAGTCGCTGATGTCGTAGCCCCAGTCGTCGAGCGGCGACGGATTGATGGGGTTCAGCCAGATGGCGTCGATGCCGAGCGAGTTCGGCGTGCCGTCATTGAGATAGTCGAGATGCGCGGTAACGCCGTCGAGATCGCCGACGCCGTCTCCGTTCGAATCGGCAAACGAGCGCGGATAGATCTGATAGAAAACGGCGCGCTGCCACCACTGGAGAGCCATCGCACGGTTCGCGGCGGCGCGATCAGCCGCAGCGTGAACCCATCATGTCGGCGAAGTTGGTGGCGTAGAATCTTTCCTTCGCCGCCTCCGAAAGATTCGGCGTTGACAGTTCGAACCGCTTGAGCGGATTTCGGCCGCCCTCGATGTGCGGGTAGTCCGACGAGAACATGCATACTTCCGGGCCGGCCTGCTCGACAATCCATCCCACGGGTTCATGCGGATAGGGCGTGAAGCGTAGATTGCGGCGGACGTAATCGGACGCCTTCATTGGCAAGCGCAGATATTCTTCCGATTTCACGAACGTTTCCTGCGAGATGTCCAGACGGCGCAGCCACGGCACGATCCACATCGCGCCCTGCTCGATGCATCCCCCGCGCAGCCGCGGGAACTGTTCGAAGATGCCGTCGAGTACCATCGTCGAGAGAAAAATCTCCGGCATCATGTGGATCGCCATGAAATCTTTGGAGCGGATGTTCTCGCCGCCGCCGAGGAAGTCGGTCACCGGGCGATCGTTGTTGTGAAATGCGCGCGGGATCGGGCGGCCGCCGCCGCCGACGTGCAACATGAAGGGTACGCCGGCGTCCTGCAGGCGCGCCCATACGCCGTTGAAGTCGGGATGCGTCGGAGACTTTTTGCCCGGCGGTAGCGAGGGGACGTGAATCGCGGCGCATCCCAGGCGGATCGCTTCGTCGATTTCCTTTTCGGCGAGTTCGGGGATGTCGAGCGGCACGAAGCCGACCGCAAGCAGGCGCTTGTCACCGTGGCAGAAGTCGGCGATCGCGCGGTTGTGCGCGCGCGTGCCTCCGTAGAGGACCTCGGGCGTCGAGCGAACCTGGTCGAACTCGCCCCAAAAATGCGTGATTGCGAAGGTGGTGAAGACCAACTGGGAGTTGAAGCCGAGCAGATCGAGGGCGCGGCGGCGTTCGTCGGGATCGAAAGCGCCGAGCGCTTCCCATCCCTTGCGCAGCATCAGGTTCTGCTCGGCGTCGGCGACGGCGGCGGGATCGTTGTGGCGATCGGCGGCATGCGCGATCGCTTTTTCCACCATCCTGCCCCCGAGCCGAGCGCGAGCGGATGCAGCTTCGCGCGGATATCGGGGTCGGCGTGGGAAATCAGCCAGTCCTGAGTTTCCATGACGTGGCTGTCGGCGTCGTTGAAGATTCTGCCTTCGGCGTATGGCATCGCGATAACCTCGGCGCTCGTCGAATACGCGCGGCGCACAGGTCAGGGAGCGCGCCTGCGCGTTTCGATTTCAAGATAGTGGAGGACGGGTGTGGCGTACAGAGGGGCAGCCAGCGAGCGATCGATCCCGATTACTTGTCGATTCCCAAGTCCCGCAGGCATTCGTACGATCACTTGTCCGTGAAGCCGAGATCGTTCAGGCGGTCGCGCGCGTTTTTGGCGGCGTCGCGATGAACCATCAGGCGGGTCGGTACCGCGGCGGTCATACCGAGCAGCCGCGACGATCCGGCGTCAAAGACGAATGATTCGATGCCGGCCTCGTTAAGGTAGTCGTGAGCCATCCGGACCGGTGTCGGATCGATGCTGGCGAATATCTCCTCGAGTTCGGATGGATCGGGCGGTTCTATTCCGGGCATTTGGTTCCTTTCCTGGTCGCGATGCACTCAATTGGCGGAAGTCGATGCGGACGCGACTCCCTTCAGCCGATTATAGATGAGAGCGCCGCCGCCCACTATCAAGAGTATCGCGATCAATGCGTCGAAGCGATGAAAATACGGCGCGAGATCCTTCCAGTGCTGCCCGAGTTTCATCCCGCCGTAGGACAGCGCGAGACACCATATGTACGACCCGAGCAGCGTGTAGATGGTGAACGGGACGAGTTTCATCCGCGATACGCCCGCGGGAAATGCGATGAAGGTGCGCACTACCGGCAGCATGCGGCTCCAGAAGACGGTGTGCGAACCCCATCGCGCGAAAAAGTGGTCGGCGGTTTCAAGTTCGTGCTGAGCGATGAGGACGTAGCGGCCGTAGCGCTCGATGAAAGGGCGGCCGCCCCAGGAGCCGACGAAATACGCGACGTACGAGCCGAGCAGGCATCCGACGGCCCCCGCTATCGCGACCATATTCAGACCGAAGCGGCCGGTGGCGACCAGGTAGCCCGAGAACGGCATGATGATTTCGGAGGGCAGCGGAATGCATGCGCTTTCGATCGCCATCATCAGTACCACCCCGCCGTAACCGAGCGCAGAGATCGTCGCGATGATGAGGGCGGAGAGCCCGGAGACTATTTTGTCGAGCATTTTTTCGATGCGCTCTTACAGCGAAAGCGCAAGCGCACAGAGTGGCACGGCGCGGCGGCGGTTGCGAGACGACGGGCAGCTTAAAAAGGGCATGCGGCGGCCTTGGACAGCAAATGCCGCATACTTGTATATATGTGAAACGGGAATGTCACCAACCAGACGTCACATCACAAACCCAGTTGAGGCAACACCAATGGCAAACAACACGTTGACAATTACCGACAATCGGACCGGCAAGAAATACGAGATACCGATCGAGGAGGGCGAAGTGATTCGCGCGATGGATTTGCGTCAAATCAAGACCGGCGCCGACGACTTCGGCCTGATGACCTACGATCCGTCGTTCGGCAACACGGCGTCCTGCCGCAGCCGGATCACGTTCATCGACGGCGACAAGGGGATACTGCGCTATCGCGGTTATCCGATCGAAGAACTCGCCGAGAAAAGCACTTACCTCGAGACCGCGTACCTGATCGTCAAGGGTGAGCTGCCGGACCAGGCGCATTACGAGCGCTGGAAGCACAACATCACGATTCACACGATGGTGCATGAGAATATCAAGATGTTCATGGAGGGGTTCCGCTACGACTCCCATCCGATGGGGATGTTGCTCAGTACCGTCGGCGCGCTCTCGACCTTCTATTCCGACGCCAGCGATATTCACGACCTCGAATCGCGCCGGCTGCAGACCCGTCGCATCATCGGCAAGATTCCGACCCTGGCGGCGTTCGCGTATCGGCATACCAAGGGACTTCCTTACGTCTATCCCGACAACGAACTCAGCTACACCGGCAATCTGCTTTCGATGCTGTTCAAAATGACCGAGCTCACATACAAGCCGAACCCGGTGCTCGAGCGCGCGCTCGACGTGCTCTTCATCCTGCACGCCGATCACGAGCAGAACTGCTCCACCAATGCGATGCGCGCGGTGGGCAGCTCGCAGCCCGATCCCTACGCGTGCGCGGCCGCTGCTATCGCAGCGCTTTACGGCCCCTTGCACGGCGGCGCGAACGAAGCTGCAATCCGGATGCTTATGGAAATCGGTTCGGTGTCGGCGATTCCCGCGCTGATCAGGAAGGTCAAGGAGGGTGAGCGCCGGCTGATGGGCTTTGGGCATCGTGTGTACAAAAACTACGATCCGCGCGCGAAAATCCTCAAGCATTTTGCGGCGCAGGTGTTCGAGGTGACGGGGCGCAATCCGCTGATCGATATAGCGGTAGAGCTGGAACGAATCGCGCTCCAGGACGACTATTTCATCTCGCACAAGTTGTATCCCAACGTCGATTTCTATTCGGGAATAATTTACCAGGCGATGGGCTTCCCGATGACGATGTTCCCGGTGTTGTTCGCGATCCCGCGGATTTCCGGATGGATGGCGCAATGGGCGGAGATGGTGCGCGATCCCGAACAGAAGATCGCACGGCCGCGCCAAGTCTATATCGGCGAATCGACGCGCCACTACGCCCCGATACAGTCGCGGCCCAAGCCGACGCAGCACGAAGATGCGGTTAGCGAGGCAATCTAACGCCGGTTAGATGATTTCAAAAGCGTCGCGCGACGGCGACGGTGGCGAGCCGGTAGCGCGCGGCGCTGTTATAGCGAGTGCTTCAGGGGCGGTTATCGAACCGCCCCTCTTTCTTGGACGTAGGGCATCCGTTCAGATTGTGCGGCCGGTTAAGTGTCAGCCACCGCGCCGTCGTTTTTGATTTCAATAGCTTCGTACGCCATCGCAGATCGCCTCCCGGAATCGACGGGCAGCTCGCAGGATTTTGAAGTGCGGCGCTGAGTTATTTTGCCCGTCTCTCGCTAACCATAACGCAATCTGATGCATCTTCGGCAAGATTCTCAACCTGTGATGGGCGGGAATCGTCAGTATTGACTTCTGAGTGACACGGTTAGAGGCTGCATTGTGGGCTTTTGTGCGACATCGAGCGATATGGCTCGCTTAAAAGGGAATTGATATATCTCCCCGAGGGGAGGCTTGGCGTTACGATGGCATCCTCGGAAGAAATTCTGACCATCACTGAGTTGTCGGAGCATCTTCGCGTCCATCCGACTACGATTTACCGCTTGCTGCGCGAAGGACGAATACCGGGCTTCCGCGTCGGCAGCGCGTGGCGATTCAGCCGCGCGGCGATCGAAATATGGGAGCACGGGCCAGCAGGGCAAATCGACGAAAAACCCTTGCCCGCGCGCAAATCCAAAGGCCGCAAGGCGCGAAAGTAGCCGGCAAACCATTCTCCGCGCGCCTGCTTTTCTGTCATCCTCAGCGAAGTCGAGCGGTCATGCTCCACTCGGACTGACAGAAGGAAAAAGGACGGCGCGACGTGGACTCCAGCGAAAACGCAAGCTTGGGAAATCGCAGACCTTCTCCGGTAGCCGAGTACTTCGGCCGCTTAGCCGCCACTTATGGCGATGGCGAGTACTACGGGAATCGGCGCCGCGCCGTGCTCGAGACGATCGCGGAGGAAATCGCGGATGCGCGCGACGTGCTCGACGTCGGATGCGGCAATGGCACCTATCTCGCGAAGTTTGCGGCGGCGCCCGGAAATCGCCGGGTGACCGGCGCCGACTTGTCAATCGACATGCTGCTGTCCGCGCGCAATCGAGTCGGCGTGAAATGCCGGCTGCTCTGCGCGGACGTGTCACGACTGCCGTTCAAGCCGGCGTCGTTCGATTTAATTTTCGCCAGCCACGTGCTTCAGTTCGTCGCGGATCTCGATGGCGTCGTGGCGGAGATCGCGCGATGCGTGCGGCCCGGCGGCGTGTTGGTGGCAACAGGCAGGCGGGAGGACAGTGTTCGCCAGATGCTGAGCGCGATCGTCGGTCCGGACCGATGGCGCGAATATCGCGAGGTGATTTTCCAGCGCGCGCCCCGGCGCGAGGCAGCTGCCGGTCCCGATGATCGCTACCAGCGGGCGTTCGCCAAGTCCGGTCTGCGTGTCGAGGAACGCGCGGCGCCATTTACGATCCAGTGGGTGGATATCGAAGAGTGGATCAGGATCAGATGGATGCCTGTGATACCGGAGGGCGAGCGCCAACAGGCCGACGCGATGCTGGCGGAAGTCGCCAAAGCGGGCGCGTCGCGGAGCTTGACGCTGCACGAACCGCTGATCCTTGGGATGCGGGATGTATGAGTCTGGCGCCGTTTGACAAGTGCGCGGTCAACCTAATAGCTAACGCACTTAAAGCAAATGGCGGAGAGTTTCGCGCCGATGCCAACGAAATACACCGACGTAAAAAGATACGCGACCTACTACTTCTATCGCGGCGCTACGACGCTGCCCGACGTGGTGCCGGACTTTTCACGCGGCCGCAAGATCGTGTTCGTTCACGGCGCCGGCTCCAACGGTCACACTTGGCATCGCCAGATCGACGCGTTCGGCGGTCGGCACAGTCCGATCGCGCTCGATCTGCCCGGCCATGGACGCTCGGCGGGCGTCGAGGGACTGCGCACGGTTCAGGACTATGCCGACTTCGTTGCGGCTTTTCTTGACATGTTGAAGATCAAGGCGGCGGTGATACTGGGGCATTCGATGGGCGGCGCGATTGCGATGGACCTGGCACTTCGGCACCCCGCGCGTGTCGAGGCGTTGATCCTCAGTTGTACGGCGCCGAAGTTCAACATCGCGGCCGATCGAATCGAGGCACTACGGGCAATCACGATGGGCCGGGCGCCGCAGGCCTTCAACACTGACGGCTACTCGCCCCGGACGCTGAAGGAAAACTTCGACGTCGTCCGCGAAGGCTGGATGGAACAAATCAAGACCGATCCGCGCGTGCGCTACACCGACATCGTCGCGTGCTCGCAGCTCGATTTGCGCGACGCGATCGGAAAGATCGACAAACCGGCGCTGGTGATTGCCGGCGCCGACGACCAGGGCACCACGCCGGCCGACGCGGCGTTTATCGCGGGGATGATTCGCGGCGCAACCTGCAAGATTGTCGCCGACGCCGGTCACTATATCCCGCGCGAGCGTCCCGCCGAGTACAACGCCGCGATCGAACAGTTCGTCGGCGAACTGAAGTAGGAATTCGCGATGAGTTTAAGCCGCAAAACCGCAGTGGCCGGCGTGTATGAGCATCCTACCCGCTTCGCGCCGGACAAAAGTCTGTTTCAGATAATGGCGGAGAGCGTGCGTGGCGCGCTGGACGACGCCGGGTTGACGATCAAGGACGTGAACGGGCTGTGCACGACCGGAATCGGGATGAGCGGGATGGGAATCGTCGGCTTCTGCGATTACCTGAACCTGACGCCGAACTTTGTCGACTCGACTTCGATCGGCGGGTCGTCGTTTGTGGCGCACACCGCGCACGCGGCGGCCGCTATCCACGCCGGGCTGTGCGACGTATGCGTGGTGGCGTATGGCTCTACCGCGGCCTCGTCGCGGTTTGCGATTGGCACCGGCGGAGACCGCGGCGGCGCAGGCGATCCGTGCGACCAGTACGAGATTCCGTTCGGGCCGACTACCGTCGGGGCGTACGCGATGATCGCGCAGCGCCATATGCATGACTACGGGACGACCTCCGAGCAGCTGGCCGAAATAGCGGTCACGATGCGCCTGCATGCGTCCATGAATCCGGCCGCCAAGTACCGCGACCCGATCACGGTGGAAGACGTGCTCGCGTCGCGAATCATCTCGTCGCCGCTGCATCTGCTGGATTGCTGCATCATCAGCGACGGCGGCGGCGCGTTGGTGATAACGTCGGCGGAGCGCGCGCGCGATTTGAAGAAAAAGCCGGTTTACATTCTCGGCGCGGGCGAGACGGTGCGGCACGCGGCGCGCGGGCAGCGCGATTTTCTGGAAATCGCGGCGGCGCAATCGGGACGGCTGGCGTTCGAGCGCGCCGGCGTCGCGCACAAGGACATCGACATGGCGATGATCTACGACTCGTTCACGATCACCGTGCTGGCCACGCTGGAGAATCTCGGCTTTTGCAAGCGCGGCGAAGGCGGGGCGTTCGTGTCGGGCGGACGGCTGCGCTTCGACGGCGAATTTCCGATCAACACCGACGGCGGAGGGTTGTCGTCGAATCATCCGGGGATGCGCGGAATCTTCCTGGTGATCGAGGCGGCCAGACAACTGCGCGGCGAATGCGGTCCGCGGCAGGTAAAGGATTGCAAAATCGCACTCGCGCACGGCACCGGCGGCACGCTCGGCACGCGCCATTCGGGCGCGACGCTTATCCTCAGCAATCAGTAACCTCGGGGACGGACCAGGAATCATGGCGGAACAGACGCAAGCGAAGAAATACTCCAAGCCACTCCCGCATCTCGACGAAGAGAACCGTCCGTGGTGGGAGGCGCTGCAACGGCACGAACTTTACATCCAGAAATGCGGAAGTTGCGGCGACCTCCGCTACTATCCGCGCACGCTGTGCACGAATTGCATGTCGTCGCAGGTGCAATGGATAAAATGCAGCGGGCGCGGCAAGCTCTATACCTTCACCACGACGTATCAGAACCAGGCGCCGGGCTTTCGCGAATCGCTACCGTACATCATGGCGTACGTCGAGCTGGAGGAGGGCGTGAAAATGCTCACCAACCTTGTCGACTGCCAGCCGGAACAGGCTAAAATAGGGATGCCCGTCGAGGTCGTATTCGACGACGTCACGCCCGCGGTGACGCTCGCGAAATTTCGCCCGGCGAGGTGAGGGCTCAATCCTGGTGAGTACAATCCTTGATCTCCACTCGCATAGCGAAGCATCGGAAGACAGCCGCGCACCGGTAGAGGCGTACCTCAACTGGATCAAGCTGCGCCAGGCCGAGCGGCCGGTCGATGGAATCGTGCTGACCGAGCATCGCCAGTTCAATCGCGACGCCGACTACCGACACCTCGAGGACAAATTCGGAACGCTGGTGTTGCGCGCGTCGGAAGTCGAGACCACCTACGGACACATGCTGGTGTTCGGGGTGAACGATGACATGGTGGCGCGCTTCGATTTTGCCGACGTGCGGCTCGACGCGCAGACTTTGATCGATGAAGTGGCGCGGATGGGCGGAATTGTCGTGCCGTGCCATCCCGGCCGCCCCAATATCGGGCTCTACGAGCACTATCAGTCGCGGCCGCCGCTGGAGAACGTGGTCGCGGTCGAAGCGCTCAACGGCGGCTCGCGCAAGGGCGAGGACGAGCGTAGCGCGGAATTGATCGCGAAATACGGTTTTGCCGCGACCGGCGGTTCCGACAGCCATCTGGTGAGCCTGATCGGGCTGTGCGCGACAAAATTCAGCGCGTACATCAGGACGATCGACGACCTGGTGCGGGAATTGAAGACCGGCAACTACCAGCCGGTGGACTACCGGCCGCGGCGCAAAACCGTGCCGCATGCGGTCGCGATGGAAACCAGGTAATGCGCCGCAACGGCGATAGCGAGACAACGAAAAACGAGAAAACTACGATGGCAGTGAATTACGATCCGGCGCTGATCAACAAGGTCTTCGAAATCACCGAGCCGGTTGAGGTCAAGGCCGAGAAGATAAAGCGCTACTGCGCGGCGCTCGGCGAGACCAATCCGATATACACGGACGAGGAGGCGGCGAAAAAAGGCCCGTACGGAGAGATCGTGGCGCCGCCGTCGTTCGCGGTGACGTTCCGCAACGGGCGGCATTTCTTCGAGAACGTTCCGCGCTTCGGAATGCGCGGCTTTGACGCCGGCAAGGATGTCGAGTTCGTCGCGCCGATCAGGCCGGGCGACCAGATAACGCTCAGCTCGCACGTGAAGGAAATCTACGAGAAAACGGGACGGACGGGCACGATGGTGTTCGTCGTAATCCGCTCGACGCTGAAGAACCAGAACGAAGAAGTGCTGGCCCATATCGACCATCGCTTCATGAACCGCCCCTGAGCGCATCGGGATCGGGAAATCGAAATCAGGTGAACAGTTTCGAAGAGATCAATATCGGCGACACGCTCGGCCCGCTCGAGCTGTTCGTGAGCAAGGATCAATGCCGCGCCTACGCCAGGACGATGGGCATGGGCGAGGGCGCGGGACGCTTCACCGACGATGAAGCCGCCAGGAAGGAAGGGCTGCCCGGGATGATCATCCCGGGCAACATGAGCCTCGGACTGCTCTCGAAGCTGGTGACGGATTGGATCGGCTCGAGCAGCGCGTGGCTGACGCGGATGAGCACGACCTATCGGGTGCCGGTGCAACCCGATCACACGGTAACGATTCACGGCTTTATCACGAACAAGAATCCCGAAAATCGCACGGCCGAGATCGACGTCTGGATGGAGAACGAGGAGTCGGAGCGCCTTGTCACCGGGACGGCGACCGTCGAGTTCAGAAAGTAGCGCCTCGATTCTCGTAAATTGCAGCTTGATTAAGACCGTGAGGCTCAGCGGCTCCGATGGGTTTTACACGGCGCGGAGTTCGGTTGAAATATCGCCGCGGGTGGCCAGGGTCGCGGGTATGAACCCGCTGGCTGCTCCGATCAGGGCGGCAATCATGAAGCTGTAGGCAACCACTCGCGGCGACAGCGTCAGGGCGAGCGCCAGCGGACCGAGTGCTCCGGAAACATGCGGCAACAGTTCGAATCCCAGGTATGCCAAGCCGCACCCGAGCAGACCGCCGGTCACTCCGACGATCAGGCCTTCGACGAGGATTCGCGCAACGATGGAGTTGCGCGTGAATCCAATCGCGCGCATCACCGCCATCTCGTGGCGGCGTTCGCGCACCGCCATCGCGGCCGTATTGGCGGCAACCAGTGCGATTGTGAAGATCACGATCGCCGCAAGAAATTTTGCGCCGTTAACCAGAAGCGCAAGATTGCCGGCCATCTCGGTCTTGATCAGCGCGACTTCGGTTTCGGTAGCTGTCTCGTGCGCCGAATTAGCGAACATTTCATCGATTGCCGCGATCACTTCGGACGCCGATTGCGAGCGATCTATTTTCACCCAGAACAGGTTTGTGGTGCCGGGCCTGCCCAGCAGTTCTTCCATGTAGTCGCGCCTGAAAATAATTCGAGGTCCCGCGGCTTCCTCGTTCAGCACGCCCACAATCGTGAGTTGCAGATCGACCGGATACAACGTACCGCGCAGGATGATCGTGTCGCCGACTTTCCAGCCGTAAAGCTTCATCAAGGTGGTTGCGACGAGGCCGGCGGTGCGCAGATTTTCGAATTCCTGCTCGGTTTCCGCGCTGATTTCCCAATCGGGAAAGATTTCGCGGATATGATCGTCGTCGGTGGCGAGGATACCGATCTGCTCGTTCGGATCGCGGTAAGTCCCCATGAAGACGCTGTAGCCGGCCACTGCCTCCACGTGTGGAACTCTTTCGATCTGCCGGCGATACGCTTCGGGCAGCATGTAGGAGAAGCCCGCCTTGCTGTGACAGATGAGGCGCAGCGAGTTGGCGCGGTCGCGCAGGACCTGGCTGAGCAGTCCCGGCAGGCTGATCAGGGACGCGAAGATGAATACCGAGACGGTGATCGACAGCATGGTAAGAATCGTGCGCCGCTTGTTGCGGGTGAGGTTTATGAGCACGAGCGACAGGTATTTCATGGCGCAGCTGAGCGGTGGAGGGTTACGTCCGCAATCGAGTTTACCCCCAACGCGAAGCTCGGCTAGACCAGGATGGAGCCGCGGAACGGCTCGTCGCGCGGGGGAGGGAACTGGAGCAGGTTGATGGCCCATTTGCGCGCCTGGCGCAGCGCGTCCTCAGCGCGGCGGAAGATTCGCTCGCGATACATCACGGACCATACGTACGCATCCACCGACGGCTCCTCGCCGAGCGTGATGTCGAGCATCCAGTCCTCGAGCTGCGGGCCGCAAATCAGCAGGCGCACCACGCGCCCGTGATCGATTACGATGCCGCGCGCCTCGCGTGGGATGCGAAACTCGTCCTTGACGCGCTTGACGACATTGGGCGGCGCATGCTGCTCGGTCATCGCCACGTAGGCCCAATCGCCCTGCGGAGGATTGGCCTCGCGCGCGATGCGCAGGTTGTTGTCGGTCAGGTCTTCCTTGGCGCGATCCTGATCGTAGTCGTGCGCGACTTGGTAAAAGGCCATCGCGACCGGCAACTGCGGCATCTCAGTTTCGGACTTGGCCCTTTTGGGTTTCTTGAAGCTGGTCTCGACCCACCAGCGGTTTTCGACGTTGGGCTTTTGCGGCATCAGGCGACCCGGCGGGATTTGCGGGCGTCGCTTCGCGCAGAGCGCCTTGATTTTCGTGCGATCGAAATACGCAGGCGACGCTTGCGGACGCGATTTGCAGCGCGACGCGTGCTCGAGATTCCAACCCGGGTGCGCGAGCGCGATGCACCACGGCGGCCGGGGACTTTAAGCCCGGTCACCATCCGGCGCGAGAACAGGTCGGCCTTGCGCTCGGCGTCGGACCAGAACAGGAAGTGACCCATCTCGTGGTAGATCATTTGAATCCACCGGCGCTCGCTGAAATAGACGCGTCCGCGTTTCCAGTTTTCGGGATGCACGAGATGGATGCGGCCGTCTTCGTAGGTGCGGCCGGCGGTCTTGCCCCAATCGATGTACTCGAACCATTCGATACGCGGGCGGCGCAGTTTGAAGTATCGGCACATCGAGGAAATGGCGCGGTTGAAATGCGCGGCCCGATGGCCGCGGAAAAATTCGGCGAGGTTGCGATCGATTTCGCGGCGATGAGCGACAGGAGGAACAATCATTCGCACTAGCAACCAACCTCCGCTGACAGGTGATAAAAATCATATGGAGGCGCGTTCGTCAGAGTCAAACCTTTTCCGGAAAGGGCAGTTTTATAATACTGTTTTAATTGCACCAGAAGTCCAGAATCGTCTCTCCGCAGCGGGTTTCGTGCAGCGTACAGATGGAAATCTAACCCAAGGTGCCGGAGGCTTTCAGACGCGCGATCTCGTCCCACGTCAGCCCCATCTCAAGCGCGACTTCCTCGGTATGCTGGCCGAGTTCGGGCGCCGCACGATGGGGGATTGTGTCGGCCTCGCCAAACTCGACGGGGCTGTTGACGACGCGGCATCCGGGAATATTCGGATGGTCCACGGCCGCGAAAGCGCCGATCGCTTCGGCCTGCGGATCGTCGAGCACTTCGGCGTCGGTGCGCACGGGCGCCCAGACCAGATTGTGGCGATCGAAAATCGGCGCCCAATCGTCGCAGCTCCTGGCAGCAATCGCGCGATCTATTTCGTCTATCAGCGCGCCGCAGTTTTGCGCGCGCGCGGCTGAATCCTTGAAGCGCGGGTCGTTCTGCCAATCCGGCTTGCCGAGCGCGAGGCAGAAATCCGGCCAATAGCGATCGCTCTGAATCATCACGAAGTAAATCCATCGCGCGTCGGCGCATCGATAGGAACTCCACATCGGATTTATGCGCTCGGTCCGCGACTCGGAGTGTGGCGAGCGGCCGGTCATCAGGCCGATGGTAAGATCCGACGCGTTCATCCACAGCCCCATCGAGAACAGTGAGATGTTGACCTCGCGGCCGCGGCCGCTACGCTCGCGTGCGAGCAGGGCGGCTGAGATTGCGCCCGCCAGGCCCAGCCCGACGGCGTGATCGATCATCGCGGGCCGCTGCCCGGGCGGCGACTGTCCCGGCTCGGCGATCGTCGCCATCAGGCCCGAGCGCGCCCACGCGGCGGCGTAGTCGTAGGCAGGGCGGTTGCGATCGGGTCCGCGATGCCCGTAGCCGTTGATCGACGCGTAGATGAGCCGCGGATTTTTCGCGGCCAGGGTTGCGTAGTCGAGTTTCATGCGCTCGATGGCGTCCAGGCGCAGGCTGGTGACGAAGACGTCGGCGTGTTCGATCAGCTTGAGCGCGAAGGCGTGGCCGTCGGGGCGGCGCAAGTCAACGGCGACCGAGCGTTTGTTGCGATTGTCGAGTTCAAACGGCGGACGGATGCGCGCGTTGGGATTGCCCATGGTGCGCGTAACGAAGCCGCGAATCGGGTCTCCGGTAGCCGGGTCTTCGAGCTTGATAACGTCGGCGCCCCAGTCGCCCAGCACCGCGGTGGTGGACGGGCCGGCGACCCACATTGCAACTTCGACGACTCTGACGCCCTCGAGCGGACGGTCCATCGCATCGGTCTCCTTGGTTCGGGTGAAGTCGAATTGGTATCAGGAGTCGGCGCAAGAATAAAACCGCGCGCGGCGTTTTTTTCTTCCCGGCGCGCGGCCTGAATCCGGCGATTGAATCGGAGTGTCAGGCGCTAGCGGGCGGGATTAGCGCTGTGCATCCTATGCGGATTGCGCCGGCGCGCCCGATTAACCGTCAAGCGTTGGATCCGGCTCGCTTCCTTGAGCCGCAGGCGCAGCGGACCGCCGCCGCGGCCGGCGACCAGTTCGGACAGCCGCCATCGCAAGCCCCGGGCATCCATGCCGAGCGCGTCGCACACGTTGTCAAATGACAACGGTGAAGTGACGCCCTTGGTGAAGATCCAGTTCCAAGCCTCGTTAAACGAGTTGCGTTTGCGCAGGCTGGTTGACCCGCTGAATTCCTGCACGATGTTGATCGCATCGGCCAGCACCGCCAGCATCAGTCGCTGCTCGCTGGAGAATGATCGCGCGCCGACCATCTCGAAGAACTGGCTGCGAAGGATAACGTCGGGAAACGGACGCGGATCGACGGCAGCGATTGTGGAGACAACGGTACTCATTGTTCAGCCTCTTCTCCTCCCCCGAGCGAAGAGCTTGAGCATCAAAAATTGGCCGCTAGAAATCGGCGAACCCCAGCAGCATCCCTTATCCGACGCCTCATTCCGTCTAATGATAATCGACGAAGAAAGAAACTTAGTGAGAACGCTGACTCATTGCAAGGGAAAAGTCATCGAATAAATTCGTGGCCGCGAGCCTCGGATTGAACCAAGTTTGCCAGACGATAACGCCGAAATCGGCGAGACGGTATCGCAAACGCGCCCGGGGCGTCGGCGAACGATGCGCTCAAAGGCGCGCAGCGCCCTTGTTATCGATACGAGCGGACGGTCTGCTATAGTTGAATTGTCAGAGAACGCAAGCGCGGCGCTCGCCGGAAAGCCGGTCGATATCTGGGATAATTATTTCGGGGCGCGAGCGCGCCCTGGCAAGGGCGGCGCGCATTCGGCAACATTGGGGACTATTGAATCGGTGGAAATGGATCAGGCACGAAAAGATCGGAAGACACGGCAGATAACGATCGGTGGCGCCAAGGTCGGCGGCGATGCGCCCGTGGTGGTGCAATCGATGTGCGCGACGCGAACGATCGACGTCGATCAAACAGTCGCCCAGGCCCATCAGCTGGCGAACGCAGGCGCGGGAATCGTCCGGATCGCGATGGACAGCGAGAAAGAAATCCCGGCGCTCAAGGAAATCCGCGCGCAGACCAAGGGAATCGTGCTGTCGGTCGATTTGCAGGAGAACTACAGGATCGCCGGCCGGGTTGCGCCGCACGTTGACAAGATTCGCTACAACCCGGGCCATCTGCACCATATGGAAAAGTCGAAGACGATCGAGCAGAAGGTGAAATCGCTGGTCGATGTGGCCCGCGACAACAACCTCGCGATTCGCATCGGCGTGAACTGCGGCTCGGTCGCGCCCGCGTTTCTGGACAAGTATCCGGGCGATCAACTGGCCGCGATCGTCGAGTCGGCGGCGTACCATTGCGACCTGATGGACGAGCTCGGCTTCACGCGCTTCGTCGTGTCGCTCAAGGATTCCGATCCCAACAAGGTGATGGACGCGAATCGGCGCTTCTCGAAGCGCCGCCCGGACGTGCCGATCCATCTTGGCGTCACGGAGGCGGGGTTGCCGCCCGACGGAATCATCAAGACCCGGATAGCATTCGAAAAGCTGCTCGCGCAGGGCATCGGCGATACGATCCGCGTCTCGCTCACGCTGCCCAACGAGCGCAAGCACGAGGAAGTGATCGTCGGGCACAAAATTATCCAGGACGTCGCGGCGGGCAGGTTCATCTCGGTGCCCGATTTCGGCGCCGGGCTCAACATCATCTCGTGCCCGTCGTGCTCGCGGGTCGAGAACGAGAAGTTCGTCGAGCTGGCGCAGCAGGTCAAGGAACTCACGACTTACGCCCGGATGCACAAGATCACGATTGCGGTGATGGGATGTCGAGTTAACGGGCCGGGCGAGACCGATGACGCCGATCTTGGGTTATGGTGCGGTCCGACCACGGTGAATCTCAAGAAGAAAGATAAGAAGATAGGTTATTTCGGCTACGAAGAAGTGCTGCCCAAGCTGCGCGCCGAGCTGGATCGGTTGATTGCCGAGCGCTCCGCCACTGCTGCCGCTACGAATTAGGCGAGACGCGCTTGCGCGCGAGATCCTTCGGCTGTACTCAGCATGACACAAAAAACGCGCGCGCGGGCTCCTTCTTGATCAATCCCTTCTAACAGGGCGAAGCCCGCATCTTCTCTAACCGTCGGGTGCAGGGGTCGCCCCTGGCCGTTGGCACGGCTGGCCAGTAATAGGAGACCGCGCGCCCGTGGTTCTTCCATTGCGTAGTCACGAAAAGATGCGCTGCGCAGATTTTCGTGTCTTCTTAATACTGGGTGCAGAGCCTGTCCTGAGCGAAGCCGAAGGAGGTCACCCCTGCCCAAGGAGGTGCGGAACCCAGGGTGGGTTCCGCATTTAATTAAGTTCTCCCGTCGAACACTCCGGCGTCCGGCGTTGTGCAAAGGGAAGTATGCTGGTGTTGACTACCAGCCCGTGAAGTGCGATGATTCCGGCGATGAGGAACCAGACGAACCGCCTACACGTGCTGTTCGGATTGCTGGTCGATTTGGCGCGTTTGAGCTGCTTCTTTTTTCCGCCGTCTGGCGAACCGCTGCTTCTGGTTGCGGTAGTGGGGACTGGCCTTTTCCTCGTATCGCTTACACTTGTGGCAGTAGAAGAAGAGAATCTTTTGGGCGTATCCACTGCTCATGTCGCCAGTGTAGCGCGTTGTCAGCGTGCCGAAAAGCGCAGTACGATGCTCCAAGAGAACAACCCTCATGGCTGACTCGAAATTTCGTGAATCTCTGCGTGATTTCCTTACGCAATACCCGTTGTGGACTGTGGTTGATCAGTTCCTCGATTCTAAATGGGGGAAAAGATTTCTCGCTCTTCTTGGGGGTGCTGTGTTGACCGGCATTGGGTGGATAGCTTCTCTCTTTACCGCCCTGAGCAGCGGTCTGAAATATGGACTTTTCGGTGCATTCGGCGCCTCTCTCTTTGCAGCCTTAGTCATCTATTTGACGAAAGAGAAAGAAATGACCATCACAGCTAATACCAATATACATCGGACTATTACGCCTGAACAACGACAACTTTTTGCAGCTATGGTAAAGCGTTTAAGCCTACAAGATAAATCAGTTCATATTAAAGGCTCAAAGCATGACGGGGAAATGCAAGATTATTGGCATACACTGGTCGAGCTATTCCGGGCGAACGGTATGGTCACGGGTGGTCAAATCGAAGATTCTCCGTCCTATGATCCGCGTGGCTTAGTCCTTGTCGTGCAAGAACCGCAAGTTGATCGTCTCATAGGACATGCGAAAACCATTTTTGAATTGCTCCGCTCGGCGCAGATTCCTTTTGAGCTTGGCTACGATGGAAGGCCGAGACAGCAAGAAGGTTGGTGTTATTTATATGTAGGTCGTCGAAGCTAGTCGCCACGAAACACATCACACAAATTTATTTTCTTATGAGCATAGCAATTATGAATCGTCTTTATACACGGCCCAAAGTACGCATCAAGCGCCCCGATACTGAGAAGCATCTCCGCGCGTTGGTCTTTCGCTCTCGCATAATCACTGATTGCTTGCAGTCGAAGCGGATTGCTACTAAAGTGACCTTCAAGCGCGGATTTCTCAGCGTACAGGCACAGAGCTTCGATACATATTATATTATCCTTCGTTGTGTCGCAGTCGAGCGCTCGCAAGTCCGGCGGAGCTATCGCTATCGTGCTGACCACTATAAGAGCCGTAAGCATGAGTCGCTTCATAGGTATCCTAAATCCTTGTACGTTTTCTTGTGCGCTGTTCGCTGGCGTCGTTCTCAGATAGCTGAGACATTCGCCAGTGTTCGTGTCTCAGCACCCTGCTATCGCTTTGCCGAATATATCGGCTTCTTTTCGATTGTTAAAACGGAATTGAAACTCATTCAGGTACAGCGGCAGATGTTTCCTGCTAACATTGTGGTACGTCCCGATGATTCCGCGCTTGAGCAGCGCCCAAAACGAATCAATCGACTGAGTATGAACCTTGCCACGTACATATTCGCCAGCACTATGGCGGCCGCTCTCATGCCGGAATTTGTCACTCAGCTTTTGATTGCCGTATGCTTCATCGGTAGCAACCAATTCCACCCTGTCCGAAACAACCCTGCGAACGAATCCATCGAGCGTCGGCGTATCGGTAGTCTCGATCATTTTGCAGACCACGTTGCCCTTACGGGAAATCGCGCCGATGACTGGCTGCTTGCCGGTCGTGCCTTTGGTGTTTGGGCCGATGCGCTTGCTGCGATGTTTGTTCTTTTCCTTTCCACCAATATACGTCTCATCAACTTCTACGATGCCCATCAGTTGACGGAAATCGGGGTCGAACATACCGGCTCGCAGACGCATACACATATACCAAGCCGAGCGATACGAGCCGGTTCCAAGCAAACGATGAATCTGCAATGCGCTGATGCCCTTCTTGGAAGTCAGCATGAGCAGCAGAGTCTTAAACCACGAACGCAACGGCAGTTTGGTTTCCTCGAAGATCGTTCCGGTCTTGAGCGAGAAGCGATAAGGCGAGCGATTATCCTTGCCGCATTTCTTGCACTGCCAATGCCACGGACGCGCCGTGCTCTCATAAACGTGATCGTTATTGCAACGCGGGCATTTCGGGCCAGCGGGCCAGCGGCGCGAGAGCAGATACGTCCAGCACGATTGCTCGTCCGGGAACATCTGCTCGAAGTCGGAGAGCGTCATTTGTCGCGTAAATTTCGGTTCGTTTTCTTTCCAATCCTTCATGATCCATATATTAGCAAAAAGCAGCGTGGTAGTCAACACCAGCATACTTCCCTATGCAAAGCTCTCCCTGTGAGGAGAGCCTGGCAAGAATCAGATCTTCTGATTCGTTTTGCGCCAGTCGGCGAGGAAGCGCTCAAGCCCGAGATCCGTCAGCGGATCATGCAGCGTCTGTTTGAGCACCGCGAACGGCACCGTCGCGATATCGGCAGCGATCCCGTCAAGCCGCTATTCGTGTTTCGTTCTCCTGAACTAAAAACGTTTCACGTGAAACGTTTTCCTGAAAACCTTAGCAGCACAGCACCATTTTCGACCGCTTTTGAAAAAAGTGACTGCCATTGCACGTGCCTGCTTAACATTGGGCGCAGGGGCCAGCCCACCCACCTGAGTCAGAAGCAAGGACCGGAAGTTAGATCTTCTGATTCGTCTTGCGCCAGTCGGCCAGGAAGCGCTCGAGCCCGAGATCCGTCAGCGGATGATGCAGCGTCTGTTTGAGCGCTGCGAACGGCACTGTAGCGACCTGCGCATCTCTCTAACCGGGCACAACGCCGGCACCGCTATCTTTTCGGATTCGGCTTCAGCTTCGACGCGTCGTCCAGTCCCATCCCCTCCAGCGACATCTCGAACCTGGCCTTCATCTGCGCGTCCTCAGCAGTTAAGTTCCGGGTGTAGGTGCAGAACTCGAGCTGAATGCCGTTGGGATCCTTAAAGTAGATCGACTTCGCCCATTCATGATCGACCACCTCGGTGACCTTCACACCCTTGGCGATCAGTTCGCGGCGCTTGTCCTCGAGCGCGGCCTCGGTGCCGGCCTCGAAAGCGAAGTGATAGAAGCCGCTCGGCACGCCGAGACCGCGGTTGATGCCCGCGTCGTATTCGGCGGGGATGCCCGGGACTCCGCGCGCCTCCATGAACGCGATCAACTGGTCGCGCCCGGTATCGAAGAAGATGTGACGGATCTGGCCGCCTTCGTGGATCGGAATGATGTCGGATCGGACCGGCTTGAAGCCAAGGACGTTCATATAGAAGTCCCGGGTCTTGTCCAAATCCAAGGTCGACAGGCCGATGTGCGAGAAACCTTTGCTAGCCATACCAGTCACCTCTTATCCGGAATTTCCATTGTCAATCCTGAACTGGATTAGCACCGGCATCGGGCGTTTCGCAAATGCGAAGTTCGAGCCCGGTTTTTAGGTCCCAAGGGCTTTCGAGCGCGTCGCAGAACGGACCAGTTCTCCCTCGTTCTTAAAGCACCCTGAACTGACGCTCTTCCAACCGAGCGCCGGCCGCCGCCACAGATTCCCGAGATTGATCAGATCTTCTGGTTGGTCTTGCGCCAGTCGGCCAGGAAGCGCTCGAGCCCGAGATCCGTCAGCGGATGATGCAGCGTCTGCTTGAGCACCGCGAACGGCACTGTCGCGATATCGGCGCCGACCGCGGCCGCACGCAGCAGATGCGTCGTGTTGCGCACCGACGCGACCAGTACCTCCGCCGGATAGTCGTAGTTCGACAGTATCTGCACCATATCCTCGACGATCTGCATTCCGTCCTGTCCGATGTCATCGAGCCGTCCGATAAACGGCGACAGAAACGAGGCGCCGACTTTGGCAGCCGCGAGCGCCTGGAGCGGGGTGAAGATCAGCGTGACGTTGACGCGGATGCCGCGTTTGGCGAGCGCGCGGGTCGCCTTGAGGCCTTCGACGATCATTGGGCATTTCACGACGATGTTCTTGTGGAGCTTGGCGAGCTTCTCGCCCTCCTCGATCATCGCAGAAGCTTCAGTTGCGACGACTTCAGCGCTGATCGGCCCGTCGACGATTTCGCAAATCTCTCGCAGCACGTCGTGATACGGGCGGCCGGTTTTCGCCATCAAGGATGGATTGGTGGTGACTCCGTCGATGAGCCCCCAACTGGCGGCCTCGCGAATCTCGGCGACTTCTGCGGTATCGATAAAATATTTCATCGGGTCGATGCCTCGCGTTTGGACGATTGCGGCCTCAGCAGGTCCGCTCGTGCAAGAGTAACACGAAATGGCGACTTGAGTCCCGCCAGCATCTCGGAAATCGACGCGTTGAGTTTGGGATGGATCAGCGCGGGCGCCAGCTCGCTCATGGGGGCGAGCACAAAGCGGCGCTCATGAAGGCGCGGATGCGGAACCTTGAGGATTCGCGTATCGATGGTTTCCTTGTTAAAGAACAGCAAATCAAGGTCGATGATTCGCGGCCGGTACTTGCCGCGGGATTGCTTGCGTCCCTTGACGCGCTTGCGGCCCATGATTCGCTCGAGCGCGAGCAGGCGGCGCATCAGAACTTCGGCGGAGAGCTCAGTCTCGACTTCGACGACGCCGTTTAGAAACGCGCCCTTGAGATCGCCCATCGGTTCGGTCTCGTAGATCGAGGATTGGCGCACGATCCTCGTGTCCGGGATCGCAGCGATCCGCTGAATCGCCTCGCGAAAATTGGCGGCTCGATCGCCTAGGTTACTGCCTATTCCGATGAAAGCCCGATTGGGCATCCTCGCCGTTACAACCGCAGCGCTTTTAGTCGGTCCACCGCCTCGACCAACCGTTCGCTCGACACCGTAAGTGAAAAGCGAACGTATCCTTCACCACCCTTGCCGAACCCGGAGCCGGGCGTAATCGCGACGCCGGCTTCCTTCAATACGCGCTCGGTAAATGAAACCGAGGTGTAACCACGCGGAACTTTGGTCCAGACGTAAAACGTCGCCCGCGGCCGCTCGCATTCCAGGCCGAGCGCGCGGATCGAGCCGACCAGCAGGTCGCGGCGTTCCTTGTAGATTGCGCAATATTCGGCGAGCCTATCGCCGTCTCCCCCTTCCAGGCCCGTGATCGCGGCTTCCTGCACCGCCTGGAAAACGCCGGAATCCATGTTGGTCTTGACCTTGCCGAGCGCGCCGATCAACTGGGCATTGCCGATCGCGAATCCGACGCGCCATCCGGTCATCGAGAAGGTCTTGGACAACGAGTGGAACTCGATCGCACATTCGCGCGAGCCTTCGGCCTGGAAAATGCTCGGAGCTCGATAGCCGTCGTAGGCAATTTCGGAGTAGGCGCTGTCGTGGGCGAGGATGATGCCGTGCTTGAGGCAGAATTTGACCGCATCTTCGAAAAACGAGAGCTCCACGGTCGCCGCGGTTGGATTGTTCGGATAGTTTAGCCACAGCATCCGGGCGCGGCGCGCCACTTCGGCGGGGATCGAGGCGAGATCGGGAACGAATCCGTTTTCTTTTCTGAGCCGCAGAAAATACGGCTCGCCTCCGTTGAAGACGCATCCCGAGTAGTACACCGGGTATCCGGGGTCGGGAATCAGCACGATGTCGCCAGGATCGACGACGGCGGTCGAGAAGTTTGCGATGCCTTCCTTGGTGCCAATCAGAGCGCAGACCTCCCGCTGATGGTCGAAGCTGACGCCGAAACGCCGCCGGTACCAATCCGCGGACGCCCGGCGAAATTGCGGCAAACCTTCGTAGTCGGGATAGCGGTGATTTTTGGGATCGTCGGCGGCGCGCTTGAGGGCCTCGACGATGTGGCGCGGAGTCGGCAGGTCGGGGTCCCCGATCGAGAGGCTGATAACGTCAACGCCCTTGCTTGCGACCTCCTTCTTCAGGCGGTCAAGTTCGGCAAAAAGGTAGGGCGGCAAAAGACCCAGTCGAGAAGCAGTCTTGATTTGCACCTGTCGAAACAGCCTCAGACCACGAGAACCTAGTCGTAAGTAACATACTTTCCGGACTGTCGAAACTACTTGTCGCAATAAATCGGCGTTCTCGCACAACGGGAATCCACAGTGCGTCCTTTGATTTGACGATCCAGCTGAACGTGTAGAATTAGCTTTACTTAAAAACGATTGTTTTGGTATAAATTCGCTGGCGCGGCGGCGGTCTTTCGGACTATTCACAAGCCTTATCGTGAGCACGAATCGGATAGTGCTGCCGCTTGCCCTGGCGATGCTGGTTTTGGGCGGGGCAGTGATCGCGCTGTCGCAGCGGCCATGGGCGCCCCGGGCAGACGTAGTTCAGCCGATACCATTTAGCCATCGAGTACACGCCGGGGTGAACAAGATTCCCTGTGCGTATTGTCATGCCTATGCAAGTCGATCGTCTGAACCGGGCATTCCGGCGGTAGCCAGATGCGTGGGATGCCACGGCAACAGGATTGCGGGAGGCGGAATCCAGCCGGTGACGCGGCCGTGGACGGACGACACGCCGGCGGCGTTCGAGATTCAGTGGAATCGCGTGTACACGCTGCCCGACTTCGTGCGCTTCACGCATCGGCCGCATATTCATGCCGGCCTGCCATGCCAGAGTTGTCACGGCCCGGTGCAAACGATGGATCGCGTGGTGCCGGCGTTTGAAATCAACATGGGCTTCTGCGTGGACTGTCACACGGAGAAAAAAGCGACGCTCGACTGTGTAGGCTGTCATCACTGAGTGAGGGAGTAGATGCGCGAGGGACCGTCGATATCCAGGCGATCATTCATCAAGCTGGCCGCGACTGCGGGTGCGGCGGCGGCGATCCCTGGCTGCGAGCCGGCGGCGAGGCAGCTTATCCCGTACGTGGTGCCCGATGAGAACGTAGTTCCCGGCGTGCCGAGTTTTTTTGCCACGACGTGTTCGGAGTGCCCGGCGGGATGCGGCGTGGTGGCGCGAATCCGGGAAGGGCGCGTCGTCAAGCTGGAGGGAAATCCAGCCGATCCCATTGGCCAGGGTTCTTTGTGCGCCCGGGGACAGGCGGCGCTGCAAGGCCTGTACAATCCCGATCGCCTTGCGCGTCCGCAGGTTCGCGGCGAGGACGGCGCGATCCGGACCGTTTCGTGGGACGAAGCGGACAAAATGCTCGGCGACGGGCTGGCGGCGGCGTCGAAGGCGGGCAAGGATCGCGTCGCGTTCTTCGGTTCGCCGCAGGGCCCGGCGTTCAGGAAAATCGCGCTCGCGTTTCTCGGCGCTTATGGCTCGTCGCGTGCGATATTTTACGAGGCCATCAACCAGGAACCGGCGCGGGTTGCGGCGAAAACGATCTTTGGCCGGCGCGATCTGCCGTCGTATCGAATCGATCAGGCCGAAGTGCTGATTTCCTTCGGTGCGGACTTTCTCGAGACCTGGCAATCCCCGGTGGAATTCGCGCGTCAATACTCGCTGTTCCGCACGCCTCAAAAGCGGCGCGGCACGCTGACCATTGGCCGCGCCACCTACGTCGGCCCGCGGCTCAGCATGACGGCGTCGAAGTGCGACGACTGGATCGCGACTGCTCCGGGTGCGGAGGCCGATGTTGCGTGGAGTGTGCTCAACGTTCTCGTCAAGCAGCGCTGGGTTTCTCAGAACTCGGGCTTCGATCTCGCGGCGCTGACCAAGGCGGTCGCGAATTTCGATCCGGCTGCCACCAGCGCGCGGACCGGCGTGCCGGTGGAAACCATTGCCAGGCTCGGTGAGAGGTTCGGCAGGGCCGACGGCGCGCTGGCAATCGCGGGCACGGACGATTCGTCGGCGCATCTTGCGGCGATGATCCTCACCGCGGTCACCGGCAATTTCGGCAAGACCGTAATGTTCTTCGAAGGCTCGCCGGCCGAAGAGACCAGCACGCCGGATGAAGTGGACGCGGCGGTTGACGCGATGCGCGGCGGCAAGATCGATGCGGTTTTCATCGCGGGCGGAAATCCGGTTTTCGCGATGCCCGCGTCGGCGCGAGTAGCCGAGGCCATCCAGAAGGTTCCGTTCGTCGTGTGGGCGGGAGGCGTGCCGGACGAGACCGCCGCGATGGCGAGTCTTCTTCTGCCAGCGCATCATCCGCTCGAATCATGGCGTGACACGGCGCCGCGCGCGGGAATCCGCGGACTGGGGCAGCCGGTGATGCAGCCGGTGTTCGACAGCAAGCCGGTCGGCGACATCCTGCTGGCGGCGGCCGCGGGATCGTCGAGCGCGAAACTTCCGTGGTCGAGCGCTGCAGAGGCAGTCAAAGCTGAATGGCTGGCGCTGGCTCCCAAAGCAGACGGCGCCGATCCCGAAGATTTCTGGGTAAGCGTCCGGCGCGAAGGCGGATTGTTCGAGGAACAGCATCTCTCGGCGCTCAGCCTCGACACGTCTCCGTTCAAGGCGCCCGTACCGGCCGCGGCTCATTCGGAACTTTCCGTTTACGCCTATCCACACATTTTCCTTTACGACGGCCGCGGCGCGGACAAGCCGTGGCTCCAGGAATTGCCCGAGCCGGTCACGCAGATCGTGTGGGACAGTTGGGCCGAGATCCATCCCGAGACGGCGCGCAAGCTCGGCGTCGCCAAGGACGACGTCATCGAGATCAAAACGGAGCAAGGAGCGATCGAGGCGCCGGTCCTGGTGGAGAGCACTGTTCGTCCGGGCGTGATCGCGGTTCCTTTGGGACAGGGGCACCGCGCGTACGGCCGTTATGCAAAAGACGTCGGCGCAAATGCGTGGGCGATATTGGCGGCGGGCGCGACCAGTGCGGCCGCGACCGCGCGCGCGACCGGCAAGACTCGCACGCTCGTTTCACCGCTGGGCAAGAGCGACATGATGGGCCGATCGATCGTCGAGGCGATGAGTATCGAGCAGTTGGCGCGCGGCGCGGTTCCCAGGAGCGAGGCCGAAGAAGTCACCGGGCCGTTCGAAATGTACCCGCCCTGGAAATATCTGCAGCACAAATGGGGCATGACGATCGACGTCAATGCGTGCACCGGATGCAGCGCGTGCGTGACCGCGTGCTACGCGGAGAACAACGTCCCGACGGTCGGCAAGGACGGGGTCGATCGGGGCCGAATCATGTCGTGGATTCGCATCGAGCGTTACTTCCCGCCGGCCAGCGAAGCGGCGCAAGCGCCGCAGCTCTACCTCGCGCCGATGCTGTGTCAGCAGTGCGATCACGCGCCGTGCGAGCCGGTCTGCCCGGTGTTTGCGTCGTATCACACCGAAGAAGGCCTCAACGGCCAGGTTTACAATCGATGCGTCGGCACGCGCTATTGCGAAAACAACTGTCCGTACAAGGTGCGTCGATTCAACTGGTTCGTGCCGGAGTGGCCCGCGCCGCTGAACCTGCAACTCAATCCCGACGTGACGGTGCGCGGCGCCGGCGTGATGGAGAAATGCACGTTCTGCGTGCAGCGAATCCAGTTCGCCGAGCTCAACGCGAGGACTGAAGATCGCGAGCTGCGCGACGGCGAGATCGTCACGGCCTGCCAGCAGGCGTGCCCGACGCGCGCAATCACGTTTGGCGACGGCAACGATCCCGCGAGCGCGATGATGCGCCGGCGCGAAGACAACAAGCTGCGCAACTATCGCGCGCTGGAAGAACTCAACACGCAACCGGCTATCACGTATCTGCGCGATCTCTATCGCGAGAAAGGAAGGGCCTGAGTGGCTGCGGCGCCGAAGATAACAGCAGAGCCGAGTTACCGCGATATTGACCGCAGCGTGCTGCGGGTGATGGAACCGGCCGGCCTGGCGTATTGGGCGTGGATCGGATTCTGCTTCACGCTGGTTGCGATCGCGGCCGCATTGTGGGTTCGTCAGATCTACAGCGGGTTGGGCGTGACGGGTCTTCGCCAGCCCGTGATGTGGGCAATCTACATCACTAACTTCGTCTTCTGGGTCGGTATCGCGCACTCGGGAACGTTGATCTCCGCGATTCTGTTCCTGTTCCGCACCAAGTGGCGCACCGCGGTTTATCGCGCCGCGGAGACGATGACGATATTTGCGGTCGCGACGGCGGGACTCTTCCCGCTGGTCCATCTCGGCCGCGTATGGTTTTTCTATTGGCTATTGCCATACCCTAATGAGCGATACCTACAGCCCGACTTCCGCTCGCCACTGGTGTGGGACGCTTTCGCAGTAAGTACCTATCTGACTATTAGCGCGCTGTTCTGGACGATGGGACTGATTCCCGACATCGCAAACGCGCGCGAGGCCGCCACCGGATGGCGCAAGAAGTTCTACACGGTGCTGGCGATCGGATGGCAGGGTACCGATCGCCAATGGCGGCATTACTCAATGGCGTACCTGCTGATGGCGGGTCTGGCGACCCCGCTGGTCGTGTCGGTCCATTCGGTGGTGTCGTGGGATTTCGCGATGGCGATAAATCCGGGCTGGCACAGCACGATCTTCGCGCCATACTTCGTTGCCGGGGCGATTTTCTCCGGCGTCGCGATGGTTATCACGCTGCTAATTCCGATGCGCAGGATGCTGGGTATCGAAGATCTGCTGACGGAGTGGCATTTCGACAATCTGGCCAAGGTCGTGCTGCTGACCTCGCTGGTCGTTTCGTACGCGTACATTACGGAAAGTTTCATGGCCTGGTACTCGGGCGATCCGATCGAGCAAGCGATGTTCCACATGCGATACTTCGGGCCGTGGGGCTGGATGTTCTGGGTAATGGTCTTGTGCAACTGCGTAATACCATTGTTGCTATTCTCGCCGCGCATCCGGGTTAACATGATCGCGCTCTGGATAATCACAATTTTTGTGAACATCGGGATGTGGCTCGAGCGTTTCGTGATTATTGCGGGTTCGCTGACGGCGAACTTCGAGCCTTCGCAGTGGGCCTTCTACCGTCCGTCGATCACTGAAGTCATGATCACGGTTGGCAGCTTCGCGTGGTTCGTCGGTCTGTTCTCGCTCTTCGCAAAGTTCCTGCCGATCATATCGATGACGGAACTTAAGGAAGGAATCGTCTGGCTTCGGAAGGCGCTCAAGATGGATCGAGTCAAAGCCGCATGAGCACGATAGCAATCATAAGTTCGTTTGCGGATGAGACTCGATGCGCGCAAGCGGTCGAGGAGCTCCGCGCGGCGCAGGTCGGCGACTTCAATACCTTCTCGCCGATCCCGAGCCACAAAATCGAACATGCAATAGGCAGGTCGAAGAGTCCGGTGCGATGGCTGGTGCTGGCGGGTGGAATTTCGGGCGTTCTTACCGGCCTCGCGATAACGATTGGAACCACTTACGAGTGGCGTCTCAACGCGGGCGGGAAACCACTCCTGTCGTGGCCGCCATTCATCGTGATTTGCTTCGAGTTGATGGTCCTGCTGGGCGGAATTTTCGGCTTCTTCGGCGTGCTGATGCTGTCGGGCGTGCCCACAACCGTGATGGCGCCGGGATACAGCGGGCGCTTCGGCGAGGATCGATTTGGAATCGTGGTTCGATGTAACGAGGTGGAAGCGGCGCGTGTCGAGTCGATGCTCAAGGAATCGGGCGCGGAAGAAGTCGTTCGCGAAGACGGGGCGCAGCCGCGATGAGCACCAACCTTCAACCGGCACATCGCGAACGCGCGGCGATGAAGCCGCGAGCCGTCGAGTCGGTGGCAGGCACCACGATGAAGGCGGTGGCGGGCGCTATGATCGTGCTCGGCGCGATCGCGTTCGTGTTGGCGCTGATTCGAGGCGGAGCCGCGATCGCGTGGGAAGCCTATCTCGTCAACCTGCTGTTCTTCCTTGGCGTCGCGCAAGGTGCGGTGGTCGGGTCCGCGTCGTTCTATCTGACGCAGGCAAAGTGGGGCGGTTCGACGCCGTATCGGCTCGGCGAGGCGTTCGCGCCATTTCTGTGGGTGGGATTTTTTCTGTTCTTTGGATTGTACTTCGGCCGCAGCCTGATTTTCCCGTGGGTAACGCATCCGATAGCGCAGAAGGCTGCGTGGCTGAACACTCCGTTTCTTTTTGCACGTGATGGAATCGGGCTCGGCCTGATGGCTGCGGCGAGCTTCGCGTTTATTCGTGTCTCGCGTGGTGACGACGCGCGGGCGTGGACGATCGCGACCGACGAGATCGAATTGCCGCCACATTCGATACGAGTGTTCGCTCCTGTGGTTGCGGTCCTCTTCGCGGCGGTCTATTCGCTGATCGCATTCGATCTGGTCATGTCGCTCGCGCCGGTGTGGCGCAGCACACTTTTCGGCTGGTATTTTTTCGCCGGGTGTTTCTGGAGTGGATTGACTGCGATGGCTCTCACAGCGGCCGTGCTGCGCGGTCGTTTGGGCGAGAACAACCTGTTCACGAATCCCACCGTCATGCACGACTTTGGCAAGATGGTCTTCGCGTTTTCGGTGTTCTGGATATATCTGCTGTTCGCGCAGTACATCGTGATCTGGTACGGCGATCTACCGGTCGAAACTTTCTTCATCGTTCAACGGGTACATCACATGCCGTGGTCGCCGCTATCGGTGGCGTGCCTGGTTTTGATCTGGCTGATTCCATTTACAGCGCTGATGAGCGTACGAGCCAAGAAAACGCCGGTGATCCTCGGCACAGTGGCGGGACTCGGGCTCGCCGGGATGTGGCTCGAGCGTTACGTGCTAGTGGTTCCGTCGCTGTCGCTCGACGCGATCCCGTTTGGCGCCACGCAACTTCTGATATCGATCGGTTTCCTGGGCGCATTTCTCATTTCGGCAGTGCCGGGACTAAACCGCGTCGCGCGGGCCGCGACCTCGGGAGAACCAGTTGGAGACGACGCGGAATGATTGGGCGCGGTTCAAATAGGCATTCGACCGCGACGATAGTCATGCAAGTGGCTATTGCACTGGCTATTGCGGGATGCTCAGCGACGGACCATCCGATGACGACCCTCTCGCCGAAGTCGGACCTGGCACAGTGGATTCAGAGTCTTTACATCGATGTAACGGTGTGGGACGCGATTATCCTTGCAATCGTGGTCTGCGCGTTTATCCTGGCGGTGTTCGTCTTCTCGTCTCGAGTAGGCGAAGCGGCGCCAGCATCGACCGCGTCGTCCGATCTGGGTCTGGAAATTGCGTGGACGCTAGGACCCACGCTCGTGTTGGTGATGATCTCGGTGCCGACGATACGTACGATCTTTCGCTCGCAGCCGGCGGTCGCGCCGGCGGGTGCGCTGGAGATCAAAGTAGTAGCGCATCAGTGGTGGTGGGAGTTTGACTATCCGGACGGTGCGAAGACCGGCAACGAACCGCATATCCCCGCCAACCGGCCGATTCGCCTGTCACTGGAATCGGCCGACATCATACACAGCTTCTGGGTCCCGCAACTCGGCGGCAAACGCGACGTGGTGCCTGGCCAAATCAACGAGCTGACATTCGTCGCGACGGTGCCGGGAATGTACCCAGGACAATGCGCGGAGTTTTGCGGCCTGTCGCACGCGAACATGCGCTTTCGAGTATTCGTCGATTCGCCGGATGATTTCGCGAAGTGGGATAGGGCGCAGCTTGCCGGGCCGGCCGCAATTCCGGCGACCGATCTGTTGGCGTCAAACGGCGCAAAGGTTTTCGCCAACAGTCCGTGCACGACCTGCCACATGATCCAGGGCATCTCGAAGGGGTATATCGGACCTGACCTGACGCATTTCGGAAGCCGCACGACGCTGGCCGCCGGGGTGCTGAAGAACACGCCGGAAAACGTCGCGAAGTGGATCGGGAATCCACAGGAAACCAAGCCGGGCGCGAACATGCCGGCGCTGCTGCTGCCGGGGCCAAAGATGAACGCCCTGGTCGCGTATCTCGAGGGTCTGAAATAGGGAGCGTCGAATGGCTGCCCAGCCGAAAACATTACCAGAGCATCAGCCGAGCTACCTCGAAGGCGGCGGGATACTCGGATGGCTGACGACGATCGATCACAAGCGCGTCGCCGTGATGTATCTTGCCAGCGCGCTGTTTTTCTTGGCGCTCGGCGGATTCGAAGCGATGGCGATTCGCGTACAGCTGTGGCGTCCCGACAATCACGCGCTGTCGGCGGCGACCTACAACGCGTTTTTCACGATGCATGGGACGACGATGGTCTTCCTGGTCGTGATGCCGCTGCTGCTCGGATTTTTCGGCAACTTCCTGATCCCGCTCCAGATCGGCGCACGCGACGTCGCGTTTCCGCGGCTCAATGCACTGAGCTTCTGGCTGGCGCTGGTCGCGGGAATCCTGCTCCATCTCGGCTGGATTCGCGGCGGACTTCCCGATGCGGGATGGTTCGGTTACGCGAACCTGACCGAGCGTTACTTCACGCCGGGCCTCGCGATCGATTGGTGGGTGATCGGGCTGCTTGTGTCAGGCACTTCGACGGTACTGACAGGACTGAACTTCCTGACCACGATCATCGCGATGCGCGCGCCGGGCATGACGTATATGCGCATGCCGATGTTCATCTGGTCGCTGATGGTGACGTCGATCCTGATTCTGATCGCGTTTCCGGCGCTCACGATCGGACTGATCTTTCTGCTCTTCGATCGTTTCTTCGACACGCATTTCTACGTCGCATCGGCGGGCGCTACGCCGATTCTGTGGCAGCACCTGTTCTGGCTGTTCGGACATCCCGAAGTGTACATCATGGCGCTGCCGGCCTTTGGGATCATCTCGGAAGTCATTCCGGCGTTCTCGCGCAAGCCGCTGTTCGGCTATCCCATGATGGCGTATTCGATCTGCCTGATCGCATTCCTGTCGTACGGCGTTTGGGGACATCATATGTTCGCGACGGGAATGGGCCCGGTCGCGGACTCGGCGTTCGCGGTTACTTCGATGCTGATCGCAATTCCCACAGGGGTGAAGATCTTCAGTTGGATCGCGACTGTTTGGGGCGGCTCGCTGCGCATGACTACCGCATTCTATTTCGCGCTCGGGATGCTGCTCGAGTTCACGCTCGGCGGACTCAGCGGCATCATGCACGCGTCGGCGCCGATCGATCTCCAGCAGACGGACTCGTACTTCGTCGTCGCGCACTTTCACTACGTGCTGTTCGGCGGCGTGATGTTCGCGATCATGTCGGCATTCTATTACTGGTGGCCGAAGATCACCGGCCGCATGCTCGGCGAGCGGCTTGGCAAGTGGCACTTCTGGCTGACGGTCGTTGGGTTCAACCTCACGTTCTTCCCGATGCATATTCTAGGGATGTGGGGGATGCCGCGGCGCACCTACACGTACGGCGCCGACATGGGCTGGACACGTCTCAACCAGCTCGAAACGATCGGCGCATTCATTCTCGGCATCGCGTTCCTGCTTTTCTACTTCAACATTTTCAAAAGTCTCGCCAGCCGAGGAGAGCGGGCGCCCGCTGATCCATGGGACGGGCGCAGCCTCGAATGGTCCACCGCGTCGCCGCCGCCTGCGTACAATTTCGCGACGATCCCGCAAATCCGCGGCCGCGACGCATGGTGGATTCTGAAATACGGGCGCGCCGGTTCCCGCGGCGTCGCAGCCTATATGTCGGGCCAGGCGCCTTCGCAACCGCAGCCCAGTCAGCCGGTATCCGTCGAGGACATCCACATGCCGGCGCCTTCAATCTTCCCGCTGGTGTTGAGTCTTGGCGTGGGAATGATGGGTCTCGGTCTCATCATCGACTGGTATCGCATCATCCTCATTGGCGCGACGGTCACGGTCCTGTCGATTATCGGAATGGGATTCGAGTACGCGGACTTTGGCGAAGAATCGCACGATCCGGAGCACGCACCGTCGTCGGGTGGAGTCGATGTACGCAAAATCGGCGTGTGGTCGTTCCTCGGCTCGGAGTGCGTGTTCTTCGCGAGCTTGATATCGACGTTCATCGTTTACAAATCGCGCAGCGTTGCCGGACCCGGGCCGAAAATCCTCAACATCCCACTGACCTCGTTCAGCACTTTCATCTTGCTGATGAGTTCGCTGCTGATGGTGCTGGCACTCGCGGCCACGCAGCGCGGCGACAAGCGATGGGAGCGAATCTGGCTCGGCGGCACCGTCGCATTCGGGCTGATTTTTCTTGGCGGCCAGGTTTACGAGTTCACCAGCTTCTACCACGAAGGCATGGGGCTGACGACCAACCTGTTCTCGCAGTCGTTCTTCGTGCTGGTCGGATTTCACGGCGCGCACGTCGCGATCGGAGTGCTGTGGCTGTCGGTGCTGTTGGCGGCGGCGATGACGGGCAAGCTCGGCCAGTCGCGCGCGCTGTCGGTCGAGCTGGCGGGACTTTACTGGCATTTCGTCGACGTCGTGTGGATCATCATCTTTACCCTCGTCTATCTGATGCAGGCGGTGCCTGGAGCATGAGCGACATTGCAGACGCCCACGGCGGGCAGATTCATCATCCCGGTGCGGCGACCTACCTGATCATCGCCGCGTTCCTGCTCGTATTGACGGCGATGGAGATCACGGTCTTTTACGTGCATGCGCTCCATCCCGTGCTGGTGCCGGTGTTGATGGTACTGGCGGCCGCCAAGTTCGCGCTGGTCGCGATGTTCTACATGCATTTGAAGTACGATAGATGGCTGCTGACGGGAGTGTTCGTCTTCCCGTTGATGATTGCGACGCTCTTGCTGGTTTCGTTGATTTTGCTGTTCGCATATCTGTCCAATCACATGGCGCCGATTGGATAGCCGCTGGGCGAGCGTCTTTGACGATGGACATCTTCGGAGAACATCCGAGCATACCGATAGGCGTCGCGATCCTGATTGCGATTTACCTCGGCGCATGCCGCGCGGCCGGCCGCAAACCGACGCGGCGTCAGGCGATGTGGTTCGCGCTCGCGATGGGCGCGATTTTGTTCACACACACCGAGCTCGATGAACTTGCCGACGCGCGAATCTTTTCGATGCACATGCTGCAGCATCTGATGCAGACTTTTGTGATTCCACCGCTAATCCTGCTGGGGACGCCGGGCTGGATGCTGGGTCCGTGGATGCTCAGCAGGCCGATTAAGCCCGTCGCGCGCTTGCTCACGAATCCGGTAATCGCGTTCCTGATTTTTTCGGCGGTCTTCGTCACCGCGCACTTTCCGCCGATCTTCGATCGGATGTGTCGCGACGAGAATTTTCACATTTTCCTGCACCTGCTCTTCATGGCGTCCGGCATGCTGCTGTGGTGGCCGATTCTGAGCCCGATCCCCGAGCTGCCGCGGCTCTCGTACCCGGCGCAGATCCTTTATCTGTTCCTGCTGATGATCCCGATGACGGCGGTGGCCGCGCCGATCACGCTGGCGACGACAGTGATTTATCCGTGGTACACCGAGGGCGCGCACGGCTGGGGCCTCAAGGCGATCGACGACCAGGTGCTGGGTGGGCTGATCATGTGGATCGGGCAGGGCACCTATCTGATGATCGTTTTCACATTCATCTTCTACAGGTGGTCGCAGCGCGAAGACCGCGATATTTCAGTTCCGCCTGCAGCGCCGGCTCCGGAGCTTCGCGTGCTGCGATCGCGCCGCGCCGCCGGCTCGTAGAGTCGCGGCTACGAAGGAAGGATGCGCAAATCCGTTCGCGCGGCGGACGGCATCGCTGCGCGATAGGCGAAGCTGAGGGTCCAAAGCGTCACCGCCGAGTACACGACTCCACCGGCCGCGACGCATGCCGAGCCGGCGACCGCGAGATCGATCGACCCGGCGAGCAAACCGCCGGCAACCATCGCGACCCCGAGGTTGTACGCGATGAATACGAACGGCCGCGTCCGCGGAATCGACAGTTCCGCTATCGTAACCGCCGGCCATCCAACCCCGGTCCGCGCACGTGCAACGAATCCCGGAAAGAGCTGATACGACATTCCGATGATGAAATTCGAAATCCATCCGAGCAGACCCATCACGCCGTAAGCCGACGCGATGCGGCTGCCATATTCGCCGTCGGCGCCGGTGACAGTGAGCGCCAGACCCATCGCGATCGCAATCACGAGCCAGCAGACTCCGCAAATCGCATGACGTGACGTCCAATCGAGCGGCATCCGTCGCGTGCGCACCAGCCGTCCGATGGTGAAGATGTACGCGAGCAGGGACGCTGCGATCACACTGCTCCATAGAGTCACGCCGGCGGCCCCGGTCAGCAGAGTCACTCCCAGTCCGACGATTCCAATCGTGAGCGCGTAGAGTTGCCAGATCGCGGCCGCGGGGAGTTCGATCTTCGGCAGCAAAAACGCGGGTAGCATCCGGTAGGACACGGCGCAGATGGTCAGCGTTACCCATCCAAGCGCGGCGAAATGTACGTGACTGGAAAGATTCGTCAGCACGCTGCCGCCAAGGAAATCGTAAGTCTTGTCGAGGCCGAGCGTGAGTCCGATTGCAGCCGCGAGTACCAGAAAGCACACGCCCAGAAACATCCCCGTTTCGGCAACGCCGCGTCCGACCTGCGCCCACAGACACGGGATGATCTCAGCGGCGAACATCAAAACGCTTATCACCACCGCGATCGCCGCGAGCCAGAGTCCCAGCCATATTCCGATCTCGAAATGCGCGATCATCCCCGAAACGCTGATCACGTAGAGCACGAATTGCGCTAACGCCATGCGCGGTACGGGACCGGATGGTGCGTGAGCGCCGGGACGTACCGATACATCACGCCCATCATTGCCGCGGTGATCCACCCGAGCGTGAACGTATGCACCAGCGCCAGCGGCCTCATTTGATAGAAAAACGCGGCGACGTCCGTGATTACCAATGGCATTGCGGCGACGCCAACGGCGAAGAACGCGACCGCGGCCGCAAAGAAATGGATCGGTGTGCGGCCGATCCGGAGCAGGTCGGGATGATTCAGATGCTCGTGATGACCAGCGGCCCGCGCTGCTTTGGGAGCCGATGCCGGCGAAGAGCCCGAGGCTTCGGATTGCTCTGTTGTTTCAAGTCTGCCGGGCATGACGCGAAAACCGTTTCATCTTATCCTGCGGCCGGCCGCCGAGCTAAGTCCGCGGCTAGGGCGAAAGACCGACAGAAGAGATTCGCGACGCTTGCCGGTTGCAGATCTTGTGCGTTACTAGTGGAATAGACGCGAGTTTATCCTGGCCTGCATGGGCCGGTCGCGTGACGAGGAAGATGCCACACTCGAGGGCGCGGATCATTGTCGATGGAGCGGTCGCGGGAATCATCGGCGCCATTGTCGTTGCCGTCTGGTTTCTAATCTTCGACGTAATTCGTGGCCACGCATTTGAAACGCCGGCTCTGCTGGCGGCGACCATTCTGCATGGGTCGCATAGTCACGAGATCCATCACGGGCTGAAGCTGCTGGCGCTGGAATACTCGCTGATCCACTTTGGCGCATTCATCGCGTTCGGCATAGCTGGAGGATTGCTGCTCGAAGCCTGCGAGACCGAGTCATCGCTGCTCTTTTCGCTGGTGATTTTTTTCGTCGCATTCGAAGTTTTCTTTATCGCGGTAGTTCTGTTCCTGGGCCCGAACGTGATGGCGGAACTGACCTGGTGGGGCATCATTGTCGGCAATCTGCTCGCCACGGCCGCGATGCTTTCATATTTCTTGTGGCGGCATCCTGCGCTTGCGTGGCATCTGCTGGGTGGCTGGATCGCGGTCGCGCGCGAAGGTGTGACGGCCGGACTGGTGGGCGCGACCGTCGTCGCCATCTGGTTCATGGGCTATGACGTCGCCTCGGGCATTTCGTTTCACACGCCGGCGATTCTCGGCGCGATGGTATTTCGCAACGCGGACGTGAGCGATGGCATCCAAGCGACGTTGCCGCTGGTGCTCGGCTACTCGATTCTGCATTTCTTCGCGTTCGTCATGTTCGGACTGGCACTGGCGATTTTGCTTGCGGCGTCGGAACGGGAACCGTTCATGGTGCTCGGTGCGCTGCTGCTGCTCGCGGTGTTCGAGGTTTTCTTCGTCGGATTCGTTTCGCTGATCGATCAGTCGGCGCTTGAGGCCTTGGGATGGTGGAAAATCGTCGCGGGAAATATCCTGGCGCTGATCGCGATGGCGGCGTACTTCATCCGTGGCCATCGCGGACTCGGCATCAAGCTGGTTGAGCGGTGGGCGATGCTCGATCATGAAGGCGCCGAGATGGGCGATCAGCCGCCCGCGCCGCCCAAGCGCGAGCCCGACAGTCATCCGACACACCTTTGACGTCAGGTTAAATTCCGAGCACGTCGCGCATCGTGTAGAGGCCGGGCTTGCGGCTTATGAGCCAGCCGGCGGCACGAAGCGCGCCGCGCGCGAGCGAGTCGCGGCTCTGCGCGCGATGAATCAACTCGAGGCGCTCGCCCTGCCCGCCGAAAATCACGGTATGATCGCCGACCGCGTCGCCCGCGCGTATCGCGAGCACCGCAATCTTGCCGTCGGGCCTGATGCCGGTGATTCCATCGCGGCCGAACACCGCGTTAGAAGCGAAATCCACGCCGCGTGCCGATGCGATCGCCTTGCCAAGCGATAGCGCGGTGCCGCTGGGCGCGTCGACTTTGGTGCGATGATGAATCTCGATAACTTCGGCGTCGAAGTCAGGAAGGATCGCGGCGACTTCGGCGACGATCTTGGCGAGCACGTTGACCCCGATACTCATGTTGGGTGCGATTACGGTGCGCGTCTTATCCGCCAGTTCGCGCGCGCGCTTTTCCATTTCGGGCGTGAAGCCGGTCGAGCCGATTACGATCGCAGCGCCCGCTTTCGACGCGACTTCGAGATGTTCCATCGAGGCGGTGGCCGTCGTGAAATCCATCGTGACGGTATCGGGCCGCGCGAGCGACGCATAGTCGTCGGTGATTTTTACACCGAGCGGCCCTACGCCGGCGAGCTCGCCCGCGTCTGATCCGATCGCGCTGTGGCCATGCGCTTCGAGCGCGCCGACGATTTTGTGCGCCGGATCGCGCGACGAAAGCGCGACCAGCAGTCGGCCCATCCGGCCTGCTGCTCCAGCCACGATTAGATTAGCCATCGGAATTCACTTTGCGCGCGTGACGCAGCTGGGGATGCGCAAGCGGTCGCGGGTCAGGAAGCCGGAGCCTCGGCCGGCGCCGCTTCGGGCGCGGGCGCTCCTTCCGCGGGCTTGCCATGCTTGGCCTTGAAGTGTTCGTCGCACAGGCTGCTGGTGCCGTGGCGATGCTTGCGGCATTTCTCGAAGGTGCAGGTTTTGTAGCGCGCCTTGGGCATCTCGCCGGCTTTCCAGAGCCGAAAGTGCATCCGGCAGTAGCCCTTGCCTACCGCCTCGCGTGCGCAATCTTTCGCTTTGCAGTTTCCTTTGTTCGCCATGAATCCCTTCTTAGAGGCCGCTTTCCGACTCGAGCGCGAGAGTTTGCGGCTGAGCAATTCATCTACAATAGTGTTTGGCGCCGGTGCTTCATAGAGGGCTGTCTTGGTGGTGAAATATTTCAAAATCAATCGTGCGCAGCGAAAGCGCCAGCGCCGCCATCGCGAGCGTGGCCGCCAGCGCGACCTCCATGCTTGCGCGCGCGCTCACATCGGCGATCGCATGGCCCATGATCCACGGCGCGACGATCCCGCCGAGCGCGCCGCCCGCCACTACGATCGAAGTCATCCTGCCGACCTCGGCCGGGAACCGCGCCGCGCCAACCGCGATCATGTTGGGGAAGACCGGCCCGTATCCGAAGCCGATCAGGAACACCGCCGACGCCGCCAGACCGCCCGCCGTCGGCGCCGCGATCAAAATCACCAGCGCGGCGGCCGACAGTGCAGAGGCCAGCATCGTGAATTGCGGCAATGCGATGCGATGCCCCAATCGTCCGCCAAACGCGCGCCCGCATACCAATCCCAGCCAATACAGCGAGACGCCCGACGAAGCGAGCAACGGGCTGAGGGCGCCCGCCGTGCGCAAGTAAAGAAAGAGCCACGCGCCAATCCCGATTTCGGCGCCTACGTACAGGAACATCACTCCGCTGATCGCCCAAATCAGCGGACGCGAGAGCATCGGGATAAATCCGTCGCCGGGCGCCGGTGCCGTTCGAACTTCGATCGCCGGCGTCACGCCCAAACGAAATGCGATCGCCGCACACACCAACGCGCCCGCGCCGAACACCCACCAGTACGGCAGGCGGCTCGCGAAGGCAACGCTCACGATCAGTGGTCCGAGTAACGCTCCGACACCGAACAGCACGTGCAGATAGTTCAGCGCAGAGGCGAGCCGCTCGCGATTGAGCTCTGCGATCAGGGCATTGGCGCCGATATCGATACCGCCATTGGCGAGGCCGATCAGAAATCCGGCGCACAGCAGTCCCGCAAGTCCCGGAGCCACGGCGAGCCCTGTCAGACCCGCCGTGAAGAACGCCATCGCACCGACGAGGATCTTCTGCGCGCTCAGTCGTTGATTGATTTCGCCGGCGATCAGCACCGATATGAAGTAACCGGCCGCTGCGGCGCTGACGATCAATCCAGCGCGTTCGATCGGCAGATGGGCGGCATGGGAGATCTGCGGCAGAAAGGGGCCGATCCAGCCGCTATGGATGCCCACCATCAGCAGGCACGAATATGCCAGCCGGGTGATCGTTCCCTCGCGGCTCATCATCCAACGTCACGATGCGACGGAGCGCAGCACGCGGTAGAGCGGTTCGAGCTCGCGAAACGCGTCGAGTACTTCGGCGCGATCGACTCTCAGCGCGTCGCGCACCGGCCATCCGAAGCCGACGTCGATGCCGCCGGTTTTTTTCGCGAGCGCATCCCCGAGTTTGTCGAAGAAGTCCGGGCCGGCCGCGCTCGAGTCCGGCAATTTCCGGCAGTCCCAGTTTCTGTACTGCTGGATCTTGGTGCCGCGAAAAGATTCTTCCAATTCAGCCGACTTCGACTTGACCAGCCGCGCCATCTCGGGGCGCTTGTCGGCGTCGGATTTCACGACCGCGCGCGCGTGGATGCCCGCGCCGGAGATGCATAGCGCGAGATATCCGTAGCGCTTGTATCCCCTCGGCGACGGCCCGAATGCTGCCCATGTCTCATCCGGAGGATTCACCGTGCGCCGCATGTGCTTGGCGACGTGCGCGAAGAACTCCATGTGCAGTTTTCGCGACAGTTCGGGCGCCAGTTCGATCCCCAGCCGGACCAGCCGGGGCCTGATGCGCTCGTAGATCTTCGCCATGCGAGCGTTGAAACCCTCGATCGCGAACACCTCAAAATCGCCACGCGAAAAACCCAACGTCGCCACTAGTCCGACCTCACTTCGCGACTCGGCCGCGCTCGATCCCCTTGTGCGCCGCGATACTCTGCTCCCAGTTGCGTCCGTCGAAATGTTCGTACTCGAGCCGGCTCAAGTCCACACCCTCGAGGCATCGCGCATTAACGTCGATGCCGTCGGGATCGGAGCGCGGAATATAGAACGATGCGACGCCGCAATTCGGGCAGAAGAGATGCTTCGCGACTTTCGTGTTGAAGGTGTACGCCGCGATGTTGTCGGACGGTGTGAGCAACCGGAACGCGGCCCGCTCAACGATCCAGTGTAGGTAGCCCTTCTTCGTGCAAATCGAGCAGTTGCACTCCGAGACGCGCTCGAGCTTGCCTCTCACTTCGAAGCGGATGCGTCCACAATGGCATCCGCCGCGGTAGGTTCGTTCGTTTATTTTTTTTCTCATGAACGCTCTTTTAACGCAGCCCTTGCGGCGAGGAAACCGCGCTGGCGTACGAAATTGGTATGTCGCCTATACGATTTGGAACGCGTAAATTTGCCGGGTTACATTTTCGCATCATCGAAACACCGCTGATTCCTGCGGAAAAACAATCGCCATCGGCACGGCACGCAAATCGCTTCCGCTATTATCAACAGTATGCATTGAAACCAGATGCTATCAGGGTCGTACTAACCTATGCGGGCGGAGGTCCATGAAGATGAAACGAGGAATGACGATATTATCCGCAGTGGCACTGACATTTGCGATGGCGGGTCCCGTGATAGCACAGGTTCCCGTCACTCACGGAGCAGTCGCAAATGCGGACTACGCGTTTTTCGATTCGCATCCTGGCCTCGCGCGGACTCTCGCGAAAAATCCGGCACTGATCGAGAATCAGTCGTTCGTGGATGAACATCCGGAGCTCCGCGAGTATCTGAGGACCCATCCGAACGTGCGCCGCGAATTCAAAGCGCACCCGTACAAGTTCATGCGTCGCGAGGAGGGCTTCGAGGCGCATCACTAACTGGAACTGTCCTGGCCAGTTGATTCCCCCCCAAGTAGCGCAGGAGGCCGGCCATCCGGTCTCCTGTTTTTTTGGCGTTCGCGGTCCGCGGACGCCACGATTTTGCCGGTAACGATCGCGCGACGCGCGTGTTAGAATCACACGCGATGGCCGCGATATCCGAATCAGTCTCCGGTCCGCACTTCGACGCGACGCTGGCGCGCCATGGAATTCCCGCGCTCAGCCGTAAATCGCCCGTGACCATCCAGGTAAACGTCGGCAAGCTGTGCAACCAGACGTGCCATCACTGTCACGTCGATGCCGGCCCGCGGCGCACCGAACAGATGACGCGTGCAACCGCGGAGCGAGTGATCGAAATGCTTGCGGCGAGTCCGCGAGTCGGGACCCTGGACATCACCGGCGGCGCGCCGGAGCTGAACCCGAACTTTGTGATGCTGGTGGAACGGGCGCGTGCGCTCGGCCGCAAGGCGATCGTCCGATGCAATCTGACGGTGACGCTGGAACCCGGGATGGAATGGCTGGTGGAATTCTACCGGCGGTCGGGCGTCGAATTGGTTTGTTCGCTCCCATGCTACACCGCGGAGAACACGGATCGTCAGCGGGGCGCCGGCGTGTTTGACAAGAGCATCGCGGTGTTGAAGCAACTGAATGCGGTCGGATTCGGGCGCGGCGAGCTGCGGCTGGATCTTGTGTACAACCCGATTGGCGCGTCGCTGCCGCCGCCGCAGGCCGCGCTTGAAGAGCAATACCGGGACGAACTCGCGCGCAATTTCGGGATCGTTTTCGACCGGCTGCTGACGATTACGAACATGCCGATCGCCCGCTTCGCCAATCAGTTGAGAACTGCCGGGATTCACTCGGCGTACATGAGCTTGCTGGTGAATCACTTCAACCCCGCGACCATGGATGGTCTGATGTGCCGCAGTCTGGTGAGCGTCGGATGGGACGGGCGGCTCTACGACTGCGATTTTAATCAGATGCTGGAAATTCCGCTCGGTGACCGTGCGCCATCGACGATCTGGGATATCGAAGATGTCGGCGGACTTGCAGGCGCGCGCATCGCGACCGGATCGCATTGTTTCGGATGCACGGCGGGCGCGGGATCGAGCTGCGGCGGCGCGATCGCCTGAGCCGAAGGGCGTCGCCTCGATCCGCGCGCAAAACGACAAGGAGAATGTTCATGGCGGTGAAAATCGAAGGCACCTGCGATCCTAAATTCACACGTGTGAAGGACGCGTTCGCCGAGAATTTCGAAAAGCGAGGCGAGGTCGGCGCTGCCGCGGCAGTTATGCTCGACGGCAAAAGCGTGGTGGATATCTGGGCCGGGCATGCCGACCAGGCGAAGACCAGGCCGTGGACGCGCGACACGCTCGTCAACGTTTACTCGACCACCAAGGGTGTCACCGCGATTTGCGCGCATCGGCTGGCCGACAAGGGCCTGCTCGACATCGACGCGCCGGTGGCGAAGTACTGGCCCGAGTTCGCGCAGGCGGGCAAGGACAAGTTACCGGTGCGCTTTCTGCTGAGCCATCGCGCGGGTCTCCCCGCGGTGCGCAAACCCCTCGACGACGACGCGCTCTTCAACTGGAACAAGATGACGACCGCGCTCGCGGAGCAGGAGCCGTGGTGGGAGCCGGGCACCAAGCACGGTTATCACGCGATCACCTTCGGATGGCTGGTCGGCGAGGTGATTCGGCGCATCACCGGCAAGACGCCGGGCGTGTATCTGCGCGACGAGATCGCCGGTCCGCTCGATCTGGATTTTCATATCGGTCTGGACGCGAAGCATGATGCGCGAACCGCGGACATAATCGCCTTGCCGCCGCCGGGACCGGGCGAGCCGAATCTTTTTGCCGAAGTGATGAAGAATCCGGAATCGGCTGCCGCCAAGGCGTTCATGAATCCGCCGGGTGGCATGAGGCCAGGGCTGGTCAACACGCGGCAATGGCGCGCGGCCGAAATTCCCGCGGGCAACGGGCACGGCACCGCACGCTCGCTGGCGCAATTGTACGGCGCACTGGCGCGCGGGGGCGAATTGAACGGCGTTCGCGTGATGTCGAAGGAGCAAATCGCGCAATGCTCGATTGAGCAATCAAGCGGCCCCGACGAATTGCTGATAATCAACACGCGCTTCTCGTTGGGCTTCATGATGTCGCAACCCGGCGGAGAGCTGGGTCCAAATCCGAAGTCATTCGGCCATCCGGGAGCGGGCGGCTCGCTCGGATTTGCCGATCCCGAGGCGAAGATCGGGTTTGGCTACACGATGAACAAGATGCAGGCGAGCTTGCTGATCGATCCGCGCGCGACTTGGCTGATCGAGGCGGTTTACGAATCGCTGTAAGCGCTCCGGGCGCCGGCGGTGCTAGCACACGACCGGCACGGATTGCGCGCGCCCGCGAGAGTATAGGCGTACGGTATGTGCAAGGTCGATCGCGACACGAGTAGATGGGAAATATCAGTAAAGATCGCCATCGGACCGGATTGAAGGTGCAAGCTGATGAAGATCAAAACGAGCATTAACGTAGTCGCGGTCGCGGCCGTTTTCTGGATCGCGCTGATGGGTGCGGCTTGCGCTGCAAACATCCCCGTTCCCGGATGGGATCCGAATGCGTTCCGCGACCAGAGCACGCTCCAGATCATGACGATCGGCCCCGAGGAGGGCGAGCACTGGTCGAGGCTGTGGCTGGCCGTTATCGACGGGCAGCTATATGTCCGGCTGGGCGATCGAGCGTACGGCAGAATTCAGAAAAACACCGCGGGCCTCTACGTGAAGGTCAAGATCGGCGACAATGAGTTCGACAAGGTCCGCTTGGAGGCGGCGCCTGAAATGACAGACAAGGTCGCAGCCGCGATGGCCGACAAGTACTTCCTGGACATCCTGATTCGGCACGAGTCGCATCCGATGACGGCGCGCCTGGTTGCGGAGCCGACCCCGTCGCCAGCGAAATGACGGGCGAGGTAAGAGTCGGACGCTCAGCCGCGCGGGGGAAGGGCAAATCACTTTATTGAATGCGGAACCCACCGTGGGTTCCGCACCTCCTTGGGCAGGGGTGACCCCTGCACCCGATGCTAACAAGAGCGAGCGGAGTTTACCCTGGCGACTTCGGTCCCTGTTAGAAGTGGGTAAGGGGGAGGACGCTATAGGATGCGCTATAATGGATGGCGCGGCGCATCGCTTTTCAATGCGATGTTCGCGGCACTCTGAAGGCGGCAAATAAAACGATGCCGCCCGCCTGACTTCGGCGAGCGGCCGCTTTGTCCCCTTTTGTGAGGCTCAGACCCCGGCCGATTTGTAGAGCGCGCAGCGCAGCTTGAAGAAGTGAGCCATCGAGGTGAGGTATCGGACGCGCCACGCCGCCGCCATCTTACCCTTGGTGAAATCGAGGCCGTAACGCGGTCCGATCAAGTCGTAGGCGGACTTTATCCGGTTGAATAGATCCTCCGAGAAACCCGACCTGAGTTGCGAAAGGCCGCCGATCTTTTTGATCAATTCCGGGCTGTAGGCTGCGAGCGCGACCAGACTGTCGGCAAACAGTTCATCCTCCTCGAGCAGATGATTGGCGATTGCGCCTTCCATGAATGCCGTGTGGGCGGCTTTTTCTCCCATCAACGAGCCGTAGATGTAGTGACCGAGTTCATGGCCGAGTGTCGCGGCGACCGCGCCGGGATGATGCGCGGTGTTAACGAAGATCACGAACTTGTTTTTGTCGCCAAGCTTGGCACGACAGTAAAATCCGCGCAGCGCCAGCCCGGCGCCGGCGCGATAAGGTTCGGCCCGCAGCGCGACTTCGCGCGGACCGAAAATTTTGGCCAAATGACCGAGCAATTGCGGGCTGCCGAGAGACGCCAGGCCGCCGTATGCCGGGGTGCGTTGCTTGATGTCATTGTCGACTATCTGCTCCAATTCCCTGAGCAGAGGCATCGACGGAAGCGCGGGCATGTGTTGCTTGATGTCATTCTCGACTATCCGCGCCAATTCCCTGAGCAGAGGCTTGGATGGAAGCGCGGGCACGTCCACATAGTCGGCGGAGAGAATCTTTTTCAGGTCAGAAAGCTGATTGAGGACCCGGGTGCCGAGCGAGTCGAATGGAACCTTGATCTCGGCGAGCAGCCTGGAAACGAGATGGTCAACTTCACGAGTTTCCAGCGCCGCAGGTTCTCGCGACGGCATCCGTTTACCCGCGGCCGGCGATGGCGATGAGGTCAGCGCTGCACTCATAAAACGACCACGAAGTCGAAATGCCAGACTAGCCGCATAATCGACGTTTTATTTTAAGTGAATCGCGTAGCTTTTCAAGTCTCATCTATATCGGCCTAAAATGAGCAAATCGTATGCCACACTACCTATAGATAGCGCAACTAGATGCCAGCCAATAATAGTGTGGGGAACTTCGCTACGCTGCGCCCTTGCAACTTGTCAAGTGCGCTTTTGAATCAATTACCCGACGCCGCGACCATCCGGCGCTGTCCGAAAGCCAAGGTCAGCTGATTCTCTCGCATCGTCGCGCCCGCGGGAGCTTTCCTACTCACTCACTTGCTGCGCGATATTGCTCTGCCCGGCGCTGTCATGGAGTATTGTTTAACGTTGTCTACGATCGGTCAAGCCTTTCGCTATGAACTTAGGGCAGTTTTATTGCCTTTTGGCGTGCCAGACCGTTGGCGTCATGGCCATAACGTCGAAGCCTGTCCCGCGGGAGAGTGCGGCGAAATGCGTTGGCATCCAGTTCACGCGCGCGTCGTTACGGGCGCTACGGTTGCCATCATCGGTACGGCTTGCCATTAGTGTCATTTTCAAAATGCCGAAAACCAAATTTGAAATCCTGCCCGGCGTGCCGTATCCGCTTGGCGCGACCTGTGACCGTGCGGGAGTGAACTTTTCGATATTTTCCGAGCACGCGACCGGCGCGATGCTGTGCCTGTTTGGTGGCGCCGCTGTCACTGGTAACGGCGAGATCGCGCGAATACCGCTCGTCGAGCGCACCGAACACATCTGGCACGCCTACGTTCGCGGCGTTCGGGCCGGTCAGCGTTATGGCTATCGCGTCAGCGGTCCCTACGATCCGCCCGCGGGGCATCGCTTCAACTCCGCCAAGCTGCTGCTCGACCCGTATGCGCGAGCGCTCGATCGCACGCCTCGATGGCACGATTCGATGATCGGCTATCGCTCGACCGCGGTCGACGCTGCGCCTCGTCTGGATCTGCGCAACAGCGCGGCTGCGATGCCCAAGTGCGTGGTTGTCGATTCGGCGTACGACTGGGATGGCGATCGCAAGCCCGCAATTCCGTGGGAGGATCTCGTCATCTACGAGGCGCACGTGAAGGGGATGACCGCGCTGCATCCCGAAGCGCCGCGCCGGGTTCGAGGCAAATTTGCGGCGCTCGCGTCGCCGGGCGTCATCCGGCACTTGACCTCGCTCGGCGTGAACGCGGTTGAATTGATGCCGGTGCATCAGACCGCCCCCGAACGCCGCTTGTCCAAAACCGGCCTAAGTAACTATTGGGGATACAATACAATCGGCTATTTTGCGCCGGACATCCGCTTCGCATCCGGCGGCGCGCTCGGCAGTTGCGTCACGGAATTCAAGGCGATGGTGAAGGCATTGCACGGCGCGGGGATCGAGGTGATCCTCGACGTCGTTTACAACCATTCGGGCGAAGGGGATGAGCGCGGACCGACGATTTGTTTTCGCGGAATCGACAACGTTACTTACTATCGGCTGCGCACCGACGGCAGCGGCCGATGCGAGGATTACACGGGTACCGGGAACTCGCTCGACATGACACACTCGCGGGTTCTCCAAATGGTAATGGACAGCCTGCGCTACTGGATACTCGAGATGCACGTGGACGGATTCCGCTTCGACCTTGCGACCACACTTGCGCGCGGACCGGGCGGCGAATTCGCGGCCAACAGCCCGTTTTTTGCGGCGATTGCGCAGGACCCGGTGATATCGAAGGCCAAGTTGATCGCGGAGCCGTGGGACGTCGGCGATGGCGGCTACCGGGTCGCCGGCTTTCCGGTCAACTGGAAGGAATGGAACGGCAGATACCGCGACAGCGTGCGCGATTTCTGGCGCGGCGCGGGCTATTCGATGGGCGAGTTTGCATCGCGCGTCACCGGCAGCTCGGACCTGTACCGCGCCGGCGGCCGCGGGCCGCTCGCCAGCATCAACTTTGTCACCGCGCACGACGGCTTCACGCTCGCCGACCTCGTTTCGTACAACGACAAGCACAACCAGGCGAATGGCGAGGATAACCGCGACGGCGACAGTAACAATCGATCGTGGAATTGCGGCGCCGAAGGACCGAGCGAGGATCCCGCAATTCGTGCGCTTCGCGAGCGGCAAAAGCGCAACTTCCTCGCGACGCTGTTGCTGTCGCAGGGCGTACCGATGATGCTGGCCGGCGACGAGCTCGGCCGCACGCAGCGCGGCAACAATAACGCCTACTGCCAGGACAATCCGATTTCATGGATCGATTGGGCAAGCGCCGACGCGACGCTGATCGATTTCACCCGGCGGCTGATCCGGCTCCGCCGCGAGCATCCGATCTTCCGGCGCCGGGGATGGTTCACCGGCGCCGCTCCGAAGGGCAGCCGGCTGAAAGATCTCGAATGGTTCCGGCCCGACGGCGCCGAGATGACCTCCGCCGACTGGGGTGTCGGATACGCGAAAACGCTCGGCGCGTTCATGAATGGAGACGCGATAAGCGAACGCGATCGCGCCGGCGCTCGAATTGCCGACGACAGCTTCTTTGTGATGTTCAACTCATATCGCGAGCCCATGGAATTCAAGCTGCCGCCGAAACAATTCGGGCGCCGATGGACGATTATCCTCGACACCGCGGATGCGACGGCGCCGCAGCGCGTGCGATCGTACTCATTCGAAGAGCGGGTTCACCTCGCGGGACATTCGATGGTCCGTGTTGCGGTGCGTAGCGTGAATCGCACCTTCGCGATGCCTGCCCGCTGGCTACGAGATCTTCATGCCCTGAGCGCGAAAGACTTGCGCCATATCGACCGCCGGATGAACTTCGAACGAGACCTCGCGCCAGTACTCGATCATCGTGCGGATGTCGTCGTGATTGGACGACTCGAACAGGAGCACGTCCGGAGTATCGCTGCCCAGCGCTCCGTAAAAGCCGACGGTCTTCAACCCGGCCGGCTTGGCGCCTTCGTTCCACCATTTGCGGGATTTTGCGACGATGTCGGTGTCGGTCGCCAATCCCGGCCTGTTCTTGATGAATGCAATGTAGAGCATCCTTGTGCCTCCTTCTCTCGACGATCGATGCGAGCAGCGATTGTAGCACTGCTCGTTGCTTGAGTCGCGGGAACCTGGCGGGCGCGATCGGTCGCGAACCGTCGTGTTGGGTCGTGATTGGCAGTCGTTTGGCAGTCGATTCGGAGCGCCGAATCGCTACGGGTATGGAGAAACTCACGGATGTTGCTCACGCGGAATATTATCGGCCAAAAGTTTTGAGGAATGGTTAACCTGAAGACACTGCGCTATCGGAGCGTTTTGGGCGAGGACGAAGGCTGGCGTTCGCGTCAATGTGCTCAAGCCACACGGGAGGTGTATTAATTATGGGAAGAAGATCTCTGGCCTTTTTTCACAAATTTGACTGACACATTTGACCAATTTCATCCAGCCGCAAAATGGTCGGCAGTCGCCGCTAAGCTTCCGAGATCTTTCGCCGCAGATCTTATAGTGTTCGCAGATTAATCCTTCAGTTCGTTCCAACATCTCGGCCCACTTTGACCCCCGTTTAATATCAGTGTTGTGCAGATCGCTGCGAGCCATGGTCGATATCATCGTTCGTAAATTCGTCTGTCGCTGAAGATGACGAATCAACTGTTGACGATGATCTAGATGTCGGCGCAGTTCGATTTTCTCTGCGAACAAGCCGGGCATAGTGATCGACTTTTTGCTTATACAGTCGCTTGTTGGGTCGCAGTGCTGCAATTGCTGATAGATCTTTAAGTTTGCATCGCGATCAGAAGAGGAAGTACTTCGAGCTTCTTCGAGTAACAGATCTTCCTTAGCTGCTTTATCGGACTCGGACATTTCGTCAGGTTCAGCGGATATATTCAAGGCGGCGCGTCCGAAGTAGTAACGCCGCCGGAGCGATCTGGCGCTGGCTCATAAGCATCCACAGAAGAAGGCTAAAACAGGTACGCCGACAACCAGGAGACCAACCAAGTAAAAGGCGGTATCCGACCGTGGCGCCTCTTCAAATCAGAGACTAGCACCCCATTCACATTTAGCTTGTAACCTTTCGTCGGATGAGGCGCTTCGTCTGCCAACATGGCTTCAGCATCTTCGGGTCGCGTCCCGCAATTCGCGCATATTCCATCGCCACGAACGATCTGGCGCCACAGATCGCGCAGAAGTTCGAGGTTCGCGCTGTGAGGTTCGCTTTCGGCGGTGGCTCCACACTTATCAGCGGGGCCGACACAGTTCGCAAGGCATTCTTGAGTCGATTTCAAACGCTAGGTTCACAGTTGCACCCTCATCTCTCCGGCACTTCCCGGCCGTTTCTGCGGCTCGTAGCTGAAAGTTTGATCGATAAGTGCTCCAAGAGCCGGGCGCACGTCGGGCCGAAGCTGCCCGACTGACGGAACTGAAGGGCGCTTCCGACGTGGGGTCGCGCCCCGTAATCGCATGGTGCATTACGGCGCCCGACTGTAGATGTCGCTGCGAGGTTCGGCTCTGCCGCTATACTGCTCCGGCGCAGCATAGCCCTGCGTTCCGATCATGGTTGCCGTCCGCGACGGCTCGAAATTACGAGCGATGCCGAATTCAACCGATTTGATCCGGCCATCGCTCGTAATCATGATATTCGATGGCTTCAGATCCCAATAAAATCACGGGGGTGTCAGACCATGCAGATAGCATAGGGTATCTAGAATTTGTCGCGTGAGATCTATTATTGCGTTTTCCCCTAGAGATCCTCCGGTAGACGAAATCATCTCCTCCAGCGTCAATCCCTCGACGTACTCCATGACCAAGTAGTGTCGATGGTCCTCGCTGAAGTGGTCGTATATTTTCGGTATGTGCGGGTTGTCTAGCGTGGCTAGCAGATCGCATTCACGTTGGAACGCCAGCGATGCATGCTGCTGCTCTTCCGGATTCGAATAATTGTCGAGCATTTCCGCCACAGCACATCGGCGCCCAGCGAGACGGGAATCTTCGGCTAGGTACACTTTCTTCATCGCTCCGCCGCCGAGCACCTTGACGATTCTGTATCGCCGGCCAATGACATCGGATGACGGCTTTGCCGCGGCTTGCTTCGTCGTCATTGCGGTCGGGGCTGAAGCGAGCGCGGAGGACGGCTGCGTAAATGCCCCACCCGCGCGCACGCTCTCAGGAGATTGTTTGAATTGTTCGGCATGTCGCATCGCGATGGTAAGGCGGCTTTGCCAGAGTTGTGCTTTTTCAATGGCCTGACGGTAGAGGGCAGAATTTTTGCTCAGGCCTTTTTCATCGGCCCACCTCATGAACGTCACACTATGGCGGGGAGCGTTAAAATCATCGACGACGACGACCAAGGTAACGCTGCGAACGCCCGTCGACGATTTCGATGCTTGCCGTCCCGTCAGTCCGCCAACGATTGCGCCGACTTCTCCGAATAGTAGTCCACCCACGACGACTCCACCGAGTCCTCTTTTCGTGGTCATGAGCGTGACGTTATCTTCCATCACCTCGGCCGAGACGAGTTTCTCGAAGCTCACTTTTCGTTGTCGCGTGGTATCAACTAGCATCACGAGCCCGCGTGCATTGTCGATAGCCAAGCCATTGCGGGAATACGGACTTACGTAGACATCATCGGCGGAGAAATCCGCGGTTGATCTGATCTCTCGTTCCCTGTTTGCCACAAGTTTTCTGGAACGAGCAGCCAGAATTATGGCCAAGACGATCACACCAACGATAAAAACCATCAAGACTGCTAGAACAAAGCCCACAAATCCCATAATTCAGGACTCTTGCCGGTCGTTTAACCGGGCGGCGCGGTCGCCTCTCCGGTTTGCGTCGAAAGCGCCAGCGTCGGTTGCTTCAAGATGAGCGGATATTCGCGTGCGGCAACGATACACTGCTGCTCGCGCCGACTCTGCTCGCAGTAGCAAATGCCGGCAAAGGCGACAGCGAAGAGCGCGAGGGATGCCCTCTGCGGCGAGATAGACCTGCTTCATCCCGCCGCCGCCGAGTGAGCGAGTCACCTTGTAACGATTTCCTACGACCGTATTGGGCGCAATCACCGCGCGCTGTTCCCCCTCCGCTGGCGGACTGTCGTTCTCTATAGCACCGAGCGGTTTCGGACGCGAAGTTGCCTGAATGCCCGCGTAAACGCAAAGTTAGAGCCGTCTCGCGATTCATGATCGTGCGCCAGCATTGTTTGAGATTTCGACGTTTGGTAAAGATTCGAGACATGCCCCGCCTCTCTTCGACGCTGCAAAAACTCGACTTCGCGACCAAAGAGCTGCTCGATGAGTGAGTACCGCGCCAACCTCGTGCATCATCGAAGAATCCTGTGCAGTCACAACGACCTATTAAAGATCGAAGTTCCTAGGTTTTATTGTGAGAGTTGCTTTGCGGCGAAAGTAGACGGTGTGTTTCTGATGGACCGCGGACCGGACGTTCAGCCGGAGACCTGGGAAACGGATATGGCCAATGCTCTCGGCGACGAGGAGTTCGATTCTCCCCGCTGTCAGTCGTGTAGCCACGATCTGTTCGGGGAGGCCTTGTATGTCGAAACGGTTCTCGCTACCAGAGCGACTCGGTATTTCGGACGAGACCAGCGCGATCGAACCGAGCAGGAAACTCAAAAACGAGATTCTGAAGCTTTATGAGCGAAAGTGCTTCGCGTGCGGCTCCGCCGAAGGTTTGGAAATTGACCACATCGAACCCAAGAGTAGAGGAGGCAAAGCTGCTTTTGCGAACCTTCAGCCGCTATGCAGGAAATGCAACAACGCGAAGGCCAACCGCCCTCCACGCAACATCGTTATCGTCCGCGACCCATGGCCCTTTCAGAATTAGATAAGCGGGCGAACTTGGACTTGGATTGACCGCCGCGTGTTGGACTTGGCGCTCTTACAGACTGAGGACTGCCCCGCCGGTCTGATGAAGCACACGGCCGGCTATGCGGCGGCCTGATTGCCCCAGGCACTCCAGCCTTCACGCCGCCCACGGGCGAATAGTTCTAGCTTGGGCATTGCCGGGTACATGCGCTCAATAATTTCGTAGACGAGTTGGGGCTTTTCACTGTGCGCCCCACGGCGCGACCGAATGACAGACGCTACCCGATCCGACGGTGCTGGCGCGGGCGGAGAGCCTCGCGCCGCCAGCAACAAGAGTTCGTGCTGCTGACGGAAGAAGTAACCGGGGCCGATCACCTCTTTGTCCCATACCGCGCAAGTGCGATAGCTGAAGCTCCACGCGCTCAGCACTTCCATGGCCTCGGCCAGCTTCGAACTCGGTGCCCAGAGCAAAAGCGCGCAATCGGGCAAAGCTCGCCCGGAGCCGCCTTCTCGCCCGGCGTTGCCGCCGGCACTTTCGGGCCCATCGCGGTTCCACCTGGCGGGGGCGATCGGTCGCGAACCAGTACGCGGCGACGTATCCCGTCAGCATCAGAAGCGCGCAGATCCATACTACGGGCAGGATCGCAGGCTGGCGCATGTGACAAGCAAGTTTCTGGCTTGAAGAAAGCTCGCCTGCCCGCGGGGGATCAGACCCGAACTTCTTCGACCAGATTTACAGGCACGATCCGCGCGACACGTTTCATGACCTTTTTGTTTTGCTCAGCCTTCTTCAGGTCGTAGGCTGCCTGCAACCGCATCCATACTTCCGCTGAGCCGCCAAACAGGCGGGATACCTTCAGGCACATGATGGCAGACAGGGGCTTGCGCTGCGCCAGAATGTCGTGAAGCATCTGGCGGGACACCCCCAAGGCTTTCGCCGCAGCCGTCACGGACAGGCCGACAGACGGTAGGATGTCTTGCTTGATAATCTCGCCCGGATGGACGGGCGGCAGTCCGTTCCTTTTCTCCATAACTTCCTTCCTAATGGTAATCTTCAAAATCGATGTCCAAGGCGTTTTCGCCCGACCATCCGAACGTGATGCGGTAATTCCCGGTCACACGCACCGACCAGCGTTTTGGGTTGCCTTGCAGGCCGTGGAAGCGAAAGCCTGCGATATTCATGTCCTCTGGCTGCGCCGCTGCTTCCAGCAATTGCAGGATACGCACGCACTTCCTTATATGATCAGCGCCGATCCGGCGTGTCTTGCCGGTGAGGTGAATTTCTTGAAGCCCTTTATGCCTGAAGCCGCCGATCATTCTCTTTGAGTGTAAATGGTTTAGTTTACAGTGTCAATTAAACAGTTTCCTCTAACGCCGGTCGTAGAGCTGCGCCGCATGATCGCGATCAGCCCGCAGGCGCGAGGCTGCGACAGTCCCTGCATGGCCATCGCCGCTGCCACCAACTGATCCGTGTGTTACCTGCGGGGGTAAGGCCACCCCAAATTGAGACACTACCTGGCGGGCGAGATCGGTCGCGAACCAGTACGCCGCGACGTATCCCGTAAGTAAAGCGATGAAGCTCGTTTCCTCAAGCGCGCGCACCAGCCACGGAAATGCGCGCTGGAAGTCAGTCGGCGGCGGAATCAGGAACCGGTTGAAGAGGCGGAGCGAAACCGCGCTGAGAACGTAGGCCAGCGCCGCCATCCAGACGGCTCGCGAGCTTGACAGCCCATCCGCCGCGGATGCGGCCAGTTGCACGAACGGAATAGTCAGTAACACCAGATAGTGATGCCATCCGACCGGCGACAGCATGATCGAGGCCGCGATCCACAGCGAGTAGATTCTCCAGTCGGGATCGCGGCGGTTCGCATCTGCCAGCGTCGCGCGAATAGTCATTCCAAGTACTACTATGTCCGCAACGGCGATGCTGGCGCGTCTGATCCAATCGGTCGATGAGCCCGATGCGGTACCGGTCAATGCCCAGAAGGTCCGCGACACGAACGGTCCGAGCGAAAGATTATCCACCCGGTTCACTATTGAATAGTCAGTGAGCCACAATGCGCCGTAAATGAAGCTGATAGTTTGCGCTAAACCCAAAGCCGCGACAGTTACCAATACTCCTGCTGCGATTCCAGCCGTCGCGAACGCAACCGCCCGCCATTTTTGGCGAATGACAAAATAGCCGACCAGCAGGAGCGGGTATGCTCGCAACAGCCCGGCCGATGCGATCAGCAAGCCTGCAGTGCCGTCGCGCTCGCGTTCCATCGAGCGCATCGCGCCCACCATCAGAGCCAGGACTATCAGCTGCGATTGTCCCCAATAAAAATTCAAATTCACCGGCGCCGACATCAGAATCAGTCCCGCCAGCAACCACGCCGTGCGCCCGGAAAGCCCGCGTCGATGCGCAAGCAACAGGTACATCGCGATTGCCAATGCCGAAAAGTTGATCGCGGTCCAGATCCAGAATGCGACCCACGGCCGCATCCAGGTGAGAGGTTCGAAGCAAAGTAGGAACGGCGGCGTCTCGGAAGCGTGAAGCAGCCCGCCGGTCTCCAGACCGAGCTGGGCGCCGACCGGCATCAAAACCGTGGCATATGGATCGATTCCGTGGCGGAGCGCCCACGCTGATTCGTAATAGTTCGAGAAGTCGCGGCGGTGCCACTGCGCGGGCATCTTCGTCAAAGTGCCCGCCAACATCAGGAGCGCGCAGATCCAGACCACGGTCAGGATCGCCGGCTGACGTATCGCGGCCGCGATTCGTTCGCTGTCCACGCCCAAGTATGGGCAAACCACGGCCTGCGAGACTACAAAATCGCTCGGGCAGCGCGTTATCTGGAGAACTCAAAATCGGTTTGAGTCAAAGCCGCAAATCCATGGCCCGCGCTGACGCGGCGCTTTTGAACAGCTCGGCGAGATCACCCGATCGATTGGGCGCTCGGTTGGGGCTGGATCCCTCGACTGTCCGAAAGGTGCGAATCAGAGCACGGAGGCATCAGCAGCCGAAGGGTCAGCCGCCGCTCGGGCGGCATCAAACCCTTCGAATAATTCAGGGAGCCAAGAAATTTCGCGCCGCCACCGACTGCGCTGCGATTCTCGGAGAGGGAGGTCGGGGAAGCGGCCAAGTCCATCGCCTGGCCGGAAACGGCGGTTGCGGCACTCCCACCGCGATTATGGGGGCGGAAGCAGCGGACGGAATTTGCGGTTCGCTCTTTGGGGTCCGAACAGCCTCAGGAGCCCGATCAAAGTCGTCTGGAAGGACCTTTTGAATCTCTTTGTACGCATCCCGTTGAATGCGCGCGCGCTGCGCCCGGTACTTGCGTTGCTCAAGCGATAGTTTCGCGGCCAGTGCGAAGGCCGCTTTGCTTGCCGCGCGCTGTTTGGAAGATCGCTTCATTGGAGACTCTGATACTACTTGTAAAGGGCCGGCGAGGAGACTTCAATCGGATCGTGTCCTTCGGCGCAACTGCTTGTCACCGTGCTTTCGGCAGGGAGAGTGAATCATGATCAGGAAACTGCTTCTCGTCGGAATGTTGCTGGCGTTCGCAGGCACGGCTCATGCTCAGGGGGCGTTCGGCGACCCCAACGCCTGGAGCGGCGTACCCGGCGAGGTTCCGCCTGCTCTGCAAGAGCGCTTGCAGCCAGGCTCGACCTACCACGGCAATCTGAGCGCCAATCCCTTCGACCCGAACTCGACCTCGAATCCATACGGACGGTATGGGAGCCCCCTCTCGCCAGACAGCATCAACAATCCCTACGGGAGATACGGCAGCCCGTACTCGCCGGACAGTCCCAATAATCCCTATGGACACGGACTGCCCCTCGGAGGTGAAAACGATCGGTGAAGCATTGCGACGGTGATTGACTCAGGGGTGAGTAACGGTCTGACGAACAAGCGTGTGATGGCGCCTCAAAAGGGAAAAGTAGATGAATCTCCGACACGCTGCCGCGCTCGTGCTTGTGGGCTGGTATCTGATGATTCCGCCAGCTTCGGAACTGCCGCGAAGTGAGAACGGCTCGATCACTTCCGCTCTCTTTTCCAGTCATTGCTGCTATCTGCCAACGGCAACCGTCGGCCAGCTAATGAGCCTGATGACAACCGGCGATGAAGAGCCCGTCTTTTCTGCCGATTGGATCACTATGGCGTCGTTTGAAAAGCTCGACGAATGCGAAGCACAAATATCCCGGTTGCTAAAGCCGTTCGACGGCATCAAGGAAAAGAAGGCATCGGAAGTGTCACCATCCATCAGCCAGCGTGCGATGCGCTACGCGGCTGCGAACTGCATCGCGACCGACGATCCGCGCCTCAAGTGAACGAAGTGAACCCCCGCCCCGCCGCCGCGCTCGCGCTTGTGGGCTGGTATCTGATGGTGCCGCCTGTCATCAAGACCAATAGCGCCGAATACAGCGGATACAAGGCAGACTTCGATTCCCCGCTATCGCGATGGCAGGTTAACTCCGCTTTCGATTCCGCGTCCGCCTGCAACTCGCTCTCGGCAGCATTGGTATTTAAAGGGGAACGCGACATGAAAAAGACTCATGGTCTTGATTGGGCAATCGCCCAATCGCTCACTCAGAACCAATGCATCGCGACCGACGATCCCCGGCTCAAGGAAAAGTAGAATGAATCTCCGCCACGCTGCCGCGCTCGCGCTCGGCTGTGCTCTGCTGTCAGGTTGTTGGGCTGAAGTCAAAGAAGCAGCCCTGACAGCAGACGATCCTTGCCGATCGGTAACTCCTGGCGGCAGCAGGATTACAACCTGCGAGCAGCTTCGCGCGGTTTCCAACAAAAACGCATTGCTCGACGATTATCGAAAATGTGTGGACGCGAACGCCAAAGACCCGACGCGGTGTTCGGCCATCTTGCAGGGTTTGAACGCTTATAGTGTCAACGTCGGTGAGAATCAGACTCCGACAAAATAAGACACTCGCTGATCCAAACTCAGACAGTCGCCCTCAAATTAAGTCAGTGCCAACTGGCGCACCTCGCGGTGCCGGCCGCGCTCGCGGCGCAGTGGGTTGCACGCGCGCGCCGGCTGCGACGATTTCGGCTCGATGCGCTCGCCTTGTCTTGCGCTCCGTTCAAAAGGCGAGGGCGACGTGAGGCGTGGGGAGGCGATTCAACGCTTGCAGATCGTCAGCCTTCGAGTCGAACGTCAGAAAAAAATTTTGCGCTGACATTCGAGGCGCGGGTCAGCGGCGATCGCAAGAACCAAAAGGGGGGTCGCTGGGGGGAGGGAACACCGGAACCTGCACAAGACCCGCACAATTCGCGCACAATAGTGCTTGAAATAAATTCGACGATTGGTCGCAGCCTTCTGGAAGTCATTGATTTAGCGCGATTGTTCATTGGTGCCGAGAGCGGGACTTGAACCCGCACGTGGTTGCCCACGGAGGATTTTGAGTCCTCTGCGTCTGCCATTCCGCCACCTCGGCACTCGAAGAAACCGCAGACCCAAGCCGGGTCATCTTAAGCAATGGCGGCGCCGCCGGCAATGGCGACTGGAGAGCGCCGACCCCACGCATCGATCGCGACCCGCGGGATTCGATCATGCATCCAATTCCGACGGACTGCGCGACGCGGTGACCGGGATAGCCAATCGACGGCGACTGCCGCAGCACAATGACGGTCATAAGTTAGTATTGCTATGAATACTAAGTACGATTCTCAATTATATTTCGCGATTGTTTGCTTGGTACAGTATCACGTGCGCACTATATATTCATGGAAGCAGTTGCCGCTCGCATTTCCGCGCCGGTCGCCGATCCGCAACCGCATGTCACAACCGCAGGCCTAAGGCACGCTCTCGGCAACTGTTTGCTGGCGGTGTCGTTCTTACTCGCGACGATCCCGGCCGCGCGCGAACTCAGCTTCAGCCTGGCGGGAGCCGCGAACCTGGTATGGCTGACGGGCGCCGCGATCATGGCCGTCATGTCGTTCGCGCGATTTGCCCCGCGCACCTCGACCGTAAATCTGCGCACGCTGGCCGCATCCGGCGGCATGCTAATCCTCCCGTGTCTAATGCGTCCGACAAGTCCATCTGCCGGCGCGCTCGCGACGACCGGACTTATTTTCGAGTTGCTCGGCATCGGGCTGAGCCAGGTCGCGCGCGTCTATATGGGCCGCAGCTTCGGTGTGTTGCCGGCGAACCGTGGAATCGTGTCGAAGGGGCCGTTTCGATGGGTTCGACATCCCATATATTTCGGATGGCTGATACTTTCGATTGGCTATGCGATGTCCTATCCGAGCGACCGCAACATTATGCTGATCGCGACGACGCTCCCCTTAATGGTCTGGCGAATCGGTCAGGAAGAAGGACATTTGAGCGCGGATCCCGAGTACCGTCGCTACATGGATCGGGTCCGGTACCGTTTGTGGCCCGGGGTGGTTTGAGCCGAGGTTTGATGCCGGGGCGCCGGCGAGGCCGGTGTGCGCCGCGCATAGCGCTCGTTGGCCGCCGCAGCGGCGATTATCTGAGCGGCGCGGTCGCTCGATTCGGATCGTCGCGGTAAAGCGCCAGCGTCACGACGAACGCGCAGCCGCCGTTGGGAAGATTCGCGGCTGCGATCTCGCCGCCATGCGCGCGGGCAATTTCCCGGCACAGGCTCAAGCCCAGGCCGCTGCCTTCGCCGGGCGACCCTGCGCCGCGAAAAAATCGATCGAAAATATGCGGCAGATCCGCCGGATGGATTCCCTCCCCGGTGTCGGCGACGCGGATAATCGCCCGATTCGAATCGCTCCTCAGCCCGACTTCGATCGATCCATCCGCCGGGGTGAACTTCAAGGCGTTGTCGAGCAGATTGACGAACAGGCGGCGCAGATGCGCCGCGTTGCCATTGACGAAAACGTCCTCGGGCGCGTTGACCGAAAGCTTGATCTCGCGCGCCTGCGCCAGCGGTCCGACCGTCGCCGCTATCTCGCTCAGCAGCGCGCGCAGATTCAGCCGCTGCCGATCGACCATTACTTCGCCGTTGAGCCGCGACAGCATCAGCAGTTCGTCGGCAATCTTGCACAGCGACAGCGCCTCGCGATGCGCCGCCCCAAGTGCGGCGCGATTCTCCTCGGCCGAGCGATCGCGCGCGAGCGCTACTTCCAGCCCCGTGCGCAGCACCGCCAGCGGCGTCCGCATTTCATGCGCGGCGTCGGATGCGAATCTGCGCTCCGTAGCCGACGCGCGCTCCAGGCGCTCCAGGAGTGCGTTGATGACGGCAGTGAGCCGTGCGACTTCATCGGCCACCGGCGGGGCGGTCAGCCGCGAGCCCAGATTCGCCGGCCCGATTGCGTCGAGCTCCGCCGTCACCGATTCAATCGGCCGCAGCGCGCGGCCCGCCAGCAAGTATCCTCCACCGACGCAAAGCAGCAGCACGATCGGCAGCATCAGCAGCAGGAGGTTGCGAAGGTTGTCAACCGACTCCTGAACCAGGCGCACCTGCACCCCGCTTTGCAGGTACGCGAGCTGGCCGTCGTAGAGCATCGGAACGACCGCGAACCTGAAGGCGCGGTTGCCGACAATCGCGGCGTGGGTGGGGAGCTTGGGGTCGAACGGCGGCGGGACAGTGTGGATGTCGCCGTAGTTTCCAACCTCGCCGTACGCGGTGACGATTCGTACGCGCCGGCCGGGCCCGATATCCGTCTCGAGGCTCAGCCGCTGCAGAATTGCCAGGGCGCCGGGCGCGCCGCTGCGCTCGATTTGATCAGCCGTGTTCTCGGCCTCTTTCAGCAGCGCCGCATCGAGACCGCTCCATTGCTGGCGTTCGAAGAGTTGTACCACTGCGATCGCCGCGGCCAGCAGGATCGCCGCCAGCACCGCGGCCCAGTAAATGGTTAGCCTGAGTCTGATCGTCATTGGCGGCCGCCGCACGGCAACGGCAGCGCGCGGGGTCATTCCGCGCGCATCGTGTATCCGACTCCGCGCACGGTGACTATCAGCGAACGATCGGCGCGCGGATCGATCTTCTGGCGCAGCCGATTGACGAATACTTCGATCAGGTTGGTCAGCGAGTTGTAATTCGAATCCCAAACCGTCTCCGCGATCATGTCGCGCGTCACCACCTGGCCGGCGTTTCGCATCAGTAATTCGAGCAGCATCTTTTCCTTCGGCGACAGGTTCAGATTATGCTCGCCGATTTTCGCGCGCCGCTTGACGGTGTCGAATTCCAGCTCGCCGACTTTGAGAATCGGCGATGCCGGCGCCCGCGGACGCCGCGCCAGCGCCTTGATTCTCGCCACCAGCTCGGCAAACGCGAACGGCTTGGTCAGGTAGTCGTCGCCGCCGCTGTCGAGTCCGGCCACGCGTTCTTCGAGCGATCCGCGCGCGGTCAGGATCAACACCGGCGTCTGATTGCCCGCCGCGCGCATCTCGCGCAGCAGCTCCAGTCCACTTTTTCCCGGCAACCCAAGGTCCAGGACGATCAGATCGGGCGCGCCGCGCGCGATGGTCGCTCCCGCCTCCTCCGCACTGCCGGCGATTTCGACCGTAAAGTCTTCTTCGACCAGTCCCTGCTTGACCGCATTGGCCAACCGGGCCTCGTCCTCGATCAGCAGAATGCGCAGCGCGTTCATACCCTCCGATGCTGGCACGGCGGCGCATCCAAAAAAAGCGATGCGCCCGCCCCCTCAGATCGCAATAGACGGGATTCGCGCCGTCACCGACGCGCGCCAGCCCGGATCGAGCACGTTCGCAGGCTACTCAGTGGATGCAGGTCGCGCTCGACTTCGTGAAATTGTTGCCGGTCCAATCGTTGCGATAACAATCCTTGTTTTCATCGAGCGCATCGTCGTCATTGCTTCAGCGCGCTTGCGAAGTTGGAGCAGGGCGATTCGCCGGCAGCCGGCACAGCCCGTCGCTCTCGATCTGAAAAGCCCAGTTGAACCGCGCGTGTAGATTCTCGAGCGCGATCGCGGCGGTCAGGTCCACCAGCGCTCGATCGTCGAAATGACGCCGGAGTTCGGCGAACAGTTGGTCGGACACTTCGACCGGCGTTCGCGTCATTTCTTCGGCGTATCGAATCGCGGCGCGTTCGGCGGGCGTGAAGAGCGGATTCTCGTCGTAAGTGTCGAGAGCGGCGAGAGTCTCTTCGGAGACCCCGAGCCGCATCGCGATCGCGGAACCTATATCGATACAGAAACTGCAGCCGATCAGTTGAGCGGCGCGGATGCTGGCGAGATTCTTGGTTCGCGGCGCGACCGCCTTGGAGTGCTCGACTGCCTGAGCGAGGCCGGCCAGTCCGAGCGTAATCGCAGGCCGATATGCCCACACCTTGAATGGGCTCAGCACCTTGCCGAACCGCCGCCTCATCATTCCGTACAGCGGCCGCAGCGTCCAACTGACCTGATTCTTTTCGAGTCCCTGAATTCTCATCGTGGATTACCTACTTTGCCTGAGCCGGCCGCATGAACGAGTTCTTCACGCCGGCCGATTGGCTATAGAGGATGGCAAGGATCGCGATTAGTACGAGCGTCGGAAAGTAGATACCCAGTAGCTCGGTCACAAGATGCTCGGTCGAGAGCAGGCCCGCGGCATGTGAGTATATGTGCAGAGCGGAATGCATCACGCCAGCGACCGCGGCAACGACGACAGCGATTGCGTTGCGGCGCGGATTCACAGCGGCGGCTGCGAGTCCCCCGCCGACGGCGAGGAAAAACGTCCCGCCGTCCATCACTAGGTGCATATTGAACGGTCCGGTCTCTGGCACGCCCGGCACCAGCCGGAAAAACCACGCGGCGGGGAAGAAGAACATCTCGATCCCGTTGACGATGTCCATCGCGGCCAGGATCCACAGAATCGGGACGATCCAGCGGGGCAGGGTGGAGTTCATGTTGCACCTCGCGTGGGCGCGCGACGCGGAAACCGGACCGGACGCACGTGCGAATAGATCGAAATCGAGAGCGAAACGGACGCCATCAGCAGAAGCAGGAACTCGAAAATCCTGGCGGTGCTTGCGACATTGAAATACCGGAGCGCGAGGCCGATCGGTATCGCGGCCATCGCCGATTCCATGAGCGTCACGCCGATAGTGACTGCGAAACTTATCGCGCGAAGTTTTATTGGCCACGACATCGCGATTTCCTCTAGCCGTTGGGCAGGTCGCCGCAAAGTGGAAAGACCGATTCGACTTCGACCGGTCCATTCACGCGCGCCTGACACGCGAGGCGCGTACGCGGGCTCATCGAGAGATGCCATCGCAGCGAGAACTTCTCGGTTCCGCGCATGGGGGTCAGGTTGTCGGCGCCGGACTCGACCACGACGCGACAGGTTCCGCACAGCGTGCGCGCGCCGCAGACGTGCATCAGGCGGACGCCGTTCTTCATCGCGGCTCCGAGCAACGTGCCACCGAGACGAACGTCGATCCGGCGTCCGTCGAACTCGACGGGCACGATACCGGGCCGGGCGGCGACTTGCTTGAGGCGGGCGGCGAATGCGTTTCTGAAATCGCGATGGTTAAATTCGCGGGCGGGATCGATGGCGGATTTTATTCGCGCCGCAAAATCCGATTCGGTCTTTTCAGGGTTCATGGTTCTTCCTTCCAGCTCTTTCGAATGGCTTTTCGTGCGCGGGCCAGGCGCGATTCCACCGCGTGCTCGCCGAGCCGCAGTATCCGCGCGATTTCCGATATGGCGATCTCCTCGACGTACTTCAGGATCAGCACTTCGCGATACTCGGGCCGGAGTTGCTTGAGAGCGCGGCTGAATTCCCGATTGGCACCGGCGTCGTGCGCCGGAGTGGATGCGTCTTCATCGATTGGAGCCGCGCGCATCAGGCGGGCACGACGCGCATTGGTGCGGATGAGAGAAAGAACTTTGCGATGTGCGATGGCACAGGCGAAGGTGAACAACGAGCTGTCGCCGCGAAAGAACGGCAGCGCGTCGGCCAGCGCCATTAAAGTTTCCTGCAGCACGTCGTCGGCATCGGGGGCATCGGCACCGAGCGAATTCGCGATGAAGCGGCGGATGCGCGCGGCGTAGCGATCGAAGAACTCGTAGGCCGCGTCCTGGTGGCCAGCCTTGAGGCGGGCGACGAGATCGGTCTCCGAGGATCGCGGCGCTTCGGCCGAGCTCACGAGTGAGATTCTCCGCCCGGGTTCAAGCGGCAGCTTCCTCGACGATAGATGCATACTCACAGATGACAGAACCTTGCCGCTTCGAGGCTAACCTTACAAGTTAGTCGCCACGGCGAGGCAAAATCCGTCGCGCAGAGTCGTTGCCGCATTCGCCGCCGCTTGATGTAACATCGCGGTGGCGCCGGCGCGGCGACTATCGAATCGGGACGGGATGCCCATGGAAGACAAAACAGTTCTCTACGAGAAGCACGACCGCATTGCCAGGGTCATCCTCAACCGTCCGCGCTACAGGAACGCGCAGTCGCGGCGATTGCTCGAGGAAATGGACGACGCCTTCGCCACCGCCAACGCCGACGACGACGTCCGCGTCATCATTCTCTCCGGCGCCGGCGATAATTTCTGCTCCGGCCACGATCTCGGCACGCCCGAAGAAAAAGAGGACCAGGAGCGCCGCCCGTTTTCCAAGGGTGTGCGCGGCGAGTACGCCCGCTCGCGCCAGTTGTTCCTCGACAACACGCTGCGATGGCGCGATCTCGACAAGCCCACCATCGCGCAGGTGCAGGGCCTGTGCATCTTCGGCGGATGGATGTTCGCGGCCGCGATGGACCTCATCGTTGCTTCTGACGACGCCAAGTTCCTGCCCGCGCTCTTGCAGTACTTTTCGATTCCGTGGGACATGCCCCCGCGCAAGGCCAAGGAAATCCTCTTCCAGAGCCGCTTCGTGGACGCCGACGAGGCCTGCCGCGTCGGCTTCGTCAATATGGTCGTGCCGCGCGCCAAGCTCGAGGCCGAAACGACGGCGCTTGCGAATCGAATCGCCGAGAGCGACCGCTTCACGCTCCGCATGGTAAAGTGGGCAGTCAATTCCGCGCAGGACGCGATGGGCTTCAGCACCGCGATTCGCAACGCTCATTCGCATCACATGGTGCTCGGCACCGACGCTTTGATCGCCAAGCTGGAAGGCAAGGAGCTTCCCAAGCGGATGGCCGGGGTCGATCAGGCGCTCAAGAAAGTGAAAAAATAGAGCGCGCAGATCGCTGCTCGCGCTCAATTGACGTCGAATTGCGTTCGATTTGCGACTTTAGAGTCCCCATAAGACCCCTTCCGCACGAACTGCTTTCGCCTCGGCTTCCCCAAGTCGTCACCATTGAAGTGTGACGACTTCTATTCGAACACTGAGCTGCGCAATCGCCGCGGCATTCCTTTTTGTCGCGCTCACAGCGACCGGCTCCAGCGCATCTTTTTTACCCGACGCGAGTCCAACTGCCGCGCCTGCTCCTTCATCGGATCCAGGCCCGCCTCCTGCCGCGGCGAACGCCGCCGAGCCCAGCGCGACGCTCGCGCCGATTGCGCATCAGATGGTAGGGGGAGAGTTCGACTTCATTGTCGCCGATGGCAACTCCTTTACAAGTATCGGTTCGCGATTCGGTGAGAGCCCCAGGATATTGGCCCGCGACAACGGCAAGCAGGTTACAGACCGGCTGCAGGCCGGCGACACTATTCATATCGACAATCGTCATATCGTCCCCGTCGAAGGATCCGATTTGATCGAGATCAACCTGCCGCAGCGGATGCTCTTTCATTTCGAGAGTGGCCGGTTGAGCGGGGCGTATCCGGTCGCGATCGGGCAACCGGGGGTGCGGTGGCGGACCCCGATCGGCGCGTTCAAGGTGATCCAGATGCGCGAAGATCCGACCTGGCGCGTGCCGGCGTCGATTCAGCGGCGAAGAGGAAGAACAGGGCAGGGAGGTCGTGGACGAGGTCGAACCCGGACCCGACAATCCGCTCGGCAAATACTGGATCGGGCTGAGTTTCCCGGTGATCGGGATTCATGGCACCAATCATCCCATCAGCGTTTACAGCTACCGAACCCATGGATGCGTCCGGTTGCATCCTGACGATATCGAAGCGCTGTTCAACGCCGTCGATCTGAATGATCGCGGCGAAATCTTCTACTTGCCTGTGATGCTGGCGCGGCTGGACGACGGGCGGATTTTCCTCGAGAGCGAAAGGGACATTTACCGCAAAGGCACCGGCGGAATCGACGCGGTGCGGGCTCTTGCGCAGGCCGGCAGGATTGATACCCTAATCGACTGGTCTCGTGCCGGGGAAGTAGTAAACGACCAGGAAGGAATCGCGCGCGACGTGACGCTCAGGTCCGAACGCGCAGGGGGAACGCCAGCAGATCCGATCGCGGCGACGACAAGTGAGCGAGCACGCACAGTCGCAACCCGGGCATCGCGCGGACTTATCGCGGCGGCGCTTCCTCCGCATTAGCGCCCTGGCCGCTGCACAACTGGTTGTGCCTGCGGTCGCGATAGCGCGCACCACCGTCCAGCTTCGGCGCCGCTCGCTCAAGTTCTACAATCTGCACACCGGCGAAAGTCTGAGCACCACTTACTGGCAGGACGGCCGCTACGTTCCCGGCGAGCTCGATCGCGTCAACTTCATCCTGCGCGATTTCCGCGCCAATGAAGTAAAGCCGATCGATCCCGCGCTCCTCGATCTGCTGGTGCAAATCCAGCATCGACTGAGCAGCGCCGAGCCGTTCCAGGTGATTTCCGGATACCGCTCGCCCGTGACCAATGCGATGCTCCATGCGAACAGCGAGGGCGTCGCCGTCCACAGCCTCCATCTCGAAGGCAAGGCGATCGATATCACTGTGCCGGGACGGAGCCTCGCGCAGCTTCGCGGCGCCGCGTTGGCGCAGCAGGCCGGCGGCGTCGGCTACTACCCGCGCACCGGTTTCGTTCACGTCGATACCGGCCGCGTCCGCTTCTGGTAGCCCCGCGCGCCGACCGGCCGCGTTCAATATGCGGCGTCGAGAATCGCGATCAACTGCTCCAACGTCACCTCTGCGCCCACCGTGTTCGCCCGCTTCACCTCTTCGAGCACCGTTCCCGCGATTCGCGAAATTTCCTCGCGCGGCACACCCACGTCCCGAAGCCGCGTCGGCACCTCGAACTTGCCGATGAACTTCGCCGCACGATCGGCGCATTCCATCGCCGCCGAGCGTGGACTGCGCGCGTCGAAGCGCACGCCGAATCCTTCCGCGATCGGCCCAAAGCGATCTGCGGCGACCTCGGCCATAAAGCGCATCACGTGCGGGAGAGTTATGCATGAGGTGACGCCGTGCGGGACATTCCACATTGGCCCGATCTGATGCCCCAGCGCGTGCGAGATTCCGCTGCGAGTGTTCGACATGCCGAAAATCGAGAGCCACGCGGCAAGCTGGCATTGCATGCGATGCTCGAGTTCGTTTTCGTTGTCGCCATCCGTTTGCAGTGACGGCAACAGATGCTCCGTCAGGAGCGCGATCGCGCGCGCCGCGAGCGTGTCGGTGACGAGCTGATGGCGCGTCGAGTACGAACCCTCGACTGCGTGATCGAGCGCGCGCATCCCGGTCGAGGCCCACAGCCATGCGGGCGTTTCGACCGTCAGCGCCGGATCGAGGATGACCACCTTGGCCTGCAGGCGCGGGTCGGCAACCCCGCCTTTGACCTTGGTCGATTCGTCGGTGACGCCTCCCCCCGGCGTGAACTCGCCGGCCGACAACGTGGTCGGCATCGCGATATGCAGAATCTCGCGTCCGCCCGCCGTCTCTTTCGCCGCCGCGCTGAAATCTACGATGCGCGAGCCGGCGCGACCGCCCATCAATTGCCACGCCGCGTTCTTCACGGTGTCGATCGGGCTGCCGCCGCCGAAACTCACCATCGCGTCGGCGCCGACGCGGCGCGCCTCTGCCACCAGTTCCGTGACCGTATGCGACGGTACATGCTGAGCGGCGCCGGTGAACACTCCCGCAATTGCGGGACCAGCCGCATTCTTGAGCTTGTCGAGCAGTTTCGAGTGGCCGAGCGTCTTACCGGTCACGATGAGCGCTCGTTTCGCTTCGCGGCGCGCGAGTTCGCGTCCAAGTGATTCGGCCTTGCCGACGCCGAAGACAACCGTCTCGAGTCGCGTGAAATGGTATTCGCCAGCGGTCTTGTTCAATTTGTTTCTCCTGATTCGCTTACTCCCGACCATCATATTCCGGTGCTTATCGCTACCGAAAACAAGCCAGAATCACATTTTGGTGCTTGTGACTACCGAAAACACGGGCCGGCTACTTGCGGTGCTGATCGAACAGGGCGAGACTGATGCGGCTACCTCCGATTGGTCACTCCCGCGTTCGATCGCTTTTACAAGGACAGGTGAAACATTGAATCTACGACACATTGCCGTCGCTCTCGCGCTCGTGGGCTGGTATTTGATGGCGCCGCCGCAAACCAGGACCTGGTGGGTCGGCCCGCAACGCTCCGATGGTGCCGCCCCGCTTAGCAGGTGGACGAATGAGCAGTCATTCGACAAGGCCGACGTATGTGAGGCGGCTCGGCTGGCTGCTCAGCAGAATGGTGGCGACGGCGCGATCGGCTCGGGTTACGCAGTTTGCGTTGCCACCGACGACCCGCGCCTCAAGGGCTTTTAGCCCCGGTAACCGTCATCGAATAGAACACGCGCTGCGCGGCTCAGCGCGCGAACGCGGGCATCACCTGCTTCGCGAACATCTCGATAGTGTCGGGCATCATGAAGTTCAGGAAGAAGTACGTCATGCCGAACTTATCGATTCGAGCGGCGAGTTCACGCTTGACGTCGTCGGGGGTGCCGATCAGGACCTGAAGCGACGTACGCACGCTCTCGTTATTCTCGATTCCTAGAGTCTGCGCAGTCGCGGCCGCCATCGCATCGGCAGTGGCGCGATCCTTGGCCATCAGTACAAATCCTCCACCCGAGAGCTCGAGCGCGTCCGGAGCGCGGCCCGCGGCTTTCAGGAAGCCGCGAATCATTTCGATGCGCTTCTGAACCTTGTTCCGATCGAACTTGAGCGCTTCAACGATATCGACGTAGCCCTTGGTTATCGGCGGGTTCAGATTCAGGATGTCGGCCTCACCCGCCGCGATTTCGAGTATGCGCTTGCCGCCACCGCCAATCAGGATCGGCGGATGCGGCCGCTGCACGGGCTTGGGATCGCAATAAGCCTTGTCGATCTTGAAGTACGGCCCATGATAGGTCGGCTCGTCTTGCGTCCACATCGCCTTGAGGACCTTGATGCCGTCGCGCATCTGCTCGATTCGTTCGGCGTTCGACGGATACGGAAAGTTGTAGGCGTCGTATTCTTCCCTGAACCAGCCGGCGCCGAGCCCCGCGATAAAGCGGCCGCCGCTCAAGTTGTCGATCGACGCCATCGTCTTCGCCAGCAGCGCGGGATTGCGATAGGACATCGAGGTGACCAGCGGCAGCATCTTGATGCGCTTGGTGACCGCCGCGACCGCGCTGAGCATCGTGAAGCATTCATAATGCGGCGCGCGCGGATCAGCCATCAGCCCGCGCATGAAGAAGTGATCGTCGATCGAAACCGAGTAGTATCCCAGCTCCTCGGCCCGCCGCGCGGTAGCTAAAGTATCAACCGGATCCCCATTGGGAAGCCCAACATTAAATTTGATTGGCCGCATAGCTGATGCTCCTTGAATTCAGACATTCATGCCCGCCACTTTAGACGCTCGGTTGCATTTCGGGCAACGCCCGCGTCCCGGTCAGGCTGATACGATCGCCGGCGCGCCACGTCAGGGGGGTGACTATCGCTACCGGGGACGGGATCGGGGATGGAAATCGTGAAGCGAAGTTGAACTGCCGGAACGATTAATTCGCCCCGGCGGCTTCGTCATCGAAATCGGTATAACACTGCTACGTGCCCATGCCCGTGAGGCTCACGATGTGCGGATTGGCCGGATCTTGCGAAATGCCGACGGCCAGCGCCGCGCTGCTCGTACCAATCGCGTAACCTTCTTTTGAGCTGGTACTTTTCCTTGAGACGACGCTCTTGCTCGTCGAAGTGGATGCCCACGGCCGCGCATCCGATCACCAATCCGACCATCATCATCACAGTCGCCACTAAGGTAATCGCGATCATGGCCTAAGCCCCTGATCGTGTCGCGCCCGGGGCGCCCGCGACGCCAACGATCGCGATCGTGCCGATCCGTGCTTTTCCTGCGTACTTGTCCATTTTTGCGTCCCCTCCATTTTTGAAGAGGAAATCATCCAGAGTACGACCTACAGTATGCTAATACCTCCAGTATCCACGATTAAGAGCAGCTTATATCAAGTTAACCGCTTGCGCAAGCTCTTTTACGTCTCCTACAGAGATCGCCTGTGTCGATTCCCGCGACGAGGGCAGTGAAGGTTTAGTTGGTCGGGGTAAGCCGGATTTGAAGCGGCCATCGCGCGGGGCGCAGCGGGGGCGCGTCAGGGCTTGATTATCACTACCGTGCCGTCGGGAAGCAGCCGCTTCAGCTCTTCGACATCTTCGTCGTCCACCGAGATGCATCCCGTGGTCCAGTTGATATCGCCCCTGTTCAGCAGCGGTTCGTCGCTGCCATGGATTCCGATTCTGCCGCCCACGCCGACCGGATGGCCGTCTTCGCTCGGCACCGCGCCGCCGTCGCGCAGTTCCTCGTAGCGGCGGCGGTCAAGCAGGTTTGGATAGTTCAGCGTGAGGAACCAATCCCAGCGGCGGCTCGGATGCTTCCCGACGATTGTATAAACGCCTTCGGGCGTGCGGCGGTCGCCCTCCCACAGTTTCGTGCCGGGCTCGAAGCTGCGCCCGAACACGGCGTGGTAGGTCTTAAACATCCGGCCTTTGTAATAGACGATGAGCTGGTGGCGCCTTTTGAAGACATTCACCGACCAACTGAGCGGATCCATGAAAGTTATGTCGCGCGGTCGCCTTGAAGAGAAGTTGACCCGGGGTCGGCACGCGATCGGTCCGCACCCCGTCGATTTTCACCTGCGCGGGAGGAGTTGGCGTCGCGGTCGGCGTCGGGGTGGGAGTGGCCCGCGGATCGGGCGTCGGCATCCCCGGATCGACGTATTTCACCACGGTCGGATCGTAGGGCGGAGGCGGCGGCATTGTGCCTGCTTTCTCCGCGTCGCCGGCGGTGATCGGCACGTCTTGCGACATGATCGCCGCCGAGGATTCGGCGCGCCCGGGCTCGGCGGCACACATCGTGACTGCGGCCGCGACGACCAATCCGGCGGCAATCGATCCGACAATCCGGCCCATCAGCTCCAGCAAAGCTCCAGCATCGCGGTCACATTCTCTATTTTGGGAACGCTTGGTGTCCAGGTCAATTGTAAAGTAGCGTCAATCTGCGATTTGTCGGCGGGTAATCCCGGGAGCATTCATCGATGGACAACAACCTCGCGCGCGCGATGGCCGGCCTCACCACCGGAATATACGTTTTGACCACGCAGGAGAATGGGCGATGCCACGGGATGTCGTCGTCGTGGGTCGCGCAGGTCTCGGGCGAGCCGGTGATGTTCACGGCGGCGGTCGATAACGCGCACTTCAGCAACGGCGTAATCGCGAGAACCGGTGCGTTCGGACTGAACGTGGTGGGACGCCGCGGCCGGGAACTCGAAGATTACTTCTACTCGTCACGCGCGCGGCGCGGCAACAATCTCGACGCGATCGAGTTCGAACTGTCCCCGACCCTCGCGGTGCCGTGGCTGAAACTCGCCATGATCGCTCTGGAAGCCCGCGTAGTGGACAGCCGCGTCGCGGGCGACCATACGATTTTCGTGGCATCGCCGGTCGGCGTGCGTCCGAATGCGAATGACCGGCCTTTGACGTCGCTCGATCTCGACTACGTTTACCTCGGCGGGACGCAAGTGGTCGCGCGCGATCGGTCGGGATGGGACTGATGCGCCCGCGCTTTGCGCTTTGACGGTCGGCAAAATCGTCTGATAGCATCCGCGCGCGGAGAGATTTGGATGGCAATCGAAAAGAACGAGCTGCGGCGCGTGATGGGTCATTTCGCGACCGGGGTTACCGTGGTCACGTCGCGTCGCAGCTCGGGTGAGCTGCATGGCCTGACTGCCAACGCGTTTACGTCGGTCTCGCTGGTTCCTCCGCTGGCGCTGGTTTGCGTGGACAAGAAGGCCGAGAGCTATCCCTGCTTCGAGGAGAGCAAAATCTTCACCGTCAATGTACTGGCCTGCGACCAGGAAGCGTTGTCGCGCAAGTTCGCGGTCAGCGGCGGCAACAAATTCGAGGGCGTCAGTCACAAAATTGGCGCGAACGGCGCCCCGATCCTCGACGGTGCGCTCGCTTATCTCGAGTGCAAGGTGACCAGCGCGATCGACGGCGGCGACCATACGATTTACATCGGCGAGATCGAGCAGGCCGAAACGCCCCACGAGGGCAAGCCGCTGCTGTTTTTCCGCGGCGGATACCGTGAACTCGGCGACTAGATCGCCCATGCCAACGTGAGCTTCCCGGTCCGAATCCCCGGAATCAGCGTTTTCCTGCCGTCGCATAACGAGGAAGGCAACGTCGAGCGCGTCGTGCGCTCATACCTGGCCGAATTGCCGCGGGTCGCCGACGACTTCGAGGTAATCGTGGTTGACGACGGCAGCCGCGATCGCACCGGCGAAATCGCCGAGCGCCTCGCCGCGGAGGATTCGCACGTCAAGGTCGTACGTCATCATGTCAACAAAGGCTACGGCGGTGCGGTGATCTCCGGAATTCGGGCTGCGACCAAGCCGTATGTGCTGCTATGCGATGGCGACGGGCAATTCGATCCTTCAGATCTGGAGCGTATGACGCCGTTTGTTCCCGAATACGACGTAGTTGCCGGGCACCGAGTGCTTCGTGCCGACCATCTGATTCGCAGAATCAACGGCAAGGCGTGGACGGTTCTGGTTCGTGTGCTACTCGGCATCACGATCAGCGACATCGATTGCGGCTTCAAATTGTTCAAGCGCGAGAAGCTCGAGGGGATGGATTTGCGGGCGCATGGCGCGATGATCTCGACCGAGCTGATGGCGCGGCTGGCGGGCCGTAATGCAAAGGTAAAAGAGGTGGACGTCAAGCATCTGCCGCGGCTGACGGGCGAGCAGTCGGGCGCCAATCTCAAAGTGGTCGCGCGGGCGTTTAAGGAGCTGATAGCGCTATATCGAGAGCTCAGGGCTGAGCGCCAAGGGCGAGGATATGGGGGTTCAGGGCAACCGTGAAGGGGACAAACGCAGACGCAAAGCGGATAGACGATAGACCGATTGCGTCATCGGGGACCGTCCGCCCGGCGAAATTACCTTGTCGTTCCCTAGGGATCTTGCCGTCAGCCGATGGCACGGGTATAGCAATAGCCTTAATAGTCACATTGCGGCCCATTAAGGGCCGCCCAGATCAAGGAGATCCAAGAGTATGAAGCGCACCCTTTCAGTTCTTTCCGCAGCTTTCTTTGCCGCCGCGTTGGCGATGCCGGCTTTCGCCCAGGATGCCCCGCCTGCAGCTCCGGGCGCGACGGGCGCGACTGGCGCGACTGGCGCAACGGGAGCCACCGGGGAGACCGGCGCGACCGGAGCCACTGGAGCACCTGGCGCGGCAGCATCGCCGGCAGCGATGAAGCATAAACATCACCATCACAAAAAGGCAGCGACTGGAGCCACCGGGGAGACCGGCGCGACCGGTGCCACTGGAGCCACTGGCGCGACTGGCGCAACCGGCGCAACTGGAGCACCGGGAGCTCCTGCGAACCCGTAATAGCTTGACGGATATTTCGATGGGGCGGCCGCGCGAAGCGGCCGCCCTGGTTCGAATCGCTTAAGGTACTTCGATCCACTCAGGATCGGGGGGCGGAGACGGCTTTGCCTCCGGCGTCCGGCCGGCCGCGCGAACGCGGATTTATGCGGTCCGCGGCCGGCACGACGCCTTTTTTTTCGGCTCGCGGCGTCGAAAACACGCTGCGCGTTTTTTTTAGTCGAAAATTCCTGCTAGCATCAGATTTCTTCCTGCGGGGACGCGGGAGATAATAAGTTGCTGAGCTGTCGCCGTTCGAGCATTTGTCTTTTGGTCCTGATCGCGCTGGTACTCCAGTCGCCGATCAGCGCGCGGGCGAGCGCCAAAAGCAGTTCCTACGACGAGCAAGTTTGCGATCCGCTGGCGGACTACTTCCTGGGAATGGAAGATTACCCTGAGGCAATCCGCCGTCATCGCATCGTCATCAACGATAATCCCACCAACGCGCTCGCCCATTACCATCTGGGGTTCGCTTACGGCGTCGTCGGACAGCATCGCGAGGAACTCGCCGAGTATCAGAAGGCGATCGGTCTTGGCCTCGATGACTGGCAGTTGTTCCTGAATCTCGGCCTGCTCTACCTCGACAGCGGGCAGACGCGTGACGCGACTGAAGTGCTGCGGCTGGCGGCGCTGCTCGGACCGGAACGGCCCGAGACGCATTTCAACCTCGCACTCGCATATGAGCGGCGCGGAGCGCTCGCACAAGCCGAGCAGGAAGCGCTACTGTCGCTGCGAATAGATCCGAGTCAACCGGACGCGCGCAACACGCTCGGCGCAATCTACGCCGAGGAAGGCAACTACGTCAGAGCGAGCCAGGAATGGAACGAACTGGTTGGTGAGATTCCCGATTACGCGCCGGCGCGGACCAACCTCGCGATTCTGCAACACGTCGAAAGCAACGGCTCGAAGGGTGCGCCCGACTCAAGCGGTTTCATACGCATTCCTTGAGCGTGGCGAATCGGATTACGGCAGAGGACAAACCGGTGGCGGAATTGGGCAGGCGGAGGTGGGCAATCGTTAATCTAAAATCTGCAGTCTTGTTTGGCTCGGCGGTGATGCTGAGCGCGGCCGTCGTGTTCGCGGCGTCTCCGGCGGGCGCGACCGCGCAATCGCGCCGGCATAAGGCGATCCGCTCGAAGCGGACCGCCAGCGCGACGGGAGCCCCACTCTACAAGGGTGCGTTGCTCGAGGATGCCGACAGCGGCCGCGTGCTGATGGCGTACAACGCCGACATGGAGTGGCCGCCGGCCTCGATGGCCAAGATGATGCTCCTGCTGGTCGCGCAGGAGCAGATCAACGCGGGCCGTTTCAAGTCCGACGAATTGGTCAGAATTTCCGAACGCTCCGCGCATACCGGCGGCTCGCGCGTCGGGCTCAAGGAGGGCGACGTTTATCCGCTGCGCGAGTTGATGAAAGCGGCGCTGGTCAAATCGGCCAATGACGCCGCGGTCGCAGTCGCCGAAAAGATCGGCGGATCGGTCGAGGCGATGGTCCGCATGATGAACGAGCGGGCGCAGGAACTCGGGATGACGCATACGGAATATCAGACCGTCGATGGACTGCCGCCGCGTCCGACCCATGACGCCGATCGCACCGACGCCTACGACCTTGCGATGGTGGGTCGCGCGATCATCCGCGAGACCAACCTGCTGATGTGGTCGAGCCAGGAGAAGATGGATTTCGACAACGGCGTCTGCGTGCTGAACAATACCAATCATCTGATCGGGCATTTCGAAGGATGCGACGGGCTCAAGACCGGATTCACGTTTCAGGCAGGGTTCAACGTCACCGCCACGGCCAGGCGCGGCGACATGCGGCTGATCGCGGTGATTCTCGGCGCTCCGTCGAATGCGCAGCGCTTTGCGCAGGCGGCGAAAGTGCTGGGTTGGGGCTTCGACCAATTCACCGCGGTGTCGCTGCTGAGGTCGAACCAGCCGCTTCCGGTGCAGGTGCAGGTCAGTTCGGGTCCGCTGATTCAACCGGTCGCGGCGAGCGATCTCAAAGTCGTGGTGCCGAGGGCCGATGCCTCGGCGGTCAAGCTGGTGTACGATGTGCCGCCGGTAATCGACGGGCCGGTCGCGACCGGAGAACCGCTCGGACGAGTGATCGTGCAGAACCAGGGGCAGGTGATGACGGAAGTGATGGCGATAAGTCCGATCACGTTTGCCGCGCCACAGACAGGACCGGGCGAGGCGTACAACGCATCTGCGCCGCCGCCGTATAATCCGAACCAGGAGAACCAATGAAGGTAGCCTCGAAGCAGCGAAATCGGCGCAATCGCAAACTTGCGCGAAAGAAGAAGAGCGATCCGCATCAGGCGAAGTCACGGTTGCGCAAGATGCGGCGGACGCGTATTCGCGGCAAGTAGTTCGCGCGCGAGTCGCGATGTCTTTTCGATGGGCGGTCCCAATCCGGGGCCGCCCGTTCATTTGTGACGCGGAAGTGACGTCGGAAAGTTACCGGCCGCAGGCTGCACCCTCACCTGCCGGCCGCAAGGCGGCCGGCCTCCTCTCCCGTGAAAATAACGGGCGAGGCAAGAAGCCGAAATGTGGGCAATCGGCGCGCGCGAAATTGACAAAGGCCGCGGCGGTCAGTTACCAATGTACGTGCCCCTCGGATCGACAACCTCGAACAGCGGAGAAAGTTTCTGGCCGACGTCTCAGTGATCGCCGTCGTACCGGCGCGGTACGCGTCTTCCCGCCTGCCCGCAAAGGCGCTGGCGGAGATCGCGGGAGTGCCGATGGTGATCCGGGTGTGGCGGCAGGCGTCGAAGGCAAAGTCGGTTGCGCGCGTGATCGTTGCGACCGACGACGAACGAATCGCGGCGCCCGTGCGCGCGGCGGGCGGCGAAGCAGTCATGACCTCGCCGGCGCATCAGAGCGGCACCGATCGAATCGCCGAGGTCGCCTCGAAGCTCATCGCCGATATCTATCTCAGCGTGCAGGGCGATCAACCGTTCATCGCCCCGGCCGATCTCGACGCGCTGGCGGCGGCGATGCGCTCCGACGCGTCGATTCAAATGGCGACGCTGGCGACGCCGATCGAAGACCCGGCCGAATGGACGAATCCGAACAAGGTGAAGGTCGTGTGCGGCGCGGACGGGAACGCGCTATACTTTTCGCGAAGCCCGATTCCATACGCGCGTGACGGCGGGATGCCCAAAGAGGCGCTGCGCCATATCGGTGTTTATGCTTACCGGCGCGAGTTCCTCATGAAATTCGCCGCCCTTCCGATGGGTGTGCTGGAGAGCGTGGAAAAGCTCGAGCAGTTGCGTGCGCTCGAGCATGGTTACACGATCAGAGTGGTTAAGTCGGTGGCGCCATCGCTGGAAGTAGATACCGCGGACGACCTTGCGCGCGCCCGCGCGGCGGCGGCGAAATCAACTCGTTGAGGATGGGGAGGGATTCAAGGTGGAGCGGGGAAAGACAAAATTTATTTTCGTAACCGGCGGCGTGGTCTCGTCGCTCGGCAAGGGATTGGCCGCGGCATCGCTGGGCGCGCTGCTCGAGGCACGCGGGCTCAAGGTCACGCTGCTGAAGATGGATCCCTATATCAACGTGGATCCCGGCACGATGAGTCCGACCCAGCACGGCGAAGTGTTCGTAACCGACGACGGCACCGAGAGCGATCTCGATCTCGGCCATTACGAGCGCTTCGTGCAGACTCCGATGGGGCGGCGCAACAACTGCACCACCGGCCAGATCTACGACACGGTTATTCAGAAGGAACGGCGCGGCGACTACCTCGGCGCGACCGTGCAGGTGATTCCGCATATCACCGACGAGATCAAACGGCGCATCCTCAGCGCCGCCGAGGGCGCGGACCTGATCATCGTGGAAATCGGCGGGACGGTCGGCGATATCGAAAGCCTGCCGTTCCTGGAAGCCGTGCGCGAGTTCCGCTGGGATCTCGGCCGCGAAAATGTCCTCTACGTGCACCTGACGCTGGTCCCGTTTATCCCCACCGCGGGCGAGCTCAAGACCAAGCCCACGCAGCACAGCGTCAAAGAGCTGACCGGGCTCGGGATTCAGCCCGACATCCTGCTGTGCCGATGCGATCGCCAACTCGAACAAAAGCTCAAGGCGAAGATCGCCCACTTCTGCAACGTCGAGGAGAACTGCGTGATCTCGGCGCCGGACGTGCCGACGATCTACGAGGTGCCGCTGCGTTTTCACGACGAGGGTTTCGATCAGCGCGTGTGCGAGAAGCTCAACATCTGGACCGGCGCGCCGAACCTTTCCAAGTGGCGGCGAATCGTCAAGACCGCGCAAAATCCCAAGGTTACCGTCAACGTCGCGGTGGTCGGCAAGTACGTCAACCTGCAGGATTCGTACAAGAGCCTGCACGAAGCGATCGCGCACGGCGCGATCAGCAATGAGGCCAGGGTCAACATCGACTACGTCGATTCCGAAGAGCTCGAAAAGCAAAACGTCGAGCAGCGGCTCGCCCAGGCCCACGCGATAATCGTTCCGGGCGGCTTCGGCGAGCGCGGCACCGAGGGCATGATTCGCGCCGTCCGCTACGCGCGCGAAAACGGCGTGCCGATTCTCGGCATCTGCTACGGCCTGCACATGATGGTGATCGAGGCGGCGCGCGACCTGCTCGGCCTCAAGCGCGCCAACACCGCCGAGAACGCGCCCGACTCGCCCGACCCCGTCATCGACATCATGGAGTCGCAGCGGGGCGTCTCGAAAAAGGGCGGCACGATGCGCCTGGGCGCGTACCCGTGCATGCTGAAGTCGGGTTCGCTGGCGGCGTCGCTGTACCGCAAGGCGCGCATCTCGGAGCGCCATCGCCATCGTTTCGAAGTAAACAACTCATATCGCGAGAGGCTCGAAAAAGTCGGCCTCATCGCGACCGGCACTTCACCCGACGACAGCCTGGTCGAGATAATGGAGTTGAAGGGGCATCCGTGGTTTCTCGGCTGCCAGTTCCATCCCGAGCTGAAGTCGCGTCCGCTCGAATGTCATCCGCTGTTTCGCGGCCTGATTCGCGCTGCCGTACAGCGCCGCTCGGAGCTTGGGGTGAAGCGCCCGAAGGTGCGGGAGCTGAGATCGGTTTCGTGAGCGTGGCCCGGGTCAAAGCCGGCGACGCCGTTTTTGGCGGGCCGGAACTCGTGCTGATCGCGGGTCCATGCGTGATCGAGAGCTACGAATCATGCATCCGCCACGCGACGCGGCTGGCTGATATCGCTCGTCGCGCCAAGCTGCCGTTGGTCTTCAAGTCTTCATTCGACAAGGCCAATCGCACCAGTCACAGCTCGTTTCGCGGCCCCGGCTTGACCGGCGGCCTCGAGATTCTGGCGCGCGTGAAACGCGAGACGGGCGTGGCCGTGCTGACCGACATCCACGAACCGTCGCAAGCCGCGGCCGCGGCGCAGGTCGTCGACGTGATTCAAATTCCCGCGCTGCTCTCCCGCCAGACGGATCTTATCGACGCGGCCGCGAAGACCGGATGCGCCGTTAACATCAAGAAGGGCCAGTTCCTCGCCCCGTGGGACATGAAGGCGGTGGTCGCGAAGGCCGAGAGCGCAGGTACGCGGCGGATCATTCTGACCGAGCGCGGATTTTCGTTCGGCTACAATAATCTCGTCTCCGACATGCGATCGCTCGTGATAATGCGCGGCTTCGGCTACCCCGTCGTCTTCGATGCGACCCACTCGGCGCAGCTTCCGGGCGCGGGCGCCGGCGGCGAACGCTCGGGCGGTCAGCGCGAGTTCGTAGCGCCGCTGGCGCGCGCGGCGGCTGCGGCCGGAATCGACGGAATTTTCATGGAAGTGCATGAGGACCCCGACCGCGCGCTCAGCGATGGTCCCAATTCATATCGGCTCGACGACCTGCCGGCGTTGCTCGATACGCTCAAGCGAATCCATCACCTGTCCCGCGAGGCCGGCTGATTTGCGCTAGCCGGGTTTGTATGAGGTTACGCGCGGAAATTGCAAAGTAGTGAGCGCAAGTTCGCGGCGTTTTGCAAGTATGGTGCCGAAGCGCCGCTCGGTTTACTTGGAAAAAAGCACTTGATACCTTGCAAGATTGGAGATTGAAGTTGAGTCCCAAGCAAATCGCCAAGGCGCTGGCCGGTTTCGGCGCGGTCGCGCTCATTATCCTGCTGATTGCGACCGTTTGGGTCGTGCGCCATCGCTCAGCCGCTCAAGTGTTGGAGACAGCGGCCGGCATGGTCCCCGGAACTCTCCTTCGTGCGCATAATTTTCACTGGACGCAGATGAAAGCCGGCGAGCGGCAGTGGGTGCTGACCGCGCGCGAGGCAAACTACCTGGCTGACAAAACTACGCTGAAGCTGACCGACGCTGTCGTCACGATGGCCTCGTCGGACGGCAAGCCGGTGGTCGTCAACGCACCCCATGCGGATTTGACCTTGAACGGGAATCATGTGACGCGCGCGTATTTGACCGGAGGCACGGTCATCCACTTCGGCGATTACGTTCTCACCACCGATTCCGCGACCTTCATGCCTGATGATGACAAGGTCGAAGCGCCTGGTCTCGTGACGCTCGTGGGCGACGGATTGAAAGTGACCGGGGTGGGCCTGAGCGGTCATCCCAAAACGCGCGTCTTCCAGCTTAATACGCAGGTGGAGACCGTAGTCACGCCGAAGAAAGATAGTGAAAAATCCAAGCAAAGTTAGTCGAGCGTCGCGGATCGTCGCGACTGCGATAGTCGCCATCGCGCTCGCATCACCGGCATGGGCTCAGGATGGCGTCAACGCGCCGATGTCGTCGCCGGATTCGGCGCCCGCGGTTGGTTCGGGGACGGTCGGTGATTCGATCCGCAACGAACCTGCGAATTCGGCGCCGCCAGCCGCGTCCGCTCCGCAACCCGCCAACAGCGATGATTTAAGCGGCGATTCGATCAGCGTGACCGGCGGAGTGCCGGGCGCGCCGCCATCTGCGCCTGCATCGGACACCAGCGGCAGCGGCTCGCAGGCTCAACCCGCCGTCGCGACGGCTCCGGCAGAAGCGCCGCCTTCGGCACCGGCCGTTGCGATCGCGCCTGCTCCGGCGCCGGCCTCGGCTCCCGACGTGCCGGTCACCGCAGCAGACGTTGCACCTGCCGCGGCACCGTCAATTGCTCCGGCGCCGCCTTCGGCACCGTCGTGGCGATAGCACCTGCTCTGGCGCCGCCTTCGGCACCTTACGTACCGGTCACCGCAGCAGACGTTGCACCTGCCGCGGCACCGTCAATTGCTCCGGCGCCGCCTTCGGCACCCGTCGTGGCGATAGCACCTGCTCCGGCGCCGCCTTCGGCACCTTACGTACCGGTCACCGCAGCAGACGTTGCACCTGCCGCGGCACCGTCAATTGCTACGACCACGACCGCTCCGGCAGCGGTTGCCCCGGAATCAACGCCAGTGACGACCGCCGCGACAGCTCCACCGGCTGGCGCGATCGCGCCGCCGATGACGCTCGCGCCCGTGCCGGCTGATGTGCCCGCACTCGAACCGCCGGCTTCTGCGGCGAGCGCTCCCGCATCCGCGACTCCCCCAGCGAGCGCCACCGCGCCGGCAGAAGCTGTCGCGCCGCCGCACAAGGCGCCCAAGGCGGCGGCCGGCGGCGAGACCAAGCTCGCGTCAAATCCTCCCGAACCAGGCGGTGCGTTTGGGGGGATGCAATTCGGCAACAACAAGGCCCCGATCGATATAAAGTCCGAGTCGATGTCGCTCGATTACCAGAATCATTCGGTGCTGTGGGTCGGAAATGTGCACGCTACCCAGGCGGACGCGCAACTTACCAGCGACCAGCTGCGCGTAAACTATTTCGACAAAGACTTCAAACAGATGAAGGACATGGTCGCGGACGGGAACGTTCGGCTCAGTCAGGGCACGCGATGGGCCACCGGCAAGCACGGCGTCATGGACCAGACCAAGCGCACCGTAGTCTTGACCGGCAGTCCGGTCGCGCATGACGGCAACGATCAGATTACCGGCTGTAAGATCACGGTTTTTCTCAATACCAGCGAGAGCGTGGTCGATTGCGCTCATGCGGTACTGTTCCCGCATTCGGACGCCTCCCCGGGTGCGGGCGCGACGCCGGCGGCTGCGACGGATTAGCGAACAATTCTTCGATGGCGCTGGAAGTAAAACTCGGACAGGATCTGCGGCTTCGCCAGCAACTGGTGATGACGCCGCAGCTCCAGCAGGCGATCAAAATTCTGCAGCTTTCGCTCCCTGAACTCGAAGCGATCGTGCAGTCGGAACTCGAACAGAATCCGATGCTCGAGCCGCTCGATCAGAGTCCCGCCGAAGCCGCTTCCGAATCCGAGGTGTCCGATCCCGAAGCCGCCGCCCAGGCCGACGGTGAACCGCTGCCGCCCGAGGCCGACGGCGCCGCCGGCGCGAATTCCGATGACGACTGGGAAACCGGTTCGCGCGAGGAAAAACCCGCGCCCAGCGTCGAGACCGAAGCGCGTGACGCCGCGCTCGAACTCAAGGAACTGAACAATCTCGAAAAGCTCGACTGGCGCGAATATCTCGAGACCTATTCGAACAACTGGCAGGAAAGCACGCCCCCTGATTCCGACGACGACCATCGAAGCGCGCTCGAAAACACGCCCCTGCGCCGAAGCTCGCTCGAAGACCACATGATGTGGCAGCTGAGGCTTTCGAACCTGACCGAATCCGACCAGCAGATCGGCGCGACCATCATCTACAATCTCAACGAAGACGGATATCTGGAAACTCCCCTCGACGAGCTGGCGGCGCAGCTCGAAGTTGCGCCCGCCGAAGTCGAGCGCGTGCTCGCGCGCGTGCAGCGTTTCGATCCGCCCGGTGTCGCCGCGCGCGATCTTCGTGAATGTCTGCTCGCGCAGCTGCAGAACCTGGGGATGGAAGAATCGCTGGCGGCGCGAATCGCCAGCAATCACCTGGATTTGCTCGAAAAGCATCGCTACGCCGAAATCGCCAAGGTTCTCGGCGTACCGGTCGAAACAGTCGGGCAGTCGGCCAAAATAATCTCGCTGCTCGAGCCCAAACCGGGACGCGACTACGGCGGCGACGAGCCGACTTACGTGGTGCCCGACGTTTACATCCAGAAGGTTGGCGAGGATTACGTCGTCACGCTGAATCGCGACGCGGTGCCGCGCCTGCGCCTGGCGGGTTACTACCAGCGCGTGCTCAATGACGTGGACGTTGCGCCCGAGACGCGGGAGTATCTGCAGGAACGGCTGCGCTCGGCCCGCTGGCTGGTCAAATCGATCTACCAGCGCCAGCAGACGATCTTCAAGGTCGCAACCTCGATCGTGAAATTCCAGCGTGCGTTCTTCGATCACGGCATCAGCCTGCTCAGACCGCTGGTGCTCAAGGATGTCGCCGAAGATATCGGGATGCACGAATCCACGATCAGCCGCGCGACCGCCAACAAGTACGCGCATACTCCGCAGGGAATCTACGAGTTGAAATTTTTCTTCACCTCCGGGGTGAAGGGCGCCAGCGGCGAAGACGTGAGCGCCGAGACCGTCAAGGAACAGATCCGCGGGATGGTGACGGCGGAGACCCCGCAAAATCCGCTGTCGGATCAGGCGATCTCGGAAATACTGCGGGGCCGGCAGATCAATATCGCGCGCCGCACGGTGGCCAAGTATCGACAGGCGATGGGAATCCCTCCGTCGGCAAATCGCAAACAGATCGGATGACGGCTTGGGGCGCGGGCAACGAAAAAACCAAGATGAGCAAAATCGACAGACAGGGAAAACGCGGCCGGGCGGCAAACCGAAAGGTGCGGCGCGCGGCGCGGATCGCGGACGCTCCGGCGATTCAAGTGACGGTGACGTTTCGTCACGTCGAGCCAACCGATGCGATCCGGCTGTACGCGGAACGAAAATTCGCGCACGTCGGCAAGCTGATCAAACGGCCCTGTCAGGCTCACCTGATTCTCACGGTTGACAAATACCGGCAGCACGGCGAAGTTACTGTCAAATCAGGGCGCCTGTCGGTGAGCGCGCAGGAAGAAACCAAGGATCTTTACTCGGTGATCGATCTGCTCGCGGACAAGGTCGGTCGCCAACTGAAGAAGCATCTGGAAAAATTCAAGGCGAAGAAAGTCAGGTCGCCCTCGACCGGCGAGGTCCTTAGCGCCAGCGAGGAAACTTGATTCGCGCCGGTTCTCGGGCTGCGAGTCCGCCAATCCGCATCCGCATATTTCAATTTTGATTTTTCACTGGACCCGGACGACTAGATGAAAATTACCGATATCCTCAGCCCTGACATGGTGGTTGCCGACTTGAAGGGCGCCACCAAGCCCGACGTCTTGAATGAACTGGCGAAAGCGCTGGCCGCCAAGTACAAGGAGATCAAGCTCGCTGACCTGACCGCGGTGCTCGCGGAGCGCGAGCGACTGGGCTCGACGGCGATCGGCGACGGGATCGCAATCCCGCACGGCAAGTTGCGCGGCGTGACGAAGATAATCGGAGTGTTCGGCCGCCATGCCCAGGGAGTCGATTTCGATTCGCTTGACGGCGGCCCGTCGCACCTGTTCTTCGTGCTGGTCGCGCCGGAGGATTCCGCCAGCCTGCATCTGAAAGCCCTCGCGCGCGTGTCGCGATTGCTTAAGGACGGGTCTTTTCGAAGCCGCCTGCTCGCGGCCAGGGACAGCGCCGAGCTGTATTCCCTGATCAAGGAAGAAGACAACAGGTACTGAGACGACGAACCGCGTCCGCCTCATACCGCGGCGCAAACCCGGAGCCCGATGAGCTCGCCTCAGCCACCCCGCCTGATAATAGTTACCGGTGTCTCAGGATCGGGACGCGCGTCTGCGATGCGCGTGCTCGAGGACCTCGGCTTCTACTGCGTCGATAATCTCCCGGTCGCGCTGGCGCCCAGTGTCGCGATGCTCGCGGCGGGACGCGATCCCGCTCTACAGGGCGTCGCGCTCGGGGTGGACTCGCGCGAGCGGCTGTTCTTCCCGCAATGGCCGCGGGTATTCACGGAACTCGATGCGGCCGGAATCCATCCCGAAGTGATTTTTCTTGACGCGTCCGACGACGTGCTCGCGCGCCGCTACTCTGAGAGCCGCCGGCCGCATCCGATGGCTGCGAGCGGAGCGACTGTCGCCGAGAGCATTCGCCGCGAACGCCTCGCGCTGGCCGAGATGCGCGAGCGGGCCAATCGGGTGATCGACACCACTACGCTCACGGTCCACGAACTGCGCGAGGTGGTCACGGCGGCCGTGCTGGGCGCGGGCGCGGGATCGCGGATGTCGGTATCGATAGTTTCTTTCGGCTACAAGCACGGATTGCCGGTCGGGATGGACGTCGTGCTCGACGTGCGGTTCATTCCGAATCCGTTTTTTGTCCCCGAGCTGCGGCCGCTCACCGGGTTGGACCCGCGCGTGCGCGAGTACGTGATGGCGCAGCCGGAGTCGCAGCGCTTTATCGACGAGATCGGCCGTCTTTTTGATTTTTTGATTCCGCTGTATCAGCGCGAAGGGAAAAGTTACCTGACGGTCGGTCTCGGATGCACCGGCGGACGGCATCGCTCTCCCGTGCTTGCGCGCGAGCTGATGAAGCGGATCGAGAGCGCCGGCTTCGAGAGCAGCGTGCGCGACAATGACATCGCGCGTTAGCTGCCGGCGGCGCGCTTAGTTCATGATGCTGCCGCAGTCAACGTTCATCGTCTGGCCGGTGACTCCCGCCGACAAATCGAGCGCGAGGAATAGCGCGACGCGCGCGACTTCCTCCTCGGTCGCCATTCTGTTCATCGCGGCCTGCGCCACGAACTGACCGCGAATTTGCTGGTACGGCTGCTTGAGGGCCTCGGCCCGCGCGCGCATCACGCGTTCGATTCGTTCGCCCTCGATTGCGCCGGGGCAAATGCAGTTGCATCGGATTCCACGCTGACCCCATTCGCCGGCCACCGTTTGCGTCAGTCCGATCATTGCCCACTTCGCCGCCGCGTACGGCGAGCGCATCGGAAAACCGCGCCGTCCCGCGCCGGACGAGATGTTGATGATGTTGCCGGAGCGCTGCTGGTCCATGACCGGCAGCACGGCGCGAGTTGCGAGCCACGTTCCGGTCAAGTCGATATCGAGCGTCTCCTGCCATTCGGCGAGCGACATATCGGTGATCCGCTTGGTCGGTCCCGAGATACCGGCGTTGTTGACGAGAATGTCGATGCGGCCGAATGCTTTCACCGTCTCGCCGGCCATCTTTGTGCAGTCGGCTTCTTTGGAGACGTCGGTGCTTACGTGAATCGCGCGGGCGCCGATGCGCTCGAGTTCGGCGCAGGTCTGCTTCATCGGTTCGATCGAACGCGCCGCGATTACAATTTTCGCGCCGGCTGCTCCGTACTTAAGCGCGATCTGTTTGCCGATTCCGTAGCCGCCGCCGGTGATGATTGCGACTTTATCCGAGAGTTCGTTCATAGAAGTGGTTTTTCCCCTGGCGATTTCGGGAGTCGATCGCTGCGCCGACTTTAGTAGCATCGTGACGCGCCTACAACGCGCGCGCGAAACCTTGTCTCAATCCGTTGCCGCCCAATATCATTAAAGGCTCATGGCCGCCGTCAATCCGATCGGGACTCAAGCAGACAAGTCGAGCACCAACGGCTCGCGGCTGATGAACGTCGTGAAGATCGCGGTAATCGCGATCCTGCTTGGCGGCTCAATCTGGCTTCTGATTGCGCACTCCGAATGGTTCACCCAACCCGCATTGGTCAAAGCCCAGGTGATCCAGTGGGGCGCGTGGGGACCGCTCGTTTATATGCTGCTGTACGCGGTGGGGCCGTCGTTCCTGGTGCCCGGCGCGGTGATGACTATCGCGGGTGGACTGGCGTTTGGCACCAAATGGGGATCGGTGTACTCGCTCATCGGCGGAGATGTAGGCGCGCTGGTTGCGTTTGCGGCGGGAAGGTTTCTCGGCAGGTCGTTCGTCGAGCGGATCGTCGGCGAGCGATTCGAGTCGATGCTGCGCAGAATCGCCAAGCACGGATTCCAGATAATCCTTTACCTGCGGATGGTCCCGGTGATTCCGTACAACGCGCTGAACCTGCTGGCGGGCGCGTCTCCGATCACGTTTCACGATTACTTCTGGGCGACGATGATCGGCATGGTTCCGGGCACGATCCTGTTCGCTTTTTTGGGCGACGCGCTATGGCATCCGCTCTCGCTGAGGTTCTTCCTTGCGCTGATGCTGATCGGCGCGTCGATCGGATGCGGCGAGATCTACCGGCGATGGTCGCGCGTCAAAATCGACGAGTAGGATCAAGCGGCGCCGTTACGACAGATCCACCGGCAGCTCAAGGTAGTTCTTGAAGATGAAATCGCGATGCTCGATCAGGATCGGACTGGTCGCGGCGACGATGGTGGGCTCGGTCGCTGTGAACATATCGCGAATTCTCTGCGGCATCGGACATAGCTCGGGCGCGAGCGGTCTTATCATATTCGAAAAAGCGGCCCAATAGACGTCCATCGCCGACAGAGAGTCGCCAATAAAGAATCGGCTGCCGCGAGCCTTCTGCTCCTGGAGCCGCGCTGCGAGCGCGGTGAGACCCGATACGACTCGTTCGGTCGCGCGTTTTCCGATTTCCGGGGTGTAGCCGTACTTCTTCCCGAGATATGCCGAGACGCCTGCCGGATCGCCACCGGGTTTCGCGAGTGCCTCGTGCACCCCCCGCAGCCGTTCGGTCCATCCAATACCGTTCTCGCCGCATAGCTCGTTGCAGTAGCCGAACATCAGGATTCGGTCCTCGCGGCGCTCCGGGATAAGGCGTGGCGTCGGTGCCAGCCGCTCGGCGAGATTGAGCTGATCGATCCACGTGGTACGCGGGCGTTCGTCGTTCCATGCCATGACGGGAAAGCTGTCTTGCGCGGTCCATTCCTGAAGGGTCTGGGTCGGCGTGCCGAAGACGTGGCCAACCCGCGCGTGCGGGAGTTGCTTGATATGCAGGATGCCCTTGAGCGCTTCGCCCCATGGGCTCGGTATGTACGCCAGCGTGACGATTCGGAGTCCGCTGGCGCGGCGCGCCTGTTCGATATCGATTCTTTTTGGTTTCATTGGTGCGACCTCGAATCAGCGTATGCGATCAAGCGGCGTTCAGCCTTTTGACGCGCCGAAGGGCCGGATTCTTTCGGGCGCGGTAAAGGTCGTACTGCTGCTGCATGTTGAGCCAACTCTCGGGCGATGAATCGAAAGCGATAGCGAGTCGCAACGCCATCGAGGGGCTGACTCCCGACTTGCCGTTGAGCAGTTCCGACAGAGCCTTGCGGGTCACGCCGAGACTCCCGGCCGCCGCAGTCACAGAAATGCCCAGCGGTTGGAGGCACAACTCGCGGATCACTTCGCCGGGATGTGGCGGATTGTGCATAGTCATTGCGGGACTCCTTCAATGATAGTCGAGATAGTCAACGTCGAGCGCTTCACCGTCTTCGAATCGAAAAATGACTCGCCAGTTTCCGCTTACCGACACGGACCAGAATCCCGAAAGCCGGCCTGTCAGCCGATGAAGGCCAAGACCTGGCAGCGCCACATCCTGAACTCTTACGGCGGCGTTCAGTACGCCGAGGATCAGCCGGAGTCTCTTGTTGTACTCGGGTCTGATGCCGGCGTTGCTTCCGGTTTCAAAGAATTCGCGCAGTCCCTTATGGGCAAACCCGCGAATCACGAAACTCACTGTAACCCATAACGTAATAGGTTACAATGCCAAGGTGTTGATTCGCCACATCCGCACCGGCTGTCGCCGCGGCATGGCGTTAGCCGGCTAGGTGCCGGATTCCCAGCTTGCCAAGTACTTGCGCTGCTCGGCGGTCAGCGTATCGATCTTGAGGCTCATCGCGGCCAGCTTCACGCCGGCGATTTCCTCCTCGATCTCGACCGGCACCTCGTGAACCTTGACCGCGAGCTGCGCGCCCTTTGCCACCCACTCCGACGCCATCGCCTGCGTCGCGAAACTCATGTCCATGACCTGTGCGGGATGGCCCTCGGCGCAAGCGAGGTTAACCAGCCGGCCCTCGCCGAGGAGATAGACGATGCGCCCGTTGGACAGATGGTAGGCGTCGATGTTGCGGGTGACGTCGCGATCGATCTTTTTCGCGGCGTCGTTCAGGTAAGCGACGTCGATCTCGATATCGAAATGACCCGAGTTGCTTAGGAACGCGCCATCCTTCATCAGGCCGAAATGCGCGGAAGTGAGCACGTGCTTGTCGCCGGTCGCGGTGATGAAAATGTCGCCGACTTTCGCCGCCTCGACCATCTTCATCACGCGGAATCCGTCCATCGCGGCTTCCAACGCGCGTATCGCGTCCACTTCCGTGACGATTACGTCGGCGCCAAGCCCGCGCGCGCGTGACGCGATGCCGCGCCCGCAATAGCCGTAGCCCGCCACCACCACGACCGAACCCGCGATCAGAACGCCGGTCGCGCGGATGATGCCGTCAAGCGTGGACTGGCCGGTGCCATAACGATTGTCGAACAGATGCTTGGTCTGTGCGTCGTTGACCGCGACTACCGGAATCTTGAGCGCGCCATCCTTGGCCATCGCGCGCAGCCGGATTACTCCGGTGGTCGTTTCCTCCATGCTTGCCTTGACGCCGCCGGCATGGCTGGCGAACTCGGTGTGAAGCAGGCTGACGAGGTCGGCGCCGTCGTCCATCGTGATCGTCGGACGGCGTTCGAGCACGGCGCGCAGATGGCCGTAGTAGGTGTCGCGATTTTCGCCGTGGATGGCAAAGGTGGGGATGCCGTACTGATCGACGAGCGCCGCCGCGACGTCATCCTGCGTCGAGAGCGGGTTGGACGCGCAGGCGAGCACTTCGGCGCCGCCCGCTTTCAGGGTGCGGAGCAGGTTGGCGGTCTCGCAGGTGATATGCAGGCATGCGCCCAGGCGCTGGCCCTTGAGCGGCAGTTCTTTCGCGAATCGCTCGCGCAGCCGGCGCAGCACGGGCATCTGTTTGTCGGCCCATTCGATCCGCTTGCGTCCGGCCTCGGCGAGTCCGAGGTCATGCACGTCGAAGTCGCGTCCGCTTCCGTTGGCGCGGGATTTAGGGATTGCTTTGAGCTTTCTTGCCGTCGTGGCCATCGTGTTCAAACTCCAAAAGTTTCGGTCTGGTTTGGTGGAGAGCGCGGGGCTATCAGCCGCGGCCGTCGAGGCCGAACGCGTTGCGCAGAGTCTCGGCCATATCGACCCGCTCCCACGGGAACAGCCCGTCATGCGGAATGCGGCCGAAATGCCCGTAGGCTGCGGTCGGCTGATAAATCGGGCGCTTCAAGTTCAGCGTCTTGATGATTCCGGCGGGCCGGAAATCGAACAGCTCGCGCAGGGTGGCTGAGAGTTTGTGCTGCGGCACGATGCCGGTGTCGAAGGTATCGATGAGTATCGAGACCGGCTCGGCGACGCCAATCGCGTAGGCGACCTGGATTTCGCATTTGGTGGCGAGTCCCGCCGCGACCACATTTCTAGCCACGTGACGCGCCATGTAGCAGGCCGAACGATCGACCTTGCTCGGGTCCTTGCCCGAGAACGCACCGCCGCCGTGACGGCCGTAGCCGCCGTAGGTATCGACGATGATTTTGCGGCCGGTGAGTCCGCAATCGCCATGCGGTCCGCCGATGATGAAGCTGCCGGTGGGATTGACGTGATAGACCGTGGCGCGGGTCAGGTACTGTTCGGGAATCGTCTTCTTGATCAATTCCTCGATGACCGACTCGCGGATTTTTTCGTATTTGACGTCCGGCGAATGCTGCGTCGAGATGACGACCGCCGTCACTTCGACCGGCCGGCTATCGGCGTAGCGCACCGTGACCTGGCTCTTCGAGTCGGGACGCAGAAAATCGAGCTGGCGGGTTTTGCGCAGCTTGGTGAGATTTTCCATCAGCCGATGCGCCATCGCGATCGGCAGCGGCATTGCCTCCGGCGTCTCGTCGCACGCGAAACCGAACATCAGGCCCTGATCGCCGGCGCCCTGTTCCTTGTGCAGTCCTTGTCCCTCGGTGACACCCTGCGAGATATCGGCCGACTGCGGCTCGATCGCGGTCAGCACCGCGCAACTGTTGCCGTCGAAACCAACCTCGGTGCTGTTGTAACCGATTTCGACCGCCGTCTGTCGCGCGATTCTTACATAGTCGAGGCGCGCGCGGCTGGTTATCTCGCCGGCCAGCACGATAAGCCCGGTCTTGGCGAGCGACTCGAGCGCGACGCGCGAGTCGGGATCCTCGGCGATGAGCGCATCGAGCACGGCGTCTGAAATCTGATCGCACATTTTGTCCGGATGGCCTTCGGAGACCGACTCGGACGTGAACAGGAAATCCTTAAGCGGCATTCGCGATTGCTCCTTGAAAAGCGCCTTCTCGGGTGGCCCGTCGCAGACCGGAATTCAACTTATGCGGGCGGCGCGCGGGACTGAGGAGTTCAATTGAGTTTTGTTCCAGAGGGTCAGCGTAGGCGCTTGCCGGAGAGTAAAAAGTGAAAAGTGAAGAGCGAAAAAACGGCAGCGCGCCTCAATATTTTCGGGTAGTGAAGGGTATAACTGACCAATCGGACAGAATCAAGATGGCGGGCGGCGGGCGCTGTGCGGTTCGCCGCGACTGGTCGAATCAGCGGGTGCTCATTCCTCACCGAAGCGCTCGTCGAACAGGCTCTGGACGGCTTTGAGAGCCTCGCGCGCGTCGGCGCCTTCGGCACGGACTTTGAGCTTGGAGCCCTGGGCTGCCCCCAGCATCATCAGGCTGGTCATGCTCTTGGCGTTGACCAGGTTCTTGCCGCGGCCAATCATGACCTGCGAGGCGAATTTTGCCGCCGTCTGCGCCAGTGCGGATGCGGCCCGCAGATGAAGTCCGAGCCGGTTCCTGACCTCCACGGTCGCCTCCGCAACGCTCACGAGCATTACGATAAAGGTATCGCCGACTTCGGTAAACACGAGCGCGCGATCAATCCGCTCCCGGTATTGTCTGCGCCGTGCGCGCAAGCTCGACGCCGGCCCGGTGCCCGCTCACTTCATTGCCGGCATGATACTCCAGCGGGATGAAAAGCACTGACGACATCAACGCCAGAACTCCCATGACCACAAAGGCCGGCGTGAAATCATGCACCGACAGATGGGCCGCGCCGCGCCCGCCCAGGCTGATGTGGAGCACCATCGCGCCGACAGCCACACCGAGGCTCAGGAACAGTTGCTGCGCCATGCTCGCCAGAGTGTTCGCGCTGCTCATCGACGAGTTGGGCACGTCGGCATAGGCCAGGCTTCCCAGCGCGGTGAATTGAAGCGAGCGGAAGAATCCTCCCGCCAGCAGCGCCAGCACGATGACGAAGTGAGCCGTCGTCGAGCGGAACAGCGCGTAGCTCATCATGATGAAAGCGCTGAGCACGCCATTGCCGATCAGCACCGAGCGAAATCCCAGGCGGCGGATGATTGGTGGCGCCGTGGCCTTCATTAACATGGCGCCAGCGGCGCTGGCGAACGTCAGCAGTCCCGAAGCGAACGGAGTGAGTCCGAAAACCAACTGCAGCAGCATCGCCAACAAGAAGGGCAGTGCGCCGATGCCCATCCGAAAAAGTCCCCCGCCCAGCGTGGCCGCGGAGAAGGTCGGGAGTTTCATCAACCCCAGATCGATGATCGGATAGTCGATGCGCTGAGCGTGAAGGATGTAGAGCGCCATGCACATGCCGCCGCCGGCCATCACGCACATGATGATACCGGCGGGGATGACGCCGCGGCCGATCGACTCGAAGCCGAAGACCAGGCCCGCCAGTCCCAGGCCGGTCAGCAGAAAGCCCCGCCAGTCGAGCGGGAAGATCTTATTCTCGAGGATGTTGGGGATGTACCAGGTGACCAGCGTGATACCGATCGCGCCGATTGGCACGTTGATGAAGAAAATCCAGCGCCACGAATAATAGGTCACGATGAACCCGCCGATCGGCGGCCCGACCACCGGTCCCAACACCGCGGGCACGGTCAAATAGGACATCGCCGTTACCAGCTCGGACTTGGCCACGGTTTTCAGAACGATCAGACGGCCGACCGGCACCATCATCGCCCCGCCGAAGCCCTGCGCAATACGCGCGGCGACCAGCTGCGGCAGCGATTGCGACACTCCGCACAGCACTGAGCCGATCGTGAAGATCACGATCGCGGCGCGAAAGACCGTGCGCGCGCCGAATCGATCCGCCATCCAGCCGCTGATCGGAATAAAAACCGCCAGGCTCAGCAGGTAGGAGGTGATCGCGAGGTTGAGCTTGATCGGATCCTCGCCCAACGCCTTGGCCATCACCGGCAGCGCGGTCGAGATGACCGTCGAGTCGAGCATCTCCATGAACAGCGCGCAGCCGACGATCATCGGCGCCAGGAACTCGAGCGGAGAGATTTTGAAGAGCCTCGGACTCATCGGAGCAGATCACGCATCGGCGCCAATCACGATATGTAAATCGGCGCAACCGGTAAACGGCCCGCTCCCCGCGGATTCGCGCGGATCAAGTTTTGGAGGAACTACCGAGGCCGGCGCTCGCGGTCAGTTTCCGAAGTCCCAGCTCTCCCCGGCGTGATACCGTCCCAGCACGTTCTTCGCGACCAGGATCCTGTGGACCTCGTCCGGGCCGTCCGCCAGCCGCAGCGTCCTGGCCCCCTGGTACATCGCCGCCAGCGGCAGGTCGCCCGAGACGCCCGCCGCGCCCCACACCTGGATCGCGCGGTCCACCACCCGCTCGTAGGCCGCCGGAACGAAGATCTTGATCGCCGAGATGTCCGTGCGCGGGTCGGCGCCGCTGTCCATGCGCTCGGCGCAGTGGATGGTCATCAAGCGCGCCGCCTGGATGTCGATGTAGGAGTCGGCGATGAACCCCTGAATGAACTGCTTGGTCTCGAGCTTGCCGCCGTGCACCTCGCGCATCGTGGCGCGCTCGACCATCAAGTCAAAGGCCCGCCACATCTGCCCGATCGAGTTCATGCAGTGATAGACGCGCCCCGCCCCGAGACGATCCTGGGCGGCCTGATGGCCCGAGCCCGCCTGGCCGAGCTGGTTTGTGAGCGGCACGCGCACGTCGTCGTAGATGATCTCGCAGTGGTCGCTCGGCCGGCCCCAGATCTCGACGCCGCGCACGATGCGCACGCCCGGCGTGTCCTTGGGCACGATAATCTGCGTCATGCGGCCGTTGTCGTCGCCTTTCCCTCCGGTGCGGCACATGACGATCAGGAAGTCGGCGCGAAACCCGTTCGAGGTGAACCATTTGTGCCCGTTGATCACCCACTGGTCGCCCTCGCGGACTGCCGTGGTTTTGATCGACCGCGGATCCGAGCCCGCAGAGTCGGGTTCGGTCATCGAGAAGCCCGACTCCATCTTGCCCTCGGTAAGCGGCACCAGCCACTTGCGCTTCTGCTCCTCGGTGCCGTACTTGAGCAGGATCTGCTGGTTCCCCGAGTTGGGCGCGACCACCCCGAACAGCGCCGCCGCTCCCATGCTGTAGGCCAGCACTTCGTTCATGTACGCATGCTCCAGGAAGCCCAGCCCCGACCCGCCGTACTCGGGCGGAAGATGGGGCGCCCAGAGGCCCGCCTTCTTCACCTTTTCTTTGATAGACTCGCGCAGGTCCCGAGCGCTGTGCCGCTCCTCCTCCGTCGAGCCCTCGCGCCACCCCGCCCACAGCTTGCCCTCGTTGGGCAGGATATCGCGGTTGACGATCTGCGCCGTGAGCGCGCGGATCTCATTGATGCGGGGGTCGAGCGCCGGGATAGGTTTCACGTTCATATGCATGATGGCTTCCTCTGTGTGCTCAAGCGTAGCATGGCAACGCCGTTTTTGACTTCCTTCAAAACATGTCCGCTGGCGATGTGATTTGCTCCATGCGCAGGCGATTCACTCATCAGCGTTTATAGCCCGCTTCGCCGCAATCGCAAAACCCCACGCGCGTTGCTCGCTTGCGCGCGCCGTAGGGCGAGCACGGAGCCTTTCCCATTGCATCATTCCGACCGAAAGTCTTTTTTTTGTGTCATCCCGAGCCCTTCGACTTCGCTCAGGGCAGGCTCCGCCGAGGGACCCCGGATCTGCTTCCTTGCCTCTCCCTGACTGACAGGGAGAGGCCGCGCAGCGTCGGGGCGCGTCAGGTGCCGTTGCGGCCGGACGTGCTGCGAACCGCGCCGGCTTCGGCGTCGCCCTTGATCTGCGCGCTGAACAACTCGCGCAGCCGCGATTCGATTTGCGAGTCGCGGGTCGTGCCCTCGCGCCGCCGCCATGCTCGCAACGGGATCACCGCTTTGGACATGTTGCGATGCCCGCCGGCGCTGCCGATATCGGCGAACAGACTCTTCACCGCCTCGCCCGCGTTGTCGCCGCTCATGCCGTGATTGCGCACACTTATCACCAGCTTGCCGCCGAGCTTGCCCGCGACCGCCACCCACGCCACGCCCTCGAATTGCAGGCAGAAGTCCGCCATCTGCACGATCAGGTCGTCGCGCTTGACGCGGCCGAGATTGAGCACGACCAGCCGATCCTTGACCACCATCCGTTTCATCGCGCGCGCCAGGATTTGGGCGAAACTAAGCGGCAGCTCGGGACGATCGATCTGCCGGAGCAAACTGTAGTTGGCCAGTGGAACCAGACGCGTGAACGCTTGCAGGTCGTCGTCGGTCACGCGGCGCGACAACGCCAAAGTGTCGCTGCGAATTCCGTAGAGCAACGCAGTTGCCAGCCGCTCGCTGATTTTTTCGTCCGCCGTGACCAGGTACTCGGTCATGATTGTCGCCGTCGCGCCGTATTTCGTGCGCACGTCCTCGAACGCGGCGGCGCCGCCGGGGTAACCGGTATGATGATCGATCACAATATCGGCGCGCGGAATTTTCTCGCCGAAGTACGGCGGCTGAACATCGACCATCGCAATCTTGTCGAAGGCGCGCAGCTCCTCCGTATCGGCCGGCAGGATTTCGATCTCCAGCAGATGCTCCATGGTGAGATTTTCCGGCCGCGTCACGGGCTTGAATGCGAACAGCGGCGTGGTCTGCTTGTTGCGCCCGAGCAGCGTACGCAGCGCCATCGCGCTCGCCATCGCGTCGGGATCGGGATCGTCCTGCAGCACGATCGCAACCCGATCGCCTTCGCCGACCATCGCGCGCAATTCCTTGATTTTCTGCCTGGTGAACGCCTGATCCATAAGATGAAATATTCCCGCGCCGCCTCGAGCGACGACGGGTGAAGTCGTTGGTTTAGCCGCGGATAGCTCGAGTACGGGCGTTTGGGGCGCGATCGGCTCTAATAGCGGGACCGGCGGTCCGAAAATGCAAGCGGTCGTCCCAATCCTGGCGAGCCGTGGAAGAATTCATCGGTTGTCCGGAAATACCACAGCGCAAAGAGTTGAAGCAATGATATAGAATAACAGCCGTCTATGGATTCCACCGATTCGCATTCCGATAAATTTCACTGTGCGATCTGCCGCCGCGCATTCGCCGAGTGGTTGCTGCGCATTTCCGTCGAAGATACCGCGGGCTTTCGCCAGCAGGCCTTTATCTGCGGCAACTGCGCGGTTAAACTCCGGCTCGCCTCGGAAAAAAATCGCGACCTGCAGATCGATCCATGGATACACGAGGCGGTCGCAAGCGTGTTGCGCGGCAAGAATCCCGACAAACCGGAAAGCTAGGCGGGCTGGTCTAAGGAAGAAAACCAATCGATGGCGGACGCATCGAGATCCGGCGGTTCGGATAAGTCCGGTCCGCAACCCGGCAACGCGGCCGGCGCGGAACTATGGCCACGTGAAGAAGCCCGGCGGCTTGCAGAGCGCGTCGCAGCCTACGAGCCCGCTCGTCCGGTAATTTTCCAGAGCGGCTTCGGGCCGTCGGGATTGCCGCATCTGGGCACGATGGCGGAAATCCTGCGTCCGTCGTTCGTGCGCAAGGCGTTTCATCTGATCGAGCCGTCACGGCCGTCGCGGCTGATCGTTTTCATCGACGATCTCGACGGACTCCGCAAAGTGCCGGAGAACCTGCCGAACCGGGTGGACGTCGAGCAATATCTCGGCATTCCGGTTTCGAAGATCCCCGACCCGTTCGGATGCTGCGCCAGCTTTGCCGATCACATGATCGGGCTGCTCGGCGGATTCCTGGCGCCGGTCGAAGTCGAGTACGAACTGATGCGCGCGGCCGAGATGTATGCGTCGGGGCGCTTCGACGAGGGACTGAAGCTGATCCTCGAGAAGCACGCGGAGATCATCGCGATCATCGCGCCGACGCTGCGCGAGGAAAATCGCGCGGGATGGTCGCCGTTCATGCCGATTTGTCCCAACTGCGGGCAGCTTGTCGAGCGAACGGTGTCGGCGTACCACCCCGAGCGCGGATCGATCGAGTTCAGCTGCGAAAAGGGCGCGGGTGGCAGGCTGGGATGCGGTTTTCGCGGCGAGCAGTCGGTGCTCGGCGGGATGGCGAAGGTGCAATGGAAGGTCGATTGGGCGCTGCGATGGTACGTGCTCAAAGTCGATTACGAATTGTACGGAAAGGATCTTACCGATTCGGCGCGGCTCTCGGGACAAATTCTCCGCGTGCTGGGTGAACGGCCGCCGCTGGGATTTCCGTTCGAGATGTTCCTCGACGAGGAAGGCCGCAAGGTTTCGAAGTCAGTCGGCCGCGGCGTGACGGTTGAACAGTGGACGCGTTACGCGCCGATCGAGGTGCTCAAATTTTTCCTGCTGCGCAATCCGCGCCGCGCGCGCAAGTTGTTTCTCGACGCGATCCCGCAATACGTCGACGAATACCTTGACGCGTTGCGCGAATATGCGACCGGGTCGGAAGAACAGCGGCGCGAATCGGCGCTCGTATTTGTCATCCAGAGCACGACGCCGACGCGATTCAACTCCGAGCTCAGCTTCGCGATGATGACGAACGTGGTCGGCGCGCTGGGTACTTCGGATCGCGAGCACATCTGGAATTATCTGGTCCGCTACGACGCCTCGATCGCGGGCGACGCGGAAACGGAAGAAATGGGCCGGCTGCTGATGGAATGCGCGCTCAATTTCTACCGCGATTTCATCGTGAAGGAGCCCTACACGCCGTCGGATGCGGAACGCGCGCAGTTGAAAAGTCTTGCGGCGTATTTGATTGAAAATCAGGATGCGAGCGCCGAAGAGATCGAGAAGAAAATCTACGACCTCGGCCGCGAAAATTACGACAAGCCCGGCAAGATTTTTCCGCTTCTGTATCGATCGATTCTCGGCCAGGAGCGTGGCCCGCGCCTGGGCGCGTTCATCCGGCTTGCCACGCCGGCCCGTATCGTCGAACTGCTCGACGCAACGATCGCGCGCTCAGGCTAAACGAATTCGGCGAACACGGAGTCGGCCATTTCCAGGCCGCGATCTGTCAGTCGGATTCGGCCGCGATCGAGCGTCAGCAGCCCGTCGTTGAACAGCCGAGTGGCGACGATCCCGAAGATGCATTCGAAGTTGCGGCCGAAGCGCTCGTGAAAATCCGCCAGCGCGAAGCCTTCCCGCAGCCGTAGATTGAGGAACACGAATTCACTCTGCGCGGTGGCTTCATCGATCGCTTCGGCGCCGGTCTCCGCATTTTTGCGCTCTTCAATCGCGGAAATGTAACCCGCCGGGAGCTTTTCATTCCACCACCGCTTTCGTTGGCCGCCGCGCCCGTCATCTGCGTAGCTATGAGCGCCAGCGCCGATTCCGAGGTACGTCTGCGCGCGCCAGTATGTCAAATTGTGGCGCGCTTCGTGGCCGGGCGCCGCATAGTTCGAAATTTCATACATCGCGTAGCCGCGCCGCGGGATTTCTTCGCGCACCGTTTGATACATCGCGGCCTGCTCGTCAGTCGCGAGCTGTTTGATTCGTCCGCGCTTCAAGTCCGTGAAAAAGGCGGTACCTTCTTCGAAGGTCAGGTTGTAAGCCGAGATGTGATCCGGTTCGAGCCCGGCCGCCGATTCGATGTCGAAGAGAACCTCGGCAACCGTCTGTCCGGGAACCGCGAAGATCAAATCCAGGTTGAGGCGATCGAAGCCGGCGCGATGCGCCATTCTTGCAGCCGCGCGGGTTTCGCCGGCGGAGTGAATCCGGCCGAGAAACTTGAGCGTCGCGTCATTGAACGACTGGGCGCCGAAACTGATTCGATTCACGCCCGCCGCGCGCATCCCGCCGAGTTTCGCCAGGTCCACGGTGCCAGGATTCGCTTCGAGCGTTATCTCCGCGTCGTGTTCGATCCCGCAAACCCGATTGGCGGCGTCGATAATCTCACCGATGGATTTGGGATCGAACAGCGACGGCGTTCCACCCCCAAAAAAGATTGTCCGGATGCGCTGGCCCGAATACGAAGGAGTGGTGTCTGCCCTGTATTCAAGCTCCGAAATCAACGCGCGGGTGTATTGCGCTTCCGGCCACGACGATGCCGCGTGCGAATTGAAGTCGCAGTACGGACACTTCGATTGGCACCACGGAATATGGACGTAGAGCGAAAAGCTCACACGACGATTGTAGCGCGCCTTGAACGCCCGCTACTACGCGCGTGAGGCGGTCGCTATACTCCCTGCGTCAGAGGGAACTTGTCCGAAATCGCACCCAATCATCAGGATCGCAGCGAGCCGCGCGTCGAGGCACGCCCCGATCTCGCGAGCGCGAGCGGATCGGGCGCGAGCCGGGCCGGCACGATCGCCGCGGGCGTGTTGCTCAGCCGGATTGCCGGTCTCATCCGCGACAGCATCTTCGCGCATTTTCTCGGCGACTCGGCCACCGCGGACGCGTTCAAGGCGGGGTTTCGCATCCCGAACATTCTGCAGAACCTGTTCGGCGAGGGCGTGCTGTCCGCGTCGTTCATCCCGGTTTACGGAAAATTGCTGGGCGAGGGCGACAATGAAACCGCCGACATGCTGGCGTGGGGTGTCGGCGCGATTCTGACTCTCGGCGTATCGGTGATGGTGGCGATCGGCGTGATGGTGACGCCGTATCTGATCGACGTGATCGCGCCGGGCTTCGAGGGCGACAAGCGCGCCTTGACGATTCAGATCGTACGCATCCTGTTTCCCGGCGCGGGATTGCTGGTGATGTCGGCGTGGTTTCTCGGCGTCCTGAACAGTCATCACAAATTTTTCGTCTCATACACCGCGCCGGTGGCGTGGAACCTCGCAATGATCGCGGCGCTCCTCTATTACGGGCCGCGCCGCTCGCAGGACGGGCTTGCGATCGCGATCTCGTGGGGGTCGGTGGTCGGCTCCGCTTTGCAAATCGCGGTACAGGTTCCGCAAACGCTGTCGCTGCTGAGAAAGAATCGCATCGACTTCGCGCGCATCGCTGCGCCGCTCAGGTCGGTGTTCCACAATCTGACGCCGGTGGTCGTCAGCCGCGGCGTCGTCAACCTGAGCGCTTACGTGGACAACGTGCTGGCGAGCCTCTTGCCGACCGGCGCCGTCGCAGCGCTCAACTACGGCCAGTTGCTCTACATGGTGCCGATCAGCCTGTTCGGATATTCGGTGGCGGCGTCGGAGTTGCCCGCGATGTCGCGCGCCGCGGGTGCGATGCCCGAGCAAATGAGCACGATTCTGCGCGCGCGATTGAACCGGGGACTGCGCCAAATCGCGTTCCTGGTGGTCCCGTCGTCCGCGGCCTTTTTGATTCTCGGCGACGTGATCGTCGCGATGATTTATCAATCCGGCGCTTTCACCCGCGCCGACGCCGTTTACGTGTGGGCCGTGCTCGCGGGCTCGGGGGTAGGGTTGCTCGCGGCCACGATGGGCCGGTTGTACAATTCGGCGTTCTATGCGCTGTTCGACACTCGCACGCCACTTCGATTCGCGGTAATCCGCGTCGTGCTGACGCTGGTGCTCGGCTATCTTTGCGCGCTCCCGCTGCCGCCCATGCTCGGAATCGCGCAGAAGTGGGGCGTTGCCGGACTGACGGTGTCGGCGGGTGCCGCGGGATGGGTCGAGTTTGCGATGCTGCGATGGGCGCTGAACGGGCGCATCGGATGGACCGGGCTCGAGCGTTCGTATCTGGCGAAGTTGTGGGCGCTCGCGGTTGGGGCCGCCGCGCTCGCATTCATCTTGAAACTTCGGATGGCGGGATTCGGGCCGCGCATCCAGGGGTTGGCGATTCTTTCGACTTACGGCGGACTCTACTTATTCGGCGCCTGGATGCTTGCGATGCCGGAACTCAAGCAAATCACCGACCAAATCACGCGCCGTTTTTCCCCGCGCGCGGCTTCGAACTCATCCGATCGATAGTCGCGCTGGTGGAGCGTCCGCCCAGCAACGGCGCCAGCGCCACCGTTCCTCCGCGTGATTCGACGAACGCTTGACCGTCAACCCGCTTGCCGCGCCAATCCTCGCCCTTGATCAACACGTCGGGTTTAACCGCGCGAATAATTTTCTCGGCCCGCGTTTCGTCGAACACAACTACGTAATCAACCGCTTCGAGCGCGGCCAGGATTCGCGCCCGCTCCGCCGCAGGATAGATGGGACGCGCGTCGCCCTTGAGCCGCCGCACGCTGCGATCGCTGTTGAGTCCGACTACGAGCAGGTCGGCCTGGGCGCGCGCAAACGCGAGCATCTGGATATGCCCGGCGTGCAGCAGATCGAAGCATCCGTTGGTGAATGCGATCCGCCGGCCGGCGCGCCGCTCGCGCTCCAGCGCCGCCTTGAGTTCGTCCACCGAATGGATTTTGCGCTCGTAGCTTAAGTGAGCGGGGCTCAGTGCGCGGGCGAGATCCTCGCGCGTGATCACTTCCGTGCCGATCCGGGTCACCTCGATGCTCGCGGCCAGGTTCGCGATCGTCGCCGCCGACGAGAAGCCGAGCCCCGCGATCGAAAACATCCCGAACACGCTCAGCACCACGTCGCCCGCGCCGGTCACGTCGTAAACCTCGCGCGGCACCGTCGATATGTAGGTGTCTTTGCCGCCGCGTTCCGCCAGATACATCCCGTCGCGGTCCAGCGTTATCACGCACGCTTCCAGGTCGAGCTTGCGCACGAGAGTTTCGGCCGCTTTTCGCCACGCGCCGCGGTCGGTGAGGTGTATCCCGGTGGCGACTTCGGTTTCGTGACGATTGGGCGTGAGCGCGGTGGCGCCGCGATAAATCGAAAAGTCCTCCGTCCTGCGCGGATCGATTATCACCGGGATGCCGCGCGCCCGGCCTCCGTCGATCAGCGCCCGCAACACCGCCGGCGTCAGCATCCCCTTGTCGATATCCGATATCAGCACGCCGTCGCAGTTGCGAAGCTCGGACTTGACGTGCGCAATCAGCTCGCGTTCGCGCGCGGGCTTGAGCGGACTGGGGTCTTCCTCGTCGACGCGCAGCAGTTGCTGGGTCGCGCGATGGGCCGCCTGCACGGAACCGAGCATTCGGTCTTTGACGATGGTGGGGCGGTCGGGATCGATCAGAATCGAGCGCGTATCGATTCCCAGATCGGCGAAAATCTCGCGCAGCAGACCGCCGTTGCGATCCGCGCCCACCACGCTGAGCGCGCTCACGTCGGCGCCGAGCGCGCGCAAGTTCGCCATCACAAAGCCCGCGTTGCCGGGCTTCTCCTCGCGGCGTTGCACGCGCAGGATCGGAATCGGCGCCTCGGGGGAGATTCGCGCGACGTCGCCCCACAGGTAGCGATCGAGGATTACCTCGCCGGCTACCAGCACGCGCAATGGTTTGAGCGCCGACAGGCCGTGCTCGTGACGCGCGGATTCAGGGCGAGCGGAAGAGGGCGTTTTGCGTCGAGTCATGATGCGGCATCTTACGCCGCCGCGCCGCCCGCGTTAAACACGCGCGTCAAGCGCCGCGAGGCTGCGCATTCCGGAGTCCCCTGTAGGCATTGCTTCATGCGGTCTTCGGACCGCAGGCTCCTTCTCACCTGATCGCGTAGCCGCCATCGACGTACACTATCGATCCGGTTACGAAGTCCGACGCATGCGAGGCCAGAAACACCGCTGCACCCGCCATCTCCTCGGGCTTGCCGAAGCGACCGGCCGGGGTGCGCATGATTATTTCCTGGAACATCGGTCCGCTCTGCACGCCCACCGTCATGTCGGTCTCGATCCATCCGGGCAGGATCGCGTTGACCTGGATGTTGTGCCGCGCCAACTCGATCGCCATCGTCCTGGTAGTCTGCACCAGCGCGCCTTTCGCGGCGGCGTAGGGTATTCCGCTCTGCGCGCCGAACCGGGAATATTCGCTCGCGATATTAATTATTTTGCCGTGCTTGCGAGCGGCCATCGATTGCGCCGCGATCTGCGAAAGGAAAAAGCACGAATTCAGGTTCGTTTCGATCACTCGATCCCAGTCCTCGGCACCGAAATTCAACGCGCTGCCCAAGATCGCGATTCCGGCGTTGTTGACGAGAATCGATACAGGCCCCAGCTTGCGCTCGACTTCCTCCATCGCCGGGCGCAGGTGGTCGCGCCGCGTCACGTCGAGCTGGATCGCGGTCGCCGGCACGCCCGCGTTGGCGAGCTCGTCCACCACGGCGCGATTCTTCTCCTCGTTGCGCGCGAGGATCGCGACTGCCGCGCCGGCTTCGGCCAGGCCGAGCGCGCATCCTATCAGCGCTCTACAGTCGGAGTACTCGCTCTGGACCCGCGACTACGAAGACGGGGTGATTCCGACTCTGCGCGAGCTCGGCATAGGATTTGTCCCATTCAGCCCGCTCGGTCGCGGCTTCCTCAGCGGAAACATTCGCGAGTTGCCCGCCGACGATATGCGCCGCAAAATCTCGCCGCGTTTCGACGCCGAGAATATGCAAAGGAATCTCAAGGTCGTCGATCGCATCAAGGAAATCGCCAGCGAGAAGGGAATTACGCCGAGTCAGCTCGCGCTCGCGTGGGTGCTCGCGCAGGGCCGCGACATGGTCCCGATTCCCGGCACCAAGCGTCGTACCTATCTCGAAGAGAATGTTGCGGCGGCCAAAATCCAGCTGTCGAAGAGCGATCTCGCCCGCATCGAGGAAGTCGCGCCCAAGGGCTTTGCCGCCGGCGGACGTTATCACGACATGAGCACCGTCAACGTCTAGATAAAGGTCGCAGGTGACCTGTGGCTGCCGAAAATCTGATCGACTTATTCCATCGCAGCAACGGTGTTGGTCAAACGCCCGATTCCTTCAAGCTCGATTTCGATTACATCTCCAGGCTTGATCTGACCCACTCCCGGCGGCGTGCCGGTCGAAATCACGTCACCAGGCAGCAGCGTCATGATGTGCGAAATGAAGCTGACCAGGAAGTCGCACTTGAAAATCAGGTTCGACGTGCGGGTATTCTGACGAAGCACTCCGTTGTGTTTGGTCGTGAGCGCGAGATCATCGGGATTTTCGATAGCGGTCTCGATGACGGGGCCCAGCGGCGCGAAGGTGTCGAAACTCTTGCTGCGAGTGAATTCGCGATCGCGACTTTGCAAGTCAGCCGCGGTGACGTCGTTCATGCAGGTGTAACCCAGTACGTATCGTCGCGCGTCAAACTGCGGAACCCTGCAGGCTCTGCGCGCGATCACGATCGCCAGTTCGCCTTCGTAGAACAGCTCCTGCGTTTGCCGCGGATAGACTATCGCATCATTGGGTCCGATCACCGCGGTTGATGGTTTGAGGAATAGCAGCGGTTCCTTGGGCGGTTCGGTTTTCAGGTCTTGTACGAATTCGCGGTAGTTCAATGCGGCGGCGACAATCTTGCTCGGTGTTACGGGCGCTAGCAGCCGGACCGTGGCGAGCGGAATCGATTTGGCCGGCGACGATCTCTTAAGCGCGTCGAGCCCCCCTTCCATTGGCTCAATCCTGTCGCCTTCGAGCGCACCGTATCGCTCGCGACCGTCGTGGCCATATCGGACAATTTTCACGCGATGTTTCTATGCTCCCTCGATTTTTCAGCAGGGGACTCGTCGAGCTTGACCTGCGAGCCGCGGGTCAACCCGCGTGACGCGTCTTGAGCTCCGCGTCGGGCGTCTGATCGAGGTAATCGCCGGCCGACAGGCGATGCGGGTTGCGATCGCGGATCGCCCTCAGCAGGTTCTTTAGCGCTTCGATCAATTCGCCTTCGCCGAGCCGAGGATAGAGCACCCTCGCGAGCCGGCTGCCGTCACGGGCGCCGCCCACCATCAAGACGTAATCATTTTTGCCATAGCCGATTATCCCAATCTCGGCCGTGGGCGGGCGCGAGCAGCTGTTGGGGCATCCAGCCATCCGGATTATCACGTCAACGTCTCCGAGCCCCGCCGCCTCCAGTTCCGCAAGATAGCGCGGCAGAACCAGCTCGGCATGCGTCATCGCGAGGCCGCAGGTCGGCTTGGCCGGACATGCCATCGCGAGCCGCCGGATCTGTGGCACTTCGCCGTCGAAAGGCACGCCATGATCGGCGAGCGTCCGCTCGATCCACTCGCGACGCGCGGCCGGAACGTGCGCCAGCAGCAGATGCTGGTTGGGCGTGACGCGCACGCCGATTTCCGCCAGCTCCGCGACGATGCTGCGGATCGCGCTCCGATAGCGAGACTTCGACTCGTCGCGCACGCGTCCGTTGGGAATCATGATCCCCGCGTAAAGATGATCGCCGTCGCCAGCTTCCGGGTGCCATCCCAAATGATCGCACACCCGCGGCAGCGGGTCCGGTTCGGCGTCGGCCAGCGCGATTCCAAAGCGTTGGCGCAGAGTCTCTTTGACCGCGGCGAGTCCGATGCGGCGAATCGTGTATTTCCAGCGGGCGGCGCGCCGGTTTCGGCGTTCGCCGTGCTCGCGCTGTATCGTCGCGATCGCGCGCACGGTATCCAGCACCTGGCCGCGTTGGATCACACCCAGGTAAAGCGCGAGCAGCGGCATCGTGTCGGCCTGGTTGTGGGTCATGCCCATCCCGCCGCCGCTGTAGAGGTCATAACCGGCGAGCTTGCGGCCGTTGACGCGCGGGAGGAAGCCGACGTCCTGGGTCAGCAGGTCGATACTGTTGTCGTGTGGATGCGCAAAGCCGACCTTGAACTTGCGCGGCAGGTATTGTGCGCCGTAGATCGGCTCTTCCGAGTTCAGCGGCGCGAGCTGTTCTCCGCTGGGGTCGGCGAGGAACACCTGGTAGTAGGCGGAACTCCGCGGCGCCATCTCGCGCGCCACCGCGTGCGCCAGTTCGCGCGAGTCCAGCGGAAGCTCGGCGTCCAGATCGTCGATAGGGCTTGCGACCGTATTGCGGTTCACGTCGCCGCACGCGCCCAGCGTGGTCAGCTGGCAGCCGTTATCGCTGTAGCTGGCGTTGATGTGGCGAATCAGCGGATACAGATTGTGCCCGCGCACGTAGTGGAATTGGACGCCCTGGCGCGCGGTAAGGCGGATGCTGCGATCGCCGTAGCGAACGGCGGCCGCGTCGAGCGCGAGCCACTGCGCGGGCTTAAGCTCGCCGCCGGCGGGATTCTTTACCCGCACCATAAAAATGAAGTCGCCGTCCTTCTTGCCGCTATCGTTGCGCTCGCGCTGTTTGTAGATGCCGAAATGCTTGGCGATTTCTTTGGCATGCTCGCTGATCGTCTCGGCCTCGCGCGCGCTCAAGGCGTCGATCTCGGAGCGCATCGTATGACGACTCGCGTGCGTTGACTGGACGTAAAAGAGCCCCTCGCTCGCATGCTTGAGGCGCTCGACGGTTGACATTTCCGTCGTGCTCGAATCTTTGAGCGTTACCGGCGCGGCGCCGCGTGGATGCTTGGATTCCATTGGTGCGATTCTCTGCGCGCGCAAACTCCAGGCGGGAGCGCGAGCAGGATCGATTAGTTAAATAGATCGCGTGCCTCGAGGCGAGACCCTGCCGCCCAACGCTTTTTCATCTCTTGCGACAGTCGCTCTCCGCCCTCCGGAGTCAGGCCTCCGGCTGTCAGTAGGCCGGCGCGCTTCGGCCAGGATTCAGTTCACTACCGCGTCGAAGTATGCAGTCTCAGTTTTGTCCGCGCGTTTGAACTGTAGAAAAATCCGGTAGTGCCCCGGTTTGGGAAAACCGTAAGGCATCGAAAGCTCCGGCGACATGCCTGGCGTACCATTCGCGCCCGCATTCATGTTCATGTCGGTCATATTCATACCCGCCATCGAATCGGCCGTCGCACCCGAGTTGGCGCTGGCCATCATCAGCGCCGCCATCGGGACAGATCCCGACGGATGGATGTGCGCGAACACCTGCAGATCGGAGCTGATGATCTCGGCATGCGCCGCCATTCCCATATATGGCTCGAGGTCGGACGCGGGCTTGCCACTCTGATCGCGCACTTCGAAGCGCATGATCATCGGCACATTCGCGCGAAGAGCGGCGCTGTCGCGATGCCATACGACGCGCGTGCCGTCACTGAGAACATCGACAGTGGAATCCGATGACAACGTGAGCGGGGGCGCGGTGCCGCCGCAGTCGTCACCGCTCAGCGGGGTGCCGCTTATCGCTGGCAAGTAGATCGAGCCAACCAGCGTCCATGGAAATCCCGTTTGGCTCACGATGTCGGCGAACACGGTGTAGAGGCCGGGCTCGAGCGACGGGAGTGCGTCGATGAATGAGCCATCGGACTGGCGCTGCGGATGCAAATGCCAGATGCGGTCGAGCGCGGGGGTGCGCACGAGGAACAGATGCATCAGATGGCCGTGGTCGGGTACGATACTATCCATGACTTTGAACCGCAGCCAATCCTGGCCCGCTGGCGATGGGCGAATCGCGAGGCGATTGCCATCGACAAGGGTCAGCGAAAGCTTCGGCGGCTTGAACAGCCTGGTAATCGCCGCGTAACTCTGCGCGTCGGAGTTCCACCACGCAAACGCGAGATAGAAGATCGCCGCCGCGATGACTCCCATTATCGCCATTGCGCGCCATCCGCGCCGCTTGAGCTCGGGCGTGACGGAAGCACCCGGAGCGAGGCGCGATTCGCGGGCCGCCGCGCCAACGATCGAAATCGCGCCGAGCGCAAGACCGATCGCGAGCACCAGCAGCAATGCGCCAAGCGCCGGCGGCATCGGGAGCATCCGCCGTGCCGCCGACGGCACTGGCACCGACAACTGCGCCGCACCATGCGCACCCGCGACGTTTATCAGCACCCGCATCGAACCGTACTCCATCAGCCACAAGCTCGAGATGAAGAGATGCGGGTCGATGGGAGAGCGCTGCGCGATGTCAGGGACGGGAGCGTATTTCGAACCCGCGCCAGCCAGCCGGGTCACCGCAGTGCTGACCTGATGCACATCGTCGGAGTCGGAGCGAATCTGCACGTCGGCAACGCCGGGGATCACCGCGGGAACGTTGACCGTTACGAACAGGTGATACGGGCCCGCATCGCCTTCGTAAAAGACGTTGGGACTGCCGACGTGCGCATCCGCGGGAACGGCGAGCAGCACCACGGCGACCGCAAGCATCGCGGCGTGCCGCACGACAGTTGTGCACGATGCGGACAGCATCGGGAGCGTTCGGCGCGCGTTAGCGCCGCACGGTGCGCATCCAGTTGCCCAGCGCCATTCCGAGCGAGCAGAACATGAGCGACATCATAAGCGCGTTCGCCATTCCTTTCGCGAATGCGGCGGGAGTCGGGTCCAGCACGAAATGGTAGGGGTTGTAGAGCAAAACGGCCGCGTCGAAAAATCCGAAATAGTTGGCGCCGAAGATCGGATTGCGCGCGGCCGGCGAGATCAGGAAGTCTGCGAACGGCCACTGCGCCGCGACGAACGCCGCGATGAAAACACAGCCGGCTGCAAGAGCGGATTTCCAGCCGCCCCAATTCTCGCCCATCCAGGCGCGCAGGAGATCGAGCGCGAATGCGGGCGCAATCACCAGCACCGGGAACCACAGCGGAACCATGTGTGTAATGTTCTGGTAGACCGGACCGAGCTTGGGCGCTGCGGGGAACAGCGGGAAGATCCACAGGCCCGCGAGAAACAGGCCGGTATAGATGGCGGCCATCGTGGTGGCCGGCCAGCGGCTCCTCGAGACCGCCGATATCGCGATCAGCGTCACGGGAAACGCCATTGCGACCGCGCGATAGAACTCCGAGTTGTGCATGAATTCCATCGGCGTCGATTCAAGTATGAACATCGCGGAGCCTGCTACCGCGACGCCGCCGACGGAGAGCAGCAGCCAGTCGAGCTTGCGCTGATAAGCGCCTGACGCGCGATTAAGATGCGCGCACACCAGCAGCATTGCGCCAAGCTCGATCATGAGCTCACCGCTGCCCAGCATCGAATGCGGCAGGCTGACGATTTTGACGTCCAGTCCGTAGGCGTTGTGCCACCAGTTGTCGAACGGCGCCGAGGTGAGCATCGCGAATCCGCCCCACGCCGCCATGAAACATCCTAACGGCCCGCGAAAGCCCCACACGGAGATGCTCGTGTCCTTTGCTTCCTGCGAAGAGCCGAAGGTGGTCGACAGAATCGCGTAGCCGCTGGCGATTCCAGCCAGCACGCCCGCCAGGTAGATCATCATATGTGCAGGAGTCCAGAAAGTGTCGCGGCCGATTGAGATGTGCCACGAAATGTCCCAATAGCCGCCGAACAGATCGGCGGCCGTAGCGGCGGCGAGACACCAGACGTACCACGGAATCGAAGCGGTGCGCGCTGCTGCGACGCTTTGAACGTCGGCGCGCTCGCGAATCTCGAACGTAGCGGCGGCATTTCCCATGGCTGCTTCTCCGCGACGATTGTATCTCTATCCGGTGCGGCCTCCCACAACTTCAGGCGCCGGCATCACTTTTGGAGCGTTGCAAAAATTGTGGTACTTACTCAAGTCCGCCATGCGGAGCGATAACCGCACAATCAAACGCCTAAAGCACTTCCGCTTTCAGTTGCGGGAACACTTTCGAAACCTTGCTTAGCAGGTAGTCGCCGTAGCTACCGCTGACCGTGGCCAGATCCGTGCCATCCCAGCGCCGAGCACGTCGCTGCCGACCGGTGGCCGAGGGGTCTGGCGCAAGGGGTGTGATCGGCGCCAGCACCGCGTCGAAGCTCGGGTCCAGGAAGAGCGGCATCGAGACGCGATCCTGCGTCGAGACGTTTCGCACGCGATGCAGTGCCGACACGTATCGCCCTGCCGTCAACCGTTCGAGCATATCGCCTACATTGCAGACAAACGAGTCGGGCACCGGCGGTGCCGACAACCACCGGTCCTGGTGCCAGACTTCCAGGCCTCCGATCTCGTCCTGCCGCAGCAGGGTCAGGAGTCCGTAGTCGGTGTGCGCACCCACGCCAAGTTCGTTTCGTGGGCGCCGGTTGTAGAAGGCGGATAGTTGAAAATGCGGAAGAGCACGGTCGGGGCGCGTGTGTAGCGGTCGAAGAAGTAGTCCGGCCCCAGCCCCAGACCGACGGCAATCGCGCTCAGCAGTAATTGACCGACGGCAGTGACTTCATCCATATAGGTCAGCAGGGTGTCGCGGATCCGGACGACGCGGGATAGAGGTTCATGCCATGCAGCGGCACACCGGCCCGAACACCCGCGTCGT
>CAWCTG010000008.1:0-270040 GCA_963798375.1 Binataceae bacterium (SeqCode)
AGACAGGAATTTGCCCCAGTGGCAGCCTGTCGGACGTGAGCGTCACCCACGACAAGTGCCACAGCGCGAAGGCGACGCTGCTCCAGAGCAGCACCCGGGTCTCGCCAATGCCCGCGAGGCGCAACGAGGCCCAAAGCCAGCCCCGGAAGAACCCCTCCTCGGTGAGGATCGCCACCAAGGCCGTCGAGATGGCCACGATAGCGACGTTGCGCAGGCCTTCTGCCAGTTGACTGTTGAGAGGTCGGCGGCTCCGGCGGCGACACAGATGACGGCCACTGCGCCGAGCGCCAGCACCGGATAAAGCGCGGCGAGGCAATAATGGCTCCAGCGTCCCCAAGTCAATCCGACGCTGGCCCGGGGCATCCGATCCAGCAGCCAGAAGCCGATCGCCAGGGGGCACAGCGGCAAGGCGCTGAACGCGGTGAGCCCTGCACCGTCCATGCTTGCCGTAATCACGAGTGCAAGGACGACCGCGACGAGTGGGCGGCCTAGTGCCGGCGTCATTTGTGACTTGCCGAACTTGCGATCGGGACGGAATGGTTTGCTGCTAAAAGCACTTGGGCCAGGCAGTCATGCAGGTCGGACCGGACAGGGCAACGGCACCTGGCCCAGAGGGCGAAAGACGGGTTCCGACGAAGCGGTTGATGACAGCCAAGTGTCTCCTCGCCGCACGGGGTTTGGAGTATATTCTGCAAGCGGACCTTGGACGGGTGGCCACAGCGGTGGTGTCGAGTCCCAACCCCCGTCCCTCCAAGCCGGGTATCCGGAGTTGTCGGACTCGGGTGTCGGAATCGTACAGTGGACATAAGCGTCACGACTGATCCAGGGACCATCGCCGCCAGCAGCTATCCTTTGCCCGTGCGCAGGGTCCGTTGGCTAGGGCTCATCTTTTTCATCGTTCTGCATGTGGTCGGCATCGTTGGTGCGCCGATCTACATCTACTACCGCGGCATCACCGTCGCCGAGCTCGTCCTGTTCTTCGCCTACTGCGGGCTGACAGGCATGGCGGTGACGATGGGCTATCACCGCCTGTTCGCGCACCGCAGCTACCGTGCTTCGCCCGTCGTGCGCTTCCTTTTTCTGTTTTTCGGCGCGGCCACCTTCGAGGAATCCGCCTTGAAGTGGTCTTCGCAGCATCGGCAGCACCATCTGTTCACCGACACGGCACACGACCCCTACGGCGTGGACAAGGGTTTCTGGCACGCGCACATCGGCTGGATTCTCTTCTGGCGCCACCGCGTCAATTACGACAACGTAAAGGACCTTCGACGCTCGCGGCTTGTGTCGCACCAGCACGACTACCACGCCTGGTGGTCCATCGGCGGCGGAGTCGTTCTGCCCATGCTCATCGCCTGCGCCATCGGGCATCCGCTGGGGGGGTTCATTTTTGCCGTCTGCCGCGCTTGGTCGTGGTGCTGCATTCGTCCTTTTTCGTGAATTCCTTCGCCCACACGTTGGCAAGAAAACCCACGATAGCACGCAGTCGGCGCGCGACAATTGGCTAGGTGCTCTGCTCACCAACGGCGAGGGGTTCCATAATTTCCACCATCGTTTCCCGAACGATTACCGTAACGGTATTCGCTGGTTTCACTGGGACCCGTCGAAGTGGTGCATCTACCTGCTGTCCAAGCTCGGCCTTGCTTGGGATCTCAGACGGCCTGCTGACCCGATTTTGGGCGAAGCCCTGCACGCTAGAGGTTGCTGATCGGCGGCTCGAATCAGCTGTTGCGTGGCTTCAAGAGTTCCGGTCGTGGCGCAGGTTCAGCACGGCCACCGCGTGTTGCCTGGCTTCGTCTTCCGTGTGGCCCATCAGATAGAGCGCCTTCTCGATAACTTCTTCGACTTCCTCATCGGCGAGTGTCGGATGGCGCTCGACCAGGGGCCACGCGCTCTTCTCTTGCGGCCAAGTGTTCATCAACTCTTTCACCAGCGCATCGAGACGTTCCATCCGGGCGCGCGTCGAAACCTCATAATTCGGCTCTGGCTTGGATTGCGCGGGCTCCGCCGCACGTGAGGTCGTCGCGGCGGCGTCTGCGCGGCGCTGCGCCGCCAGTGCATTGCGCTCGGAGGCCACGGCACTCTTCTCGGCGGCGGCCGCAGCCCGCTCCGCAGCATTGGCTGCCCGGCTCGCCCAGTTGATGGCCCACAGTGACAGCAACAGCGCGATCAGCCCAAGCGCCAATCCGATCGTCATAACAACTCCTTCGCTAGCCGGGGGTCATTCTGGCGCGACGGCCTCGATTGCGCCAGTACGGCAGCTCAATACTCCCTGAACCGCCTGCTGCGGATCGGAGGCACGGTTGTCGGCAATGATCCCTTGTAGGATACGCGTTGTAAGCGGCGGATATCGTTGGCACTCAGTTTGAAGAGTTCGCCCACGTCTTTGGCTTGCACCGCAGTCAACTTCATCTGACCGAGGCACGCCGCAGTCGTCCATCCCATGGGCTCGTGGAGTCGCTGTGCCCGGGCCGCCTGACCCGCAGGGGCGGTGCGGGAGTAACCTATGGCATGGATAGTCGGTGGCGGCATCGGTTGCTGGGATCGATATGAAGTCCCTGGGCAAGAGGGCAGGTGGATGGCGGCTGGAACGGATGCAATCCTCGCCCCGCTGGGCCGGCGAGGGTTTTCGCAATATCCATCCGGTGCTGCCGGGCTTGCGCGATTCGAGCGTCAAGCCGCCATCGCTGTCGGAATTTCTGTGCGGCGGCGAACGGCGCGTTCCTGACCGGCCGTTGCCCTCCACGGATCCGCGCCAGGCCTGGTCGAAGCCTCCGGGTAGCGGCCTGCGCGCGACGTGGCTTGGGCACTCCACCGTTTTGATCGAAATCGATGGCTATCGGGTATTGACGGACCCGGTATCGGGGACGCGAGCCTCGCCATCGCGCCTGGCGGGGCCCAAGCGGTTCCAGCCGGTTCCAGTCGAGCTGCGGTCCCTGCCGGACATCGACGTGGTGGTCATTTCCCATGATCATTATGACCATCTGGACTACCCGACCATCCTCCAGCTGGTGCAAACTTGAGGTGCCAATTGTCACCTCGCTCGGCGTGGGCGCGCATCTGGAGTCGTGGGGCGTGCCAGCGCCGCGCATTGCGGAGCTTGATTGGTGGAGTCGTGGCAGTTGCCGACCGGAGAACTGTCGATAACGGCGGGTCCCTCCCAGCATTTCTCCGGTCGCGGCCTGCATGATCGCAACGCTACCCTGTGGTCGTCCATGACCATTCGCTCGTCCCGGCACGCCGTATTTTTCAGTGGCGACACCGGCTTGACCACGGAGTATGAAGCGATCCGCGAGCGGCTGGGACCGTTCAACCTCGTCATGCTGGAGGTCGGCGGCTTCCACCCTTCGTGGGTGACATCCACCTTGGGCCGGAGAAAGCGCTCGAAGCGCTCGCCTTGTTGGGTGGAGGCCCCTTCCTGCCGGTGCACTGGGGGACGTTCGCGCTGGCGATGCACGATTGGGACCAGCCCGCAGAGGTACTTCTGGCACTGGGTCCTAAGACGGGCGCCGAACTGTTGATGCCCTGTCTCGGGGAGCCGGTCGAGCCCGTGCAGGCGCGGGAGCTCGTTCCATGGTGGCGGGCGGCTGACACGGACGCCCGCAAGGGGCCAGCGCAGGGGCCCGTCTTGACTTTCCCCGATTCAGTGCCATGGCCGCTTGATTAGCGGCGCGAACCAGTAGCTCGCCAACCGAGGATGCGCTGCGCCACATCGGCTCGGGCATTGCAGCGCGTGCATCCCGCGCCGCCTGAGTTTCGATTCAGCCTATGCAGCGGGCCGTCCGCCACGGCGCCGACCGCTCGCTGCGCACCGGCTTCAGTCCGGTGTCATTCCTTTGTCGGCGAGCTCGCGCAGCGCTGAATCATTCTTGGTCAGATGCGCGAGCTTCATCCCGCGCAGGACGTGCGCCGCTTTGGTGAACTGGATGTTGTCGTAGCCGACGATCTCGATGCGATTGCCCCACGGGTCGAGAAAATCGAGGAACGGCCCGCCCAGTGTCGGCACCCCGGCGTCGAGCAACGCTTTGCGCGCCGCCTCCTTGTCGTCGACCACCAGCCCGAAATGACGCCCGTCGTCGGCGCCCTGCGCACGCCCCTTCTGCAGCGCGATAAATTGGTCGCCCAGATCGATGAAGGCCATCGACTCGCTCCGGCTGCGCAGCGCAAAATCGAACAGGCGGCCGTAGAAGGCCAGGGCCGCATCGACGTCTCCGACCTCGATGGCGACATGGTTGAAGCCGACCATGCGCGCTTTCTTAGCTTCCGACATGAACCCTCCTTGGCATCTCCGGCATTGCTGCGGCGCCGCGGCGGAGCAGCGGCCCGAGCGTGTATTTTCGCGCAGACGGGTCGCTCTGCACCATGCGTGGCCAACGTGTCACAATGCTGCACCGACGGTCTACCACGAGCCGGGACCCGGGCGCGAGCGCCGCGGTGCGCCGGCGCGACGCGGGCAACGACGCTGCGCCTCGCGCCGTTCAAGCAGACCCGGCCCGCCCAGGCTGGGTCGTGCCGCGGCACGGCGCCGGCGCCGCTGCGCGGCCCGGCGCAACGAAGAGGACAGCATGAACGCAGACGCAGACGATGGCCGCACGCGACGACTGGCCCAGGTCGTTCAGCTCGTCCGCGCCAAGGTGGCAGCCGCGCAGCGTACCGTGGTGGAGGATTTCATCGCGCGCTACTTCCGCGACGTCGAGGCGGAAGATCTTGCCGAGCGGGAGCCAGCCGACCTCTACGGCGCGGCCTTGTCGCACTGGAATTTCGCACGCAGACGCGAACCGGGCCGCACCCGGATCCGTGTCTTCAATCCGTCGCTCGAGGAGCAGGGCTGGCAATCGACGCATACGATCATCGAGATCGTCAACGACGACATGCCCTTTCTCGTCGATTCGGTGACGATGGAGGTGAACCGTCACGGATTGACGCTGCACCTCATCATCCACCCGATCGTCGAGGTTACGCGCGGCGCCGATGGCACGCTGGGCGATCTGGTCGGCGGCAGCGCCAAGGCCTCACGGCGCGAATCCTTCATCCACGTCGAGGTCGATCGCATTACCGAGCCGGTTCGCCTGGAGGCGCTGGCGCAGGACATTACCCGGGTCCTCGACGACGTGCGTGCGGCGGTGGAGGACTGGAAGGCCATGCGCGAGCGCGTGCACGCGATCATTGCCGAGGTGCACAAGCGGCCGCCGCCGCTGCCCGCGGACGAGCTCAGCGAGGGCGAGGATTTCCTGCGCTGGCTCGCCGACAACCATTTCACCTTCCTCGGCTACCGTTGCCACGATCTGGCCGTCGTCAACGGCGAGGACGTGCTCAAGATCGTGCCGGGAAGCAGTCTCGGCATCCTGCGCGAGGGCCGCAGCAAGGACGTCGCGACGAGTTCTCGGCGCTGCCGCCTGAGGTGCGCGCGTACGCTCGGCGCCCCGAGCTCTTGATCGTGACCAAGTCGACGTCGCGCTCGACCGTGCACCGGCCCGGCTATCTCGACTATGTCGCCGCGAAGCGTTTCAACGAGAAGGGCGATGTCGTCGGCGAAGACCGCTTTCTGGGTCTGTTCACATCGACCGCCTACAGCGCGAGCCCGCGCGAAATCCCCCTTCTGCGGCGGCGCGTCGACAACGTCATCAAGCGTGCCGGCCTGCCCGCGGGGGGACACGCCGGCAAGGCGCTGATCAACATACTCGAAACCTATCCGCGCGACGAGCTGTTCCAGACCAACGACGACGATCTGCTCTATACGGCCAAGGCGATCCTGCACCTGCAGGACCGGCAGCGCCTGCGCCTGTTTGTCCGCCGCGACGCCTTCGAGCGGTTCCTCTCCTGCCTGATCTTCGCACCGCGCGAGAACTACACCACCGAGCTGCGGCAGAAATGGCAGACGATCCTCACCGAAGCCTTTGCTGGGTCGAGCTCCGAGTTCAACGTTCACCTGTCGGAGTCCCCCCTGGCGCGGGTGATGATCGTGGTGCGCACCACGCCGGGCCAGATACCGGCCTACGACCTGCGCGCGCTCGAGACGCAGTTGGTCGCCGCGGCTCGGCGCTGGGAGGACGACTTGCGCGAGGCCCTGATCGATGCTCTCGGCGAAGCCCTCGGTAACGAGCGCTTCCGCCAGTTCGGCGCCGCCTTTCCGGCCGCTTACCGCGAGGAGTTCGCGGCCCGCTCGGCGGTGCCGGATATCGAGATGATGGCCAGGCTCACCGCGGAAGAGCCCCTTGGCGTGTCATTGTACCGGCCGCTCGAGGCGGCCCCGGGCGCGTTGCGCTTCAAGCTTTTCCGCCGCGGTGAGCCGGTGACCCTTTCCTACAGCCTGCCCATACTCGAACGCATGGGCCTGCGCGTGCTCGAGGAGCGGCCTTACCGTATCACGCCGGAGGGTTCGCCCCCGCTGTGGATGCACGACCTCGGGTTGCTCTCGGCGGCCCCCGACACCGAGCTCGAGATAAATCGGGAAACCAGATGCCTGATCAAGTCCTGAAATTCGGCATCCCCAAGGGCAGCCTCGAGGATCAGACGCTCGAGCTGATGCGCAAATCCGGATGGCGGATCACGGTCGGCTCGCGCTCCTACATCCCGACCACCGACGATCCCACGCTCAGTTGCCGCATCCTGCGCCCACAGGAGATGCCCCGCTATATCGCCGACGGCTCGCTCGACGCGGGAATCACCGGCAGCGACTGGATCGTCGAGAACAACGTGACGCTCCATCAGGTTGAGAGCTTCGTTTACGCCAAGGCCACGTTGACGCCTTCGCGATGGGTGCTATGCGTGCGCAATGATTCGCCGGTCAAGCGGCTCGAGGACCTCCAGGGCAAGCGAATCGCGACCGAGCTCGTGCAGTTCGTCACGCGAATCCTGGCCGAACGCAAAGTTAAAGCAGAAGTTGAATTTTCATGGGGCGCCACCGAGGCCAAAGTCGCCGAAGGAATCATCGACGCCGCCATCGACGTCACCGAGACCGGCTCCTCGCTGCGCGCCAACGGACTGCGCATCGTCGAAGAATTGCTCGTCTCGAATCCCGTGCTGGTCGCCAATCCCGCCGCGTGGACCGATAGATGGAAGCAGGCCAAGATTCGCCAGCTCGGGATACTGATTCGCGGCGCGCTCGACGCCGAGAATCGCGTCTTCATCAAGTTGAACGTCGCCAAAGAGCATCTCGAAAAAGTGATCGCGCTGCTGCCGTCGATCACCGCGCCCACCATCTCGCACCTCTACCCATCTGCCGCGCTCAAGGGCGTGGAATGGATGGCGGTTGAGACCGTCATCGCCGAGCACACGGTGCGCGAGCTGTTCCCCAAGCTGCTCGAAGCCGGCGCCGTCGGCATCGTCGAGTTCCCGCTCAACAAAATCATCGGCTAGGTGCCTGCCCATGAAGACGCTTCGCACCGAGACCCGCAACGGCGTCGGCTCGATAATTCTCACCCGCGCCGCCGAGTACAACACCATCACGCCCGACCTGCGCGACGAGCTTGCCGCCGCCATCGATCGCGCCGACGCCGACCACGACGTCCACGTGATCCTGCTGCGCGCCGACGGCCCCGCGTTTTGCGCCGGCTACGGACTCGATTGGTCCACGCGCGCGCAAACCGGCGAGCCTTCGCGCCGGCGCGTGTGGGACTCGGTCGCCGACTACGGCATGATCTCGCAATTCGTCAACGTGTACATGAAGCTCTGGTACGCGCGGAAACCAACCATCGCCGCCGTCCAGGGATGGTGCATCGGCGGCGGCACCGACATGGTGCTATGCGCCGACCTGATAATCGCCGCCGAGTCCGCCTCGTTCGGTTATCCGCCGTCGCGCGTGTGGGGCACCCCGACCACCGCGATGTGGGTCTATCGGATGGGCCTCGAGCGCGCCAAGCGCTACCTGCTGACGGGCGATGAAATCCCCGCGCCGGAGGCCGCGCGCATCGGACTCATCCTCGAAGCGGTGCCCGACGGCGAACTCGAGGCGCGCGCTACTGCCCTGGCCGAACGGATGGCGCAGGTGCCGGTTAATCAACTTCAGATGCTCAAGCTGCTATGCAATCACACCGCGGAGAACATGGGGCTTACGACTTCGCGGCTGGTCGGCTCGCTATTCGACGGAATCGCGCGGCATACGCAGGAAGGGCTCGATTTCGTCGCGCGCGCGCAGCAGGCGGGCTTTCGGCAGGCGGTCCGCGAGCGCGACGATCCGTTCGGCGACTACGGTTCCGGACCGCGCTCGAAAAATCCCGCCAAGCCGCGCGCCGGCAAAGCCGCAGGCACAAAGACCGGCAAACGGCAGGGGTGACCCCTGCACCCAATATTAAAACCAAGATGCGGGCGGAGCTTGCCCTGAGCGATGCCGAGGGACCCCGGCTCTTTGCCTTTCCCCTCAGAGGCGAGGCAATTTAGGAGGGAGCTTAGTCCGATGACCGCCAGTGACACTACTTTTCCCGACGACGGCGGCTTCCGGCTGCGAGGCCAGGAGTTGTCTCGAGTCGAGGCCTTGAGCGATGTAGTGTTCGGGTTCGCTCTTACCCTGCTGGGCGTCTCGGCCGAAGTGCCCAAGACGTTCGATCAATTGCTGGTAATCATGCGCGAATTCCCAGCCTTCGCGATCTGTTTTGCGATCCTGATTTCGCTCTGGCACGACCACTACCGGTTCTTCCGGCGCTACGGTCTGCAGGACCGTCGGACCATTTTTCTAAATGGTCTTCTTTTGTTTATCGTCATACTCTACGTTTACCCGCTGAAGTTTCTCTTCAGTCTGTTAGTCACTTTATCGACCACCACGGGCGAGCCGATGGCTCGTATGCCGGACGGGAAACTGGTGTCAATGATCACTTTCGGTCAGGCTGAATGGATAACTTTCATCTACGGGCTCGGAGTCGCGGCCGTTTACGCGGTCCTGGCGCTTCTCTATGCCCACGCTTTCCGGTTGCGCGACACGCTTCATCTCAACCCGCTCGAGGCCTTTGAGACGCGCGAGCGAATCATCGGAAATCTACTGCGGAGCGGTCTTGGCCTGACTGCCGCCGTCGGCGCAGTCGCCCTCGGTGGATACAGAGGCCGTTGGGCTGGTTACGTGGTATTTGGCCTGATTCCAGTGGTCGCGATTATCCATCATTCGGCGGTCAAGCGGGGCCGCGAGAAGCTGATCGCGCTCGCGACAAACTCCCCGGCTGAGTAAACCGATAACCCAAGTTCAAACCAAAGGTTCTGTACTATATGAGGCCAGTCGATGACCACCAGTGACATTACCTTCCCCGCCGACGGCGGCCGTCCGATGCGCGCTGCGTACGCCGCGCCTTCCGATGCGCAAAAACATCCCGGCGTAATCGTCATCCACGAAATTTTCGGGCTCAACGACGACATCCGGCGAATCACCGGGATGGTCGCCGACCTCGGCTACGCCGCGCTCGCGCCCGACCTCTACGACCGCGACGGTTTCCGGCTTATCTGTATCGCGCGCACCCTGATGACGCTCAATCGCGGCGAGGGCGACGCGTTCAAGGACCTCGACGCGGCGCGCAAATTCCTGCAGCAGCAGCCCGGGGTTGACGCGGCGCGCATCGGAGTCATCGGCTTTTGCATGGGTGGCGGATTCGCCCTGATGTTCGCGGCGCGCGCTCCGATAGGCGTCGCCGCGACGTTCTACGGCGACGTGCCCAAGACCACCGAGCAGTTGCGCGGCGTATGCCCGGTGCTGGGCGGCTACGGCGGTCAGGACAGAATATACGCGGCGCATGGCCGCCGGCTCGAAAAACTGCTCACCGAGATGGGCGTCGATCACGACGTGACGATTTACGACGATGCGGGTCACAGCTTCATGAGCCGCAACCGCGGATTCCTCGCGTCGATCGGAAAAATCGGCCCGATGAAGGCGGCTTACAATCCCGCGGCCGCCGAAGACAGTTGGAAGCGCATCGAAGCGTTCTTCGACCGCCATTTCGGCCATTAGGGACGCGCTACTTGTTCAAACCGACAGCTTGGCGGGATTTCGCGATTCGCTCGCGCGAGGCCACCAGCGCTTCCACGTTCTTGGCGCCGCGATAGCCCATCTGATCGGCCAGATATTCGGCCAGCTTGCGCTCCGAGATATTCGGCTTCTGCTTTCGTTTGTCTTCGGCCAGCTCCGCGAGCGTAGTCCGCAGCGTATCCTCGGAGTCCCTTAGCGTCTCGAAGATCGGAGAGGGAATCACAGAATTAATCGGCATGCCATTACCCATGCACTAATCATAGCACAACCGGGGCAATTCTCTTGCATGCCTTAAGTCAAGCGAAAAAGAGCCGCAATCCACAGAAATTTTGTTCCCCACGCAACATTTTTATTCGGAAGATCGATCACGTTTCAGAAAACTTTTAAGAGTTCGCCTAGACATAACGTGACTTGGCGAGCTACCGTACGATGCAGCCTGCATATTGGTGTTGGAAACAGCCTGAACGAACTGCGTTAGTTTGCCGAGTACCCGGGCGGGGAGGGGTGAAGATGGCCATTGGGGGTAAGGACGCTCGGCGACGAGTCGGTATCGCATCCCTGTTGATCTTGCCGCTGATCGTATCTCTGGGATTTGGCGCGGCAGCGCGCGGCGCGCTTGGTGGCTGAGCTGGGGCGAAGTCGCACAGGCAGAAATTTTTGAGAATCACACACGCTGAGGAGAAGGTTCAGATGCAAGTTAGTTTTTCGCGAAAGTCAATTCTCGATGTATATCTCAATTCTAAGCGGCACTGCATCGACATCGACGGCCGCCAGCGGCTTCGCACCGACCAACGGGGTGGCCTCGGCGAAGCAGCCGTAGCAGGGCCACGTCCAAACTGACTGACGCAACCGGCAACGCCGGCTCCCACCAGGAGGCCGGCGTTGCCGCATGACGTCAGTGGGCGTTACGCTTGCGGGTCCTTCAGATGGGGGCGGGTAGCGTAAAAGAAATCGATTCCCGGAACGCCGCGCGGCGTTTCATCGTCGAATAGCACCGACACCACGCCGAAGAATGCGACGATCGTCCAGAACGCGCCGGTCCCGACCGGCGGAAACGCCGCCGTCGCCGCTCCAACGACCAGCGTCACGATTGCGTCGCGCAACAGCCAGAGTTCCTGCATCTTGGTCGCGACTCCCGGCCCTGAAGCGCCCCGCCGCGCGGGCGCCCGGCGCCCTACTCTCCCGTCCAGTTGGGCTTTCGTTTCTGCGAAAACGCCAGCGGACCTTCAACCGCGTCCTTCGATCGAAACAGCTTCGACTGCAAATCGTAATGCTTCGCGAGCGCCGCTTCGACCGGCGTCCCGAGTCCGCTCATCGCCGCTTCCTTGGTGGCCTGCACCGACAGCGGCGAGCATTCCATGATCTCCCCCGCCCACTTCTCGGCCGTGGCCATGAGATCCTTGAGCGGCACCACCTCGTTGGCGATTCCGTAGCGAAGCGCGTCGGCGGCCGTGATGTGCTTGCCCGTAAGCATCATGCCCATCGCGATCTTGAGCGGAATCTGGCGCGGCAGGCGATGCACTCCCCCCGCCGCCGCCATCAGGCCCACGCGCGGTTCCGGCAATCCGAAGCGCGCGTGCTCGGCCGCAATGATAATATCGCAAGCGAGCGCGATCTCGAATCCACCGCCGAGTGCGAATCCGTTAACCGCCGCGATGATCGGCTTGTAAATGTCGTAGCGCGCGGTAATCCCGGCGAAGCCGCCTTTGCCGCGAATGGTCTCGGCCAGTTGCCCGCTATTCTCCGCGGTCCAGCGCAAATCGTTGCCGGCTGAAAACCCCTTGTCGCCGGCCCCCGTCACGATCGCGACCCACGCCGACTTGTCCGCCACGAAGTCGTCCCACACGCTGTCCATCTCGGCGTGACACGGCGGATGCAACGCGTTCATCCGCTCGGGCCGGTTGAACGTGACGTAGGCGATATGGTTGCGCTTCTCGTACTTGATGAATTTCAGATCCATTTCGCTTTTTCACTCCCTCGCTGATTTTTCTATGCGTATTCTACCGTTCGTCGAGCAGTTCGAAAAACGCGTCGATGCTTTGCATCAGTTGCCGCCTGATTTGTGCGCGGCTGCCTTCGATCAGATGCATCGTGACTCGCCCGCGGCTGCCGTCGGCCAGGCTGACCCGCGCATCCTCGACGCCCGCGACGCTGTCCTGGTCGAAAATCCGCATCCCATAAACCAGCGATCCGCGCTGCGACGCCCCTTTCACCAGAGTCAGCTTACGCGCCATCGGGATCTACCTCGTTCATATCGGTTGCTCTATAGCATAACGTTGACAATCAAGGATGGTGCCCACAGAATTGCGCCGATGGATCGAATGTCAGCTAAAGTCCGATTCTTCCGATTCGCCCCGCTCGCGGTCATGTCGGCGGCGCTTATCACCGCTTTGGCTGGATGCGGTCTCGCCTACCAGGCCGGCACTCGAATCAAGGCGACGCGGATGTCGGATTCAATCCAGGTCGGCCAGACGTCGCCCGAGGTGCATCACGCGTGGGGCGAGCCCGACCTGCGAACCTATCTGCCGGGCGATACCGAGGTCTGGAGCTACGCCTATAAGCCCAACAGCAACGACATCACGGCGGCGCTCCTGTACACTTCGTCCAAGGACGGCGACAAGGGGACGTTCCTCGATTTGAAGTTTGTTGGGGGCAAGCTCGTCTCATGGCAAGAGGCCGAGCATACGCTGCCGGCCAAGGGACGTACGGGGATCAGCATGGGAATCGGCGGGGGGCCGATCGGAAACGGGACCCAGACGCAGCCGGGAGCGGTGCACTATTAGTCGTATAGTCGTAGCCAATGGCTGCGCGACCGGTCAGCGCCATGGGAACGGATACTTGCAAGTAGCCGGAACCATCGTGTCTAATTGAGCGGAAACGGGGGGAAGGGCGGAAAGTTCGGTGCGGTGGCATTGTCGTTGAATATGACTCCATATGACTTGAATCCTTATTTGAATCTTTGCGGCGCGGCGCCGGCGATTTTCGGGCTTTCCCGGGGAATTGCCTAATGGCGACCGCACGAAAAAGCTTCGAGGCAATCCTGCTGGACCGCTCGTGGGTCTCGGCGCAGGACCTCGACAAGGCGCGCCAACGCAAGAAGCCCGGCCAGGAGCTGGCCGACGTGCTGGTCGAGATGGGCGCGCTGGAGCCGCAGCGCCTGGCGCGCGCGCTCGCGCAGGAATACCGGCTGCCGTTCCAGGCCCATATCGACGAGCATTCGCTCGACCCGGTTCTTGTCTCGAAGATTCCAATTAACTACGCCAAGAAGAACCGCCTGCTGCCGCTGTCGAACACCGACGGCACGGTAATCGTGGCGATCGCCGACCCGGCCAACTACGAGCCGCTCGATGACTTGCGAATCCTGTATGGCGCGCAGATTCATCCGCTGGTCGCGCCGGCCGAAGTAATCGCAGAAGCAATCAACCGCGCGTACGACCAGGCTTCGGCCACCTCGGCCGAGGACCTGATGATCGATCTCGAGGAAGAGCGGCTCGACGTGGTCGCCAGTGAACTCGCGTCGGAGCCGCTGGACCTGCTCGAGTCCGACGATTCGGCGCCGATCATCAAGCTCGTCAACGGCATCCTGTCGCAGGCGGTCAAGGACCGCGCGAGCGACATTCATATCGAAGTCTTCGAAAAGGAACTGGTCGTGCGTTTTCGCGTGGACGGCATGCTGTACGACGTGTTGTCGCCGCCCAAGCGCTTCCAGCCGGCGATCACGTCGCGCGTCAAGGTCATGGCGGGCCTCAATATCGCGGAGAAGCGCCTGCCGCAGGACGGCCGCATCCGGCTGCGCATCGCGGGCCGCGATATCGATCTGCGCGTCTCGTCGATACCGACCGCGTTCGGCGAACGGATCGTGCTGCGCCTGCTGGACAGAGCGCAGGCCGTCGAGGTCGTAAACCTCGACCATCTTGGTTTTTCCGGCGACAACCTGCAGCGCTTGGACCGGCTGATACGGCAGAGCCACGGCATCATCCTGGCGACCGGGCCGACGGGCTCCGGCAAATCGACGACGCTGTACGCTTGCCTGAGCCGAATCAACTCGCCCGAAAAGAACATCATTACGATCGAGGATCCGATCGAGTACCAGCTGCGCGGCGTCGGCCAGATGCAGGTGAACCCGAAGATCGAGCTGACGTTTGCCAGCGGCCTGCGCTCGATTCTGCGCCAGGACCCCGACGTGATCATGGTCGGCGAAATCCGCGACAGCGAAACCGCGGAGATCGCTATTCAGGCCGCCTTGACCGGCCATCTGGTGTTCTCGACGCTGCACACCAACGATTCGTTTGGCGCGGTGACGCGGCTGGTGGACATGGGGATCGAGCCGTTCCTGGTCTCGTCGTCGATTCTCGCCGTGCTCGCGCAACGCCTCATCCGCAAGCTGTGCCCCGATTGCCGCGAGCCGTACATCCCCGGCGAATCCGAACTTGCGCGAATCGGGCTCAAGAGCGGGGACATCACGGCCAAGATCTGCCGTCCCAAGGGATGCCGCAGTTGCCGCAACACGGGATATCGCGGCCGAATGGCGATACAGGAACTGATGATCATGGACGATGAAACCCGATCGCTCGTCATGCAGAACGCCGACGCCGCCACGCTGCGCCGCAAGTGCACCTCGCAAGGGATGACGCTGCTGCGCCAGGACGGCGCGGCGCGCGTGCTGCGCGGCGAGACCTCGATCGAGGAACTGCTGCGGGTCACGCAGGAAGACATCGACTAGCGCGCGCGCGTAAGTCTTTTTTCACCGATGCCAGTATTTGCTTATCGAGGACTTGGCGCCAACGGCCGCTCGGTCAACGGCGTGGTTGACGCCGATAGCGCGCGGACCGCGCGCGGCAAGCTGCGCGCGTCGGGAATTTTCCCCATCGATCTCAACGAGGAATCCGCCGCCGTCGAGCGCCAGCCCGCGGCCCGCGACTGGTTGCCCTCGCTGTGGCGGCACAAGATGCCGGCCTCGGACCTGGCGCTGCTGACGCGCCAGTTGAGCGCGCTGCTGGGCGCCGGCGTGCAACTGGTCGATGCGCTCACCGCGCTCAGCGATCAATCGACGCGCGCCGCGACCAAGCGGATGCTGTCGCAGGTGCGCGAGCGCGTGCGCGAAGGATCGTCGCTGGCCGACGCGCTGACCCCTCATCGCGACACATTCTCCGACCTCTACATCGGGATGGTGCGCGCCGGTGAGCAGGCGGCGGCGCTCGAGGCCGTGCTCGACCGGCTCGCCGAGTACAGCGAGCGGCAATCTGAATTCGTCACCAAGGTGCGCGGCGCGATGACTTATCCGATCATCATGATGTGCGTCGGCACGGCGATCATGGCGTTCCTGGTCGTGTACGTGGTGCCGCAGGTCGCGACGATTTTCGAGCAACAGCATGCGGCGTTGCCGATCGCGACGAGGATCCTGATTGGATTTTCGGCGCTGATCACCGGCTACTGGATCCCGCTGCTGCTGTTGCTGGTCGGGTTGGTGGCGGGAATCAGCGCCGCGATGGCGACGCCGCGCGGCCGGCGCGTGTACGACACCGCCCTGCTGAAGATGTGGTACATCGGGCCGACGATGATTCGAATCATCTGCGCGCGCTTCGCGCGGACGCTGGCCACCCTGCTCGCCAGCGGCGTCCAGCTGCTCCCGGCGCTCGACGCGGTCAAAGGCGTCGTGACCAACGGTCTCCTCAAGGACGCCGTCGAGCAGAGCCGTGAAAGTATCCGCGAAGGCAAAGGGATGGGGCAGACGCTGGCGCAGAGCGGGCTCTTTCCTCCGCTGCTGATCGAAATGATCCGCGTCGGCGAACGTTCCGGGGAACTGGAGCGGATGCTCGAGCGGGTGGCCGACAACTACGAGCGTGAGGTCGCCCACTCGCTGAGCCAGATGACCACCGTGCTCGAACCGCTGATGACGCTGGCGATGGCGGCTGTTATTGTGTTCATGATGCTGGCGGTGCTGATGCCAATCTTCCAGCTCAACCAGCTGATGCAATGACCAACGGCCCGGAGGTAACTGCGATGAAGTCACGCCGATACAAGCAGGATGGATTCACCCTGATCGAAATCATGGTGGTTATTCTTATCCTGGGCCTGCTCGCGACAATCGTGGTCCAGAGTCTGCGCGGCGCCGCCGACAAGGCCAAAAAGACCAAGGCGATGGCCGATCTCGCCGAGATCAAGACCGCGCTCGATCGCTACTACCTCGACAACGGCTACTACCCGACCGGCGATCAGGGTTTGAACGCGCTGGTTTCGCCGCCGACAAACGGCCGCGTGCCCGCCAACTACGAAAATGGCGGCTATATCGAGCGGCTGCCGCAAGATCCATGGGGGACCGCCTACTTCTACCAGAGCGATGGGAACTCGTACGTTCTGAAGTCGCTAGGCCCCGACGGCGTCGAAAGCGCGGACGATATAGACGTCAGCCAGGCGCAGTGACGGCGCCATGAAATCGAGGCCCGGTCCAGTTCCCCGCTGCACCAGAGCGATCGCGCGCGCGCGCGCCGGCGTTTCGCTGTCGTCCGCATCGCCGGGCTTCACGCTGCTCGAACTCGCGGTCGTAATCTTCATCATGGGGCTGATGCTGTCGATAACGATGCCATATCTCGGCGGTTTTCGTCAGGCCGAGCTGCGCAGCCAGGCGCGCCGGCTGGCGGGCCGCGCATCTTACATGTTCGATGAGGCGTCGGGCCACAAGCTCGTCATGCGGCTCATCTTCGATTTGGACAACAATGGCTACGCGGCTGCGCAGGCCGATCCGTATGCGCTGCAGCCCGTGTTCGCGCCCGACAAGAGCGTTTCGGACCGCCCCGTAATGATGCCGGCGGCGATTCGGATTCGCGACGTAACCATCGAAGGAATCGGCACCGTCAATCGCGGCACGGTCTGGACCAGTTTCTATCCCGAGGGCTACGTCGATGCGACCGTGGTGCATCTCGACGACCAATCAGGCGACGTGATGACGCTTGAAATTTCTCCACTGACGGGCCAGGTCGCGATCATCGCCGGCGACGTGATGCCGTCGGGGATGCAGCGGTGAATCTTTTTCGCCGGCGCGCGCGCGCGTTTACTCTGATCGAGGTGATGGTCGCGATAGCCATTCTCGGCATCGCGCTGCTCGGGCTGCTGGGGCTGCAACATCAGAGCATGCAATCGGTCATTCGCGCTCAGCAGACGACGCGAGCCTCGATGCTTGCGCAGTCCGTAATGACGGAGGCGGAGCTCGAGCGATTTCCGGATCTCGGCACCACCACAGGCAATTTCGAATCGTCGTTCCACGGCGAGTTCCCCGACTTCCAATGGGAGCGAACGGTCGAGGCCTCCGGCATGTTTCCCGATGTTCGCAAGGTCAGGGTTACGGTCCATTACGGGCCCCGGTTTTCGCAAACCTTCTCGCTCGTCGAGTTCCTGCATTCGCCGATTCCGCCCGATACAACCCAGACCCAGCCGGTGACGCCATGATTAGGCGGCGTATGGGGACGCATCGGGCGCCGCGCGGCTTCACCCTCATCGAAATGATGCTGGCGATTTGCGTGCTGGCGCTGGTCCTCGCGATGCTGGCCAGCGCCTTCAGCACCATCGCGCATAGCAAAGTGCACGCTGAAGGACGGCTCATGGTCGATCGCGAAGGCCGCGCCCTGCTGTGGCAAATGAGCACCGAAGTGAGCAACGCCGTGCAGACTCTGGTCACGCCCAGCAACGTTGCGCTGTTCGGCAACGGACACATGGGAAACGGCCTGGCGATCGATACCATCACGATGTCCACGTTCAGCGCAGGGCATCGCCGCGCGATTACCGGGGTGACGCCCGAGAATATCGTCACCTACAATTTGACTCCGAATCCCGACCAGCGGGGCTGGTTCCTGCTGCAACGTTCGCAGCAGAGTGGATTGCTGACTTCCACGATCGCGGCGAAACCGATGGTGCTGGCGGACAATGTGCTCTCGCTTCACATCCGTTATTTCGACGGCCAGCGCTGGGGCGAGAGCTGGGATTCATCGAGTCTGCCGCTTCTACAGCAGTTGCCGCTCGCGGTGGCGTTCCAGATCCAGCTGGCCGCGCCGGGCGGCCGCGTGATGGACTTCGCGACGCAAGTCATCGTGCCGATGGGAATAGTTCAATGGTAACCAGGCCGCAAAAGAACGAGCGCGGCGTGGCGATCCTGGCGGTGCTGCTGGGGGTCTCCCTGATGACGTTGATCGTGGTGGATTTCGCGATGACGTCGGGACTGGGATTCGTGTCGGCGGCGAATCAGGCCAATGAGCTGCGCGCCGGTTACCTGGCGCGGTCAGCAGTCAATATCGGTCTCGCGCTGCTGGCGGAGGACGCGCGCTCTGACCAGCAGGCGAAAAATCCGATGGACAGCTTGAACGACGTATGGGCGGTGCCGTTTCCGCCGATGCCGCTGGAGGGCGGCCTGGTCACGTTGTCGATCGTGGACGAAACCCGCAAGCTGCCAATCAACTCGATGGTCAGTCCAAGCGGCATTCTCAACCAGATTGCGATTGCGAAAGTGCAACGGCTGTTCACGATCCTCGACGTGAATGTTGACCTGGTTCAAGCTATCATCGGCTGGATTGCGCCGGTTGGCGCCAACCCGACCGGCGGTAGCGCGGAGTTCTACATGGGACTGACACCGCCGTATCAGCCGCGCTACGGCCAGATGCCGACGATTGCCGACTTGCAGATGGTCCAGGGGTTCAACGAAGCAATCTTCAATCGGGTGAGCCCGTTTCTGACCGTGATGCCCGTGACGTGGGTGAACCCCAACATCGCGCCGGCGCAAACGAACGCCACGCCCCCGCCGCCGCAAGTGAACGCCAATACCGCGGCGCCGCCGCAAGTGAACGCCAACACCGCGCCGCCGCAAGTGCTGGCCGCGCTGGAGCCGGAGTTGATGGAGGATCAGAAAATCGTGGAGGAGATAGTAGCGGCCCGCACCCTTGAGCCGTTCGCCAACGCCACCGACATCATGAACCTTCCGGATGTCGGCCCGGTGGGGCAGCGGCTTTCGCGGGACGTAGTATTTAAGAGCCAATTTTTTACGATTACCGGGACCGGAACTTATGCGGGCGCCCGCAAAATCATTACCGCAACCTTCCATCGTGAAGCCAGCAGCGTCCTCGAACTCGCTGCCTGGCATGAAGACTAGGGTCCAGGGCGCTTAATGGCTCAACGAATACTTGCGCTGGAGTTCGTGGGTGACCGGGTGCTCGCGGCGGTCGCGGAGCGCTCGTGGAATTCGTTCAATCTCGCCGGCATGTACGATAAGGTTCGCGCCGATGACGAGGCCGATCTCAGTGGCGCGCTGTCGCGTCTGATCGCCGAAACCGGCCAGCCTGACATCGTGATATCCGCGCTGCCTGCCGATCGCGTCGCCAAACGCCTGCTCGAACTGCCGTTCAAGGATGCGCGCCGGCTACATCAGGTGGTTCCCTTCGCGCTGGAAGAGCACCTGCCCTTCCCGGTGGACAATGGCGCGGTCGCGTTCACCCGCGTCGGGCGCGAGGGTGACCATACGCTCGTCATGGCCGCGATGGTGCGCAAGAACGACCTGCAGCATCATCTCGATTTGCTGCAGAAGGCGGGACTCGATCCCAAGACCGTCACGCTGGCACCGCTGGCGCTGGCCGCGATGTTCACGCGCGCGCACAACGGCGCCAAGCCGATGGCGCACCTGGTCGTCGAAGGCGACGAGTCATCCACCTCGGTGGTACTCGTCGATCTGGGGGGAACGCCGCGCGCGCTGCGTTCGATGCGCGGCGGTCTGATGATGTCCGACGGATCGGCGGTCTCGCAGGACGCAGCCGCGCCGATTCTCAACTCGGTGCGTCAGACCCTGCTGGCGCATGGCGAGGAAACGGATCAGACCGAGGTGATCGTCGCGGGTGCGGCGGCAGCGTATCCGAAAGTGCGTGGACTGGTCTCCGATTCGCTCGCCATGTCGGTCCGCGACGGCGGCGCGTTCGATTACAGCGGGATTTTCGAAGGCTCGGTGCCGAATACCGGCAAGTATTCATCGTGCGTCGCGATGCTGCTCGGCGAGTTGCCTAGCAAGCCGCTCGATTTGATCAATTTCCGCCAGGGCGAATTCCTTTTTCGCGGCCGCATCCGCGGCGATCTCAGCCCCTTCTATACCTCAGGAATCCTCGGCGCCGCGCTGTTAGCGGTGATCATTTTTCATTTCAGCCTGGGCGTGTACGCCAACCTTCATCGGCTCGGCCAGGTCAACGCGGAAATCGCCGCCGTCGCCGGAGCGGTGCTTGGCGAAACCGATCCCGCCAACGCTAAGGCGCAGTTGAAGACCGGAATCGCGAAGATGAACCATCGGCTGACTCTAATCGGCGGCAACCTGACTCATTCGCCGCTCGACACGCTGGTGGCGGTGTCGCGAGCCCTGCCGCCGCGATTTCCGGTCGAGATGGCCGACGTTCAGATTGATTCCGACGGCTTGCGCGTGACCGGCCAGGCCGATTCGTTTGGGACCGTCGATCTGGCCAAAAAAGCGCTCGACAAAAGCGGCTACTTCGGCTCCATCGAAGTCGCTCATGCCAAGGCGGGATCGGATCCGAGCAAGGTGGATTTTCGGATGGACGCAAACTTCAAGGGCTCAACGCCGGCCAATGAGCGCGACGAGTAGCTGCAATGCTTAGAGAATGGATCGACAATTTGCGCGCGCGAGCAATGGATTTGCTCCGCCCCTATCTCAAGCAAGCCGCCACCCGCGTCGATCCGCTGATCGCGCAGGCGCGCGGCCGCTACCAGAAACTCGAACCGCGCGAACGCATCCTGGTGCAAATCGCCGGCGGCCTGGTCGGAGTTTTTCTCATCTACAACCTGATCTACGTGCCGATCGTGGATCTGAGCTCGGGGCTGCAGGACAAGATTGTCCAGCGGCAACATGAACTCGCCGAAGTTCGCCGGCTCGCCGCCACTTATGCGCAGCTCAAGGCGGACCTCGCCTCTGCCGAGCGGCACACGGTTCCGCCCGGCAAGGATTTCTCGCTGTTTTCCGTGGTCGAAGCGTCAATGACCAAAAGTGTCGGACACGGGAAGATCGGCTCGATCACGCCCGGCTCCGATCGCAAGCTTACCGACGGGTTCACCGAGTACAGCGTGGAGTTGAAGCTCGACAACGTGAGTCTCGCGCAGTTGGTCGATGCGCTCTACGGTATCAATTCGCTGTCGATGCCGATTGGCGTCTCGAACATTCGCATCCAGCGCCGCACCCAGGACACCCATTCCTACGACGTTGACCTCACCTGTGTTGCGCTCGCCAAGAATACCTGATGCGCCCTGGGATTTGTCCGCGCAATACCGGCGACCCGTCTCGTTCGAGTCGGTTACGCATTTGTCGGACTGACGCTTTTCGCCGCGTACCTGATTTCCACCTTTCCCTACTCCGCAACTCTCTCGAAGGTCCTGGCGCCGATGGGCCTGGAGGTTTCCAGCGCCAGTCAGAGCGCCAGCTTTCCCTTCGGCGCCCGGCTGGCCGGCGTCCGCCTGAGCTCGACCAGGCCCGCGTCTGCCGGTCCGCTCATCGAGAGCCCGGACGTCACGATCGCGCCCGCGTTTCTCTCGATGCTGACGTTGCATCCCGGCGTTCGAGTAAAAGCTGCGCTCTACGACGGCGTCGTGAACGTCACGCTGCGCCCCAGCGGCGGCGGCACCGCTATCAGCTACGACCTCGACTCCGTGGATATAGCCAGTCAGCGCCTGGTCGCGATTCCCGGCGCGGCGGCTGCGGGCACGCTTTCTGGAAGCGGCAATCTGTGGCTGTCTTCCACTGATATCGCGGAGACCGACGGCGGCGAATTGAGCGCCGTGGGACTGACGCTCACGTCGCCGTTCGCGAGCTCGCCGATTCGTCTTGGCGACGGGCATTCAAAGTTCAGATTGGATCAAGGCACCTTAACGATAGAGGAATTAAAGACCAGCGGCGGCGACTTGACGCTGACCGCGGCGGGAACGATCCAACTCGCGCCCGACCCGGGCCAAAGCGAACTCGCGATCGAATTCACTCTCTCCCCGGCTCCGGCCGCCGTCGCGCAGTTGGCGGTTCTGCTCGCGCTATTGCCGCATCCCCCCGGCCCGCAGCCCTATCGATTAACCGGCACGCTCGACGCCCCGCGAATCAGCTGACGGATTGACGTAGCCGCTCATGCCGGCGCGGACTTGAAAAATTCCAGCACCGCGTCCTTGTAATGTTGGTCGCCGGGAGCGCTCAAATGATCGCGTCCTTCCAGCATCACAAGTTTGCTGCCCGCAATTGAATCGCGCAGCAGCGTGGGATTGCCGACCAGCACGTCCTTGGTCCCGATCACGATCATGACTGGCACCCGAATTTTTTTTGCCGCGATATGCTCGGCCGTAAAATCGTCGCGACCCGCACCCATGCACGCAGCCAATGCCTTCAAGTCGTTGCCGGTGCTCTCCGCGAATCGGCGAAACTCCTTTGCCCGCTGATCCGTGACTCCTGAAATATTTTCGGCGCGCAGCGCATCGACGATCGGTTTGCGGCTGAAAGATGGCGCCGTCGCCGACACCGCCCCGATTCCGCCGAGCACGGCCGCGCGCAAACGCGCCGGATGCGACATCAGCAGGCCTGTCACGATTCGGCCGCCCATCGAATAGCCCATGATGAGAGTGCGCTTGATTCCCAGATGGTCCATCAGCCGGATCACATCCTCGCCCATAATCTCGCCGCCGTACGCCGCCGAGTCGTGCGGCTTGCCGCTTTTGCCGTGGCCGCGGCAATCCATCGCGACTACACGGTAATGCGGCGCGAGCGTGGTGAACCAATTCGTCGCGCCCCAGTTATGCTCCGCGCGCGACGCGAAGCCGTGCACCAGCACAACCGGCTCGCCAGTTCCGTGTTCCTCGAAATAAATCTGCACGCCGTTGGAATCGAAGTAAGCCATCGTTCGACACTCCTGATCGCACGTTGCATTCTGCCCGAAGTAAAAATCCCGAAATCCCGCCTTGCAGATATAATCGCATAAAACCCAGACCGTTGAAACTGCAATAATTTCAAGGACTTAGCGAGTTTTCTAGTTCACCGTGCGTCGTAAGGTGGGTTGTAATCACTTTGTAATCGACCCGCCGATCGCAAATTCTCAAGCGCGCCGACATGCGCCGGCACAATCGGTTCTTATTGCTCTGATGGGCTCGTTTGCCCCTGTCCTGGATGGCTGCCCGCTCTTTGGGGTATGAGCAGAATACAGGCGGCGATGAAAATCGCGATGATTAAGGAGGAACTCACACGGCTGAGATCGAAGCCGCCTTCCACATGCGGCTTGGTGAGCAGATCGCCGAGCGTCGCACCGAGCGGCCGGGTCAGGATGAATGCCATCCAGAACAACAATGTGTGCGACGCCCGGGTATAGAAGTATGCGGTCGCGACCAGCGCCAGCGCGCCAGCGAAAAACAGCGCCCCTCCTCCGAATCCGAGTCCGGAGTCATCGGCTAGAAAGTCACCAAGCGCCGTGCCCAGCGTGTTGGAGAATAGAATCGTCGTCCAGTAGAACATTTCGACCTTGGGCGACGTGATGTTGTTGACGGACACCGAACCCATCGTGAACCGCCATATTCCAAGCACTAGCATCAACATGGTGAACAGCGTCAGCGAACCCCCGACGTAACCGATTCCCAGAGAACGATCCGCATAATCTGCGATCGTCGTGCCGACGGTGGTAGTAGCGATGATAACGGCCCAGTACAGAAACGGATGGAAGGATTTAGCGGTGACCTGGGCTGCGACAGTTACAATGAAGAAGGAGAAGAAAATCGCGGTGCCGATCGCATACCCCAGATGCATAGTCATCGACACCGCATCGGCCGCTGTTTCACCCATCGTCGTTGCGGCGACCTTGATGACCCAGAAAGCGAGCGTAACTTCTGGCACCTTGTTCAAACTGAACTCGCGAACCCTGTTCATGCTATCGTCTCCACGCGGCAGGCTGGCGGTCAGGCTCCGCGAATAGCCGCACAATCTGCGCAACTCAAACTCGCACGGAATTTAAGATGGCATCAAACCAAAAACTCGGACTTCAAACCTCGATCGACGCCGGCGCGTTCGCCGACCGCCTCGCACTCATCCGCGAGGCCGAGGACCTCGGCTACACTTCCCTATGGATTGCCGAGGTCAGCGGACCCGACGCGTTCGTCAGTCTCGCCACGCTTGCGGTCAACACGCGCAAAGCTGAACTGGCCACCGGCGTCATACCAATTCAGATTCGCACACCGGGCGCGATGGCGATGGGGTTCCTGACGATCAACGAGCTATCCGGCGGCCGCGCCATCGCGGGTCTGGGCGTGTCGAGTCCGGTAATAGTCGAACGGTGGCACGGCGCGTCGTATCGCAAGCCTGTCACCGCGATGCGTGAATGCGTCACGATCATGCGCCAGTTGTTCACCGAGGGCCGCTCGAAGTTCCAGGGCGAAGTGTACAAGTCTGATTTCCGCCTCGGTATGCGTATCACGGCGCCGCATCCGCCGAAGATCTATCTGGCGGCCCTCAATGCCCCGATGCTTCGACTCGCTGGCGAAGTTGCCGACGGTGTCTTGATGAACTACTCGCCGCCCGAGGCAATCGTGCCGATGGTGAATCATATCCATGAGGGCGCCCGAACCGCGGGGCGCGAGCCGTCCGCGGTTGACGTGGGCATCTACATCCGCATGTGCATCACGGAGGAAGAGGACAAAGCCGTCGATTCGTTCCGGCGCGAGCTGGCCAGCTACGCATTCGTGGACAGCTACAATCAGATGTTCGCGCGCTACGGCCTCGCGGCGGAGTTCGACGAGGTGCGCCGGCTTTGGCGGGAAGGCAAGCGCGACCAGGCTCCCAGAGCCATTACGGAGGAGTCGTGCCGCAAGATCGCGGTGTTTGGCAAGGCTCAAGCCGGCCGCGATTTCGTCGCGCGATTCCGCGCCGCCGGCGTGACGCATCCCGTGGTGTTTCCGATCGGACCGGCTGCCACCGCATCGCGCAATTATCCAAACACGATGCGCGCGCTGGCGGGAGCTTAAGCCCCGACGCCGGTTACTTTCCCTTGTAGTTTGGCTTTCGCTTCTCCATGAATGAGCGCGGACCTTCCTTCGCGTCCTCGGACTTCATCACTTCGCGCGCAATTTCGTTCTCGATTTTGAAGGCCTCCTCGTAGGGACGGCCCGAGCATCGCCGCACCGCCTCTTTGATCTTCCGCACCGCCAACGGCCCGTTCTGCGCGATTGTCGCCGCGAGTTCGTCGGCCTTCGCGATCAGTTTTTCCTGCGGCACGACGTAGTTCACCAGGCCCAGTCGCCACGCCTCCTGCGCATCGATCCGGTTGCCGGTCAGCAGAATCTCCATCGCCTTGCAGTACGGAATCTGGCGTTGCAGCCGGGCCAGCGAGCCGGCGGCCGGGATGATCGCCCACTTCACTTCCTGCAGCCCGAAGCTGGCGTTCTCCGCCGCGACTCGAAGGTCGGTTGCCTCGACGAATTCCATTCCGCCCGCGATGCAAAACCCGTTGACCGCGGAAATTACCGGCTTGTCCATGTCGTAGCCGCGCAGCAGCGCGATGTCGCCGAGCTTGCGGTCGGCGAGCAGCTTGCTGTCCCACTCGTCCTCCGGCTTTCGCGCGCCGGTCAACAGCGGAATCAACCGTCCCAGATCGGCGCCGGCCGAGAACGCGACCTTGCCCGCGCCCGTCACGATCGTCGCCCGGATTGCGCCGTCGCTGTCGATCTCCTTCCACGCCGCAGCGAGGCTGACGAGCATTTCGGGATTCAGCGAATTGTGGACCTCGGGCCGGTTGAGGGTGAGATAGGCGACGTGATTTCGTTTCTCGAAGATTAACGCGGGCATGATGCGCTCCTTTTCCGTGCAGTATGATGAATTCCAGGCAAACGCGCAGCGGCCCCGCGAAGTTACCATCAAACAGTCTTCGCCGGCCACGCCCCTTTACCCGCCGCTTCGCGGGCCGTTATGTTCCTGTCAGACTCGCAACCTGAGCCCATGAGACTACGATCTGTTTGAACGCTGAATCGACCATCGCCGCGCCTCCGGCTGCAAGCGAGTTCCCCGACGCTCGCCGGCTGCGTTCCCGCGACGTGTTCGGCTTGGTGGCGCGTGCGTGGCCGTTTATCCGCCCCTACCGCCGCCATCTCGCGTATCTATTCCTGGCGACGATGCCGCTGCTGCTCGGCGGACTCCTTGCGCTCAATCTCACCCGCGTTTTCTTCGACGTCGTCGGCCATGGCAACGCCTTGACGCCCGCGCAGGCGTGGATGCTGCGCGTGCCGTTGCATGCGGACCGGCGGATCGTCCTGATTCATGCGTGCACCATGGGCGGGATTGTGGCGGTTGTCGCCCTGATCGCGGGCGCATTCATTCTCGGCTACGCGGTGTGGATTTTACAGCGCATCAGCAATCTCTTCCGCGTCAATCTCTACACCCGCATGCAGGAACTGAGCGTGCGCTTTCATTCCGAGGAGAAGATCGGCGACGCGATCTTCCGGATGTTCCAGGACTCCGCCGCGATTCCCAATGTCATCAACGGCTTGATCGTTCAGCCGCTGATTTTCATTCCCGCCGCCACGGGCTCGATCCTCTACCTGGTCGCGTACGACTACCGGATGGCGCTGATCGCCGTTCTGCTGATGCCTGCGAACCTCTTACTGGCGTGGATGTTCGGCGATTCGATGCGCAGCGCTTTCATCCGTGAGCGCGAGACGATGGCGCGCGCCACAACCCGGATCGAAGAAACCCTCGCGTCGATCAAAACTGTCAAAGCCTTCGGCACCGAGGCTCGCGAGGCGGAAAACTACGCGCGCGACAATTGGGACGCATTCATTGCCGCCCGCCGCGCACGCCTGATGCTCGCACGATACCGTGTCATGACCAACACCGTTCGCGGTCTCGCTTACGTTGCGGCGCTGTACGTGGGCGCCACGGAAGTGATGGCGGGTGGAAGCGGGGGCTTCGCACGCGCGGCCGTTTCGCTTGGACTGTTCCAGGGCTCGCTCGCACTGTTCGGCAGCGTCAGTGCCCGCGCGCGAAATCTCACCAACCTGTGGGGCAGCATGCAGGACGTGGTCGTCGCAATATCGCGCGTGCTCGAGATGCTGCGCCAAACGCCGGAGCAAAGCGTCAGCAGCGGCCGCGGAATCCCGCCAAAAACCGCCGCGGTTCTGGCCTTCGACCACGTGACGTTCGGCTACGACCCGCGCACGCCCGTCCTCACCGGCGTGAATCTCGAGGCTCGCGTCGGGCAAATCACCGCGATCGCCGGCCCCAGCGGCTCCGGCAAGAGCACGCTCATCTCGCTCATCGTGAGATTTTTCGATCCGACGGCGGGCAGCATCCTGCTCGACGCCGAACCGATTCGCGACTTCGATCTTCCGGCGTGGCGCGGCATGCTGTCCGTCGCGCTGCAGGAAAATCCGTTGTTCACCGCGACCCTTCGCGACAACGTCGCGTACGGGCGCCCAAACGCCTCGACCGCCGAAGTTGCCGAAGCAATTCACCGCGCCGGCCTCGGTGACTTCGTTCGTTCTCTGCCGGCCGGCCTCGACACCATGCTCGGCGAGAAGGGCTCGAAGCTTTCGGCCGGGCAGGCGCAGCGGCTCGGCCTTGCACGCGCGATTTTACGCGATGCGCCGATTCTGTTGCTCGACGAACCGACCTCGGCCCTCGATGTGGCGACCGAAGACGCCGTGATGCGCGGCGTGCGCGATTGGGTGAACGAGGCTCCCAGACGGCGCATGGCGATTATCGCAACCCATCGCCGGACCACCGCGTCTCGCGCCGACCGAGTTTTTGAGCTTGCCGCCGGCCGGCTCGTTGCCGCCGACCGATCCGCCCTCGACGATCGCCCAGTCCGCGAGGTGAGCAATGCCTGACGCCGTTTCGCAGCGCGACTCGCGTGCGAATCTTCTTTACGCCGGCGAACAGGCTCCGCTCAATTGGCGCGAGGCCCGGCGCCTGCTCGTCAAGAGCTGGCCGTTCATCAGCCGCCATCGCCGGCTGCTCGCGATCAAGTGCGCGCTGGTTTTCGTCTCGCTGACCTTCTTTCTGATGACGCCGTGGCCGCTGAAAATCGTCATCGACAACGTGATCGACGCCCACCCGCTGACCGGCATTCCAGCCGCCATTCTGATTCCGATCGCCGGCGCCAGCCGGACCTCCATCCTCGTCGCCGTCACGATGTTTCTGGCGCTGGCCGTGATCCTGATCGGGATGACCGCTGGGAACGCGCAGGCGCTCGGCACCAACGTGGCCAGCGGCGGACTCGACCAGGCCAGCCTCACCGCCAACGACGCCAACGAGGGCGGCAGCCTGTGGAGCGGTTTGTTCGGCTACCTGGAGGCGCGCGTCACGATCGATCTCACGCAGCGAATGAACCAGTCCGTGCGCACCGCGGTCTATGAGCGATTTTTGCGCTCGCCGCTGGCGCTTTACGCCGATCAGAAAATTGGCGACGCCGTTTTCCGCGTGATGTACGACAGCGCGTCGATCGGCCCGGTATTTTATCGCGGCGTGCTGGCGCCAATCATGTCGCTGTTGATGTTCGTGATGGCGTTGATCGTGCTCTCCGCACAATTCAGCAATCAGCCCGTGATCGTCGTCGCCGCGATTCTCTTTCTGCCCGTGGTCGCCATCGGCACCAGCCTCTTCGGACGCGCGCTGCGCACCCAAAGCCAGTCGATGCGCGAAAGCGGCAGCAACGTGATGGCGGCGTTCGAGGAGCGCGTCGCGCAGGTCCTGCTCATCAAGGCGTTCGGACAGGAAGGCCGCGAGACCGCCGCCGTCGATGCCGCCAGCTGGGAGTCCTATCGCGCGACTCTCCGGATGCTCGCGATCGTGTTCGTGCTCGCGATCGTGCTCGCTCCCTTCTGTAGCGCGCTGATCGGATACTGCCTCTACTATCTTATGATGCAGGTGATTGCGGGCCGGATGACGCTCGGCGATATCGTCCTGCTCGCGAGCTACGGATCGATGCTGGCGAATCCGATGGCTATCATCGGCAACACCTGGGCCGCGGTGCAGACGTCGGTCGCGGGACTCCGGCGCGTGCATAGCGTACTCGATAACCTCGCTGAGCCGGCCGGCGACGCGCGCCACGACGGACTCGGCGGACGCGTCGGCAACCTGGAATTCAGCGGCGTCGCTTTAGGCTACGGCGCTGCCACCGTGCTCAGCGGAGTGACGATGTCGATGCGCGCCGGCCAGATGGTTGCGCTGGCGGGACCGAGCGGATGCGGCAAGACTACGCTCATCTGCTCGATCCCGCGTTTTCTCGAACCGTCGGCGGGAACGATCGCCTTCGACGGCGTCGATTCGCGCGCCGTCGCACCCGACTCGATTCGCGCGCGCGTCGGATTCGTATTTCAGAATGAGTCGCTGTTCTCGATTTCGATCGAGGACAACATCCGCTACGGAAGCGCCGGCGCGTCGATGGCCGACGTTCGCGAAGCGGCCGCGATGGCGGGGGCGGCGGAATTTATCGATCGGCTCCCCGACCGATACTCGACGATGCTCGGGCGGCGTGGCGCGCGCCTCTCGGTCGGACAGAAACAGCGAATCGCCATCGCGCGCGCCCTGCTGCGACGGCCGGAAATAATCGTCCTCGACGAACCGGCCGCGCCGCTCGATCCCGGCTCGGAATCCGATCTCATCGCAACGCTGGCCACGCTCGCGCGCGATCGAATCGTCATCATCGTCGCCCATCGCCCCGACACCCTCGCCGCTTGCGACCGGGTCTTCTTCATTCACGGCGGAACGATCGCCGCCTCCGGGACGCATGCACAGCTGCTCGCGACCAACCTGGCCTACCAGGCCTATCTGGCACAAACCGCCGCCGAAATCCCCGCCTGATTCTGGCCCGCCGATTGCTCTTCAACAGTGCCGGCCATGCTGGCGGCGGTGAATTTCCCGCCAGCTACGGCGGTGGAGTGATCTGCGATGGCTGCGACTGTTTCCGAAACAGGCATGGCGGTGCCCGTTTGGGCGGCGTACAAGCCCGACGATTCCGCCTTCGACGAGATGCTCGATCTTTCACTCCATCCTCGAAGTGGATGCGAATCCGTCACCGACGCGTTGTTCTCGATGCCCTCCGCGTACTTCGCGGAACTCTGCGCACGCGCCGACGCAATGTTCCGCCGCATGGGCGTGACCTTCAACGTCTATGGCGCCGCCGACGGCTCCGAGCGCATCTTTCCCTTCGATCCCATTCCGCGCGTGATCGACGCCGATACCTGGGCAACTCTCGAGGCCGGCCTGATTCAACGCGTGCGCGCGCTCAACGCCTTCGTCGCCGACGTTTATGGCGAAGGACGCATCCTCTCCGACGGCGTGGTTCCGCGCGATCTCGTTCTTGGATGTCCGCAGTTTCGCCGCGCGGCCGTGGGCATCAAGCCTCCGCTGGGCAACTTCGTCACCGTCGCGGGAATCGACCTCGTGCGCGGCACTGACGGCCGCTTTTACGTCCTCGAAGACAACCTGCGCACCCCCTCCGGCGTATCGTACGTGATCGAAAATCGCGTCGTGATGACCCGCCTCGTTCCCGCCTTGATGCGCGCATCCCGCGTGCGCAGCGTCGAACGCTACCCCGCGGACCTGCTGCAATGCTTGATGGAGATGTCGCCGGCCGGCCGCTCGAATCCCACCATTGCGCTGCTGACGCCGGGTCCTTACAACTCCGCGTTCTTCGAGCACGTTTTTCTCTCCCAGCAGATGGGCATCGAGCTGGTCGAAGGCCAGGACCTCGTCTGCGTCGATCGGAAACTCTACATGAAAGACGTTCACGGGCTTCGTCAGATCGACGTCCTCTACCGCCGCATCGACGATGATTTCCTCGACCCTCTCGTCTTCCGTCCCGATTCTCTGCTCGGTGTCGCCGGCCTCACCGCCGTTCTGCGCTCCGGCCACGCGGCCATCGCCAACGGCATCGGCACCGGCGTCGCCGACGACAAGGCGGTGTATGCCTACACGCCCGCGATGATTCGCTACTATCTCGCCGAGGAGCCCATTCTTCCCATCGTCGAGACCTATCTGCTTCGCGACCCTGAGGTCCGCGAGCACGTGCTCCGGCACCTCGACCGTTACGTCGTCAAGCCCACCGGCGCGTCCGGCGGCTACGGTGTCGTTATCGGACCCCAGGCCGACGAAAATGAACTCGCTGCGACCCGCGAACGAATCCTCCGCGATCCATCGGCCTTCATCGCGCAGCCCGTCATCGCCCTATCGGTCCATCCCACGCTCATTCGCACTGGCTCTGGGAGCGGGATGCAGCTGATGCCGCGGCACATCGACTTTCGCCCCTTCGTGCTCCTGGGCGCCCGCCCGCGCGTGCTGGCCGGCGGTCTGACCCGCGTCGCACTTCAGGAGGGCTCTTTGATCGTGAATTCTTCGCAAGGCGGCGGCAGTAAGGACACCTGGGTGCTCGAGGCCTGATGCTCCGGCGAATCGCGAGTCATCTCTTCTGGACCGCCCGCAACTTGGAACGCGCCGAATGGCGTGCTCGCCTGCTCGACGTCAACTACCATCTGTTGATTGAGAGTCCGCCCCGCGATGCGCAGCCGTGGGCTGCCTTGCTCGCGATTTTCGAGGAGCGCGAGCTCTTTGCGCAAAGCTACCCGGTCGCCGACGAAACCTCCATGCTCAACTTCTTCGCGCTCGACACCGACAATCCAAATTCGATTCGCGGCTGCATCAACACTGCCCGCAACAACGCCATCTCGCTCCGCCATTACCTTTCGTCGGAACTCTGGCTCGACCTGAACACGCTCTACCTCAACGCGCAGGAATGGACTCCGGAAGTTTTCGTCTCGCCCGGCGTATTCGCCTTCTTTGCCGATCTCAAGAACAGCTTCTATCGCAATTCCGGCATCCGCCATGGCACCACTCCTCGCGACCTCGCTTACGATTTCATGCAAGTCGGGATCATGCTTGAGCGGGCCGAGGACGTCGCGCGGATGCTCGACGTCAAGTACCACTTCCTCTTGCCGCTGTTGGAAGATGTCGGCGGTCCGATCGACATGCTGCAATGGGCCGCCGTACTGCGCAGCGCCTCGGGATTCGAGGCTTATTGCAAGCGCTTCGGCAACGCGATCAAAGTTGAAAACGTCGTCGAGATACTTCTCTTCGATCCCACCTTTCCACGTTCAGCGCGCTTCTCGCTCGCGATGCTTGAAACATCGCTCAACCGCATCGCCAGCCTGGCGCCCGAGCCCCCGCCGCCATTCTCCCAGCTCGAAGACCTCTCGGCCCTGATGCGCTCGAAGAGGTCGCGCGAGGTGATCAAATCCGGCTTGCATCAATTTCTCATTCAGATTCAGGATGGCTGCGCGGCGCTTGGGGACGAAGTGTTCCAACGCTACCTCAAGAGCGACTGACGCGATGCTGCTGCGGATCTGCCACACCACCCGCTTCGAATACCAGATGCCGGTCTATGAGTCGCACAACGAGGCCCGGATGAAACCGCTCGAAGACGCCGGTCAGCGATGCGTCGAGTTTGAACTGGAAATTACCCCCGCTGCGTCCGCCTTTGAATACGACGACTACTACCGCAATCGCGTCCACACGTTTTCGATCCACAGTCCGCACCCTGCCCTGATCGTCGCGGCCAGATCTCTCGTCGAGCGCCTGCCCACTGCGCGGCCTGAAGCTCTGCCCATGGCCTTCAGCGACTTCTTGCTCGTGGACCATGCGCGCTATCAGGCCGAGTACGACTTCCTGAGCGCGAGCCGCCATGTTCCGTTCAGCGATACGATGCGCAAATTCTTCTGGCTGACCAAACCCGATCCCGCCGAGGACGTGGCCGCTTACACCAACCGCGTCGTCGCGTTTATCCGCGACCAGTTCGTTTACGAGCCCGGCATGACGAGGGTGCAATCCACCGCCGACGAAATCCTGAGCGTGGGCGCCGGCGTATGCCAGGACTTTGCACATGTTACCATCGGCGTGCTGCGCCTCGCCGGCATTCCCTCGCGCTACGTCTCGGGCTATCTGGCGCCTGACTCCAAACGCGCGACGGAAAACGTCGGCACGCAGGCCAGCCACGCGTGGCTTGAAGCGCAGCTTCCCGGTCTTGGCTGGACGGGATTCGATCCGACCAACGGATGCGTCGTTGATGAGCGTCACATCAGCGTCGCCGTTGGACGCGACTACTCGGATGTTTCACCGCTGCGCGGCGTGTACCGAAGTCACGGCGGGAAGGAGGTGATGTCGGTAGAACTACAAATCGCCCCGCAACCCGATCGACCGCACCAGCCCGATTCCACCAACAACTCCAATCAACAAAACCAGCAGTAACTCTCCCCCGCGTGCCTGCGCCCTCCCCCATAGGAAGGGGTAAGGGGAAAAATAGTCGTCGTTGGCGGTCGTGTTTTGTGTCATCCCGAGCGAAGTCCTACGTAGTCGAGGGACCCCGGATCTGCTTTCCTTCGTTACTCATGGCGATTGTCGGTACGTGATGGGTCAAGTGTTCCTGTTGTATCGGGACGGCCCCTCACCGCGATTTTCCCTTCCCCATATGCGAAGAGGGGTTAGGGAACTCTTCCTAAATTCTGCATTGCCGGGATCTGGCGGAGCACGCCCGAGGTGCGCCACAGAAGGCTTCAATGCATTTTTACTCCGGCCTGTTGATGTACTTTTGCTCCGGCGTTGACAATCGCTTCTGCGCCCAATTCAATTGATCTCCTGCATGACGAGCCTGGTTCGCAGAGCAAATGGCCATTCGCCGCTATGGAGAGACCGGTATGGGAAACGTCGCAACCTCTGTCGAAGCGCGGAACAAGTCGCTGGTCCGCGACCGTTTTGAAGCATGGGCGCAGGGCAATGGCAGCCCTTTTGAGCTGTTGGCCGACGATGCAAGCTGGACCATCGAGGGCGGCTCAGTCGCGTCGAAGACTTATGTGGGCCGCGAGACCTTCATGCGCGAGGTGATCAGGCCTTTCAATGCACGCATGAGCGTGGGCCTCACGCCTGCCATACGTGAGCTATGCGCCGACGGAGACATCGTGGTGATCTTCTTTGACGCCAAGGGAACGGCGCGCGACGGCAAGCCCTATGCCAACACCTATTTCTGGCTCTTTGAAATGCACGACGGCAAGGTAACCAAGGCGTCCGCGATGTTCGACAGTATCGGATTCAACGATTTTTGGTCCCGAGTCTCTCCGGCCGAGCAGTAGGAGACTTCTCACGCTCTAGCCGCAGTTGTGCCTACTCAAAACACCAAACGCGTCCGATAGTCGAGTCTTGGAGAAGCTGGAGGATTTTTTCAGTTGGTCGGCCAGCGGATTAGGCGACTCAACTGCCGCCCCTTGAACGCAAACCGTCTGAAACGTGCTGACTATCCGCTGTACTCGCAAACTGCTGAAACTCCTTTCAATACTGATCGTGTCGGCGCAGCCACGCCATCGAGAAGTCGAATCCGACCTCGTCGCGGCGTTTAGCGGAAGGTCGAGGAAATGGTAGGCGCGTCGGAAAGCGCAGAGGGAGAAGCGCTCGCGGAGTGAGCGTTATCGCATGGCCGACCCTTTAACGGCAATTATTCGGAACACAACTGTTGCGGATGCCAAGGTCTTATCGTCGGCGTCGCGAATTTCTGTGGCAATTTTCGCGTCGCTATCATCACAGCTAACGACGTGAGCGTTCGCAAACAACGTTCCCGGATATGCGGCGCGCAAGAACGTCGTATCGAGTCGAACGGTAACCGCCTTCCTTCCGGCCGGCAAAACCATCATGAGCGTGGCGCCAGCTGCTGAATCAAGCATAGCCGCCAAGATGCCGCCCTGCACCGTGCCATAGCGATTCGAGAATTCGTGCCTGGCGAGAAAGCGCAACCGCACGTCGCCCGAAGAGGTATCGGTTGAGACGATTTCGCGTCCGAGCAACACGGCTGCTGGTGGCTTTGCTTGTACCGTTGCGTGAGTCGAGTTCATCTTCACTCGTTCTCCCCGTTAGCCTCCTCGCTCGTGTCTAAGTAGCGAAACCCGCGATAGCTTTCACGCCAGGATCATTTCTTGGGAGCCTGTTTCAAAATATTTTTGTCGAACAACGCGGGGTTTTGTAGAAAATCGTCGAGAGTATTCATAGACGAGAAGTTTGTAATTTTGTAAGTCCCGCCTTCGTGCACTACATAGGAATACCTCAAAGCTTGCGGCATCCACTTGTCTCCGGAGCCCCGCGCCTGAAATACGAGGAAGATGGGGTCGGCGTTAAGTACGAATTTGACATTGGCCATCATCGCCGAAATCAATCCTGCCGTTTCATAGTTCGAAGCCGGGGACGCGCTTGCCCGCGATCGTTGCTTTGCCTGCTCTCGTTTTTCCGTTCCGGCGAGCCACTGACTTATTGTTTCTCGGCTCCGCGGAGTGAAATCGCTGGCGAAAGATTTGTCCTTGCCGCTTCGTATAGCGAAGGCTGCGTTCCGTAGAAACTCCAGCAAGGGAGTGGGCGCCTTTATCTTCTCGTCGCCGATTGGGAAGTCCATCGGCGCTCCATCAAATTCAAAGAACACAGGATGCGCACCCGCATCGCCTGGTCCGGCGAGTGGAATCGGATACTGATAATCCACCTTGATATTCGAAATCGGTTTGTACACAGCCGGATCCGTTCTTGCCGCGACGAAGGCGTCTAGAATCAGCGGCTCCACCGGCGAGTTACTGCTGACTGCGCTCAGCCTCAGTTGGTTTTTCTGATCGAGCCCGATGTAGAAGGCATTGCGCTGGATTCCAGCTCTCGAGGGCGCATCCCAGATGAACATGGTTTCCGATCCAACCAGCACTTCCGCGACAACAGTTAGCTTGTCGAAATCGAAATTGCTCCTCGCCACCTTTATCCAACTGTCGGTGCTGTTGTCGGCCAAGGCCACGGTAACTTGACTGAACCGTTTCATTTGATCTGGCGATGTCCACACGCTCGCGAACTTCGCCGCGTCATCTTTGCGGATCGCATCCACCGCCGTCGCGAACATCGTTTGCGCATTATCCATCGGGCCTGCGGCAAACTTTTCGAACGGGACGTTGTAACTCTTCGTCTCCACCTTCAGGTAAAGGCGGCAATGCGTCGGTTGACCATCGAGCTCCACCGGAATCGGAACGCTGACAGCGCCGAATTCCTGGCCCAATACGATGCCGGGCGCGACAACAAGCAAGCAGCCTGCCACAAAGCCCGCGCTCAACCGAGCCATCTTCAACTTGAGTAAAACGCTGAGCATCAGAATCCCATCAGAAATCTTAACCCCGTGGCGATTGTTTAATCAGAAAACTGGACTCCGCGAGATACAGCGGCCGAAATTCCTTGCTCACCTTCTGATACGAACCGAAGCGGTTAGGAGTTGAGGGCGCGCGCATTGCGCTCAAGGCCACTGTCGCCGGCCGCCACAGCGTCCAGCGCCGGCGGCGGCATCGCCGCCGATTCCCGGCGATACCGACGGCCCTTGATTAGCCGCCGCGACCACGCCTTCGCGATAAGCCTCAGCATCGACTTATCGAGCAATGCGGACGGCGGCTTCATCATGTTGATTACTTCGCCGATACGGTCGGCAATCGCAGGATCGTCGTCGCCGACCTGGAACATTTTCCCAATCACCGGATCGAGCACCCGGCTGATCAACGGACGCTTGCCGTCGGTGCCTGGAATTCTGAAATCAGCGCCGGTCGCGAGTCCCCACGGCTCGGCCTGGAAACGCGCCTGCGCCTCGAAAAATTTTCGCGGCAGTTCGGCGTCGTTGATGCCATTTTTTTCAAGGCAGTCGCCCAAGATCAGCGCCGACAACGCGCCCGACGTCATCCCCTGGCCATAGACCGGATTGAACGCGCACGACGAGTCGCCAATCGCGACGAAGCCGTCGAGCCGGGCGGGCCACTTTTCGTAATGCCGCCATCGGTTCGCCATCTGCCGGTACGAATAAACCTGCGACATCGGTTCCGCCAGCGCCACTTCCTCGGCGATTATCGGCGAACGGAGATGCGCCAGCGCGGCGGTAAATTCGTCGTCGCGGCTGGGCGGATAATGGCCTCCGATTCCCGCCATCGTGACGATCATTCGATTTCCCTCGACCGGAAACAGCACGCCGGCGGTCGAGAACTCTTGCGCGATCGGATCGATCCAGATTCCTTTCCACCACCAATCCTTCGGCCGCCGCGCGGGATTCACCTTGTACCATCGCGAGGCGTACCCAGTGTGCGAATCGACCACCGTCTCGGCCGGCATCGGCAAGCCCATCGCTTCGATCCACGACGGACATTTGGTCGCGCGCCCGCTTGCATCGACGATCAGGTCGCCGTTCAACGTGAACGCGCCGCCGCCGTCGCGCGGATTCACCTTTACTCCCCGCGCCCGAAACGAATCGCCGCGCACCGTCTCGAAACCGACCGCTTCGGCTCGCTCGATCAGCTCGACGTTTGCCACTCGGCGGCAAAGCTCGCGCACGGTCGCCTCGATCAATACGCGGCTCGCGAACAGCGTCGCGATCGTGTTGGGACGCCGCTCGGCCCATCCGTCCGGTCTGAGCGCCGCGAAGTCGCGGCCGAAATTTATCTCGAGTGCGCCCCGCTCGAGCATCGTCTTCTCGAAACCCGGGAACAGCCGGTCCAGTTCCAGCCGCCCGCGCATCAGCAGCGCGTGAACGTGCCTGCTCTGCGGAACGCCGGGTCGCTCATGCGCGCCCGCCGGATACGCGTCGCGGTCGATCACCGTCACCTTGTCGTAAAACTTGGCCAGCACGCGCGCCGCGCACAGCCCCGCCATGCTTCCGCCGATCACTATCGCATGAGCCTTTCCCATCTGGATCCTTGTTCCTTGAATCTGCGCGGGCGATTGTCCGCGCTTGGATTTCCCTTCGCCCAGTCCGTCGCGTCAGAACGACCTCTGTGATTGTTAACACAGACCCCTGACGAGGAAAGACCTCCCCGACGGTGCCGTCCCGTTTTTAAGCGACCGGATTTGGCGGAAAGCGGACAGTGCTCGCGCCGGATGGGTCGCCTTTGGTCGGCGCTGCGCGCCCTGTTAAACTTGCTGAAGAGAGACGCACACACGGTTGGATCTATCCCTTGCCGAAAAATAGAAAAGCGACCGGTGCCGCCACTGAAAAAACCGAACAGCCGCGCGTGGTCGTGGACTTTGATCTGCTGCGCACCTACGCTGCGCAAAATTTCCGCGACCTCGGTGGCCATCCCGCCGCCAATAGCCGCCGCGTCCGCGCCGGGATGGTATTTCGCTCATCCCATCTCGCCGAAGTTCCACCCGAAAGTCCCATCAGCCGGCTCAAGCTGCGCACCCTCGTCACTCTCCAGAGCCGCGCCGAAGTGAAACACCTGGGCGCGCCCGAGCCCGCTTCGCGCCGCGGCGTGCGATGGGAGCACATCCCGATGGGCGACGAATGGTTCAACGACCAGGGCTACACGGAAATCGCCAATCAACCTGGCCGCGGTCATCTGGCGCTCGTGATGCATTTTCGACGCGACTGGCGCCGCTTCTTCAAACTGCTCGCCGAGCGCGACGTTTACCCCCTGCTCTTCCATTGTTCCGCCGGCCGCGACCGCACCGGGGTTGGCGCCGCGATGCTGCTGTCGATGCTCGGGGTCGATCGCAATCGAATCGTCGCCGACTTTCTCGAAAGCAACCTGGTCTATACCAAGCTTCCGCTCACAGCCGGGCAACTCGAGCCGGTCTTCGAACTCATCGACGAGAACGGCGGCATCGAAGGTTTCATGCGCGAGGTAATCGGCCTCGAGCCCAGCGAACTCGCCCTCATTCGAGAAGATCTGCTGGAAGATTGAGCGCGCCGGCCGCTGGCAGTCCAAGCGCGCGATCAAGCGTGGATGTAACCGTCGCGCAGCAGCGACTTGGCGATGATCATTCGCTGCACTTCACTGGTGCCCTCGCCGATTTCCGAGAGCTTGGCGTCGCGCATGTAGCGCTCGACCGGGAAATCGGTGACGTAGCCGTAGCCGCCGTGGATCTGCACCGCTTTGATCGTCGACCACATCGCGGTTTCCGACGCAAACAGCTTTGCCATCGCGGCCTCGCGCCCAAACGGCTTGCCCGCGTCCTTGAGCGCGGCGGCGCGGCAGATGAGCACCCACGAGGCGTCGATTCTGGTCGCCATGTCGGCGAACATCCACTGGATCGCCTGGAACTCGGCAATCTTCTTGCCGAACTGCGCGCGTTCGAGCGCGTATGCGCGGGCTTCCTCGAATCCTCCGCGCGCGATTCCCGCCGCGAATCCGGCGATTCCGATTCGCCCCGCTTCGAGCACCTTGAGCGTCTGTCTGTAGCCGGCGCCGAGTTCGCCGACAAGGTTGCGCGCCGGCACCATGACGTTTTCGAAGATGACTTCGGCGGTATCGGACGCGCGCAGTCCCAGCTTTTCGATTTTCTTTCCGTTCGAGAGTCCCGCCGTGCCGCGATCGACGATGAATGCCGACACGCCGTCGCGTCCGCGTGAATGGTCGGTTATTGCCATCACTACGTACACGTCGGCGAACGTGCCGTTGGTTATAAACATCTTGGAGCCGGTGATCGAATAGTTGTCGCCGACCCGCGTGGCCTTCGTGCGCATCGCGGCCGCGTCCGAACCGGAGCTCGGCTCGGTCAGGCACCACGCGCCGATCTTCCTGGCCTGGAGCATGGCGGGAACGTAGCGCTGGCGCTGCTCGTCGGCTGCGAAACCGGCGATGTGCCCGGTGGCGAGCGACATATGCGCGGCGCACGTGAGCCCGATCGATGCGTCGTAGCGCGAGAGCCCCTCGACGACGAGTACCTGCGAGAGGGTGTCCGCGCCGCCGCCGCCGAGTTTTTCCGGAAATGCGACGCCGAGAAAGCCGAGCTGGCCGAGCTGCTCGACGATATGCCGCGGAAAGGTCTCCTCCTTGTCCCACCTGGTCGAATGCGGCTTGATTTCGCGCTCGGCGAAGTCGGTCAGCGTTTCGCGAATGCGCCGCTGCTCTTCGGTCAGATCGAAGTTCATGTCAACTTAACTGCGCGGGGCGACATTCTCGCGCACCCACTTGACGATTTCTTCGGTTGACGCGCCGGGGGTGAAGATTTGGCGGACACCCATCTGCTTGAGCTTGACGGCGTCGTCGTCAGGAATAATCCCGCCGCCGAAAACCGCGATCTCGCCGGCGCCGCGCTCCTTCAGCAGGCGCATCACTTCGGGAAACAGCGTCATGTGCGCGCCCGAAAGGACGCTCAGCCCGACCGCGTCGGCGTCTTCCTGCACGGCGGCCTCCGCGATCATTTCGGGCGTCTGATGAAGCCCGGTGTAGATGACCTCGAAGCCGCCGTCGCGCAGCGCGCGCGCGATAATTTTCGCGCCGCGATCGTGACCGTCGAGTCCGGGCTTTGCGACCAGAATTCTGAGTCTCTTGTCCGCCATCGCCTAAATCCAGCCTGGGTCTTTGTACACGCCGAACTCGGCGCGAAAGATATCGGAGACCTCGCCGACGGTCGCGTCGCGGCGCACCGCCTCACAAATCGGTTCCATCAGGTTCTCGCCGGAGCGGCAGGCCTCGGCGACGCGGGCGAGCGCTTCCCTGACGGCGACGGAGTTTCGTTCGCGCTTGACCTTGCGCACGCGCTGAATCTGCCGCTCCTCGATCGCGGCATCGATCTTGAGGGTTGCGATCGGAATTTCCTCGGGCACTGAATACTTGTTCACGCCGACCACCGTCTTGATTCCCTGTTCCAGCTGGCGCTGAAAGTGAAATGCGGCCTCGGCGATCTCGCGCTGCGGATAGCCCGTCTCGATTGCCTTGACCATCCCGCCCATCTCGTCGATACGCCGGATATAATCGTTCGCCTCGCGTTCCATCCTGTCCGTCAGCGCCTCGACCGCGTAGCTGCCGCCGAATGGATCGATCGTATTCGTCACGCCGGTCTCTTCGGCGATGACTTGTTGCGTGCGCAGCGCGACCATCACGGCCTGTTCGGTGGGCAGCGCGAGCGTCTCGTCCATCGAATTCGTATGCAGCGACTGGATTCCGCCGAGCACTCCTGCCAGCGCCTGAATCGCCACGCGAACCACGTTATTGGTCGGTTGCTGCGCGGTCAGCGACGCGCCCGCGGTTTGCGCATGCGTGCGCAGCATCATCGATTTCGGATTCCTGGCGCCGAAACGGTCCTTCATGATTCGCGCCCACATCCGGCGCGCGGCGCGGAGCTTGGCGATCTCTTCGAGAAAGTCGTTGTGCAGATTCCAGAAGAACGACAGCCGCTGCGCGAACTCATCGACACCGATCCCCCGCTTGATCGCCTCATCGACGTAGCAGATGCCGTCGGCAATCGTGAACGCCAGTTCTTGCACCGCGGTCGAGCCGGCCTCGCGGATGTGGTAGCCCGAGATCGACACGGGATGCCAGCGCGGAACTTTGCGCGCGCAGAACTCAATCATGTCGGTGACGATTCTCAGCGCCGGGCGCGGCGGGCAAATCCATTCCTTCTGCGCGATGTACTCTTTGAGCATGTCGTTCTGAATGGTTCCGCCGACGCGCTCCCACGGAATTCCGTTGCGCTCGGCCACCACCAGGTACATCGCGAGCAGGATCGACGCCGAACAATTCACCGTCATCGAGGTGGTGACTCTGTCGAGCGGAATTCGATCGAACAATGTCGCCATGTCGTAAACCGTCGAGACCGACACACCCTCGCGTCCTACTTCGCCGAGCGCCCGTTCGTGGTCGGCGTCGTAGCCCATCAGCGTCGGCATGTCGAAGGCGGTGGAGAGCCCGTCCTGGCCCTGGCCGAGCAGGAAGTGGAAGCGCGCGTTGGTGTCCTCGGCAAGGCCGAAGCCGGCGAACTGGCGCATCGTCCACAACCGCCCGCGATACATCGAGCCGTACACACCGCGCGTGAAGGGAAACTCGCCGGGGTTGCCGATCGCGTCGTCGTACGACCCGGTTACGTCGTCGGGTGTGTAGAGCGGGTCGAGTTCCATGTCGGACACGGTCGAGAAACGGACCGGGCGCTCGCTCGCCTGCTGGTAGGTCGTCTCGAGCCATTTCTTTTTGTTGCCCACAGTGCGCGACCCTCACCGGTTTTCGAGCACGCTGCTCGCGATTACCAGGCGCTGAATCTCCGACGTTCCTTCGTAAATCTCGGTGATCTTGGCGTCGCGGAAAAAGCGCTCGACTTTGAACTCCTTGGTGTAGCCGTAGCCGCCATGAATCTGCACCGCCTCGGTCGCGGACTTCATCGCGGTTTCAGCGGCGAACAGCTTCGCCATCGCGGATTCTTTGGTGCATGACTCACCGCGATCCTTCAGCGTGGCGGCGCGATGCGTCAGCAGACGGGCCGCGTCGATCTCGACCGCCATGTCGGCCAGCTTCCACTGAATCGCCTGGTACTGTGCGATCGGCTTGCCGAAGGTCAGGCGTTCCTGCGCGTATTTCAACGACGCCTCGAGTGACGCGCGCGCGATTCCGAGCGCTTGCGACGCGATCCCGATCCGGCCGCCGTCCAGCGTTTTCATCGCGACCTTGAACCCGTCCCCTTCCCCGAGCAGCAGATTCTCGCGCGGCACGCGCATATCCGAAAAACTCAACTGCGCGGAATGCGCGCCGTGAATTCCCATTTTGTCTTCGACCCGCGTGACCGCCCATCCCGGCGTATCGGTCTCGACGGCAAACGCGCTGATTCCATGATGCCCCTTGGCGGGCTGCGTCATCGCAAACACGATTGCGACCTTCGATTGCGGCGCATTGGTAATAAAATTCTTGGTCCCGTTGATCACGTACGAGTCGCCGTCGAGCACCGCGCGCGTCTTCTGACCCGCCGCGTCAGAGCCGGCCTGCGGTTCGGTCAGGGCGAAGCATCCGAGCCAACTGCCGGTCGCCATCTTCGGCAGAAAATGATTCTTTTGGCCGGCGGTGCCGAGCCCCAGAATCGGCCACGACGCGAGCGAACAGTGCGCCGACATTATTACCGCCGTCGAAGCGCATTCGACCGCGAGTTCCTCGAGCACGAGCGAATAGGAAACGTGGTCGAGGCCCGCGCCGCCATATTGTTCGGGAAGGAAGATGCCGAGCATCCCGAGCCTGGCGAGTTCGTCGATCGCCTCGGCGGGATAGCGATGCGAGCGGTCGGCCTCGACGCCGATCGGTCCGAGCTTCTCGCGTGCGAAGCGGCGGGCAACGTCGCGGGCGCCGCGTTGCGCTTGAGTGAGTTCGAGATCCATCCCGATTCATAAGGTAGCGTAGAGTGATGGGCCGGGTCGATAGCGTCGTTCCAGAATGACTTCCAGCTCCGGCTTCAAATGGGCCAATTCTATCTCAGATCGCGACACGCCAATCGTACTTGACACGCGTAATGTAACGCGTTACGGTGGCGGATGATTCGGTCGATACGCCACAAGGGACTGAAACGCCTTTACGAGGACGATGACCCGCGCGGCGTGATTGCCGAACACGTAGTGAAACTGCGTGACATTCTGGTACGCCTCGATGCGGCAGGTACAGTTGGGGATATGGACTTGCCGGGTTTCAAGCTCCATCCGCTGAAAGGCGAGCTAAAAGGGCGTTGGGCGGTAATGGTTCGCGCTAACTGGCGGGTGATCTTCCGTTTTGCGGACCGGGATGCGCTGGGTGTCGATTATGTCGATTATCACTGAAAGGAGACTTGAGCCATGCCGATGAAGAAACCACCGCATCCCGGCGGCGTTGTGCTGCGCGAGTGCATCGAGCCTTTGGGTTTGACCATTACCAACGCCGCCGCCGCGCTGGGCGTCACACGCACCACGCTGTCAGAACTGGTGAACGGGAAGCGCGGAATTTCGCCTGAAATGGCCGTGCGGTTGTCCAAGGTATTCGGAGCTAGCGCCTCAAGCTGGCTTACGCAGCAGGCGCACTACGATCTTTCACAGGTTCGCGCCGACCGGATCAAAGTCAAGCGGCTGGAATTGGCTTAAAGGAACGCGGCGCAGATGATCGTGTTTGCGGCGCTGTCTGTCGCGGTCTTCGCGCGCCTCACGAGGCTCACAGAGCCAACGCAAGCGCCCTCCGGCGTTCACTAGTGCCGAGCAGCGACGTCAGCCGCGGGAACAATGTGGATTGAATCGCCGCGGCTCCCGCGAAAAGTCCGCACGGTCATCCGATCCGGTGCGGCATCAACCATCACGGCGCCGTCGAGGTCGGTGCGCATCAGGAGGGCGCCGGCTTCTACGTAACGCTCGACAACCGCGGCCGACGGAAAATGAAAATAATTCAAATATCCGTCCGAGATGACCGCAGCCTCCGGATGCACGGCGGCGACGAATGCCGGCGTCGAGGAACTCGCGCTGCCATGATGCGGCACCTTGAGCATGGTTGCGTGAAGATCGCTGCGGTTCTCGAGCATCGCGTGCTCGCCGGCCGATTCGATATCGCCGGTGAATAGCAATGACGCGCTTCCGAAACTGAATCGCAAGACCATCGAGCTGTTGTTGTGCGTCCTCGCCGCGGCGGTGATCCCGTTGAGCGACGAAATCGCAACGCCGCCGATCGCCGCGACCGGCACCGTCTCGCCCACCTGAACCATTGGGATTTTGGCGCGCTCGAGATCGTCGATCAGGCGTGCGTAGCTCACGTCGGCGCTCGCCACTCCGGTGGTCCAGAACGCCCGTGGCGCGAAGTTCATGGCGATAAAATCCAGACCGCCGAAATGGTCGAGGTCGGGATGACTCAGCGCAAGGTAATCGACGTGCATGATTTTTTGCGACCATAAATATGCCGCGACAATTCGCTCGCCGGTGTCGAAGCCGCCGTAGGAGCCACCGCCATCGATCACCATCACGCGCGAGCCCGGAAATCGCACCACCGCGCCGTCGCCCTCCCCCACCGACAGGAACGTCACGCGCAGATCGGGATTGAAAAAGCGGTCGTAGGTCCAGCATCCCGCGTCAACCATCAGCACGAACGCCAGCGCAATGGCGCATCGCGCATGCCAGCCGAATCCGGGCTTGGCGGCAGGGTCGTTCAGAGCGTCCTCGCGAGTTCCATCGTCGCGCGATCGCTTCCCGGTTATCGCCACGGCCAGCGGAGCGAGCAACCAGATCATCAGCAATCCATAAGCGATTGCGAGTTCGAGAATCGTCGGCGTGAAGATACGGAACCACGCCAAGGGCCAATCGACGAACCAGGCCGCCAGCCAGTTGCCGGCCGCAAGCGCGTGCGCGCTGAATAGCAGTATCGGGCGCGCGGCCGGCTCCGAAAAGAAACTCAATGCGGCTGCAACCAGTCCGCTGATCGTTGCGCCGAATGCCATGATCGGCACCACCACGGCGTTCGCGACCAGGCCGACAACCGCGAACTGGTTGAAGTGGTACGCGGTGAGCGGAGCCGTCCCGACCATCGCCCAGAACTACACCGCGAGATAGCCGCCAGGGGCTTCCAGAAATCGCCATCGTGGCGACGAGGGTTCGCCGCGAAGCATCCCGAGGCGTTTGCGGCGCGCGAACCAGGCGGCCAAGCGGCGCATCCCGAGTACGATCGCAATCACCGACGCGAACGAGAGCTGAAACCCGATGTCGGCGGTCGAACCGGGAAGCGCAACGCAAATCACTAATGCAGCAAGGGCCAACGACGCGATCGCTTCGCGAGAACGGTCGATCGCCACGGCCAGCATATAAGCGAGCACCATCACCAGCGCGCGCATCGTGGACACGTGATGCCCCGCGATCGATGCGTACGCGCAGACCGCCGCCATCGCGGCGAGCGCGGCAACCTTGTTCGCGTAGCCGCGGTTGGCCAGCCCCGGGAACAGCATCATCGCAAGCCGCGTCGCGGCGAACATCGCGGCCGCCACGATGCTCAAATGCAGGCCTGAGATAACCAGCAAATGGGCCATCCCGGTGCGCGCGAATGTCTGTCGAAGCGGCTCGCCGATTTCGCTTTGATCACCGATCACAAGCGCACGCATCTCGGCGTTTTCGGGATAGGCAAGGTTCCGATCGAAGAAGTCGCCGATGTGAGTTCTTATCGATTCGATCTGGCTCGACGGGAACCTCTAACGATGCCCGATGATTTGAAATACCGCCGAACCGAGCGATCCTTTTGGCGCGGTCATCGTCGCGTCAATGCCGTCGCGCGCCATCTGTCCCGCGTAGTCGAATTCGCCGGGATTGCCGTAGTTGCGAGGAAAATGAATTCGCGCGCTCAGCCTGATTTCGTCGCCCAGCTTGAAGCCCTCGCCACCGAGCACCGCGATTCGGACATTGCCGCTGGACGCCAGCATAGTGCCGCCATGCTCGGCGGTGCGCTCGACCGCGACGTACAGCCGATCGCCATAAGCTTCGCGCTCGATCTCGCGATACACATGTCCTTCGATCGTGATTCGCGAATCGTCCACCATCGTGGCGATGCCATGCGCCTTGCGCGGCGGCTCGAGTACGTTGGCAACCGCTACTGCCGCGGCCAGCGCAAGAGCAACGTACGCCGCCGCCAGACCGAGCGTCCGTCGAGCGGCCAGAAACGCGCCGAGCGCTAATACGCCGAGCGCCAACGCAAGCGACAGTGGAATCGCGATGTGAAGATTGCCAAGCGCATCTCCCGCGGCTACGGAAATTGCGACCGCGTAGATCGGCGCAATCCCTTCAAGCAGGCCGACTGCCGGGATCGGAGGTAAAATCTCGCGGGACCTGATCGAATGCAGTCCGACAGGTCGCAATTCGGCGCGTTTTACGGAAAGTGCTCCCGCAGCGATAGCTACGCACTCCTTTGCGGCTCAGCGGCGGCGTCAGGTCGATGTTGACTTGAAGATTATGCGCCGACACAAGCAAGTAGCGCGACCGACGATGTGTGCTCTGGGGAACTTTCGCGTCATTCGCCGGCGGTAGTGTCATTGACTCGGGCGCCGGCGCTGTCCGGGGGAATGGCGGATGAAGCAAGCGGACGAGCCGCTTGATCCGCGGAGTCGGCGGATTCCTCGACGTCGAGCAGCGCCGCCATTTCGTCGAGATGCCGGCGAATCTCGGCGGCAAGCTCGCGATTGAGTCCCTTCACCGCCGCAATCTCGTCGGTCGTCGCCTCGCGAATCCGTTTGAGACTCCGAAAATGGCGGAGCATCGCGCGCCGTCGCACCGGGCCGACGCCATCGATATCGTCGAGGACCGAGCGCAGCCGTGCGCGCCGCCTTAGTTCGCGGTTGTAGGTGATCACGAATCGATGCGCCTCGTCGCGAATCCTCACGAGCAGGAACAGCGCCGTCGAATTCCTGGGCAGCACGATCGGATCCTTGCGCCTGGGAACGAAGACGCGCTCCTCGGATTTGGTCACTTCTTTTTCGCGCCGGTCGTTCAGAACATGTTGCTTGGCCAGCGACACGCAATCGATCTGATCGGCAAGCTTGAACTCGCGGATCACCTCGAGCGCCACGTTCAGTTGTCCTTTGCCGCCGTCGATGACCCACAAGTCCGGGTACTCGTTTTCGCGCACCGCGCGTTCGAGCCGGCGCTTCAGGACTTCGTACATGCTGGCAAAATCATCCTGGCCCTCGAAGCTGCGAATCCGGTACCGGCGGTAGAGATTCTTTTGCGGCTCGCCTTCGTCGAAAGTCACCTGCGACCCGACCACCATCGAGCCCTGCAGATTCGAGATGTCGTAGCATTCCATCCGCTTGGGCGTGTTGCGCAGACCGAGCTTGGCGCGCAGATCCTCGAGCATCTGCTCGCGGGTCTTTTCGTTGTCGCGCCGCGAGGCAAAGCTTTGGCGCGCGTTGTCCATCGCCATTTCGAGCAGACGGAGCTTCTCGCCGCGCTGCGGCTGAAACACTTCGCATTTCTTACCGCGCCGCTCTGAGAGCAGCTCTGCGCGCACGGCGGCGTCCTCCAGCTCGACCGGCACGATCACTTCGTCGGGGACATTACGCGCGCCCGAGTAGTACTGTGTCAGCAGATCGGAAAGAATTTCGTGAACCGGAAATTCCAGGTCCTGAAAGCTCCATCCCTGGGTGCTGGTCAGCTTTCCGCCGCGGACCATTAGAACGATCGCCTCGATGAAGCCGCCCTCGCGGTAGATTCCGAACACGTCCTCGTCGATTCCCCAGTGATGCAGCACGGTTTGCCGCTCGACGGTTTTTTCGATCGCGCGCACCCGATCGCGGATCCGCGCGGCCTGCTCGAACTCCAGGCGCGACGCGTGATCCTTCATCAGGTCGCGCATCTCGCGGAGCAGCTCGAGATTTTTTCCTTCGAGCAGCATCTGCGCCGCGTGCAAATGGCGGCCGTACTCATCGCGATCGACCGGCAGACAGCACGGCCCCAGGCATCGCTTGATCTGGTATTCGAGGCACGGCCGCGAGCGATTGCGGAACACCGCGTCGGTGCAGGTGCGCAGCGGAAAGACTTTACGGATGACGTCGATCGTCTCTCGCAGTCCGTCGGCCGAACCGAACGGCCCGAAGTAGCGCCCGCCGTCCTTGACGATCTTGCGCGTGACCGTGATTCGCGGCCATGCGTGATTGGTGATCTTCGCGCTCAGGTACGATTTGTCGTCTTTGAGGCGGATATTGTACTTGGGCCGGTACTGTTTGATCAGATTGTTTTCGAGGATCAGCGCCTCCTTCTCGCTCGCCGTGACTATCGTGTCGAAGTCGCGCACCCGCCGCATCAGGAACCGAACCTGGTAGCGCCCGTCGCCGCCCTCACGGAAGTATGCGCGCACGCGCGAGCGCAGCGATTTGGCCTTGCCGACGTAAAGTACCTTGCCGGCGCGATCGCGAAGCAGATAGACCCCCGGCTCGGTCGAGGCAGCCTCCAACTTTTGGTCGATGGAGACCGACTCGTCCTGGACTGCGCGCGAATCGGAGGCGGCGCCCTGCTCGGTCTGCGCTGGCGCGTCCTTGGGATACTCGATCAGCGAGCCGTAATCCGGACCGGTCGGCTCGCCGCCAGCCGGTTCCGGCGGAGTTTCGTTTGCACCGCGCTTTTCGTTTCGATCTTCCGGGCCCATCGTCGCGGCTATTATATCAACGGGGATGCCAAGTATCCGCTGTCTTCCGAAAGGTTGCGCCCCCGTCTCAAGAGTCCCGCACCGGCGGCCTGGCAACCGTTACCCGTTCCAAGTCGCGGTCTGCTACTTAGCTCGATGCGTGTCACGCGCGTTGCGTGCCATCGTAATCTTTTAAGCGGAGGGAATTTGAAATGGGCAGGCTTGACGGCAAAGTGGCGGTTATCACGGGCGCGGCGAGCGGAATCGGGCGCGCAACTGCAATCAAGTTCGCGGGCGAAGGCGCGGCGGTTGTGATCGCGGACCTTAACGGCGAAGGCGGCGAAGCGGCCGTCCGCGATTGCAAGGAGAACGCCGGGCGCGCGGTCTTCCAGAAGACCGACGTCTCCGCCGAAGCTGAAATTAAGGCGCTCATCGCGCGCGCCATCAAGGAATTCGGCCGACTCGATATCATCTACAACAACGCCGGGATCGGCGGCGCGGTCGGATCGCTCGAACAAATTTCCGTCGAGGACTGGGACAAGAGTCAGGCGGCGCTGTTGCGCGGCGTGTTCCTGGGAATGAAGCATGCGGCGCCCGAGCTGCGAAAAGCCGGCGGCGGCTCGATAATCTCGACCGCGTCGATCGCGGGCATCCGCGGCGCCGCCGGACTGCACGCCTACTGCGCGGCGAAGGCCGGCGTCGTCAACCTGACGCGTTCGGCAGCGTTGGAATTCGCCAAGGATAAAATCCGCGTCAATTGCATCTGCCCCGGGATAATCAATACGCCGATCCTGCATCGCAATCAGCCCGGTCTGAAAGACGCGATGGAACAATGGATGACGAAGGGGCAGCCGATTCCGCGCGCGGCCCATCCGGAGGATATCGCCGGGATGGCGCTCTACCTCGCCAGCGACGATTCGGAATTCGTCACCGGGCAGGCGATGATCGTTGACGGAGGACTGACGATCGGCAGCCAGTTCTTCAACGCGGGGGGAGTTAGCATGCCGTCGGCGATCGCGCCTGCCGGCTTCATGGGCCCATCGTTTCAAAGTTGACCGGCTTGCCACGGTCCTTCGCTGCTACATGAAAAAGCGAGGCGCGCCCGAGTGGACGCGCCTCGTTGTGTCTCTTAAGCCCGGCCAAGGCTGCGGCTTTTGCTTTTGTTCAGATGCGCGGGTAGCCGGGTAATCGCGCCTGCATCGCATTGGGATACTCGAGCGGCAACGCGCTCGCCTTGTCGAGCGCCGCGATCTCCGCAGCCTCGAGCCGAAATCCGATCGCGCCCAGGTTCTGTTCGTTCTGCTCTTCGGTTCGCGCGCCGTAAATCACCGAGCTGACACCGGGTTGCTGATTTACCCACGCCAGAGCGACCTGCGAGATGGCACGGTCTCGTTCCTTCGCGATCTGCTCGACTGCTTCAAGAGTCGAGTAGTTTCGCTCGTCGGCGAGCCGATTCCAGAGATCCATCCTGGCCAGGCGGCCGTCCTCGGGCGGACGCTGCCCCGAACGATACTTGCCGGTCAGAAATCCGCCGCCGAGCGGACTCCACGGAATCACGCCGACGCTCTCATAGCGGCACAACGGCAGGAGTTCACGCTCGGTCTCGCGCGAAATCAGGCTGTATTGGGGCTGCAGGCAGTCAAACCGCGCGAAATCGTGTTTATCGCTGACCCACAGACTCTTCATCAGTTGCCACGCCGTAAAATTCGACGCTCCGATATATCTGACTTTGCCTTGACGCACGAGGTCGTCGAGCGCGCGCATCGTCTCTTCTATCGGCGTTTCGAAGTCCCACGAATGCACCTGGTAAAGATCGATGTAATCCATCTTCAGCCGCCGCAGACTGGCTTCGACCTCCGACATGATATGCCCGCGCGAGAGTCCAATTTGATTCGGCGCCACCGTCTTGCCCATGAAAATATTCGCGTTGAAGCGAACTTTTGTCGCGACAATCAAATCTTTCCGCCGCTCGCCGACAATCCGCCCGAGAATTTCCTCCGACGCGCCCGCCGCATAGACGTTCGCGGTGTCCACGAAATTGCCGCCAGCCTCAATGAACCTGGCGAGAATTTTTCCCGCCGTAGCTTCATCCGTTTCGCGTCCAAACGTCATGCAGCCGAGGCAAAGTTCCGAAACTTTAAGCCCGGTACCACCTAATCGCCGATATTCCATGGCTTTTTCGAATCCTCCGCGACCGAGTCTAGAACCGGCCATTGACGCGTGCAAATCAAGACTTTTCGACTTTGAATAATCGCTGAAATGAATCGTCTTTATAATTGGGTGCAGACGGCTCTGGCACCCTCCGGGTGGATGTTCCTCCCAACCAACCGGATTCCGTCCGTGGCGTAAGCGGACGGCTGCTACGAACAGGCGGGCATTGGAGAGTCCCCCCCTCTTCATTTGCCCGCCATTTTTTTATTTCGGCAATCTCCATCGTCGCGAACATCGGGCATCGTACTCGGGCGAGCTGAGATCAACTCGTAAACTTCGTTCGCAAATCGCGCCTTAACTTGACAGCGTGCGCGGGCATCGTCATAGCTCATAACTTGATGTTCTCGCGGTGGCTCAGATGGCTGGTGGTGGCGCCGGTTGTGTTGTTCGTCTTCGGAGCAATTATGCTTAGTTGCGGCGGTGGCGGCGGAGGGTCTTCGCCAACCCCCGCTCCCGGCTTTGCGCTCGAATCCATGACGATCGCAAATGGTCCCCCGGCCTCGCCCTCCTTCACCCCGACCCCGACCTCCAGTAAATCTCCCGCGCCCACACCGTCGGCCACATTGACGCCGCGTCCCGCAGCAACCAGCACCAACGTGTCGAGCTCCGGCCCGAATGCCGTGCCGACCGGCGGGACGGTCGCATTCAATGTAATCGGTGAATACATCAAGGGATCGAAAATCGAGTACGAGGACATCACGGCGGGACCGCTCACACTTTGGACCTCCTCTAACCCCAGTGCGCTGCTGGCGCCTACCTCCGGGCCTCAGGGCGGCATCTACACGACGGGATTGGAGGGATGCGCCTGTATTCTCGCGAGCAGTTCTGGAATCGGCAGTCAGCAGGTTGGCATCGGCGTTTATCAGGACGTCAACGCCTGCGGCCCCCCGTCTTGCCCGTGCCCGCCAAGCGGCGGGACCATGTTTTTGTGCCCAACTCCGTTCCCGACCCCGACGGCGACGCCGAAAGCTGGCTTGGAGCCGGGGGCTTCAAGTACGCCTGCGCCATCGGCGCGGAGTGCGGGCGTTCTGATGTGGACTTTCGATCCGGGCGCCGAGTTAAGCGGGCGAATCGCGACCGGCGCCGACGGCTCGATATATTTCATCACCCGTGACGGCGTGCTGCACGGGCTGAATTCCGCCGGCAAGGAAGTCATGCGCCGCGATGCCGCCGGTCTGTCGCCGGCGGTGTTGCCCGACGGGACCGTGGTCGCGATGTCGTCCGGGTCGGAGCTTGCGGCGATCGGTCCCGACGGCGCCTCGCTCTGGAATCTCGAAATCGGCGAGAGTGGGGGACCGCTCGCCGCGTCGGATCGCGCGATTTACGCATCCGCGGCCGCCGACCTCGTCTCTGTCAGCCCCTCGGGGTCTCTCAACTGGCGCGTGAGCGTCGGGCCAGTGACTACCGCCGCGACGACGCCGGACGGAGTCGTGGTGGGAACCTCGCGCGGCACGGTCGTGGCGCTTGCGTCGGACGGCGCCGTGGTCTGGATGCTCACGCCTGATGGCGGATTTTCGGGATCGGTTGCGTACGCCGACGATGTCGTCTATGCGGGCTCGGCCGGCGGCGGCGTGTATGCGATCGATTTGCGAACCGGCAATCCGATCTGGCACGTCAACTCCGCGCATGCAGTAACCACGGGACCGGCGGTCACTCCGTCGGGAACAATCTTCGCCGGCGCCGATACGATCTACGGTGTCTCCGCCGACGGGCAGCTCCGATGGAAGGATCCGGCGCTGAAACCAGGCGAAGCCGGACTGTTCGCGCTTGGCTACGACAGCGTGTTCGACGCGGCGACCGGAGACGTGGGCGCGGTGCTCACGGGAGACGGCAAGTACGTCTGGACGTCGCGAAGCTTCGGCAAGATCGCGACGGCCGCATCGTCGGCGTCGGGGATGCTGTACGTCGGGACCTCGACCGGCCTCATCTTCGCCGTCAGATAAGAGTTTTTCAGAGCTTCGGTTTTCGGTTTTGACTTTTTCACTTTTGCGCGGGCCGCTTGACCGGGCGCGCCAAAAAAGCGTGACTATAAAACTATGAGCGCCATCGACGTCATCAAGCGCCGGCTCAAGGAAGACCGGATCCCCGAGACTCCCGAAGAAGTCGGACAAAAGAAAAAGCGCCCGCGCGAAGTCGCGTTCATGGACGTGAACCTGTGCTTCCCGTGCGGCAAATGCCCCGAGTTCTGTCCGGTGCAATGCATCGAATACCTGGCGTCCGGCTCGGTTCCGGGCCGCGGCGTGCAGCCGGTGCAGGACCGCTTCCAGGAATGCATCGGATGCTACATCTGCGTCGAAGTATGCGCGCTGCTCACGGACTACGACGCGGTCAGGATGTACGACAGCAAGCTGGTCGAGGATGTGCTGGGCGTGAAGATCACGGACACGCCTCCGCCGGAGCCGATCCCGGCGCAGCCGTACGAGGAATATTTTGCAGAGGGTGGAGAATACCGGCACATCGGGAAAGGATCACGCATCCGCGAGAAGATGAACGCCGAGGAGCGCGCGATCTTCGCGCGCGAGCGCGTCCGCGGCTAGCTTCGCGACTTCTTCTTCGTCACGGCCGGGGCGGGCAGGCTGAACAGTTCATCCCTGAACGCTGGATCGCTATAGCGCAGAGAAAGAATCTTGAATCGCGCGCGGATGGAATCGCCTACGATTCAGGATTTCGCCTGCTGGCGATAGCACCTACTTGCGCGACGCGCGCCAGACTTCGGGCTTCTTCCCTGCCGTCATCTCGGCCAGCGAGGTCAGCTCGACGCGATCGGGCGTGATCAGCATCAGGCCGAAGTCCTTCGACTCGGGACCGCCGGGCCAGAACTGCGCGAGATCGTAATCGAAGATCTTGCCATTCCAGATTCGCTTCTTTTCCGCCGGCTCTTCGACGAACTTCGCGTTGCCGGTGACCGTCAGATGAACCATCTCGGCGCCGATCTGGTAGAAGAGTTCAACCCTGGGGTTCTTGGCGATATGGCGGGCTTTCGCCGAGGTGCGCCCGGTTGCGATCCACACCCGCTCGCGCTCGAAGGCGGGATGCACGACGCGGACCTTGGGCTGGTTTCCGTCGGCGGTCGCGAGATACGCCCAGGTCGCCTTGGCGGCGGCGGCGTGGGCCTTGTCCCAAAATGTTGAATCGCTCATCCAAAAAAATACCTCCGCAATCTTTTCCTAACACGGCCCGGGACCGGTTTGACACCGTGAGCATCCCCAATTAGTTTGAAAGTTCCGCACGGAGCAGCGCAATGGAACGCCACGCCCGACGCGCGCAGGTGCTGCGCCATGCCAAGCGCATCTTTGCCCGCAAGGGATATCACAGGACCAATGTCGCGGACATCATTGCCCGCGCCCGCATCGCGCGCGGCACCTTCTATCTCTATTTCGAGAACAAGAAGGACCTCTTCGAGGAATTGCTCGAGCAGGTGGTGGGCGAGCTGACGGATAGGATTCAACGTATCCGCCCGGGACCGGGAGAGGCCGACCCCGTCGATCAGTTGCGCGCGAACCTGACTCGGGTATTGCGCTACGTGCTTTCCGAGCGCGAACTGACCGACATCCTGCTCAACCATTCGACCGGATTCGACCACGAGCTCGACGACAAGATCCAGGATTTCTACGACCGGATCGCGGCGCTGATCAAGCGCTCGCTCGATCTCGGAATCGAGATGAACCTGGTGCGCGACTCGGATACGCGCGCGGTCTCATACGCAATCCTGGGCGGAATCAAGGAAGTGGTTGGGATGCTCTCGCGCAGCGACGACCCCGACATTGCCGCGCTGGTCGAGGAAATACTGGGCTTCGGCCTCAGCGGAGTCGCGCGTCCCGAATTATTTGAAGTTCGTCCGAGCGCGAGGTGACGGCGAAAGCTTTTTTTGGGCTCCAGCTAGACTGACATGTCAGTTTACAGCCATAAGAAATCATCCGGCGCGCCGGCGCCCAAGCCCGCCAAGCCTCCAACTGCCCGCGCGGCATTTTACGATCTCGACGGTACGCTGGTGGACCTGAACCTGGTGCATACCGCGATTTTCACGCTCGCCAACGTCGGCGAATGGAGCGGGCGCGTCGCCTACCTGCTTGGTTTCGCCGCGCGAATCCCGCGCTTGTACATGGCTGAGCGGCGCGACCGCCGGCTCCTGAACGCGACCTTGTTCGAGGCCTTCAAAGGCGTGTCGCGCGACCGGCTGCTCTCGCTCGGCGAGGAATATTGCGAGCGCATCCTGATCGGACATCTTTTTCCGCGCGGATTGGAATTGATCGAGGCGAATCGCGCGGCCGGAATCGAGCCGGTACTCGTAACGGGTTCTCCGGACTTCATCGTGGCGCCGCTCGCGCGTCATCTTGGGGTCGCCGACTTCGCCGCCAACCGACTTGTCTTCAGCCGCGGCCGCGCGACCGGCCGGCTGGCCGAGCCCGTGATGGCCGGGGATGAAAAAGCGGCGTGGTGCGCGGACTACGCCGCGCGGCGCAATATCGATCTGGCGGATTGTTGGGGTTACGCCGACTCGCATTACGACACCGCGTTTCTGGCCACATTCGGCCATCCCGTGGCCGTCAACCCCGACCGCAGATTGCGCGCAGCCGCGCTCAGCCGGCAATGGCCGGTGATCCATTTCGAGAAGGCCGCGTCTTCAGAGCAGCCTGACGATTTCGACGACGGCCGGGACCTTCAACAGGACATCGAACGATCGACGCGAGGCTCGGATGGCGCGGCCTGAGGGAAAACTCAAGGAACTCAAGACCGCCGAGCTGCGCCATGAAGTCGGTGCGCGGAGCGAGCTGGTCGTCAAGCTGAATCGGCGCTCGGAGCGCCGCGTCATCCCTTATGGCGAGGAATTTATCTTCGAGAAGCTGCCGGTCGGCACGCGCGTGATCTATCCGCCGCCGCCGCTGGACCCGCTGGCCGACGCCGACCAGGCGATTCGCTACGCGCTCCTTCATCCCGAGAACCAGGATCCGCTGTTCGCGCAACTGAGTCCGAATATGCGCGTGACGATCGCGATTGACGACATCAGTCTCCCGCTGCCGCAGATGCGCCGGCCCGACATCCGCGAGCGGCTGCTCAACCAGGTGCTGCAGACGCTTGCCGATTACGGCGTTGACGATGTGCATCTGGTGATCGCGACGTCGTTGCATCGCCGCATGACCGAAGCCGAAATCCGCCGCGTCGTTGGCGAGCGCGCGTTCAAGCAGTATTGGCCGGACCGGCTGTACAACTTCGACGCGGAAAATCGCGCCGAGCTGGCGATGCTCGGCAAGACCGAGCATGGCGAGGAAGTATGGCTGTCGCGGCGCGCCGCCGAGTCCGACCTGCTCATCTATTTGAACATCAACCTGGTGCCGATGGACGGCGGGCACAAGTCGGTCGCGGTGGGACTCGCGCCGTACCAGAGCCTGCGGCATCACCACAACGTCGGGACGCTGCGCGATTCGCACTCGTACATGGACCCGACGCGCTCGGCGTTGCATCGTTCGTCGGACCGAATGGGCAAGCTGATTCACAGGTCGCTCAACATTTTCCAAATCGAGACGGCGGTGAATACGCGGATGTACGGCGGGATGCTCGACTTCCTGCACAAGAATGAAGACCGCTTCACCGACTGGGATCGCACGCGGCTGCGGGGCTTTCAATGGACGATGCGCAACATGTCCAACGAGCTGCGGCGCAACGTGCTGCACAACTATGCGGCGCCGTACGGAATGATCGGCGTGTGGGCGGGAGATACGGAGGCGGTGCATCGCAACGCGCTCGCGCGGGTGTTCCAGCAATACGCGGTGCCGGTGAAGGGCCAGGCCGACATCCTGATTGTCGGCGTTCCATACATCTGTCCGTACAACGTGAACTCGATCATGAATCCGGTGCTCGTGCAGTGCACCGGGATGGGCTACCTGTTCAACATGTATCGGAACAAGCCGCTGGTACGCGAAGGCGGCACGATGATCATCTGTCATCCGCTGCGCGACGAATTCCATCCCGAGCATCATCCGAGTTACATCGAGTTTTTCCATCGATGCCTGGCCGAGACGACTGACGCCGTCGAGCTCGAGAAAAATTTCGAGCGCGAGTTCGCGCGCAATCCGACCTACATACATATGTACCGCTACGGCAACGCCTACCACGGCGTGCATCCGTTCTACATGTGGTACTGGGGCGAGCCCGCTCGCCAGCATGTCGGGCGCGTGATCGCGGCGGGATGCGAAGAGCCGGAAGTCGCGGCGCGGCTTGGATGGGAAGCCGCCGACACGCTCGACGAGGCAATCGCGATGGCGACTTCGGAGCTGGGACGCTCGGCGTCGATAACGTACCTGCACTTGCCGCCGCTGGTGATCGCGGATGTCGAGTAGCAACGGCAAACGCAACGGGGCGGCGGCTCGCGGCGCGCCGTCGATGCCACCGCTCGGGGATGTGCTCGCAGGCCGTCGCATCCTGCTGACCGGAGCCACGGGATTTCTCGGCAAAGTTTTTCTCGCGATCCTTCTGCGATGGCATCCCGAAATCGAGCGCGTCTATCTGCTGATTCGCGGCGACCGGCGCAGCAGCGTGGGCCGCTTTCGCCGCGAGATTCTCGACTCACCGGTGTTTGCGCCGCTGCGCGAACATCTCGGCGCGAAGTTCGATCGCTATATCGAGGAAAAGATCGTCGTCGTTCCGGGCGACATCACCAATGACGGTCTGCTCGGCGAAGAAGCGAAGCCGTTCAAGCCGGGCAGCCTCGACGCGGTCGTTCACAGCGCGGGCCTGGTGAACTTCGAGGCCTCGCTGGAAAAGGCGATCGAGGTCAACACCACCGGCGTCGGCAACGTGATCGAGTTCTGCCGCAGGCTCGGCGCCGCGATGATGCATGTCTCGACCTGCTACGTCGCGGGCAGCGCCGACGGCCATCGCTACGAAGACGACCTCCCGGAAAACTGGTGCCCCGACGGGCGCAAGTCGTTTCGGCTCGAGCGCGAGATTCGCGACGCGCTCGCCGCGGTCGAACGCGTGCAGGCCGAATCGCGCGATCAACTGCGTCACGCCGAGTTTCGCGGCGATGACGGCGACGCCGATGCGCCGCGCGAGTCCGCACTCGAGCATCGCCGCAAGCAGTGGCTTGAAGAGCGCCTCAAGGATGTCGGCCGCAAACGCGCGCAGAGTTGGGGATGGCCTAATACCTACAGTTACACCAAGAGCCTTGGCGAACAGTTGGTGCTCGCGCAGCGCGATACTCTCAACGTCACGGTAGTGCGCCCGGCGGTAATAGAAAGCGCGCTGCGCGATCCATTTCCCGGATGGAACCAGGGCGTCAACACCAGCGCGCCGCTGACCTACCTTGCCGGCCGCGGCTACCGCTTTTATCCTGCCAGGGCGGAGTTGGTGCTCGACGTGATCCCGGTCGATCTCGCGGCGCACGCGATGATTCCGATCCTCGCCGCGCTGCTATCGCGGATGCACAAGCCCATCTACCAGCTTTGCACTTCGGATCGGAATCCGCTGCCGATGCGCCGGCTGGTAGAGCTGACCGCGCTCAGCAATCGCCGCGAGCATCGCAAGGATGGCGGCTCGATGCGCTGGCTGGGGCCCCATCTGGAAGCGGTCGTCGTGTCGCAGAATACCTACGACCTCGCCAGCCGGACGGTTCCGCAAATTCTCAAACAAGCGGCGGCGCTCGCGCGCAGCGTGCTGGGCGAGGAAAATCAGCGCGCAAAAAAAGTCGAGAGCGGCGTCGATGAATTCAAGCAGAATACCGACCTCGCGCGCGAACTGGTCGAGGTCTATCGTCCCTACATCCAGGAGCTGGTTTATACTTTTCACGCCGGCAACATTCGCGCGCTTTATGCGGCGCTCGAGCCCGCCGACGCCGAGCGCCATCCGTTTCGCCCCGATCTGATCGATTGGCGCGACTACTGGATCAACATCCATCTGCCGGGACTGCGCCGCCATATTTTTCCGCAACTCGATCTCCACGCGCGCGGCAGGCCCAAGTCGCTGCCGCGCCATCGCAGTCTCGTCGATATGCTCGATCGCGCCGCCGACCGCTACGGTTCCGCGCTCGCGATGATCGCGCGCCTGCCGTCCGGCGAGCAGACGCAGACCACCTATCGCGAGCTGCGCGACAAGGCCCGTCGCGCGGCGCTGCTGCTCGCCACGCGCGGAATCAAGCCCGGCGATCGGGTGCTTCTGATCGGCGAGAACTCGCCCGATTGGGTGCTGGGCTATTTCGCGATTCTATCCGCCGGCGCGATTGCGGTGCCGCTCGATCAGATGATTTCCGCCGAGGAACTCGCGCCCATCTGCAAAATCGCGGCGCCCGCGGCTGCGCTGCGCTCGAGCGCGGTTCACAAGCGCCTCGGCGCTGCGCTCGGCAATGCGCATCCGAGACTCATCGAGCTCGACCTCGCCGAGCTCGCGCGTCCATTCATTCTGCGTGGCGACGCGAAAACTCCGCCCGCGCCGCCCGAGCGAAAGGCGCTTGCGTCGATCCTGTTCACCTCGGGCAGCACCGGCGCGCCCAAGGGCGTGATGCTGTCGCACGGCAACTTCGCCGCCGAAGTCGCGATGCTGTCGCGCGTCTTTGTGCTCGGCGCCGACGACGTGGTGCTGTCGCTGCTTCCGCTGCATCACGCGTTCGAGTTCACCTGCGGGATGCTGCTGCCGCTCGCCAGCGGCGCGACGATTGTATATCCGCTCGAAGTCGATGCGAAAACGCTGTCGCGCACGCTCGCCGACGTTCGCCCGACCGCGCTGATCGGCGTGCCCGCGGTGTGGGAGGCGGTCCATCGGCGCATCGTCGATGAAGTCGAGGCGCGCGGTCCTTTTTTTCACGCCGCCTTCGACAATCTGCGCGATCTCAATCGCCGGCTCCACGCGAACTCAGGGCTTAACTTCGGTTCGATTGTTTTCCGCCAGGTTCATTCCGCGCTGGGCGGCCGGCTGCGGCTCGCCGTCAGCGGCGGTTCTGCGTTGCCCCATCGCGTTGCGGAGTTTTTCAACGATATCGGAATCCCGCTGCTCGAAGGTTACGGTTTGACTGAAGCGGCGCCTGTTCTATCGGTCGCGCGGCCTGACGAAGCGCTGCAAGTCGGCGCGGTCGGAAAGCCGCTGAGCGGCGTCGAGATCAAGCTCGTGCCCGCAAGCGGGCCGATCGGCGAAATAATCGCGCACGGGCCGAACGTGATGGCGGGTTACTATCGCAATGAGGCCGCGACCGCCGAAGTTCTGACCGACGGATGGCTTCACACCGGAGACCTCGGGCGCTTCGACGACGCCGGCCGCTTGTACATCGTCGGCCGCGCCAAGGAAGTTATCGTCGATTCCGGCGGCAACAACATCTACATCGAAGAGCTCGAAGAGTCCTACGGCCGTTCGCAGTACGTCAAGGAGATGGCGGTCGTCGGCTTGAAGGTCGCTCAGGGCGAGCAGGTCGCGGCGCTGGTCGTGCCCGCCTACTCGCGCGGAGAGAGCCGCCGCGCCGTGGAAGATCGGCTGCGCAGCGACTTCGACAAGCTCGCGCGCGAACTCAGCGCGCACAAACGAATCAGAATCCTCCGCTTCACCGACGCCGAACTGCCGCGCACGCGCACTCGCAAGATCAAACGCGCCGACGTAGCCGCGATGCTGCGGCGGATGCTCGACGTTCGCCCGAGCGACGCCGGCACCGATACCGCAAACTCCGAGGTCGAGACCTGGCTCGCCGAGGCGCTCGCGTTAATCGCCACCGAGCCGGTCAACATCACGCCGGCCACGCGGCTGATCGAGGACCTGGGCCTCGACTCGCTCGCGCTCGCCGAAATCGGCGAGCTGATCGGCGAGCGCGCAAGCCGCGAGATTGCTCCCGAGGAAATCGCCGACCTGCGCACCGTCGCGGACCTGCAACTCCTCGCCACCCAGCCGGGCGGCAACGGGCGCCATCGGATGCCCTCGTACGCAAAGTTCGCCGAACCCTACACTCCGCGCCTGCCGGCGCCGCTGAAATGGCTGGGCCGCTTTGCGGTGCGCGGAGCGGAGCGCGCAATTTTCGACGGATGGCTGAAGCCGAAAGTCCTCGGGCGCGGCAATATCCCCGCCAATCGCAACTTCATCGTCGTCGCGAACCATTCGAGTCATCTCGACTTCAGCCTGGTCGGTTACGCGCTTGGCGCGGTCGGCGACGATATCCGGGTGCTCGCCGCCAAGGATTATTTCTTCAACACGCCGGCGCGGCGTTTTCTGGCGTCAAACTTCACCTCGCTGATGCCATTCGATCGCGAACGCGCGCAACTCGAATCTCTCGAAGACGCGCTCGCCGAGCTTGCCCAAGGACGCAGCGTCCTGATGTTTCCCGAGGGCACCCGCTCGGCCGACGGCGAAATCCACGAGTTCAAGAGTGGCGCGGGATTCCTGGCCTTGCGCAGTCGATGCGACGTGCTGCCGATCCTGATTCGCGGGACCCATGACGTCATGGGCAAAGGCAGCCTCATCCCGCGGCACCATCCGGTGGAAGTCAGAATCGGTCGCGCCATCACTGCCGCCGAGCTGCGCGAACTGTCCAAGAGTTCCGAAGGCGCCGGCGCCTATCGCAAAATCGCCGATCTGATGCGCACCGCAGTCACCGCGCTATCCGGCTCGCGCTCGAAGCTCACGCTGAGCTGCGATGCGGCAACCGCGCCCTCAAACGGCGCCGCGCCCGTCACGCGCGCGCATTCCCGGACCGCGCGTTCGTTAAGGTGACGCTGGAATACCTGCCCGCCGGATGGTTACATTTGGATCATGATTGACTTGTTCAGCACCCGCCGCGACCGTGACCCGCAGCCAGCTCGCGGTGGCCGCCGGCCGTCGGTCAGCGTGATCTCGGATGAATTGTTGGTCGGCGAATATCCCGGTCAGGGCGATATCGGCTGGCTGAAGGATACCTACGGGATCACCGCGGTTCACAATCTCCAGGACGACGACGATCTGCGCATGAATGGGTTGGACGACGGACGACTGAGCGCGGAGTACACCGCGCATGGGATCGACTATGTGCGCACGCCCATTCAGGATGGCAGCGCAGACGCGATGGCCGAGCGGCTCGAAGCTGCGCTCCACGATCTTCGCGATCTGGTCGGTTCTGGTTCCCGCGTCTATCTCCATTGCAACGCCGGGATGAACCGCGCACCCACGCTTGCGATTGCGTTCCTGCGCGCTTATCGGCAAATGTCACTCGAAGAGGCGATGATGCTCGTTAAAAAACAGCGCGCATGCGGACCGTTCATGACGGTCCTCGAAGAGTACTTCGGGCCGCGCGATTACAAGCCGGAAAAATGACTTGACCTCATCAGGCGCAGCCGGAAGTTTGCCGCGGCCGATCGCGCGGCAGAAATTTCTCACGGCCTGCGCGTGGGGCGTGCATCTATACACCGCTTTAGGCGCGGCGCTCGGCCTGCTCGCCATTTACTTCGCCTCGCAGCGCGACTTCCGCGCGTCGTTCCTCGCGATGGGCGCGGCTACGATTATCGATTCCAGCGACGGTCCGCTCGCCCGCTGGCTGATGGTCAAGACTCGCGTGCCGGCCTTCGACGGCGCGCTGCTCGACAACATCGTGGACTACCTCACCTACACCGTGGCGCCGGTGTTTCTGATGCTGGAGGCCGGGATCATACCGGGTTCGCGATGGGGCCTGGGGCTGGCGTGTTTCGTCATGCTCGCGAGCGTTTACGGATTCTGCCGGACGCAAGCCAAGACCGACGACAATTACTTCCTCGGCTTCCCGAACTATTGGAACCTGGTCGCGTTTTATCTTTTCTGTCTCGGCGCCGGCACCGTCTTCAACGTCGCCGTCCTGCTGCTCTTCGCCGTGATGGTGTTCATGCCGCTCAAGTTCATTTATCCAAATCGAACCGTCCCGCTCCGCCCGGTCACGCTCACGCTTGGAATAATCTGGGCGTTTGTGACGGTCGCGGCGGTTCTGATGTTGCCGGCTGTGAATCCCATTATGTTGTGGGCCGGGCTGAGTTTCATCGCTTACTACTTAATCGCGTCGTTCGTGCTTCAGGCGCGCGCCGCGCTCAAGTCCAATCGCAGCCGCGTCGATCTGAATGCCTGAATCCGGGCTTCATACCGCAACCGCCGCCTCCGAGTCATGGCTCGAGGTGATCGATTCCGATTCTCCCCTGCTCCTGATTACGCCGCACGGCGGCCGCGCCGAGCCACGCACGCGCTCGCTGCCCAATCCCAAGGTCAACGACCTTCATACCGCCGAAATCACGCGCGGACTTGCGGCGCGACTTGGCGCGTCGGCGCTGATCAACGTCGCGATGGATCGCAATCGGCTTGACTGCAACCGTCTCTCGCAAATAATCGAACGCGCGCCGTGGCTGCTCGAAATGATCGCGGATCGGGTCGGCGCAATCGTCGCGCGTCATGGCCGCGTCACGGTGCTGCTCATCCACGGCTGGAACATTATCGAGCCGCGCCTCGATTTCGGGCTCGGACTGCGAACTTCAGGCGGCGAACTGCGGCCGCCCGGTTCCGCTTGCGTCTCGGCCAGCGACGATTTCATCAACGGCCCTCTCGCCGGACTCGCCGACCGCCTGCATCATCATGGAATCAAGCCCACCTATGGCATGCGTTACCCGGGCGGCGGTCTCCAGAACCTGTTGCAGGCATTCACCGCGCGTCATCGCCAAAGTTCGAACGCGCCGCTCAGATCGATTTCCGAAACTGCCGTGAACGGTTTCGTCGATGCGGCCCAACTCGAACTGTCTGTCTCGGTCAGGATGCCCGGCGAGTTGCGCGCCAGGTGCGAAGACGCCATCGCCCAAGTCTTCTCGGCAAACGACGCTGATTGGCACGCCCCGCGCGCACCTCTCGTTGTAAATCGCGCGCCGCGCCCGCGCGCCCCCAAATCCGAAATCGGCGCGGCTGCAACGGTCGCGGCGCCCGGACGCGTCGGGATCGAATTCTACGACCCGGCGGCGCGGATAGGCGCGATGGCAAGCTTCGACGTCGGCGGCGCCGGCATGGGCGCGCGAATCATGATGCTGTTCGATCGGCATCGCGCAGCATTGTTTACCGCCGAAGGCCGGCCGACACGTTCCAGCAGCGCGGTCGCTCACGGTCCGCTCTCGCTCAGGCGCGAGGGCGAATCGATCGTGCTCGCGTTCCGCGGACCCGCCGTGATCGTGCCCGACGCTACCGCGTATCTAAGCATCGAACGCGCGCTGGCCTCGGGCCGGCTGGATGGCGACACCGAAGTTAACGCGCGTTTCGAAATCGATCATGCTGGCGGTGAGTTCGACTTCGACCGGATTCTGTCCTCGTTCGGCGCCACGCAGGACCGCGCGTCGTCGAGCGCTTCATTCGGGCGAATTGCAGGACGGGTTTGCATTGACGGCGCCGCACGGACGGTGAACGGGTTTGCGCGCGCGGGAATGTCGTTCACCGGACTGGGGCCGGATAAATTCACCGCGCGCCGGATGATTTGGGCGTGTTTCGAAGATAAAGAGGCGCCGCGTGCGCTCGAAGCCCGCTCGGTCGCGACAGCCGATAAGCCGCCAGGCCGGAGCGCCAGGATTCTCGGCGCCGGCGGCTGGTCGCCGTGCGAGCTGCGCGATCTCACGATCGATACGGCTTCGGTCGAGGAACCGCCGCATCGTATTTTCGCATCGTTAACGCGCCCGGATGGGTCGTCATGCGAAGTCGAGGGCGGCGTCGAATGCTTTATTCCGCTGTCGCGCCCCGGGCCCGGGAATTCGCGCATCTACACGTCGCTCGGATTCGCCAGCTTCCGTACCGGCGCCCATCGCGGGGCCGGGATGTTTGAATATTCGCGCGTCGCCGACTCGGTGCCGACCGCCGCCGATGAGAACAACGAATACGATTCCAATTCCGATTGAGGCGCGGCCCTAAGCGGGCGTATCCGCGGCCCGAGTGCGCACTGCGACCATCGCTTCAACCTGGCCCGCGATATCGGCGAGCACTTTGCCGGTAGGCGTGGACCCGTACTCGCGAACGAACAGCACGCCGCGATCGCTGCTGTCCGCAAGCCGCGGTTCAAACGCGAGCCGCGCCAGGATTGGCACCGCAGCCTTGCGTGCGACTCCGTGGAGATCGCCCTCGGGCCACAGCGGCCGCACCGCGCGGCATCCGTCGCAGTTGAAGCCGACCATATTCTCCACGATGCCGACAATTGGCGCGCCAATCGCGCGGCCAATTTCTATCGCTTGACGCGCGGCGATGGCATCCTGTGCGGACGGAAGACTGAGCAGCAGGACGCCGTCGAGCGCTACCATGGCAGCCACCGAGCACAATCGATCGAGGCCCGTCGCCAGATCGATGATCAAAAAATCGACGCTCCCGAACTGTGTTTGCGCCAGGATTCGCCTCAGCGCTTCGCGATAGCTCAGTTCCCCGGGCCGCGTCGAGGCATCCGCAACCGGCTGGCCGTCGTTGTTGCCGTCGATTTGATCGTAATCCTGCACAAAGTTGATCGGCGGCGCTTCACCGCCGGGAAGCTGATCGCTCGACACTACGCGCAGGCCATGCGGCCCCGCAGCCGGCTCGATTCCTTCGATCATCGGGTAGCGCCGCTGCGGATTCATCCCGAGCATCGCCGCGACACTGGGGGAGTTCAGGTCCGCGTCAACAATCGCAACCTTGCGGCATTTCATCGTCAACGCCGCCGCGATATTCACGGCGAGCATGCTCTTGCCGACCCCGCCCCGAGCGCTTGCAAGGGCAATCGTCGCGCCGACGCCGGAAAGATTGGTGCGAATCCGCTCGCGAGCGTCGGCTAAATCGACGGATGGTCCAACGGATCCATCGCTTTCAATATCGGAAAATATCCTCATTGGCCGGTTGCTGAAATCCTGATGCAGCGATCGTAGCGATCGTTGACAACTGCGGCTCCCGCGCAAGCTGTTCTGTTTAGGATGACTGGTTTGGGCAGCGCGGTAAACAACGCCCGCCGCGGCATGCTCGCCTGGTCTAGGCGCTCTCGTCGTCGGCGTCGGTCGAGCCTATTTTGCGGTAGGTATTGCGCTCGTCGTCGAATCGCCGCTGCGATTTCGCTTCGCGCTCCTGGTCCTGCTGACAATCCCGGCACAGGCGCGAAAATGGCATCGCCTCGAGCCGATCCTCTGCGATCTCCAGTCCGCAGGACTCACAGACGCCATAGGCGTCTTCGGCGAGACGCTCGAGCGCATCGTCGATCTGCTTGAGCTTGACCCGTTCGCGGTCCGACAGGATGAAGTTGATCTCGCGATCGCGCTCTTCCGACGCGAGGTCGTAGGTGTCCATGCCCTCGTCCTTGTTGCCTTCGCGTTCGGCCCGCAATTCGGAATCGATCTCGCCGAGCAATTTGGTTTTCGTTTCCAGCAGTTGTTCGCGGGTTTTGGCAAGGAACTTCTTTCGGTTCGCTGCAACTGGTTTCTTCGCCATTGAATTTGCGACTCCCGGTATATTAAGCGGCCGCGCCGGCGACGGTGGCATGCAGGTCGTAGCTGAGCGCCTTGTCGATTCGTGCGCGCACGAACTCGCCCGCCTCCGCGTCGCCCGCCAGGAATACGGAGCCATCGATTTCCGGGGCTTGACCGGAGGTTCGCCCGCGCAGTCGCGTGACGCGTCCGGGCATCGGACCCTCGACCAGCACCTCCATTTCGCGTCCGACCAGGCCGCGATTCCTGGCCAGGGAAATCTCCGCCTGCGTCGCCATCAAGCTTGCGCGCCGCGCCCGCTTGACGCGCTCGGGCACCTGGTCCGGCAGGTTGTAGGCGGCGGTATTCTCTTCGCGCGAGTAGGTAAACACTCCCACGCGATCGAACTGCTGATTGCGGACAAAATCCACCAGCCGCTCGAAAGCGGCGTCAGTCTCGCCGGGGAAGCCGACGATAAACGACGTTCGCAGCACGACGCCCGGGATACGCTCGCGCACCCGGTCGAGCAGCTTGACCAATGCCGCGCCCGAGCGCTCGCGGCGCATCGCGCGCAGCATCGCATCGTCGGCGTGTTGCAATGGCATGTCGATATACTTGACGACCTTGGGCAGCTCCGCGATTGCGTCGAGCAGCTCGGCGCTGACGAAATTCGGATAGCAGTAGAGCAGCCGTATCCAGCGGAGCTCGTCGATCATCGAGAGTTCCCGGATCAACGCCGCCAGCGAAGACGGCTCGTCTAGGTCGCGGCCGTAGGCGGTCAAGTCCTGGGCGATCAAATTGATTTCGCGAACGCCGGCCGCAGTCAGGTTGCGCGCCTCGGCGACGAGGTCCGGCAGCGGGCGGCTCTCATGCAAGCCGCGAATCTTGGGGATAATGCAAAAGGCGCACTGATGATTGCAGCCCTCGGAAATCTTCAAGTAAGACGTGAAGAAATCGCCGGTCTTGATCCGCGGGATTGCCGAGGTGGGCAGAAGATGCGCCGCACCGGCATACGGAATCGGCCGCATCTCGGGCGCTTCGGTGCGCCGCAGCAGCTCGGGCAGATCGAGGAAGTTGCCGGTGCCGACGAACACGTCCACTTCGGGCATCGTGGCGGCGAGTTCGGCGGCGTAGCGCTGCGACAGACATCCCGCAACCACCAGCCGCTTGCCAAAGCCGCGCTTCTTGACCTCGGCAGCCTCGAGGATCGCGTCGATCGATTCCTTCTTGGCAGCCTCGATAAACGCGCAGGTATTCACCAACAGCACTTGCGCCTCTTCGGGGTCGAGTGTGATCTCGAATCCCGCCGAGGTCAGCGCGCCCAGCATCAACTCGCTGTCGGCGAGGTTCTTGGGGCATCCAAGCGTGAGTAAGTGAACTTTTTCCATGACAGAATCGGGAAAACTTACGGGGCTTTTAAAAATACCTGTCGCATACACCGGAGGCAATCGCGGTTGAGAGCGTCATCGCGGCGATTGTGGTTTTCGGGTTTTCTCGAGCGTCACGGCGCGGCCGGCGCCGTCACCACATCCGCGCCCGCCGGCGCCTTGAACGCGAAAATCGAATCGGGCAGTTCCACATTATCATGAACGTCGCTGAAGTCGATCCTCGTCGTGTCGCCAAGCTGGTCGGTGAGCGTCAACGTGATCAGATTGTAAGTCTTCGGATCGAGTCCGACCTCAATTTTGTAGCCGCCGGCCTTCGCGTCGAGGATCAGATCGACGAGACCGGAGGGCCTTGCGGGAGTTGCGAATGCGGCCTTGAAGTCGCGGTTGATATTGCCGATTCCGAGCAGGAACGAGGTCGCGCTGCTCGATTTGAGCGCCTGCTTGAGCGGAGTTTCGACGACCTGATTGAGATCCGGATCGTAGCTGTAGAGCGTCTCTCCGTCGCTGACGATCGTTTGCACTTCCGGCGCCTCGAACTCCCAGCGCATGCGCCCGGGCTTGCGAAATGAAACCGTGCCCTGACGTTTGCGTTTCGGCGCGCCGACGGTCGCGATCTCCTCGCTGAATTTCGCCGAGAATGAATTGGTGTCGCGGTAATGGCGCTGCAGGCGATCCAGCACATGCTTCAAATCTTTGCTGACGGGGGCACCGGCCGGCGCGATGGTCTCGGATTGAACGGGCGCGGTGATGGCGAGGAACATCACGATTGCCGGAAAGATCGCCTTCCACATATTTTCAGGGAAGTCGCCGCGCGTTCATCGCACGCTGCGCAGGCGGACTTCGCGCGGCTTGGCGCCGTCGGCGGGCATCACGATCCCTTCCCGTTCCATCTGCTCGACCATCCGGGCCGCGCGATTGTAGCCGATTCGAAGCCGTCGCTGGATCATCGAGATCGACGCCTGGTTGGTCTCCATCACGATCCGCACCGCCTCATCATACATTTCGTCCTGCATGTCGGCGCCGAATCCGGCCCCCTCTTCCTCGCCCGGAGCCTTGGTGTCGAGGATTTCCATGCGGTATTCGGGCGCACCCTGCTCGCGCAGGAAGTCAGCGAGCCTGCGAATCTCATGCTCGCCGACGAACGGCCCGTGCAGGCGGCGAAGCTTCACACTGCCGGGCGGCATGAAGAGCATATCACCGGCGCCGAGCAGGCGTTCGGCGCCGATCGAATCGAGGATCGTGCGCGAATCGACGCGCGACGCGACCTGGAGCGAGATTCGCGCCGGCAGGTTCGCCTTGATAAGCCCGGTGATCACATCCACCGAGGGACGCTGGGTGGCCAGGATGAGATGAATTCCGGCGGCGCGCGCCTTTTGCGCCAGCCGCGTGATATCGCGCTCGACCGTCTTGCCCTCGCCAAGCAGCAGATCGGCGAGCTCGTCGATGACGATCACGATCTTCGGCAGCTTGCGATGCTCGATCGCGCCGACCGCCGGCTGATTGGGATCGTCCGACGCCGGTACGCTCTGCCCCGCCATCTTGAGCTGTGCGATCGACGCGCCCGAGGCCAGCGCGTGGTTGTAGCCGTCGATATTGCGCACGCCCAGCTCGCGCATCCGGACGTACCTGCTCTCCATCTCCTGTGTCGCCCACAGCAACGCGGACGCAGCCTTCTGCGGATCGACGACGACCGGAACCAGCAGATGCGGAATATTTTCGTACACCGACAATTCCAGCATCTTGGGATCGACGAGAATCAGACGCACATCGTCCGCGGTCGCGTTGAACAGAATCGACGCGATCATCGTGTGGAGCGAAACCGACTTGCCGGTTCCGGTCGCTCCCGCGATCAGCAGATGAGGCATCCGGGCGAGATCGGCGGCGACCGGACGCCCGGCGATATCCTTGCCGAGCGCGATGGTGAGCTGGCTCTGCGCGGCCAGGAATTCCTCGGCCTCGAGAATCTCGCGCAGGAAAATGCGTTCGCGCCTGCGGTTCGGAACTTCGATGCCGACCACGGCCTCGCCGGGCACAGGCGCCTGGATTCGCACCGCGGCGGCTCTAAGAGCCATCGAGAGATCGTCGGCGAGATTGACAACCTGGCTTACCTTGATTCCGGAGCCCGGCTCGAATTTGTACATCGTGACGACCGGGCCCGGCTGTACTTCGACCACCCGGCCCTCGACGCCGAAGTCCGCGAGTTTCTGCTCGAGCACGCGCGCGCTGCGCTCGAGCTGGCTCTCGTCCACCTGCGCGTGCTCGGCCGGCGGCAAATCCAGCAGCGACTGCGGCGGGAGTTTGAAAGCACCCTTCTGGCGCGGCTTGGAAGCCGCCGCCCGGTCGCGCTTCTCGCGCGCCGTCGCATCGCGAATATCCAGCAGCCTGACCTTCAGCGGCGCCGGCCTGCCGCCCACGCCGTCCGGCTCGATCTCGTCGCCCACGCCGAGCGAGAACGGGATGCGCGCGTCGCCGCCGGCAAGTTCGAACTGCTCGCGGCGCGGGCGAATTTGGTTGGCGAGTCCGGCCAGCAGCTCGGTCGGCGCCCGCTTGAGCATCAGCGCAAGCCCGCAGATGAATCCGAGCGCGACCGCGATCAAGCCCCCGGCCAGGTTGAGCGAATCACTGAGAATCGTGGCGATATCCGCGCCAATTTCACCGCCCATCTTTGCGTCGTGCAGATCCCACAGCGCGCCGGCCGCCGCGAGCGCAAGAATCAAAATGACACCGCCGCCGATCTCGCGCGCGATCGTGACGATTCCCGCACCCGTCCATACGCGCTGCGCCAGCCATGCGACCAATATCATCGCGGTGTACGACTGGTATCCCAGCCGGCCGCCGAGAGTCGCCGCGATGGCCGCGCCGACCGGACCGCCGAGGTTGGGACTCTGTCCGAGATCGACGCTTACGAGGCTCACCGTGCCGAAGGCCGCAAACGCGAGCAGCGCGAGTGCGGATAGCTCGCGAGCGATACGGCTGCCGGGATGTGCGGCAACGAAATCCTCCTCGACCGCATCCCGCGGCTCGCGAGTCGGTGGAGAAGGCAGCTCGACGGGCGTTTTCTCCTTGCGCGCGATGGGGGTCACACCTCCGTCACGTACGGAATCACCAGCGGCCGCTTGCCGAGCTCGTCGCTGAAGTAGCGCCGAATCGCGCGTACGATTTCTTCCTTCACGCGGGATTCATTGGCGTGCAGGGGGCCACCGAGCGCGCTCAGGCGCCGGGTCAATTCCTCCTTCGCGCGGCGCATGTGCACAGAAGTGCCGTCGCCGCTCACCAGCCCCCGCGAGAGCAGATCGGGGCCCGCAACGATGCGCCCGGTTTTCGACGAAAGGACCACCACCGCCGTTACCGTGCCGTCTCGCGCGAGCACCCGGCGCTCGCCGACCACGGCGGGGTCGCCGCCGTCCGCGCCTTCGAGCATCACGCGGCCCGCCTCGACGGTGGGTCCGCGACGCGCCTCGCCACCGCTGCTGAGAATCAGCGAATCGCCGTCTTCGAGCAGGAAGCAGTTGCGCTCAGGTATTCCCGCGGCGATTGCGAGTGCGACGTGACGGCTCAGATGACGATACTCGCCATGAATCGGGATGAAGTGCCGCGGCCGCGTCAGCGCGATCATCTCCGCCAACTCGTCCTGGCTGGCGTGCCCCGAAACGTGAACCGGAGCGACCGCGTCGTAAACGACGTCGGCACCCTGCCGGTAGAGACGGTTCACCAGGGTGTTGATGGTGCGTTCGTTGCCGGGAATGAAGCGCGATGACAGCACCACCACGTCGCCATGCTCGATACGCACGCGCGGGTGGGCGTCGGCGGCGATTTTCGCCAGCGCGGAGAGCGGCTCGCCCTGGCTTCCGCTGGCCAGATAGCTCAGCCGGTTTGCGTCGATGAACTCGGCCTCGCCCGGCTCGACAAACATCGCTTGCGCAAATGGAAGCTGGCCGGTCTCGAGACCCAGCCGAACGCTCTCCGCCATCGCACGTCCGAGCGGAACGACCCGGCGGCCGAACTCGCGCGAGACCTCGACCACCTGGCGAATCCGATGCAGATGCGACGAAAAGGCCGACAGGAAAAACCTGCCGCGCGCGCGCGACGTGAGCTCGCGCAGCACGGGCTTGAGCGAACTTTCCGAGCCCGAGCGGCCCGGGCGCTCGACGTTGGTCGAATCCGAGAGCAAGACGGCCACGCCTTCCGCGCCAAGCTCGGCAAAGCGTTCGCGATCGAACATCGCGCCGTCCACGGGAGCTTCGTCGATTTTGAAGTCGCCGCTATGAACGACGATCCCCGCGGGAGTTCGAACCGCGAGAGCAATCGAGTTCGGGGTCGAATGCGTAACCCGAATCGGCTCGACTGTGAACGGCCCAGCCTCGAATGCGACCCGCGGCGCAATCGTCCGCAGATCGACCGGCTCGTCGAACTCCGCATCCGCCAGGCGCCGGCGGGTGAAAGCGAGCGTTATATCGGTTCCATAAACGGGGACGTTGAAGCGGCGGATCAGGTGCGGGAGCGCGCCGATGTGATCCTCGTGGGCGTGGGTGAGCACGACCGCCTCAACCGCGACGTGGCTGCGCTCGAGCCACGCCATCTCGGGTATATAGGTACCCAATCCGAGCGCGGGCTCGTCGGGGAACATCACACCGCAATCGATCACGATCGCGCGCCCGGCGCATTCGATCGCCATCAGGTTGAGGCCTATTTCGCCCAACCCGCCCAGCGCCACGATTCGGACCGGAGCGGTCGTGGAAGTGCTTGCCGCCATCGCCCTATCCTGCCTCCGCACCGAGGCGAATTATATCGGTCAGAAAACGGCGGCGAAAGCCGCTGTCCAACCAACTAACTCACTCACTTGCCTTGAGAACGGGGCGGGGCTAGTTTTCGGACATGAGGTGGAGAAGATGGCGGCGTCGGTAAACAAGGTAATTCTAATCGGCAATCTCGGACGCGATCCCGAAACTCGCTTCACCAACTCGGGCACGTCGGTCACCAACTTTTCAATCGCGACCAAGGAGTCGTTCGCCGACAAGAGCGGGACGCGGCAGGACCGCACCGACTGGCACAACATCATCGTGTGGGGCAAACAGGGCGAGACTTGCGCGCAGTATCTGAAGAAGGGAAGCCCGGTTTATATCGAGGGCAGAATTTCCTACCGCGAATACGAAGCCAAGGACGGCAGCGGCAAGCGCAAGGTCACGGAAATCGTCGCGATGCGCGTGCAATTCCTGAGCTCGCGCGGCGGTGCTCCGATGGGCGATGAGGCCGGCGAAGCTCGTGGTCGCGCACCCGCAAGCGGCGGAGGCGCGGGCGACGACGTCGCGCCGATGGACGACGAGGACATCCCCTTCTGAGCAGAATTGCCGTTCTAAGCACGTAACTTCCGGATTCGCCGCAATCGCGGCGGGGCGCCCTCTTCTCTTGTGTCTCCCCGAGCGGAGTCTGCGCAGCCGAGGGACCCGGGCTCCGCGATTCTTCTCTTGAATTTCCACGTGCCAGAAACACGTCCCCACCGACGCGATTGTTCGATCTGACCTAGGGAAAAGGCTAGAGATTAGATTTGCCGGCGATTTTGACGCGTGCAAGGTCGTAGTGGGATGCCAGTTCCCATCCTTCCTCCGCGCGACTTTCCAAGCACAGCTCGATCGCTTCCCGGATATTGCGGAGTGCCTCCCTTCGCGTGCGGCCCTGGCTGATACAGCCCGGAATCACAGGACACTCCGGAACTACGTATCCATCATGCCCGGCGTTGAGTATGACTGGCAGCTCCATGTTTGCAGAGAGTATCACCTGTAGCGGCTACTCGAAATCGGCTCGCGCAGCGATTTTCCCCTACGCAGTTTTCAGAAACAGAAGCTGCAAAATTCAAGCACCCGACCTCGCGATTCGCCGCAATCGCGGCGGGGCGGGAAGCGGGCTGCCATCTGCGCGGCTTGCGATTTCGATAAATCGGCTCAACTCGACGCGCAACTCGCCGACTGCGAGACCCATGTGCTCGTGCGGAATCGGATCGAGCTTGGCCGAGGCTTTCTCGTACAGCGACCTTGCACCCTGGAAGTTTCCGCGCTGCGCGTGCAGGATCGCAACCGCGGCCTGGATCAGTCCCTGGTAGAAAAGCTTCGCCGCGCCGTCGGCGCGCTTCCAGATTTCCTCCCACGCTTCATGGCACTCGAAGAAGCGCCCTTGGTTGAAGAGGTCGATTCCCTGTTGGTAAAAGTCGGGGTGCGGCTGCCGCGTCATCGATCAATCATAGCGCGCCGCGGCGGCGAATCGGCGTTGCGGCGCAGCGCTACTGTCTGGTCGCGTCAGGCTCGAGCTCGACGCCTACCGGCACCAGCAGACGCACGACCATATTGTAGTAGGCGACGTTCTGCACCAGTTCCATCATGCGGCTGGTGTCGAGAAACGTCTTCAGGGCGTTCCAGGTCGCGTCGGTCACGCGCACGTTGCTGGTGGCCTCAACGGCGTAACGAATCACGGCGCGCTCATTGTCGCTGAACTTCGAGGATTTCTCCCAATCAGCGAGCGCTTCGAGCTGCTCGCGCGAGATGCCGATGCGCCGCGCGATGGCCCGATGATGCACGAACTCGTATTGCGCATCGGTCAGCCGTCCTACAGTGAGGATCGCGAGTTCGCGGAGTTTTGGGTCGAGCGCAGTTTTATTGCGAAGGTTGTTACCCATCGAGCAGAACCGGCGCAAAAATTTTGGCGTATGCGCAAGTACGCGGAAGATATTGCCGACGGTCCCGCCGCTCTCCGCGGCCAGGTTGTCGAAGATCACGCGGTCGGCTTCGGGAAGGTCTTCGCGATTGAGGTACGGTACGCGCGCGGCCATGTGAGTGCGCCTCCTGCGGATAAGGATGTTCCTGACTTTGACCGCGCCCCGGGTTCAGGCGAACAGCATCTCGGACATCGCGCCGCCGGGCGGAATCATGGGCATCACCGCCTCTTCCTTGGGGATCACGATGTCGATGAGTACCGGACCGGGGGTCGCGAATGCTTCCTTCATCGTCGCAACCAGGTCTTTCGATTTTTCAATTCGGAAGCCGCGCGCACCGTAGGCATCGGCCAGCTTGACGAAATTCGGCACCGACATTGCGGTGTAGGAATACCGTTCGGCGTAGAACTTCTCCTGCCATTGGCGAACCATTCCGAGGAAGTAGTTATTGAGTATGATTACCTTGACATCGACTTTGTATTGGACTGCGGTACCCAGTTCCTGGATGTTCATCTGAATCGAGCCGTCGCCCGAAACCACTACAACCTTCTTGTCAGGCGCGGCGAACGTCGCACCGATTCCGGCCGGCAGTCCGTAGCCCATGGTACCCAGTCCGCCCGAGGTCAGCCATGAGCGGGGATGCTCAAACGGGAACATCTGAGCTACCCACATCTGATGCTGCCCGACATCAGTGACTAGTATGCAGTCGCCCTTGGTGAGTTTGTGCAGTTCGGCGATAACGTCGATCGGGGAGACGCTCTCGCCACGATGAATGTTCTCGTAGAGCGGTTTCTCCTTCTGCCACTTGAGGATCTGGTGATGCCATTTCGTCCAATCGGCGTGGCGCTTCGCGATACTCTCGCGGCCCTTAATCGTGGTCAGCATGTCAGTCAGTACCGACTTGATATCGCCGACGATCGGAATATCGACCTTGACGTTCTTCGAAATGGACGACGGGTCGATATCGATGTGAATGATCGTCTCGGCCTTCGGCGCGAATTCAGAAATCTTGCCGGTGACGCGATCGTCGAAGCGCGCGCCGACTGCGATTAGGCAATCGGTGTTGCATACCGCCGTGTTGGTGCCGTACGAACCGTGCATCCCGAGCATCCCGAGCCGCAGCGAATCGGAGGCGGGGTACGATCCCAATCCCATCAACGTCTCGGTAACTGGAATACCAAGTCCTTTAACCAGTTCGCGCAGCTCGGGGGCCGCACCGGACCATTGCACGCCGCCGCCGACGTAGAACAGCGGCGTCGAACTCTTCTCGATCGCCTCGATCGCGCGCTCGATCTGGCGGGGATTGCCGCGAATTGTGGGCTTGTAGCCGCGCAGTTCAATTTTCTCGGGCAGGTGGAGAACATGCTCCGCCTGTTGCACGTCCTTGGGCAAATCGACCACCACCGGACCGGGACGCCCGCTGCCGGCGATATAGAACGCTTCCTTGATGATGCGCGCGATGTCCTTGACGTTCTTGACCAGGAAATTGTGCTTGGTGCACGGGCGAGTGATGCCGACGAAGTCCGCCTCCTGGAAAGCATCGTTGCCAATCATCGTGGTCGGAACCTGGCCCGACAAAACCACCATCGGGGTGGAATCCATGTACGCGTCGGCGATTCCCGTGACGGTGTTGGTCGCACCGGGCCCCGAAGTGACGATGACGACGCCCGGGCGTCCGCTGACCCGCGCATAGCCCTCCGCCATGTGGGTCGCGCCCTGCTCGTGGCGGACCAGAACGTGCTTGATCTTTGAGTCGAGTAGCGCGTCGTAAGTCGGCAGGATCGCGCCGCCCGGATAGCCGAAGATTACATCGACGCCCTCGGCAATCAGGCTCTCGACAACGATTTGTGCTCCCGTAAGTTTTTTCATCTACCGATTTTTGGCCGCTTTCCCCGTGATTTGAGCCTTCAAAGGTACACTACCCGCAGATGTCGGCACAACTTGTGCTCCACAACGGGAATGCTCGCAGCGATCCGATGCTCTAGTAGTGCTCTGTGGGACCGAAGGGCCCGCCGCCCGGTTCCGCACTCATCACTTCAAAGGTCTGATTGTTCGCGGAGAACATGCCGCGCACCGTCACGGTCTGGCCCGGCTCCACTTTCGCGAACGTGTCCTCTCCGACCCCGGTCACGTTGAAGTTGGGCTGGTACTGGCGGACCAACTGCCAGATGTCAGGCCAATGGACTTTGCCCGTGGGATCGTCAACGTAGGCGTCGTTCAGCACGAACTTATAGGTTTTTCCGCCTACGCCCATCGTGACCGTCTGCTTGCCACCGTAGATCTGCCCCGGCGCGGGCTTGCTGATGACCAGCGTAGTGGTAAGCGGAATCATCATCGGGCGCATCTGCGCATCGGCTCGGGCGGGATTGAATACAAAAGCCGAAATCGCGATCGCGAACAGACCGATCCCGGCAATAGCCTTTTTCACGGGAGTGACCTCTGTCGCTCTTTGCTCAATCATAGAGAGCGCGTCGATAAACGATCAAGCGAGACACTTTCGATCGAGACCTTGAAACCTTGCAATGGGAGGCCGTCTGGTTTAATCGCCAACTCGGAGCGCAGACTTGCGGAACTCAACCATCATGTCGCGATCAGCCAAACGTCTCACCGCTTGCGGCGCAGCATTGGTGCTGCTCGCCGGAATCGTGTGGTGGATGGCGCACGTGCCGGCGGTGCAGGATGCGCTGCTAAGGCGGATGGTCGAGCGGACCCTAGGCGCAACGCGCAATGATCTCCTGGCCGACGACGCGCTCCGCGTTGTCCTGTGCGGTACCGGAAATCCGCTTCCCGATCCCAATCGGGCGGATGCGTGCACGGCGGTCTTCGCCGGCGGCAACATGTATCTCGTGGACGCCGGCCCCGGCTCATGGAAGAACCTCGCGCTCTGGCATCTGCCGGCGCCCAAGCTGGCAGCGGTGATGCTGACGCACTACCACTCGGATCATATCGGCGACCTTGGCGACATTAATATGCAGACGTGGGCGCAGGGCCGTGCGAACCCGCTGCGCGTCTTCGGTCCGCCTGGGGTCGAGCAGGTGGTGGGCGGATTCGCGCAGGCGTACGCGCTGGACCGGGACTATCGCGTAGCGCATCACGGCGCCGCACTTATGCCACCGGCCAACTGGACGATGGAATCACACGTGGTGAAGATCGATACCGCGCCGGGCGCGGCGCCGTGCGCAGGTGGCTCGGCGACCGTTCTCGAAGAGAACGGCCTCAAAGTGACCGCCTTTACCGTCAATCATGCGCCGGTCGTGCCCGCGTACGGCTACCGATTCGACTACAAGGGGCGCTCGGTGGTGATCAGCGGCGACACGACCAAATGCGCCAACTTGGTCGCGCAGGCGCGCGGCGCCGACGTCCTGATCCATGAAGCGCAGTCGGCAACGATGGTGAAACTTATCGAAGACGCGGCCAGCCGGCGGGGAAACGCGCGGGTGGCGAAGATCATGTCCGACATTCTCCGTTACCATACGACGCCCGAGGACGCGGCCGCCGAGGCGAACCAGGCGGGCGTGCGGCTCCTGGTGCTGAGCCATATCGGGCCGCCGACGCCTAACGCCTTCGTGCGGATGTCATTCATGCGGGGGGTCGGCGCGGTGCGGCCGCGCGGCGTCGTGCTCGGATACGACGGAATGCTGCTTACAATGCCGGCGGGTTCAGACACAATCGATATTTCCAGCGTCAACTAGCAGCCGCGCTGAACTTCGGCGATAAGCAATGCTACAATTGGCGCACGAGGTAACCGCCGCTCAATTCGCGGACTTCCCGTCACCGGAGAACCTGGATGACACTCCAATACGATCTATTCTGGTCCTTTCGCTCGCCGTATTCCTACCTCGTTACGCCGCGCCTGATTGAATTCGAACGCGAGTACGACGTGAAGGCCAATGTCCGGCCGGTTTATCCGATCGCAGTCCGCATTCCCGGCTTTTTCAAACAGGTGAATCCGATGTGGCCGCCCTATTTGCTTCGCGATTGCTCGCGCATCGCGGAGATGTTGGGCATGCCGTTTGCCTGGCCCAGCCCCGATCCGATCGTCATGAACATCGGCACCGGCGAGGTGGCCAACGAGCAACCGTACATCCACAGGTTGACAAGGTTGGGCGCCGCCGCCGCCGCACTCGGCAAGGGACTGCCGTTCCTCGCAGCCGTCAGCGCGGTCATTTTCGGCGGCGTCAGGGACTGGCATCTCGGCGGCCATCTCGCCGGCGCGGCGCAGCGCGCAGGGCTGGACCTCACGAGGCTCGATTCGGAAATCGAGCGCGATCCCGATCGTTATGAAGCTGCGATCGCCGAAAATGAGTCCGCGCAGAAACGCGCCGGCCATTGGGGCGTCCCACTGATGGTCTTCAACGACGAGCCGTTTTTCGGGCAGGACCGCTTCGATCTGCTGCGATGGCGCATGCAACGAAACGGACTCACCAGCCGCCGCTGATGGAGGTACTCATGCGACAGTCACCGTTGCGAATCGTGCTCGGAACCTTGCTGGCAGTGATGCTCTGCTCGTTGCCGCGTGCACAGGCCGACGTCAAACCCGGCGATGTAATCACCAAGGACAATGCATCCAAGGTCGCCGACCTGCTCAGCCCCGGCAACTACGTGCTGGTCCGCGAGGGCATGCAGCTCAGGATCGTGCCGACCGACAAGCTCGATTGGCCGCCGCCGTTCAGAGCCGCGACCGAGAAGTACTCGCCCCAGGTCCAGCTCGGGCCCGACGGCACCCTCAAGGGTTACGTCTCTGGGCAGCCGTTTCCGCTGGTCGATCCGAACGATCCGCAAGTGGCGCTCAAGGTGATGTGGAATTTCAGCTACCGGCCGCTTTACAGCGACGATATCGATATGCGCTATCCCGAGGTTGCCAGCTTCGACAAGAACGCGACCGGCTCGCCGCTGAGCTACTACACGGTGGGGCATTTCGCCTTCTACAACAATATCGGCCGCATCGAGGTGCCTCCGATACCGACCGATCCCGACGGCGTGGCCAGCGGCATTCGTTACCGCTTCGGCTTCTATCCGTTCATGGAACCGTCGTCGTTGCGCGGCTACGGGATGGTCCGGCAGCGGCATATCGATCCCACCATCGAGGACAACGTATGGGTGTTCAGTCCCGCCACGCGCAAGCTGCGCCGTCAATCCGCGGCAGTGCTCTCGGACGCTATCGGCGCTCTGCCGGGATTCAGCGGCGGCGGAGGATCCGGCGCGGCGGCTACGGGGGCGGCGGTGGTGGCGCGGGCGGCGGCGGCGGAGCCAGCGCTTTCGCTAACACGCTCGATCCTGACTCATACTTCGGCTTCTCGGCGAAAGTCGAAGATTTCAACTACCGATTCCTGGGCGAGAAGCAGATGCTCGCGTCGGTGCACGCCGTGCATTCGCCCGAGCCGCAATGCCCGTTCGACGGCGGCAAGACCATTTGCCCGGAAGACTGGGAGATGCGCCATCTGTACGTGATCGAAGCGGACTCGAAGCCGGGCCACGATATGACCATCCCCAAGCGAATCTTCTACATCGATTCAGAAGGATGGTTCATCACGGCGTCGGATCAGTACGATCGCGACGGCAAGCTGTGGAAGACTCTCGCGACCTTCAACACATACCGCGACCGGCCCGTGCCGGACGCGAGAGTCGCCATCTATCCGTACAAGCGGATGTTCCAGCTCGGCCTGGTCGATGAGGATCTCGACACCGGCTTCAGTTCGGTCGTCTATATGCCCGGATCGACCGCGCCCGATCGCGAATGCTGGTATATCGATATGGGAACAGTGGACAACGCCTTTCTGGAGCCGCAGGCGCTGGAGAGAGCCGGCCACTGATCAGGAAGAATCGACCTACAGCTGCAACACGAACCGGATGTCGCCCAGGCGCAGCCGGCTGCCGGCGCTCACGAACGCCGAGCCATGTATCTGGCGATCGTCCACGTAGCTGCCGTTAGTCGAATTCAGGTCCATCAGTTCGAATCCACCGTCGCGGCGCATCAAGCGCGCGTGCTGGCGCGACACGCTCGCGTGCGGGTCGCGATTTGACGCGGGCCAATTTCTTTGTACACTGAACGCGATGAGCAAGCCCCGCAAGGAACTACTTCACGGCACCGCCTACCGCTACACGGTACTGTTTGAGCGCGCGCCGGAAGGCGGCTATGTCGCCACGATTCCGGTCCTCGCAATCGCCACGCAGGGAGAGACTCTGCGGGAGACCCGGGCCATGGCCCGCGATGCGATTCGCGGACTCATCGAATCCCTGGCTAAAGATGGCGAGGAAATTCCAATCGAGCAACCTGCCGCCACGACCGAACGACTGGCGGTGAGACTGCTGGCCCGTGCATGAGACTTCCCGCGCTCAAGGCGCGAGAGGTCATCCGCGTCCTTGAGCAGCTCGGGTTCCAGCTCCACCACAGCACCGGCTCCCATCGCATCTACAAGAATCCCGCCACCGGGCGCCGCGCCGTCATTCCTTTTCCACGGAAGCCGCGACCTCAACGTCAATGTGCTGCGGTCCATTTTGAGGCAGGCCGACCTCGCTGAGGACGAGTTTGTGATACTGCTGTGATGTTGGCTCGGGCAGCTCTCAGACCATTGGAGCCGTGATCCAATGGCGTGACGGTCGGATACAGCGTCGACAACGCCTTTCTGGAGCCGCAGGCGCTGGAGAGAGCCGGCCACTGATAAGGAAGAATCGACCTACAGCTGCAACACGAACCGGATGTCGCCCAGGCGCAGCCGGCTGCCGGCGCTCACGAACGCCGAGCCATGGATCTGGCGATCGTCCACGTAGCTGCCGTTAGTCGAATTCAGGTCCATCAGTTCGAATCCACCGTCGCGGCGCATCAAGCGCGCGTGCTGGCGCGACACGCTCGCGTGCGGAATGACGACGTCGTTGTCCTCGCCGCGGCCGATCGATATCTCGTCTTTCATCAGCGAGTATTCCGCCGGCACCGGATCGACGCGATCGACTGCCACCAACCGCGCGCCCTTCGTATTTCCCGCCCCGCGGGGCGCGGTCATCGGTGAATGCGACGGTCTGGCGGGCGCGCGCTGGACCGCGCGCGCCGCTGGCGGTGGCGCCGACGGCATCCTGAGTGAGGGTGCGCCCTGCGCCTCGACAATAGCCTTTAGTTCGTCGGCCGGGACCCCGAACCTCATTCGCGACAGCCCGAACAGCCCGATGATTGCGATCAACGGTACTGCTCCGTTCCACCAGCTGAACGAGAATTGCTTAAGCCCGGTGCCGGTCGAGTTTCCACCGGCCGTGCCCGCGTCCTCCGGCACGTTAATCGCGGCGCCGCCGAGGCCCCGCACCTGGTACGCGGTCTCAGCTTCGCCCGCTTCGCCGTTGTAATCGATCTTCAGTTCGACACTGCGATTGGTGCCGTCTTCAATCGGCCGCGGCGTTCGATAGGTCAGCGAATACTCCGTCGCGATCGAATGGCCGATTTCGCGCACCAGCGACGCGAAGCGGCCTTCTTCCGTGATGATATTGTACGAACGGCCGTGCGTCGCATCGACGATTTCCTGGTACTCGGGCGCGATGAACGGCGGCGGAACCACCCCATACAGAGTGAGCCCGTTCTTCTTGAGCAGGTCGGCGACTTTGGTCCCGGTCAGATCCGTCACCTGCACCCCGCGAGTATGATGGTCCCAGAAGGCCTGATCGTGCGCCGTGTCGGCCGAGCCGTCGCCGTCATGATGAGGCGGCGCGTCGGTGACGATAATGATGATGCCTTCGGCCTCGGGGCGAAATGGAAACTTCGCCGCATAGGCAAGCGCGTCGAGCTGATCCTCGGGGATGTCGCCGCCGCCGCCGGCGTGCAGGCTGCCCACCCACTCGGTGAACTGCTTGACGTCCGAAGTAAACGAGTTGCGATAGGCGCAGTTGCAGTCTGGGTACGCCGAGACCACGTAATCCTCGAAGGTCACCAGCCCAAGCCGGTAGTCGCGGCTGTTGGACTGCAGGTCCTGCGCAAACGCGATCACGTTCTGCTTGACCGCGTCGATATAGGGCTGCATCGATTCCGTCACGTCCAACACGAACACGATATCGACGGGACGGCCCTGACCGACTCCGCGAAAATCGAGGATCTTGGCTTCCTTGCCGTCTTCAAATACCTTCACGTTGTCGGGACGAAGGTTGCCGACCGGATTGCCGTTCGGATCGGTCAGACCGAAGTCGAGTTGCACGCCGCCGTCGGTGTCGAAATGCTCGAGGCCCGGATTTCCGGTCGTGATTTTCAAGCTCGCATCGGCCGCGGTCACTCGAACCCCGAAGCCGAGCACAAAGAAAAGTGCGAACAGACAGCAGCGGGCGTTTCGATTCGACGGGTTCATCGCTGGGGTTGATTCTCCAGATCGGGAAGCCGATCAGTCAAGCTCCATGATCCATCTGACGTTAACGCAAGCGATTGTATTCTTGCCTTCGCACACCGGTTAGGTTATCCCAAACGCTGACCCAATACTTCTTCGATGGATTCTGTGTGAAAGATTTTTTTGTGCGTCGCACCGCTCGCGGCCTGACAGTACCTTTCGTCATCGTGATTTGCGTGCTGCTGGCCGCTGTCGGGTCGGCCCGGGCCACTTCAACGGCGCAGGTCGAGGTAGGATTTGTGGGCGTTCCACCGCCGAACTTTCAGAATGTTCTTCTCAATGTTCAGTCGGTTCGCATCAATCGCAATACGGACGCTGGCCCCGCCAATGGCGCATGGGAAACCATTCCGGTGCCTCCGGGGATCGGCGACGTTCCACAGAACGCGGACTTGCAGATCGATCTCAACACTTCGCAGGACGAACCCCAGCTCTTCAATACTGCCACTGTGCGGCCCGACACCTACACCATTGCCGAGATTCAGCTCGATCCGAACAATCCCGGCACATTGATCCCCGACTGCCCGCAAATACCGCAGCCGGTCGGCAGCACCGCCGACGGATGCATCAATTACCCCTTCCAGTTGGCTCTCAACACCAACGTCATCACCGTGACAAATACCAATCCCGGCGGGCTGATCGCGCCGAAAAAGGGGACCCTGGCGCAGTTGTTCCTGCAAGTGTCGCTGATGATCAATCAGGCGCCCACGACCCCCGGCGGGCCCTATACGGTAACGATCACGATGCAGTCGCCGCCCACGAATCCGCTCCAGCTCGGCACGATCACAGGGTCCGTGTCGGGCTCGGCGACTGCGGCGACGAGAGGTGTCCGCCAGTTGGCGGTGACCGCCGAAGCGATCGGAACCAATACCCCTATCGCGACCGCTCCGGTCCAAAACGGGAAGTTTAACCTGGCACTTCCGGCGGCCGGCGGCCCGACAGGGATATATGGATTTGGAACACTCTACGACCTCGCGCTGGCCGGCGGAGGGGATACCTACGGGGCAGCGCGGTTGCCGCCGTTATACCCGGGGCAACCGCTCTCACAAAACTTTGCCCCCAAAGGGAGCCAGACGCTTGGCAATATCACGGGTACGGTCAACGACAATTGTGTCGCGACCAAGCCCATTGTCGGTGCGACCCTGCAGTTGCTGATTCCGCCCGATAGCGTCACCGTCACGCCACCGGCAACACCGGCAACCTTCTGTATTGAATACCCCGAACAATGCGTCGCTGTCGCGACGGCGAATACCGACAACGCAGGCGATTTCCCGCTGCCGGGTACACTCACGATCCCCGCTGAGTTCGAAAACGTTCCGGTGCTACCGAAAAAAGCGTCCTATGCGATGGAGATCTCGGCGCCGGGTTACGATTCTTTATTCGTCCAGGCAATTCCGAGCGCGGGCAATAAAGGTGGCACTTGCACCACCAGCCCCGCCGGCACCGCTTTCACCACGTGCGAGTTCGCGCTGAACACGGGATACATCAGCGGCACTATCCCCATAACACCGCCAAATCCGGGGCAGACACCCTGGTCCAGGTTTTCGCCGAGGACCATGGAACCAACAATATCGAAAGCTCGCTCCCGATGCCGCTGGTCGTCACGAACTCGAACGTTGGCACCTGCCCGGGACCTCCATCATATAGTTGCGTTTCTTTTACGCTGAATGTCCCGACCTCGGATACCGTTCCCCAGGGCTTTGATCTGTTCGCTACGACGATCGATCTCTATCAGGGCGTCTCCGATCCGTTTCAGGGCCACACCACCGCGGTGCTGGCAGACGTTGCGGCGCCGCCGCCGCCCTCCGCTCCGGGAATATGCAGTACTACGACGACGGCGAATTTTCCCCTCGACCAAAATATCGACTGCGTCGGTCACGGCAGCGTGATCGGCGGTCCAAGTGGTGTCGCCAACGCGGACCTCGGCACCTCGGTCGTCCTGTCGAAAGATAACGTGCAGATAACAAATACTGCCGTGCAGAACGTGACGACTGATAACCCGAACAACAGTTACGCCTTCTGCGTTCCTGCCGACACTTATCAGCTACAAAGGCTCCAATTGCCAGTACCCGCTTATTCGGTGGTGCCGAGTTCGTCGCCTACACCTGTGCTTGACACCAATACGGTGACCGTCACGATTCCGCCGCCTCCGCTATTCAACACTCCGAAGCCGACTCCGTCTGCGACTGCGACTGGAGGCCCGACGCCGACTGCGACCCTGACCCCGACCCCGGTCGCGACTCCGACCCCAAATGTAAAGTGCCCGACCACCTGCACGAATCCCGACGGCTCATGCCCCGGCATCTGCAACAACGTAATCCAGACGATACCAGACTGATGGCGGGCCGGGCGATGCGGTGTCTCGTGCGAACTTTGTCGATGAGCGCGCTCGGCGCCGCGCTCGCGTTTTCAGTCGCGGCCTGCAACAACCAGACTGGATTTTCCGGCAGCGTCGGTAATACGCCCAACGGCCCGGCGCTGGCATCGTACGAAATTCTCGGCACCCTCGGCACGCCATTTACCGCGACCGTATCGGACGCGCAATCGTCGTGGACGCTTCAGGGCAACGTCCCGCTTAGCGTCATAATCTGCAACAACGTCCTGCCGGCTCGAATCATCGCGACCAAAACCACCAGCAACAGCAACCTGCTGAGTCTCGAAGCAATCCTCGGCGCCATAGTGATCGACCTTCAGTCCACCAGCGCACCTTTTGGCACCGTGTCGGTGCAGGCCGGGGGTACCCTCAACTCGATCTCGGCGCCGGCCTTCCCGGACCTGCGCATTTTCGCCGCCGGTCCCGCCGATCAGCGCTACTCGGCGCTGGTCGAGGACATCACGACTGGATTTGTGATCAACTCACGCGCGCCGACCTTGATCCTGTTCGATAGCCCGGACGGAAAGGTGGACGCCACCTTTTTCGGAAATTCTCAATTCCCTACTTTCACTCTCAACATGACGCTCAACGGCGCCGTGGTGGCAACCGTCGTTCACGGCCCCGACGCGACGATTCGCGAGCCATGACTCGCGCGGTGTGTTGAGTCAGCGCCGCGCCAGCCGCGCAATTCGCCCGCACACCTGCCGACGCGTCGCAGCCGCGCTCGATCGTCCCGGTTCGTTTGACAGCCTCCCGCATTCGTCATAGTAGCCTCTGTAAGAAGTGAGCGAGCGATTCGAAAACGCACTTAGACCTTCCCGCCTCTGAAATCATTCTATGAATTCGCAGCTCGTACGCCGGGTCCTGTTGGTAGTGGCGATCATTGTCGCCGCCGCCGCCGCGATTCCCGGTTTTCACTACTATCGCTACATCGAAAGCCACGTCAGCACCGACGACGCCTACGTCGACGGTACCGTCGCGCTGGTTTCCTCGCGCGTTGCCGGCACCGTCGCCAACCTTTATGTCGAGGACAACTGGACGGTTAAGGAAGGCCAGTTGCTGTTGACGCTGGACTCGCGCGACTTCGACGTCCGCGTCGAACAGGCCCAGGCTCAGCTCGAGCGCGCCAGGCAATCCGTCGATGAACTCTACGCGGTGGTGGATGCGGCGCGGTCGGGGGTGGCGCTCACGGTGTCGGAGTTCAAGCAGGCGCAAATCGATTTCATGCGCGCCAAGTCGTTGAAAGAACAAGGCGTCGTCTCCATCGAGCAATACGATCAGGCCAACACCGCCCTGCGCGTCGCGATGGCCGATGAAGCGCTGGCGAAGCATCAACTGACGCAGGCCCAGGCCGCCCTCGGATCGCAGAGCGACGGCCATTCGCGCTACGCACGCCCGGTCGTGCAGCAGGCCGAAGCCGCTCTGGAAGCTGCCAAGCTCGATCTCGACTACACCAAACTGACCGCGCCGTTCGCGGGCATCGTGACTCATAAGACCGCCCACGTTGGCAATCGCGTCCAGATCGGAGAGCCTCTGCTGGCGATCGTCCCGCTTGGCAAGCTCTACCTCACGGCGAACTTCAAGGAGACCCAGCTCACCGACGTGCGCGTCGGTCAAAAGGCGGAGATCGTCGCCGACATCTATCCCGACTACACCTACCGGGGACACGTCGATTCGATCAGCATGGGCACCGGCGCGGCCTTCTCGCTGCTGCCGCCCGAAAATGCGACCGGCAACTGGGTCAAGGTCGTGCAGCGCGTGCCGGTCAAGATTGTTATCGACGGGCCGGAGCCCCAGGACAAACCGCTGCGGCTGGGACTGTCGGTCGAAGTTACGATCGACCTCAACGATCGCAGCGGACCCTTGCTCTCGTCAATCACGCAGCGGAGTTACCAGAAGGACGGCCAGACGCTGCCCAACGAGACACTCAAGATGATGCCCCGGACGCCGGCCGAACCGCCGCCGCACACCGGAACGCAGCAACATTTTCTGCATCGCCTGATACCCTGACCGCTCGTTCCCCCTTTCCCCTTCTGACCCCCCTGCCTCACCTGACACGCGTGTCAGTTCGGTTGCGACTTTTCTGCGCGTGTATTACGCTGCGGTCTGCACGGATTTTCCGCCCGCGCTTTTTCCAATGCTCGACGTTGACGACATGAGGCAACGCCTGTCCGGGTACCTTGGCGCACCGGTCGCGCGTCTGAGCGTTCTTGCCAGCGGATGGGAAACCACGGTCTTCGAGTTCACGCTCCAATCGGCGTCGAAGATGTACGCGGCCATCCCGGCCGGCGAATCGATGGTTTTGCGCTTCTACCAAGGCTCCGCCGCCGACGCCAAAGGCGCCCGCGAGCACGCCACCATCGCTCGCCTGTTCGCCGTCGGCTATTCCGTCCCGCGCCCCTACGCCTTCGAAGCCGATCATCGCGCCTTGGGCGCGCCGTTCCTCATCATGCAGCGGCTGGCGGGCGGCACGCTGTTCGCGATCCGCAGCTTTCCGAGTGCCTTCAAGACTTTCTCGATGGCATTTTTTTCGTTCGTCCGCGCGCAATCGAGGCTCCACAAATTCGATCCGGCGAGCGCGCCCCTGCGCGAGATTCCGCGCGCACTTGCGCCGGTCGCGGGCTCCGGCGATGACTCTCCGCTGCTGGATCGCGTGCTCGCGACCATCGCCAATCGCATCGAGACCGGTCCGCTGCCGGGCCTTCGCGAGGCGCTCAATCTCGTTACCGAACGCGCGGCCAGGTTTCGCCGCAGCCCGGATTCGCTCGTGCACATGGACTATCATCCGCTCAACGTGATGGTGGACGGGGTGCGGGTGACGGGCGTGCTCGATTGGATGAATGCTGACGTCGGCGATCGCCATCTCGACGCTGCGATGACGGCGGTGATTTTGTCGTCGTCCGCGATGGAGCAGCCGCGATGGATGCGCGACAACGTGGTCGGCAACGGGCTTCGCGCGAGCTTCGCGGCGTTGTACATGCCGCTCTATCATGCGATGGCGCCGATCGATTTCGAGCGCTTCCGTTACTGCCAGGCGGTCGCGGCGCTGCTGCGGCTCTCGATGCTTGGGATGATGCGGGCGCACGGCCCGGAAGTCGTGGGCTTCCGCCGCGAGGCGATCAACGAAGTCACGCCCGCGGTCGTCAGACTGCTCAGCCGCTACGCCACCCGCAAAAGCGGCACCGCGGTGGGCCTCGATGCGCCCGCGCCCAGCCCGCCAGCCCGCGTAAGCTGAATCCCGTTCTCGCTTACCCCTTCTAACCGGGACGCGCAGATATCCCTCGCCCGACGCTCAAGATCTCGCGTCGGCCTTTACCCTCGGGCGCTGAAGGATCCGGGATTCTTCGCTTCGCTCTAGAATGACACAAAAGAAGTTCTAACAGGCCGTCAGGCCGCATCTTTGCTTTAACATTGGGTGCAGGGGTCACCCCTGCCCAAGGAGGTGCGGAACCCACGGTGGGTTCCGCATTCAATAAAGCTCCCCTGCGCGCACCTTCACGCCCGGCACTCAGCTCATGCTTCGAACAGCGTCCCCTTCCATGACCGCGAGGCCAGGTCTATCTCACCCTCGCTTGCGATTCTGCGGCCATCAGAGTTATCGACAATGCCCTTCGTGCTCCACCGATTTTTCCCGATACTCTCGTAGGTCCCCTGACCGATGCCGCTGATGGTGTCGCCATTATCCAGGTATGCTGCCGAACACCAGCTGAAAGTCCCGCTCTTGCCGCCTACAAAGGTCGACGTGCCGAAGACCGCCCCAAAACTGGTTCCAGTCCCTTCCCAATTCACTTGGATTAGAATGCTACCCGCTGGTCCAGGACTGTTAGTGGAAGTGATCGACTTCAGGGAAAATTCCCCAATCTTCTTACCCGACGCCATATGGTCTCCTTGTTTGCCGAAACTTTGGTGTTAGTACCCGATTCATTGTCGGTCAGATCGCGACGTCCTCGAATATCGTCGATGCGACCGCCTCCGCAGCCGGATCGGAATTGCTCCTGAGTCCGTCTGCTAACTTCTGGTATTCGGGGTCGGACCTGACTTTTCCGAGATGACCCCAGTCGGGATACTGCGCGACCGCGAGAATATTGTTGGGTTGCGGGCCGACCACCTCACGGCGTACCGCATAGGTTCCTCCGGCGCGCTCGACGATCTTCTTGACCGTCTTCAGCACTTCAAGAAGCTGCTTCTCCTTGCCCGGCCGCACTTTTAACATTAACGCTGATGTGATCGCCATTTGATTTTCTCCTCGCGCAAGTTTTGAGAACAGATCCCTTTTAGTAAAGTGCCAACTTAGCTGCAAGGGCTGATTTGCATTGCCGCGTGGGCAGGTGGTGACCCCTGCTCTTAACATTGTGTGCGGGGGTCATCCCTGCCCAAAAAGGTGCGGAACCCACGGTGGGTTCCGCATTGAATTAAGTTCTCCTGCCGCTCCCCTGCTCTACGCGCGCCGTCCGCCGCAGGCGAAAGGTCTGCTTACCCGCCTCGCGTAAAGTAACGGGCGAGGTAATCTCAAACGGCGAACAACCTCAATTACGGGCGGTTCGCGGTACCCGAAAACGTATCGTGAAGGCCCGTCTCGGAATTAACATCGTTCGCATCGCTGCTGAACTGGAATTGAACACCATAAGGTTGACTAACGGCAATCTGCAGGTCCGCACCGTCATACTTGCCGCAGACCGCGAGCGAAGTCGTGATCGCAATGAACCCCGTACCGTCGGAATTGATTGTGTAGCAGCCGCCGGTAATGGGCGTGTTGAACTGCCCGTCCTGGTTGCAATTGATGATCCCTCCGGTCACTTTGCCGTTCCCGTTGAGCGTAACCGAGCCACTCGCTGCAAGGGGTGTGACGTTAGTGACATTAGCGCCGAAGAAGCTAAAGGTGTAGGTGCCCGCGAGTGTCGCCGGCGACCCCGCTTCATTTCCGCCATCTGCACAGATCAGCACTGCTTGGGCGACACCGACTTGGCCTGCCGCGATCACCGCCGTAGCCGCGAGCGCCACCAACATGACTCTAAACTTGCGCATAGATTCCTCCCTGAAATTTCCCCAAAGTTGATCGAGCCCCCTGGAACCGTCACTGAAGGTAGCGGATTACTAAAATGCCAAGTATATGTCAAATTAAGTTCTCCCGTCGCTCGATGCCCTAACGCGCGACCTAATCTCAAACGGCTAACAACCTCGTTCTCGCTTACCCCTTCTAACAGGGACGAAGGCCCGCATCTTTATCCTTAACATTGGGTGCAGGGGTCACCCCTGCCCAAGGAAGTGTGAAACCCACGGCGGGTTTCACATACAATTAAGTTCTCGCGTCGCTCGATGCTCTAACGCGCGACCTAATCTCAAACGGCTAACAACCTCGTTCTCCCTTTACCCCTTCTAACAGGGACGAAGTCCCGCATCTTTATTTTAACATTGGGTGCAGGGGTCACCCCTGCCCAAGGAAGTGTGAAACCCACGGTGGGTTCCGCATTCGAATTAATTCTCGCCTCGCTCGAAGCTCTAACGCGCAACCTAATCTCAAACGGCTAACAACCTCGTTCTCGCTTACCCCTTCTAACAGGGACGAAGTCCCGCATCTTTATTTTAACATTGGGTGCAGAGCCTGTCCTGAGCGAAGCCGAAGGAGGTCACCCCTGCCCAGGGAAGTGTGAAACCCACGGTGGGTTTCACATTCAATGAAGTGATTTACCCTTCCCTCGTGGGCCGTCGCGCTTGAATCAGTTCGCGCAGCACGAACGGCAGGATTCCGCCGTGCCGGATATACTCGACTTCCTCGGGCGTATCGACCCGCAGCGTCGCCTCGAACTCGATCGTCTTGCCGCCGGATTCCGCGCGCACCTTCAGCGTCTGGCGCGGCTTGATTCCCGCCTTCAATCCCGTGATCGAGAACACTTCATCCCCGCTGAGTCCGAGCTTCTCGCGGCTGTCGCCGCCCTTGAACTCCAACGCCAGCACGCCCATCCCAATCAGATTGCTGCGATGGATTCGCTCGAAGCTCTCCGCGATTACCGCGCGCACGCCGAGCAGTTGCACGCCCTTGGCGGCCCAATCGCGCGACGAGCCGGTACCGTATTCCTTGCCCGCGATCACTATCAGCGGAGTGCCTGCTTTGCGGTAATGCTCCGACGCCTCGAAGATCGTCATCCGCTCGCCGTCCGGGAGATGCGCGGTGAAGCCGCCTTCCACTCCCGGCACCATCAGGTTCTTGAGCCGGATATTCGCCAGCGTCCCGCGCATCATCACCTCATGATTTCCGCGCCGCGCTCCGTATGAGTTGAAATCCCTGGGATGCACGCCGTGCGCGATCAGATACTTGCCCGCCGGACTGTCGGCCGCGATCGAGCCGGCCGGCGATATGTGATCCGTCGTCACGCTGTCGCCGAGCACGGCCAGCGCCCGCGCTCCGCTGATATCGGAGAACTCGCCCACCTTGGCGGTCACGCCGTCGAAAAACGGCGGCGCTTTCACGTACAGCGAATCCTTCTCCCAGCGGAACAGGTTGCCCTCCGGCACGGCCAGGCTCTTCCATCGCTCGTCGCCGTCGAACACCTGGCCGTACTCGCTCTTGAACATCGCGGCGTTAACTGAACCCGCCACCGCCGCCGCCACTTCCTCCTGCGACGGCCAGATGTCGCGCAGATACACCGGGCGTCCGTCGGAACCCGTGCCGAGCGGCTGGCGCTCGACGTCGATATCCATCGTGCCCGCAATCGCGTACGCGACCACCAGCGGCGGCGACGCCAGGTAGTTGAACCGCACCGCGGGATTGATGCGCCCCTCGAAATTGCGATTGCCGCTCAGGATCGCGCATGCCACCAGGTTGCCCTGCTTCACGGCGCCGGCGATCGCCTCCCCGATCGGTCCGCTGTTGCCGATACACGTCGTGCATCCGTAACCGACCAGGTTGAAGCGCGAGCTTGTTGAGCGCCTCGGTCACGCCCGCGCGCTTGAGGTACTGCGTCACGACCTTGGAACCGGGCGCCAGGCTGGTCTTCACCCACGGCTTGACCGTTAGCCCGCGCGCGACCGCCTTTTGCGCGAGAATCCCCGCCGCGAGCATCACCGACGGATTCGACGTGTTCGTGCAGCTGGTGATCGCGGCGATCACGATCGAGCCATGCGTCAACGCGAAGCGCCCGCCGTCGGAATGCACTTCGACCTTGTTGACGATATGGCCGAGCTTCGATTCGACAACTACCTCTGCGCCCGCCGCCGCGCCGTTGCCGCCTTCGGCAACCCACTTCGCCAGCTCTTGGCGATCGACGCTCGGATGTTGCTCGAATTCCTTGGCAAGCTCGCGCCGGAAACCGCTCTTCGCCGCCGTCAGCGCAACTCGATCCTGCGGACGGCGCGGCCCGGCCATGCTCGGCGCCACGCTGTCGAGATCGAGTTCGAGGGTGTCGGAAAATTTCGGCTCGGCCGCATCGGCGGAATTAAACAGGCCTTGCGCCTTGCAGTAGGCCTCGATCAGCTTGACCTGGGCGTCGCTCCGTCCCGTCAGCCGCAAATAAGTGAGCGTCTGATCGTCGACCGGGAAAAATCCCATCGTCGCGCCATACTCAGGCGACATGTTGCCGAGCGTCGCGCGATCCGCGACCGGCAGCGACTTGAGCCCCGGCCCGAAGTATTCAACGAACTTGCCGACCACGCCCTTCTTGCGCAGCATCTGCGTGACCGTCAGCACCAGGTCGGTAGCGGTAGCGCCCGGACGCAAGCTGCCCGCCAGCCGAAACCCGATCACTTCGGGAATCAGCATCGGTACCGAGCGCCCGAGCATCGCGGCTTCAGCTTCGATTCCGCCCACACCCCATCCCACCACGCCGAGACCGTTGATCATCGTGGTATGCGAATCCGTGCCAATCACCGTGTCCGGATACGCTTCGCCGTTCTTTGAGGAAAAAACCACCGGCGCGAGATATTCCAGATTCACCTGGTGAACGATTCCTGTGTCGGGCGGAACCACCCGGAAGTTGTCGAATGCGCCCTGCCCCCAGCGCAGAAAAAGATAGCGCTCGCGGTTGCGCTCGAACTCCAGCCGCGCGTTGGCCGCGAACGAATCGGCGCTGCCAAAAGAATCGACCTGCACCGAGTGATCGATCACCAGGTCGACCGGCTGCAGCGGGCTGATCTTGGCGGGATCGCCGCCGAGCTTTTTGATCGCGTCGCGCATCGCCGCCAGATCCGCCACCACCGGCACGCCCGTGAAATCCTGCAGCAGCACGCGCGCCGGCATGAACGAGACTTCGCGCTCTCCGCCCTTACCGTTCCATTTGGCCAGCGCCTCGATCTGCCCGGTCGTCACGATCACGCCGTCTTCGCGCCGCAGCACGTTCTCCAGCATCACCTTGATCGAATACGGCATCCGCGCCAGCGAGAAACCGCGCTTCTCGAGCGCTTCGAGCTTGAAGATCGTGTAGCTGCTGCCTTCCACCGAAAGCGTCGAACGAGCACCGAAACTGTTAGTCGCCATTGATCGAGCCTTGCCCTCCTGGTGCGATGGTCAAAATGGAAGAATCGGACGCGAGTTCCAAATCCGGCGCGCCGCCCAATCCGATTCGATTTGCTATGCGTTCAGAATACCGCGCGAGCGCGCCCAATCAACTGGCGCCAACTTGCGGGAGACGATGGCGTTCTAGCCTGGGCCGGCGCTGCGGCGCGATGCGCGCGCGGGCGCCGGGCCATGCAATCCGTCGAAGACCAGCGAGCGTCCGTCGGAATGGAATCGCATCGCGGCCAGAATGCCGACCCGCGGCGATTCGAGCGCCGCCACGCCGTCGATTGAATCGATCGTGATACGCGGCTTCAGCGCCAGAAGAGCCGCCACCGCCGCGCTGAAACTCTCGTCGTCGGCTCCGCCCTCGCCCGCCGTGATCATCGCGCGTCCCTGCAATCCCGCAATCACGCGGCCGGCGCGAATCACCACGACGTTGGCCGCCTCGCGCGCGATACCGCATCCGGCAATCACGGCGCCGTACGGATTGGCGGGATCGATTGCGCTCAACGCAACCGGTTTCTCTCGCGCCGGAATAAGACTCCGTACCGCGCGCAGCATCTCGACCGCCTCTGGCAGGGCATATTGTTCCCCCGAAATAGATCTCACGAACCACCCGCGCCGAATCGCGCCGCTGTATTCCAGCCGCCGCAGCGCGAACGCAATCTCGTTCCACGAGATTTGCGTCGATTCGAGTCCCAGCATCTCCCGGGCGAGAATTCCATGGCGCTCGAGCAATTTGAGCGCGAGATCCCGCGTGTCATCCGGGCCGCCGGCGCGATGCTCGCCCGCGCGTATCAGCGACCATCGGCCGGCCAGGCTCGACTTCAGCCGCGCACGAACCGCCGCGTCGTGGCGAGTCGCCGGGCGGCGCGCGACCGACTCGAGCGCGCGCTCGGCGCCGCGATCATCGGCAAACATCCTGATCGGCGCGAAGTTGTCGTTGCTCACGCGACCCGCCGCCGCCATCCTCCATAGCGCGGACAATGCGTCGCGCTCCGAAACATTCGCACGCTCCGCGACCTCGTCCAGGTACTGCGCACCCGCGGCTCCCAGCGCCTCCAGCACCGCCTGTTCCTTCGCGTCCGACGGCGCAGGTGCTTCGCGCGGTACAAACAGACTGGCCTTGCGCGCAATGAATGTAACCCGCGACGGCGTGCGCGCGGGACGCGCGCCTTCGATACCCTCTTCGGCAACGGCGACCCACTTCATCCGGCCGCTCATGCAGACCAGGTCGAGCATCTCGGGCCGATAGCCTGCGATGCGCGCCGGGATAATCGCGTGCTCCCAAATCTCCGGCGTCGCCGCGATTCCTGACAACTGTTCGAGCACTGCGGCTACGCCGCTCTGATCGGCCGGCAACTCGGCGCCGCCGACGCGCATCCAACGCAGCCGAAACGCCGCGTACTCGTGATCCGCGCACGGCTCGATTTCAGCGCGCACCCGCGCCAGCGTCATCCGATGAATCCGTTCCAGGTTGTAGCGGTCGCACCACTGAATCGCGTCGGCGCGCGTGAAATGACCGCGAAAAATCCCGCCATCCCCTTCCAGCGCCGCGAGAATCCGGTCGATGTCCGATTCTTTGATATGCAGTCGCGCCGCGATTTCACCGGCAGTCGCCGGTCCGCAAGTCTTGAGCGCGCGGCGCACGAGTTCGGCGCGCGCACCGTCGCCATCGCGGCCCTCGCCGCTCGACTTGGAAACCGCCGTCGATCGATGCGGTGGGATATGCGGCGGCAAAGATGCCCGTGTCTTCGCTCGCAATGATTCGCCCTGGCGATTCGCCACTTAAGTTGACGCGTGCGATTCGCCGCTCCGCGTCCAGCTCCGCCAGCATCGCGCGGCCGTTCTCGCCGGAGCGTTCTTCGACCTCGGCCTGGGTGAGCGAACCGTGCGCGCGAATCAACTCGTACAATTCGTCACGCGAGCGCGGCCTGCGTCCGGCCGCGCGGCCCGTCACTTCGGCGACGACGCTGTCGACCGCTTCCGCCGAGAGCAGATCGGAAAGGTCTTCTTTGCGGAACACGTCTTCGGCCATGCCGCGATTCATCGTCACAGTCCGGGAACGGCGATTGGCGCGTTCGCCGTCGTCGAGAAATGAATAGTCCCACGCGAGCAGGATGCGATGGGCAAACACCGACGGCGCGATCGCATCGACGGCGACGGTACGAATCGCGCCGCTCTCGATACCTTCGAGCATCCGCACCGTGCGCGGCAGGTCGGTGGACTCCTCCAGGCATTCGCGAATCGTTTCCTCGATCGCAAAATGGTCCGGGAGTTCGATCGTGGCCGGCCGGTTCTCGAAGCAGGCCTGCTGGCCTGGGAAAATCGCGGACAGAAGTTCCTGCGAGCGGAGGCGTTGAATCCAGGCAGGCACCTTCTTGCCGCGCGATGAGCGCATCACCGCCAGCGCGCGCGTCGCGACGTGCCGGAAGCGCACCTCAAACATCGGCGCGGCCAGGATCGCCTGGATAAGTACCTCGCGCGCGTTGCGCGCTTTCAGCATGCTGAACAGAGTGTCGAGCGGAAAACTGTGCCGCGAATTCAGCGCGAGCAGCACGCTGTCGTCGATCGCCGACGCCTGGATTTCGAAATCGAACGACTGGCACAGGCGCTTTCGAATCGCCAGGCCGAGGCCGCGATTGAGGCGGATCCCGAACGGCGTGTGAATGACGATTTGCGTGCCGCCCACGCCGTCGAAGAAACGCTCGACGACGACGGTCTTTTCGTCCGGGATCGCGCCGAGCGCCTCGACGCCGCGGCGGACGTAGTCAACGGCTTGCGTGGCGGCGCGCTCCGACATCGCGCATTCGCTCATCAGCCAGCCGGCGGCCGATTCGTTGCGTTCGAGACGGCTCCAAATCTCGCGGCGAAGATCGCAAATCTCCGCCGACAGCGCCTGCGAGCGGCCGCCCGCCTCGGTCTGCCAGAAAGGCAGCGTCGGCGCCATCCCGGGCGCCGGCTCGACCATCAGGCGCCCGCGCGAGATGCGCTGAATCTGCCAGGGCATCGAGCCGAGCGAGAACACGTCGCCGCGCGACGACTCCTGCGCAAAGTCCTCTTCCACATCGCCGACCTTTCGGCCCTCGGACTCGATCACGACGTCGTAGTTGCCGGCTTCGGGGATTGTTCCGCCCGAGGTGATCGCCGACAGGCGGGCGGATCGGCGCGGGCGGACGCGGGCGTTGACGCGATCGAAGAAAATCTTTGGCGACGCGCCCATGATTCGCTCGGGCAACTCGGCCGAGAGCTGTTCGAGCAGATGGCGCAGCTTGCCGGCGTCGAGATCGCCGAAGTTGTAGGCGCTGCGCAGCACGCGCAGCAGCTCGGCTTCGGCGATTTCCTCTTCTTCCGCGGCGATTGCGACGATTTGCTGCGCCGCGATATCGGCGCATCCCATCGGGATTTCCACTTCGTCGAGATGCCCGCGGCGAATCGCGCGCACCGCCGCGCCGCATTCGAGCAAATCGTCGGTGGTCAGCGCGAAGAAGCGTCCCTTGGGAGTCGCGCCGAGGCTGTGTCCCGAGCGCCCGACGCGTTGAATCGCGGCCGAGATGGATTTGGGCGAATCGAGCTGGCATACGAGCTCGACGGCGCCGACGTCGATGCCGAGTTCGAGCGACGCGGTCGCGACGATCGCCTTCAGCTCGCCGCGCTTGAGGCGTTGCTCGGCGAGCAGGCGCTCGGCGCGCGCGAGGCTGCCATGATGCGCCATCACGGCGTCAATCCCGAGCCGCTTCTGCAGATTGAGCGCGACCCGCTCGGCAAAGCGACGGCTGAGCGTGAAAACCAGCGTCGTGCGATGCCCGCCGATCAGGCGCGCGACTTCGTCGTACATCGCCTCCCAGTGCGGATGAGTGGCCAGCGGTCCAAGCTCGGGGCCGGGCGCGATGACCTGGAGATCCATCGTGCGGACGCAATCGTCGGCGCGAACTATTTTTATCGGACGCGGCGAGCGCGAATTGTCGCGAGCCACGTCGTAGCCGGCCAGGAACCCGGCCAGCTTTTCGATCGGATTCAACGTCGCCGACAGGCCGATTCGATTCGGCCGCGCATTCCCGCGACTGGTCACGAACCGTTCCAGGCGTTCGAGCGTCAGCGCGAGATGCGCACCGCGCTTGTTGCCGGCCAGGGCGTGGAGTTCATCGACGATCACGTGGCGGACGGCGGCAAGTTTTTCGCGGAACTTCGGCGAGGTCAGCAGGATGAACAGCGACTCGGGCGTCGTGACCAGAATGTGCGGCGGCCGCCGGAGCATCGCAGTGCGCTCGCTCGCCGACGTGTCGCCAGTGCGAAGGCCGGCGCGGATGCGCGAAAGATCGAGGCCCGATTCGGCGCCGACGTCCCGCACGCCGTCGAGCGGCTCCTCCAGATTGAGCCGGATGTCGTTGGCCAGCGCCTTGAGCGGCGAAACGTACAGGACCGAGACTTCATCGCGCAGCCGGTCGCGCGCCGCGTCGAGGACGAGGCCGTTAATTGCCCACATGAAGGCGGCCAGAGTCTTGCCGCTGCCGGTCGGCGCGCATAGCAGCACGTCGAAGCCGGGCGCGTCGTTGGCGGCGCCGATGACGGGCCATCCGAGGTCTTGCGCGCGCGAGGGCGCTGCGAAGCGGCGCTCGAACCAGGTGCGAACGGCAGGATGGAAATCGTCGAGCGCGCAGCGCATGGGGGGAGAATATATCACCGGCATGCAATCGAGAAGCTCCGCTTCGGCCGGGATGACGGAGGGAGTCTTGCATCTTAATTATTTCGATGATACTAGAATTATCGTAGTGAAAGAGTTTGTGTCGCAGCTGAGTGCGCTTGGACAATCCGGCCGGCTTGAGATCTTCCGCCTGCTGGTGCGCGCCGGTCCGCAAGGAACCTGCGTCGAGCAGATCAAGCGACGGGTCAAGATGCCGGGCTCGACCCTGTCTCATCACCTGGACGCATTGACCCGATGCGGGCTGCTGACGGCGCATCGCGCGGGGCGATTCATCTACTACGCAATCAATTGGCCGAAAGCCGCAAAGTTGATCCAGTTCATGACCGAGGACTGTTGCGCCGGCCTTCACAAGACGCCGGGCGCATCGCGGGATCGTTCGCAATCAACTAATCGCCTCTCCCGTAAGATAGCGGGCAGGCATGGAGGTCACGATGAGCAATGAATCGATAAGGGAAAAGGTCAGGGAAGAATACGCGCAAGCGGCGCGGCGAGTCTCGAATCCAAGCGGCTCATGCTGCGGCTCGGCGGCGCCCGCGGGAAACCCGATCACGTCGAATCTCTACCACGAGGGCGAGACCGCATCGGTTCCCGCCCAGGCGCTTGCCGCGTCGCTGCGATGCGGGAATCCAACCGCGCTGGCCGAGTTGAAGCCGGGCGAAACCGTGCTCGACCTGGGCTCGGGTGGCGGCATCGACGTGCTGCTCTCCGCGCGAAGAGTCGGGCCGGCGGGCAAGGCGTACGGGCTCGACATGACCGACGAGATGCTCGCGCTTGCGCGCGATAACCAGCGCAAAGCGGGCGTCCAGAACGTCGAATTCCTCAAAGGCGAGATAGAGCATATTCCGCTGCCCGACAATTCGGTGGATGTGATCATCTCGAACTGCGTGATCAATCTCTCGGCCGACAAGGATCGCGTGCTGCGCGAAGCGTTCCGCGTGCTGAAACCAGGAGGACGAGTCGCCGTTTCGGACATCGTGGTGCGCGGTGAGATGCCCGGCGAGATTCGCCGCCGCGTCGAATTGTGGGCCGGATGCATCGCGGGTGCGCTGGAGGAATCGGAATACCAATCGAAGCTGGCCGCGGCCGGATTCGAACAGATCGAAGTAGAACCGACACGGATCTACACCGCGGCTGACGCGAAGGGATTTCTTGCGGAAAATCCGGACCTCGAGAAATTCGCGCAGATGGCGGACGGCAAATTCATGAGCGCTTTCGTTCGCGCTCGCAAGCCGGCCGCCGCGAGGAAATCGTGAAGTCAATAACCGGTGTCAAGGTCGCGGATGTCGTCTCCGTCTATAGCGGTGCGCCGGGCGACCTCTTTCAACTTATGTTTGGGCAGCAAATTCACGTAGGAGGAATGAAGGCGTCGATCGATCTGGCGGATCGCGCCGGAGTCGCGGCCGGGATGAAGGGGGTCGATCTCTGTTGCTGCAACGGCGCGGACATGCGCTTTCTGGTGCGGTTTCGCAACGTCGCCTCGATGGTCGGCGTCGATGTAACCGAAGCAATAGTCGAGCGCGGGCGGCGGCTGACCCGCGAAGAAGGTCTGGACGACAAAATTCGATTCATTCTCGCCGATGCCTGCCAAAGCGGCCTGCCGTCGGCCAGCGCGGATTTCATATGGAGCGAAGATGCGTGGTGCTACGTCCCTGACAAGCCAAGGTTGATTGCGGAGGCGGCGAGGATCGTTCGTCCCGGAGGCATGATTGCGTTCACCGACTGGGTTGAGGGGCCTGCGGGACTATCCGATTCCGAGGCTCAGGGCTTTCTCGGCTTGATGACGTTCGCCAACGTCGAGGACATTGCGGGCTACGCCAAACTGCTCTCGGCAAACGGCTGCAAGGTGAGCGTCGCCGAAGACACCGGGCGGTTCGCGAGCCATGCGGAGTTATATCTCAACATGATTGAGATGCAGCTTATGTATGATGCCCTGCGGCCTCTCGGGTTCCGCACCGACCTGCTGGAAACCTTCCTCGGTGGGTTCCGTTTCCTCGCTGAGCTGGCGCGTGCCGGCAAGATCGCGCAGGCGCGGTTTATCGCCCGGCGCGTCTAGGAATCTCGGATCGTCGCTTAGGCGCGCAGCAGGTCGCCGAGGCGGGCGGTGAATTCGCTGCGCGAGAGCGTCAGCTCGTAGCCTGCTTCGCGGGCGGCCTTCAGCGGTTTCAAATCTACGTGCGAGGCGAATCCGATCGCGCGCGCGCCGGGAGCCGCCGCGCGGATTTGTTTCAGGGTCTCGAGTGCGGGAAAGGCGTCGTCGGAGAGATCGGTGAAGACGACCGACGGTTTCAATTCGGCGCATCGCGAGGCAACTGCCTCGAGCGTCGAGGCGTAGCCGACCTCGGCGCCGACGGCGGCGGCCACAGCGTCGATCTTCGAGCGGAAGAACAAGTCGCGGATTAGACCGAGTGCGATTTGACGGCTCATGACCTGGCGCTCAGGGAATCCCGCGATTCAATACTTCATCCATCACATTAACTCCTGAAAAAGCGGCGTTTCCTTATCCGCGTGCGCGATTGCTACTGGATTTATCAGAGCGGCGCCCCTCTTCGCCATCGGCAGCGAGGCTTGCAAAGACCGCCGCTCTGGAGTAAGTGTCAGATTGACGCAAAGTAGCGGCGGCAAAACGGTGAGGAGGACTCACGGTGAACGAATCGGTTGAAACTGCGGTTAGCGGAAGCGCGTTGCGCGACAAGCTCGCGGTGCTCGGCAATGAGAGCTACACGCCTGACACGTGCGAGCGCTACGCGGACATGATCGCGGAGATCAAGCAGCTCAAAAGAGCGCGCCGCGCGGTGGTGCTCGCGCACAACTATCAGCGGCCGGAGATTTTCGAGGTCGCCGATTTTATCGGCGACTCGCTGGAACTCGCGCGCAACGCGCGCGACGTGCGCGACGCCGACGTGATCGTCTTTTGCGGCGTTCACTTCATGGCCGAGACCGCCAAGGTCTTCAACCCCGATCGCAAGGTGCTGCTGCCCGATCTGAAGGCCGGATGCTCGCTGGCGGACAGCGTGACGGCCGAGCGGCTGGCGGATCGCAAGGAAGAACTGCTCAAGATTTATCCCGACCTTAAGGTGGTCTCGTACGTCAATTGCACGGCCGACGTCAAAGCGCTGTCGGACGCGTGCTGCACGTCGTCCAACGCGGCGAAGATCGTCGAGCGTATCGACTCGGACAATATCCTGTTCGTGCCCGATCAGAATCTCGCCGACTACGTGCAGCGGCAGACGCGCAAGCGGGTAATTTCATGGGACGGCAACTGCTACGTTCATCACCAGATAACTCCCGACGAGATAAACAAGGTCAAGCGCGCGATTCCCGGCATCAAGGTGATTGCGCATCCCGAGTGCCGCCGCGACGTGCTCGCGCTTGCCGACGCGGTGTTGTCCACCAGCGCGATGATCGGTTATGCGCGCAGCAGCGACGCCGACAAGTTCCTGGTGGTGACGGAATGCGGGCTCTCGGACCGCCTGCTGATGGAAATTCCCGACAAGCACTTCTACAAGGTGTGCAAGCTATGCCGGTTCATGAAGATGATCACGCTCGAGGGCACCCTCGATTCGCTGCGCCATCTGCGCTACGAAATCGAACTTCCCGAGGACGTGCGCGCGGGCGCGAAGCGGGCCCTGGAGCGCATGCTCGAGCTGAGCGTCTGAGCGCCAACGCACAAGCCGTCGCGGCCGGCGCGACGCGCGGCCAGCGGCTGGCGCGGCCGATGGTCGCGGTGGACACCGTGCTGTTCGCGATCAACGGCGGCCGCCTGCAGACCTACCTGGTCGAGCTGCGCCGCGGACCGGGTCGCGGGCGGTGGGCGTTTCCGGGCGGGCTGGTGCGAGTGGGGGAACTGCTCGACGAGGCGGCGCGGCGCGAGCTTTACGATTCGACCGGACTTCGCGGCGCTTATCTCGAGCAGCTGTTCACGTTTGGAGATCCGTCGCGCGACCCGCGTGCGCACGTGGTATCGGTCGCCTACATGGCGCTGATTCCCGACCCGCAGGGCATCGGCGCGCCATGCGACAAATACGCGACCGGCAGATGGTACGAAGTCGCGCGCCTGCCGCAGCTTGCGTACGATCATTCGCTGATGGCCGCGTATGCGGTCAAGCGGCTGAAGTCGAAACTCGAGTACACCAATATCGCGTATGCGTTGCTGCCGCGGGAATTCACCTTCGCCGAGTTCGAGGAACTATACTCGGTCATCCTGGGCCGCCCGCTCGATCGGCGAAACTTCCGCCGGCGCATTCTCGCGATGGGCCTGCTCAAACGCCTGCCGCATACGCGGCGCGGACCGCATCGGCCGGCCGCTCTATACAGTTTTGCCAATCAAAGCCTAAGATTCATCGAGATGCTATAATTTCCGGCTGCGGAGAAACTCATGTTCAATGGAGCCAGAGGGATTGTCGCACTGACAGCCGCCGCGGTGGTGGTGGTGGCAATCGCTTACGGCGGCTATGTCTCGACTCAGGCGCAGCCGCCGGCGGACCAGATCGTCGCGGCCTCCGATCCTGCGGCGCGGCTGCGGGTTACGCTGGACCCGAAGAATTTCCAGGGCAATGTGCGCGAGGCATATGAGATCGCCGAGCGCGATCCCAAGCTGCTGGCGCAATTGCATTGCTACTGCGGATGCGACAAGACGGACGGGCACAAGAACCTGCTCGATTGCTACCGTGACACGCATGGCAGCAGGTGTGCGATCTGCATCGGCGAGGCTCACGATGCGGAGTCGATGGCCGGCCGGGGCATGCCGGTCGAACAAATCCGCGACGCATTGCGCGCGCGTTACGCCCACGGGAGCTGAGCTTGGTCGGGCTGATCTCCGGGTACATCGAACACTTCACCTATCTTGGATTGTTCGTTGTTCTGATGTTGTGCGGACTTGGAATGCCGATTCCGGAAGACGTGGCGCTGCTCGCGGGCGGCTACTTGGCGCATCGCGGGGTCACGCGCTACCCGATCACGCTGGTGGTCTCGCTGCTGGGCGTAGTCGCGGGCGACAACTCCCTGTTCTTTATGGGCCGGCGCTTCGGCACCGGACTGGTGCGCTACTTCGCGCTGGCGTGGCCGGGCCGGCAGCATCAGATCGAGCGTATCGAGTCTTTCATGAAGCGGCATGGGGCTCGCGCGATCTTTTACGCCCGGTTCCTGGCCGGTCTGCGCGCCTTGGTCTATTTGTCGGCGGGATCTTTCGGCGTGCGCCCGGCGGTGTTTCTGCTCTACGATCTGCTCGGAGCGCTGATATCGGTGCCGATCGTCGTAACCCTGGGCTACATTTTCGGCAAGCAAATCGAGATGATCGTCAGATACGTCGGCGGCTTCGAGCGGCTGATTCTGATCGTGGCGATCCTGAGCGCCGCGGTGTACGTGACCCGGGCGCTGGTGCTGCGCAAGACCAACGAGCCCGTGAGCAAAAGCGGATAGGTCGAATTATTGGGGAATTATATTCTTGACCCCCTCGGCTAAAGGTCCGAGCCCCCGAAGCGTGGAAAACCCAATAAGCGAACCGCGCCGCGCAAGCAGCTTGGCTAACGGGCGCTAGGCGCAATCAATGACAAGGCGAAGCGCGCTGATAGATACGCGCGTAATCTACTGCGGCGACTGGCTCGACCAGCTTGCGGCGCTTCCGATCACTGCGTTGACCTGATCTACATCGATCCGCCGTTCAACTCGAATCGGAACTACGAGGTCTTCTGGGGCGAGACGAAAGAGAAGCGCTCTTTCGAGGACCGCCACGCTTCGACCCAAGCCTATATCGAGTTCATGCGCCCGCGATGCGTCCAGCTTGCTCGCGTTCTCAAGCAAACGGGCAGCTTTTACTATCACTGCGACTGGCACGCGAGCCACTACGTCAAGGTGATGCTCGACCAGATTTTCGGCGAGAACAGCATTCACAATGAGATTATCTGGAAGCGGAGCCGCTCAGAGCGACGCCGCAAGGCAGCAAACACTCGGCCGCATCCACGATACGCTTCTGCTCTACCGGCCGGTGCGAGGACTATACTTCGAACAGCTCTACAAGCCGCTATGAAGACGAATATCATTGAACAAATTATATCGCCAGGTTGAGACGGAAACGGGGCGACGGTATCAGCTTGGTGACAATCTTGGGGCTCCGGGCGGCGGTGCACCCTCCAAGGGCAACCCGCACTACGAGGTTCTTAGGCGTAACGGGCTACTGGCGCTACAGCAGAGAGCGGATGCAGCGAACTGAATGAGCAAGGGCGAATTGTCCAAACCAAGCCCGGTGTAGTGCCCCGATACAAGCGTTATTTGGATGAAGGCAATGGGCGTTCCTATGCAGAGTCGCTCTGGGATGACATCCGCCAATCAATTCACGAGCACACGACTCAGAGCGGCTCGGCTACCCGACGCAGAAGCCGACTTAAATTGACTGGATCAGGATTCTAGAAATTCAGCAGCAGCCAAGCGACATCGTACTCGATGCTTTTTGCGGCTGCGGTACGGCACTGGTTTCCGCGAGAATCTTGGTCGTCAATGGATCGGCATCGATATTTCCCCGACTTCCTGCCGCGTGATGGCAAACGGCTCCGCAACGAATGCGCGCTGCGCGAGAATGAGGACCTGTGGCGTGACGGACGTGGCTTCATCGTGCGCGATCTCCCGAGATCGGAAGCGGAACTTCGCAAGATCCCGCCGTTCGAGTTCGAGAACTGGGCGGTGATCGCGCTTGGCGGAATCCCGAACAAGGCGCAAGTCGGCGACAAGGGAATCGACGGACGCATTTATCCGGTGTCGGCCACGAACATCGAAAGATGCGCTCGACAGCGCGAGCGCGAAGCGGGTGCCCACGAATTGGGCTTCATGGATCAATGGTATCCAATCCAAGTCAAGCAGAAGGACAAAACCGGCCGCCCGGACATCGATTCGTTTCCGGCCGTGATGGCCCGCGAGGAACGAACCAAAGGCATCTTTGTCTCGTTCGATTCTTCCTCGGATGCGATGACCGAAATGGAAAGCTACTTTCGGCAGACGGGCAAGGTAATCGTGCCGCTCACGGTCAATGAAATTCTCGATGGACAATCGCCCAGAATTGGCCTAGCGAAGCCGATGCCGTGGCAATTCTTCCAGTATTTGCGCGCGCTCATGAAGCACGCTTGGGCTATTCTTGCGGCGATTGGCGGCAGTGCTCTGCTTGCACTGCCGAGTTTGGTAAGGCCGGCCCTATCGCCCACCTGGCAAAGACAATTGGATTCGTTGCTCACTTCGAGCCCGACCGAGATTCGGCACGCCTATTTGGTGCTCCTCCCGGTCGGCTTCTTCTGGGCTACATATCGCGCATGGAAGGAAGAGAATGATGCTCGTATCAAGGCTGAGAAGGAGTCTCCCGCCGATCTTCGGGCCGAACTTGCTTCGGTCAGGACGGAACTCGAAGGGTTACGGCGGCATCAGCAACGTTCGATCACTCGCCAACAATGGGACGCGATAAACGGCCTATCGATTGTCTCCGCAGCAACGGCCCAAGCTCGCAATTAAGACTCCCTTCAACGTTCGGAGGCCGAAAAGTACGCTCAAGATTTTGAAGGATTGTTCTATTGTGGTCGAGCCGCGATGCGAAGTCGACGCCGATATGAAGGGGCTGATTGTGCGCGTTCACAATCGCAGCGCGCCATCGACCGAAGCCCGGTTTTTCTCGCAAACACTTAGGGCCGCGGGGATCGCTAACGAAATTAAGGAACTAGAACTTCAATTTCCCATCAATCCAAATCTTGACTGTGAGCTGGTGATCGGTGGGAACGATTGAGCATTTCCCGTTTGCGCTTTGCGGCACGCTTTTTCTGGGCGCGTGTTCGTGTTGATGGCGGGTCGTCCGAATCAGAATCTGGCCTCTCACGTTGCTGCCTATTTTGCGACTTTGGCGGCAGGGGAGCCACGTATATAATTCTCTATTATTGCATGGCCGTGCCGGCCTGCCCGACGACATCGAAAATGGAATCATACTTTCCCGCGCTGAACCTCAAGGCGAAACTGATCGTGCTGATGGTGGGCCTGCTCGGGCTTACGCTCGGCACCGAGGTGTGGGTGAGCCTGGGCACGCAGGCAGCGATCGTCGCGACCACCCAGGAGAGGGTCAAGGACCTGGCGCGCGTGATCCAGATCAGCGTGCAGGAGCTGACCGCGGTCGGCGGCACCGATCGCGATCTGCTGCACACACTACGTGGGCGACCTGCACACCAAAGGACTCGAAGTGTCGATCGCGTCGAGCGAAAATCTGATCCTCAACAGCTCCAATCCGCATCTGATCGGTGCGGCGCTGCGGCCCAAGCAGGCCGAATGGCTTACGCCCGAGCAACTCAAGCATCCCGATGACCTGGTGACTATTCCGGCCGGCAAGCTCGGTCCGCTCGCGCCGGAGACCACGGTCTATCTGATTCCGGTCAAGGTCGAGGATCATCTGCTTGGCTACGTGCAGGTGGTGGCGAATTTTGGCGACTTCGCGCAGCCGCTGGCGCAGAGCCGGACCCGTGAGCTGGTGATCGCGTTTGCCATTTTCGCAATCGGCCTGGTCTTCGCTTACATCCTCGCCGATCGCTACGTGAAGCCGATTCATGCGGTCGCGAACGCGGCGCAGAATATCGCGGCGCGTGGCCTGGAGCCGGTTCTGGAGGCGCATCGGCGCGACGAGATCGGCTTGCTCACGCGCAGCTTCAACGACATGGTCGGCCAGCTCCGGCGTGCGCGCGAGCGCGAGCAGGAACTGAACCGGCTCGAACGATTCACGGCGCTCGGGCAATTGGCCGGCGGCCTGGCGCATGAAATCAAGAACCCGCTGAACTTCATCAGCCTTGCACTCGATCAGCTCCGCGCGCGCTATGCTCCGCAGCAGCCCAACGATCGCGAGGCGTTTCTGCATCAGCTCGTGATCATGAAGGACGAGCTGCGGCGGTTGTCGGAGCTGGTGCAAAGCTTTTTGCATTACGGCAAGCCGATCGAGATATTCCCGGCGCCCACCGACGTGCGTCGACTGGTGGACCAGGTCGTGGCGCTGTCGGAGTCGAAAATGAAAAGCCAGGGGATCGAGCTGGCCGAGGAATGCAAGGAGGCGTCCCCCATGCTCAACGTCGACGCCGAGAAACTCCGCACCTGCTTTATCAACGTGGTCGCCAACGCGATCCAGGCGATGCCCGAAGGCGGCACGATGGGTATTGCATTTCGGCGCATCGATGGCTCGATGGTGATTACTTTTTCGGACACCGGCGCGGGTATCGAGGCTGAAGTCGTGAACCATGTCTTCGAGCCGTTTTTCACCACCAAGCGCGAAGGAATCGGCCTCGGGCTGTTCCTGTCGAGGGCGATTGTCGAGACCCACGGCGGTACAATCGATATCGGACCCAACGCGGACGGACCCGGAACCACAGTAACTTTCACCTTCCCGCCAAGCGCGGTACACGGACACAATCATGACTCAGGCCTCAGTGCTGGTCGTTGAAGACAACGACCTCGAACGCCAGATCACCGCGGACACGTTGCGCGAAGAGGGATTCGCGGTCGAAGAGGCTGCGGTCGGCAAGCGCGCGATCGAGTTGCTGGCGCTGTCGCGTTTCGACGTCGTGCTGACCGACCTCATGATGCCGGGGATGTCGGGCGAAGAGCTGCTCGCGAAAGTGCGCGGCGCGTATCCCGGCAGCCAAGTGGTGGTGCTGACGGCGCACGGCTCGACCGACAGCGTCGTGCAAGCGATGAAGGCGGGCGCGTTCGACTACCTCGAGAAGCCGACCGATCGCGAGAAACTCGTGACGCGGGTGGCCAAGGCGGCGGAATTCGCAAACCTGCAGCAGGAAAATCAGCTGCTGAAGCGGCGCCTGGAAGGCACTTTCGAAATCGAGGGCATCATCGGACAGGACGCCGCCATCCAGGAAGTAATCCGGCTGGTGCGGCGGGTCGCGCCTTCGAATTCGACGGTCCTTATCCAGGGCGAGAGCGGGACCGGCAAGGAAATCGTGGCCAAGGCGATCCATCGGCTATCGCCGCGCGCGGCGCGGCAGTTCGTCGCGATCAATTGCTCGGCGATTCCCGACAATTTGATCGAGAACGAACTGTTCGGCCACGAGCGCGGCGCGTTCACCGGCGCCAACGAGCGCAAAATAGGGCTGTTCGAGAGCGCCGACAAATCGACGCTGTTTCTCGACGAGATCGCCGACCTGCCGCAGGGGATGCAGGCGAAAATTCTGCGCGTCCTGCAGGAAAAAGAACTCCGCCGCGTCGGCGGCAACGATTCCTTTCGCATCGACGTGCGCCTGGTCGCCGCGAGCAATCGCAACATCGCCGAGGAAGTCGGCGAGGGCCGCTTCCGCGAGGATCTCTACTATCGCATAAACGTCGTGACCATCACGTTGCCGCCGCTGCGCGATCGGCGCGGCGACATTCCCCTGCTCGCCAATCACGCTCTGGCCAAGTTTGGACATCTTGCGGAAGGCCGCGTCAAAGAGATCGGCCGCGAGGCGATGGAAGTCCTGCTCGACTACTCGTGGCCCGGCAACGTGCGCCAGCTCGAGTCCGCGCTCGAACGCGCCATCCTGCTCTGCGAGGGGGACAAGGTGATGCCGCGCGATTTGCCGCAGGAAGTCCTGTCGCGCAAGAAGCCGGGCCGCAGCAGGGACGGTCAGCGCGGCGACAGGTATGAGATTCCGAGCGAGGGCTTCAACTTCGAAACGTTCGAGCGCGACGCAATCCTGCAGGCGCTCGAACGCAACGATTGGGTGATCGCAAAGGCGGCGAAAATGCTCGCCATGAGTTATCGGACTCTGCAATACCGAATCGACAAGTTCGGACTGAAGCGTGGAGAACAGCCCAAGCCGCCCCCGGCCGAAGTGAAGTGACAGCAGGACTCAGCGGTCGCTATCGGGATTGGTCCTTCGCCCAGCTCGTCGGCAGGTAAATCCAGCATTCGATTTTGCGCCCGTCGGTGGCGAGCACTTCGGTCCGCTCGCGCGTGTATAGCGCCGGCACCTCTTCGTATTCGTCGAGGATCGCCAGCTCGCGCGCGCTTAAACCTTCGAGGATTGCGCCATCTGTGACGGCGTCCGCTTGCTTTGCGACGAAGTAGTGGCGCTTTCGACCGCGCGCGTAACCCGGAATCCGCCCCGGGCTTGCGTCGATCGGCCGGCCCAGCAGCAGCACGCGCTCGGCGGGATTCATCAGGGTGCCGTACACGAAAAGCAGTTCGTCGCCGTTGTCCAAAATCGGTACCGCCGCAACTCCGTATTGCCGCATCCGTCGGCTTCGCTTACGCTCGCATCGTCAAAGCGAGATGCTGGAAAGAATATACCTGTTCCTCGACGAACTTGGCGAAGTCGGATTACTGACCGGCGATTTCTTCCGCTACCTGGTGCGCCGACCGTTCGAAGGCCGCCTGTTGCTCGATCAACTCGACGCGGTGGGCGTGCGATCGGTCAACGTCGTCAATCTGACCGCGATCTTTTCCGGCATGGTGCTGGCGCTGCAGATGGGCCAGTTCCTGGCGAAGTTCGGCGCCAAGATTTACGTGAGCCGGATAATGGGACTCTCGCTCCTGCGCGAGATGGGACCCGTGTTGAGCGCGCTGATGGTCGCGGCGCGCGTCGGCGCCGGTATCACGGCCGAGCTCGGCACGATGAAGGTAACCGAGCAGATCGACGCGATGCGCTCGCTGGCCACCAGTCCCGTCAAGAAGCTGGTAGTACCGCGCGTGCTCGCGACCATCATCATGATGCCGGTGCTGACGGTGCTGGCCGATGCGATCGGATTGCTCGGCGGGCTGGTTATTTCGGTCACGCAGCTCGGCGTGAGCGCCGATTACTTCTACAGTTCCCTGATTCAGAACGTGCAGCTCGAGGATCTCCTGAGTGGACTTGGCAAATCGGTATTCTTTGGCTTCGAGATCGCGATAATCGCATGCGCGAAGGGCCTGTCCGCGACCGGGGGCGCCGACGGCGTCGGCCGCGCGACGACCTCGGCAGTGGTGGCCGCCTCAATCACAGTGCTGATCTCGGATTTCTTTTTGACCAAGTTTTTTCTATCGATTTGATGCCCGACGACGGACGAAAACGATTCATCGAGGTCCGCCGGCTCCGCAAGAGCTTCGGCGGCAAGCCGATCTTGCAGGGTCTCGATCTCGACGTCTTCGAAGGCGAGACTCTGGTCGTGCTCGGCGGCAGCGGCGAAGGCAAGAGCGTCATGCTGCGGCATCTTAACGGGCTGGAGCGCCCCGACAGCGGCGAGGTTATCGTCGAGGGCCAGCGACTGAACGATCTCAGCGAGGACGCGATGGCCGATATCCGCAAGCAGGTGGCGATGGTGTTCCAGGGCGGCGCGCTGTTCGATTCGTTCACCGTGTTCGACAATGTGAGCTATCCGTTGCGCGAGCACGGCGGCATGGATGAGCCTGCCATCGAGCGGCGCGTGACCGAACTGCTGGACATGGTCGGGATGACGCGCGTCGAGCACCTTTATCCGGCGGAACTCTCCGGCGGAATGAAAAAGCGCGTAGCGCTCGCGCGGTCGATCGCGCTCCAGCCCAAGGCGGTTCTGTACGACGAACCGACCACCGGATTGGACCCCCTGGTGACGCACAAGATAAACTTGCTGATTCGGAGCCTGCAGCGGCAGTTGGGCTTTACTTCGGTCGTGGTGACCCACGATCTCAAGAGCGCGTTCATGGTCGGCGACCGCTTTGCGCTGCTCGACCAGGGACGGATAAGATTCAGCGGCACTGCGGACCAAGTGCGCGCGACCCATGACGAATTGATGCGCGAATTCGTGGAGATCGCGCTATGACAATCGCGATGCGAGGTGAGCGTGGCTGATTCCGCGTATTCGCAAGTGCGGGTCGGAGCACTGATCGCGGCCGGGCTGGCGATCCTGTGTTTCGCGATTCTTACGATCGGCCACGGCGCGCAATTCTTCACCCGCACCGAAATCCTGCAAGCTCATTTCGAGCGAATCAACGGCTTGCAGACCGGCGCGCCGGTGACGCTGTCGGGAGTCCGGGTCGGCGCCGTCGAGTCGATAAAGTTTCCGCCCGAACCCGAGAACGGCTACGTGGTGGTGCGAGTCTGGATCGAAGAATCCGCCGCGGAGCGCGTGCGAACCGATTCGATCATGCAGATTCATTCGATGGGGCTGCTCGGCGACAAGTTCGTCGCGCTGACGCCGGGCACGGCAGCCGCGCCACCCGCGACTCCGGACACCATCCTGGCTTCGGTCAATCCGATCGACTACGAGACAATTCTGCAGCGCGAAGGCACCGACGATTTGATCGCAAATGTGATGGCGATCTCCGGTTCGCTGCGCACGATACTCGAGTCAATCGACAAGGGTCACGGAATGGTCAGTCAACTGGTTCGCGGCGAGGACGCCACCCAGCCGAAAGATCGGCTGACGCTCGAATCGATTCAGCGCACGCTTGAACACGTCGATAAGCTCTCGATCGCGCTCGGCCAGGTGATGGACCGTATCAACAATGGCCGGGGCGTGGCCGGCGCGATGCTGAGCGATCAGACCGACGGCAAAAGGTTCCTGGACAACCTCGCGGATACAGCGGCTAGGATTCGCCAGACCAGCGCGCGGCTGGACACGCTGATCGCGCGTTTCGACAAAGCCAACGGGATTTTACCGCAACTGATGGAGAACAAGAATTTCTCCGATGACGTGCTGCCGAACCTGCGCCAGTCGTCGCACGACTTGAAAGACATCCTGCAAAAGATCAACTCGAGCCAAGGCACCGCGGGCCTGATAGTCAACGATCCCACGCTGTACAATCAACTGACCGGCTTTATGGATAACGGCGGTGGATGGGGGCTTCGGTTCATCAACGGCTTCTACGATTTGACCCATCCGTTCGCGAGCCCGTCGCCGGGCGCCGGCGCGCAGCCGGTGATGCTGACGGCTTCGCAGGCGGGCGCGTGCAGCGCACAGCCGGCGCCGGCCACAGTGTCGGCGGCGATCCCCGCCATAGCTGCGCCGGCGCCGAGCGTCATGAATTCATCTTCATCAAAGTGACCAGGACCCCGATGAAACAAGCTCAGGTTGCCGCAGATGTCTTCGTTATGTTAGCTCCATACGAGGTTTGAGATATCGATGATGAAGCAGCGGACATTTTTCGCGCGCACGGCCGTTGGGCTGCTCGCCCTATTCGCCGTCGCATGCTCCGCGATGAAGAGCGGGTCGCTAAGCACCGGCATGACGCCCGATCAGGCGGTGGATGCGATGGGTCAGCCTGACCTGAAGGATAACATCGCCGATCCCAACCACAGCGGCGCCAGCGTGTTGCGATACGTCTGGCTCGAGCCGGGCAAGGCGGCAATCTTCGGTTCCGACGATCGCCTCGCCAGCATCCAGGATGTCGAGACCAACACCAAGCAGCACGTCGAGCAGCAAGCTCAGGCCGAGGCGGCGGGGCCACCGCCGCAGTTCGATCCGATCGAGACGCCGCTCAATTATCTGTTCTTTCCGGTCAAGGCCGCCACCATTTACTTCGGCGCCGGCGTCAATTGCGTCGGCGGCGGCAGCTGCCGGAAGCCGGAGCTTCCGGCGCCGGGTTCCGCCGGCTAGTCCGGAATTCCTGGAACCGAGATGAAGCGGCGGCCGATCGTCGGATCGGCCGCCGCTTCTTTTGGCGCATCGCTCATCTACGCTTGCGCGTCGCCGTTTACCTCGTGACCGTGCGGAAACGCCGATTCAACTGCGGCGAGACGCTGTCCGATTGGAATCGCCGGACGGGACAACGTCGGTTCGATCGGGAATGGATTGTCAAACCGAATCCGCCGCATCGAATCGCCGGTCGCGAAGCCAATTGCGAACACATCATTCACCAGCTTCGCCAGCGCCTCACCCTCGAGCACCATCGGCTGCACCAATATCTCGCCGCCGTCGATCGTCTCGCAGTACGGCCACACTATTGGCTCGCCGGCCTTGGCAAAGTTGCTCCGCGCATATGAGACCGTCTGGTCGCTTGGCTTGAAGGTCGGGTAAACCAGCAATGCCCGGACCTGCATCAGGCCCGCCAGAATAATCGCGCCGCGCTGTGCCAGCAGACCGGCTCCCTTGGCGAACGACCACAGCTCTCCGCCCTCGATCACCGACCGCGCCGGCAGATGGCTCAGGTCGGGCCGCGGATAACTTTGCGGGAAGCTGGCGAGATCGTGCATCACGAGACCCGACATCATTTGCTCCGGAAGATCGTCGTCGTGCTCGAACAGGCCGTAGAGGAGCCCGTATTCGAGATGAATCTTCCCGACGTTGGACCGGCGCGTCTCCCGGAAGCGTGCGCCTCGCTTCGCGCGCGCCTCCTCGATCCGTTCGCCAAAGATCCGTCGTTCGCTCTCGGTCGTAAGTTGCCTTAGTTCCATTGCCTTCATACCTCCTGCTGCCGCGGGGAGTTGATTCTCCCCGTCGTTGCCAAATGGAACTGGAGACTCGGGGAACCACCCGGAAGCGAGGAGGCCTGCTCCTCGCCGGAAGCTTGGGGAGGCGGACGAAAATCGATCATGGCCCGGTAAAAGGCGAAGTCCCCCCTCTTTTGCGCTCGTTTTCGGCGCCGTCTTCGACGCGAACCGAACTGGATGGCGTCCCCAGAGTACCGTCCCGGCAGGGTCCGCAGGTCGTGGTCGCCACCAATGGTCACTAAGTGACGCAGATGGCTGACTCTACGGTTATTAGCTAACTCAGAGTGTCGTTAACAGAGTCAGAATGTTAGCGCAAGTGCGACTCGCTGCTGTCTTTGTTGGACACTTGCAACGCGGGACGCTATCGCCGTACACTGTATGTTCATAATCGGGAGACCCTTGGTTGTGGCACTGAAGTCTGAGCGAAGTCCCGCTCTAGATGCATTGGTCGAAGAGATCCTGAGCCGGGCACACACAGTCGGCCGCAACGAACTTGAAGCATGGAGGAAGCCGCATCGGGAGCTGCGGGAATTGGCGCGCCTCGACTACGTGCGCATCATCCGCCCGGCACTCGATTACCACGCGTTGCGCGCTATTATCCGCGAGACGAGGAAGATATGGCCGCAGTTGAATCGCGAACAGTTTCGGCCCAAGCCGCTCAACCAGCTCGCCGCGATTTCATCGGACCTGCGCATCCATCTTCAGGCCGCCCCTTATCGGGGACCCGAAGGCATGGCGCTACGAGGCTTTTACGTCGACAAAACCCGCAAGGTGCTGAAGCATCCGCTGATTTATCTCAACACCGCGCATCATCCGGGCGCGGTCCAGGCGACCTTCATGCATGAGATAGGCCATCACGTGACGACCAAGGTTACGGGGAGCGCCGGCGACGGAGCTCATTATTTCTTCCACGCCGGCTACCGCAATCATCTTGGCGAACCGGCGGAACTCGCGGCCGACGTGGTCGCCAGCCTTGCGGCGTATCCCGAACCGCTGGCGCGCAAAATGTTCACGGTGCCTTGGGATTGGGGGTTGGTCGCGCGCGCCGACCGGCTTCCCGACCGGGCCTTTGCGCGGATTCGCGAGCATGTGCGAAAATTGTTGGGATTTGATTTTGGCGCTTCACTACCGGCCGGCCAGAGCTTCAACTATCTGACCGGAATGATCCACTACGCAAAACTCCGATGGGCACTACTGGCGGAATACGAACTATGAAAAAAGAAACTCTCGGTCAGGTTCTCAAACAGCGTCGCGGTGCTTATGCCTTCACCCAGCGTGAACTTGCGCGCAAACTCGGGGTCAAGGCCAGCCACGTCGCCTATCTCGAAAACGGACGGCGCCGCCCTTCCCTGTCGCTGCTGGCGCGGCTGGCGGATACGCTCGAGCTCGACAAGCAGCGGCTGTTCCTGCTCGCGCATCCTGAGGCGCACTGGATAGTCGGTAAGGAGCGCGAGTCGGCGCCCGCCAAACGGCAGGAAAACGCCTGGCGCAAGTTTGTGCGCGATCGCGGGACGCTGGCGCGTCACAAGGTGACGGGTCGGGAGCTCAAGGTCCTCCAGAAGGTGAACATGCTCGGCCGCATATCGGCGCCGAATCAGTTCCTGTTCATCTTGAACGCGATTCGCCAGGCGGTCGAAGAGGAATAGCCGAACGCGCGCTTAAGCTTTTCAACTCTTCAACTGCCCTTTGCTGGCGGCACGCCGATTCCCTTGAGGACTTCGCCGCGGGCGGCCATCGGGTCGCGCGCAACCACCTTGTCGCAGGCGGTCATGATCGTTCGAGCGTCATGCGAGCACATCGGCTGCGCCGTCTCCATCCGCTCGCCGTAGAGTCCCGGCCGTTTGCAATGTCAAGCCGTTGAGGAGGCGCACGCGATGGTTTAGGCTCAAGCGATGGAAGTGCATTTTCGATGAAGATCGATATCGACCTCAAGTCCGGATTTCTGCAGAACCTCAAGCGCGAAGTGCTCGAATCGCTCAATCTCGAAGAACGCGCGATCATCGAGGTTTCCACCGGCGAGATGGGAGTCAAACCCGACGCGGTCAAGCTTGGATGGCTCAAGATGCGGACCAAGGAGACCTGGACCAAGCAGCGCTACACCAAGGCTCTCGGCCGCACCATGGAAAAGCTCCGCGAAGCAGTGGCTCTGGCAGAAAAGAACAAAAGAGACTGACCGCTCAGGAGCGCCGGTCAGGGCTCAATCCGCGCCACTCGGCGCTTGCCCACTTCAAGCACCTTGTGCTCGCCCGGCACGAAGCGAAAATTCACATCGGTTATCGTGCGTCCGTCCACCCGCACCGCTCCCTGGCTCACCAGGCGCCGCGCCTCGCTGGTCGAAGGCGTGAACTGTAACTGCTTCATCAGTTCGCAAATCCACAGATCCTCGGCGATTCGATAGACCTGCGCGCTGGCTGGAATTTCCCGGCGCTGGAACTTGCTCTCGAAGTATTGCTCGGCGCGATTTGCCGCGCGCGCGCCGTGGTATTCGGCGACGATCGCGCGGGCGAGGCGTTTTTTCGCTTCCATCGGATGCAATCCGCCCGACTTCACCGCCGCGATCTCTTCCGGCGTGGCCTTCGTGAGCAACTCGTAGTATCGGACCATCAGCTGATCGGGCACCGACATCAGCTTGCCGTACATGTCCTCGGGCTTGTCGGTCAACCCGACGTAGTTTCCGTATGACTTGGACATTTTGCGCCCGCCGCCGAGACCTTCGAGCAGCGGCATCGTCATCACCGCTTGCGGCGCCTGTCCGAAGTGTCTTTGCAGCTCGCGGCCAACCAGCATGTTGAACTTCTGATCGGTGCCCCCAATCTCGAGATCCGCTTCCAGCGCGACCGAATCGTAACCCTGAATCACGGGATAGAGCAGTTCGTGCAGGAACAGCGGCTCCTCGTCCGCGAGCCGCTGCTCGAAATCGTCACGCTCCAATAGACGGGCGACGCTCACCTTCGCCGCAATTTCGATCAGGCGGCGCACGCCCAATTCATTCATCCACTCGCTGTTGAAGCGGACCTCGGTGAGCTCGCGATCGAGAATCTTGAACGCCTGCGCGCGATAGGTTTCCGCGTTGCGCTCGATCTGATCGCGCGACAGCGGCTTTCGCGTCTCGGAGCGTCCGGTCGGATCGCCGATCATCGCCGTGAAGTCGCCGACCAGGAAAATTACGGTGTGGCCCGCATCCTGAAAGTCGCGCAGCTTCTTGAGCGTCAGGCTGTGACCGAGATGCAGATCGGGCGCGGTCGGATCCATGCCGAGCTTGATCCTGAGCGGCCGGCCGAGCGCAATCTTGGCCGCAAGCTCGGCCGGAGAAATAACCTCGCTGCTGCCCCTGGCAAGTGCGGCAGCCTGTTCATTCGCCTGATTTTCGTTCACGTTCCGCTTCGTCAATTCCGTTCGCCGGGCTTCCAGTGGCCCTCAAGCGTACAGGATTATTGACGGCGCGGAATAGCCCGCCTGCCACTGCTGTCGGACTCGCCAGGCGCGGATTATCGGCGATTAGCCGCCCGCCTGCCTTGATAGTGCCCGCGCTTGCCCACGGTCCGAATGCGGCGGCGACAGTCATGCGCGCTTTGCCGTTGGCAGACAGGGATCATGCCCAGCCTCCGCAACCCTCGTTCCACCACCCCGAGCGCATGCTCGTGGACAATGCCGACTTCGCGCAGCCGGAACTCGTGGTCCGGAAACTCCTGCCTGCCTGCCTTGCAGGCGTGCGAAAATGTGCGCCGTCGCACGCCGAAGCAGCTCGGCCCATAGAGTTCGCTCAGCAGCCACAGCGCGATCTCGTCGAGACCTCGCATGCACCATCCGATACATTGGTAGTCGTCGATTGCGTTGGCAGCCACCATGCACGCATCCGCCGGCAATTCGTCCGCCACCAACCGTCGCGTCCGTCCGCTGTGAAGCAGCTCGCGCAAGCGGAAATAAAAACGCAGAGCTTCCTCCGCTCTTCTGAAGCGGGTCTTGTTTTCATCAAACATGCGCAGCCCCCTATTCCTGGATGCAAAATTATGAGACCGCACGAAGCGTGTGGCCGACGGGGGCTAACCCAGGCCCCTCTCGCATCTGCACGAATAGCGCTGCCATCCGAACGGGACGCGAAATTTACCCGCCCAACGCGACGAGGGCTCCAATCTTGATTGCTCTAGCGCGGCGCCAGTTGCCAAGTCAACAGAATGATTACATTAGCGGACAATTTGTTATCCCAGCGCTCGCTGAAGACGTTTTAGCCGCGCTGATTGTAACGATTCATCGCGGCTTCGAGTCCGTGCTCCGCGATCGCCTCGACCGCGCTCGCTGCACGCTCGAGGATCGGCGTGAATGCCTGCCTTTCGGCGGCCGTCATTGGACGGAGCAGGTAGTCTTTGTTTTCTTCGTTCTCCGGCGGCCGGCCGATTCCCAGTCTGACCCGAATGAAGTCCGTTGTTCCAAGCGACTCCGCGATTGAACGAACGCCGCGGTTGCCGGCATCGCCGCCTCCCTGTTTGATTCTGAGCCGGCCCGCTTCGAGGTCGAGTTCGTCATGCACCACGATCAAGTGCTCGGGAGCAATTTTGAAATATCCGAGCAGGTCCGAAAGACATTCGCCGCTTAGATTGTAAAAAGTCTGCGGCTTGACGAGTATCGCCGGCTTTCCGGCCAGCATGACTTCAGCGGTGACGCCTTTGAATCTGCGCCGGCTCACTCTGACGCCTTTGGCTCTCGCGATTCGCTCGATTGTCATGAATCCGGCGTTGTGACGCGCGCGCGAGTATTCTTCGCCGGGATTTCCCAGCCCGGCCGCTACCCATTGAATCGATGAACGCGATTCGGATTCGGACTTCTTCCCGGATTGGCGGGACGAACGGAAACTCCCGAACAGACGCTTGATCGCCGCCATCAAATTCAACCGGCTCACGTTTGAATGCGGCGCTTCGGTTTCGATGGAGTTGCGCGGACCAACGGCTCGAGCGCCTTGAACAGCGCGGCCATCTCGGCCGGAGTTCCAATCGAGATTCGCAGCGCGTCCTGAAGCAACGGTGTTGCGAAATGCCGGACCAGGATTCCGGCCCGGCGCAACCCTCGCGTGACGGGCGCCATGTCGCGGCCCGGCATCCGCGCGAGCACGAAATTGGCCTGCGACGGCGGTACCACGAAGCCAAGCTTGCGCAGCCGCGCCTCGGTCAGAGCGCGCGTCCGAATTACTTTCGCGACATTGCGGCGCATCCAACCGGAGTCGCGCAGCGCTTCGGCCCCCGCGGCGAGCGCGACCCGGCTCAAGTTGTACGAATCCTTGACCTTCATCAGCGCGTCGATCACCGGCGGATGCGCAAAACACAGGCCCAGCCGCATCCCGGCCAGCGAATAGGACTTCGACAGGGTGCGCAGAACTACAACGTTGCGATGGCGCCGGACCAAGCCGAGCGCGTTCTCGTCGGCAAAGTCCGCGTACGCTTCGTCGATCACCAGCAATCTGCCGTCCAGGCGTTTTGCCAGCGCGCCCAGGCTGCGGGTCGGCGTTGAGGTGCCCGACGGCGAATTGGGACTGCACACGATCGTGAGATTGGCGCGCGCCTGAGCGAGCGCGTCGAGCGGCAACTCGAAGTCGGCGCCGACCGGACAGTGAAGGATTCGCGCCTCCTGCACGAGCGCCAGCGTGTCGTACAGCGAATACGTCGGAACCGGATATGCGACAGTGTCGCCGCTCCCGAGCGTCGCACGAAACACCATCGCCAGCAGCTCGTCCGAGCCATTGCCCGCCATGATCATGCGTTGCGGTATCGAGTAGATTCGCGAGGCGCTCGCCACGAATTCATCGGCGCGCGGCGCCGGATACAGGCGGATCGCCGATCCTGCCATCGCTTTCGCAACCGCGCGGCGCACCCGCGGCGACGGCGGATACGGATTTTCATTGGTGTTGAGCTTGATTAAGCGTTGACCCGGGCGCGGCTGCTCGCCGGGCCGATACGGCGCCATCCTTTTGATCGATTCGCGAAACATGTGTGAATTATGAATCGAGCGGCAGCTTGATTCGACTACCGGTCCGCGACGAACGATAGCAAGCCTCGACCGCCTCGACCGCGCGCAGTCCGTCGTTCCCGTCGGGCGAAGGTTTCACCCGGCCTTGAATCGCACCCACGAAGTTTGCCGCGAGTTCGCGAAACGGAGCGAGCAGATCGCGTGGATCGAAACGACTCAGCACGTCGTCGCGCGAAAACCCCGGCGCCGGACTGCCGTCGGCCTTCAGAATCGAGATGTCCTGGCGTGGATACCCCGCCATCACCCTGCCCTCGCTTGCGTAAATCTCGATCGCCGACAACGGCGGCATGCTGCTCCAACTCGCCTCGACGACGCCGATCGCACCCGACTTGAACTGCAAAATCATCGCGCCCGTGTCCTCGACTTCGATCTGTTTGGCGAGGATGCCAACCTGTCCCGACACGGAATCGACCTCGCCCATGATCCAGATTGCAAGATCGGCGACATGAACGCCAAGATCGAGCATCGCGCCGCCACCTGCTTCCGAAGCCGTCGTGAACCACTTCTGTCCCGGCGCCCAGGACTGGGGTCCGCCATGCGAAAGGCGCGCGCGAATGAAATGGGGCTTGCCAATCGCACCGCTCGTGACGGCATCCTTGATAGCGCGCTCGATTCCGCCGAAGCGCTGCTGCATCGAGACCATCAGCACCCGCCGAGCCTTCGCCGCCGCATCGACCATCTTGCGCGCGGCAGCGGCGGTCGGCGCCATCGGCTTTTCCACGAGCACGTGCGCGCCCGCGCTGAGCGCCTTTACAGTAAATTCGCAATGCAGATAATTCGGCGTGAAGATTCCGACCGCGTCGGGACGCTCGCGCGCCAACATCTGGTCGAAATCGGAATAGACGTTCGGCCGGCCCGCGTCGTCCGGCCAAATCGCCCGTGCAACGCGCTCGGCCTTGTCGGCGGTGCGGCTCTGTATCGCGACGATTTGAGCGTCGGCGACACTCCGAAGCGCCGGAATATGCGCGCGTTCAGTAATCGCGCCGGCGCCCGCAATCGCAATCTTGATCATTGGGAACCTCCGCGAAGATGCGTTGTGCGTTTCGGCGGACGCTTCTTCGCGGGTGCGCGGAGCGGGCCGGTCGATTCAAGCAGCCACTTGACGTACGGGGGCGAGCCGCGATCCGCATTCAACGCCAGGACTTCCGGCACCTCGTAGGTATGCAACTCGCGCACCCGCTTCTCCAGTTTGATGTAAAGAGTCGCACGGGTCTTCGCAATCAGCAGGTATTCGCGATCGTCTTCGACCGCATCGCGCCATCGATAAATGGATCGAACCGGTCCGACGATGTTGACGCAGGCCGCCAGCCTTTCGCTCACCAGCACACGCGCGATGGAGACCGCCTGCTCCTCGCTGCCCGTGGTCACGAGAACCGCCTTCAGACGATGCGGCGTTCGAAGCGGCATCTCAGCCACGCGCCTCGCGTGCCAGGCGTTTGCGCAACTCGCCGGGAGTGCATCGATACTTGAACGCCTTGCGATCGTTCACGAACAGTACCGGCACTTCGACTCCGAAGCGGGCCTCGAGGACGGGGTCGCCGTCGATCTCGATCCGCTGGATACGCGCGTCGAATCTCGGAAGTTCGGCCGCAATCGTCTCTTCCATCTCGCGGCACAACTCGCAGTCGTTGCGTGTGTAGAGAATCAGCTCGATCATGAATCGGCGGTCGTCTTGCCGCGCATCGGGTACTCTAGCGATCGTGACGCAGGACGCCAAGCTGCTCGAGAACCGTCTCGGTCGCGGGGCACGGCGACGCGCCCGCGCGACGGCGCGCTCGCGCCAACAGTCGCAGATGCGCCGCCAACAGCATCACGTCGGCCCATCGATCGACGTCATACCACGCCGGACCCAGCGCGTACCGAATGCCGGCGCGTTTGAGACGCTTCACGGTTGAATCGAACACGCCGCCGCTGCCCCATCGGATCGCGGTGAAGATCGGAGGCATCGCGCCGCGCACGCCGAGAGCATAGTAGCCGCCATCGAGACTCGGCGCGATCAGAACCCGGCTGCGGCGAAGTGCCTCGACGCTGGCCGCAAGCAGCGGAATTGGAAGCGAAGGCGTATCGGTGCCGATTAGCAGCGCGCCGGAAGATGAAAATGGCGCGAGCGCCCGCGCCATCCGCTTGCCCAACGACCCATCTCCTTGATCGATCAGTTCGGCGCCGAATCGCCGCGCGAGCCGCCTGAAGTATTTGCTGCGCTCGACACCACCAGCTGCGCTCGCCGCGATGACGATCCTGGAGGGATTGATCGAGACTGCCTTGGCGAGCGCGTCGCGAATGAACGCGTCGGACAATGCTGCCGCGGCCGCGGCCGTCATCGCTCCGATCAATCGGGTCTTGGCCTGACGCGCGACGGGCTCGCGGCAAAATACGATCAGCGCTGGCCGCGACGGGCTCACTTGATCGTGTTCGGACGAAAGAGATTTATCGGCATCCCGAGGGTTTTCTTGACGAACTCCGTCACCGATGTGATTGGCTTCGGCGTGATCGACGGGTCGCTCACCGGGCCGCTCACGTGGAAGTACGCCGCGACCAGTTTACCCGTGCCCGCACCGATGCGTTCCCCGATCAATGGAATATGGTTCAACACCCAATCCACCGTGTCGAACGGAAACATGCCAACCTGCATGTCGAGCGCGCTCGTGCCGAACTGAACGCTGCCATTCGCCGTGATATCCATCACGGGACCCCGCAGCGCGAAATTATCCGTGTAGAAGAGCCCGCTCGCGCCCTTGAAATCGGTGATGATCGTTTTGAACGGGACTCCATTGACGCGCGGGTCAGGAATCTGCGCGCTCAGCCAATTCTTGATGTCGATAAAACTGAGCAGGCGCGAAAGCAGCGTAAACTTGTTGAGGGTTCCGTCTCTGACCGTCACCGACATGTCGCCCGCGAGAGTTTCGAAGAAGTTTGTGTCGGTGTTGGCCCACAGATCGATGCCGAGAAAAAGATGACCCAGCAATGGCGACTGCTTGTTCTTGCCGCCCAGCATGAAGAGCGGCGCAGGGTCCATGTCGATGGCGCTGCCCGTCATGTGGATCCAGTTGTCCGGAGCACGGCCGATAAGATCGAGTTTCATCCTTCCGCGATAGGCGGTCGCGCTCATGTCATAAACGTGCCAATCGCCGGCCGGGTCGCGCGTAAAATCGGTCTTGAGGTCGGTCATCTGAAAGGCGGCGAGATTTCCCGCCCGCGCTTCGATATGCCCGCTGCAAGGAACCGGAAAATGGAGCGGCGGTGTGGCCGCCGACCACGGCATCCGCACAAAGGTCATCACCTCGAGATCGAGTTTCTGCACGGTAGCGTCGATACGAATCGACGGATGCGTGTAGTCGGGTACGCTGATGCGGAAATCGATCGCCTGGTCTTCGAGCTTCGAGCCCGGCATCGACAAGAGGATCTGCTTGCGGCGCATCGTGAGTGTCGCACCTTGAACCACGATTGGTGAACGCAGGAAGTTGAATTTCACGTCGCCCTTTGCGAGCGTCAGCTTGCCCTCGGGGATCATGGCGCCGGGATTGCTCGGATCGCGGTTGACAACGACTTTGCCGCCAATCGGCCCGCTCACCCGGAAGTCGGACGGATCGACCAGCAGCGCCAACCACGCTTCCGACGGGAAATCATGAAGTCCCAGCGTCAGATCATGCACGGCGATTCCCTGCTTCGCGAAATTCACCGCGCCGTCCAGGGTCGCATCGCCGCCGGTCGCCGCCAGCATCAGATGGTCGAATTTGATTGAACCCGGATCGATGGTGACGGTGCCGCGCGAAACCTTGAGCGGTCCGGGCGAACCCCTGATAGTGAGAACGGCGCCGATGGCGTCGGCGCGGACCTGATAGTCTTCGGGCGCAACCAGGGTCGTCGCGCTCAGCTTGCCAGATGCGGTAGCAACTATATCGACGCGGCCGCCAAGACGCTTGAGACGATCGCGTTCCTTCAGTTGATACAACTCGAGCGACTTGGCGATGGCCGGATAGAGCTCGGCGAGGTCCGCGTCCACGTTCACGCTGGTCTTATAGTCCGCGCCCTCGATTCCGTTGCCTAGGTTGACGTTGGCGGCGAGGTCGTGGATCGCAGAGTTCCCAAACTTCGCAGTCCCTTGCGAGATCGTGAGCAAGCCTTTCGAGTAACCAAGCTGGGCACTCAGATTTTCGACCGGCGGCAGTTTCGTATCGGTTGGAATCGTGAAGCCGGCGTCCTCGATGGTCCCGGTGACCACCAGATTCTTGCGAATCGCATCGAGCGGCGCCGTCCTAATCTCATCGAGGGCGGCGCTAAGCGTCGCGGCGCCGACGGTGACCTTGCCGGGTCTGAGCCGGTTGAGCATATCCACGAGGTCGGCAGGCAGTTGCCGGACCGACAGCAGCTTTTGTTTGGCCGCAGCGGCGTCGAAATGAAACCCGCCGACATGGATTCCCAGCTCCGGTTGCTCGCTTTGAGGCTTGCGCAGCTCGGTCTCGCCGGAAAGCACCGCCATGTTTACGTGACGCAAAACGATCTGCGTGATGGCGTACTTGCCGCCGGTAATGTCGAAGCCGGCATGGAGTGAGTAGTCGCCCAGATCGACTGGCGCGGCGAGCCGCTGGCTCTTGAGCAGCACCTTCTGCGCACCCACATCGGTCTCCCCGCTCATCGAACCATCGTCGTGCAGCGAGAACTTGAGGCTGCTCTGTATCGCGCCGGCCAACGCGAAACCCTCCGCCTCGATTCCTTCCAGCGGTACGTCCCAGCTCCACAACTGCCCATGCGCAAATTCGCCGGGCCGCGAATTTTTCCCGATGCCAAGACTGATTTTCCCGCTTATCCGCGCTCCGGGAACCGGCGATCCAAGTACCGAGCCGCTGAACCCTAGCTGCCACAGGAAAGGCTCCCGGCGGGTGCGGTACGCGACGATTCCAACATGATTGGCAAGCTCGGCACCGTCGGCGTAGCGGAGCGTGGCGTCGATCGTATCGACCCGCCGCGCGATCCGCGCCAGCGCGTGCAGCACGTCCTGCAGCGCGCTTATCGTTCGTGCCCCTGGACGCGGCATGGGAACCGCGGCCGCGGCGGAAGAGGCTACCGGCAGCGTGATTTCGGGATTGGTCGCGGTCAGCCGATAGAGCGGAAGCCCGGTGCTGACGAGAATCGAATGGTACGAGACGAGGGCGCGGAGCGACTTCAACTTGACGACTTCATGTCCGTTTGCGATGACCTGCGGCTGGTCGAGGACGACAACCAGGTGAGTGCCGAGATGAACGGAGCTGGCGCGCGGAATGATTTCGACGCCGGTGCGGTTGCGGACCGAGGCCAGAACGTAACCGACGATGCGCGACTGGTTAACTGCGATCAGCACCGCCGAACCGCCAAGTACGACTGCCACAATGAGCGCGGAAAGCGCGGCGATTCGGACCAGTCTCATGATTGCTGCGACGCGCTCCGCACGTCCGCGATGGCGCCGTCCGCCTGGCTCACGAAGCGGTCAGGTGCTTTCGGCCATCTCCGCCGGCGGCGCGTCGATGTATCCCGCACGATGCTTGTTCCTGAGCGCCGTCTTGAGGACGCGGTTGCGCAGCCGCACCGACTTGGGCGTGACCTCGACCAGCTCTTCCTCGTCGATCCATTCCAGCGCCGCATCCAGGGTCGGAATGCGCGGCGGCGAAAGTCGAATCGCTTCGTCGTGGCCCGACGCGCGCATGTTGCTGAGCTTCTTTTCACGGCACACGTTGACGGGCAAGTTTATCTCACGGGCATACTCGCCGACGATCATCCCTTCGTAAACCGGCTCGCCGGGTCCGACGAAGAATATCCCGCGCTCCTGCAAATGGAAGATCGCGTAAGGCGTGGTGACGCCCTCGCGATCGGAAATCATCGCTCCGTTGGCGCGCGAACGAATCGTTCCCGACCACGGCGCGTAGCCGTTGAACAACGTATTCATCAGGCCGTTGCCGCGGGTATTTTCCAGAAACCGGCCGCGAAACCCGATCAGGCCGCGCGCAGGGATGTCGTATTCCAGGCGTACGCGGTTGCTCGCATGGGTAACCATCGTGCGCATCTTGCCCTTGCGCGTCGAGAGCATCTGCGTGACCGCGCCGATGCATTCCGCCGGGATGTCGATCACGAGCATCTCCATCGGCTCGAGAATCTCACCGCCGGCCTGCTTGGTGATGACGGTGGGCTTCGAGACCTGCATCTCGTAGCCTTCGCGGCGCATGGTCTCGACAATCACCGCGAGCTGCAATTCGCCGCGGCCCATCACGCGCCAGGCGTCGGGCGTCAGTTGCTCGACCCGAGTGCTCACGTTGCGCCGCGCTTCGAATTCGATTCGTTCGCCCAGCTTCCGCGAGGTGACAAATTCTCCTTCGCGGCCCGCCCACGGCGAATTGTTCACCGAGAAAGTCATCGCCACGGTCGGCTCGTCGATGCGAATCGGCGGCAGCGGACGCGGGTTCTCGAGGTCGGCGATCGTCTCACCGATCGCGATGTCCTCGACGCCCGCGACGATCACTATCTCGCCCGCGCTGGCGGTTTCGCGTTCGACGCGCGTGAGCCCCTGCCATCCGTAGATGTGGGCGACCTTGCAGACCACCGTCTTGCCGTCGCGCCGGCACAGCGAATAGTTCTGCGACGCCGTCATCGAGCCCGCGATGATTCTGCCGACCGCCAGGCGGCCGACGTAATCGTCGTAGTCGATGTTATTGACCTGGAATTGCAGCGTCGCTTCGGGATCGACTTCGGGGCCCGGCAGGTGCGCGACGATCGCGTCGAACAGCGGGACCAGGTTTTCGCTCGGGACGTCGAGCCTGAGCGATGCGGTGCCGGCGCGCGCCTGCGTATAGAGCACCGGGAAATCGAGCTGGCTTTCGTTCGCGCCGAGGTCAATGAACAGATCGTACACCTCGTCGAGAACCTCGGGGGCGCGCGCGTCGGCGCGATCGATCTTGTTGATGCAGAGTATCGCGGGCAGGTTCGACTCGAGCGCCTTCTTGAGCACGAAACGCGTCTGCGGCAGCGGCCCCTCGCACGCATCGACCAGCAGCAACACGCCGTCCACCATCGACAGCGTGCGCTCCACCTCGCCGCCGAAGTCCGAGTGGCCCGGGGTATCGACGATGTTGATGCGCGTTTCACCCCACAGGATCGAGGTGTTCTTGGCCATGATCGTGATGCCGCGTTCGCGCTCCAGCGCGTTGGAATCCATCACGCGATCGATCACCTGCTCGTTGGCGCGGAAAACTCCCGACTGCCGCAGCATCGCATCGACCAAAGTGGTTTTGCCATGATCGACATGGGCGACGATCGCTAAATTTCTTATGTCTGGACGTCTCATTTTGCGCCGGATGCTAAAGCGCGGCCGAGCCTGACAGGTTCGCCCGCGCGTGAGCCCTATTCTAGCCGTCGCTGGGCGCAGAGTAAACGCAGGCGCTCGCCGGACCGGCGAAACATTCCCGTAACGCGCGCGCTAAGGCGCGTCGAGACGCTTTTGTTGGTCGCGCTGGAGCTTTTCGAGCAGTTGCTCGATGTTTTTGATTTCGGTGACGCGCCAAGCGCCGTCCTCACCGCGCGCCATGTGGATTTCCCACTCCTGCCCCTTGTTGTCCTTGAAGTCTGTGAACGCGGCGTCGCCGTTTCGATGCAAGAGCACGATCGAGGCCGCCACGGCCGCGCCGGGCATCTGCACCTCGCGCGCACCGTCATCGACTTTCTTGACCGCCCATGCCCGCGTTATCTGCGCCATCGGCCTGGTGAGAAGATCGATCGCCGCGTTACCGATCATCGCGCTTAGCGGGTCGCTGCCGCCCTGCTTGCGCACCATCTCATAGCCCGCGTGCTTGACGACGCTTTCAAAATCGACGTATCGGGAAGCACCGTCGCCGTCGCGCGCGTCTATAGCCTGCTTCATCTGGAGTACGGCCCAGCTTGGAGTCCGCGGCAGGTAAAACAGCCCCCAGCCGGCGACCGCGGCAACGATGAGGATCGCGGTGAAGTGACGCAATACGAATCGAAACATCGCGTCTATCCTTCGACACCACCCGGCACGCGGCCTGCCTGATTCAGCGCGGCGAAAGCAGACTGGCGGCGGCTTTGTCGAGAAGCCAAATGACCTCGCCACCTTGTGGCGCAACGACCTGCGCGGGAAACCGGTCCGGGTCGCGCGGCCCTTCCAGGACATCTTTCACCGCCGCCGCCTTACTCTGCCCCGCCACCAGGAACATCACGCGCTGTGCATTGTTGATCACCGGCGGCGTGATCGTGAGGCGATTGCGCGGCTCGGCGTCAACCTCCACGGCAACCACCAGGCGCTGCGTTTCGTGAATCGCGGGATCGCCCGGAAACAGCGATGCAGTATGGCGATTGTCGCCAAGCCCCAGCATCACGAGGTCGAAGCGCGGGAATTCACCGTCGCCGAGGCCGAACCGTTTTCGCAATTCATCTTCGTAAGCGGCAGCCGCCGACGCTGGCGGGTCTTCGCCGCGCATCCGATGCACCTGATCCGGCCGGAGCGCCAGCTTGCTCAGCATCATGCGATTCGCCATCGCGTAATTGCTTTCGGCGTGATCGGGCGGAACGCATCGTTCGTCGCCCCAGAAAAATTGCACTTCCTTCCAATCGACGCTCAGGTGGAACCGCGTCGCAAGCAGATCGTAGGTAGCGGCGGGCGTCGAACCGCCCGAGAGACAGAGCGTGAACTCGCCGTGAGTGCAGATCGCCTCGCCGGTGATGTGCGCCGTTTCTTCGGCGGCACGGACATAGAGTTCCCGCGCGTCGTTCAGAATGATCAATTTCGGTTGAGGCATACCAGTCCGTCCGGCAATGGAGTCGGGATTGCAAAGTTAGCCGATGACGCCCGGTCCGCGCCACATCGTTTTGTTTTGGCCGCTAGCGCGCGAGCAATTTCAACGCGCGCTCGACAACATTGTCCACGGTGAAGCCAAAATGCTTCATCACTTCTTCGTACTTGCCCGACGCGCCGTAAGTCGTCATCCCGATTATGTCGCCGTCGAGTCCTACCCATCGGTACCATGACATCGGCGCGCCCGCCTCGACCGCCAGCCGTCGTCGAAGGTTCGGCGGCAGGACCGAGTCGCGATAGGCCTGGTCCTGCTTTTCAAAAATATTCGCGCTGGGCATGCTCACAACGCGCACCGTCCTGCCCTTTTCTTCCAATTTCGCTTTCGCATCGACGACCAGCGACAGCTCCGACCCCGATCCGATCAGAATGATTTCCGGGGGCCGCCCGGCGCTCTCGGTCAGCACGTACGCGCCGCGCCGGACGCCGCTGGCAGGCGCCATCTTCGTGCGATCGAGCGTCGGAACCTTCTGGCGCGAGAGCGCGAGCAGAACCGGACCATGCGTGTGAGTCATGACGGTGCGCCATGCCTCGACCGCCTCGTTCGCGTCGCCGGGGCGAATCACGGTGAGATGCGGAATCGCACGCAGCGACGACAGATGCTCGATTGGTTCATGAGTCGGGCCGTCCTCGCCCACGCCGATTGAATCATGGGTGAAGACGTACACCACCTGGATTTCCATCATCGCCGCCAGCCGAATCGACGGCCGCGCGTAGTCGGTAAAGCACAGGAAGCTCGAGCCGTAGGGGATGAAACCGCCGTGCAGCGCGAGGCCGCTGAGAATCGCGCACATGCCGTGCTCGCGGATTCCGAAATGCGGATTGCGGCCCTCGAAATGCCCGCGCTCGAAATCGCCGCCGTCCTTGACGTCCGTGAAGGTGGACTCGTTCAAGTCGGCGGAGCCGCCGAACAGGTTCCAGACTTTTTTCCCGATCGCCGCCTCGGCCTGCGAGGCTGACACTCGGGTTGCGAGGGAATCCTTGGGCGTGAAGACCGGAAGCTCGGCGTCCCATCCTATCGGCAGGTCTTTCGCCAGCGCCGCCTGGAATTCGCCGGCCGCGGCGGAATTTTTTTTGGAGTAGGCCGCGAACTTCGCGTTCCACGCCTTCTCCAGGTCCTCGCCACGCTCGACGCATCGGCGGAAATACGCCAGCGCATCGTCGGGAACGAAGAATGGCGGCTCGGTCGGATATTTGTAGAATTCCTTGGTCAGCTTCACCTCCTCGACGCCGAGCGGATTGCTGTGCGCGGCCGAGGTCCCCTGCTTATGCGGGCTGCCGTAGCCGATGATCGAGCGGACCCGAATCAGCGACGGCCGGCTCGTCTCCGCGATTCCATTTTCGATCGCCTTGGACAGCGCCGCGAGATCGTTCGCATCCTTGACGACCTGCGTATGCCATTTGTAAGCGTCGAATCGTTTGCACACGTCCTCGTCAAAGCTGAGCTCCGTGTGTCCGTCGATGGTCACGTGGTTGTCGTCGTAGATATAGACGATGTTGCCGAGCCCAAGATGACCCGCGATCGACGCCGCCTCGCTCGCGACACCCTCCATCAAGTCGCCGTCGCTGCAAATGCCGAAGATGCGATGATCGAACAGCCCCGAATTGTCGCGCTCGAAGCGTGCTTCGAGATGCTTCGCCGCCAGCGCCATCCCCACCCCGTTGCCGAAGCCCTGGCCGAGCGGGCCGGTGGTTGTCTCGACGCCTTCGGTCACGCCGTGCTCGGGATGTCCGGGCGTTCTGCTTCCGAGCTGGCGAAATTGCTTGATGTCGTCGAGCGTAAGGTCGTAGCCGGTGAGATAGAGCAGGCTGTAGAGCAGCATCGAGCCGTGGCCGGCCGACAGCACAAAACGATCGCGCCCGAACCACTCCGGATTTTTCGGGTTGTGGCGCATGAACCGCGTGTAGAGCAGAAAGCTGACCGGCGCCATCGCCATCGGCAATCCGCAATGCCCTGAGTTCGCCTTCTGGACCGCGTCGATGGTCAGCACGCGAATCGCGTTGATGCAGGTTTGGTCCAGGTCGGACCGGTTCACTTTGATTTGCGCTGCAGTCGCCAAGATGTCACCACGCGTGGTTTTTTTGGGGCGGTCATCAAATCCGCCGGTTTTGATTTATCACTTTAGTGAATTTTTTGAATCCGGCTGCGGAACGCGCGCACGGACGCCAATTCCGAGGCCGCGGTCACCAATCTTTTTTGTCGTCGTCCTTGGTGTCGCCGGCTTTGCGGCGCATCACGTCCACGACGGTTTTCGCGTCACCCTTGTGGTCGGCGCCGAGCGCAACGGTGAATCGTTCCGCGATAAACCGCATCATCGCACCCTCTTCCGCGTCGAGCGTGCTGGCGAGCGCGGCCAGTCGTTCCATCGCAAGACGAATCGCGGCGAGCGACCCGGGCATGTCGCCGCGCTCGCGGCATGCGATCGCGTCGCGCAGGCCGGCGCGCACCGCGGCAATCGCGGGCCGCGCGCGCTCGCCGATCACAATCTCGAGTTCGCCGAGATTTTGCGCGAGTTTTGCGAACGGATCGTCTGCGGTATTGCTAATCGGCACCGCTGGATTGTTTCATCGGTTCAAGTTTGGATGCAAGGCCGGCGCATCGCGACGAACGCAATCGCGGATTCTCGAGCGGCGCTGTCCTTTGGTAGCCGGAACCGGCACGCGGTGCCAGCGTGCGGCAGGGCGAGAGGGCCGGGCTTCTTGAAATTTACACGAGGTTGACGCAACTCAAACGGCTGCTTGCGTGTCCGCCCGCGCTGCGACGCTCCCCGCTCAGTTGCGCTTGAGAGCGAGCTCGTTAATCCTGGGGCCCGGCGGCGGTCTTCGGGCCGTGGCATGCTGCGACCTTATCGACTGTGGCGCCAAGATCCGAGGCGATCTTGGCATCACTGAACCCCGCCTGCTGCTGATTCTTTACCGCGTCGCAGTCTACCGGAGCGTTCGACGGGGAAAACATGCTACATCCTGAAATTCCGACGATCAGCGTTCCGAAGACCAGAATTCTTGGTTTTCTCAGCGCCTTGAGCATACAACTATTTCTCCTTATCCGATGTTTCCGGCGCCTACTTATCCGGAATTTCCACTTTGAATCGTGATTCCGACTAGCACCAACACCAGTGGTTTACAAACGTCAAGTTCGAGCCTGGTTTTGAGTCCAGGAGGCTTCCCGACAGCCTCAAGTTTTGCCTTTCGTCCCGGCAAAAACGCCCCCATCCTCGCCGTCAAGGCGGTGTGGTTTCAGACAGCAACGGCGGGTGGGGTAGTGTCCTGATTTGAAATGAGAGCAAGGAGCAATCATGTATTTTTTAACCGTCCTTCTATTGATGCTCGTGCTTCCAGCAGGCTCGATCTATGCGGAGCATTCCTATCTACACAGCACAGCGCCGCTGATGCTGTTGGTGGGGAAGTGGTTCGTGTTCTGGAGTGCTGGCGTCAGGTTGTTGCTGGCAGGGTTGCGACAATTTTTCCAGCCGCGATTCACCTCCGAACAAATATTCGGCATCAAAAGCGATGACGCGCTGCCGCTCGTGCGCGAACTGGGCGTGGCGAATTTCGCAACGGGCGTCGTCGGCATTACCTCATTAGCCAAGCCAAGCTTCGCTCTGCCGGTGGCGATTGCTGCCGCGATATTTTACGGCATTGCGGGCATTCGACATATTGCGGAGAGCGATAGAACCCGAAACGAGAATCTCGCAATGATAAGCGACCTGTTCGTCTTTCTGATCCTAGCTGCCTATGTCGCTTTCATGGAGTTGGCGTGAAAATTCAAATTTGGACACTACCCGGGTGAGGGGCGGATTCTCGACCGGCGCTGTCTTCTGGTAGATTATTAAGCTGCGAATTCGATGGAGGATGAGGGGCTCTGATGAGACCGATGCTTGAGCGCCGCGTGGTGGTCACCGGAGTAGGACTGGTGACTCCGCTCGGAGTTGGAGTGGACAAGAACTGGGAAGCCCTGATGGCGGGGCGGTCCGGTATTGGGCCGATTACGCGCTTTGACGCCTCGGTATTTCCCGCGCGGATCGCCGGCGAGGTGAAGGATTTCAATCCGGAAGACTGGATCGAAAAGCGCGACGTCAAAAAAATGGACCCCTTCATCCAGTATGCGGTCGCGTCGGCCGAGCAGGCGATGCGCCAGTCGGGGTTCAAAATCACCGACGACAACGCCGACCAGGTGGGCGTGTTGATCGGCGTCGGCATCGGCGGCCTGTGCACGATCGAGGAGTACCACAAGGTCTTCATGGAGACCGGGCTGCGTCACATCACGCCGTTCTTCATCCCCAAGCTGATCGGCAACCTTGCGCCGGGCCAAATCTCGATTCGCTACGGAGCGCGCGGCGTCAACTTTACGGCTACCAGCGCCTGCGCGTCGGGCAGCCATGCGATCGGCGAGGCGTACCGGATGATCAGGCTCGGCTACCTGGACGCCGCGATCACGGGCGGCTCGGAGGCGGCAATCACGTCGCTGGGGGTGGGCGGATTCGCCGCGATGCGCGCGCTTTCGACCCGCAACGAAGAGCCGGAGAAGGCCAGCCGTCCATTCGACAAGGAGCGCGACGGATTCGTGATGGCGGAGGGATCGGCGGCGCTGATCCTCGAGGAGCGCGAGGCCGCGGTCGCGCGCGGCGCCAGGATCATAGCTGAAATCTGCGGATACGCCGCCAACAGCGACGCGTACCATATCACGTCTCCCGCGCCCGAGGGACGCGGCGCGGCCAAGTGCATGCGGATGTGCCTCGAAGACAGCGATCTCGATCCCAACGAGGTCGATTATATCAACGCCCATGGCACCTCGACCGAGCAAGGCGATATCGCCGAGACTCAAGCGGTAAAGCGCGTCTTCGGCGAGCGCGCCGCGAAAGTTGCGATTAGTTCGACCAAGTCGATGACCGGGCACACGCTCGGCGCGGCGGGCGCAATCGAGTCGGTGTATACGGTGCTCGCCATCGATCGCGGGATGATGCCGCCGACCATCAACCAGGAATTTCCCGACCCCGAATGCGACCTCGATTACGTGGCCAACAAGGCGCGCCCCGCCAGAATTCGGATCGCGCTTAACAATTCATTTGGGTTCGGCGGCACGAACACGACGCTGGCCTTCAGGGCCGCCGTCCAGAGCTGACTCGGTTCATCATGGGCTCAAGAATTGTAGCCACCGGACGGGCCGTCCCGCGCACCGCGCTGACCAACAAGGATCTCGAGCGGTACATGGACACGTCCGACCAATGGATACGGTCGCGCACCGGAATCGGCAGCCGCTACGCGATGCGCCAGGGCGAGTCGCTGGCGGAGATCGCGACCGCCGCCAGCCGCACGGCGCTCGAGCGGGCGGGAATCAAGCCGGGCGCGCTCGACGCGATCATAGTCGGCACGGTTTCGTCGGAGTATGCGTTTCCGTCGCTGGCGTGCCAGATTCAGAAGGGCCTGAGCATTTCGTCGATGCCGGCCTTCGACGTTGCCGCCGCGTGCTCGGGCTTCGTGTATGCGGTTCAAGTCGCAGACGCACAGATGCGCGCCGGCGACTTCAAGCGCGTACTGGTGGTTGGGGCCGACGCGCTCTCGACGATGGTGGATTGGTGCGATCGCCGGACCGCGGTGCTGTTTGGCGACGGCGCGGGCGCGTGCGTGATGGTAACCGAAGCGGGAAATCGCGGAGTGCTGTCGAGCCTGCTGCGCTCCGCCGGCGAGCATTGGAACCTGCTCTCGGTCCGCGCGACTGGAACCCGCAGCACAATCGACTCGGAGGTGCGGCGATGCGCCGATGACGCGATTCAGATGAAAGGCCCGGAGCTGTTCAAAATAGCCGTCAAGCGAATGGAAGAAATCAGCCGGCTGGTGGCCGAGCGCGCCGGCGTCAAGCTTGAAGAAATCGACCTGTTCGTGCCGCATCAGGCCAACATGCGAATGATTTCCGCGGTCGCCGAGCGGCTCGGGATGCCACCGGAAAAAGTCTTCACTAACATCGATCGTTACGGCAACACCTCGGCCGCGTCGGTGCCGATCGCGCTCGACGAGGCCCTCGAGCAGGGGCGAATTCACGACGGCAATATCGTGATGCTGAACGCGTGCGGCGGCGGCCTGACCTGGGGAGCGAATCTGATCCGCTGGTAACCTCTGACTGGCTCCTGTCCCTCAAATGCTAAACGAAATCCTCGCACGACGCGTGCTGATCGTGCTCGGCAAGGGCGGGGTCGGCAAAACTACCCTGAGCGCGGCGCTCGCAAAGCTCGCGGTAATGTCGGGAGCGCGCGCGCTGATTATGGAATGCGACGGGCGTGCCCCGCTGGCCGCGACGTTCGGAGTCGCGCCGTCGTTCGTGCCCACGGATGTCGCGCCGAATCTCGCGCTGATGACGCTCGACGGGCGCGCCGCGCTCGAGGAATATCTGCGACTGGTGGTGCCGGGACGGATGCTGCTGAAGGCGGTGTTCGCGAGCCGCCTCTATCAATTTTTCGTTCAAGCGGCGCCGGGGCTGCGCGAGCTGATGATGCTCGGAAAGATTTACTATGAAGCCGGGCGGATCGACACCAAGCTGCCCGGCCGCAGAATTATAATCGTCGATGCGCCCGCCAGCGGCCAGGCGATGAGCCTGCTCAAGATGCCGACGGCGGCGCGCTCGACATTCGGCGAAAGCGTGGTCGGCAAGGAAGCCGGCAACATTTCGCGGATGATGCGTGACCGGCGCAACAGCGCAATCATCCAGGTCACGACGGCGGACAGTCTTTCGATATCGGAGACTATCGAGACTCTCGCCGATTTGAGCCGCATTCATCTCGCCCCGGCGGCCGTGCTGTTCAATCGAATGCCGCGATCGGGGTTCGACGCCGATGACATATCGACGCTGGCGACCCGACGCGGACCCCATTTGCGCAAGAAAGACCTCGAGCATCTCGCCGAGCTGGCCAGGTCGGAGCTGAATCGCGCCGCGGACGCGCGCAAGGCGATCGCAAAAATCCGGGCCGAGAGCGGGGGCCCGGTGCTCGAGATCGGCGAGCACGGCGGTCTCTCGGGAATCGAGCTCATCGATCGCATCGCCACCGAGCTTGAGCTTGCCCGGAATCGTGAAAATGAAACCGTGGCCCGCGCGGTGCATCGGCGCTGATCGCGGGCCGTCGGAGAGCGGCTGGAATCGCATCGCTTCGACAACTAACCTTGAGTCGATGCCCGACAGCGGAAAAAAAGTTCGCCCTACGGCCCGTGAACCATGGATCATCCGCACTTACGCGGGCTTCGGCGACGCGCGCCAGGCCAACGAGCGCTTCCTGGCAAACTTGAAGCAGGGCCAGCGCGGGCTTTCGATCGCGTTCGATCTGCCCACCCAAAACGGCTACGACCCCGACGCCCCAGTCGCGCGCGGCGAAGTCGGCGAAGCGGGCGTCTCGATTTGCCACTGGAACGACATGGAGCGGCTGTTCGAGGGAATCCCGCTTCAGTCGATCAATACCTCGATGACGATCAACGCGACCGCGCCGTTCGTCCTGGCGCTTTACCTGGTCGTCGCGGAAAAGCACGGCGTGCCGTGGACCGAGCTGCGCGGCACGACGCAGAACGATCTGCTCAAGGAATTCGTCGCGCGCGGCACGTCGATTTTTCACCCCGAGCTGTCGTTTCGCCTTTCCACCGAGTTGATTCGATTCACCGTCGAGCGCGTGCCCAACTGGAATCCGATTAACTGTTGCGGCTACCACTACATGGAGAGCGGCGCCGGTCCGGCCGAGGAAATCGGCTACGCATTCGGCAACGCGCTGCTGATTCTCGACGCGATCCGCCCCAAGCTCGACGCGGCCGCATTCGAGCAGACCGTCAGGCGCATTTCATTTTTTATCAACAGCGGCATCGAGCTGGTCCCCGAGATCTGCAAGATTCGCGCGTACTTCAAACTCTGGCGGGAGCTTTGCGCTTCTGAGTACGGCGTCGATAACGTCGCCTTTCGCGCCGGATGCCAGGTGCGCTCGTTCACGCTGACCGAAGCGCAGCCCGAAGTTAACATCATCCGAATTGCGTACGAGGCGCTCCCGGTGGTCATCTCGGCCGACGCGCGCGTGAACGCGCTCCAGTTGCCGGGCTTTCGCGAGGCGCTCGCCATCCCCGACCAGTTCGAGCAAACGCTCAGCTTGCGCACGCAGCAGGTTCTGATGCACGAGACGGGACTCGCGGGCTATGGCGATATTTTCGAGGGCAGCAAAGTTATCGAGAAGCTTACCGCCGAGACCGCGGCGCGCGCGCGTGAAATCGCCATCCGGTTGCGCGGGGCCGGCTACTCGCGCGCCATTTCAATAGTCAGCGGCGAACTGACGCGTCAGCTTGCGGAGCGCTATAGGAAAGTCGAGTCGGGCGAGATCGTGCAAATAGGAGTCAACGCGTTTACCGGCGAAGTCGGACTCGCGCCCCCGTACAAGGAAAACACGGATCACGCGGCGGATGCGCTCAAGGAAAGAGAACGCATCGGGTCGATAAAAAAATGGCGCGCGGCGCGCGACCAGGCTGCCGTGTCGAAAGCCCGCGAGGCGCTCGAACGCGCCGCCGCAAATGACAACGACGGCGACCGCGGACTCATCGAGGCGACTATCGAGCTCGCCCGCGCAGGCGGCACCGTCGGCGAATGGACGGATTCGCTCGTGCGCGTCAGCCGCGGCCGCTACACGCCGCCGATTCTTGAAACCAGCGTCGGCGTCGGCGCGCTCAACGTGCCGGCTGCGCCTACGACGCGCAAAATCCGCATCGCGCTAGGCAAGGCCGGCCTCGACGGACATATCAACGCGATCAAGCTGCTCTCCCACGCGTGCATGCAAGCCGGGATGGAAGTAGTCCTCGCGGGATTCAAGCAGACGCCGGAGCAGATGGTTGCGACGGCGCTCGAGGAAGACGTCGATGTGCTCGCGATCTCGAGCCTCGCGGGCGCGCATATGTCCATCGCGCGGGAGACGATCGATCTGCTGAAAAGTCGCGGCGTCGGCGACGTGTCGCTCGTGATGGGCGGAATAATCCCGCAGGCCGACCGTAAAGCACTGCTCGATCTTGGCGTCAAAGCGGTCTTCACGCCCAGGGACTCCAACCTCGGCGAGATCGTCGGCCGCATTATCGCGATCGCGGGTCGGGAAAGGTGAAATAGTGAAAGAGGCATGAAGATTTTGAGCATTGGACGATACTTCTCGATCGCCGCGGCGCTTGCGATGCTGCTCGCAAGCCCTGCCTTGGCGGCGCAGGCGCGGCCGTGGCTTTGCCGCGACAAGCCGGTGTTCTCGTACGATCGCTCGATGGAATACCAGGTGACCGCGCGGCCCGGACGGCAATGGCGGATTTTCTTCATGCAGTATTCGCCGGACGCGGCGCATGACGGATTCGATATCGTCAACGCGCGCGATATCGCGACGCGCGGCGATCCAGTGGCCGGGAACCTCGCGGCGGGCAGATATTTCGCGGTCGCTCTTTACCGGGGAGCGGGTGGCCATTGGATCTGTCCCGATTACACACACGACGACCGCGATCCAAAACTCGGAGAATTAAGCAACCTCTGCTACGGCGAAGATGGCCCCCCATGCCTGGTCAAGCTACAAGTGAAACCTGACCATCATCTAGCGATGCCCCCCGCCCCATAGAAATCGCTCGGACCGGGTGAAGATAACTGGAGGCGGCGATCGGATTCGAACCGATGCGTGGAGGTTTTGCAGACCTCTCCCTTAACCACTTGGGTACGCCGCCCCGCGCTCAATCGTAGTCGCGACCGAACCCAATCAACTATCACGCGCGCGAAAGTCCATCAATTGAGCATCCGTCCGCGTGGCCGCTTGGGATCGGCAGACTCAGTGGAAAATCTGTCCGGCAGGCTCCAGCAGTTCGGCGTAAGAAATACATCGAAGATCGGCGCAATGGTCCTCTAGACCGGAAATCTCCGCTATACTGTGAAGAATGTTGCGATCCAGGTCGCGAACCGGTTGGCGCAGGCGCCGGCGATAGAAGTTCAATGACGAGCGGTCTGGCTGCTCCGCGGAGACGTCCACGATGTTTGAAGACGAAACCGTCGACATAGAATGCCCGAAGTGTGGTCACCGGAACTCGATGCTGGTGCGAGGGTTCGAGGAAAGCGCCGAGACTCACTTCGTATGCGTGAACTGCAAGACCGGGGTCAAAGTCGAGGCGGACGAATTTCGTCATCGGCTCGATCAGGTGCGCGAGGAGCTCAAGGCGCTCGAGCGTGACGCTGAGCGAGAAGCGAAGCCCAAACCCAAACGTCCGCCGAAGGACGACTTTCAGATCTGATCTTCATTTTCCGGCGATTGTTGCGCCCATCGTGACCGGATCGTTCTCGGCGCGCGCCACCCACAAGCGCGAGCGCGGCGGGGTGGTGTCGAATCGGCGGGCTTTACCGGCGCTGAGGCACAAAAATGGGCACACTCGGCTCGGGGTGAACGACCGAGAGCGCCGAGCAGCCCGAAAAAGGTCTTCAACTGATCAGAGAATCTATGGAGCGGGTGATCGGTTTCGAACCGACGACCTCGTGCTTGGCAAGCACGCGCTCTACCAACTGAGCTACACCCGCTCTTCAAACCGGCGCGCCGAATCCACTTGATTATCCGCCGCCGGAGCGTCTGTCAAATCGCCGCCCGCTTGCCCGCCGCAGTCACCGGCTTTGGGCGCAGCGCCGCGACCACGCGCACATAGTAATCGACGCACGACCACACGCTCACCGCCATCGCGATCCACAGCACAAACATCCCGGCGGCGAAGAAATCGACGTGCAAATACGTGTAATGAATCAGCAGACCCTGAATCGCGATCGACTGTAACGCCATCTTGTACTTGCCGAGCTCCTCGGCGCCCACGATTAAGCCCTCGACCGCCGCGACCGCGCGCAGTCCCGTCACCATTATTTCGCGCGCCACCAGCACGACCACCATCCACGCCGGCACGTGCGGCATTCGCGTCATCCCGGCGAGCATGATCAGCGCCGTCGTGACTACCAGCTTGTCGGCCATCGGGTCGAGAAACTTGCCGAGCGTGGTGACCGAGTCGTAACTGCGCGCGAGGTAGCCGTCGAAATAATCGCTGACCGTTGCGATGAAGAACACCCCGGCCGCAAGCCACGAAGCGGCCGGCCCGCTGTGCATCAGGATCCAGATCAGGATCGGCGCGGTCGCCATCCGGAACAGCGTGACAATATTTGGCGGCGTCATCGGCACGGGCTTGGCCTGTCGGCGGCTCGACGAACTGCGAAGCGGATTTTTCGTTCCCCGTTTTCGTTTTTCGTTGCGATCCGCACCTTCGAGAATATTTGAATCGGATCGAGGTGGCAAATCGCAGCCGCTCGATCGCCTTGACTGGCCGCGCCCAGACCGAGTAGCGTCATTTTGACACAACGTGCGCTCCGCGATTCATCCCGCCGGCGCGCCCGAGGCCACCTGATGAGGCATAATGCGCAACTGTCCAGCGACTTCCTGGTCATCGGCGGCGGCATCGCGGGCCTGACCTTCGCGATCAAGGCGGCCGAAGCCGGCACCGTCACCGTTCTCACCAAGGCCGGCAGTTCCGAGGCCAACACCGCCTACGCGCAGGGCGGCATCGCCAGCGTGTGGAGCGTTGACGACTCGTTCGAATCGCATATCGAGGACACGCTGCGGGCGGGCGCCGGCTTGTGCGATCGCGCCGCGGTCGAGACGATAGTTCGCGAGGGTCCCGAGGCGGTGCGCGAATTGATCCGGCTCGGCACTCGCTTCACCCGGGTTGAGACCGGCGGACCCGACGACAGCGAACTCGAGTACGACCTTGGTCAGGAGGGCGGGCATAGCCATCGCCGCGTGCTTCACGCGCAGGACCTGACCGGGCGCGAAATAATGCGTGCGCTGACTGAGGCCGCGGCCGCGCGGCCCAACATCCGCACTTTGGAAAATCACGTCGCGATCAATCTGCTGGTCGAGACTGCCACCGCGGGAAAGCCGGGCGCATGCTGGGGCGTCTATGCGCTCGACCGCGGCACTCACGAAATCCGCAAAGTGATTTCGCGCGCCACGATGCTGGCGACAGGCGGCGCCGGCAAGGTCTATCTCTACACGACCAATCCCGATATCGCGTCGGGCGACGGCGTCGCGATGGCGTATCGGGCGGGCGCGGCGGTCGCCAACCTCGAGTTCTACCAGTTCCATCCCACCTGCCTGTATCATCCCGCCGCCAAGTCGTTTCTCATTTCGGAGGCGCTTCGCGGCGAGGGCGCGATTCTGAAATTGCCCGACGGCACCGCGTTCATGAAGCGCTACCATCCGGACGCCGAGCTGGCGCCGCGCGACGTGGTTGCGCGGGCGATCGATTCCGAGATGAAACGTCGCGGGCTGGACTTCGTGTATCTCGATTTGAGCCATCGCGACGCCGATTTCATCCGGCGGCGGTTCCCTAATATCTTCAAGCGATGCTTGAGCTTTGGATATGACCTGACCAAAGGACCGATTCCGGTGGTGCCCGCGGCGCACTATATGTGCGGCGGCGTGCAGACCGATCTCGACGGACGCAGCTCGATTCCGCGCCTGTACGCGGCCGGCGAAGTCGCGATGACCGGGCTGCACGGCGCCAACCGGCTCGCGTCGAACTCGCTGCTCGAGGCCGCTGTGATGGGCCGGCGCGGGTTTGCTGCGGCGCGCAAAATCGTCGCGTCAGGAGGCGGCGCGCCGCCCGAATTTCCGGAGTGGGATCCCGGGCGTGCGATCCGCAGCGAGGAGCGCGTGATGATCACGCAGAGCTGGGACGAGATTCGCCGCCTGATGTGGAACTACGTCGGCATCGTGCGCAGCGACCGGCGACTCGAGCGCGCCCTTCGGCGCATCGAGTTGGTCAAGGATGAGATTCACAGCTACTACTGGGACCACCTGCTCGACGCCGACATGATCGAGTTGCGCAACCTGGCCAAGGTCGCGGAGCTGGTCGTGCGATCCGCGATGAGCCGGCGTGAGTCGCGCGGCTTGCATTACAACATCGATCATCCCGAAACGGGCGGCCCCGAATGGGTGCATCCGACCGTGCTGCGAAAATTCGCTCAATAAATCTGAAAATTCCGCGCCGCGGGATCGATCTCATGCAAGCGAAGGAAGTGAAGATGTACTCGGACTACAAGAGTCCGTTCGCCTACCTCGCATTCGATCCCGCCTTCGCGCTCGAACAGCGATTTCGGATTCGGCTGCGATGGATTCCGTTCCAGCTTCGAATCAAGGGCAAAGGCGAGCGCAGTCTCTACTCCGAGCACAAGGCGCGATACTCGTATCTCGACGCGCGGCGATGGGCCAAGCCGCGCGGCCTGGTCATTCGAGGGCCGTTGAAGGTTTACGACACGACGCCGGCGCTGATCGGCGGCCTCTTCGCGAATCAGCACGGCCGCCTGCTCGATTACAGCCGTCGAGTGTATCAGCTGTTCTTCAAGCGCGAGCTTGAAGCCGACGAGCCCGACGCGGTCGCCGACGTAGTCGCCAGCCTCGGCATGTCAGCCGGCGACTATCGCAAATTTCTTTCGGGCGAGGGCGCCGTCGCCTATCAGCGCGCTCAGGACGAGGCCGCCGCCGACCACGTCTTCGGCGTGCCGCTGTTCTTCTTCGAGGGCGAACCGTTCTGGGGTCACGACCGCCTCCCGCTTCTCGAGGATCGCCTCACCGAAGCGGGCTTGGCGGCTAACTAGATCACGCGACCGGCGCGGGCTGGCGAGCCGGATTCGGCTCGTACGAAAACTTGAGCTTGTCGCCATCGAGGTCCGCCGTCGCCTTACCGCCCTTCGTCAGCAGGCCGAACAGCACCTCGTCCGCGAGCACGCGGGCGATCTCGTTCTCGATCAACCGCCCCAGCGGGCGCGCGCCGAAGCGCGGATCGTGACCATGTTCCGCCAGCCATTTCTTCGCCGCCGGCGTCACCGTCAGCGTGACCTTCTGCTTGTCGAGGCGCTCCTGCAGTTCCGCGATAAACTTGTCCACCACCCGTTCCACAACCGGCGGACTCAGCGGCGCGAATTCGATCGTCGCCGACAGCCGGTTTCTGAACTCGGGCGCGAACATCTTCTCCAGCACGCTCTTGGGATTTCCCTGGCCGGTGCCGCCGTGGAAGCCAATCATCGCGCGCGACAGCTCTTGTGCGCCAGCATTCGTCGTCATCACGAGGATCACGTTGCGGAAATCCGCCTTGCGCCCGTTATTGTCGGTGAGTGTCGCGTGATCCATCACTTGCAACAGGATGCTGAACAAATCGGGATGCGCCTTTTCGATCTCATCGAGCAGCAGCACGCAATGCGGTGTCTTGTTGATCGCGTCGGTGAGCAATCCGCCCTGATCGAAGCCGACGTATCCCGGCGGCGCGCCGATCAAGCGCGAAACCGTATGCCGCTCCATGTACTCGCTCATGTCAAAGCGGATGAACTCGACGCCCATCACTTTCGCGAGTTGCCGCGCGACTTCGGTCTTGCCGACGCCCGTCGGTCCGGCGAACAAAAATGCCCCGACCGGCTTGTCGGGATGGCTCAGCCCCGAGCGCGCGAGCTTGATCGCGCGCGCGACCGAGTTGATCGCCTCGTCCTGGCCGAACACCGCCTGCTTCATATCCTCGTCGAGCGTTTGCAGCCGTCCGCGATCGGTCGCCGACACCGTCCGCTCCGGAATCTTCGCCATCCGCGCGACCGTGCGCTCCACGTCGCGCGTGCCCACCGTCACCGGTTCTGTCGTCCCCGCGCCGCGCAAATGCCCCGCGACTCCGGCCTCGTCCATCACGTCGATTGCCTTGTCCGGCAGGAACCGGTCGTTGATGTATCGCGCCGATAGCTCGACCGCCAATCTGATCGCCGAATTCGTGTAGCGGACGTTGTGATGCTTCTCGTAGTACGACTTGATGCCGCCCAGAATCTGCACGGCCTCGTCCTGCGTCGGCTCGACCACGTCGATTCGCTGGAAGCGCCGCGCCAGCGCCTTGTCCTTGTCGAACGAGCGCTTGTATTCCTGGTAAGTCGTCGATCCGATGCATCGCAGGTCGCCCGACGCGAGCGCGGGCTTGAGCAGGTTGGACGCATCCATAGTCCCGCCGGAAGCCGCGCCGGCGCCGACTATCGTGTGAATCTCGTCGATGAACAAAATCCGCTTCGAGTCGCCGACTACCGCCTTGATGACCGCCTTCAGCCGCTGCTCGAAGTCCCCGCGGAACCGCGTGCCCGCCAGCAGCGCGCCCATGTCGAGCGCGTAGATCTCGACGCCCTTGAGCGCGTCGGGCACGTCGCCCTTATGAATTGCCAGCGCGAGTCCCTCGGCCAGCGCGGTCTTGCCGACCCCGGCCTCGCCCACGAACACCGGATTGTTCTTGCGCCGGCGCAGCAGCACGTGCACCGCGCGCTCGAGTTCTTTCTTGCGGCCGACGAGCGGATCGATTTTTCCGTCCGCCGCGCGCTTGGCCAGGTTGATAGCGTAAGTGTTGAGCGCCTTCGACGGCGACAGCTTGCGCTCGCCTTCTTCGTCGCCGCCTTCGTGCTCGTGTCCGTCGCGATCGATCGAGTCCTTGTCCGTTTCCTCGCCGTCTTCGTCGTCTTCCGCGCCCGCCTTGGAAACCCCGTGCGAGATAAAATTGATCACGTCGAAGCGCGTGACGCCCTGCTCCTGCAGAAAGAAAATCGCCGGCGATTCGGTTTCATGGAACATCGCGACCAGCACGTTGCCGCCGGTGATCTCCTGGCGCCCAGCCGATTGCACGTGCAACGCCGCCCGCTGCAGCGCCCGCTGCACCCCGATCGCGTAGCGCGGCGACACTTCCTCGTCCTTGGGCATCCGCTCGACCTGCTCGTCGAGGTAATGCGCCAGCTTGCGCCGCAGCCCATCCAGATCGGCGCCGCAATTTTTCAGAATCGTGGTCGTCGTCACGTCGTGAAGCATCGCAAACAGCAGATGCTCCAGGCACACAAACTCGTGACGCCGGTTGACGGCTTCGCTCATCGCGAGTTGCAGCGTCACCTGTAGTTCGCGGCTGATCATGATGTTGTTGTTCGACGGAGGCATCGATGCTATGGCCTGGTCACTCCTTTTCCATCACGCATTTGAGCGGATACTCGGCCTCACGCGCGAGTTCCTCGACGGTGTGCGACTTGGTCTCCGCGACTTCGAATGGATACACGCCCGCCACGCCCATCCCGTTCTGATGCACGTGGAGCATGATTCGGGTCGCGTCGGCATGCTGCTTGTGAAATACCGCTTTCAACACTTCGACGACGAACTCCATCGGCGTGTAATCGTCGTTGAGCAAAATAACCTTGTACAAGGGCGGTTTGGCGGTCTTCGACTTGGTGCGGGTCTTGCGCTCGGTAGCGATATCGCCGCCGCTGGAGCGGCCATCGCCGTCGCCGTCGGTGATTCGCGCCGAAATCGTCCGCTTGCGCACGAAATCCGCCATCGCACCTCGATCGCTCGGAGCGCCTCGCTCCATCTCACAAATATAATAACAAATTCGAGCGTGCCTAGTGAGCATCCGGCAACAATCGGTTCGGTTGCGATAAGTCTGATATTTTGACCGTTGTGATTTGCGCAAGCGATGGGATTGAAACTTTGCCATGAATGATTCCGCGCCCAAACTCGAAGTCGCGATCGTCGAGGGTATCGACAAGATTCCCCGCGCGGCGTGGGACGCCCTGCTCGCCCCCGGCGATTCCCCGTTTGTCGAATGGGATTGGCTGTATGCGATGGAGCACTCTGGATCGGCTGCGCGCAGCACCGGATGGGCCCCGTATCATCTCGTGGTTCGAGAGGCGCCCCGAAAACGAATCGTCGCCGCAGCCCCGCTCTACCTCAAGACCCACAGCATGGGCGAGTTCGTCTTCGACCATGGATGGGCCGACGCGGCCGAGCGCGCCGGCATCCGCTACTTCCCCAAGATTCTGGTCGGGGTGCCGTTCACGCCTCATACGGGACGCCGATTTCTAACCGCGCCGGACGTCGATCGAGCCGGCCTCATCAATCTGCTCGGCCTCGCGCTCACCTCGATCTGCGAGGACAACAAGCTGTCGAGCGTGCACGTCAATTTTTGCGAACCCGACGAAGCTGCCGCGCTCGCGCCGATCGGATTCATGGAGCGGCTCGGCTATCAGTACCATTGGCACAACGCGGGTTTCGCCACCTTCGACGACTATCTGAACCGGCTCAAGCACAAGCGGCGTACCGCCGTCCGCCACGAACGCGCCGCGATGGACGAGCAGGGCGTCCACATCCGCGTCGTCGCGGGCGAGCAAATTCCCGATCGGATGTTCCCCGAGATGTATCGAATCTATTGCTCGACGATCGAAAAGCTTTACTGGGGCCGTCGATATCTCACCGAGGAATTTTTCGACCTCATCCGCAAATCCTTCAAACGCAACATGGTTTTGATCGGCGCGTACGCGGGACGCGAACTGATCGCCGGCGCCATCAACCTGGCCAAGGCGAACGTGATGTACGGCCGCTATTGGGGATGCTTCCGCGAGGTCCGCTTCCTGCACTTCAACGTCTGCTACTACGCCGGCATCGAGCACTCGATTCTGAGCGGCATTCAGCGTTACGAGCCCGGCGCCGGCGGCGAATACAAATGGCTGCGCGGCTTCGACCCCGCACTCACCCGCAGCATCCACTACGTCTCCGACCCGGATCTCAAGCGCGCGGTCGCGGGATTCCTCAAGCGCGAGCGTCACGAAGTCGAGCGATGGATCGTCGCCGGCAAGGAGCGCAGCCAACTGAAGCCCCCGCCTCCCTCCGACCAGGAATCGGAGTAAGTGACTGGCGCTTACGCGATTTCGCGCACCTTGGCCGGCGCTGCCGGAAATTCGAGTTCGGGGACCGGCTCGCCGGTCAATCCCGTCACGCGATTGCGGTAGCGCGTCAAATGCCCCTTGGCGACTTCAAACGCATCCTGCGCTTTTGACAATGACTTCCCGAGCTCCTCGAAGCGATTCTCGAAATGTCCGAATGCGTTCTGCGCCTTCTTCAGTTCCTCGGTCGCGCGTTCGTGTCCCTTCGCGTACTCGTACATTTTGAAAACCATCTGGATCGACTGCAGCGTCACGATCAAAGTGTTCGGCGAAACGGGATACACCCGCCGCTTGTTGAGCCACTCGCTCAGTTCCGCGTTGAGCACCGCCTCCATGTACAGCGTTTCGCTCGGCAGATACATCAGTGCCATATCGGTCGTGCCGTTCTCGGGTCTGATGTAACCCGCGATGCGCTTGGCCTGCTCCTTCATCACGCGCTCGAACTCGACCCGCGCCCGATCCAGCGCCTGCGGATCGTTGGTTTCGAAAAGTGCCAGCACTTGCTCTCGCGGAAATTTCGCGTCGATCGGCAGCATCCGATCGGGAAACTTGATCACCGCATCGGCGCGGCCGGGACCTTCGCCGTCGGGCGACGCCTGCAAGTCGTACATATGACGCGGCAGAAAGTCCTCGAGCAGCCGCTCCAGCCCCTGTTCACCGAACCGTCCCCGCAGATGCGGCATCTTCAGCAGATTGTTCAGGTCGTTGATCGACGCTCCGATCACCCCGAGATTTTTCAATTGCTCCTGCGCTTCGTTGAGATGATTCTGAACTTTTTCGAACTGGGCAAAGCCGTCCTTGATATTCTGATCCAGCTTCACCTGCACAGTGTTCGTGATCGCGGCCAGCTTCTCGCCGACGTCCGTGCGTATTGCCTCCACGCTTTCCTTCGTCTGCGTGGTCAACGCGGCAATCTCCAGCTTGAGCGAGTTCGCCTGCTCCTGCCTGCCCGCGCAAAGATGCTGTTCAAGCGCCGTGTTGAGCTTGAGGAACCCTTCCGACAATCGATCCGCGGTCGCCAGGCTGAGATCGCCTTGCGCCTGCTGGAGCCGCCCCGCTAGGTCAGTGCGCGTCTGCGTCAACTTTTCGTCGAGATTCCGGGCGATCGAATCGAGCTGCTCGGCCAATTGCGCGAAGGACTCGGTCGCCGAAAGCGAGCGCAGCCTGGCAATTACGATCAAAATCCCCGCGATCGACAAAACGCTCAGAACAACCGACGCCGCCGCCACCATCTCCGACTCCATTAAAAAATACCCTCCTTCACGCCACCCTCTTCAATTCTACCCTTCGGTGGCAGGACCGTCATCTCGCGGTGTGAAGACCCTCGAACTCACTATCCACAGGTTTAGCGCCGCGCGATGACAACGGTTGTCCTGCGATGCGCCCATTCGCCGCGCCTGCTATCGTGACCGTGAAACGGAGCTGCTGCTTGAAAGAACTGCTCACCAAAGGCTCGATTCCGATTCTGCTCGGCACTGGCGGCGTCGGTAAGACCACTATCGCCGCCGCGCTCGGCCTCGCCGGCGCATCTGCCAATCTCAACACCGCGGTCATAACCGTCGATCCTTCCGAGCGCCTGCGTGACGCGCTCGGCCTGGCGCGCCTCGGCGGCCAGCCGACCCGAATCGGCGCCCGGCAGCTGGCCGCGGCCGGACTTGACCGCCAGCTTCGGCTCTCCGCGATGATGCTCGACGTGACCGGTGCCTGGGACGCCATCGTCGAGCGCTTTATTGCCGACCCGGCGACGCGCCGCCGGATTTTCGACAACCCATTCTACAGAAGCCTGACTGCCGAGTTCGCCGGCTCCGAAGCCTTCGCCGCCCTCCAGCGGCTTTACGATCTCCATCAGACCGGCGCCTTCGAGCTCGAAGTCGTGGACACTCCCCCCGCATCGCACTCCTTCGAGTTCCTGCAGACTCCCGCGCGGCTCATTCGTCTGCTCGATTCGCGGTCTGCGCGATGGCTCTTTACGCCGTCGCTCTCTGCCGGGCGGATTGCGATGAAGGTCGCGAGCAAGGCGGCGCGTTTTGTCGTGCGCGAGCTCGAGCGCTTTGTCGGCGGCAGCGTGCTTTCGACCATCACGGATTTCTTCGCCGCCGCCGCCGACAGCATGGACGCAATTGTGGACCGCTTGCACAAGACCGAAGCGCTGCTGCATTCGCCGGCCGTCCGCTTCGTGATGGTGACGACGGCGGAACCCGATCGCATCCGCCAGGCGCGCGAGCTGCTCGGCCAGATGAACTCCGAGGGACTCAAGCTCACCGCGATAGTGGTCAATCGGTTCCTCGACGAGCGCACCTGGTCGGCCGTCGCGGATTCTGCCGAGCGTCCGTTGAGTCATCTCGCGGAAATTTCGGAATTGAGATCGTCGCTCGCCAGACACGATGGGGATGCGGACGGATTCGGCCGGCTGGTCCATCACTTCGAGGAGTATCGCGACCGGACCCTCGGCGAGATCGAGCGCGTCGCGGCCTTCGCGCGCGAACTTCCGCCCGGCGTCATGCTCGCGATCGCGCCGGAAATCGAAGCTGGCGTGCGCGACCTGGCCGCACTCTCGCGAATCTCCCGCTACGTGACCTCAGGCACCGCGATTCTGAAACCGCTCGAAGTGGCCGCGCGAGTCGTGGCGGCTGCGGGCATCCGGCACGACGCCAGCACATTGCACGTTCCCTGAAAGAAACGCATTCGACAAGGCCAGCTGTGTTACCGATGCGCGCACCCGGCACGACGCCGGCACATTGCACGTTCCCTGAAAAAACCGACGCATTCGACCATGCTGGCTGTGTTGCCAATGCCGACAGTCTGCACGACAGCCGGCACATTGCACGTTCACTGAAAAAGCACGTTCCCTGAAAAAACCGGAGTGAGTCTGTAAGCCGGGTTCTGTGCCCTTGCGGGCGGCGATCATTCCTCTAGGCCGTCGATTGCTCGCCGGCTCATGCGACCATACCCGAGGCCTTAAGAGCGGGCCGCTCAGCCTCCTATTTGGTCTTGCTCCGGATGGGGTTTGGCATGCGCGCACGATCACTCGCGCGCCGGTGGGCTCTTACCCCGCCATTTCACCCTTACCCTTTCGGGCGGTGTATTTTCTGTGCCACTTTCCGCGAATCGCTTCGCGCCGCCGTTAACGGCCATCCTGCCCTATGGAGCCCGGACTTTCCTCTTCCTTGTTCAGGAAGCGATCGCCCGACTCACTCCGGCCCTCTTAGACTAGCATCTTTTCGATTCCCTCTCCCCCCTAGGAACTTTGCGTAGCTGACGAGTATGAGTGAGGAGAGGTCCGGGGTCCCTCGGCGTCGGCGGGGCTCCACCTATCACCCAAAAAGGGAGCGGCCGACGGGAACGAAGTCCCGCATCTTTATCTTAACATTGGGTGCAGAGCCTGTCCTGAGCGAAGCCGAAGGAGGTCACCCCTGCCCAGGGAAGTGTGAAACCCACGGTGGGTTTCACATTCAATCAAGTGATTTCCCCTTCGCCCTCGGCGAGGGGTTAAGCTTCTCCGACGCGCCCGCGAAAGATCAGCGCCTCAGTGCATCATTTCCGGATTGAACGCGCCTTCCCCGACGCTGCCGTTGTTGATTGCCTGCTTGAATTCATCGTGCGCGGGAACGAGCGAGCGAAAGAACGATCCGCGTTTCTCGGGATGATAAAAGCTGCCCGCGAGATCGAACAGGCTTCCGCCCTCTGACGACGGCCGCATTCGCCACAGCGGCATCGCCGTCGCGGTCAGGCCGCGCGAGTCATAAAATTCCGCCGCCAGCCAAACGTACACCTCGCTGTCGATATAGACGATAGTGCGCATCGACGACGACGAGCCTTCGGCGAATCGCGGCCGCATCTCCAGAATGTATGCGTGACGAAGTTCGAACGGTTCCTCGCCAAGCGTCAATCCTTCGCCGCCGGTCTTGAATCCTGCCGGCTCTTCATCGCTCGCCAAACACCCCAGGATTGCCGTGCTGCCGAGCAGGCGATACAGATAGTTCTCGGTCTTGGGCAGCGCATAGGCCCAGAATGGCTGATGGCAGCCGCGGCAGGATTCATTCGGATACTCCAGATGCACAGCGCTGCGCCGCACGCGGCGCGAAGTTCCACTGAACGAGAAAAACTCGTCGGGATGCCTGGGGTCGAGATAACGAACCCAGATGCCGGCGCCTTCGCTCGGGGTGCCGAAGAGATCGGTCATCCATCGATTGCACTTCGCCTTCCACTCGACGCCCATCGCGTTGTCGCCGATCGTCGGGCGCGGATCGACGTCGGTGCGATGGGCGAAGCGCAGGAACTCGAACTGTTCGCAGCCGTAGTCGGCATTGCTGTTTGGAACTATTTTCAGAGCGTTGGCGGGATCGGCGGCGTAGCCGTTGCTGCTCCATGGCGCAATCGAAAAATCGTCCGGCATGAACGGTCCCATGTGCCAGTTGTAGGCGATCTTCACCGCAGCCTTCGGGTCGGTCGCGTCGATCAGGGGAAACGGCATGCCGGCGACGTAGTTCTGGATGTAATCGTCGTTGTCGAGCGTGACTTGCGCGGCGTATTTTTCGGTCGCGTGCTGAAAGCCCTGGGACCATTCGACGCGGCGGTCGGGGATGATTCGCATGCGAAAGCCATGCGCGACGGCAAACTTGGCTGCGGAAGGAACATAGCGCGAGTACTGATCGATATTGTCGGCGCCGATAATCGTCCCGGGCTTCAATGCCCCAGCAGCTTCGGGACTCGACGATGCGGCCGGCGAATCCGGAGCAGCAGGTTGCGCGCGCACCTCGACTCGCTCCGTTACCAAGAACAATGCCGCGGCAATTGAGAAAAATGCTATTCGATCGATCAGCCACACGATGCGCAGAATCTTAGCGTAATGCCTTCTGCTTGTCCGAAGATCTACCGCGCCCAACGCAGGGCGCCGCGCCTCGGCCGCGGCTGAGGCGCCTTGACCTCCCTTATTTTTCTACGATTGTTCCCTCACGGAAGCGGTCAGGAGCTCGGTTTCTCTGCCTGCTCCTCGTAATACAAAACGCGCTGGCAGTTCGGGCAGAAATTTATTTGCCGATGCTTCTGGATCTCGTTGTACAGCTGTGGCGGCAGCCGCATCCTGCATCCCTGGCAGGTTCCGCCCTTCGCCAGCGCAACCGCGACGCCCGCGCGCCGGTTGAAAATCATCTGGTAGCGCGCGAGCAGATTCGCATCGACATTCTCGGCGACCTTCTCGCGGGACTTGCGATGCTTGCCGATGTTGCTCTTGAGCTCTTCGACCTCCGCCGCGATTTCCTTTTCCGCCGCCGCCAGATCGATGCGTCCCTTGGTGATCGCTTCGGTGAGCTCCTTGATTCGCGCGGTCCGCGCGTCCGCGCCCTCCATCGACGTGAGCAACTCGCTTTCGAGCCGCTGATTGGTCTCCTTCAACGACTCGATCTCGTGGCTCAGCGCCTGCAATTCCTTGTCGTTGCGGACCAGCGTCAATCGCATCCGCTTGTTGCGGATTCTGACTTCGCCCTCGGCCAGTTCACGCTCGGCCTTTTTGCGGGCCGCGGTTAGTTCCTTGTCTTGTTCCGTCAGGCGTTCGAGTTCGGCCCGGTTGCTCTCGGTCTCATCGCGAAGTTGGTCAACTCGCCCGGCAATCGACGCCAGCGCTTGCTCCAACTCTTGCAGCTGCCGGTCGATGACCTGGAGGTCCATCAGCCGGGTTATCTCTTCACGCAATTCTTCCCTCCCTTAGGTTGTGCGCATCGCCAAAGTTTTTGTTCGTCATCGTGATAAGTTGAAACGGCCCGTCGGGCGGTGCTGCGGACAACGGACAGCGGAAACGAATGGTGTGGGCCCACCAGGATTTGAACCTGGGACCAGCCGGTTATGAGCCGGCAGCTCTGAACCTGGCTGAGCTATGGGCCCTCTGAGATTCATCAGGCTGCTCCGATGGTAGCAAGTTCGCGCAAAAGACTTAAGGGCTGAGCGTCGCAACATTCGTTCAATTCATGTCGATTCATCCGGTCATCCCTGCCCGCGGCCCTCGCGTCGGTGTGCGATCACGGCCTGCGCAGCAGCCGCCGCCTCGCCGGGTTCAGACTCGCGCGCCGACACTTCGGCGGCACTCCGGCGCAGTCGCCCCAATTCATGCGCGCGTCGGCGCCGATCGAGCGCGACGACGTAGTCGTTGACCAGCGCCCGGCATTTTTCAAGCTCATTGGGATTTTTCTGAGTGTCGTCGCCGATATCATCGCTCAGCGGACCGACCGCAAACTCGCTGATCCGGCTTTGCTCCTCGGCCGACAGCCGCTCCGCGGTCCATTGTTCCAGCGCCGTGTATGCTTCCTCGGTCCGGCACAAGTCGGCGAGCACCCCCCCCAGGCGGATCTCCTCGAAATTCGCGGCCGCGCCCGACTGTGCAATCTCGGCGCGCAATTCCGGATGCAACAGCGCAATCGCGACGAGGCCGACCTCGGCCTTCGAGCCGGCGTCACCGCCGCCCGGCGTGGCGGGCCGGTTCTCGGCGCCAGCCGCGGCCCCCGCGCGCGAAAACCGCGATGGCGTCGGTCGTGATTGACGCCCGCGCGCCTCTTTGCGCAAAACTTCCTCGCCAATCGAGAGCAGGTCGGCGGCTTTTCGGGCCAGCAGATCGAACTGAAAGGGATCGTCTACCAGCTTGAGCATCTCGGCGACGCGCTGCGCCGCCCGCGCCCGCTCGGCGATCGATCCGCGCGCCTCTCCCGCCTGTTCGCTGAGAAAATAATCGATCAGCAACTCGGATTTGTCCGTCAGCGCCGCGAATGCGGCCGCGCCGCGCTCGCGGATAAACGTATCTGGATCGAAACCCGATGGAATAAAAATCCCCCGGCCCAGCAACCCCGCCTGCAAAAAAATCTCCAGCGCCCGCATCGAGGCTTTGCGCCCCGCCGCGTCGCCGTCGAAGCACGCGATTACATTTTTCGTGTATCTGCTCAGCGCGCGAAGCTGCTCGACCGTCAGCGCCGTGCCGCATCCCGCCACCGCTTCCTTGAACCCCGCCTGCCACAGCGCAATCACGTCGAAGTAACCCTCGACCAGAATCGCGCGATCTTTCCCCGCCGGCGCGTTCGACGAAATCGCCTGGCGCGCTTCGAACAGCCCGTACAGAGTTCGCGCTTTCGAGTACAGCGGCGATTCGGGCGAGTTGATGTACTTGGGGATGCGCGCGTCGAGCACGCGGCCGCCGAATGCGAGCACCCTGCCCTGCGCGTCGCGAATCGGGAACATCACGCGCGCGCGAAACATGTCGTACGCACCGTCGCCGTCTTTCCTTACCAGCCCCACTTTCACGCCCGCGTCGCGCAGTCCACGCCGTTCCAGCGCCTTCGCGAGCGACGCCGGCCGGCTCGGCGCAAATCCGATCATGAACGCGCGCGCCGTCTCGACGCTGATGCCGCGCGACTTCAAATAGTCGCGCGCGAGCGCCCCGTCGGTCGAGTTCCACAGCACGTGGGCGAAGAATTCGGCGGCGACCTCGCTGGCTTTGAGCATCGCCTCGCGCTCGCCCGCCGCCGCTCCGGATTGATCGTGCTCCGGCAACGTCACGCCGTACTTGCGCGCGAGCGAACGCACCGCTTCGGGAAACGTCAGCCCCTCGACGCGCATTATGAAATTGAAAACGCTGCCGCCCGCGCCGCATCCAAAGCAATGAAAGAATCCGCGCTCGGCATTCACCGAGAACGACGGCGTCTTCTCATTGTGGAACGGACACAGCCCGACGAAGTTGCGCCCCGCGCGGCGCAGACGAACGTGCGCGCCGACAATCTCGACGATATCGGCGCGCGAACGGACTTCCTCGATCTTGTCGTCGCCGAAACGCCCCATCAGCCGCCCACCACCGTCCGCAACCGCTCGGGATAGTTCGTCATGATGCCGTCAACCCCGCATTCGATTAGCGCCCGCATCCGCGCGTCCGCATCCACCGTCCAGGTGTACAGCTTGAGGCCGCGCTCGTGCGCCGCCTTGCACAGATCGGAGGTCACCATGTCCCAGCGCGGATTGATTGAATACGCGCGCATCGCAACCGCGTTCATCATCAGGTCAACCGGCTTCTCGTCCGCAAGCAGGCCAATGCGAATGTTGAAATGCAGCTGCTGGATTTTTTTGAGATACTCCCAATCGAAGCTCGACACGATGCTATCGCCCAACGCATTGCGCGCCTGCATGATCTGCGCAACCTGATGCTCGAGGCCGCCCGCTTTGAGCTCGATATTGAGCCCGCACTTGCCGCTCGTGGCGGCGAACACTTCCTCGAGCGTGGGAATTCGCGCGCCCTTGAACGGGCCGCCCTTGAACTTCGCGCCCGCGTCCAATCGCTTGAGCTCCTCCAGCGTCAGCTCCGCGACTTCGCCCTTGCCATCGGTCGTGCGCTCGACGGTATCGTCATGAATCACCACGATGGCGCCGTCGCGGCTGAGCTGAACGTCCAGCTCGCACATGTCCGCGCCCGCGTCGATAGCGGCGCGAAACGCGCTCAGGGTGTTCTCGGGAAAAGTACCGCTCGCCCCGCGATGGGCTATGTTCAGCACCGCCCGCCTCCACCACCTTGGAACAATTGAAGTCTGATAATGATCGAGTTTACGCGTTCGTCGAGCGCAGGCGCAAACGCGCCCGCCTAATCTTGTCAACAATAGTCGCGCGATCGGCCGTCGAAAGATCGCTGCCGCCGAGGCTCACACTTGCCGCTCCCCTCCTGCCGCCTCAGCAGATCCCAATACGCCTACGGGGTAACTAACAGATAGACCAACTGCGGCGAGTTGCTGGCGTTGTCGCTGATGAACAGCAAGCCGATGGGTGATCCTAGCTCCAACGGATTGAACTCCACCGTGATGGTGCATTGCGAGCCGCCCGCCAGCTGCGTGCCGCAGGTGGTGCTGGCGATCGAGAAGTCGCCGTCGCCCTCGATCAGAATGCTCGCGATGGTCACGGTGCCATTGCCGCTCGGGTTGCTGAGCGTCACCGTCTGGCTTGTGCTTACACCGCCCAGCGTGGCCTCGAAGAACACGAATGGCGGCGACACGGAGAGCGGACCGACGGGTGCCGTTGGCGTTGCGGTTGCCGTCGGTGTCGCCGATGGCGTTGCGGTCCTCGTCGCGGTTCTCGTCGCGGTCGCAGTCGCTGTCGCGGTTGCGGTCCTCGTCGCGGTCGCCGTCGCAGTCTTGGTCGCCGTCGCCGTCGCCGTTGGCGTTGGGGTCCTCGTTGCGGTCGCAGTTGCCGTCGCAGTCTTGGTGGCTGTTGCAGTCGCAGTCGCCGTGGCGGTCTTGGTCGCCGTCGCAGTCGCCGTCGGTGTCGCCGATCCGGTTGATGTCGCCGTCGCAGTTGCCGTGGCGGTCTTCGTCGCGGTCGCCGTGGCGGTCTTCGTCGCCGTCGCAGTCGCTGTCGCAGTGGCTGTGGGCGTGGCCGTCGCGGTTGCCGTCGCGCCCGCAACGAATGCCTGCGCGAGGTTATACGCGTTCACCGTCCCGATCCCGGTCGCAAAATCCCATCCCACTGTCGCCGGATACGCGGGCTGATACGCCCAGGTGGAAGTGGACAGCACGCCAACGAAGCCCGATGGCATGTAACAATTGTTCGTGCCGTCGCACGCCAGATCATTGTCACCCTCGGTCACGTCGTGGAAAATGCAGGAGCTGCCGACACCGTTGCCGAGCGTTGAATTGCATGAGGCGTTGCCGCTTGCGCCATACTCGGTTTTGGCCAGCGCGTAGTAGGTGGGATTGGGAAAACCCTGGTTGCTGCCGGCGTACTGATTCACGAGCGCTTCAATGCCGGCCATGATCGGCGTAGCGACCGACGTTCCGCCACCGGGAGACCAGGTATCGGGAGCGCCAGAACAGGATAATCCGCCATTGGCGGTGTCCGACCAGCAGAACATGTAGTAGTGGTTCCAGGTACCGTGGTCTGCGGCGGACAGCGAGACGTCGGGAAGATCGCGCACGCCGTCGGAGGGGTTGCCCACCAAACCGGATTGCCATGAAGGCTTGGACCATCCCGCGCACGTCCCGCTGACGACATACGGGGTGGACGGCTCCCCGGTCGCGCAGCCGCTCGGGCCGCCGCTGCCCGCCGGGTAGGTAGGCAGGAAATCGGCCAAGCCGGTCGAGCTGTCGCAGAAACCGCTCGAGCCATAAGTGATACCGTCGGCATAATCGTCGTTGACGAAAAAGTATTCGGCGATCAGCTCGCTGGCGCAGTTGTCGTTCCAGGGAATTTCCGGGATGTAAGATAACGCCGAGCCATAGTCGGAATTGTTTGTCGCGCTCCAGTAAGTGCTGCTCGTGCCCGCGTACGTGTCGCCGAAATCGGTGCCGCCGACCGCCACATTGTACGGCGTGGAGGCGAAAGAACTGACGCTGATCCCGTATTCCGCTACAGTATCTTTTAAATCCCAATCGGTCGCCGCCGCGCCGCCGTCGCCCGCCCCAACGAAAACCGCGACGCCTGCCGTCACCGCCTCCTGGTACAAGCCGTTGATGTACGAGTTCTCCGATGCGCCCTCCTCCACCTCGGACCAGGCATAGCTGACACTGACGATCGGAGGGACCGGGCCGCCGTTGCTCAGAATGTTTTGCAGCGCGATGAAAACTCCGGAGATCGTGGCGCTGTCGGAGCACGAGGCCAGTTCGATGGCCGCGTTAGGCGCCGCCGCGCTGGCCCATTCGGCGTCCACGATCGCTTCGCTCTCGGCGGCGGCGACGACGCCCGGATCGGTACAGCTGCAACTGCCGCCATCGCAGGTGGTAGAGGTCTCGCTGGCGCCGGGTTGCGGATGGACCTGTGTGAAAAAGCCGCTTGGGTAGGCGCTCGAGAGGCCAAAGGTCGAGCGGAACGTATCCCAATCCGTGTTGTCGGTTCCAGCCTCGTTGGTGTTGTACGCGTCGCCGTCCTCGACCGCTACGATCGTCTGGCCTTGGCCCGAATAACCCGCCGTGAAAAGCGGATTCAGATTGTAGATGGTGGCCAGGTCCGCGGGTACCAGCGCGTAACAATCGCTGCCGGTGATAGAGCCGCAGCCCGCAAAGGTGTACGCCGGGCGCGGCTTAATCAACGGATGCGGCATGAAGTTGTTCAGCGACACGACGCCGACTACGGCCGGCGCCAGCGCGGCGGGAATCCGCGGGTCGCTCATGTTGGCGATGTGCTTCTTACCGTTCACCTCGAGATTGTGAATCTCGCTATGGAAGGCCTCGCCCACCTGGCCGGCCGTCCCGGAAAAATCGATCAGCACCCGGCTGGGATAGATCAGGTTGACGGTAAAGCCGTGCGATTCGAGCCATCGCGTGATCGCCGCCAGGTCCTTCTGCGCCAGGCCGTAACGCTCTCCAAACTGCTTCGCGGTGAGCCAGTGATGGTAATTCGGCGATTGCCGATCGCTCAGCTGATCGATGTAACGATCGAGGGCCTGTTCGCGTTCGGGCGGGCGCCGCAACTGGAGCCACAGATGCTCCATCGGAAAGCTGTCAGCGAGCGGGCCGCGATCGTCGGCCGCCACCCTGGCTTCGGGACGCGTATTGCCCGCGAGCGTGACCAGATTGTTCTCGTCGATTTGATGCGTGATGAGCGTGCGAGCCACCGGCGCCACGCTCGGCGCGGTGGTGGTCGCCGCCGTAAGCATCGTCAGGGCGGCCAAGAGCGCCAGCGCGCTGGCGAACACGATTGCGCCTCGCCCTGCGCGCCTCCAACTCTTTTTCCTTTTTTCCTCTCCTGTCAGGCAGAGGCCGCGCCTCGTCTTCGAGACGCGAGTGAGGGTCCGAATTCCAAGTTCCCCTCGCGTCCCATCGCTCCTCGCTGTCATCCCGACCGGAGTCTGCGGAGTGGAGGGACCCCGGCTCCTAGGCTCTCCCTACTCAGATGCGAGCGCTGACAACGAACCCGAGTGGTCGAAGGCACCAGATTGCAGGTGGCAGCTGGCTTCTAACAGCATCGGCGCGACATCGGAGCGCCGTCAGGCAACTGAAAAAGGCTTTCCCAAATCGGGAAGCTCTCGCTTTCGTTCGGGTTTGCTCAGCTCAGACACTCTAGAGACACTTTACGGGCGAAGCGATTCTTTTTGGTAGTAAGTATTCGGGACCTGGCACCAGGAATAAAGCTTCAGCGCGAGCGGGTCGGCTTCGCGCGGATTCGAACACTCGTCCTTATCCCTGCGTCCGTCTCTTATCCCTATCGTCGCCGGTCCTGACTCTTGTTAGCCCATGCTAGTGATGCTTTGGCGCGATCCGATGCACTGGACGAAAGGGAAAGCGGCACAGCCCATCGCAGCCCAGTGCCTGAAAGATCGTCGGGGATAAAGGAATCAGCATCTATAAACAAGCTTTCGGTTGACAGTGCCTACTTCGGCATAGGTTGTGCTTGGTTTTTGAGAATTGACGGTCAGGGGGCGGAGGCTCGCAAGGAAAAGAGGTCCGGCGGATCGCTTTGACGTGCTGCCCGGATGGGATGGGCCGGGTGGGGGAGAGCCGATCATGACTACCCGATCAACAATTCTCGACCATCTGAGCGCAGGATGGACACGGTCCGGCGTCATGCACAAGGTAGTGATTGCCCTGGCATTCGCCGCGTCAATCGCCTCGGTACTGCTGTTTACCGGGCGGCGCGCACACGGCCAACTGGCCTCCGCCCCGTGGCCGATGTTCCATCACGATCCTGGGCGAACCGGCGCAAGCGAATACAGCACCAATGGAAACAACGGTGCGCTGAAGTGGAAGTTTCCAACCGGCGGTGCGGTGCATTCCTCGCCCGCGATCGGCGCCGACGGCACCGTCTACGTTGGCTCCGATGACAACAATCTCTACGCGATCAACCCCGACGGTATTGAGAAGTGGCTGTTTCCAACCGGCGGTCCGGTCGATTCCTCGCCCGCGATCGGCCCCGATGGCACCATCTATGCCAGCTCCGATGATGGCATTCTCTACGCGGTCAATCCCGACGGTTCCCTGAAATGGACATCGCCGGGAAGTGGGGGGAACATCTCTCCGGCAGTCGATTTCGATGGCACTATCTACGCGGGTCAATTGGACGCGCTAAATCCCGATGGCTCGCTAAAGTGGACCTTCTCCTCGGTGTCCGGTTCTTCGCTAGCGGTCGGTCCCGACGGCACCATCTACGTCGGCGGGAACGGTGACATCTACGGGATAATAGACCCCCTCACGGATGACTGGGTGGGGTACCCGGGCGGTAGCGTGTACTCCTCACCGGCGGCCGACGGTTCAGGCGTCCTCTACTTCGGCGGCTATGCACCCGGTCTTGGCTATCCTGACGTTGCAGCGTGGTCCGGTTCTTTAAACCTATGGGAGTCACCTGCGCTTGGTGGCAACTGCACAACCACACCAGCACTTGGGGGGTCCTACATCTACGTCGGCTGCGATGACTATAGCCTCCATGGGATATCATCGTTTGACGGCAGCTTAGACTGGAGCTTCGCGACCGGCGGTCCTGTGGAATCGTCACCCGCGATCGGAGCCGATGGAACGATTTATTTTGGCTCAAGTGACAAATACTTCTACGCGGTAAATTTTAACGGGACGCTGAAATGGAAATTCGCGACGAGCGGCACGGTGGACTCTTCACCCGCGATCGGCGCCGATGGCACCATCTACTTCGGCTCCGGTGACGGCAACCTTTATGCCTTGGCCGGCGGCATTGCTCCAACCCCCACCGCAACCGTCACAGCCCCTCCAACGGCGACCGCAACAGCCACTCAGACCGCGACCCCGACGCTAGCGCCGACGCTGACCCCTACGCCTACTCAAACCCCGACGCTGACGCCGCTGCAGACTCCTACACCTACTCAATCCCCGGCGCCCACGCCGACGCCGATTACGCCGTGGCCGATGTTCCATCACGACATCGCGCACACGGGGCTTAGTCCATACGACACCAGCGCCAACCCCGGTTTGGAGAAGTGGGCGTTCGCAACCGGCGGTCAGTCGACCTCCGCCCCGGCGATCGGCGCCGACGATATCATTTACTTCGGCTCCGAGGACGGCAATCTCTACGCGGTAAACCCGAACGGCACGCTGAAGTGGAAGTTCGCAACCGGCGGTCCGGTGGACACCTCGCCGGCGATCGGCGCCGACGGGACCATTTATGTGGGAGTCGGTGCCTACACACGCTATCTTTACGCGGTAAACCCCAACGGCACGCAAAAGTGGGTGTTCTCACTTGGCGCCCAAAATTTTGTGACCGGTAGCTTCTCCTCGCCAGCGATTGGCGCCGACGGGACAATCTACGTCGGCTCCTGGGATGGTAACCTCTACGCGTTAACCGACGGCGGGCAAGGCAGCGTCAAAGAGAAGTGGTCGTTCGTAACCGGCGGTGCTGTGTACTCCTCGCCGGCGATAGGTGCCGACGGGACAATCTACGTCGGCTCCTATGACGGCAACCTCTACGCGATAACGGACGGAGGACAAAACACCGTTACGCAGAAGTGGGCGCTCGTAGCCGGCGGTTCTGTGTACTCCTCGCCAGCGATCGGCGCCGACGGAACTATTTACGTCGGCTCCGCCATTTCAAACTCTTATGACGAAGACCTTTACGCGGTGAAGCCCGACGGCACCCTGAAATGGGTGTTCGCAACCGGCTATATTGGGGGTTCCTCGCCGGCGATCGGTGGCGATGGGACCATTTACATCGCCTCCTCGACATTTCCCTCCGGCAACGTCTACGCGGTAAACCCCGACGGCACCGAGAAGTGGGAGTTCCTAACCAGCGGCACTGTGTACCGCGACCCATCGATAGGCGCCGACGGCACCATTTACGTCGGCTCCGATGACTACAACGTCTACGCGGTAAACCCCAACGGCACGCAAAAGTGGGTGTTCGCAACCGGCGGTGCGCCAGGCCCGCCGGCGATCGGCGCCGACGGGACCATCTACTTCGGCGACAACGACGGCAACCTCTACGCCGTCGGTGCCTGCCCATGTGCAACTCCGACCCCAACTGCAACCCCGACTGCAACTCAAACGGCGACTCCGACGCCCACGCCGACGACATCCATTTACGCGCCGGCTTCGCTTGCTTTTCCCAACACTCCCGTCGGCGATACTTACGCCAAGAACCTGACGGTCAAGAACACCGGGCATGCGCCGCTGTTCATTTACAGCGTCACTTCGAACGACCTGGCTGAATTCGCCGCCACCGGAGCCACAACCTGCCCGTCGGGCGGCAGCGGTCTGGCGCCGGGCCTGACCTGCACGATCGCGATCGGATTCACGCCGAACGCACTCGGCGCTCGCAGCGCGACACTGACGCTCAACGACAACACCTTAACCAGCCCGCAGAGAGTGGCGCTTTCCGGCACCGGCACGATTACGATGAGACTCTCGCTCGCCAGCTACGGATTCGGCAGCGTGAAGGACGGCTCTAAGGCGGTCAAAGGGGTGGTCGTGTACAACTATCAGACCAATCCGGTATCGCTGAGCGAAAGCTTCAGCGGACCCAACGCCGGCGATTCCAGCGTCACGGGCGGCACCTGCACCGCGACGCTGGCGGCGAAGGCGAGCTGCTCGCTGTACGTTACTTACGCTCCGACCGCGATGGGTACCGAATCGGCGACCATGACGGTTACCGACAGCCCCGACCTGCTGAGTCCGTATACGGTTTCATTCAGCGCGGCGGAAACCATCCCGGAATCCCTGTCGGCGACGAGGCTGGTGTTTGGCAATGTCTACCAGACGGCGTCCAAGACGTTGAACGTCACGGTGACCAACAAGGCCACCAGCGGGCCGATCACGTTGACCGGAACGACCATCGGCGGTGCCAACGCGGGAGACTTCGCGGTGACCGGCGGAAGCTGCTCAGGTTCGCTGGCAGCGTCGTCGAGCTGCACTTATTCGGTAACGTTTACACCCCACACCGAATCTGCGGAGGCCGGCACGTTTTCGATCATGGTCGCGCAAGATCCCAATGGTGGTCCTCCTGCGGTCGGCCTGAGCGGAACCGGCTTGGTGCCTGTCCGGGTAGTTCCGGTGAGCGTCGCTTTCGGCACCGTCGTGGACGGCCATTCCTCGACGAACAGGACCGTGACAGTGATCAACGACGGCGGCGCGGCGGCTTCGCTGAGCGAGAGCGTTACCGGGACCAACTTCGCCGACTTCGCAGTGACCGGCGGGACATGCACCAGCACGCTGGCTGGTAGCGGCGCGTCGTGCACCTACCTGCTGAAGTTCACGCCGAGTATCTCTGGAGCGGAGAGCGCGACGCTCGGAGTCAGTGCGTCCGGCGATGCGGCCAGTCCGCACAATGTGAGCCTCGGCGGCACCGGCAGTTAGCCAGCCTGTCCCAATCTCAGTGAACAACCCGCCGGAGCGAGTCGATCGCTCCGGCGGTTCCAAGGCTGAGCGCGCTTCAACGCGCGACATTTCGCCGTAACCGACGCATCGCGCCCTGAGTCCTTGCCCGCCACCAGATAGCCGAACTGGTCGCCTCGAAATCATCGCGCATCCGTGCTGATGATTCGGCGCTTGTGTCTGCCTAGTGTCGGCTTGAGAACAGCGCTGAAACTGGCCGACCTAGGACTGCCACCGCGTCGGCCACTATTCGTGATTCGTTCTCCTGAACTAAAAAGGCGATTGTAACCAACTTGACACCACGGCTTGAAAGCCCCCTGTGATGGCTCGAAAAGCATGTTTTCTTAGCTCGGACGCGCGGACTTCTTTACCCGTTTCCGCTTGCGCTTACGCTTGGCCGGATTGACCGGCGGCGTTTGGAGCATCCGCTTAAGCGCATCTTCAAAGCTAAGCGGATGCAGCGAGACGGGCTTGTCCTCTTTTCGTTTAGGAGCCAAATCGAAACTCCAACTGCTTCGGTTTACTGTCGCGATGCAGAAGCGCCCGCCAGTTCGGACGCCTCAGCATCCTGCTATCGCGGTCAGGAAAATGTCAGGGTCTTTTCTATGGTTAAACCGCCACTGAAACTCGTTCAGATATAGCGGGAGATACTTCTTGCTGACGTTATGATAGGTCCCAATGATCCCGCGCTTGAGCAGCGACCAGAAGGAATCAATGCTCTGCGTGTGAACTTCGCCGCGTACGTACTCTTGCGCGCTGTGGTTGACCGAGCGATGCCGATAGCCCATTCGTTCCAAGTCGCGGTAATGGTAACTGTCATCGGTCGCGACCAGAGAGACTTTGTTGGAAACAGTTTCGCGGACGAATTTATCGTAAGTATTCCAATCAGCCTGCTCCATCATCTTGCAGACCACGTTGCCTTTGCGGGAGATCGCGCCGATCACTTCGGTCTTACCGCCAGTTCCCCCTCTGACACGGCGCTTGCTGAGATGCTTGTTGCTTTCCTTTCCGCCGATATAGGTTTCGTCCACTTCAACAACGCCCATCAACTGACCAAACTGATCGTTGTCGAGCATGGCTCGCACGCGATGACAAATGTAAAAGGCGGTCTTGTATGCGGTGGGCCTGCCGTTCTCTTTCAGCATCCGCTGAATCTGGAGTGCGCTCATCCCCTTCTTGCTCTGGCAGATCAGATAGATGACTTCGAACCAGATGGGCAACGGATAGTTGGTGTTCTCGAATACCGTACCGACCAGCGCGGAAAAGCGGTAGCCGTTTTTCTTGCAGACGCGAACTTCGCCGGTCTGCTCGTTCACGCTTTCCTTGCCGCTTTTGCAGACCCAGCTCCAAGGCCGATGCTTGACTTTGAACACCTTGTCGTTGCCGCAGCGCGGGCAGCGCACGCCATCGGGCCAGCGCAGACCGACCAACAGCGCCATGCACTTGTCTTGAGTGTCATACTCTTTGTGAATCTCTTGAAGGCTAGTCATAAACGGACTTTACACCCAAACCACATTTGGTGTCAAGTGCGTCAAAGCGGTTCTTCGTCAATCAATTCTTCTGCCAGTTGTTTGAATTCAGTTGCGAGGGCTTCTAGTCGCGAGCATTCAAGCTGCGCTAAATCTTTCTGCCAACCAACCTCATATTCGCCTTCTTTGCGAGGTTCGCCTAATTCTCTTTCCATGATCCGGTTATGCATCGTGATCCAGATATGGGTATCACTAGCTGCTTTGTGACATTTATCGGCAAGCTCCGTGCACTTCCGAACTACTTGGTAGCGCGGGGCAAATGATTTTGGTTGACCACCGATTGTAGTAGTTGGTCCGTCAGCTAATCGTTCGTGAAGAAAATTGATCGTGGCCGCGCCAGTCGCGATTTCGTGGTGAAAGTAGGCACGCAGGGCGAACCAGAAGCCGACTGCCAAAAGTCCGGCAATCGTAGTAAAGATGATTGGCGCTTGAGTGATCACTGAGCATTCCTGATTGAGATGCGTACCAAGGTATTGGAGAATTTCGTCCATAATGGACGAAAGTATGTAGCTGAATTATTCAAGGTGTCAAATCCGTTTGCGGGCTTCCAATACTGCTTGCAATGAACAGTCGCGATTCACCTCAAAAGGCGTAGTCCTCCAACACATGTATTTGATGTGCACTCCCGAGTAAGCAATCGTCGATTCTGGATGAATCGGGCACTCCGCCATCATCGCGCCCGTCTTTAAGATTTTGCCGTCGAGTATCGCCGCAGCTTCGGACGGCGTAGGAAGTTCGGAGGCTTTTGATCGGCGAACAGCATCCCACATTAAGCCCAGTCCGCCCAGCATCATCGCTGAATTTACCCAACCGGATGCACTTGCATGGTACAGCCAAAGCGCCGAGCTTTTGATCAGTGGCCATAGTGAGGCACTAGTTTGAATTTCGCTTATCATATCGAGTGCTCTTGCGGCTGCGCTCCAGAGTAAGAGTCCGGTCGCAATGAATCCTTCTGGAGACCGTAGCCGATGCCATAATTGCTGAAGCGTTGGAAACCTGTTGTGATCCATGAGACGGGTTTTATCCCGCTATTCTTCATGGTGTCAAGTTGGTTACAATCGCCACTAAAAACGTTTCACGTGAAACATTTTTGTGAAAACCCGAGCAGGATAGCTCCATTTCCGGCCACTTCTTAAAAATTTGACTGCCATTGCGCAATTCGGGGATCCGGGTTCCTTCGCTTCGCTCTAGAATGACACAAGGAAAGACCCTCCCTTCCCCCTCACCCTTTCTAACGTCAGCCTAATCTTTTCAACAATGGCGTGCGAAGCGGGCCTCGAAAGAAATCCCCGCTGATGCCAAAGTCAAAGGCCGGGGAAATATGCAACGCGAGGCCACATTCAGACAAAGTTACACCAGGGCGGTCTTCCGGACCCATTCGCACCTCGCGGATGAAGCCGCGGGAATCCTCGTGGCGGGCGGGGCCATCGGATGCGCCGTCGCCGGGATGAAGTTGCCGCGGGCGCGCGAGGATAAGACCGTCGCGCTCGAAGCGTACTTCGACCGGATCTCCACGACCGAGCTGTCGCGGCTCAAACTCATGATGGAGCAGGCCGGGATGCTCGCTGACGCCGCGCTCGACAGCACTGGCCACGGCGCTCGCAACGGGATCGTGAGGAGAATCGTCGATCCGGGATGGTCCACGCTTTGGATGAAACGGTTTGGGCCCTTTCGCGTCGGGCGGCGGATGCTGATCGTGCCGCCGTGGAAGCGCGAGAATGAGCGCGGTCGAACCACCATCGTCGTCCAACCCGCGCGGGCTTTCGGCACCGGGCACCATCCCACGACCGCGGGCGCTCTGCGCGCGATCGAATCGCTGATAGGCGCGCGCGCGCCGAGGTCGATCCTCGATGCCGGCACCGGCTCGGGAGTATTGGCAATCGCGGCGGCACTGCTCGGCAAGCGCGACGGTCTCGAGCGCGAAATAATCGCAATCGATACCGATCCGACGGCGCTGGAAAACGCGCGCGCCAATGCGCGCCTGAACCGCGTGGAAAAATCGATCCGATTCTCATCGGTGCCGCTCGCTTCGATTCATCGCCACTTCGAGCTGATCGCGGCCAACATTCTGAGCCATACATTGATCGAGCTCGCGCCGCATCTGAAGCGACTCGTAGCGCCCGGCGGACGATTGATCCTGGGCGGGTTTCTCGCCGACGAGGCCGGCGAAGTATTGGCTCACTATCGGTCGCCCCTGCGATGTCTCAGCCGCAAGACGCATCGCGGATGGACGACGGCCGTGATGGCGCGAGCGCCACGCTGATGGGCGTTTCGTTGCCACCGCGTTTTTCGATCGCGCGCGCGCCGGACGCGACCCGCCGCGCCTACGTCGAGGGCGCGGAGTTGCATCACATGCGCACGGTCCTGCGGCTGGCCGTCGATGCACGCGTGTCGTTGCTCGATCCCGCGGGCGTCGAGCATCGGGGCATAATCGATCGCTACGAACGCGACCGCGCCGTAATTCGTATCGAGTCATCGTCGTCGCAGTCGCCTTCGCCCGCCCGAACTCGAATCATTCTGGCCGCCGCAATCGTCAAAGGCCCGCGAATGGACTTCGTGGTCGAGAAGGCGGCCGAGTTGGGCGCCTCGGAGCTACGGCCGATCGTCAGTGCGCGCGGATTGGTCCGTTCGCCGGGAGCGGATCGGCTGGCGCGATGGGGCAGGCTCGCGATCGCCGCCGCAAAGCAGAGCCAGTCCGCAATCGCGATGAAAGTCCGATCGCCGATCGGCGTTGACGACTTGATTCGCGGCGTGCCGCCGCAGACGCTCGCCGTAATCTGTGCGAGGGGCGGCGAGCCGCTCGCCGGCGTGATTCGACGCTCGCGTCCGCGTGCGATATTGATAGCGGTTGGACCGGAGGGCGATTTCGACGACGACGAGCGCGCGAAAGCCGCGAACGCTGGATTCGTCGCGGCCGGACTTGGGCCAAATCGCCTCAGGAGCGAGACGGCGGCGGTGGCCGCGGTCAGCATAGCGGCGGGGTTACTTCACGATGCGCAAGGGTCAAGCGAAGATGGCGAAACGGAATAAAAGGGCGCGAAAGTTCGCGTTCATTATGGACCCGCTCGAGCGGGTGCTGGTGGACAAGGACACGACGTTCGTGTTCATGCTCGAGGCGCAATTCCGCGGCCATGAAATCTATGTGCTGGGCATCCGCGACCTCTACGCGCGCGGCCCGAATGTGATCGCGCGGGCGCGGCAATGCGAGCTGACGCGCGGGAGTCCTCATCACCGCTTCCTCGACGAGGGCGCCGAATATCCGCTGGAGACTTTCGACGCGATCTTCATGCGCAAGGACCCGCCCGCCGATGCGGCTTATCTTTACGCCACGATGCTGCTCAGCCTGGCCGACAGCCGGCGCACGTTTGTGCTCAACCATCCGGCGGGCCTTCGCGAGGCCAACGAAAAGCTCTACTCGTTGAATTTTCCCGACGCGATTCCGCCAACGCTCGTCACCTATGAAATTCCCCGCCTGAAGGCTTTTCTTGACGAACAGGGCGGCGAGATGATCGTGAAGCCGCTGGACGGACACGGTGGCGAAGGCGTGTTTCTGGTCACGACCAGGGACCGCAACCTCGGCGCGATTCTCGAGACGGTGACGCAATACGAGTCGCGTCCAATCATGGCGCAGCGCTATATCCCCGAGGCTCGCAACGGCGACAAGCGGCTGATCGTGCTCGACGGAGAACCGCTCGGGTGCACGCTGCGGGTGCCGCGCGATGACGAGCATCGCGGCAACATCCACGTAGGCGGCACTTGCGTGAAGGCGCCGATCACAGCGCGCGATCGCGATATCTGCCGGATGCTGAAGGCGCGCCTGGAGCGCGACGGGCTGTACTTTGTCGGGCTCGACATCATCGGCGACTACCTGACCGAGGTTAATGTGACGAGTCCGACCGGGGTGCAGGAGATCGATCGGCTCGACGGTGTGAAGCTGGAGGGCAAGGTGATTGATTTCGTCGAGTCGCGGGTGGCGGGCCTCAAGCGATAAGTGGGCGGTTGCAAGGCGCGGCAATCATCGGTACGAATGATTGTTTCACCGTTCGCCCCGATCGCATCGCGCGAACGTATTCAAACACGGTGGGCAGGTAGCTCAGTCGGTAGAGCAAAGGACTGAAAATCCTTGTGTCGAGTGTTCGATTCACTCCCTGCCCACCAACCAACTCGCATGCTGTCGGCAGCTTGACCGGATTCGCGTTCTTCATTCCGTAGATTTCGCAGAGTCGCTTGCGAATTGCGGGTGATTGCGCGCGAAGAATATTGATCCCTGGCGATTTCCGGCCGCCTTGAAACTGGCATTATCGATGCGCCGTATTATTATCGTGAGGCCATCCAGGCGGTAGCGGGAATGAAACTTCGAACCATATTCGCCGCCGCAGCACTGACGGCCGTCTTCGCGGCTGCGCCGGCGGTCTCACATGCGCGCGACTACGGTGATTGGGACGACCATCACGTATGGCACGACGCGCCCTGGGGGCACGAACACCACCCCGCATGGGTTTGGCATCATCATCCCGAATGGGTCAAGGTGTACCCTCAGTGGCGCGCCGGCGACGGCGACTGGGACGAGCATCACGTATGGCGCGACCGCGGTTGGTGGTACGACCACCATCCGGAATGGGTCCACAAACATCATCCGGACTGGGTGCGATGGCGTGACTAACGAGCGTTAGTCCGTTTTGGTTTTGCAGTTTGACGAGGACTGAACGTCCGGCACAAGCAACCCTGGGTCACGAGCCGCGGGAGCGGGCCGGGCCCTGCTGACGCGCGCGGTTTGCATGTTGCAGACTCGACAGCGGGCGATGGCGGCGCATCTGGTAACGCCGCGACGGCAGATCGGCAATGGTGAGAATCCGCAGGCGCGCAAGCAGGCAACGCGGCTCGATGCCAAGCGCATCGCAAAGATTGTCGAAGCTGAAAATATCCGCGCGTCGGGCGGCGGCCGCACCAACCCCGGCTTCGAACCAGTTTCTGACCTCGACGAAGGCGCCGCGGCGCTCGCCGTCTTTCGCGTTCACGTTTCGCAGGTAGCATCGAATCGCGTCTTCCAAGACGGCCAGCAAGAGTTTCAGTTCACCCTCGACAACCTCATTTCGCCTGACCAGATCGGCGTACTGTCCGGGTAGCAGGACTCCGGCGTCGATTCCTTTTTCGTATCCCATGGAGCCGCGTCCGTCGGGAATTTCGAAATTTTTTCGGTCCGGAGTTTCGTCTGACATGACATGTCCCCGATGATGCATACGGTGGCACCGGCGCCAGGCTAAAGGTCGCGCGCTGAGGAACCTACCAGACCAGTGTTTCGGCAATATGAATTCGGAAGGCGGGGACAATTCTACAAAGTGAAGTGGCCGAGGCTCAGAATCACTTCGAGCAAAATCAGCAGCGCGACAACGACTTCGAGCAGTACCAGGCGGCGGTCGCGCGCGACGTCCAGGACCAGAACCAGCGAGTCCTGGATGCTCTGCAGCTTGCTGGTCAGCGCGGCGTAACGATCGACGAGATCGAATTCATCGCGCAGGTCGTCGTAGATGAGATCCATCGCAGGGTCTTCCCATGCAGCGTCGGGCTTGTCGAGCAGATGGAGCACGGCGAGAACTTCGGTGCGCGACGAAATCGCTTCGCCGATGAAGCGATGCAAGGGGGTAACCCGATACGGCACGGTGCCGCGCGACGCCATCCGATCGACCAACTGTGCGGTCCGCGCGAAGAGGCTGTCCACGATTCGCTCGTAGTATTCCATCGCGGCACTCTGAGCGACCGTCAGCGCGACGATTTCCGCGCGCTGGGGAGTGAGCTTGTCGACCCGCAGCATCCCGCCGGAAATGCCGATCGGCGCGGCAGGATCCTCCAGTACGGAGTAATCCTCGCGAATGATCCGGGTGGTGAGTTTGGGCATGGCGCGGGTAAGGCGCGCGAATATGCGCTCGCGATGCTCGACCGGAACGTCGTGCGAGACGATGGCGCCGAAGGGAAAGATGTAGAGGCCGCCGTCGGGTTCGATCGGCACGAACATCTCGAGCGCCGATATCCTGGCCTCGGGAAAAGCGGGCGCTATCTGGCGGAGCGAAAAGTTTTCCTCGAAAGCTACCGCGTAGAATTGATGAACCCGGCTCGCCACTGGCATCCTCTCGGCTGGAACCTCGCTCGACATTCGCTCAACCAATTGCCAATAGTCCCAGCCCGGTGCGCGCGATGAAAGCGGTCACGTGTATGTGCTAGGCGGCGTCGTGCATGGGCGCATCGCAATGTCTGGGAACGTCGGCGACACCGCAGTTGGGACCCATCCAGCACACGAGCCTGGTTTCGTGGCCGACGCGTTCGGAGTGCATCGGGCGATTGCAATGCGCCGGCATCGCGGTCTCGAAGCCGCATTTTTCGCATTTTAATTTCGTCGCCATTGCAATCTCCTTTTTTTCATGGAGCTCGTTCCCGGCTAGCGGCGGAGTCGAGGAATTCGGCGCAGGTCCCTGCCCTGCTTCGATTTCGGCGCGCACTGCGCTCAACTTTCGCGGGCCGGTGAAATTGAGCAGCAGCGCGTTGCTGACGACGCTGACACTCGACAGCGCCATCGCAAGTCCGGCCAGGGCGGGATTCAGCATGATTCCAAACCACGGATACAGAACGCCGGCGGCGATCGGAATTCCGAGCGCGTTGTAAAAAAACGCCCAGAAAAGGTTTTGCTTCACCTTGTTCAGCGTCAAGCGGCCGAGCACGAGCGCGCGGACGATGTCGTATAAATCGTCGCGGGTGAGCACGACGTCGCCGGTCTCCTTGGCGGCGTCAGTGCCGGAGCCGATCGCGATTCCGATGTCGGCGGCGGCCAGTGCGGGCGCGTCGTCGATTCCGTCGCCGACCATCGCGGTGAACAGGCCGGAGTCCTGGTAGCGCTTGACGAGCGCAATCTTGTCCGCCGGCATCAGTTGCGCATGGAACTCGTCGATTCCCAATCGAGCAGCGACGGACCTTGCGACTTCAGCGTTGTCGCCGGAAATCATCACCGTGCGGATGCCCATCCGATGCAGCGCCGCGATCGCGCCGCGGGCCTCGGCCTTGACCGGGTCGCGGAAAGCGAGCACCGCCGCTACTTTGCGATCGATCGCGAGAAACAGCGGCGTCGCCGCAGATGCTGCTATGCGAGCCGCCTCGTCGCGGGCGCGAGAATCGACAGCGGCGCCGACGTGGGTCATCAGCCGGTCGTTGCCAAGCGCGATCTGCTTTCCGCGATGCTCGGCGGTAACGCCCAGACCCGGCATCTCGCGTGAGTTATCGGGAGTGAATTGCGGCGCGAGGTTCCGCGCTTGCGCGCTGGCGGTGACGGCTCGCGACAGCGGATGAACCGATCCGGCGGCGGCGATCGCGGCAAAGGACAGCGCGCTATTCTCGTCGCCGTCGAGCGCGACGACCGACTCGAGTTCCGGCCGGCCGACCGTCAGGGTGCCGGTCTTGTCGAACATCATGACCCGGATTCTCGTGATCAGTTCGAGGGCGGATGCCCGCTTGAACAAGATCCCCGCGCGCAGGCCGAGCCCGCTGCCGACCATAAGCGCGGTCGGCGTCGCCAATCCCATCGCGCACGGGCACGCGATCACCAACACCGCAGTCATCGCAGTCAACGCCATCACCAGACTCGGGCCTAACCACATCCACGCAGAAAAGGTGAGCGCCGCGATCGCGATTACTGCCGGCACAAATCGCGCGGCGACCGCGTCGGCCACGCGCTGGATGGGAGCCTTGTCGCCCTGCGCGTCCGCAACCATTCGCACTATCTGTGCAAGCGCCGTCTCAGAGCCAACGTGCGTCGCGCGAACCGTAATCGCAGCGGCGGTGTTGAGCGCGCCGCCGGAGACCTCATCGCCCACTGACTTGTCCACCGGCATCGACTCGCCCGTAAGCATCGACTCGTCGATGGCGCTGGCGCCGGTGACAATCACGCCGTCAACCGGAATTCTGGAAGCGGGCTTGACCAGCACGACCTCACCGACGGCCAGCTCGGAAACAGGCACGACGCGCTCCTTGCCGTCGCGCACCACAGTGGCAACTTCGGGGACGAGGGTGAGCAAGGATCGCAACGCAGCCATCGCGCGGCCCCGAGCGCGTGCCTCGAGGAATTTGCCAAAGCGAATAAAAAGGATCAGCTCGGCGGCGGTATCGAAGAATCGCGGACCAGCGAAGAAGATGGCGGGAAACGTGGTGAAGACTGAGTAGAAGTAGGCGGCGCTGATGCCAAGCGCGACCAGCGTATCCATGTTCGCGGTGCGATTGTGCGCGGCGATCCATGCCCCGCGGTAGAAGGTCAGGCCGGCGGTGAACATCACTGTCGTGGCTGCGACGAGCGTCGCGATGCGCGCGGCGCCGCTCTCGCGATACTGCAAATACATGACGACTGCGGCGCCAATCGCAGTGAAGACCACCCACCGCAGGTTGCGGCGCGCATCCTGGCGATCGAGAGCGGATTCGCCCGCACCAACGCTGTTCGACTCGGCGAGCGCGCTATAGCCGGCGGCCGCGACCCTCGCCTCGATTTCACCGGCAGCAAGTTTGTCGCTGACGCGCGCGGTGAGCGTCTCGGCGGCGAAATTTACATGGGCGTCGATGACGCCGGGGATGGGCGCGACGGCGTTTTCGATGGTGCTCGCGCAATTCGCGCAGTGCATCCCGCGAATTCGGAACCGTTCGATCTTTTCGTCAGCCCGGCCTTCGAGGTTATGTTGCGCGTCCATGGCCGAGCGCAGGCCGGGCGCCGGCTAGAGCGAGGCCTTGAGTGGCCGGCCGGAAATCACTTCGTCGATAAGTCCGTATTCGACTGCCTGCGCCGCGGACATGAAGTTGTCGCGGTCGGTATCCTTCTCGACTTTCTTGGCGTTCTGGCCGGTATGATGAGCAAGGATGTCGTTGAGGATTTCGCGAAGACGCAATGCCTCGCGTGCGTGAATCTCGATATCGCTCGCCTGTCCCTCGAACCCGCCGGAGACCTGATGGATCAGTATCCGCGAGTGCGGCAGCGCGTATCTTCTGCCCTTGGCTCCGGCGGCCAGCAGCAGGGATCCCATGCTGGCGGCTTGCCCCACGCACAGCGTCGAGACAGGAGGCTTCACGAATTGCATCGTGTCGTAGATGGCCAGGCCGGCGGTGACCGAGCCGCCCGGCGAGTTGATGTACATGTTGATTTCGCGCTCCGGATCCTCGGACTCGAGGAACAGGAGCTGCGCCGTGACCAGGTTGGCAAGGTCGTCGGTAACGGTCCCGCCCAGGAACACGATCCGGTCCTTGAGCAATCTCGAAAAAATATCGTAAGAACGCTCGCCGCGACCGGTCTGCTCGACTACGTATGGTACCAGTACACTCATGATACAAAGGTACTATTTGGATGAGCAGCGGGGAAGTGCCGGGTAGCGGATCGCGCCTCCAGCGGCGTTGGATGAATGTAGCGATGACCACGATGAAGGGCATTTGGCGAGGAGTGCTGGCAGCCGCGTCGGCGATATTGCCGGCGTTGATCGGCGTCGCGAGCGCTACGGCGGCGCCACCGATGAACAAGCACTATTACCTGCCGGATGCCGCCGCGTCGAAGATCGTTTCCGTTGCGAAATCGGGCAAGGCAGAGGCGGAGCTGATCGTTTTGACGGAGGCGGTCGCGGTCAAGGAGACGGGACCCAGGGAGACGGTCGCTAAGTTCGGCGAGGTTTACGCATTCTCGCCGACCTTGATTGCGATTCGTCGCGAAGTGCCGACGATGCTTACGTTTTGGAATCTGCAGTCCGACGACCAGCACGACTTCATGCTCACCGCGCCGGATTCAACCGTCCTGATGCATTTGAAGCTGGCGCCGCTCTCGAAGACGTCGTACGTATTCACATTTCACAAGGACGGCATCTTCAACTTCTATTGCGCGATGCATCAGCCGGAGATGAGCGGGCAAATCCTGGTGCTGCCACCCACCAGCACGAAATGAGCAAGCGCTGTTGGTTCAGGCGGGCTGCTCTATCAGGCGGATGGCGGCGTTCAGGCGATCGACGGTGCGGCGTTTACCGAGCACCGCGATCACCTCGTAAATCCCGGGGCTGACGGTGCCGCCGGTGAGCGCGACACGGACCGGTTGCGCGAGTTGCCCGAGCTTGAAGTTGAATCGCGCGAGGACCGATTCGAAAACCGCCTGCACTGACGCCTCCGAAACCTCGGCTTCGATCGATTCGAGCTCCGCGGCCAACGCGCGGATTGGTTCCGCGATTTCCGGCTTCAGGAATTTCGCCGCCGCTTTCGAATCGATCTCGATCTCGTCCTTCAAGTAGAACGACGCGAAGTCCACCAGCTCGACGAGCGTCTTGGCGCGCTCATGCAGGGTTGCGACCGCCTTTTCGAGCCACGCGTCGTCGCCCGGGATCGGCCATCCGCGCCTGGCGATGAATGGCTTGATCTCAGCCGCCAGCCGTGGGATCGGCCGCTCCTTCAGGTAATGGAAATTGAGCCAGAGCAATTTCTCGGCGTTGAATACGCCGGCCGATTTTCCGCAAGCCTCGAAGCCAAAATAACTGATCAGTTCATCCTTGGAGAAAATTTCCTGGTCGCCGTGGGACCATCCAAGCCGCGCCAGATAGTTCAGCATCGCCTCCGGGAAATAGCCGCTCTCGCGATAGGCGATCACCGAAGTCGCGCCGTGGCGCTTTGAGAGCTTAGACCCGTCCGGCCCCATCACCTGGGGCAAATGTGCGAAGGCTGGCGGCGTGAACCCGAGCGCGTACGCCGTCTGCATCTGGCGTGGGGTGTTCGAGACGTGGTCGTCGCCGCGAACGATGTGCGTGATGCGCATGTCCACGTCGTCGAGAATGCTCGCGAAGTTGTAAATCGGTGAGCCGTCCGAGCGAACAATGATAAAGTCGTCGAGCTCGGTGTTCTGAAAGACCATCCGGCCCTTCACCAGATCATCGACGACCGTCTGGCCATCCAGCGGCATCGCGAACCGGATCGTATAGTTGCGCCCGGCCGATTTGTCGGGCAGCGCCAGATCCGCTGGAAAGCCGAGCCCGCGGCATTTGCGATCGTAAACCGGCCGGCGACGCTCGCGCTCGGCCTGCTTGCGCCTGGCGTCCAGTTCTTCCGCCGAGCAGTAGCACGGATACGCTTTTCGCTCGCGCAGCAATTTAAGCGCGGCTTCACGATGCCGCTCGACTCGATTGGTCTGAAAGTATGCCTCGTCGGGCGGACCTTCGTCCCACTCCATCCCGAGCCACTTCAGGTCCGCGAGGATTTCGTCGAGCGACTGCTTGGTCGATCGTTCGCGATCGGTGTCGTCGATGCGCACGATAAACTGCCCGCCGTTGTGCCGCGCGTAGAGATAGGCGAACAGCCCCGAGCGGACGTTACCGATGTGCAGCGAGCCGGTCGGGCTCGGCGCGAAGCGCGTGCGAACCTTCACCTGTCACTCCCACTCTATCGTCGCGGGCGGCTTCGACGTGATGTCGTAAACGACGCGGTTGACGCCCTTGACCTCGTTGGTGATACGGCTGGACACGCGCGCGAGGAATGCGGGATCCAGACGCGCCCAATCCGCCGTCATGCCGTCCATCGACTCGACCGCGCGAATCGCAATCACGCTTTCGTAGCTGCGCCCGTCGCCCATCACGCCCACAGTTTTGAGCGGCAGCAGCACGGCGAACGCCTGCCATAGTTTGAGTCCGAAGCCCGCCGCCGCCGTTTCTTGCATCACGATCGCGTCCGCGCGCCGCAACAGATCGAGCCGCTCGCGCGTGACCTCGCCGACGATTCGCACGGCAAGCCCGGGGCCGGGAAACGGTTCCCGCTCGACGACCTCCGCCGCCAGCCCGAGCCGCCGGCCCACTTCGCGCACTTCATCCTTGAACAGCTCGCGCAACGGTTCGACCAGTTCCAGTCGCATCCGCTCCGGCAATCCGCCGACGTTGTGATGGCTCTTGATCACCGCCGACGGTCCCTTGAACGAGACCGATTCGATAACGTCCGGGTAGAGCGTTCCCTGGCCGAGAAATTTCGCGCCCTGAACGACTTCCTCGGATTCAAACACGTCGATGAAAGTATGTCCGATGATGCGGCGCTTTTGCTCGGGGTCGAGCACGCCCGCCAGTCGCGAAAGAAAAAGATCGGACGCATCTGAAAGCTCGAGATCGATCCCGAGCTGGCGCGCGAACGTATTCTCCATCCGCTCGCGCTCGCCCGCGCGCAGCAGGCCGGTATCGACGAACACGCAATGCAGGCGCGAGCCGATCGCGCGATGAATCAGCGCCGCCGCCACGGAAGAATCGACGCCGCCCGACAGTCCCATCAGGACCTTGTCCGTCGGCCCGACTTGGCTGCGAATCTCCGCGAGTTTCGTCTCGACAAAATTCGCCATCGTCCAATCGCCGCGCTCGCCGCAGATTTTCAGCACGAAGTTGCGGAGCACCTGCGTGCCGCACGGTGTGTGCACGACCTCGGGATGAAACTGGATTCCGCGAATGCGCCCGTCGCGCGTTTTGAAGGCGGCATACGGCGAGTTGTCGCTGTGTGCGATCGCGCATAGCGTGTTCGGAATCGTCTCGACCCTGTCCCCGTGACTCATCCAGACGCGATGCTCCCGCCCGCTGAGCCCTTCGAACAGCAGGTCGTCACCGTCGATCACCAGCGTTGCGGGTCCATATTCGCGCTGTCGCGAGCCCACGCTGCGCGCCCCCATATGCTGCGCGATCACGTACAGGCCGTAGCAGATTCCGAGCACCGGACAGCCAAGATTGAGCACCTCGTCGGCGATATCCGGCGCATTCTGCTCGTAGAGACTGGCCGGCCCGCCGGAAAGAATTATCCCGCGCGGATTCATCGCGCGGATTTTTTCGGGCGCGAGGTTGAACGGATGGATTTCGCAATACACGTTGGCTTCGCGCACGCGGCGCGCAATCAGCTGGGTGTACTGGCTGCCGAAATCGAGAATCAGGATCACTGAATCCGCTCAACTATTGCTGTCACGGAAATTGCCTTGACACTGAAATATACCGGACCCTGCGCGGCGTACGAAACGCCGTCGCGCCAATGCTCCACAGCCGCAACCCTACGCGCGCACGGGCTTGGTGCGCGGTGCGGGCCGGTTGCGAGGCTTGCCGCGCTGCCGTCCCGGCGGACTGCCCTGCACCCACGAGCGGCCGGTGCGCCGAAAATCGAGCCTCAGCGGCGTGCCGACAAGTTCCAGGGATTTTCGAAATCGCGTTTCTATGAAGCGTATGTAATGCGCCGGGATGCCGTGTTCTACGTTGGTGAAGAATCGAAGCCGCGGCGGCGCGCTGCCGACCTGCGTCACGTACATCAGGTTCAATCGCCGCCTGTCCACCTGCGGCGGATCCATCGCGGCCGTCGCCTCGGCCAGCGTTCGATTCAGCCGCGAAGTCTGGAACACTGCGCGCCACGAATCTCCGGCCTGAGTCGCAGCCGGGATGATCCCGTCCACGCCGTCGCCGGTGACCGCCGACGTGAACACCATCGTCGCATAGTCGAGGAACGGGTAGCGCTCGTGCGCGTCGCGGATGAAAGCCGCGATCTTGCGCCCCTGCTTCGCGGCCACGTCCCACTTGTTGCACACGATCACCATCGCGCGATCGCTGCTGTCCACCAGTCGCGCCAGCCGCGCGTCCTGGTCGGTGATTCCCTCGCTCGCGTCGATCACCAGCAGCACGACGTTCGCGCGCCTGATCGTTTCGATCGCCCGGCCCACCGAATGATGCTCCAGCTCGCCTTCGACGCGCGGCGGGCGCCGGATTCCGGCGGTGTCGATCAACAATACGTCGCGGCCCTGCGCGGATAGCCGCACGTCCACCGGATCGCGCGTCGTGCCGGGGCTGTCGTCTACGATCGCGCGCTCGAAACCCGAGAGCCGGTTGAGAATCGACGACTTCCCCACGTTGGGGCGGCCTATAAGCGCGAGCCTCAAGTCAGGGGATGCGGCCACGGCGCCTTGGGGCTCGGGCAGCCGCGCGACGACTTGATCGAGGAGCTCGTCGATTCCGCGTCCGTGTGCCGCCGAGATGAAAAACAACTCGTCGCCGCCAAGCGCGTAGAACTCAGCCGCCTCGGCTTCCTGTCCCGGCCGATCGATCTTGTTGACCGCCATGATCAGCGGACATCCGGTTTCGCGCACCAGCGCGAGCGCCTCCGCGTCGGCCTCGCTCAGCCCGCCCTTGCCATCGAGGATGAACACCACCACGTCGGCCACCCCCACCGCGGCCAGCGCCTCGCCGACGATCCGTTCGGTCATCCGCTCATGCCCGCCAAGCTCGAGGCCGCCGCTATCGACCACGACGAATTCGCGGTCGCCGTGCTTCGCGCGGGCGAAATTGAGGTCGCGCGTAGTGCCGGGAATCGCGCTGGTAATGGCGCGGCCGCCCTTGGTGATTCGATTGAACAGCGTGGACTTGCCCGCGTTCGCGCGGCCGACCAGCACCACGGCCGGCAGACCTTCGGCCGCAATCCGCCGCGCCTCGGCGCCGGACCCTCCGCGCGGATTCGTCACAGTCCGAACTCCGCGAGCTTGCGCGGATCGCGTGTCCAATCGCGCTCGACTTTGACGATGATTTCCAAAAACACGCGCGCGCCGAGAATTTCCTCGAGCTCGAGGCGCGCCGCCGTACCGATCTCCTTGAGCGTGCGCCCGCCCGCGCCGATCAGCATGCCTTTGTGCGACTCGCGATCGACAACCACCGTCGCGCCGATCCTCTTGAGCTTGCGCTCCGCGTCGTCTTCGAACTTCTCGACCCTGACGGCGGTGGAGAATGGAATCTCCTGGCGCATCTTGAGGAAAATTTTCTCGTGGATGATTTCCTCGGCGATCATCCGTTCGCTCTGATCGGTGTACTCATCGGGCGACATCAGCGCCGGGCTCACCGGGAGCATCCGCTTCACAGTCAGCAACAGCTCGTCGATGTTCTCGCCGCTCAGCGCGCTCACCGGGACGATCTCGGCGCCGGGAAATCCTTGATTGATTTCCTCGATTAGCGGCAGCAGTTGGGCGCGCGGGACGCGATCGACCTTGTTGATTGCAACGACCGTCGGACGGCCCAGCGCACGGATGTCAACCAGCACTGCGCGATCGCCGGGGTTCAGATGATCGCCTGCTTCAACAACGGCCACAATGACTTCGCCCTCCGCGATCGCGCGCCGCGCCACCTGCACCATTCGCTGATTCAGTTGCTTCTTCGCCTCATGAAGTCCGGGCGTGTCGATCAGCAAAATCTGCGCGTCGGCGTCGCTGCGGATACCGAGAATTCGCCGCCGCGTGGTCTGCGGACGCGGTGTGACGATCGCTACCTTGTGGCCCACCAGCCGGTTCACCAGCGTCGATTTGCCGACGTTGGTGCGGCCGGCGACCGCCACGAATCCGGCGCGATGCTCACCCATGGCGCTCACCGCGCTCCTCTTCTATTCGATCCAGCGCGAGGCGCGCCGCCGCCTGCTCGCTCTGCTTCTTGCTGCCGCCCTCGGCCACGCCGAGATCGCGGCCCGCGATTCTGATTCGGGTCGTAAAGCGCCTGGCATGATCGGGCCCCCCGGTCGCGATCAGTTCGTACACCGGCTGCGTGCGAAAATGCCGGTACGCGATTTCCTGCAATTCGGTTTTGTAATCGCGCTCCGCGGCCGGTCCGCCGATATCGCCGGTGAACAGGCGCTCGACCACTTGCTGCGCGGGCGTGAGTCCGCCGTCGGTGTAGATCGCGCCGATCACCGCCTCAAACACGGCCGCAAGAATCGAGGTCTTCTCGCGCCCGCCGCTTTTTTCTTCGCCTTTCCCCAGCCGGATCATCTCGTTCAATTCAATCGCCTGCGCCTTGAGCGCCAGCGTGCGCGCGTTTACGATCGACGCGCGCTGCTTGGACAGCGGGCCTTCCTTGGCGGTCGGAAACTTGCGCATCAGCAGGTCTGCGATCGCAAGATCGAGCACCGCGTCGCCAAGGAACTCCAGCCGCTCGTAATGGACGTCGCTGCCGACCGCGGCGCTCGGATGCGTCAGCGCGGTCTCCAGCAGATCCGCCCGCGCAAACGAATAGCCCAGCACACGCTCGAGTTTGGTTTGGGGACTTTCAGCAGGCCCGGAGGCAGGCGGTCTCGTCCGCCCACGGCCGAACAATCTCCCCAACCAGTTGCGCGCCTTCAACGCTTGACGCCTCCACCTCGACTTCTCGATTTGTCAGTTCATCGGGCCCCTGCGTCGATACCCGCAGGTAGTTGCGGCTGTAGCCCTGGAGCTTGCCACCCGGCCCGCGTTCTTCAAGTAATACTTTAAGTGTTGTTCCGACGAATCGCCGGGCGAATTCAACCCGCTTGCGCTCGCCCAGTGCGCGCATCAGCCCGGCTCGCCGCTTGATCTCCACCGGTTTTACCATCCCGGAAAACTTCGCCGCCGTGGTCCCGGCCCGGATCGAATACGGAAACACGTGAAAATATGCGATCGGCATCGACTCTACGAAATTGAAGTACGACTCGAAACGGGCTCCCGTCTCACCGGGAAAGCCCACAATCAGGTCGGTGCCAATCGCCGCATCGGGCCACGCGCGTAAAACGCGCTCGACGCGATCGCGAAAATAGCCGCGCTGATAACGCCGCCGCATCCGCGCCAGAGTTTCGTCGTCGCCCGACTGCAGCGGCAGATGCAGATGCGGGCAGAATTTTCCGCTGCTCGAGATTATTTCCACGATACGGTCGCTCAATTCTTCGGGATCGAGCGAGCTTATCCGCACCCGGCCGAGCGGGCATCGCTCGGCGATCATCTCGAGCAAATCTGCGAGTTCGACCCGCGGCTCGAGATCCTTGCCGTAGCCGCCGAGATGGACCCCGGTAAGAACGACTTCCTTGAAGCCGCGCGCATGAAGATCGTCGAGCGCCGCCATCACTCGTCGCGGCTCGACGCTGCGCGAGGCGCCTCGCGAAAACGGCACAATGCAGAACGTGCAGAATTGATCGCATCCCTCCTGCAATTTCAGAAACGCGCGCGTATGACCGTCCAGCGAGACCGCGGCCAGTTCAATCGGTCCCTTTTCCTTGCGCAGATTCGTGACCATCACACGCTCGCCGGCTCCCGAAGCCGCTGCGCGTTCGAGGTCGTCGAGCCTGCCGAGTCCGATCACGGCATCGACCTCCGGCGCTTTCGCGAGCACGTCGGGGTTCGCTTGCGCCAGGCATCCGGTCATGAGCACGCGGGCATTCGGATTGAGCCGCCGCGCGCGCCGCGCGATACGCAGGCTCTCCGTGTCGGCGCGATCGGTGATGGTGCAGGTGTTGACGATATAGACGTCGGCTTGCTCGCTGAACTCGCGGCGTTCCATCCCGCGCGCGCTCAGGCGCGACTCGATGACCGCCGAATCGTACTGATTGACCTTGCATCCGAGCGTTGCGATCGCGAAGCGCGTTGCCATAGTCAGTTCGCCCGCCCTTTCGTGATCGCCCGTTCGATAAACCCGCCGCCGAGCACTTCCTCGCCGCGGTAAAAGACGCACGCCTGTCCCGGTGTCACTGCAGGACCGCCCGACGCGAAGCGAATCTCCGCGCGGCGCCCTGAATCGACGCGCATCGTTGCCGCGATCGCGCGATGGCGATGGCGAATCTTCACCTCGACGCTCAGCTCGCGCCCCGACCCAATGGAATCATCGACCAGGCTGACTCGATTCGCGACCAGGCCCGGAGATTCGAGTTCCTCGCGCCGCCCGGCCACGACCTCGCCCGACTCGGCCCGAATCTCGCGGACGTACAGCCGCTGGCCACTCGCGACACCGAGGCCGCGCCGCTGTCCTACCGTGAAGCGATGCACGCCCGAGTGAGCGGCCAGGCGTCTGCCGTCGCTGTCGACAACCGATCCGGGCCGGAGTTGCGCGGGATCGCTTTGCCGCTCGACAAAACCCGCGTAGTCGCCGTCGGGAACGAAGCAGATTTCCTGGCTCTCAGGCTTGTCCGCGGTGGCAAGGCCCAAAGCGCGGGCGCGGGCGCGAACTTCGGTCTTGGTCATCGCACCAAGCGGAAAAATCGTTCGCGAGAGTTCGTCCTGCCCCAGCGTGAACAGAAAATACGACTGATCCTTCGAGTCGTCGGCGGCGCGCAGCAGATGAAATCTGCCGTCTGCCCCCCGCTCTATTCGGGCGTAATGTCCGGTCGCGACGTAGTCGGCCGCAAGCGCACGGGCGCGGCTCCACAAGCGATCGAATTTGATCTCGCGATTGCACATCACGCACGGATTCGGCGTGCGCCCGTCCAGATATTCGAGGACGAAGTTATCGACCACGCGCGCGGCGAAGTCGGCGCGCAAATCAATCACGTAGAACGGAAAATCCATCCGCTCCGCCACCCGGCGCGCATCTTCGAAATCGTCATGCGAGCAGCAGGTGCCGCGGCGCTTCGCGATTGGCGCAGCCGGCTCGGGCGCAAGGCGCATCGCAACGCCGACCACGTCGTAACCCTGCTCACGCACAATCGCGGCCGCGACGGAGCTGTCCACCCCGCCCGACATCGCAACCAGCACTCGCGATCTCACCGTGCGCTCGCCTCCGACAGAGGTTCGGCGGCCTCGACGCGCCGCCACACATCCGGGATGAGCGCCGCGACGGCTTCGATTTCCTGTGCAGTGTTGTTCCAGCCGAGGCTGATTCTGAGCGAGCTGCGCGCGTCGGCAACGCTGCGGCCCATCGCGCGCAACACGTGCGACGGCTCGACGGCTCCTGCCGCGCACGCCGAGCCCATCGAAACTTCGACGCCTTCGAGATCGAGCGCAATCAGCATGCTCTCGCCAAGCACGCCCGGAAACGTGAGATTGAGCGTATTCGGAAGCCTGCCGACAAGCGGGCCGTTCAAGCGAAGGCCGGGAATCGCCTCGCGGATACGCGCGAACAGCGACGCGGCGAGTGAACCGATTCGAACCGACTCTGCCGCCATCGCATTCGTCGCGGCCTCGGCCGCCGCGCCGAAGGACACTGCGCCAGGCAGATTCGGCGTGCCCGCTCGCATGCCGCCTTCATGCGGCCCGCCAAAAACGATTGGCGCCAGGCGCGCAAAGTCGCGCACGTACAAGGCGCCAACTCCCGAATAAGCGCCGAGCTTGTGGCCGCTCAGCGTCAGCAGATCGCATCCCAGCGCCGCGACATCGACCGGAATTCGGCCGACTGCCTGCGCCGCATCGATATGAAACAACGCACCGGCCGCGCCGCACGTGGATGCGAGCGGAGCGAGATCCTGAATCGTTCCGACCTCGGAGTTCGCCAGTCCGAGCGTGACGAGCGCCGTCTCGCTGTCGAGCACGGCGAGCACGCGCCCGCGATCGACGCGTCCGTCGGAGTCGGGCGCGACTCGCACTACGTCAAAGCCACGGCGCTCGAGTTCCGCAATCGGAGCGAGGATCGATGAATGCTCGATCTGGGATGAAATAATTTTACGGCGGCAGGAGGCCGTGGCGATCGCGCCGAAGATGGCAAGATTGTTCGACTCGGTGCCGCCGCTGGTAAACACGATCCGCCGCGGCTCGGCGCCGACGATCGACGCGACCTGCGCGCGCGCAACCTCGAGCATCCGGCGCGAACGCTGGCCCGAGCGATGCACCGACGAGGGATTTCCACCCATGTCGGCGAGCAGGCGTGAGACCGCGGCGGCAGCCTCGACGCGAACCGGAGCGCCTGCATTATGATCGAGATAAATCGGCATGGACGGTTTTGTTCGCCACCAGTGCGGCGATTAGCTTATCTCACGCCGATCGGCGGAAAAAGACGGGGTTCTCCGCGTGACGCAGATTGACGCCGTTCGGATTCGAGCGAAACCTGAGCGCGCGGATGATCGAGAGTCCGAATGAACACGAGATTGGCGCCGGTTTCGGACATAAGCTGTGATGTCGTCGAAGAAAATGAGGCGACACTAAATCTACCATTTGTTACTATCCGGTCAGACCACGGCATCGCAGTTTCGATTTTCAAAGGAGAGAAAAAATGTCGAACCATTTTACTGGCCTCAACCTCGGCCCTCCTCTCGGTGACCAACGACTCGATCTCTGCGACCTCTACGCATTCCAGGCGCCGGCGGATCGGGCGAGGACCGTGATCATCCTCAATGCAAATCCGAATGCCGACGCGCTTCATCCCGACGCCATCTACCGTCTCAACATCGACAACGACGGAGATTGCCTGACGGACATCGCCTTCAGTTACGTGTTCTCGAAGCCGCAAAACGGGAAGCAGACCGTCAATGTCTTTCTGGCAAAAGGGGAAGAGTCACGCTCGGTCGAAGCTGTCGGGAAGAAGATCATCGCCGACGCCGAGGTCTCCTTCGGCGCCAAACCCAACATCGTCAAGTCCGGCGCCTACACGTTCTTCGCCGGCAGTCGGAGCGACGCCTTCTTTTTCGACTTCGACGGAATCAAGAATCTGTTCGATACCAAGGGCGGCAGAAACTTCACTGCACCGCACCTCGGCGCCAAGTCTCCATGGACCGGCGTGGATTCAAATACGGAAGCCAACGTGTTCTCGACGGTGATCGAGCTGCCGACGAGCGAACTGGCCCCGAAGCCCGAAATACACATCTGGGGACGATGCAGTGTGCGCAAAGACGGCAAGCTGCTCCACGTCGATCGCGCGGGTCATCCGAGCGTCAGCAGCTTCTTCAACACCGACGAGACCAAACTGGAATACAACGCCAGCGAGCCGGTTAACGATCGCAAACGCTGGATGGATCAGTTCGTCCATTTGATGGGACATACCGGCAATTACACCCGGGAAGAGGCGATCGCCGCGATCGATACGGAGCGCACACTGCCCGACGTGCTGAGTTTCAATCCTTCGAAGCCCGCGAAGTACCCCAACGGCCGCGTCTTCACTGACGACGTGATCGATTACCGTCTCGCGTTCCTGACGAAAGATGAATGTCCCCCCAGCGGCCTCAAACCGCATACCGACATTCTCAAGGAGTTCCCATACATCGGCACGCCGCATCCGAAGAAGAGCTAGCGGCATGCGCGCGACGGATTAGTTTTTCGAGTGTGAGAAAATCCTCGCCGACAGGGGCTGGCGTCGAGCTGGCCTTTGTTGGCGAAGATGCAATCGGGCGCGGCCGGATGCTCGCTCGCGTCCTATCTTGCGCGCGCCGGCGCATTCTCCGCGGGCCTGGCAGACCGCGGACGCGCGCCGTTGTGCTTGCTCGCCGCCTTCGCGCGCGGCTTCACGTTATCCTTGTGCAGCTTGTATTCGACCGAGTCAACCAGCGCCTGCCAGCTCGCCTCGACGACGTTGCTCGACAATCCAACCGTGCCCCATCGGCGTTTGCCGTCGGTCGATTCGATCAGCACGCGGACGCGCGCCTCGGTGCCGGCGCCGTTGTCGAGCACGCGGACTTTGTAATCGACCAACTGCATCGCCTCGAGATTGGGATAGTACGGCAGCAACGCTTGACGCAGCGCCGAATCGAGCGCGTTGACGGGGCCGTTGCCGATGGCGGAGTTGCGCGTGCGCACGCCGTCGGGTCCTTCGATCACGATCACCGCCTCGCTGAAAGGCGCGCGGTCCTCATGCCATTTGTCGTCAAAGACGCGGAAACTGACGAAGTTGAAATGTTCTTTGGCCAGGCCGAGCGTGCGCAGCATCAGCAGCTCGAACGAAGCGTCCGCCCCGTCGAAGATGTAGCCCGCGCCTTCGAGCCGCTTGAGCTCGTCGAGCAATACGCCGATCTTGTCGTTCGCCGCATCGAGCTCGAGTCCGAATTCCCGGGCCTTGTACACGATATTGGCGCGGCCCGAGAGCTCGGAGAGCAGCACGCGGCGATCGTTGCCGAGCAGCGCGGGATCGATGTGCTCGTAGGTCGCGGTGTTGCGCTGGATTCCCGAGACGTGCAGCCCGCCCTTGTGCGCGAACGCGCTGCGGCCGACGTACGGCTGGCGCGCGAACGGCGTGATGTTGGCGAGTTCGTACACCAGCGTCGAGACCTCGCGCATCGTCTTGAGCTTGGCTGGGGGTACGCAATGGTAGCCGAGCTTGAGCTGCAAGTTGGCGATTATCGACACCAGGTTCGCATTGCCGCATCGCTCGCCGAAGCCGTTGATCGTCCCCTGCACCTGCACCGCGCCGCCGTGCACGCCGGCAAGGGTGTTGGCGACGGCGACGTCCGAGTCGTTATGACAGTGAATTCCGATCGGGCAATTCACCGCGGCGTGCGCCGCCGTTACCGCGGCTTCGATTTCGCCGGGCAGGCGTCCGCCGTTGGTGTCGCACAGCGCGATCAGGGTGACGCCCGCGTCGTCAACGGCTTTCAGGCACGCAAGCGCGTACTCGGGATTGTGAAAATAGCCGTCGAAGAAATGTTCGGCGTCGAAAATCGCCTCGTCGAAGTTCTTTTTCAGAAACGCGATCGTGTCGTTGAGAATTTCGAGATTTTCGTTGAGCGGGATTCGCAGCGCCTCGCGAACGTGCATGTCCCAAGTCTTGCCGACCACGGTCGCGACTTGAGTCCCGGTGCGCAGCAGCTGCTGCAGATTGCGATCGGCCGCGGCGCGAACTCCGGAGCGGCGAGTCGAGCCGAAGGCCGCGATCTTGGCGTGGCGAATCTTGATCTTCTTGATCTCCTTGAAGAACGCCGCGTCGCGATCGTTCGAGCCCGGCCATCCACCCTCGATGTAATCGAAACCGAGATCGTCGAGACGTTGGGCAATCGTGACCTTGTCCTCGACCGTCAGCGAGACGTCTTCGGACTGGCATCCGTCGCGCAAAGTGGTGTCGTAAACCTGGATATGTTTTGCATCCGCCATCGGACTCAAACTGTCTCCCGCGGCGCGGCGTTCGAGCCGCCGTCGCCGTTGACAAACGCGTCGTGCAGCGCGCGCATCGCGAGTTCCCCGTATTTCGAATTGACCACGACCGAGACCTTAATCTCCGAGGTCGAAATCATCTCGATATTAATCCGTTCCGCGGCCAGCACCTGGAACATCGAGGCCGCGACGCCCGCATGCGTGCGCATTCCAACCCCGACCACCGAAACCTTGGCGACCTGATCGTTATGCCGCACGCCCGACGCGCCGATTTCGGCGGCCGTACGGGTAACGATTTCAAGCGCGCGGCCAAGATCTTCGCGCCCGATGGTAAACGTCATGTCGGTGCGGCCGTCGGCGCTGGCGTTCTGGATAATCATGTCCACGACGATTCCCGCGTCGGCGATCGGGCTGAAAATCTTCGCGGCCAGACCGGGCCGATCCTCAACGCCGGCAAGGGTTATCTTGCTTTGATTCTGGTCGAGCGTTACGCCCGAAACGAGCACGTCCTCCATTGACAAATCCTCTTGTCCAACCCACGTCCCCTCGGCTTCACGGAAGCTGGAGCGGACGACGAGCGGCACGTTGTAACGTCGGGCGAGTTCAACCGAACGGGTTTGCAGGACCTTCGCGCCGAGTCCCGCCATCTCGAGCATCTCATCATACGAGATGCGGCCGAGTTTTTTGGCTTTGGGACAGACGTTGGGATCGGCGGTATAGACACCGTCCACGTCGGTGTAGATTTCGCAAGCGTCGGCTTTGAGAGCGGCTGCCAGCGCGACCGCCGTCAGATCCGACGCGCCGCGGCCAAGCGTCGTGATATCGCCGGCGGGGTTGACGCCCTGGTAGCCGGCAACCACGACGATCTGCCCATCGTCGAGAGCGCGCATCACGCGATCGCATTGCACGGATTTGATTCGCGCGCGGCCGTAATTCGAGTCGGTGGTAAGGTTCATTTGAAAAGCCAGAAAAGATACCGTCGGATGGCCCATCGACTGGAGCCGGATCGCGAGCAGCGCGGCCGAGACCTGCTCTCCGGTGGCGACCAGCACGTCGGTCTCGCGCGCGTTGGGCGAGTCGCTCAATTCGGAGGCGAGCTTGAACAACCGGTTGGTCTCGCCCGCCATCGCGGAGACCACCACGACGATCCGGTTACCGGCGTCGTGCGACCTGACGACGCGATCGGCGACCGCCTTGATTCGCTCGATCGATCCGACCGAAGTCCCGCCGTATTTTTGAACGACCAATCCCACCGCGATGACCCTATCCGCCCTGAAAAAAGGGGGAATTGAGTATTATGAGCGGAAGATGGGCCTCAAACCAGCCCCCTCGCCGGGCGGGCTTAGGCGAAGCGGCGCTTCAACTTGGAAATAATCTGCGCGTGACGGGAGTCCACCGCGCTCAATTCGATCTTGCGTATGTTCGCACCGGCGTAACTGATGCGGACTGCCAGGTATTCCATCTCCGCGCCCCCGCGCAGACGCTCGAACCATTCGACGGCTGCGACACCTTCGGAAAACAAGTACTCGCGAAGGCCCAGGTCGTCGAGCGTGGCCTCTTCGAGGCGATACAGATCTATATGATAGAGCGGGAAGCGGCCGTGATGCTCCTGAATCATCGTGAAGGTGGGGCTCACGATGTCCTCTTCACGCAGGCTGAGTCCCCGCGCGAGTCCTTTGATAAAGCAGGTCTTGCCCGCGCCGAGATCGCCAATCAGGCCGAGCAGTTCGCCCCCTTCGAGAAGCGAGGCCAGCCGCCGTCCCCACGATTTGGTCTCGTGCGGCGAGCGGCTCTCGATCACCATCGTGACCACGGTCGCGCCCGACTCTTCCGATTCTGCAGCGGCATTAGCCATCGCGATTACTCAGTCACTAATATAGCGCAACTACCGCGTTAGTGCTTCCAGCGCCGCCGGCAGCTCGTCAATCACGTCGCCGGCGATATAGCCAACGCGCCCCATCCGCGCCGCGACGCGATCCGCCGCGAACCCGTGGAGAAAAACGCCGAGCGCGAGCGCGTCGATCGGGCGCATCTTCTGCCCCAGCAGCGCACCGACGATTCCCGACAGCGCGTCACCGATGCCGGGCGTGGCCATCCCGGGATTGCCGGTCGAGTTGATATAGACTTCGCCGGCGGGAGAGGCGATGACCGAGTGCGCACCCTTTATCAGCACCGACGCTCCGGTTCGATCCGCCAGATTGCGGGCGGCAGACACGCGATCGTCGTTGATGATCGCCGGCGTCACGCCGAGCAGGCGCGCGGCTTCTCCCGGATGAGGCGTCAGCACGACCGGACCGCGCGCCCGCCTTAAAGCTTCGCAACCCATTGCGGCCAGCGCGTTGAGCCCGTCGGCATCGATCAGCATCGGACGCTCGCGCTCGGATGCGTCTGAAATCAGCCATTCGACGAGACGCTTGGTGTCATCGCTGACGCCCATTCCGGGTCCCACGATCAACGCGTTCATCCCGTCGATTATCATCTTCAGCGCGTCGGGCGCGTGAGCGCCGTCAAAGTGGCCGTCGCGATCGGCGATCGGCTCGGTCATCAGTTCGGCCTGCCCCGCCGCGACGATTGGCTGGATCGACTCTGGGACGGCCGCCGTCACGAGGCCCGCGCCCGTTCTCAGCGCGGCGCGCGAAGCGAGCAGTACGGCGCCGGACTTGCCGCGGCCGCCGGCGATTACCAGCGGATGTCCATACATTCCCTTGTGCGAATTCACCGGCCGCGCGCTAATCAGATGGCGTACGTCGTCGCGCTCGAGGAATCGGCCGCGAGGCGCTATCTCTTCAATCGCGCGCGCGGCGAAACCTATATCGACGATCCGCAACTCGCCGGATTGCCCGGCGCCCGGATATGAAACGTGGCCGAACTTCGCGAACCCGAATGTCACCGTGAGCGAGGCTCGGATCGCCGCGCCCATGACAGCGCCGGTGTCCGAGTTCACTCCCGACGCGATATCGACGGCGATTGCAGGCACTGCGAATGAATTAAGAATCTCGATCGCGCGCCGCGGCTTGTCTTTCACTTCCGCGTTCAGACCGGTGCCGAAAATCGCGTCGATAAGGGCGCTCGGGCGCTTGCTGAGCGCGGCTTCGAGGCTGGACTCTCCCAATGCCTCGATCGCCTTGCCGCCGGATGCGCGGAACTCCGCGTATGCGCGCGCGGCGTCGCCCCTTAACTCCGCCGCGCGACCGAGCAGAACGGCTCGCACCGCGAAGCCGTCCTGAATCAGGCGTCTTGCAGCGACGAATCCGTCGCCGCCGTTGTTGCCCATCCCCGCCACGACCAGCGTATCGGTGGCCGCTTCGGGGAAGCGCTCGACGAGCGCGTCGGCAACGGCCTCGCCCGCGCGCATCATCAGCAGGTAGGACGGAACTCCGTACTTTTCCTGGCTGATGCGATCGAGTTCGCGGCCTTCGGCGGCGTTGAGCAAAATCATCGTCGGCTGTCCTGCGGGAAATATTACACCATGCGCGGGAGGCGGGAATGCGGGCCGCGCTAGACTGGCTCACTGGCTCTGGTAGCCTCGGTGTCGGAATGATTCGCCTCAGCGTCAACGTAAACAAAATCGCGACGCTCCGAAATGCGCGCGGCGGAAATATTCCCGACGTAGTCGAGGCGGCGCGCACCTGTATCGCCGCGGGATGCCACGGGATAACTGTCCATCCGCGCCCCGACGCGCGGCACATCACGTTTCAGGATGTGCTCGATCTCGCCGCGATGCTGACGGTCGAGTTCAACATCGAAGGATACCCGGGCGCCGAGTTTCTTGACCTCGTGACACGCGTCAGGCCGACGCAGGTGACACTCGTGCCCGACCCGGCCGGCGTGCTGACGTCAAATGCGGGATGGAACCTGACGAGCGGGGCGGATTGGCTTGGCGACGTGCTTGCCAGGCTGGGCAAGGCGGGCATCCGCACGAGTCTTTTTCTCGAGACCGACGCCCGGCAGATCAGGCGCGCACGAGAACTCGGCGCGGACCGAATCGAGCTGTTCACCGGACCATATGCGAATGCGTTCGGCACGCCGGCCGGTCAAGAGATTCTCGCGGCGCATCGCGAAGCCGCGCGGCTGGCGCGAGAAATCGGACTGGGCGTCAATGCGGGCCACGATCTCGATCTCAAGAATATTCCGGCCTATGCAAAAGCGGTCAAAGGCTTGCAGGAGGTCTCCATCGGCCACGCGCTCGTCGCAGACGCGCTCTACATGGGCTTGACTCGCGCGGTAAAGGCGTATCTGAAGGCCCTCGGGTCGAAGCCGAACGTGAAGCGCAAGCGCGCGAAGCTCAATTGAGCAGGGGAATCACTTTATCGAATGCGGAACCCACCGTGGGTTCCGCACCTCCTTGGGCAGGGGTGACCCCTGCACCCAGTGAAAAGAGAAGATGCGGGCTTCGCCCTGTTAGAAAGGGGTAAGGGGAAGGGTAAACTTGCTCCGAGCCGGTGGACTAAGGGAACGCGAGACGATAATGCGCGGGTCGAAGCCGTTCACGTGGGAGCGCTTCAGATGAGCGGGCTGCCGGGGGGCAGGCCGAACAAGACACGGCCCGCCACTTCGTAGCGCGCCGTGTTCATCGTAATGTGCTGCGTGACTGCGTGCACGTCCCGCCAGCATCGCTCGATCGGCTGCCCGGTGTGCATCGCAGTGATTCCCGCCGCGTCGTAAACGAGGTCGACCGCGTGCGCCGCGAACTTGCCGGCGGTGACCGACGCCAGTCGAGCCGAGGCAAGCGCTGGCGGATCGAACGGCGCACCCATCTCGCCTCGATTCCAGATCTCGTCCGTGCAGGCGTAGAGATAGGCGCGCGCAGCGCGGAGCGTTCCTTCGGCCTCGCCAAGCTGGAGCTGTGCGACCGGGCGATCGCGCAGCGAGGCCATCGTGCCGAGCGGGACCTTGGAGACGGCGATCTCTTTGAGCGCGTCGATCGCGTGACGCGCGATGCCAAGCGAGACCGCGGCGAGCGTTCCGCCGAGTTGAACCATCAGCGGGATTCTGGCGGCCGGACCTTTCTGCCAGGTGGGCCGCGGATTCGGAAATTCGAACGTGTATTGCGTCGGAATGAAAACATCTTCGAAGGCGACGTCGTTGCTGCCCGTGGCGCGCAGCCCCGAGACCGACCAGGTATTCAGGATGCTGGCCTGCTTGATCGGCATCAGGCCGGCCCTGATCCGGGGAACGCCATCGACAATCTCCGGCGCGCCATTGACGAGTTCGATCGCGCTCGCAACCAACCAGTTTGCCTGCGCCGATCCGCTCGCGTAGGACGCTTTGCCAGTGAAACGAAAGCCGCCCTCGCATGCGACGGCGCTGTTGCCCATGGGGCTGAACGATCCCGCGAGCAGAGCGCGCGGATCGGCGAAGATCTTCTCGAACGCGTCGCGCGCGGCGAAGCCTGCGATGATGGGACCGCCCGAGCCGATCGCGAAATTCCACCCGGTCGCGCCGTCGAAGCGCGCGATCTCTTCCACCAGCCGGCATTGCTCCGGGATGGTGAGCTCCGAGCCGCGCATCGCGGCGGGCAGCATCACGCGGAACAATTCCGCGTCGTGTAACGCGTCAACGACCTTGGGCGACAGCTGTGCGTTGCGTTCGGATTCAGCCGCGTGTTCGGTAATGATCGGTTCGAGGGCGCGTGCTCGCTCGAGACACTCAGCGAGTCGGCTCATGCTGGATCGATTCATGCGATCCTCCGCCGCGAAGCATTTTATCGAATTGATAGTTCACTTAGGAAACGGAAACTCGGGTTGATCGGTCACGGCGCGCCGGCGTACTTCTGGATTGCGGCGCCAATTTCCTGAGCGAGCGTTTTGATCTGAACGGCGTCCTCGCCTTCGACCATCACGCGCGCGAGCATCTCGGTACCCGAGTATCGCACCAGCAGCCGGCCGGCGCCCGCCAGCTGCCGTTCGGCGTTGGCGATGATTCGTTGAACGTCGGGCATCTCGGCCAGCGGCACGCGATGTCGGACGCGCACGTTTTCCAGAACTTGCGGCACGCGGCGCATCGCGCGAAGTTCGCCGAGCGTCCGCCCACTCTCGGCCAGCTGCGCGAGCACCATCAACGCGCTGATCAGTCCGTCGCCGGTGGTCGAGTAATCCATGAAGATCACGTGGCCCGACTGCTCGCCGCCGAGATTGTACGAGTTGAGCCGCATCTCGCGCGCGACCGCGGGGTCGCCGACCTCGGTACGAATCAGCCGCACGCCGGCGTCGCGGAGCGCCAGCTCGAGTCCGAAGTTGCTCATCACGGTTGCGACCACGGCGTTGCCGGCGAGCCGGCCCTGGGCGGCGAGCTTGCGGCCGAGCAGCGCCATCACGTCGTCGCCGTCGAAGACTTCGCCGCGCTCGTCGATCAGCATCACGCGATCGCCGTCGCCGTCAAGCGCTATGCCGACGTTGGCGTGCTCGCGCAGAACGGTTTCGCGAATCGCGTCCAGATGCGTCGTGCCGCAATTCAGATTGATGTTCGTGCCGTTGGGCTCGGCCGCGATCGCCACGACCTCGGCGCCCAGTTCCTCGAGCGCCTCGGGACCGACCTTGTAGGCCGCGCCGTTGGCGCAATCGATCGCGACCTTCAACCCGTCGAATGCGACCGAGCGCGCCAGGCACGACTTCAGAAATACCAGGTAACGGCCGAGCGCGTCGTCGATTCGCGCCGCCTTGCCGATATCGTTGGCGCGCGCGCGATGCATCCCGACCTCGCTCTCGTCGAACACCAGCGCCTCGATTCGCCGCTCGGTCTGATCGTCGAGTTTGAATCCTTCGCGCGAAAAAAACTTGATCCCATTGTCCTGGAAGGGATTGTGCGAGGCCGATATGACTACGCCCGCGTCGGCGCGCATGCTACGCGTCAGAAACGCGATCGCAGGGGTAGGCAGAGGACCGACCAGCCACACGTCCACGCCCATCGAGCAGATTCCGGACTCCATCGCGGTCTCGAGCATGTAGCCCGACAGGCGGGTATCCTTGCCGATAAGAATTCTGCGATGACGGCCCGCGGAATTGCGGAACACATGCGCGAGCGCGCGGCCGAGCTTCAGCGCGGTCTCGGAGGTAATCGGCTCCTGATTGGCGACACCGCGGACGCCGTCGGTGCCGAACAGTTTACGATGGGTGCTCATCGGCCGTAGTTGTCAGCTTCTCGTGATACGTCCGCAGTCTAACCTTGTCGGGCGACTGGCGCACCAACTGCATTCCGTCGGGCAGTGTCACTTGCAGCGGCAATTCGTGCGAGCCAGGCGCGACGCCCTTGGCGTCAACGTAGGCCAGCCCCTTCGGCGCGAGGCCCGCGAGCTTGACCGCGGGCCCGCGAATCGTCAGCGTGGCCTGCCTGGGTTCGACGCGGTACTTAAAGCCACTGTCCTTGACCTCAACGTCGACCGCGCGAAACTCACGGTCGGTAATCGCCTCCGCGACATTGACCCGCGCATCGACGTGCCCGGTAGAGAATCCCAACGCCGGATTGGGCGCCGCGATATCAACCGAGCGGGAGGTATCCGAAGTGAGCCCCTTCAAGTCGAAGGGTTCCGTGCTGACCGACGTAAGCGGCGTGACGAAACGGCTGGGCCCGGCGATGGTGACGGTTGGCGGTGTAATATCGACCGAGGTAATCGTGTAGCCCGGCTCGACCTTGCCCTGAACCGCCAGATGGACCGGCACGTCGCGCGTAACCACGCGATCGACGTCAAGCGACAATTGATCGGGCGAGATGCTGGTCACGGCGGTATTTCGTCCCACGTTGAACATCGCGGGATAGATCTTGAACTCAGATTGTCCCGCCGCAACGCCGCGCAGATCGATCTTGAGCGTGAGCCGCTCGGCGTCCAGCAGCGACAGCAGGTTGCGCGGCCCGGTGACGTCGATTTTCACGACTGTCGGCGGATGGTTCACGATCACCATCCCCGCCGGCAACGAGCTATAGCTGATAGGCACCGTGAGCGGCGCGAATGAATTCCGCTCGGCCGTGTTGACGAATATCCACAGTCCGATCGCGAGCACCACCGCGAATATCCGCAGCCCGAGGTCGGCGCCGCGCAGCCGCCGCGCGCCACTAATTGCGAACATATATTTGAAGTCGCCCAGCCTCATCGTGCGTCGTCCCGTCGCTCTTTTGCCTCCGCGCTCCTAACCCGGCAGCTTCCTGAGCGCGGACCGGACCTCGGCCGGTTCCAGTCCACGGCTCAGCACACCGCCGCGGGCAAGAGAAATCGTTCCGTTCTCCTCGGACACGACCAGCACAACCGCGTCACTGTCCTCGCTCATTCCAATCGCCGCGCGATGACGCGTGCCCAGCGACAGGCTTACGTTGGGGTTTTGCGACAGCGGCAGCAGGCACGCCGCCGCGAGTACCCGGTCGCCGTTTATGATCACGGCGCCATCATGCAGCGGAGAGCCGTTCATGAAAATCGTTTCGAGCAGTTCGGGCGAGACCTTGCCGTCAACGATTCTTCCGCTCTCGACGAACTCACCCAGCCCATCGTCCTGTTCGATCACTATCAGCGCGCCGACGCGACGCGCCGAAAGCCACGCCGCCGCGGTTGCTATTTCGTCCGCAGGCGTGACGGCAGCCGTGCCGCGGCCCAGGAAAGATTGCGCACCGACACGGGTCAGCGCGCGCCGAATGTCCGCCTGGAAGATAACCACCAGGATCACAAACAACGAACCAAGGAAGTTGTTCAAGAGCCAGTTGAGGGTGAACAGTCCGAGCACCTGCGACGCCACGAACGCGCCGCCCACGATCACCATCCCGACCACCATCTGCATCGTGCGCGTGCCGCGGATCAAAAGCGCGATCCGGTAGATCACGTAGGCCACGATCAGGACGTCAACGATGTCCTGCCATCGCGGCTGCGGTATCATGGGTATGTAGTTATGCATTGCGCCTGAACCGGTGATCCCGTCCCGCCATCGCCGCGGCCATTGCCACAACGGCGACGGCCGCGCCTGCGTCGTGCACGCGCACGATCGACGCGCCAGCCGCCACTGCCAGCGCGTTAGCCGCCGCGGTGCCGAATTCCAGCTCTCGCTCGCCCGCGCCGGCTATTCGCGCCACAAAGCTCTTGCGCGACGCTCCCACCAATACGGGATAGCCGAGCGCACAGAGGTCGGGCAAGGCGGCCAGCAATTTCAGATTATGCTGGGCCGTCTTGGCGAAGCCTAGTCCTGGGTCGAGGATGATTCGCGAGCGCACAACTCCTGCCCCGGCGGCAAATCGCGCGCGCGCCTCCAGGTATTCAACGACCTCGCGCACCACGTCGCGGTAGCGTGCGAACTCGATGTGATTGGCGAGACCGCCGCGCATATGCATCAGCACCACCGCGCACTTTGCTCGCGCCGCAAGGGGCGCCATTTCGCAGTCGTGCTCCAGCGCCGTGATGTCGTTGATTATCGCCGCGCCCGACTCGAGCGCGACGCGCGCGACCTCTGCCCGCCGCGTGTCGATCGAGATTGGCACACGCAGCCGCTTGCCTAAGCGCGCGAGCACCGGCCTCACTCGCGCGAGCTCAACCTCGACCGGTATCTCCGACGCGCCCGCGGGACGCGAGGATTCACCGCCCACGTCGATCAGGTCCGCCCCTGCCGCTTCCATCGCAAGCGCGTGCTCGACGGCGCGGTCCACCTCCAGATATCTCCCGCCATCGGAGAAGGAGTCGGGCGTGACGTTGAGCACGCCCATTACTGCGGGGAACTTGATTACGCGACCGTCGTAAAGCTTGAGATACGGGGATTGAGACGCCCGCCGGCGCGAGCCGCGATAAATTGATGATTTGATTTTGATCCACGAGCGTCGCATCGCACCGGCCCCACTCCCTCCTCACCCACGCGGCAATCGACTCCGCCGTAGCGAATCGAATCAATTGGAGCGCCGCGACCACGCCGGCGAAGACGACTACACGAGAACCGGTTTCGGCGGGAGTCCGGGCATCGGGCTTTCCTCGTCGGCGCGCTTTTCCTTGCCCGGGTCCGCGCCCAGCCGCGGCGGATCATTGCGCACTGCCGCGGGCGACGGCGGCATCTCGCGCCCTTCGCGAAACGCCGTCACCATCGCCTCGACTTCGCTGCCGTCGAGCACTTCCTTCTCGAGCAGCCGCGCGGCGACCGCGTGGAGCAGCGGCAGATGATCCGACAGGAGCTGGCGCGCCTTCTGATACGAGTCGTCGATGATACGGCGCACCTCGCGATCGATCTCGAGCGCGGTCTGCTCGGAGTAATCCTTATGATGCGAGATATCGCGGCCCAAAAAGATCTGTTCCTCGCGCCGCCCGAAGGTCATCGGGCCCAGCTCCTTGCTCATGCCCCATTCGCAGACCATTTTGCGCGCGAGCTCGGTCGCTTTTTCGATATCGTTGCCAGCGCCGGTCGTCATCTGACCGAACACGAGTTCTTCCGCGGTGCGCCCGCCGAACATCACCGCCAATCGCGTCACCAGGTAGTCGCGGGGATACGTGTAGCGATCGTCCAGCGGCAATTGCTGCGTCACGCCCAGCGCCATCCCGCGCGCGACAATCGTAACCTTGTGGACCGGATCCGCACCGGGCTGAAGTACCGCGACCAACGCGTGACCGCCTTCGTGATAGGCGATTATCTTGCGCTCCGTGCCCGACATCACCATCGAGCGCCGTTCCGCGCCCATCATCACCTTGTCCTTGGCCAGCTCGAAGTCCGACATCTCGACCTTGTCCTTGTTGCGGCGCGCGGCCAGCAGCGCGGCCTCGTTGACAAGGTTTTCGAGGTCGGCTCCCGCAAAGCCCGGAGTCGAACGCGCGAGCTTGGTCCCATCGACGTCGTCGGACAGCGGCACCTTGCGCGTGTGGACCTTCAGGATCCCCTCGCGCCCCTTAACGTCGGGCAGTGGCACCACCACGCGGCGATCGAAGCGGCCCGGGCGCAGCAACGCCGGGTCGAGCACGTCGGGGCGATTGGTCGCCGCCACCAGGATCACGCCCTCGTTGGCCTCGAACCCGTCCATCTCGACCAGCAACTGGTTGAGCGTCTGTTCGCGTTCATCGTGACCGCCGCCAAGCCCGGCCCCGCGATGACGTCCCACCGCGTCGATCTCGTCGATGAAAATGATACACGGCGCATGCTTCTTGCCCTGCACGAACAGGTCGCGCACGCGCGACGCGCCAACGCCAACGAACATCTCGACAAAGTCCGATCCCGAGATCGAAAAGAACGGCACGCCCGCTTCGCCGGCGATCGCCCGCGCGAGCAGCGTCTTGCCGGTTCCCGGCGGCCCGACCAGCAGCACGCCCTTGGGGATTCGGCCGCCCAGCCGCGTGAAGCGCTTGGGGTCGCGCAAAAACTGGATTATCTCTTCGAGTTCGTCCTTGGCCTCGTCGATTCCCGCCACGTCGGCGAAGGTAACTTTGTGGGTATTCTCAGTCAGCAGCTTGGCGCGGCTCTTGCCGAACGACATCGCCTTGCCGCCGCCGATTTGCATCTGGCGCATGAAGAAAACCCAGAGCGCCACTATTAACAGCAGCGGGAACCACTGCAGCAGCGCCTGCATCCACCACGGATCGCCTTCGACCGGCTTGGCCGCGATCTTGACGCCCTTTTCGCGCAGCGTCTTGACCAGGTCGGGATCGTCGGGCGCGTAGGTCTTGAAATGCTCCCCGCTGGTCGTATCGCCCTTGATTAGATTTCCTTGAATCGTCGCCTCGGCGACCTGGTTCTTCTCAACCTGGTTAAGGAAATCCGAGAAAATTATTTCAGGTTCTTTGGGCTGTTGCCTGCTGAAGATATTGAACAACAGGAGGAACATCAGTCCCAGCACTAGCCACAGCGCAATACTGCGAGAAAACTGATTCATTCTATAAGACAAAATATCACGCGCGTTGATCCGCACGCAACGTGGCATGCGCTAAGCCGCGATTTCAGACGCCTCAACGCGCAGTATGGTTTCGGTGGCCTTGGTCACCAGCGCGCAGTCCGCGCGCGCAAGCCCCGGCAGCCACGCAATTTCGCCGCCGACCGTGACAACCGGGAAGCGCTCCCGGCTTGCGCGCGGCAACTTGCCATCCACAAACACGTCATGGACCTTCCGCGTGCCACGCATCCCCATCGGATGCATTCTGTCACCCTTCATAAAATTGCGCGCGACCAGCCCCGCATCCACGATTTTCGCAGCATCGAACATTGCGACCAACGAAAACGAACTGTCGGGCATCGACAGGTCAGCGGCCGCAATAGTCGAAGCCTCGAACTTGAAACCTGCCGCCTCGACGACTGTGATTCCGTCCGCCGCAATCGCAACCGAGAATCCCGCGGCGGTGCCGACCGCGGCGCCGGTTTTGTTCCCGGCCCGCGAATGAACCAGCCGAAAAAAATTGTACTCGCGCTCGGCGCGCCAGCCGCCCGGAAGATCGATCGAGTCGCTCGGACCGCCTTCGAGTATCAGTTGGCGGACGGCCTCGATATGCGCGCGCGAAATTCTGCGCAAAGATCCCATCCGCTCGGAGAGAAACCGCCGAATCGCAACCGCTTGCACCGCGCGATTCATCGCGCTGAATCCCGACACGTCGAGCGCGCCGCCGCGCCGACGCATCGCGTCCAACTCGCGCGCGGCAATCGCGCCGGCCAGCTCTTCGAGCGAGCGCATCTCGGCCGCGACTTGCACCAGCCGGGCGCCAAGCCCCGGCGCGTACTCGCGCTCGAGCATCGGGAGCAGTTCGGCGCGGATCCGGTTGCGCAGAATGTCGCGCGAGGAATTTGTCGAATCTTCCACGAATGCAATCGCGCGCGCGTCCAGGTAGCCGCGAATCTCGGCGCGCGAAATCGACAGCATCGGACGAATCAACCGACCCGGCCCGCGCTCGGCCATCGCCGCCATCCCAGCCGCCCCCGCGCCACGCATCAGGCGCATCAGCACCGTCTCGGCCTGGTCGTCCCGATGGTGTCCGAGCGCAACAAAGTCGGCTCCGATGCGGTCCGCAACGCGCCCAAGAAAATCGCGGCGCACTTCGCGTGCCCGCTCCTCCAGGTTCGCGCTGGAAATCGACGCGCCGAGTCCCTCGGCGCGTTCGACGATCAATTCGACGCCCAGGCGCACGCACATCGCGCGCACGAAAGCTTCGTCGCGATCCGACTCATCCCCTCGAATCCGATGGTTCAAATGCGCCGCCGCAATCCGGAGTCCCAGCCTCTCGCGAACCTCAAGCAGCGCACAAGTAAGCGCGACGGAATCCGCCCCGCCGGAAAGCCCGATCAGTATAGACGCGTCCCGCCGGACCCCTGCGCGTACCAAGGCCGCCTCGATCGCGCCGGCCACGATGTTTTCCGCATCCCGAACCATCACGGATGAGATTAGCAGGGGTGACCCCTGCACCCAATGTTAAGATAAGGATGCGGGCTTCGCCCTGATGAAACCCACGGCGGGTCTTCCATTACATTAAGTGATTTCCCCTTCCCCCTCGCCTCTATCGCCCCATCTGATCCAGCAAATGCAAAATCACGCCGATCCCAGGGATATTCACTTCGAGTTCCTCGCCGAGCGTGCGAATCACGCGGACCCGCCGCAACGCTTCGCGATCGTAGAGCGCCTCCGGCCGTCCGCGCACTCGCTCCACTCGAACCGGCGCGATCAGATCCTCGCGCTCCCACGACGCCAACTCGCGTTCACTGATTCCGCCGATCGAGCAGAACACGCTCCTGCTCATCAGCACCACTTTGCCGCGGTCGGCGCGTCGATGCGTCGAAGTAGAGCTAGTTGTTGGTGAAGATCGCCGCGCCACAGTATTCAGCTCCGCGTCATTTCGACGCCATCAGTTCCATCCGCGGATCGGCAATCCCGCGCGCCTTCAGACTATCGGCCAAATCCTGCATGAGCGCGCGCTCCTTGGCGTTCAATTCCGCCGGCGCGAGCACCTTCAGTTCGTAGAGCAGGTCCCCCGCCGGCTCCTTGCCGCGTGCCGGCAGTCCCCGCCCGCGCAGCCGCATCACCCTTCCCGCCTGGCTTCCGGCGGGAATCTGGAGCGACACCCGCCCGTCAACCGTCGGCGCGGTGATTTCGGCGCCGAGCGCCGCTTCGTAGTCCCAGACCGGCAAATTGACGCGGAGGTCGCGGCCCGAAAGCGCGAACACCGGGTTCGGTTCGATTCTGACCGTCATGATGAGGTCGCCATTCTGATCGGGACGCGGGGCACGGCCGCCCTGCCCCTTCAAGCGCAACTGCGTGCCGTCGGCAACGCCCGCCGGGATTGTGACTTCGAGCGTGCGTCGCGCCTGCACCACGCCAACCCCGCCGCAGGTCGGGCACGCCTCGGCGGAACGAATCACGCGCGCCTTGCCCTGCTTTTCCTCGCGCGCGATCATTCCGCTGCCGCGGCAGGTGGCGCATTCGTCCTCGGCGACGAGATCGAGCCGCCGCTTCGCGCCCTTGACGGCATCGACGAGCGGGATTCTGACTTCGGCGCGCAGATCCGGCGCGCGCGCGGGCTCGGCGCCCGCGCCGCTGGCGTCGAAATCGAAGCCGGAAAATCCGCGTGACGAACCGCCGCGGCTGCGCCCGCCGGCGCCGCGTCCAAAACCGCTTGCTCCGCCGCCGCCGAAGAATTGCGAAAAGAAATCGCTGAAATCGCCGCCGCCGAAGTCTGCGCCCGCGCCCGCGCCGGCCGCCGATTGCTGGCGCGCATAGCGGCGCATCATCTCTTCCTGCGAGACGCCGTGCTCCCAATCGGCGCCGAGCTCGTCGTACTTCTTGCGCTTGTCGGCGTCGCCGATGACCTGGTAGGCCTCGTTCAGCTGCTTGAATTTGGCCTCGGCATCCTTGTTGTTGGGATTTACGTCAGGATGGAATTTGCGGGCGAGCTTGCGGTAGGCGCTTTTGATTTCCGCCCCGCTGGCTTTCCGATCGACGCCGAGAGTTTTGTAGTAGTCGCGAAATTCCATCCAGAATACTCAGTCGCCAGCATTCGCAACCTCAGTTACTATACTCACTTGCTATGCTCGATTAGCAAGTTGAGTCCGGCAATCACGCGAACCCGGCTCAAGTCTCGGATTGCGGCTGCGGCGGCCCGCCGGCCGCCGGCTGCTCCGCCAGCGCCGCCATCCGCGCCTCCAGCGTGCGAAGTTCCGCGTCAAGCGCCGCCTGGCGGCGCCAGATGAACATTACGTACAGGAAAATCACGGCGAAGATGATGCTATACGCGGCGAACAGGTATCCTAGATGTTCCATCAACTCAACTCCATTAGTTGGGATCGGATGCCGCCGCGGTCGCAAACGCGATCCTGGTGGCGAGCCGGCGCATCCTGCTTCGCGTCCGCAACTGCGTGAATCGAAGCATCAGGAACCACGCCCACAACACCGTAAATGCCGTCAGCGACACCAGCAGCGTCCAGATCATACGCGGATCCTCCAACCCATGGCTGCCCTGCTTGGTAACCAGCACCGCGGGATGTATCGTGCGCCACAGCCGCACCGACGCGATGACGATCGGCACGTCCAGCGCGGCGACGATTCCGATCACCGCCGCGAAGCGGGCCACCTGCGGCGTGTCATCGGCGCTGGCGCGCAGCATCAGGTAGCCGCCGTACATCAGCCACAGGATAAAAGTCATCGTCAGCCGCGAGTCCCAGGTCCACCAGGTGCCCCAAATCGGCTTGGCCCAAATCGAACCCGCGACAATCATCAGCGTGCAGAAGACCATCCCGGTTTCGGCGGCTGCGTAGCCGAGGTCGTCCCAGAGCTGATCGCCGAGCCACAGGTAAAATATCCCCGCTATCGCGACCAGTCCGAACGAGGCGAACGCGACCCAGGCGAGCGGGACGTGAAAATAAAAGATCAACTGGGCGATTCCCATCTCGGCGTCGGGGGGAACGTAGTCGAAGATCATGAACAGCGACGCCAGCATCAGGGCCAGCGTCGAGAATCCGAGCCAGTTGCGAATCGTGGGGTTGTTCATGGGGCCACCGGTTTTTTCCTTTCGTCAGTCCCCGCCTACCACATGCTCGAACAGCAGGTAACCGGCGGTGGCGAACAGCACGTCGAACGCGATCATGATCTTCAGCCAGTCGCCCATCGACTCAAACGGCGCGCCCGCGAGCGCGGCCGCACTCGCCTTGACGCCAGCGATCAGCGCCGGCACGAAAATCGGCACGGCCAGAATCGGCAATAGCATGTCGCCGCCGCGAGTGCGTCCCGTGATTGCGGAGAGCAGCGTCGCCAGCGCGGAAAATCCGATCGCGCCCAGCACCAGAATCGGCGCGAGCCGCGCCAGCGATGCGTCGAAATCGAGATTGAAGAACAACACCATCAGGACGACCGCGCCAACCTCGGCCACCGCCATGAAGATCAACGCCGCGCAGAGTTTCGCGGCGTAGAGCGTGGAGGGATCGAGCGGGCTGAGCAGCAGACCGCGAATCGCGCCGTTGTCACGCTCCGCGAGCAGCGCGCGATTGGCGCCCAGCATCCCCGCGAACACCATCGCGACCCACAGCGCGCCCGCCGCCGCGTCGATGCTGCGCACCCGCGCCGCGCCGAGCGCGAAGACCAGCACCACCAGCACCAGCATCGAGAGCGCGAGCAGCGCCAGCGTGCTCTCGCCGCTGCGGAGCTCGAGGCGCAGGTCCTTGCGCAAAACGGCGGCAAATCCCGACACGGCTTCTATCTGCCCAGCAGCGAGCGGATTCGCCCGCCGCGCCGGACCTCCTCCTTATGCGCATGCTGCGCCAGGCGGCCCCGCGAGATTTCGAAGACCGCAAGCTCGACGCCATCTATTTCGGGGACTCCATGAGTGGTTGCCAGCACGCAGGCGCCGCGTTCGACCGCGCCGCGAATCAGCGCCGCGACGATTTCGGCGCCGTCATGGTCGAGCGACGCAAACGGCTCGTCGAGCAGCAGCAGCGCCGGCTCGGCAAACATCGCACGCGCCGCCGAGAGGCGCTGCTCCATCCCGCGCGAGAACGCACGCACGCGGGTATCGGCTACGTCGGCCAGTCCGACCCGGCCGAGCCATTGATGGGCACACGCGCGCGGGTCAGCCAGCGAATACAGTTCAGCGTAGAATTCGAGATTCTCGCGCGCGGTCAGATTCGGATAGAGGAAACTCTGATGCGCCATTAGGCCGATTCGGCGCCGATAGCGCGCCGCCAGCCTGCGCGTGTCCTGCCCGAAGACCAGCGCGTGGCCGCCGCTCGGCGCTTCGAGTCCGGCCAAGATTCGCAGCAGGGTGGATTTCCCGGCGCCGTTGCCGCCAACTATGAACGCGCCCGCACCCGCCAGCAGCCGCAATTGCACTTCGCGCAGGACGGGCACCAGACCGTAAGTCTTTGCCAGGCTTCGAGTCTCGACAACGGGCGCCGACATCACTCGGTCCAGGCGGTCGCACCGCCCATCGGCTTGATCGCGACGCCGCATTGCGCGCAGAACTTCGAGTCGGCCGCGGCGCGGGTTCCGCATTGCGAACAGAAGCGAATCTTGCGCGAGCGCGGCGAGGATTGCGGCGGCGCCGGCGGTTCAGTGTGGACGGCGGGCGTCGGCACGGCGTCGGTGCGGCGCGGCGGCGCCGCGGGTCGGGGCGGCGCCTGCGTCAAAGGTGTAGAGGAAAGTTTCTTGGGGTTTGCGGCGTTGCCGGTCTGGAGGCGGAAACTCTCGACCGCGGCCATCGCGGTCAGTGCCCGCTCCTCGAGCGCCTTGTGCATCGATTCGTAGTCCGCGGCAGACAGCTTGCCCATCTCGCGATCGAACTCGAGCTCGCGAAGACCCTGCACCGCCAGCCCGCGTTCATGCTCGTCGCGCTCCACTTGAATCTCGCCCGGCGACTTGGCGCGCGCTCCGACGAGCCCGATGCCGAGCGGAGCCGCCACGAACAGCGCGACTCCGGCGACAATCAGCGCGGCGGCAAAAATGAACACCGGTTATCTGCGCTCCTTGAGTTCGTTTTCGAGTCTGCGCCTGAGTTCGGGATCGAATGACGACGGCTCCCGGGCCGGTTTCGATTCCGGACGGCGCCGGCGGCGCATTGGAGCGCCAACGCCCGACAACGAGCACCATCAAGCCGCCGCCGAGTACGAGCGCGATAAAAGGCATCGTCCAGGCGAGCAGATTGAAGCCTTCAGTGGTCGGCGCGGACAGGACTTTCTCGCCGTACTTGTGGCGATAGAAGGCGATTATCTGCGCACGGCTCATCCCTTTGCGGATCATGCCGTCGATCTCGGCGCGCATCGGCACTGAAAAGCCGCAGGTCGGCATATTGCAGTTGGCGACGGTCAGACCGCATCCGCATTGGCAGGTCAATCCTTCGGAAACCTGCGCGTTGGTTGGGGTTTCCGCTGCAAATGTTTCACGTGAAACGTTTTTTAGTTCAGGAGAAAGGAAAACGAAGATCGCGACGACGGTGAACGCGAGCCGCGGCGACGACGCGAATGCGAATTGCGAACGCACAGCTTCAATCACCCCCGGGAGCGGCTACATCGGCGAGTTCGCGCTCGGCGGTGGACGAGCGGCTCAGCACGGTCGCGATTGCGGCGCGCTCGCGCACGTTGGGCCACATTACAATCACCGTGCCGAGCGCCATCAGCAGGCCGCCAGCCCATAGCCAGAAGACCAGGGGCGTCAAAAACACTTCGAAGGTCGCGGTCCGACCGCTGTCGTCGATTCCGGCGAGTACAACATAGAGGTCGCTTAAGGGAGTGGAACGGATTGCGACTTCGGTCGCGGGCTGCTGCGCCTGTATGAAGAAAAGCTTGGCCGGCGACATCACGGTGATTTCGCGGCCGTCAGCGCTCAGCACCTCGAGGCGTGCGGTCGCGCTCGCGAGATGAGGCGTGTCGACCTCCGAAAGACCCAGGAAGCGCAGAGTGTACGAACCAATCTTAAAGCTGTCGCCCTCGTGCACGCTCTTTTTTACTTCGGTGCGGAAGAACGACGAGCCGACGATTCCGATGAACGCGACGACCACGCCGACGTGGATGACGTAGCCGCCGTAGCGGCGGTTGTTTTTGGCAACGAGATTGACGAGCGCCCTGGCGCGCGGCTCGGCCAGCATGTGGCGGCGCGCGTTCATCCCGCGGCGAAACTCGACGAGTACGGTGCCGATCACGAACGCGGCCAATGAGAAGGCGGTCAGCACGTACCATTGGCGCAGCCCGGCAACCGCGGCGACGATCCCGGTCGCGACGGCAATCGCGACGGGCGCGGTGAAACTGCGCACAAGATTGTCAGCCGTCGTGCGCCGCCACGCGATCAGCGGCCCGATGCCCGTCAGGAACACCAGCCCCAGCGCCAGCGGTGCGTTGACGCGATTGAAGAACGGAGGTCCGACGGTAATCTTCACGCCGCGCGCCGCCTCCGACAGCACGGGAAAGACTGTGCCCCAGAAGACGGCGAACGCGATCCCGACCAGTATGAGGTTGTTGAATAAAAATGCGGCCTCGCGCGACAGATACGACTCAAATTCGGCGGGACTGCGCAATTGCTTCGAGCGGAAGATCAAAAGTGCGGTGTAGGCAAGCGTCACCGCTATCAGGAAGCTGAGGAAGTATGGACCGAGGCCGGATTGCGTGAACGAATGCACCGACGAGATGACGCCGCTGCGCGTGATGAAAGTGCCGAACAGCGTAAGTCCGAATGCGAGTCCAATCAGCGACAGGTTCCAGACCTTCAGCATGTCCTTGCGTTCCTGGATCATCACCGAATGCAGGTACGCGGTCATCACGAGCCACGGCATGAAGGCTGCGTTCTCGACCGGGTCCCAGGCCCAGTAACCGCCCCAGCCGAGAACTTCGTAGGCCCAGCGAGCGCCGAACAGATTGCCGAGCGTCAGAAAGAACCAGGAAAAAATCGCCCAGCGGCGCGTCGAGCGGATCCATCCGTCGTCGAGTTTGCCGGTGATGAGCGCGGCAGCGCCGAATGCGAACGGAACCGAAGCGCTGACGTAGCCGGTATAGAGCGACGGCGGATGTATCGCCATCCAATAGTTCTGCAACAGTGGATTGAGGTCGGAGCCTTCGGCGGGAATCGTCGCGAGCAGGTCGAACGGACGGGTGACGAAATTCAGCATCAGCAGAAAGAAAATTGCGACGCCGGCCAGCACCGCCAGCGCGTAGGGCGCGATCTCGGGATTGCGGCGGCGATTCTGGAAGGCGGCTATCGATGTGAAGATCGCCAGCAACCAGGTCCAGAACAGCAGCGAGCCCTGCTGCCCGCCCCATAGCGAGGTGATTTTGTAACCGGTCGGGAGCGTGGTGCTGGAATATGAGGCGACGTACTCGAGCGAGAAGTCGCTGCGCAGCAGGGCCACCCACAGCACGACGATCGCAATCGTGACCATCGCGCACATCGACCAAATCGCGTGACGCGCGCTGACGACGAAGTCGGGCGCATTGCGGCGCGCACCGTAGATATTCGCGACGATGGAATAGACGGCGAGAATCAGCGCGATCGCGAGCGCGAGGTTACCAAGTTCCGGCATCAGGAAAACCCGCTGCTATTGTGATTGTTTGGGCTTGTATTTGGAAGCGCAACTGGTCATCACCTGGGTCGCGGTGATAACGCCGCCCGCGCCGAGCTTGCCCTCGACGATAACGTCCCGGCCGGGCGCGAACATGTCGGGCTTGGGCTCGCCGGCGGATACGACGCGGAACGAAACGGGATCGGTCGCTACGACAGGTTTGATGGGCGCGGTGCCGGGATCGAGGTCGGGAATCGGCACGATTTCAAATTTCAGGGTCAGCGTGTTCGGGTCCCAGTTGATCGTGCCGGGCTTGACGCGGCCTGCAACCCGGATCGCCTCTGTGCCAAGCTCGCTTTGGCGCGCGGCCACTTCAGTGACGGTCAGGTAGTATTCCGAGGTGGTGCGCATCGCATTGCCGATAAGGTAGCCGATCGCCAGGATGATCAGTCCCGCGCCGATGAAAAATCGTGGACGTATGTTCATTTTTTCAATTTCCCAGTTTCGTCATGATTGTTTCAGGGGTCGGACTCGTAAGCAACCGCCGCGAATTTTGGGGAGTGGTGCGGTTCGCCACACCAGCGAGGCCGCAAAACGACGGTTAAAGAACAAGGTCTCCGGGGTCCCTCGGCTTCGCTCGGGATGACGGAAAAAGAATGGCAGGAGAAAGAGGAGGGTTGACTGGTGGGCTAAGCGTCGTCGGAGTCGGAATGTTGATCGTGGGGGCCGAAGGCGACGCCGTGCTTCGAGGCGCGAATAAATTCCACCAGCTCGACTACTTCGGGCGCAAGATCGCCGGATTTCTCGAGTCTCTCGATTGCAAGTTTGAGATTCCGGCGCGCGCCGAACAGCGTCGTGAAAGCGTGCCGGAGCGCATGAATCGACTTCGACGAAATTCCCGCGCGCTTGAGTCCAACGACATTGATCCCGCGCAGGGTATGGGTGCCGTCCATGATGCAGAACGGCGGCACGTCGCGGCTGGTCCGCGACAGACCGCGCATCATCGCGAGCCGTCCGATGCGAGTGTACTGATGCACGACGCAGTTGCCCGAGACGAGCGCGCGGTCGCCGAGCTCGACCCAGCCGGCGAGCAGCGCGCCGCCGGCGATGATGGTCGAGTTGCCGATGCGGCAATCGTGCGCAACATGCGCGTTCTGCATCATGAAGTTGTCGTCGCCCATGATGGTGACGTCGCCGCGCTCGCTGCCGCGATGCACCGTGGAATGTTCGCGGAAGATGTTTCGATCGCCGATTTTCACCGAGCGTGCGCCGCCGGTGTAAGTCAAATCCTGCGGCTCGTCGCCGATTACCGCGCCCGGATGAAGCACGTTGTCCGTCCCGAGTTCCGTGATGCCAAGAATCGTGACGTGACCGATTAGACGGGTGCGCGCACCGACACGAATCTTTCCGTCGAGTAGGCACAACGGACCAACCTCGACGCCGGCGGCCAGCTCGACCTCGGCGCCTACCACCGAAGTCGGATGAATCCGCGGCGGCGCGTCACGCGTCAATTGAGGAGCCTGCGCTTTTTCAGATCGTCGTGATGCTCGTTGTCGGCAGGCTTCGAGCCCTCCACCTTGTAATCGCCCGAAGCCCACGTGCCGAGGTCGATCATCTGGCATCGCTCGGAGCAGAACGGACGAAAGCGATTTCGGGGCGACAGGTCGGCGGGCTTTTTGCAGATGGGACACGTCATCGTGAGCTACCGAGGGCTTAAGAAAATTGTCAGATGAGCGCGCGATGCGCAACGAGGCGAGCGACGTGCCCGCCGCACAATGCTCAGCCAGCCTCCCCGCAACGAAGAGGGCGAGGGACGCTCAGCAGCGGGCAAACGCAGGGAGCGCTCGCCTGGCGTTCAGAGTCAGGCGAGCACCCTAGCCACGACCCTCGTGCCGATGCTGCCCTCGGCTATGCTCAGTTCATGCCCTGGCGCTGAATGAAGACGCTGCCCTTGGGGCCGATGTGCACGCAATTAATATCGGTGCGAGTGAACTCCGGCGTACAGAGCGGCTGATCGATCGCCGGACATTTATAAAGGTTCGCACCGAGCACTTGGCACTTGTCGAGCTGAAAATTTGCCATCATGGGCTGCACGGGTGGCTGGTCCGCGCTCTGCGACGAGCATCCGCCGAGCGCGAGCATCCCCAGCGACGCGGCCAAGGCCGCGGCCGGCATGATTCGCAGTCGCCGTTCGCGAATTTTCGATACGACAACTTTTCCTGTCCGCATAGAGTTCTCCTCTCAGCCAGATTGAGGCGGTCGCCCGCCTGTTTCGACCCTCAAGCAAGCCGCGCGGGAGGAAATCACGCGCCGACGGATTCTTAATACACGATGGGCGGGCTGCCCAAAAGAGGCGATTGCGGCCGGAAAGCGACCGCCGTGTGACTGTCGATCGGCCGCACTACGGGACGGAGAACCAGATCACCGCAAGCGGCGGCATCTCGATCGCGATCGAATGCGAAAATCCGCGCCACGGAATCGCGGCAGCCCGGACGCCGCCCATGTTGCCAACATTGGACCCGCCATACGCAGCCGAGTCGGTGTTGAGAATCTCGCGATAGAATCCGGGGCCGGGCACGCCGACACGAAAGCGGCTGCGCAGCACCGGCGAGAAATTGCATACGCATACGATGCGGCGGCCGGTGCTCGGCGCCACCCGCATGAAGGCAATCATGTTGCTGTCGGCGTCGTCCGCGTCGAGCCATCGAAAGCCGGCCGGCTCGGTGTCGGCCTCCCACAGCGCGGGCTCGTCGCGGTAGATGCGATTGAGGTCGCGCACCAGCACCTGCAGTTCGCGATGGTCGGGATAGTCAAGCAGATTCCAGTCGAGGCTCGAGTCGTGGTCCCATTCGCGCCACTGGCCGATTTCCTGGCCCATGAAGATGAGCTTCTTGCCCGAGCGCGCCCACATGTAGGCGAACAGCGCGCGCTGATTGGCAAATTGGCGCCAGCGGTCGCCGGGCATCTTGGCAAGCATCGCGCGCTTGCCGTGCACGACCTCATCATGAGAGAGCGGCAGCACGAAATTTTCGCTCCACGCGTAGAGCAGGCCGAAGGTGAGATCGCGATGATGGTAGCGGCGGTAGATGGGGTCGAGCGTGAAGTACTCGAGCGTGTCGTGCATCCAGCCCATGTCCCACTTGAAGCCGAAGCCGAGTCCGCCCATGAAGACCGGGCGGCTGACCCCGGTCCACGCGGTGGATTCCTCGGCGACCATCATGATGCCGGGGTTGAGGCGGTACACGTCCTGGTTGAGCTTCTTGATGAATGAGATCGCGTCGAGGTTCTCGCGCCCGCCGAATGCGTTGGGAATCCATTCACCCTCGCGCCGGGCGTAGTCGAGGTAGATCATCGAGGCGACCGCGTCAACCCGCAGGCCGTCGGCGTGGAATTCGCCCAGCCAGTAGAGCGCGCTGGCAGTCAGGAAGTTGCGCACCTCGGCGCGGCCGTAGTTGAAAATGTAAGTGCCCCATTCGGGATGATCGCCCTGGCGCGGATCGGCGTGCTCGAACAGCGCGGTGCCGTCGAAGCGGCCGAGGCTGAATTCGTCCTTGGGAAAATGCGCGGGCACCCAGTCGAGGATCACGCCGATGCCGCGGCGATGCAGCTCGTCGATGAGATAGCGCAAATCGTCGGGGCTGCCGTAGCGCGAGGTCGGCGCGAAGTAACCGCTGACCTGGTAGCCCCACGAGCCGGTGAACGGATGCTCCATCACGGGCAGCAGCTCGACGTGGGTGAATCCCATGCGAGTCACGTAGTCGCCGAGCATCGGCGCCATCTCGCGATAGGTGAGCGGGCGATTGCCCTCTTCGAGCACGCGCCGCCAGGAGCCGAGATGAACCTCGTAGATCGAGATGGGGCTTTTGATCCATTCGCGCCGCGCCCGCTCCGCAAGCCAGTCTGCGTCGTGGAATTCGTAGCTCGATTGGTAAACGACCGAGGCCGTCGCGGGGGGCGCTTCCATCCGCTGCGCGAAGGGATCGCTTTTCATCAGCAAGCCGCCGCCGCGCGTGCGAATTTCGTACTTGTAATTGATTCCCGCGCCGACGCCGGGAATGAACAGCTCCCACACGCCCGAGCTGCCGAGCGTACGCATCATGTGGACCCGCCCGTCCCAGCGGTTGAAATCGCCGACCACGCTGACGCCGGCCGCGTTGGGCGCCCACACCGCGAACGACACGCCGCCGACGCCTGCCACCTCGCGGACGTGCGCGCCGAGCTTGTTGTACGCACGGTCGTCCTTCTGCTCGCCCCACAGATAAAGATCGACGTCGCCGAGCGTCGGCATGAACGAATACGGATCGTGAATCGTGATCGATTCGCCGTCGGGGTAGTGAATCTCGAACTGATACGGGAAAATCGAGATGCGGCCCTCGACGACGGCCTCGAACAGTCCGGTTGCGCCGCGCATGCGCATCGGCCGCGGCGCGTCGCCTGGAACGAGCAGGTCGATCCGCGAGGCCCCGGGGCGAAACGCGCGGACCACGATGCGCTTGCCCTCGAGATGCGCGCCGAGGATCGAATGGGGATCGTGATGCTGCAGCGCGAGCAGGCGGTCCAGCTCCCCGCGCAGCGCGCTCGACTCGATGACTTCAGCCTTCATTTCCAAGTGCGAAGTGTAAACGATAGATTCGTCGTAAGCGACCCGTACCCGCACAGGAGACCGACCATGAGTTCCACGCCCAACCTCAAGCAATCCAACCGCCTGCCGGGCTTCGACCCGCTGATGGGACAGCTCGAAGTGCTCGAGCCGGGAATCGCGATGTTCCACGGCTTCGCCAACGTCGCGTTCGCATACGGGCGCGGCGAGATGATCGTCGTCGATACCAGCTCGCGGCTGATGGGCGCGATGGCGGTGCGCGCGATTCGCGAGGTCAGCGAGGAGCCGTTCGCGTTTCTCATCTATACGCATGGGCACGGCGATCACGCGTTCGGCACCGAGGCGTTCATTACCGACGCGATCGCGCGCGGGCATGCGCGGCCGAAAATCTGGGCGCACGAGGACGTCGCCGCCCGCTTCAAACGCTACGCGCTTACCCGCGAATGGCAGCGGCATATCAACCGGCTTCAGTTCGGCGGCGCGTTCGCCGCAGACGGACTCTTCGACCCCAACTCGTTCAGCTACCCCGACCTGGGTTATCGCGATGAACAATTTCTCGACCTGGTGGGCGAGCCGGTCGAGCTGCATCACGCAATGGGCGAGACGGACGACGCGACCTGGGTCTGGATGCCGGCGCGGCGGCTGGCGATGGTCGGCGATTTGATCGTCTCGTCGATGCCGAACACTGGCAATCCCAACAAGGTGCAGCGCTACACGCTTGAATGGGCGGAGACGCTCGAGGCGATCGCGAAATGCGCGCCACGTTACATTCTGCCGGGCCACGGACCCGCCTATCGCGGCGAGCAACTGTGCAACGAAGTGCTGCGCGAGACGGCGCGGGCAATCCGGTTCATCCACGATGAAGTCGTGCGGCGGCTCAACGCGGGTGAGTGGCCGGTGGACATAGTTGAGGCTGACATTTCAATCCCGGCCGAACTCGCGGCGAAGCCGTACCTGCAACCGATTTACGGATGCGTCGCGTTCGTGGTGCGCGATGTTATCCGGCGCTACGCCGGATGGTGGTCAGGGGAGCCGTCGCAAATGTTCCCGGCGACGCGCCAGGAACGCGGCGCCGACATCGTTGCGATCTGCGGCCACGACGCGATCGTCGCGAAGGCGCGCGCCCTCAAAGATGCGGCCCAACTCAGGCGCGCGCTGGCGATCGCCGAGATCGCGTTGAACGCGAATCCGTCCGACGATGAAGCGATCGGGTTGAACGCGGAGATACTGGAGGCGATGGCGGCCGGCGAGCGATCGTTTATCGCGCGTAATTTTTTCGCCGGCGCCGCCCGCCAACTCCGCGAGCGCGCAAAGCACTAGTCGGGGCGGTCGGGGATCAGCTTCAGCTTGCCTTGCTTGACGGGACGGTTGGGGCGCATGGCGCCTGCGGCGGCGCCCGTCGCCGCGCCCGCGCCGCGGCGGCCTCGAGTCTTCACCGGGATACCCTTTTCGCTGACGTCCTTTATCTTGTGCCCCTCGTGCCTGCCCCGCGCCGCTTCGCTCGCGTGTTGATGGGCCGAGCCGGGCGGGGCCGACGGCTGCTCGGGACGGCGCGGCTGATCCATCCCGAAGGCGTGCCGCTCGAGCTTCTTTATCTGATCGCGCAGATCGGCGGCCCGCTCGTAATCGAGATTTTCCGCCGCGTCCATCATTTGCCGCCGAAGCGCGGTGATCCTGTCGGGCAACTCATGCGCCGGGATGAACTCTTCATCCGCCGCTTTGTCGTCGCCTATTTCGGGCACCACCGCCCACTCGGGCGAGTACATCTCGACCAGCGACGCGTCGATCGCCTTGGTGATCGAGGTGGGCGTGATGCCGTGCTGCTCGTTGTATGCGACCTGCTTGGCGCGTCGGCGGTAGGTCTCGTCGATCGCCTGGCGCATCGATTTGGTGACTACATCCGCATACATCAGCACGCGGCCGTTGATGTGGCGTGCGGCGCGCCCGGTGGTCTGAATCAGCGACCGCGCCGAACGCAGGTAGCCTTCCTTGTCGGCGTCCAGAATCGCGACCAGCGAAACCTCGGGCAGATCGAGACCTTCGCGCAGCAGGTTGATTCCGACCAGCACGTCGAATTCGCCCTTGCGGAGGCTGCGGATAATCTCGACGCGCTCGATGGTCTCGATGTCCGAGTGCAGATAGCGCACGCGGATGCCGAGGTCGTGGTAGTAGTCGGTCAAATCCTCGGCCATCTTCTTGGTCAGGCAGGTCACCAGCACCCGCTCGTTGACCGCGACCCGTTTGTGGATTTCCTCGAGCAGGTCATCGACTTGCGTGCCGGCCTTGCGCACCTCGATTTCAGGATCGATGAGTCCGGTCGGGCGAATCAGCTGTTCGACGACGAGCCCGGACGATTTCTGCAGCTCGTAATCGCCGGGCGTCGCCGAAACATAGACCGCCTGCACGACGTGCGATTCCCATTCCTCGAAATTCAGCGGGCGATTGTCGAGCGCGGAAGGCAGCCGGAAGCCGAAATCGACCAGCACTTGCTTGCGCGAGCGATCGCCGCGATACATCCCGCCGATCTGTGGAACCGTTACGTGACTCTCGTCGATGAAGAACAGCGAATTGTTCGGGAAGTAGTCGAGCAGCGTCGGCGGCGCCTGTCCGGGCAGACGTCCCGTGAGATGGCGCGAATAGTTCTCGATCCCGGGGCAGAAGCCCATCTCGGCCAGCAGCTCGAGGTCATACATCGTGCGTTGTTCGAGGCGCTGGGCTTCGAGCAGCCGATTCTCGGTGCGGAAGAACTCAAGACGCTCCTTCAGTTCGGCGCGGATGTCCCGCACCGCGATTTCCATCCGGTCCGAAGTCGTCACGTAATGCGACGCCGGGTATATCGCAACGCTCTGCAACTTGCGAATCACTTTGCCGCGCAGCGCATCGATTTCGTACAACGCCTCGACCTGGTCGCCGAAGAATTCGACCCGTACCGCGCGCTGCTCTTCGTAGGCGGGAAAAATCTCGACCGTGTCGCCGCGCACCCGAAACGTCCCGCGATGAAAATCATAGTCGTTGCGCTGATACTGGATATCGACCAGCTTGCGCAGCATCTTGTCGCGGTCGATGGTCTGCCCCTCTTCGAGGAACACCAGCATCTCGAAGTACACCTCGGGTTCGCCCAGGCCGTAGATGCACGAGACCGACGCTACGATCAGCACGTCATTGCGCTCGAGCAGCGCCTTCGTGGCGGAATGACGCAGCTTGTCGATCTCGTCGTTGATGCTCGCGTCTTTCTCGATAAACGTGTCGGTCGAGGGAACGTACGCTTCGGGCTGATAGTAGTCGTAATACGAGACGAAGTAGCGGACTGCATTTTCCGGGAATAAGCTCTTGAACTCGTTGTAGAGCTGCGCGGCGAGCGTCTTGTTCGGGGCCATCACGAGCGTGGGCCGGTTCACGCTTGCGATCACGTTGGCCATCGTGAACGTCTTGCCCGAGCCGGTGACGCCGAGCAGAACCTGATGCGGCACGCGGTCGCCCAGATTGCTGACGATCGATTCGATGGCGGCGGGCTGGTCGCCCTCGGGCTTGTAACCCGAGACCAGCTTGAAGCTTCCCTCTTTGCCGCGCGCCAGTGAGAGCATGATGAGCAAAACAGTCTAGCAGGGTTTCCGCTTCGCGCGGAATTCGCCGCCAAGTCCGGCGTTCAGTGCGTCACATGAGCCGAGCTTGAGGGAAACCGCGGCAACTTCACCGCCGCTTATCCACAGGAAACCCGGCCTGCGCCCGAAGAAGGCCCGCTAGCCCGGGCAAAATATCTCTCCTTTTCACCCCCGGACATGTTGCATTCTTGTTACAAATATAACTATATTTCCCCGTCAATTGGGGTGGGATAGTTCCCGTTTGGGCATGACCGAGGCTCAGGGGCAAGCGAGGGGTTCGCTTCGCGCATAGACGCACTTGGGTGAGGAGGAGTTCATGAGACTGAAATCAAGGCTTTTAAATGCGGTCGCTGGCGTCGCGGGTGCGGCGCTATTGGCCTCCAGTTTGAGCGGTTGCGCAAATATGCGGGAGCCACGCTCGTGGGGAACCTGCGCGATCGTCGGAGGACTGCTTGGCGCAGGCGTAGGTGCGGCCTCCGGAATCGTCATCGCTGACAATACTGCAGGCCGTCACCACAGCGACACCGACACCAGGGCTTATGCCGGTGTGGGTGGAGCAGTCATAGGCGCGGGACTCGGCGCGTTGGCCGGACACTACATCTGCGATCCGCTGATTCCGCCGCCACCGCCTCCTCCGCCGCCACCGCCACCGCCACCGCCGCCTCCGCCTCCGCCTCCACCGCCGCCACCGGTCAAGGAGAAGCTGGTGCTACGCGGTGTGCATTTCGACTTCAACAAGTCGAAGATTCGCCCGGGTGATGCCGCCGTTCTGGATGAAGCCGCAACGACTCTGAAGGCCAATCCGAACGTGACGATCAACGTCAACGGCTACTGCGACGCGATCGGCAGCGAGGAATACAACTTGAAGCTGTCCGATCGACGCTCAAACGCCGTGGTGGATTACCTCGTGAAAGCCGGAATCCCGTCGAGCCAGTTGATACCGCATGGGTACGGCAAGACCGACTTCGTCGCCACCAACGACACGGCTGAGGGCCGCGCTCAGAACCGCCGCGTCGAACTGGTGCCCAATCAATAAGCCGGGCCGAGACTGAAACGTCCGCAAGCGGCCGCAGTCCCCATCGGGGGCTGCGGTCGCTTTTTTATGTAACCAATGTGTCACCAATGTAACGAATCTCATCATTATGAATCTCTGGGAGTGCGAAAGATTCGCCTCTCTAATGGACCTCGGCTCCAAAAAATGGCAGAATTCTCGGTGTTTAATTTGGGAATTACTTGAATTCCGGGAGGGGTGCTCATGTTTAGGTGGAAAAATTGGATTGGTGCAGTAGCGGCTGTCGTTCTTTTGATGGTTTCGGGTTGCGCGAATCTCTCGGCTCCTCGACGCTGGGGCACGTGCGCGATTGTCGGTGGACTCGTCGGCGCCGGTGCTGGAGCGGGAATCGGAATCGCGATCAATGAGAACACCGGCGACCACGAAAATAATGTTGCCTGGGCCACCGGCCTCGGCGGTGCGGGCGCGGTTCTGGGCGCTCTAGCCGGACACTACATATGCGACCCCATAATCCAGCCTCCGCCACCGCCTCCTCCGCCGCCTCCTCCGCCGCCGCCTCCGCCTCCACCGCCGCCTCCGGTCAAGGAGAAGCTGGTGCTACGCGGTGTGCATTTCGACTTCAACAAGTCGAGGATCCGCCCGGGTGATGCCGCCGTTCTGGATGAAGCCGCAACGACTCTGAAGGCCAATCCGAACGTGACGATCAACGTCAACGGCTACTGCGACGCGATCGGCAGCGAGGAATACAACTTGAAGCTGTCTGATCGACGTTCGGACGCCGTGGTGGATTACTTGGTGAAAGCCGGAATCCCGTCGAATCAGTTGATAGCGCATGGATATGGCAAGACCGACTTCGTTGCCACCAACGATACGGCTGAGGGCCGCGCTCAGAACCGCCGCGTCGAACTGGTGCCCAATCAATAAGCCGGGCCGAGACTGAAACGTCCGCAAGCGGCCGCAGTCCCCATCGGGGGCTGCGGCCGCATTGTGCAACGAATTCTCCTTATTACGAAACTGTTACGAACCCGAGGGTATGAGATAGAATCGCCTCGCCAATAGACCCAGCTTCTCTGTAATGGCAGAGTTCGCGATGTTTGAGTCGGGAAATTACTTGAATCCAGGGAGGGTGCTCATGAATAGATGGAAAAATTGGATTAGCGCGGCAGCGACGCTCGCTCTTTTGACGGTCTCGTCGTGCGCGTCGTGGACGCCCGAGCAGAGAGAGTATACCGCAGTCGGCGCGGCCGGCGGTGCGCTCGTCGGCGGAGGGCTGGGGTGCGGAATTGCGGCGGGGACGAGTGGTTCCCTGGAGAGTTATAAGATCGGATGCATCACGGGGGTTGTGATGGGTGCTCTGATCGGCGGCGCAAACGGCTACCTGCTGGCGCCGAAGCCGGTGCCACCGCCTCCTCCGCCGCCACCTCCACCACCACCGCCTCCTCCGCCGCCTCCTCCGCCGCCTCCTCCGCCGCCACCGGTCAAGGAGAAGCTGGTGCTCCGCGGTGTGCATTTCGACTTCAACAAGTCGAGGATCCGCCCGGGTGATGCCGCCGTTCTGGATGAAGCCGCGTCAACGCTTAAGGCCAATCCGAACGTGACGATCAACGTCAACGGCTACTGCGACGCCATCGGCAGCGAGGATTACAACTTGAAGCTGTCTGATCGACGGTCAGACGCCGTGGTGAATTACCTCGTGAAAGCCGGAATCCCGTCGAGCCAGTTGATACCGCACGGATACGGCAAGACCGACTTCGTCGCCACCAACGACACGGCTGAGGGCCGCGCTCAGAACCGCCGCGTCGAACTGGTGCCCAATCAATAGGCCGGGCCGAGACTGAAACGTCCGCGAGCGGCCGCAGTCCCATCGGGGGCTGCGGCCGTTTTTTTCTGTCCCGCGCCCGTTCTTCCATGCTGAGGTTGGCGCGCATTTTTGCTATAGAAAGCATCGCTATGATGTTTATTCGAATAGTCGAGCTGAGAGCCGCCGTCGCCACGCTCGCAATCACGGCGCTGTTCGCGGCGGCGCCGGCGCGCGCCCAATCGAAAGCTCCGGACGCGGCCGCACCGGCGACGCGCACTGACAATGACGCTGGCGCGGCGGCGGCACAGGCATCACCCGCGTCGGCATCGCAAAGCGCAGCCGTTCCGGAGGCGTCCGCTTCACCGGCGAAGAAGAAGACGCTGGGGCAAGAGGTCAAAGCGCTGGTTGCGAAATATACGCCCGATCGGCTCAAGCGCGATCTCGAATTCAAGAAGGCCGCCGCGCTGTTCCCGGATTTTTGCCGTCATTGGGAGCAGGATTTGCACGAGCGCGAGACGAACAATCTGTCGAAATTGAAATTCAATCTGAAAGATGGCTTCGAGACCGCGACTTACACTGCTTATGGCAAGGTCGCCGGCTGCGAATCGCATCAATCCAAAGACGGCTACTCGATCGGAAAAATCAGCTACGAGGAATTCATCTATTACCTGGTCGGCAGGTCCGAGGATGAAGCCAAGCACGCCTCGCCCAGGGCCATCAGCGATACTCACACCACGGAAATTTTCCGCTGGGATAACGGCAAGTGGTTCTACTAGGCCGGCGAAAAAGCGGGAAAGCGAAAAAATAGATCCAGAAATAAGCGCCGCCGGAATGTTCCAGCGGCGCTCGTAGTTTCAAAACGCGCGATTCTAGTTCAATTCCTTGCTGCTGTAGTTCAGGATTCGACGCGCGACAATTATCATGTTGATCTGCTGCGTACCTTCGAAGATGTCGTTGATCTTGGCATCGCGCATCCATTTCTCGACCAGGATTTTGCGCGAGTAGCCCAGCGGCCCCAGCAGCTCTACCGCCTTCTGCGTGATCAACGTGACCGCCAGGCCTGCCTTCGCCTTTGCCATCGAGGCCTCGAGGTTGTTGCGCTTGCCGGTATCGAGCATCCAGGCGGCCCGCCAGGTGAGCAAGCGCGCCGCCTGCAGTTGCACTTCCATCTCCATGAAGTCGCGTTCGATGGCGGTCAGGCGCCGCAGCGATATTCCGTAGCGGATCGCCACGTTCTGTTGCTTGAGAAAGTCGCGCACGAAGTCCAGCGCCGCGCGTCCCACTCCGAGCGCCATGGCCGCAACGATCGGCCGAGTCGCATCGAAGGTCGCCATCACGTCCTTGAAACCGCCTTCTTTGCGGACTTCGGCGCTGCCCAGAAGATGGTCGAGCGGAATCCGGCAGTTGTCCAAAACGATCGTGGCGGTGTCGGACGCGCGAATACCGAGTTTGTTCTCGACCCTGGTCACCGACATGCCGGGCGTGTTGTGCTCGACGACGAACGGCTTGATGCCGGCACGTCCCGCGCTCTTGTCGACCGTGGCCCACACCACCACAAAGCCTTCGGATTTCTCGGCCGCCATCTGGCCGGCGGTGCAGAAGATTTTCGTGCCGTCGATCACCCAATGGTCGCCGTCGCGGGTTGCCGTGGTCGTGACCGCCGACGAATCGGAACCGAAGCTGGGCTCCGTAATCGCCATCGCGCCCCACTTCGGCTTGCCTTCTTTGAATCGTTTAAGAAACCGCTCCTTCTGCTCGGGCGTTCCCGCGGCCATCACTGCCGCGCCACCGAGTCCCGAATTGGGGGTCGACAGGTAGAGCCCGGCGTCGCCCCAGCACAGTTCCTCGGTGCTGAGCACGGTGACCAGATTGGCGCGTCGAGGCGCCGAGGCTTTCGATGCCTCGGCGGCTTTGCTCTTGTCGTGGCCGACCTGGATGCTGGTGGCAGCCGATGCCGACCACATCGACTCGTAAAATTGGGTCGGCTTTTGGTGCTCGTGCTCGTCGCATTCGCGTGAGATCGGACGCATCATGTGCTCCGAAACCGCGTGGTACATCTTCAGCTGGTTCAACATTTGTGGTTCAAGTTCAAAATCGATCATGATTTTTTCTCCGTAGCGGCTAGACCGTTGCGATCCCATCGATTGCAGAAAATCCGCGCGCATCCCGCAGCCACATCTCGACCGGGTGCTCGCGGATGTAACCGTGGCCGCCGAGCACCTGGACGCCGTTGTCCGTCACTTTGAGCGCGCTCTGCGCGACATAATTCTTCGCCAAGTAGCTCTCCTTCAACGCATCGCCGCCCTTGTCCAATTTGAAAGCCGCTTCCCACACCAGCAGGCGCGCCGCGTCGATTTCAATTGCCATGTCGGCCAGGATAAACGCGATCGCCTGTTTGGTCGCGATCGGCACGCCGAACGCCTTGCGCTCCTTGGCATAGTCGCGCGCGTATTCGAACGCGGCATTCATCACCCCGACACCCATCGCGGCAAACGCGACCCGCGACTGGCTCATCAGGCGCGAAAAGTCGATGCCCTTGTCGCCTCCCACGCGCGCATCGGCACCGACGCGGCAATCTTTGAGCGTCAGCTCGTAAGTCGCAAGCGCTTTGAGGCCCATGTTTTTCTCGCGTTCCGAAACCGTAACGCCCGCCGCGCCGCGCGGAACGATGAAGCCGTCCACGCCTGCAAAACCCTTGGCGGCGTCGGTTGCCGCATAGACCAGCATCGAATCGGATTCGGCCGCGAGCGGCACGTAACACTTGGCGCCGTTCAGGATGAATCCGCCGCCGTCGCGCCGGGCCGAGACCTGCAGCGCCGACAGATCGAAATCGTAGCGAGGCTCCATGACGGCCGCGGTCGCGGCGGCGAAGTCCGCGCCGGCGAATCGCTTCAAATATTTGGCGCGCTGATCGTCGGTGCCCATCTCGACGATCGGGAATGCGAACAGTCGCGGCGCGAGCACGTGGATTGCGATCGAAAGATCGCCGAAGCCGAGTTCTTCCGCAACGATCGCGCCGGTCACCGCCGAGCGGGCGTCGCCGCCGCCGCCGAATTTCTCCGGGATACCGCCGCTGACAAATCCGAATTGCCACGCCTTGGCCACTAGTGGGGCGGGAATTGCGCCGCTTTCGTCGGCGGGCCGCGCGGCGGGACGAATCTCGTCGCGCGCGAACGCACCAACGCTGTCGCGGATCATCTGTTGTTCTTCGCTGAGCTCAAAGTCGATCATGAATTGGAACCTGCCCTCGATTAAAGTAACACTTTAAGTTCTGACCGGCACCGCTGCCCGCAAGCGCGCCGACTCATACGCCGCTTCCACCATCCGCTGCGCGGCCACCCCGGCCGCAAATTCGGGGTCCGGCTCGCACGCTCCCTTGAGCGCGGCCACGAAGGTCGCATCTTCGGCGGCGTACGGTATCGCCAGCCAGTCCTTGATTGGCGCCAGGTAGGGCCGCTCGCGCATAATGTTTTCCGTGAATCCGGCCATCACTTCGCTCTCGCTGACGGTCTCCTCTTTGGCGCCGGATCCGCGCTGAACAGTGATTGGGCCGAGCGTGTCGGCGTCGGAGGCAGCAAACAAATTCTCGGCGAAAACTTCAAGCCGCCGATTGCTCGGGCGTCCGATCATCCGATGCCATACCGAAGTGAGTTGGCCGTGAAAGCCGCCCGCAAATTCCATCGCGGTCGCGCCGAAGTCTTCAACTCCATCCGCCCCGTTCAGGTTGCGGGTGCGGCAGTAGAGGCTCGTGACCGGCCCGAACATCCACGTCAGCAGATCGAAGTCATGAACGCTGTGCTCGATGAGCGTGCCGCCGGCGGTCAGCGACGGATCGTTGCGCCACGCGCTCGCGTGCGCGCCGCGAGTCGGAAAGTCCTGGTCGTCGCGCATCGTGACGCTGAGCAGTATCCCCGCATCCGGCTCCTTGAACATCGCCTTGATCACGTTGTAAACCGGCGAAAACCGCAACACGAGGCCGACCTGGCTGGTCACGCCGGAAGCTTTGATCGCCGCGGCCATCTCGGATGCTTCCGCCACGGTCATCGCCAGCGGCTTCTCGCAGAAAATATGCTTGCCGGCGCGCGCGGCGGCGATACAGGCCTGGCGATGCATCGCGGTCGGCGTGCAAATCCATACCGCGTCGATCGATGAATCCGCGATTATCTCTTCGGCCGACTCAAGCGCCCGCGCGCCATCCCATCTGGCCGCGAGCCGCTCGGCCGCCGGATGCGATACGTCGGCGACGGAGACCACGCGGGCGCTTTGCTCGGTGCGATCGGCGATGCCGTGGAGCATCATCGAATGCGTCTGGCCGATGAGGCCGGCGCCGATAATTCCGACTCGAATCTGTCCGCTGACCGGCGTTGGCATCAGGAATTCCCGGATTTTTCCTGGCGGCGAAGTTGTTCCAATTCGCGCTCGCGCTTGTATTTGGTCGGGTCGTCAATGATGCGCGACGGCGGCGCCATGGGCTTGCGGATTTTCGCGATCAATCCGCCCGCGCGATGCTTCTTTGGTTTACGTTGCGGCATATTCCTGCGCGGCGAAGCCGACAAAGCTAATCTGCAGGCCGGTTGTCTGTCCGCCGGCCGCGCGTCGCGAGAAAAAACGATCGGATGCGCAGCGAGTGCACGGGCCGACGCTCGCGATGTTCGCGGCGGCAAGTCCCGCGCGTTCGAGCTGGTCCCGCGTGACGGCGCGCAAGTCGATAAGGGCTTTGCCGGGACGCCCTGCCCTCGTATGATTCCGCGCGCCGGCAATCTCAACCCCAAAGCGATCGCCAAGCTCGGCGTCAACCTCGAAACAACACTGACCGATCGACGGTCCCATCGCGGCGCGAATGGCCGATGCGCGAGCACCGAGCTTGACCATCGCGCGGACGCCGGCGCCGGCGATATCCGCAATAATGCCACGCCATCCGGCGTGGAACGCGCCGGCTATTTTCCGTTTCGAATCGACCATCAGTATCGGCACGCAGTCGGCCGTGTATATTCCGAGGATGACGCCGGGCTCCGCCGTGACGATCCCGTCGCCCGCCGGGCGAAGCCTCGCGGTGTCGCGAGTCGCGGCGTGAACGACGTTGCCATGCACCTGGTTCAGGCTCGCCACCAGCTTCAGCTCCGGCGCCTCGCGACGGATACGCTCCCAGTTAGCATCGACGGCATGGTAGTCGTCGCTGACCCAATAAGAAAGATTCATCGAGGCGAACGCGCCCGTGCTGACGCCGCCGGTGCGCCCGATAAACCCGTGGCAAAGAGCGCTCGCGCTGTCTTCCGAGCCGCGCGGCCAGGCGCGAAGGATTTCGACGGGCTTCAAGTCGGGCGATGATTCAGTGAGGGTTTGCATGTCGAGTGCCCAGCCGCGGGGGTACTGTCTTGAATCGCGCTTGAGCGGCTGAATTTGAAACAGCCGGTGTCTTACTTTGCGAGATGTGGCGGATGCCTCTACTCATAGTACGCAATTTCGATCAGGTGCCGATTCGGATCGAAAAGATAGATTGCTTTCCACGGCCCTTTTGCGCCAACGGAGGAGTTGCCCGGCCCACGCATGTTGCCGACGGTGTCGAACGAATCTCCGTACTCGATCCCACGCTCGCGTATTCTTTGGAAAGCTTGGTCAAACTCGGCGCGCGACATACAAAACGCCAGATGTTCGTTTCCCTTGGTGCCGAAAGGCGCTAACTGGAGCATAAAGTCGGGCGTCACGCGAATCACCGAAAACGGAGTGCCCTCACGTTCGCCTTCATGGGTAAAGCCGAGCACCTGAGTGTAAAACTCGACGCTCTTGGCGCGGTCGTTTACATTAAGAATCGTGTGATCAAGGTGCGGCGGCATTTGGCGATGATCCTGCTGATGTTGTTATCCACTTCTTCAATCTGACGTTCTTCTGTACCGCGGCGACGGTGCGGGTTGTTCGGTGGTCGCAGGATAACCTATAATTCTGATCTTTGGAATTTGAGGCTTTAGAGCGCCTATGAATGGTTATGAATATCTGGTGGCGCGAAATCGCCTGATGCAAAGGCTCGGCGAGGAACTGGCGCGGCTCGCACCTATCCCGGTTGCCGAACGCGAGGCCGAAACCCGGCGCATCGAGGCAAAGTTCGACGTCCAGCTGGCAGAGTTGTACGCAAAAGTCGCCGAAGAATATCCGGGCGAGCGCAAAAAGAAGGCGCGGCCGATCGCAGACCCTCGGTAAGCGGCTGGGAACAAGCTTGGATCGATCAATCAGTATCCGGGGCGCGCGCACTCACAACCTGGCTGATATTTCGCTCGAAATTCCCCGCGACCGGCTGACGGTAGTCACGGGAGTGTCCGGCTCGGGCAAATCGAGTCTGGTTTTCGACACCGTTTATGCCGAGGGTCAGCGGCGCTACGTGCAGAGCCTTTCGACCTACGCGCGGCTGTTCCTGGAGCGGATGGAGCGGCCGGACGTCGATGCTATTTCCGAGATTCCGCCGGCGCTCGCGCTGCGCCAGAAGAACACCATCAAGAATGCGCGCTCGACGGTCGGCACCGTCACCGAAATCAGCGACTATCTCCGCCTGCTGTTCGCGACCGTCGGCCGCACCATTTGTCCACGATGCGGCGGCGAAGTGAGCCGCGACAGCGTCGAGAGTGCCGGCGCGCGAATCCTCGACGCGCCCGGGCTCTACGTCGTGCTGGCGCCGTTCGAGGCGGGTTCGCGCTCGATTGCCGACGCGGCGGGCTACCTGATTGCGAACGGTTACCATCGCCTGTACACCGACGACGCGATCACCGAGACCACGGAGTTCGCCGCGCGCGCTATCGCCGCCGAAGCACGGATCGACGGTTCTCAGCCGGATTCGAACAGTCCCGCGGCGCAGCCAAACAGTCCCATGATGGTCGTCGTCGATCGCATCTCGGTGAGCGGCGAAGGCGAAATCGAACGCGTGCGCGAGGCGCTCGAAAAAGCTTTCTACCTGGGGGCCGGACGCGCGCGGGCGGTCCGCGTCGAGCGCGATAACGGCAATACGCACAGCGTCGGCGCGATCGATTTCGACCGGCGCTTCAACTGCTCGCGCTGCGCGACCGCGTTCGCCGAGCCGACCACGGCGCTGTTTTCATCGAACAGTCCAATCGGCGCGTGTCCCGAATGCGAAGGCTTTGGCCGCACGGTCGAACTCGATCTCGACAAGGTGATTCCGAATCCGAATCTGTCAATCCGCAATGGGCTGGTCGCGCCGTGGCGAACGCCGGCATATCGGGAGATGAACGAGTGGATGCTGAAGCTGGCGCGGCGCAGAAAAATCCGAACGTCGGCGCCCTTTGGCGAGATGACCGACGAGGAGCGCGTCTGGCTGCTCGACGGTGACGAGGGTCCGCGCGCGAAATGGGATGAAGACAAATGGCCGGGGGTGCGGGGCTTCTTCAAGTGGCTCGAGGGCCGCCGCTACAAGACTCACGTCCGAATCCTGCTGGCGAAGTATCGCCGCTTCGTCACCTGCCCCGCCTGCGGCGGCGCCAAGCTGAAGACCGAGGCGCTCAACGTGCGCGTGGACGGCCTGTCGGTCGCCGACGTCGGGCGGCTTTCGATCCGCGACCTCGTCCTGTGGCTCGACAAGATCGGATCGATGCCCGAAGCCGCCACGCGCGCGGCGGTCGTGATACGCGAGCTGCGCAATCGCGTCGGCTACCTGGTCGAGGTGGGGCTCGGCTACCTGACGGTCGAGCGGCAGGCGCGCACGCTGTCGGGCGGCGAGGCGCAGCGGATTCATCTGGCCAGCGCGCTCGGCAGCGTGCTGGTCGGGACGCTATATGCGCTGGACGAGCCGACCGTCGGGCTGCACGCCGCGGACGCCAGGAGACTGCTCGCGGTGTTGCACAGTCTGCGCGACTTCGGCAACACGGTTATCGTCGTCGAACATGACCCCGCGATGATCGCGGGCGCCGACCACGTGGTGGAGCTCGGCCCGGGCGGCGGCAGCGAGGGTGGAGAGCTTACATACTCGGGTCCGCCGGCGAAGGCGAATCTTGACAGCATGGCGTCGTCGCCGGGACGGGTGCTGCTGATGCGCGCGCTAGCCAAGCGGCGCAAATTCACCAGGCGCGATCCCGCGATTCGAATCGCCGGCGCGCGCGAGCACAATCTGGCCGACCTCGACGCGGCAATCCCGGCGGGGCGGATGGTTTGCGTCAGCGGAGTTTCAGGATCGGGAAAATCGACGCTGGTCGAGGACGTTCTGTACAACAATTATCTGCGCCGCTCGGGCAATACCTCGGTGGAGGCCGGCGAATGCGATCGGATCGACGGCTTCGAGCTGATCGGCGACATGGTGCACATGGGACAGGAATTGCCGGCGCGCTCGCTGCGCTCGAATCCGGCGACCTATCTGAAAATCTACGACGAAATCCGCAAGCTGTTCGCCGCCAGTCCCGAAGCGCGCCGCCTGGGCGTGCAGGCGCGGCATTTTTCGTTCAACGTCGAGGGCGGGAGATGCGAGAAATGCCGCGGCACGGGCACCGTCACGATCGAGATGCATTTCATGGCGGACCTCGAGGTGAAATGCGAAGCGTGCGACGGCCGCCGCTTCCAGAGCCACATTCTCGCGATCAGGCTGCGCGACTTGAGCATCACCCAGGTGCTCGACCTCACCGTGGAGGATGCGCGCGCGTTTTTCATCCATCATCCCGCCATCGTCAAGCGGCTCGACGCGCTGATTGCGGTCGGCCTCGGCTACGTCCGGCTCGGGCAGACCACCTCGACGCTGTCGGGCGGCGAGGCGCAGCGGCTCAAGCTCGCGCGGTTTCTGCTGGCCGATCTCGAACCCGCGCCGGCGGGAGAACACGGGCGGCATCTGCCGCGGATGTTCATCCTCGACGAGCCGACCACCGGGCTCGGCTCGACCGACATCAAGCGCTTGATCAAAGTGCTCAACCGGCTGGTGGCCGAAGGCAACACGCTGGTGGTGATCGAGCACAACCTCGAGTTCATCGCGAACGCCGACTATGTGATCGATCTCGGACCCGGTGGCGGCGACGAGGGCGGGCGGATCGTGGCGGCCGGTTCTCCGCTGGATATCGCGGCCTGCGAGAAGTCCGAGACCGGCCGCGAGCTCCGGCGCTTGTTCGGATTGCCCGCGCATGGCCGCCAGGCCCGCTCGGCTTTGCGGGCTGCCGCGGGAGTATAGTTTGGTGAATCGGCAAGGAGGAAGTATGCGGGGATTCAATCGTCTGGCGCGGGGCGCAACGCAACTCGGCTTCGTGGATGTACTCACCGCAGTAATTCTGCTGGGGATTCTGCTTTACGCCGCGACCGTTCAATTTTCCGTGTACAATCGGCCACCGGCCCCGCCGATTCCAACCGGCAATTCCGCCAGCCGCTGACTCCTTGCGGGACGCGCGTGCCGTTGCCCGACGCAATCAAGGAACGCCTCGATCATTACCTCGTGCGGACCGGCTTGGCGTCCTCGCGGCGCGTGGCGCAGGAGCTGGTCGAGCGCGGGATGGTGCGAATCAACGGGCGGCGCTCGAAGAAAAGCGAAATCGTCGGCGTCGAGGATCGGGTTGAAGTCGCCGCCGCGGAGCGCCGCGCCGCTCTCGAGCCGAATGCCGGCCTCGCGCTCGACGTGCTGCATGAAGATGCGGCCGTGATCGTCGTGAACAAACCCGGCGGCGTCCCCTGTCATCCGATCGAGGCGGGAGAGCGCGACACTGTGATGAACGCGGTCGTCGCGCGATTCCCGGATACCGCGACCGCCGGCGAAAAGCCGCTCGAAGGCGGACTGGTGCATCGGCTGGACAACGGCACGTCGGGCGCGCTGCTGATCGCGCGCAATCGCGGCGCGTTCGAGAAATTGCGCGACGCAATTCGCGCGGGGCGAATCGCGCGGCGCTATGAGGCGCTGGTCGCGGGAGCGCTCGAGCGCAAGATTCAGATCGACACGCCGATCGCGCATCACGCCAAGAACGCGCGCAAGATGGTCGCCGGCGATCCCTCCAGCGGCAATCCGAAACGCGCCGGGCGCGCCGCGACTACGCTCGCCGAGCCAATCCGGCGCGTTGGCGAATTTACGCTGCTGTCAGTCGCGCCAAAAACCGGCAGCCGCCATCAGATTCGCGTGCATCTGGCGAGCCTCGGCCATCCTATAGTTGGCGACACACTTTATGGCGGCCCCGCGAGCGATGCGCTCGCGCGCGGGCGCTTCTGGCTGCATCTATGCGAGGTGGCGTTCGACTCGCCGGCGGTCGGTCACGTCAAAGTGAGTGCGCCGATCCCGCCGGATTTGAAAAGGCTTATCGATTAGCCCTGGGAGCAGCAGGGTCGCCAGCGTCTCAGTTGCAGGCGCATCGCGTGCATATGCAATTTGTTGTGCATTGGGTCGTTACCTGCGCTTCTTGCTGCAAGCTTGGACGGACGCCTCCTACCGCGGTTGACACCTGCGCGCGCTGCGTGAACGCCGTTCCATTGTAGATCGTTGGCTTTCCCAAGACCGCCGATCCCTCCGGCACCATGTACGCCGACCCGGGATTATAGTTCGACAAGTAGCTGGCGCACTGCTCGCGCGCAGACTGGCTCGCAAGAAAATAGCTGGACGACGAGACGACGCCCGCCCATTGCGTCCAGCTCCCCGGCGCCGAACAGGTGCATCGAAATGCGCGCGGCGTCGGCGCGGCGCTCGCAACTGCGGCAGGCAAAGTTCCCGGCGCCGCGGCGAGAGAGGGCAGCGCTCCGATCGTTGCGAAGGGCTGCGGCTGACCGGGAGCCACGGGTGCAGTCAGTGGCACGGGTCCCGGCGCCGCGGTAACTTGCGCGAATGGCTGCCGCGAGAGTCTTGACTCGCTGAGCGCCAGCATAAGGATCGGGGACACGATGAGTACTGCGATTACCAGCCTGACAGCGCGCATACCATCTCCAAGTGCGACTCGCAAAGAAGCCCGGCTGCCTTCGATTCCGGAAGACAAGGCGGGCCGCCTTGGCTATAATCGCGAGCTAATTGGCGCCGCGCAAGCGCTGCGGTTCGATTCGGCGCTGGCAGATCGACCCAAACGGTTGAGTCAAATTGTGCAATCGGCGTGCGCGGAAGCGGCGGGCCATCGCCGGCGATGGCAACAGTAGCAAGGAGGTTCGTTAGAATGTCGAGATATAAATGCGTTGTTTTTGCGATGCTGACTATTGCCGTGCTGCTGCTCGGAACCTCGATCGGATTCGCCCAGGATCAGCTCAACGTGACCGGCTCGCTGCCCACCACGCCGTTGCCGCCGCCGGATCTGACCGGACCGATTGAGATGCGGTCCGTGCCGGTCGGGCCGCAGGAGCCGCCGCAGCCCAGCGTGCCGCCCAGCGCCTCCAACCAGTTCGAGCATCACGATGATTTGTTGAATCTGCCGCGCATCTTCGCGCGTCAGTGGTCGCTGACCAACGAAATCGCGCCCGACACCGTGATCAGCCAGCGCTACATGCGCTCCGAAACTCCCAGCGCGCGCGGCCTCACGCTCAAGGAAGCCATCTACATCGCGATGAAGAACAACCCGGCGCTGAAGGCCGCCGAACTCGACCCGGTCGCCTCGATGGAGACCGTCAGGGAGGCCAACGGAGCCTTCGATCCGGACCTCACCGCGCAGGGTGATATCGAGAAGAACGTCGTGCCGGTCACCTCCTCATTGCAGACCGGTGGCGGCGGCGGGTACGTGCAAAAATTTTATGATTGGAACTTCGGCCTCAACAAAGTCTCCGCGATCACCAACGGGACCTGGGGCGTGACATTCAACAACGATCGTTCGCTGTCGAATTCGCTCTTCGCCGGCGTCAATCCTTCCTACACCCCCAACCTCGCGCTCTCGCTCTCACAGCCATTGCTGCAGAGCTTCGGCTGGGACTTCGCGATCATCAACGTCCAGATCGCAGAGTCGGGTCAGAAGCAGGCGCAATGGACTTACGGCCAGGCGCTGCAGGACTTCGTGCAGAAAATCGGCGGCGATTACTGGAATGTCGTGCTCTCCGAGGAAAATCTCGATGTCGCGCGCGCCGCGCTGACCTTTAATCTCGACCTGGTCCGCCAGAACGCGATCAGCGTCAAGGTCGGCACTCTTGCTCCTATCAATCTGCAGGAAGCACAATCCGCCGCCGCCACTGCGGAGGCCAACGTGTACACCGCCGAAGCCAACCTGAAAAATTCCCGCGTCCAGCTCCGCCAGGATGTGATGCTCAATCCGTACGGCACATTCCTGCCCGAGGAAATCCAGCCGCTCACGCGGCCTAATCCCAAGGAGCAGGTCGTCGTCGATGAGGAGCGGGCGCTCGAGCTCGCCGTGCAGTACGTGCCGTCGCTGGGCAGTATGCGCGAGGCGATTCGCGACGCGTTGCTGCAGGTGAAATACTCGGAGAACCAGGTCCTGCCACAGCTAAACCTGGGCACGCAATTCGGCCTGACTTCGGTCGCCGGAACTACGGCCTGCCTGAAGCCTTTCGGCACACCGGTGATAGACAGCGGAAATTGCACTCCCCCCGGTTTCCCCGCGAACTCAGGCGGCAGACTCCCGTTCGGCGGAATTTACGGCGACGCGCTCGATCGCCTGTGGGGTTTCAGCTATTACAACTACGCCGCCGTGCTGACGTTCCAGATGCCGCTGGACAACGCCATACCGCGCGCGGCGCTTGCGCAGGCCCGCGTACAATACGAGCAGCAGCGGGTGCAGTATCGAGCGGCGCTGTCGCAAGCGGTCGTCAATGTGCAGAGCGCGATCGCTAATCTGTATGCCGACTCTAAACGCGCCTACGCGACTGCCTCCGCAACTTACTACGCTCGCGAGGCGCTCCACGATGAGGAAGTAATGTTCCGGGTCGGAATGGCGACCACGCACGACCTGCTGCAATTCCAGGAAGAGGAAGTGAGCGCCGAGGGCAACCAGGTGCAGGCCGAAGTCGATCTCGAAAACGCCAAGCTCGCGCTCGCCCACTCCGACGGCACGATCCTGCAGGCGTTCAATATCAGTTGGGAAGTGCAGAATCCGCACGAAGTGCCGTGGTACGCCGCCTTCTAGCAGGGTAATCAGCGACACGAAAATGCTGCGCCGGATCGCATCGCGATCCGGCGCCGCACTATTTTACGCGGGCTGGAGAATCTCAGTGATGCTCGAGGATCGGATGCGACGGCTCAACGATGGCCACCACCACCTCCGTGGCCGCCACCACCTGCGTGGCCACCTCCGCCACCGCCATGGAAGCCGTCGCCGCCTGCATGCCCAACGCCGCCGCCACCGTGATAGAACTCCGTATGATGGCCAATGCCACCGTAATGCCCTTCCCACGGATGGTGGACGGCGAAGCCAGGACGATAGCAGCCACCCCAACCCCATGAGTATGGCGCATAGCCATACGCAGGGTAACCGCCACCGTAGCCATAGCCGTCATAGTAAGGTCCGCATCCGCTCGCGGCGCAGGCGAGCATGCCGAGCAGAATGAGCGCTCCGATCGAGCGACCCGCGCTGAAATATTTTCCCTTTGAGCGCATGTCAGGGAGCTCCCCATGCCGGCTTGCCGTCGTCCTTATAGAACGCCAAGCCGGGAGTCTGGGCCGCTGGAACGTCCAGGCTGGTTCGCAGATGGCCATTGGGACCGTAGAGACCGAGTCCGGGTTCACCGGCATCCCCGAGCGCCATGGTCGCGCGGACCTTGCCCTCCTGATCGTAGAGGTCCACACCGGGAGTGCCGTTGGCAGCGAGGTCAACGGTCAGGCGGGTACGGCCGGTGGCGTCGGAAAGGTTGAATCCCGCCGCGCCGTCGGACATCACGCCAATCGCGCCACGCAACTTGCCGGCGCTGTCGCGCAGCAGGAATTGTTGCGCCTCCAGCGTTTCAGGCACCGCCGAGCTGGTCTCGGCCATCGTGACCAGCGCACCGCAGAGCAGCAGCAGCGCGCCAGTCATCAGCCGCAGGTGCTTGTTGCTGCGCTGGAGTTTGGCTTGTTGCAGTTCCAGCCGTGAAAGCCGCCCGATCAGGTCACCTGTCGATTGCTCCATAATTGATCCTCAACCTGCGATTCAACGAGAGCCGCAAAGGCCGTTTTTCGCTTGTATCAGGGCTTTCAACACATTTTATCAATCCACTTTGAAAATGGAAATCCGGGTTTGACGCGCGGGCTAGAGAATCTCAGTGATGCCCGAGGATCGTCACTTGACGGCTCGCAAAGCGCCATCCCGCCGGCGTCTTGCGCAGCTTGTCCGTGTAATACCCAACCGTCGATTGCTGCACCCGCCCGTCCTTGCAGTGGTAATAGAGCAGGTGGGCGGTGCCGGTGCCGCTGACGCCGTCGAGTTCGAAGGCCGGATTGGCGACGACGTGGAGCACCTGCGCGCCGCCGAGCGATTCTTTGTACAGGGCCGCAAATTGCTTGAGACCGTCGCGTCCGCTATGCCTGCCGAAGCGCGGGCTCTCGAAGACGCCGTCCTCCGTGAAGCAATCGATCCATTCCTCGTAGTGGCCGAAGTCGATCGTCCAGCAGTAGCGTGCGTACAGCCCGCGAATTTCCTCGCGATCCTCGAGTGTTCCTGTAATCGCCATCGCATCAACTCCCCGTATCGCCGTCACTTCCATCAGCGGCGCTCAAATCACTTTCTCTATACCACATCCGGCAAATTGACTTCGCCCTCAAACGGCCCGCAAAGGCCAACCCCGCAGGCTTGAGTTTGGGCGCCGTCGGACGCATCAATCATATATGGCCGCGCTCGCCCAGGTTCTCGACTTTCTGTATCCACCGCGATGCTCGGCGTGCGGAACGCGGCTCGCATCCGAAGCCGGACAACGACAGCGCGTTTGCGCTCGATGCGTGGCGGCAGTCGAGCGGATGCCCGAGCCGCGCTGCGAAGTGTGCGGCGGACCGCTCGAGTCCGCCGTCAGCGGCGCGCACGCGATGCGCCCGATGCCTCGCGCATCCGCCACGCTATCGAATCGCGCGCACTATCGCGCGCTATCGAACCACGGCCGAGGACGAACCCGGCAGCCTGCCCGCGCTGATTCGCCGTCACAAGTACGGCCTCGATCAATCCGTCGGGCGCGCACTGGCGCAATACTTGGGCGACGAGCTGCCGCTGTCGGCTGGCGACTACGATGTGGTCATCCCGGTGCCGCTGCATTGGCGGCGCTTGTGGTGGCGCGGATTCAACCACGCCGCGCTGCTCGCCGGCGAAGTCGCACGGCGGCTCGATCTTCCGTTGGATACCACCGCGATGTCGCGCAGGCGCTTCACCATGCCGCAAACCTCGCGTCACCACGACCAGCGCGTCAAGAACGTGCGCCGCGCGTTCGCGGTCACGAATCCCGAACGTGTCAGGAATCGCCGCGTGCTGATCGTGGACGACGTGATGACCACGGGCGCCACGGTCGATGAATGCGCGCGCGTGCTGATCGCGGCAGGCGCGGCTTACGTGGACGTATTCACGCTCGCGCGCGTGCTATGAGCGAACCACGGCCCGCCGACTGGGATGAACGCCATCGCGGCCAGCCGCCCGGCGAAGCCGAGCCGTTCCTGAGCGCGATGCTCGCGCGAATCCCGCGCGGGGTCGCGCTCGACGTTGCCGCAGGACGCGGGCGCAACGCGCTCGCGCTCGCACGAGCGGGCATGCAGGTGGTCGCGGTTGATCGCTCCGCGGAAGCGATGCGCATCCTCGCCGTGGCTGCGCGGGCCGCGCGACTGGCCATCTGGCCCGTGGTCGCAAACTTGGATAGCTTTCATCTCAAGGACGAATCTTTCGACGCCATCGTGAATATAAATTTCCTCGACCGCGCGCTGTTCCCGAAATTTGTCCGGGTGCTCAGACCCGGCGGCATTTTGATCGCCGATACGTTCCTGATTGACCAGGCTGCGATCGGTCACCCATGCGATCGGCGCTTTCTGCTCGGTCACGGAGAGCTTCGCGCGCTCGCGGGCGGACTCGAGATCGAGGAATACCGCGAAGGGTTGACCGCTTATCCAGGCGGCGAGCGCGCCTTTCGCGCGTCGATGGTGGCGCGGCGGAGGAAATCGAACTGATGGCGCTCGGGATGACGTACAAAGCGGCCGGCGTCGATATCGCGCTGAAACAGAGCCTGATTCCGCTATTCGGCTCGATCGCCAGGACCACGGCCGGCGCGCACGTGATCGGCGGAGTCGGCGGATTCGGCGCGCTGGTCGGCCTCAACGCGGCGCGCAAGATGCGCGCGCCGGTGCTGGTCGCGGGCACCGACAGCGTCGGGACCAAGCTCATGATCGCGTTCGAGACCGGGCGTCACGACACCGTCGGAATCGACTGCGTCGCGATGTGCGTCAACGACATCATCTGCCATGCTGCGCGTCCGCTGTTCTTTCTCGATTACATCGGCTCCGGCAAGCTCGAAAAAAGGATCGCGCTCGATATCGTCAAGGGCGTCGCTCGCGGATGCGCGCAGGCCGGCATGAGCCTGGTCGGCGGCGAGACAGCGCAGCTCAGCGGATTGTACAAGCCCGGCGAGTACGACCTGGCCGGCTTCGCGGTGGGCATAGTCGAGCGCGCGCGAATACCCGCGCCGTCCAATGTGCGCGCCGGCGACGTGCTGATCGCAGTCGCATCCAGCGGACTTCACTCCAACGGCTTCTCGCTGGTGCGCCGCGTTCTGCTCGAACGCGCCAAACTCAAGCTCGGCTCCTACATCGCAGAACTGGGATGCACGCTCGGCGAGGAACTCCTGCGTCCCACCCTCATCTACGCGCGCGTCGTCGTCGAACTGTTCGAGCGCTTCAAGATAAGCGGCCTTGCCAATATCACCGGCGGCGGCGTGCTCGAGAACCTGCCGCGCGTGATGCCCGAAAACACCCGCGCAATCCTCGAACGCGGAAGTTGGCCGACGCCGCCGATTTTCGACATGATTCAGCGCTTTGGCAAAATCCGTCGCGCCGAGATGGATCGCACTTTCAACAATGGCCTCGGGATGGTCGCGATCGTGCCCGCGGGCGAGACTGACCGCGTCGTCGCTCATTTGCGCCGCCGCAAATATGGGGCATATGTTGTCGGCGAAGTAAGGCGCGGCAAGCGCGGAGTGTCAATTCGCTGAGCCGCGACTAATCCGATGGCGGAAAATCCGACGGTCAAACTCGGCGTTCTGATTTCCGGCAGCGGCACCAATCTGCAAGCGATCATCGACGCGATTCTGCACGGCGATCTCAAGGCCGAAATCCGTCTCGTCATATCGAATCGTGCCGACGCGCAGGGGCTCGAGCGCGCCCGCCGCCACGGAATCGAGACGATTGTCATCGACCATCGCAAGTCTGCATCGCGCGAGGACTTCGACCGCGCGATCCTTGCCGCGCTTGTCGATCGCTCCGTCGAACTGGTCGCGCTGGCGGGCTTCATGCGCCTGCTCTCGCCCGTGATGCTCGAGGCGTTCCCCGGCCGCATCATGAATATCCACAACAGCCTGCTGCCGTCGTTTCCCGGCATTCACGGGCCGAAGGACGCGATCGAATACGGCGTCAAGATAGCAGGGTGCACGGTTTTCTTCGTCACTGCGGGTGTCGATGTCGGGCCGGTAATCGTGCAAGCCGCGGTGCCCGTGCTGCCCGGCGACGACGAACAACGGCTGGCGGCGCGAATCCTGCTCCAGGAGCATCGCATCTTTCCGCACGCGATCGCGCTCTTTCAGCAGGGCCGTCTCGAGATTCAGGGGCGTCGGGTTATCATCAAGGGCGACTCGCCCAAGCCAAACTCCTCGCCGTTGGTGAATCCGCCGGTGGATTGATTCGGAAATTGAAAATGCTTTCGGTAATCGTGCCGATGCTCAATGAAGCGGCCTTGATCGCGAGCACGCTGCGCGCGCTTCACCGCGGCGCTCCCGACGCGGAGATCGTCGTCGTTGACGGCGGCAGCATCGACTTAAGCGTCGCCATCGCGCAACCATCGTGCGACACGGTGATTGGCGCATCGCGCGGCCGGGCGCACCAGATGAACGCGGGCGCGCGCGAATCGCACGGCGAGGTACTGGTTTTCGTCCACGCCGATACGATCGTGCCATCGACCTTTGCGGCTGACATCGCGTCGGCATTGTCCGATCCTGCGGTGGTCGGCGGACGATTCGACGTGAAACTCGACTCGAGCGCCATCCCGTACCGGATTATTGGCGCGATGATCAGCATCCGCTCGCGAATCAGCCGCACCGGCACCGGCGATCAGGCGATCTTCGTGCGGCGCGAGGTCTTCGATCGTCTCGGCGGGTTCCCCGAGCTGGAGCTATGCGAAGATCTCGAATTTGCGCGACGGCTGAAGCGCGCGGGACGCGTCGCATGTCTGCGCGCCCGCGTGACAACGTCTGCGCGGAGATGGAATCGCGACGGAGTGCTGCGTACCATCGTCAGGATGTGGCTGATTCGCGCGATGTACCTGATGGGTGTGGCGCCTGCTCGTCTCAAACGCATATACTCCGACACCCGCTAGCGGTGAAAAGACCGGACGCGATGCTGGACAGATTTTTTTCGCGCGGATAAGAATGGCTCAAGCGAGGTGCGGCGTGGCGAAAGTCGAAGTGTACACAACTTCCTACTGCCAGTTCTGCAAGCAGGCCAAGAACCTGCTCAAGAGCAAGGGCGTGGCTTTCGATGAAATCGACGTGACCGACGACGCCGAGTTGCGCGCGAAGATGATCGAGATGTCCGGGGGACGCCGCACGGTGCCCGAAATTTTCATCAACGGCAAGATTGTCGGCGGCTTCGAGGAATTGAAGGCACTCAACGACTCCGGAAAACTCGACGGTCTGTTGGCCGAGTCGGCGCCAGCCTGAACGGTCACCACTGGCGAAATTTCACGCAAACGTCTGTCTTGTCGCGGACGGCGAACTCCTGCGCGCCCCAGGGCTTTTTCTCGACGCGCCGCGAGTTGGGATGAAGAATCTCCGGTGCTCTTGAACTCACCTCGCGATAAAGCTCGTCGATCGTATCCGTCTCGATGGTGAGCTCCGGCCGATCCTTCGCCGCAAATTCCGCGCTCTCGACCAGGTGTGCCTTGGCGCCGTCCCGTTCGATGACTGCCAGCGTCTTGTCCTGATAGAGCACTTTGAAGCCGAGACACCTCACAAAAAGATCGAGCCCATCGCTTAGGCTGGTGTAGAAGATGTTCGGGATCAGTCGCGTCATCATCCGCAGTTCTCCATACGGAAATGAAGACGGGCGCGTCGCGGCCTGGTTGCCGCCATGCGCCCGCTTTCGATCGCACTTTATCGCGAACCGCTAGTTGCTGGACGGCGACGCTACCATTCCCTCGTTCATGTGATGCAAGGCTTCGCGGTCAACCGACGAGTCGTATTTGATCGCCTTGGCCGTGACCGTGATCTGTGAGCCGTCGGCCGAGACCGCCTGATTCTCGTTCACGATCGCGTCGATAGTGTCAGGCCACTTTGCGAAGGCCATCTTCTTCAGCTTGTCGCTGATCTTCCCCTCCTCGATCGCATCGGGGGAAAACGGTTCCGTATAAGTCAGATCGCCAAGCTCCGTGTATGGCTTGCCGGGCGGCGGCCCTTCGGTCGTGACCCAGATATGCGCCATGTCAACGCGATGCACGAACACCTGCTGCTTTTCTTCCTGCTGCTGACGAGCAGCTTCCATGGCGCCGCATGCGGAAACTCCCAGCGCCAGTCCGATCACCAACAATTTTAGAATTTTCGATGAACGCATGTCTTTCCCCATCGATCCCTGTCGATCTGAGTTCAATTATAGCCGCGCCACCGCGTATGTCTAATCGTAGTCGGTCGGGTGCTCGCCTGACCTTTTATTTCACCGAATGGCACGCCGGGGCAAGCGATACGGTGACGCTCCGAACGCCCCTGCATTCCTGCCCGGTGTTGGTTGTTCGCCGCAACCGGTAGTATTCCGGCGTGACCAGATTCGCCGCCTGCTTCATCCTCGTCTTCGGAGAACTCGCCTGGGGCGGGCTCTTCGCGCTTGCGATTCCGCCCTTCTTCAACGTCGAGCGCGGTTTTTACAAATCGAGCGCTTCGGTGTACCTAGCCGCATCGCTGGCGACCGCGATCGGCCTGGGATTACTGGCGTTGCGCGCCGGCGCGTCCGACGGACCGGGCACGGGCTCATTGTGGACCGCGGCAGCACTGTGGACCCTGTCGAGCGCCGCCGTCGCCGTCTATCTCTACACACTTTGGACTGAAAACGGTCTGCTCCGCGCGCGATCGTACGCGCTTGGCCTGGGCCTCGGTCTGGTCGCCCTGATCGCCAACGTGATGCTTCTGATGCCGCACGGCTTCGGCGCGGTCGCGGCGGTCGCGTACGGACTTACTGCAATCATCTCGGCGCTGGTCCTGGGATTGGTGAGCGGCGCGATGATGTTTGGACATTGGTACCTCATCGACCTCGAGATGCCGGTCGATTATCTGCGCACCTTCGTCCGGCTGCTGGGAATTGCGCTGGTCGCGGACCTCGTCGCGCTCGGACTCGCGATCGGACTGCCCGCAATGCTCGGCAGCGTCGGCGCAGCCGCGGCCGTTCATGAGTTATTCGCCTCGCACCTCGGACTGCTGGGATTTCGACTGCTGCTCGGTCCAGTCGCCACGATCGTGCTGGTCTGGATGTGCTGGCAGACGCTGAAAATTCCTGAGACGAGGGCGGCGACGGGCCTGCTGTACATCGCGGTGATGTCGGTGCTGGTCGGCGAGATGCTTGGCCGATTCATCCTGTTCCGCACCGCAATCCCGCTCTGACGCAGGGCCAGCCGCTGCAAACCTGGGTGAGCTTCCGCTCGTTCGTCATCAGGATTACACGCTCTTCGCCAGCTTCTCCGCGACCAAGGCATTCAAGCTGACGCCGGCGCGCTCCGCCTCAATGGCAAGCGCGCGATGTACGCGCCGGTCGATGCGCACCTGAAAGATGCCGTGGTAGCGTCGCCGCGCGGGCGCCACTGGAATCTCGAGGCCGCGGGCCGCGTATGATTCCCTGGCGGCCGCCCAAGCTATGTCGAGTTCCTTAAGCGCCTTCTCAGGGGTCGGACCGAACGCCGAGATTCCGGGGAGTTCAACCAAGTGGGCAAGCCAGTCGTTATCCTCGTCGAGGAACAGCTCAACCGCATATCCGTCGAAACGATCGCGCTCTCTTTGCTTAGCCATTGGATTCTATCGTACACTTCGAGGAATTGCTTGACCTGATAGCCCTTCGCCTTTCCGGCTCGCGGCTGGATGGAGATCAACGATTTTTTCGGCGAGTACCAGATTTGATGGCTGCCTCTCTGCCGGTCAAATGCCCAGCGGGCCTGCTTCAGCAGGGCTTCAAAATCCTTGAACGAAAGACCGTTAGGGTTGTTTCGAGCAGCCTCTAACAGTTTTCCCAACTTGCCCAGTATGTAACTGTATATAGTTACAAAGGCATGTCAAGCTTGCCCGAGTGATTCGGCAAAGTAACGTGGCGCGCCCGGAGGGATTCGAACCCCAACCCTCAGATCCGAAGTCTGATTTCGCGTACGCGCTCGGTTGCTTTCAGTCAATGTTTTCAAGGCTTTTCCCGCTCTCCGTAAGCTTTCCTGCGTATGCGGATTGCGGTGTGTTTCCGAAAAACGACCCGTCGCGCCGTCACATAAGACGGTTCCTCATGGCATGCTGGGATTATAATTACGACGTTGCTACAGTAAATACTGCTGTATAACATATGAGCACTAGCGTTAACATCGTATAATGGCTAACATTTAGAATCGCAATGTGTAGGAGACGAGTGGAGATCGTCTGAGCCGTGAGACCTGCCAGGCAGCCTCGTGTCGCGGTAGATTCTGTCGGTGGTGGAGTCTATTCAAAGGACCCACCGGATGTACTCCTGCCGAGCCAGTTTTTCGAATCGGTTGGTACGCGGACATTGTCGAGCGAGCAACGCCTGATGCTGGCAGTGCTGGCTGATGCGGTTAATGTCCTGCGGGGGTATCGAGCCTCGCCATATCGCGAAAGGCGCAACCCTTTCAAGGAGGCGTTGTCCTGGGTCTTCGCCAAGCGCGGCATCATAAGCCCGCTGTCGTTTGAGCACGTGTGCGACGCGCTCGGTATGGACGCGGAAAGTCTGCGAAGGCGGCTGTCGGAGTTGGTCTCAGAGCACGGCCGCAATTCGCGCAAATTGAGACTCAAGGAAATCGGCCGGAGGGCGAACATCACTCGCGTCCGCCGCAGGTGACGAATAGAAGTTTTCTCGCAGCGGAGCGCTCGGGTCGCGCCTTCAAACGGTAGCGGCAGCGTGCCCTGCGTGGCGCGCCCGGAGGGATTCGAACCCCCAACCCTCAGATCCGAAGTCTGATGCTCTATCCAGTTGAGCTGTGAGCGCGGCGGCGTGGCGAAGATTGATTCTACTTTCCCTTGAGGCGGAGGTCGCCGGTCGGCACGCACTTGGCGTAAGTCACTGGAGCGGTTTGTTTCAGGATTCTAAGGAACCGCTCATCGACTTGGTATTTAATCACCTTGTCCTTCTCGGGGATCGCGGTGGTTCGATCTTTCGCTAATTCAGCACGCCATTGTCTATCTACGTCGTCGCGGAAGGTTCTCCTAATTTGTTCGCAAGATGAGTTCGTGTCAGCGTGCGCCACGGCCAGCCATTCGGACAGGGGTGCCGCGGCGTCTGGTAGTATTGCCCCGTTCTTGATCGGCGGCACCATCAGATACCAGCCCACGAGCACAAGCGCGGCGGCGTGGCGGGGATTCATGCACTTTGATTTAGCAGACTCGCGGCCAGTTGCGTAGTGGCCTTCGGCTCCCCCGCAACCCCATCCCACCGCTCGCCATACGCGCGCGCGAAGCCGCGTGTAAGAAACGCTGCGTTTGTCATTCGGCTAGACCTTTTGCTAATAGAGCACGTGCGTCGCAGCAAGAGCCGAAACTACGACTGGAAGTGCGAAAAGTTTGGCGGGAACTTCCCTTAGTGCTTAGAACGATCAGGGAGGAACACAAAAGTGTTCTTAGATAGAAGAGTTTTCAGCACTGGCACGGCGATTCTGCTGGCCGTGGCCATCGCGACGTTGGGGTGGTCAGGTATGGCGGCGGCAGAGGAAGAGGAGGCTGGGCTGGAGTTGCAGAATTATTTCAGCAACGCCAACGTAACAGTGGCGGGGAATGCCCTCGTCAATATCACCTCTCCCTTCGAGCGAACCAAAACTTGCGCGATGATCTACGTCTTTGATACCAGCCAGGCGATGGAGGAATGCTGCGGATGCCCGCTGACTGCGGACGGTCTGTTGACCATCAGCATCACTAATGATTTGGCGGCTTTCCCGGTGGGCGATGCGACCGCAGGGATAAATTCACTCAGCGACGGCTCGATCCGTCTTCTGTCGACGGTGGCAACTTTCCCTCCAAGCACTTGGACCCTGAGCGGGGATACGATTCCCCCATATGTGGGTTGCGACATCGCCAACAGCGTCTGCTGCGATCCAACCGGGAGCTATAACGGTAGGGGTGGGCTGGACGACTCGACGCTGACTCCTGGTAACGAACTGGTGGGTTGGGGACAACACATACAGACTACCCAAACCACCGAAACCGAGTTCGAGGTGGCGAGTCGTCCTTTGCCGAGTGGTGCTATCGAGGTTGGTAATGACAACGATAATATTTTGGACCCAGACTTCGACGGATTGCCGGTAGCGTGCAGCGGGATCACCGCGTCGGGTAGCGGCGCGGGTGTATGCATCTGCCCGATCGAAGGGCCTACCTCATGATGGGCGCAACCTAAAGTCTGATGTTGAATCGGTTGTTCGGGATCGAGCGAGAAACTCCAGGCGTCCCGACCCCACCCGCGCAAAGGATAGCTTAGCCAAGGTCCGCGAAATCACGCAGCTGAGTCCCGCGCCCGCTCGCGCGGCGCATCCGCGCGCGCTCTTGCGTGCGCGCGGATGGGCGAGCGTCGCGCGCGAGCGAAGCTGGCGCGCCCGGAGGGATTCGAACCCCCAACCCTCAGATCCGAAGTCTGATGCTCTATCCAGTTGAGCTACGGGCGCGCCCGGCTTGACAGACGCTCGAAAGTCTAGGCACGCCTGCCTGGACGCGCAACCAACCTGACGGCGGCAATCCGGGACGGTTGACTCATTCGGTTGCGCATTCAAATATGTGACTGACTGGTCAGTATATGAACAGAACAAGCACAAATTCGGCTGAAATTCCCAATGGCCGACCCTTTCGCGTTCACGACGAGCAAGCCGCCAAGCGCGAACGTATTCTGGCTGCCGCGCTGAAGCTCTTCGCGCACGAACCCTACCAGGCAGTCACGATGGATCGGGTAGCGGAGGCAGCCGGGGTCGCCAAAGGAACGCTCTATCTCTACTTTCAGTCCAAGGACGCGCTCTACCTCGGCGTTTTGAGCGACGGACTCGACACCGCATATCGGACCTATCAAAGCAGCGCCGATCCAAGGCTGCCGGTGGTCGAGAGGCTGCGGCGTTCGATCGCCGTGATGGTGGAGTTTTACGATCAGCGGCGCGATTTTCTTCGGTTCTTCGCAACCGAGGAACCGCGGCTGGCCGAGGCGCGCAATCGGATTATCGAGGCCTCGCGCGAGCGCGGGTTCAATTTTTTCGCGTCGCTGATCGAAGAAGGAATCCGCACCGGCGTGTTCACGCGGATCGATCCGCGCCTGGCGACGTTTACGATCCATGGCGCGATTCGATCGCTGCTGCTGTATTACGGCGCCGGCCGGCCGGTCTCCGAGCTCAGCCGCGAGCTCGGCAACCTGATGCTCAGATCGCTCGGCGCAGACCCGTCGCAACACTTCAAGCCGGAGCATCCACAATGATTCGAACGATCGTTCGCCGGGCCATCCAGCTGACAATCCTGGCCGGTGTTGCCTTCGGATTGTATTTCTTCGGACGCGCGTACTTGTGGCCGCCCGAGGATCATTCGGCGATCGAGACCGTCGGGATGATCGAGGCGCCGGAAGTGAATGTCACCAGCCGAATCGCCGGCCGCATCAAGCAACTCGATCTGATCGAGGGCGACCGCGTCAAGAAGGGACAGGTCGTGTGCCTGATCGAGGATATCGACCTCAGAAATCAGCTCGCCAAGTCGAAGGCCGATCTCGCTCATGCGCAGGCCAACCTGGCGCAGGCGCGGCGCGACCTGGTGCGCGACGACGCACTCTCGAAGGAAAATGTGATTGCAGTCAAGACTCGCGATGACGCCATCACCAGCGTCCAGCAGGACGAGGCCGACGTGCTGAGCGCGCAGGCCAACGCGAAGCTCTACGCCGATCAATTGGTGGACACCGAGATAAAATCGCCGGTCGATGGGGTCGTGGTCAGCAAGGCGCTCGAAGTCGGTGAATGGGTGACGCCGGGCGTGCCGGTTCTGACCGTCGATGACCTCTCGACGATCTGGGCGCGGGTCGATGTCGAAGAGACCGACCTGGGTCCGCTGTATATCGGCAAGTCGGCGCAGGTCGAATTGCCGACCAGACCGCCGCTGATTTTCACCGGTCGAATCATGGCGATCGGCCAGGAAGGCCAGTTCGCAACCGAGCGCGATGTGCGGCGCGGGCGCCAGGATATTCGCACCTTCTACGTCAAGGTCCAGGTGTTGCAGGGCGAAGGCGAACTCAAACCCGGAATGACCGCGGAAGTCAGCTTTCCGAGAACCGATGGAACCAGAGTCACCAGCAATACAGACCAAAGACCTGACTAAGCGCTTCGGCGCTTTCACCGCGGTCGACAAGGTCAGCTTCGAGGTCCGCCGCGGCGAGGTGTTCGGACTGCTCGGGCCCAACGGCGCCGGCAAGACGACGGTGGTGCGAATGCTGACGACGCTGCTGGCGCCGAGCGACGGGCATGCAACCGTCGCGGGTTTCGATGTCGCGCGCTATCCGCGCCAGGTGCGCAAAAATATCGGCGTCATTCCGCAGGCGCTGACCTCGGATCTCGATCTCACCGGATGGGAGAACGTCGATATCTACGGCGAGTTCTTCGGTCTGTCGCGCCGCCAGCGCCGCGACCGCGGGCATCGGCTGCTCCATTTGGTAGGGCTGAGCGAGCGGGCGAACGATCTGGTCGCGACCTACTCGGGCGGGATGCGCCGGCGGTTGGAGATTGCGCGCGGGTTGATTCATTCGCCCGACGTGCTGTTCCTCGACGAGCCGACCATCGGACTTGACCCGCAAAGCCGGCGCGCGGTGTGGGACCTGCTCGAGACGCTGCGCAGGGAAAGCGAGATCACCATTTCGCTTACGACGCACTACATGGACGAAGCGGAGTCGCTGTGCGATCGGATCGCAATCGTCGATGGCGGCAAGATAATCGCGCTCGACACGCCGACGGGACTCAAATCGATGGTGCCGGGTGCGGACCGGATCGATCTGGTGGTCGAAAAAAATCCCGAAGCGATCGCCGAGCTGCTGCGGCCGATGCCGTACCTGCGCGGGGTGAATCTTGACGGCGGCAACCGCCTGCAGCTTTCGGCCAACGACGGCGCGCACGCGATTCCGAAAATCCTCGAGGCGGTCGATGGCGCTGGCGGCCGGGTAACTTCGATCACCGTGCAGAAGCTTTCGCTCGAAGACGTCTTCATCCACTTTACCGGACGCACGCTCCGCGATGAGCCGGCCAAGAAGGTCAGCTTGTTCGTGGGAGCCGGGATGCCGCAGCACCGCTGAGGGGGATGCCAATGTTCGGGCTGAAGTTCCTCGCAATCATGCGGCGCGATCTCAAGAAGCTGATGCGCAATCCGGTCACGCTGCTATCGGTCATCCTGATGCCGATCGTCTATCTCGTGATAATCGGCAATTCTTTCCAGGGCCAGCTCAAGCATCTGCCGATCGTCGTCGTCGAGCAGGATCACGGACTCTACGCGCGCCGAATCGTCGAACAGTTGCTCGCGCTGCAGGCGGGGCCGAAGACCGTGGACATCACCTTCGAGAACGACCCGGGCTATGCGATGGGCGAAGTCCGCGACGGGCTCTTCAAAGGCGTGGTGGTAATTCCGCCGGACTTCAGCCATGCGGTCGCGGAAGGCCGCATCGCGCAGATCGGACTGTTCACCGACAACGTCGATGAGATCAGCTCCGAAACGCTGGAAACCGTGCTCGACCAGGCGGCCGCAACCGTGAAGGTTACCTTCGTCACCGCACGCGAGCCCAAACTCAACGACATCTCACTGCGGCCCAGTTGGCTGTTCCCGTACGTGGATTACGATCGATCGCTCATCCCGGGCGTCATCGTGATGGCCATCTTCATGGGATCGCTGATGTCCGGTGTGTTCAACTGGGTGATGGATCAATTTCTCGGCGTGACCGAGGGCTATCTGGTGACTCCCCTTTCACGTTGGGACATCGCCGGCGGCATACTCGCCAGCGGCGTGGTCGTAACCAGCATCGCCGGTGTGCTGGTGTTGTTTTTGGGCCTGTTGATCACGCGCGGGCGACTGCTGGGCGGACCGATAGCGCTGGCGATGCTGGTCGGAATAATCGTCATCAGCGCGACGGGTCTTCTGGCGATGACGTTTGCGCTGCTGGGACGCGCGGGCCATCCGCGACTGGTCGGGACGTTCGCGGGATTCCTCAACGTGATCCTGTTTTTTCCGAGCGGCGCGATCTATCCGGTTGAGAGTTTTCCGCCCTGGCTGCGAGCCTTCGCGCACTTCAATCCCGAGACCCATTCGGTGAGCGCCATCAAACAGATTCTCTTCAAGGGCGCGGACTTCGCCGCGGTCAGCGGCGACATCGCGTTTCTGCTGGTCTTCATGGTCCTGATGCTGGTGGTCGCCAGCATGTCCTTCAAACGCACGCTGTGATTTCGCCAGCGCGCGCGCCGCTGTTCAGCGCGCCAGCGCTTCGCCGATCACGCGCTGAAGCTCGGCTATCGAAACGGGCTTCAGAAGCGAGAGATTAGCGCCGGCCGCCTGCGCCGCTTCGTGGAGTCCGGCCGTGTTGTGTCCCGACATCACGATGATCGGCGTGACCGGCGATTTCGCGCGTACGCGGCGGACGATCTCGATGCCGTTGGCATCGGGCAGGCTCAAGTCCGTGATCACCAGGTCGGGTGATTCGGCGTCGATCATCCGGATTGCTTCGTTCGCGTCGAATGCGCCGATGCATCGGTAGCCCGAGCGCTCGAGCAGCCGGACGTACGCGTCCACCAGGTCGCGTTCGTCGTCCACAATCAGAATTTTCGCTTGCGCAGCCATCGGCGTGGAAAAAAGTCAGTTAGCGGCCCGACCGATTACTTCGCGCGGCCGAGATTTGCGGCGGCGCCGCCGGCGGTCCACCTCGCCCGGGAAGCCCCGCGCGCCCGGCTGACGATCCGTCAATTGTCGGCAGCGTTATCGTGAAGGTGGTGCCTTTGCCCGCCACCGATTCAACCGCGATACTGCCGCCGTGATCCCGCACGATCCGCTGGCTCAACCACAGGCCGAGGCCCGTCCCTTTGGACTTGGTCGTGAAGAACGGCTGAAACAGTTTCGCGAGCACGTCGCTCTTGATTCCCGGCCCATCGTCCGACACCGACAACCGAAGCTGACCGGTGCGCCCCGGAGCCGGCGCAGTCTCGACGCGTATCAGGTGCGCGCCCGCGTCGCGCGCGTTCAGTATAAGGTTGATCAGCACCTGCTCCAGACCCGTCGGCTCGCCCATCACCTCCGGCAGCGAGCGATCGAGCTTCGTTTCGTATCGGATCACGCCGCCCTTGGCTTCCGCCCCAACTATCAGCATCGCCTCTTCGACCGCCACGTTCATGTCCATCGCGTAACGCGCGCCGGGGCGCTCACGCGCGATCGAAAGCAGGCTGTGCGAGATGCGGCTGGCGCGTTCGATGTTTTTTTGCAGGACGATCAGGTCGTCGCGCGTCTGGGCGCTGAGATCCTGGTCCACCGCCAGCATCAGCTCGATTCGCGCCGCCATCACGGCCAACGGGTTGTTCAATTCGTGTGCTACTCCGGCCGCCACCGCAGCCAGCGCGCCCACCGTTTCATTGCGGCGCGCCTCGCGCTCCATCCCAAGGCGCTCGCTTATGTCCGCGACGAAGGCGATCACCAGCTTGCCGCGACGCGTCTGAACCACGTTGAGGCTGATCTCTGCGGAAAATTCGCTGCCGTCTTTTCGGCGTGCCGCAACCTCCATCCCGCGGCCCATCATGCGGGATTTTGGCGCCTTAAAAAATGCGTCGCGGTACGCCTCGTGGCGATAGAGGAAGCGTTGCGGCACCAGGACCTCTATCGGCTGACCGACGAGTTCCTCTTCGCGGTAACCAAACAGCTCCTGCCCGCGCGGATTGAGCTGACGAATCATCCCGGCACCGTCCACCGAAACGATTCCCTCGACCGACGACTCGAAGTAGCCGCGCGCACGCGCCAGCGCTTCCTCTTGCGCCGCATCCAAGATCCGAATCCTCTTGGTGTAGTGGGATACGACCAGGTAGACCAGCAGCGAGTTCACGCATACATTGAGCGCCCACGCATGCGGCGGCATCAGAGATAGCACCCGAACGCAGATCGCCAGCCAGATGAAACAGCCGACCACGTAGAAAAGCGCAATCCCTAACGGGTAGCCGCGGTCAATCGACACATGGTCCAATGCGGCGCTCTGCGCCGGATTGTTCGAGGTGTCATTGCGAGCCATTAGACTGGTTACTGTAGCCTTCCGGCGGGCGACAAGGTAGTAGGTCCTCTAGCCGGTCCTGCTCTGCCGCGGGCTCGGGGCGGCTGCCTCGCGAATCGGCTTGCCGATGGGAGTGGTGATACACGCCACGTTGGATACCGCGCCGTCGCCGTCACGCATCGGGAGAATCGTCATCGCGACCGCGATTTCGGCGCCGTCGCTGCGGACCTAAAGCGTTGGAAATCGCGGCACGATTTCTCCGCCGAACGCCCGCTCATGAAGCCGCTGGATTTCGCCGCGCCGCCCAGCCGGCAGCAGAATCTCGTTGGTGCGGCCGACGATCTCGGTGTCTTCATATCCATATATCTGACGCGCCGCCGCGTTAGTCGCCGTGATCATCCCGGCGGCGTCCACACTGTGAACTCCGTCAGGAAGCGAATTGACGATCATCGCCATCAGCTCGTGGAAGTCTTCGCGCCGCTTGCTCTCCATCGCCGCTCCGGCCACAGCCACGAGCTCGTCAAAGCCGTCGGGCTTGAGCAGATAGTGATACAAACCGTACTTGAACGCGCTCGCCGCCACCTCTTCGCCACCGTTACCGGTCAGCATGACTACCCGGGTCCGCGGCCATCGCGCACGCACCCGCTGGAGGACCGACAATCCGTCGATCCAACCCAGCCAATAGTCCGTGATCACGATATCGCAGCCGTCGCGCTTGAGGTGCTCATTGAACTGAAGCGAACCGTCGGCGGCCAAAATCTGCGCGCTCGGAAATGCGCGCCGGAGCCGGGCCTGGATAACCATCCGATCCGTCGGGTTGTCGTCTACGAGCAACAAGTCCATTCGAAAAAAACCCCGCGCCTGACCTCGCGCTATTCCCATGTCACAAGAGAGCAACCATTATGCCGACGTGGATTGAATTCGTGACCGTTCAGAAGACGCACGAGATGGCTGGGAATTGCGATCGAAGGGCCGCCGGGAGGGCCCCATCGTCAATCGATTGTTCTGCATGTGACGCAGATGCGTCCCGCGATGAGACACTTTCGAGCCGCTCAGCTTGCGCTCGAGGATTGCAGCTGGATGTAGTTCTCGATTCCGATTTGCTTGATTAGATCGAACTGGATCTCGATGAAATCAACGCTCTTCTCTTCCTCGTCCATGATTTCTTCAAGCATCTCACGCGTGACGTAATCTTTCACCGATTCGCAGTGCGCGACCGCGCCGCGCAAATCACCAAGCGCCTTGAGCTCCAGCTTGAGATCGCATTCGAGCGCTTCCTTGACGTTCTCGCCAATCAGCAACCGATCCAAATCCTGAAGATTGGGCAGACCTTCGAGAAACAGGATGCGCTCGATCACCCGGTCGGCGTGCTTCATCTCGGTCATCGCTTCGTCGCGCTCGTGCTTGGCGAGCTTGGCGACGCCCCAATGCTCGAGCTGTTTCGCGTGCAGGAAATACTGGTTGATCGCCGTCAGCTCGTTGCGGAGCACCGTGTTAAGAAACTGGAGTACTTGGGGGTCACCCTTCATGGAACCTTCTCCCGGAAGACGCGGTTATGAATGATTCTAGTGTAGGGGCAAATCGGTCCCAGTCAAAAGTGAAATCGCCTAGGCTTCGACGCCGCAGCTATCCTGCCGAGCTTCGCCCGAGACGGCCCCAGCGTCGAGCATCTCGCGAACGCCCCGCACGCATTTGCCGCACTTGGGCTTGACGCCGAGCGCGCGGTAGAAAGCCGCAACTGAGCATCCCGCGGTGCCGACCGAGGCGGTGTTATGCGCGCGTGCCTGGCGGTCGGTGATAGCGTTGCAGATACATAGGTACATTCGCGGTCATCCTCTTGATTATGAGAATGATTATCAATTTCTCGCGCGCTCTGCAAGCTGCCCCCGATATCTATCCAAATTGTCCCCTAATTTGCTGGATTTTCTCGCATCCACGATTGTTCCTCCTCCCCACTATCGGAAGCGCTTAGGCGTTAGACTTGCCCCGCATCGATCGCAAAAGCCACCCGCTCCGCGTTCAGCGCGGGCCAAACGGTCTCACTGCTGTGGCAATCTTGGACTCCTCCAAAGCGCGATCGCAGGCCCATCCAGACGCACTTTCTATCCAAGATAAGTTTGTTTGAGAAAATCCAAAGTCTTGTGGAACTGCTCGTGCCTGCCTGCTCCGATGCGCTCGATTTCGAGCCGCTCGAATTCCTCCAGCAGGCGCCGCTGACTGTCGGCCGACAGGCGCGCCTCGGCCATCGGAAAGAGGACGCTGTTTTCCTTGAAGATGTGCGCCTTCAAAAACGCGCTGTAGTCTCGCGCGCTCGCACTCACGACGGCCGCGGCCGCGCGTTCGCCCGAGCGGTGTTTTTGCCACGCGGCAGCCAGTTGCCGGATGAGGGCGCGGCCATGCTCATGCTCGCTCAACATCACGCCGATCGGCCCGCCGGCCTTGGGGATGCCGACCGCTTCGAGGGCGGGAAAGAGAAATTGCTCCTCCTTGCCATGGTGGCATTGATCGGCGAAGACCTTGATGAACTCCAACACCTCGCCGAAATGCTCCGGATTGATCTCCTCGCCGTTGGCCAGCCGCTGGCATAGTTTCTCGAGAATCGAGAGGACCACGGTTATCGCTTCGTGCTCGTGCCGCAATTGCTCGGTCGCTGTCATCTCCGTTCTCCTTGTCTGGGCGATGTGAGCTGGTGGTCGTCTCAGCCGGAATTTCCTTTTGTATCCTGAGTCAGACTCCACCGACACCAGGCGGCTTGCAAACGCGCCGCGCCTGCGGCGCAGAACTGGCCCGTTGCGATGCCTTGGGGAGCCTTTGAACTCAAATCCGGGCTCAAACCTTGCCTTTGCAAACCGCGTGTCGCCGTGCCACTCTGTAGCGGGTTTCAAGATGGAAATTCCATATTAAAGGGTTTGCTAAGAAACTAATTGGAGGGAATATGAGTAAAAAATTGTTCGGGAAAGCTGCTGGGCGCCTTCGCGTGGTCGGTTTCAGCGTCGCCATTGCGCTTTGCGGCTCTTCCTCCCTGGCCTTGGCCAATGGGACGCCACCCCCTGAAAGCGTTGCAACCGATCAGACCAACGCCCAGGAGGTTGTCATATCCCCTCCGCCGCCCGCGGACTTTAATCCGCTTTCGGCGTCGGACGCGGATCTCGAGCAGTACGGCTTTCCGCCCCGTCCCGATGCTCAGAGCGAACCTGACCAGTACGCCCACTGGAAAAAGCTGGTCTCGGTGCCGCGCACCGCAAATACGAAGTTACAGCAAACTACCATCAACAATGGCCCTGCTCTACATGTGGTGGAGGGCGGAACCCTTCAGGACGGCGCCACTTCCGTGAAGAGCTACAATTGGAGCGGCTATGCCGTGACCGCAAAAAGTGGAAAAAATGGCGCGTTCACGAAAAACAAGAGTACCATTTACGCTGAGTGGGTTGTGCCAGTCGCCCAGCAAGCCTTTGGCGTCTGCAATGGCGGTTACGATTACTCTTCGCAATGGATCGGTTTCGACGGCTTTAATTCGAGCGATGTCCTGCAGGCCGGCACCGAGGTGGACGCATACTGCTCCGGTGGTTCAACCAACACTTTTTATTCAGCCTGGTACGAATGGTACCCATACGACGAGACCAGGGTAACCTCTCCAGACGTCCAACCCGGCGACCTGATGGGCGCGGAGGTTTGGTACACTACTGCGGCGCCGTATGGCAACGCCTACCTCGTCAACTACACACTTCAACAAGCCGCTACGTACACGTTTAACCCACCGGCGGGCACCACCTACGTCGGCAATTCCGCGGAGTGGATCGTCGAACGGCCGGGGGTTAACGGGGGCCTCGCGAATTTGACCAACTATGTGGCCGACCCGTTCAATGTTGACTATGCTACTTACGCAAAAAGCACCGTCTACCCGAGCAAGGGTGGATCGAAAAGGTATGCCGTAAGCATGATATGCGATGACACATCCTGGTCACCGGGTTCGGCGTGTTCATCGACAACGGTAATATCGGTCCCGTATCTCTATGGTTTGGGCACCCTGTGGTTTTATGATGAGGGACCGGCTTTCGACTAGGACGAAGCCCCATCTTTTCTTGACATCGGGTGCGGGGCTCACCCCTGCTGAAACCGCGCTGGGTTTCACGTTCATCAAGTGATTCCCGTTCCGACGGCGGCCTGCCGGGACCCTAGCGCATCTTTTTCTGGACGGCCGCTTTCTTTGCTTTTGGCGGACGGCCGCGGCGACGCTTCTCGACTCCCGTCGCTTCGAGTTCGTCCTCGTCGGGGCCAAACGCGCTGTCAATTTGCACGTCGTCCTCGGCGGAGCGGACCGGTTCGGGATGCTCTTCCAAGTCATCCGCGCTGCTGAGCTCTTCGGCCCCGGACCATCGGCCGCCGAACGGTTTGGCCGATCCACCCTGACCGCTGCGAGCTTCGGTGTTCGCTTCGTTCTGGCAATCGACGCAATATTGCGCGAACGGGATGACCTGGAGCCGCGCCAACGGGATTTCATCGCCGCATCGCGCGCAGGTTCCATAGACTCCGGCTCCAAGCCTGGCGATGGCCGCGTCGATCGCGCTCAGGCGTTCCCGCGCGCGGTCGAACAGCGCCGCGTGTGTATCGACTTCCGACAGCGATCTCGCCACGTCCATCTCGTCGGCTGGCGGCTGCCCGCCATTGCGGGCCTGTTCACGCATCAATTCCTTCACCCTGTCCAGCGTTTCGGCGCGCTCTTTGGCGAGCAGGCGCCTAAGCGCATCGATCCGCCGTCCGCCGGTGCTAATTGCGGCTTCCATCCTGGTCTTCTGCCTCTTGCGAGTCTTCGTGGGGCGGGTTTTAGGTCGAGTTTTCATAAGCAAGGACCGTTCGCGCGCATCCATCCGTACTCTAATATGAGCATTGATCGTGCCTCGCGCCACTGTAGGAAAAAACGAGCGGACTCAATAGTCATGCTCAGCAACATTCGAGTCCAGCAGCTCCTTATACGAACATTGCTCCAGATTGGTTGCCGGGCCGGGAGTTGCCGCTCCCGAAGGGCGGCATTCTAACCGGATCGAGCGCGACGTGCGAGAGCCTCGGATACGATCGAATCCGCGCACTCCGGCGGCATTTCATTGCACAGTGGCAGTTGCAGTGCTGCCTGATAATTGAGCAGTGCCCGGCGTCGCCACCATCGGAAAATCTCCAAATTCACTACTGATTTTCACTTTAGCACGCTTAGACGGGCTGGCACAGGCCATGCTCTCTGGTCAGCAATTCCGATTCGGCTCAGAGGAGGTCCAAATTAGGATGCACGCATCTGCTTCAGAACAGGTTCAGTTCGGACCTTCGAATCAGAACCGGGTAATCGACGAGTGCGCCGGGCCAGATCCGTGGTTGAGCGCGCGCTTCGAGCCGGATTTTCTGGTGCCCATTCAGTTCTTCGATCTGACCCGGCGGAGATCGATGCTCGACGGCGAGACGCGGCTGGTTTTCGCGGTGCTGGAAGACGCGGTCCGATGCTACGTGAAGACGCTGAACTCGTCGCGGCGATGCGACCGCGAGCAATTCGACGAGGTTGAGCGATGGTTCCATGCGGAAGCGGGAATCCACAGTCCGTTTTCGTTTGAATACGTATGCGACGTGCTTGGAATCGAGCCCACGTCATTGCGCGCACGGCTCGGATTGATGAGCGTCAAAGATCTGCCGACCAAGCAGATGCGCTCGGTCGGCCGAAGGCAAGTCGTACGGGCCGGGCGCTCGTCGCGCAAACGATCGGCCGGCGGCGGTCTCGGCTCATCTGCCCGAGGGGCAGGAACGAGAGAGCGCGCCGGCGGTTGAAAACTTAAAAGGTTGGAAAACTGAAAATGGGTCGCCGCCCGATTTTTCTGCGCCCCCGGAGGTAGTGCTATTGTGATGCGCGGCTGCGATGATACGCGGCCGCGACGATGATGAGCGATCCGCCGGCAAAATTCGAATTCCGCATTTCGGAAAATCATCTTAGCCCGTTTCGAGATCGGTTGGCCGCGATTGCGCGACCTGGCCTGAACTCCCGTTCAAACATACGCTATGCTGACCAGGCGATCGGCGGCGAGCGTGAAAAGTGAACGGGCATGGCGAAGGAAATCGAACGGAAATTCCTCACTCATCCGCGCAAATGGAGCGATCTCGGCCCCGGCCTCGTCATTCGCCAGGGATACCTATCCGCCTCGACGCAATGCTCAGTCCGCGTACGCACGGAGGGGGGCCGCGGCTATGTGACGATCAAGGGAGCCACGTCAGGAATTACACGCGACGAATACGAGTACGAGATTCCGTTGGGCGATGCGAACGAGATTCTGGGCAACCTGTGCCCGCATCCGCCAATCGAGAAGACCCGCTACCGAATCGTGTTCAAGGGCCATACCTGGGAGGTCGATGAATTCGGCGGCGCGAATCGTGGCCTGACGGTCGCCGAAGTCGAACTCAAGGATGCCAGGGAGCAAGTTGAACTTCCCGACTGGATCGACCGCGAAGTGAGCGGCGAGCCGCGCTATTTCAATTCAAACCTGTCGATCAAGCCATTCTCCAGCTGGAAATGATTCGCAGGCAAACCCGCTGTAAGGAGTGTAACTGAGTGAAAGTCACTGACTTGATGACCCGCGAGGTACGCGCGTGCACGATTCATGAATCGTTGAATGCGGCGGCTCGGATAATGTGGGATCACGATTGCGGATGCGTGCCAGTCGTCGATGGGCACGGCAGGCTCGCCGGAATAGTCACCGATCGCGACATCTGCATGGCCGCATACACGCAAGGTCTGCCACTCGAGGCGATTCCTGTCGAGCGCGCGATGTCGCCTCGGGTGATTTCATGTGCGCGTGGCGACGATCTCGAGACCGCGCATCGCCTGATGCGTACGCATGAGATTCACCGTATCCCCGTGGCCGATTCCCGCGGTCGGTTGGTCGGAATCCTGTCATTGAGCGATGTTGTCAACCATAGCCGCGGAGATAGCGCGGCGCCGTCGGAGGCGGTCGAAATCGCGGCGACCATCTCTGCGATTCGCCGGCGGCGGAAACCGGCAGCCGTCGCTTCGGTTTCACCCAATGGAGATGCGGCGCCGGCGCGCGAATCGACCAAGGCGCCGAAAAAGGCGGCCGTGCGCAAAAGGAAGCCATCCGCTGATCTCCGCTAGAAACGAGTTATCACCCGAGTCATGGCCACGTTACCCGGCGCTGCGCATGAAGCTGGCGCTCTGGTAGACTGCAGCGATGGCTGAAGGGCAGCCGCGAATTACCACCGCAGGCACGCGTGCCGCCGCCGCGTACGGACTGATGATCGGCGGCTTGGTGCTGCTGTATTTGTGGATTCGCTCATACGGCGAGACGCTGGGTGCGGCCCCCGCGAGCGGGACAGCGATCTTCGGCTCGGCCGCGTCGCGCGCGAATGAAGGCGACCTGCTGCACGTGCTGCTCGCGCTGGTGGTGGTAATCGCGACCGCGCGCGCGATGGGTTCGATCTTCCGCAGCGCCGGTCAGCCACAGGTGGTCGGCGAAATTCTCGCGGGGATCGTGCTCGGTCCTTCGCTGCTCGGGCGCCTCGCGCCGGGCGCGGAAGGATATCTTTTCCCGGCTACGGTGGGGCCGGCTCTCAATATAATCGCGCAGGTCGGCGTCATCCTTTACATGTTCCTGGTCGGGCTCGAGCTCGATCCCGCGCTGCTTCGCAAACGCGGCCATACAACGGTTGCGATCTCCCACGCGAGCATCATTGCGCCATTCCTGCTCGGCGCAACGATTGCACTTTTTCTTTATCCAAAGCTGTCGGCCAGCGACGTGCCGTTCACCTGCTTCTCACTTTTTCTGGGCGTTTCGATGTCCGTGACGGCATTTCCGGTGCTGGCGAGAATATTGACCGATCGCGGGATTCACAAAACCCGCATGGGTGCGATCGCGCTGACCTGCGCCGCCGTGGACGACGTGACGGCGTGGTGCATGCTCGCCTTCGTGGTCGGCGTGGCGCGAGCACAGGCGGCGGGTGCGGTGGCGACAATCGCGATGGCGCTCGGGTTTATCGCGCTGATGATCGTTGTGGTGCGGCCCGCGATGGTCCGCCTGTCGCTGGTGTATGGAAATCGCGGGCGCCTGACGCAGGGCGTGATGGCGTCGATATTCATTGCGCTCTTGATCTCTGCGTCAGCCACCGAATTGATCGGTATCCACGCCGTGTTCGGCGCGTTCGCGCTCGGGGCTGTGATTCCGCACGACAGCGGGATGGCGCGGGAGCTGACCGACCGCCTCGAAGACATCGTGATCGTGCTGTTGCTGCCCGCATTTTTCGCATATACGGGACTGCGCACGCAGATCGGGCTGGTCAGTGGATACGAGCAATGGATGATGTGCGCGCTGATCGTCGTCGTCGCGTCGGCGGGCAAGTTTGGCGGCAGCGTCGTCGCGGCGCGAATCACAGGACTGAACTGGCGCGATTCTTCGGCGCTCGGCGTGCTGATGAACACGCGCGGCCTGATGGAACTGATCGTGCTGAATATCGGGCTGGAGATGAACGTCATCTCGCCGACCCTGTTCGCGATGCTGGTTATCATGGCCCTGGTCACGACCTTTGCGACCACGCCGATTCTGCATCTGATCACGCGCCATCAAATTCCGGAGGTTCAGCCGTTTCCGGAGCTCGGCACGTTTTCGCCCGAGCCGGCGATCGCGCCGCAAGCTCCGATTCTCGCGCCGCGGCCAGCGCCGCGGCCCGCGCAGCCGCCGGCGCGCCCGATACTGCCCAGAACGGAGCACAGCGCCATCCTGGTGCCTGTCTCGAACCCTGAAGGCGTATCCGTTCTGGTCGAACTCGCGCTGGCGGCGACGCCGCACGGCGCCCCGCCGCCGCGCGTGCTCGCCCTGGTGAAAACTCCGCCGGGCGGAGTCCGATCCGGACTGCGCGAGGCCGACCAGCGCGTGCCGCCGCGCTCTCCGGCGCTGGCGGCGGCGTTGGACCTGGCACTCGAGCGCGGCAGCATCATTACGCCCCAGGCAGTCTGGACCACCAATCCCGCAGCCGACATTCTGGCGTTCGCCAAAGAGCCGCAAATCGGATGGCTGCTGCTTGGATCGCATCGCGCGGTCTTCGGTTCCGACTTCATGGGCGGCGTGGTCCGCGAAATTCTGGACAAGGCCCGCGAGTTGCCGGTTCATGTGGCGGTCGTGATTCACGGCGGCGAGCGGCCGCTGGACCGGGTGTTTGCGGTAGTGGACCGGGGAACGCACGGGCGCGCGGCGCTCGACCTGGCCCTGCGAGTGGCGATCCGCAAGCGGTCCGGCTTGCACGCGGTGCTGGTGCCCGAAGCTGGGACCGCGGAGGATACTGAACTGCTCGATCTGATTCGCGACGCCGGCCGCGCGCTCGGACGCCGGCTGCATACCGACGTGCTGAGTGCGCCGACGGCGGCTCAGCTCGCGCGTCAGACGCCCGGCGGCCTGGTCGTCATCGCGACCAACCTGGCGGACAAGGTCGGGCTCTCGCCCGAGGATCTCACCGACCCCAGGCGATGCGTCGTGGTGGTGCAAGGATCAGACAGCGCTCCCGTCCTGATCGGCGCGCACCCCGCGGAGCATCATCGAACCGCCAAGCCGTAGGACTCTCTCCCGAAACCTCACGCAGGTGGAGCAATTGCGGCGTCTATTGGCCTCCAACCCAGTTACTTTTTGACTGCCTCGACGTCGATCGAAATCGCGACCTCGTCGCCGACCAGCACGCCGCCCGCCTCGAGCGCCTTGTTCCAGGTGAGGCCGAAATCGCTGCGTTTGATTTTGGTCGTCGCCGATGCGCCCGCGCGCGTGTTGCCCATCACTTGAATCGGCGGCCCGGACCCTTCGACGTCGAGCACAACCGGCTTGGTCACGCCATGCACCGTCAGGTCGCCTGTCATTTTCCACTTGTTCGGCCCGTCGGCTTCGACCTTGGTGGATTTGAACGTGATCGTCGGGTACTTGGCGACGTCGAGAAAATCGGGACTCTTCAGATGCGCGTCGCGCCGTTCGACCCGCGTGTCGACCGACGACGCGTCGATGGTCACGTCAATTTTTGCCGAGGCTGGGTCGTTGCCGTTGGCGGTGATCGTTCCCGTGGTCTTTTGGAATTGCCCCTTCACGTTCGAGATCATCATGTGCCGCACGGTGAACTCGACGTTGGTGTGCGACGAATCGATTTGCCAGGTATCGGCATGCGCGAGGACGGGAAGCGCGACAACTATTGCCATCGCAATTGCGGTTTTCGAGATCCAAGCCTTCATATGGGGTCTCCTTGAGTTCAAGAGTTAGCGAGCGGCGATCCGACGCGTATCGATATAGATGCGGTATTGAACACGCGAAGTCGGTGTCTGGCAAGGAGGAGATTACGCGGGCGCTGCGTCCTTTCCAATTGACTTGAGGCGGGTGAGCAGCACAAACCCGGAAATCATCGTGACCACGCCGCATATGACGACTGCCTGCAGCGGGCCCAGGCGCGTGCCCATGTAGCCGACCTCGAGCGCGCCGAGCGGCGCCATCCCGACGGTCGCCAACTGATAGGTGCTCATCACGCGGCCCCGTAGATCGTCGCTCACGAAAAGCTGGACCAGGGTGTTGTTGCTCGCTCTGAAGTTGGTCAGTCCGGCGCCGATTACAAACTGCGCGACCATCGAGAGCGCAATCGAGCGCGACAGACCGAAGACGACGATTCCCATCGCGGAGAGAAAAAGCCCCGCGATGAGATTGTTCCTGATTCCCCGCGTCGTGACGCGCGAGGCCAGCGTGGCCGCACCGACCACCGAACCCAGTCCCTGCACCGCGACGAGGAATCCGTAGGTGCGAGCGCCGCCGTGGAGCACGTTGCGGGCGAACAATGGAACCAGCACCAGATACGTGTAGCCGAAGCCGTTGGTCACCGCGGCCAACGCCATCTGGTGGAAGATCGGGCGGTTGCTCCAAACATAGGCGAGACCTTCGCGCAGTTGATGGAGCATACGCGTGCCGGCGCCTGCTATCACGCGGGCGGGGATCTCCATCTGGGACAAGCTCCAGATGACGGCGAGGAAACTCACGCCGTTCAGGAAAAAGCAGGTTCCGATGCCGAGCCACGCGATGAGTAGTCCCGCCGCGGCGGGTCCAAGCATGCGCGCACTGTTGAACATCATCGAATTGAGCGCGATCGCGTTGGCGAGATCTTCGTAGCCCACCATCTCGACCACGAACGACTGCCGGCCGGGCATGTCGAACGAGCTGATGGTGCCGTTGAATGCGGCGAGAAGGATCACGTGCTCGACGCGGACGGCGCCGGTCCACGTCAGTATCGCGAGCGTGAAGGCGCTCAGCATGAGCAGGATTTGGGTCGTGATTATCAGGCGGCGGCGATCGAGGCGGTCGACAATTACACCGGCGAACAAACCGACCAGCAGGATTGGGGTGAATTGAGCGAACGATACGACGCCGAGCATCGTCGACGAGTTCGTCAGCTTCAGCACCAGCCACGCCTGGGCGGCGCTTTGCATCCAGGTGCCGGCCAGAGAGGTGAGCTGGCCGAAGAAATAGAGACGATAGTTGCGATGGCGAAGCGCGCGAAACGCCCCGCGACTCCCGCTGGTCCCTTCGCCAGGCGGTTGGAGCGGATCGGGCTGGCCGGTCTCCGGCGAGGGCGCGATGTCACCGTCAAGCACGGCACGCCGATTTATTGGTAAAGGCCGCGACGCGCTCGCACACGAGCGTAGTCAGACCTTCACGGTCTTTGCGAAGCGCTAATCCGGCCATGGCTGTCCTTCGATTGAGATCGCAGACTAGCCACCGCGATCTTAGTTCGCAAACGTGCGGGTCCGAAAGTCATGCGGCGCCGCAGGGAGGGTCCAATTTACAAGATTTCCTTGCGCGCCTTTTCCTGCGTCTGTCATCCCGAGCGCAGCCGAGAGACCCCGGATTTTTCTTCGCCGTGCAAATGATTGAGCGCTAAGTAAGTCGCGCGACCGCAGGTTTCGTTCCTTGCGGACAGCTTGACCTGATTCTAAAATATTTCTATAAATATGAAACTATGAAGAAGTCAACCGTGATCGCGGCGCTGGGTGCGCTGGCGCAGGAAACCCGGCTCGACATCTTTCGTCTGCTGGTGCAGAAGGGCCCCGAGGGTTTGCCGGCCGGCGAGATCGGCACGCGGCTGGGGCAGCCCTCGCCGACGATGTCATTTCACTTGAACCAACTCAGGTTCGCGGGATTGGTCAGTTCGCGGCGCGAGAGCCGATCGATCATCTACAGCGCCAATTTCAAGGCGATGAGCGGTCTGCTCGCTTACCTGACCGACAACTGCTGCGGCGGGCGGCCGGAGCTATGCAGTCCCGCGGCAGTGCCCGGCTGCGGATCCGAATGTGCGCCTCAACAAACAACCGTCACGACAAAGAAGAATCGGAGGGTGTCCGTATGAAACGATTTCACGCTCACGTCAGGGTCGATGACCTGGAGTCCTCGGTGCGCTTTTATTCGATGCTGTTTGGCACTGAGCCGGCAGTGCTCAAGGCCGACTATGCGAAGTGGATGCTCGACGATCCGCGCGTCAACTTTGCGATCACCGCAGGATCGACCTTGGCGGGCCTCGATCATCTCGGCATCCAGGTCGAATCGGATGAAGACCTGGCGGCTATTGCCGAACGGCTCAACGCCGCAGGGCAGCCTGTCGTCAAGCAGGAGAACGCCGCGTGCTGTTACGCGCGCGGCAATAAAGGCTGGGTGGCCGATCCGAGCGGCATTTCGTGGGAGACTTTTCATACGTTCGGTGAGAGCACGGCGTACGGCAACGACGTCGCCCCGCGTCCAGTCGCATCCAACCCGCAAGCGTCTGATTCGTGCTGTGCGCCCGCCCCGGCTTCGACGAGTGCCTGCTGCTCTGCATCGAAAGCGCAGTAGTGCATCGAACCCTCGACGGACGATCGCGCCATGGCCAATCGTGAATATAACGTCCTGTTCCTGTGCACCGGAAATTCGGCGCGCAGCGTGATGGCCGAGTGTGCCATCAATCGCTGGGGCAAGGAAAAATTTAGAGGCTTCAGTGCCGGAAGCCATCCCAAGGGCGCGGTGCATCCGTTGACGCTCGAGCTTTTGAACGAGCTGAACTACGAAACCAAGGATCTACGCTCGAAAAGCTGGGACGAGTTCGCCGCGCCGGATAGCCCCCGCCTTGACTTCGTTTTCACGGTCTGCGACCGGGCAGCGGCCGAGCAGTGTCCATTTTGGCCGGGCCAGCCGATCACCGCGCACTGGGGGGTCGCCGATCCCGCCGCCTTTGAAGGTAATGATGCCGAGAAGCGGCGCTTCTTTTTCCGCATCTACCGCGAGCTGGAAAATCGCATAAAGATTTTCACCAGCTTGAGAATCGAGGCACTCGACAGTTTTGCACTCCAGCAGAGCGTCAGGGAAATCGGCCGAATCAAACTTCCGGATTGAAGCGAGCGATAGCGCCGATTCGCCCGCGTTACAGAGCACCAACACAGGAGACTCACCAATGAGTGCGGCAATGTCGAAGGCGCAAACGCCGGTTTTGCGCAGGCTCTCGTTCCTCGATCGCTACCTCACGCTCTGGATTTTTCTCGCGATGGCGGCCGGGGTCGCGATCGGCGCGATTTTTCCCGGCGTGAAGGCGAGCCTTCGATCGCATGAGCGTCGGCACGACCTCCATACCGATCGCCATCGGGCTCATCCTCATGATGTATCCGCCGCTTGCGAAGGTGAACTACGACGAACTGGGCGACGTTTTCAAAGACTGGAAAATTCTCGGACTATCGCTGTTGCAGAACTGGATTATCGGTCCGATCCTGATGTTCGCGCTGGCGATCATCTTCCTGCGCGATCGTCCCGAATACATGGTGGGGCTCATCTTGATCGGCCTCGCACGCTGTATCGCGATGGTGATCGTGTGGAACGATCTGGCCAACGGCGACGCCGACTATTGCGCGGGGCTGGTGGCTTTCAACTCGATCTTTCAAGTGCTGTTCTTTTCGGTTTACGCCTTCGTGTTCATCACCGTGCTCCCGCGATGGCTTGGCCTGGGCGGCGCAATCGTGCACATCACGATCGGTCAGATTGCCGAGAGCGTTGGCATCTACCTCGGTCTCCCCTTCGTCGCGGGTCTCGCAACGTGGAAAGTTCTGACCACGTTAAAGGGGAAGACGTGGTATCGGCAGCGCTTCATTCCAAAGATTACTCCGCTGACGCTGACGTTCCTGCTCTTCACCATCGTCGTGATGTTCTCCATCAAGGGCGCGGCAATCGTTCGGATGCCACTCGACGTCGTACGCATTGCAATCCCGCTACTGCTTTATTTCGGAATCATGTTCGCGCTGTCGTTCGCGCTGAGCAGGCGAGTCGGAGCGACTTACCCGCAATGCGCGACCCTGTCGTTCACCGCAGCGTCGAATAATTTCGAACTCGCGATCGCGGTTGCGGTCGCGACGTTTGGAATCGACAGCGGCGCGGCGTTCGCAGCGGTAATCGGGCCTTTGATTGAGGTTCCGGTTATGATCGGACTGGTCGATGTTTCGCGCTGGGCGCGGCGCAGATATTTTACGACGGTACCTGCCGCAATCAAGGCAGCTAGCCAGCATTGACACATAGCCTTACATTGCGATGACTATCACTGAGCCCAGCCCCTCGAGTCCCACTCGTGGCGACCGGCGCTCGGTCCTCGGAGCGACGCAGCGAACTTCCAGTATGCTTCGACTCTCAATGCCAGGGCAGAGGGTTCCGCCATGCCCCGCGGGTCCGGACCTCGAAATCGACCCACGAGCCGATTAGGAAAGCTTGAATCGCGCAAGCAAACGTATTAGGAGCAAAGATAGCTATGGATAACCTCGAAACTTTTCGAACAGAGACGCGCGCCTGGCTGGAGGCGAATTGCCCTCCCGAGATGCGACGCCCGGTGCAAGGCGAGGAAGACGCTTGCTGGGGCGGCAGGCATCCGGTTTTCCAATCCGACGCGCAGCGGTTGTGGCTCGAACGCATGGCGGCCAAGGGTTGGACGGTGCCGGAGTGGCCGCGCGAGTACGGCGGCGGTGGCCTCACGCGCGACGAGGCCAAAATTCTGCGCCAGGAAATGCGCGCGCTCGGCTGCCGCCCGCCGCTGACCAGCTTCGGCATCTCGATGCTCGGACCAGCGCTGCTCAAATATGGTTCCGACGAACAGAAGCGCGAGCATCTGCCCAAGATTACTCGCGGCGAGATTCGATGGTGCCAGGGCTATTCCGAGCCCGGTGCGGGTTCCGACCTGGCGTCGCTGCAAACCCGCGCGGAGGACAAGGGCGATCAGTTCCTCGTCAACGGCTCGAAGATCTGGACCACGTACGCGAACAAGGCGGATTGGATTTTCTGCCTGGTGCGCACCGACCCCAACGCGCCCAAGCACGAAGGCATCAGCTTTGTGCTGTTCGACATGGAAAGCGCGGGGGTATCGACCAAGCCGATCACTCTGATATCCGGCGCGTCGCCGTTTTGCGAGACCTTTTTCGACGACGTGCTCGTGCCCAAGGCGAACCTCGTCGGCAAACTCAACAAGGGATGGGATGTCGCGAAGTACCTGCTGACTCATGAACGCGACATGATCGGCGGCATGGGCAGCACCGGGGAAAGCCGCTCGCTCGGACAGATTGCGAGCGAAACGGTTGGAACCGACAACGGTATGCTCGCGGACACCGCACTGCGCGGACAGATCGCGGCGTACGAGATCGACGCGCTCGCCTTCCGGCTCACGATGGAGCGCGTTGGCGACATGGCCAAGCTGGGCCAGGCGCATCCCGCAGTATCATCCCTGCTAAAATATTACGGCACCGAACTCAACAAGCGGCGAATGGAATTGATGATGTCGGCGGGCGGCTCGGACGCGCTGGAATGGGAAGGCGAGCGGTCGCATGAAGGCCGCACCGCGCGCGCGTGGCTGCGTTCCAAGGGCAATTCGATCGAAGGCGGGACCAGCGAGATTCAGCTCAACATCGTCGCCAAACGAATACTGGGCTTGCCGGGTGCTTAGAGGGCCGGCAAATCACCGCATTCGTCCGCTACAGCATCAATCGCGATTGGGTGTGATCACATGGCGCTAGTTCTTAACGACGAACAAACGATGCTGCGCGACAATGCGCGCGGCTTCCTCGGCAAAAATGCGCCCATCGCCCATCTGCGCGCGCTGCGCGACAAACGCGACGCGGACGGATTCTCACGCGCGCTTTGGAAGGACTTCGTCGAGATGGGGTGGGCCGGAATTCTCGTTCCTCAAGAGTACGGCGGCCTGGGACTTGGACACGTCGAGGCCGGCGTGGTGATGGAGGAATTGGGTCGCACGCTCACGCCCTCCCCGTTTCTTTCGACCGCGGTCCTGGCCGCAACCGCGATCGCTCGAGCCGGCACCGACCAGCAGAAAAAACATTACCTGTCGCAAATCGTTGCCGGCGATTTGATCGCCACGCTGGCCGTCGATGAAACCGCAAAGCATCATCCGGAAAAAACCGCGATGACCGCCGCTCGTGCCGGCAACAACTTCAAGCTTAACGGCGCCAAGACTTTTGTGATCGACGGCCACGTCACGAATCTTCTGATCGTGATCGCCCGCACCGCGGGCAAACCGTGCGACACCAGCGGACTCACCCTGTTCCTGGCTGACGCGAGCGCCAGGGGAATTCGCGCCGAGCGCACTCCGACGGTAGATACGCACAACGCTGCGCGGCTCACGTTCGAGAACGCAAATGTCGGCGCCGACAATGTGCTGGGCAGGATCGACGCGGGCTGGGATATCCTCGAGGGGGTGCTGAACGTCGGCCGCGCCGCCGTGGCTGCTGAGATGGTCGGCGCCGGCGAGGAAGCGTTCAGCCGGACGGTCGCCTATCTGCGGGAACGCAAACAGTTCGGCCGGCCGATCGGCGAATTTCAAGCGTTGCAACATCGTGCCGCTCACCTTTACTGCGAACTTGAAGTCACCCGCTCGGCGGTGCTGAAGGCTCTGCAGACGCTCGACGATTCCTTCGACCGCGCCGGTGCGATCGTGTCGGTGGCAAAGGCCCGCGCCGGGCTTAGCGCCACGCTCGCCGTGAATGAAGCCGTCCAGATGCATGGCGGCATCGGGATGACTGACGAATTCGACATCGGCTTGTTCATGAAGCGCGTCCGCGTAGGCCAGGAACTGTTCGGCGATGCGAACTTTCACGCCGATCGGCTGGCGCGACTCAACCGCTACTGACGCGAAATCCTACAGGGGGTGGTCCGATGAGCGATTCGCATCGAGATCGAGACTCCGTGACGATTGCGATCGTCGGCGCGGGCGAGATGGGCGCCGCGGTGGGCGGCAGGCTTCGCGAAGCCGGTGCGCGCGTACTGACGTCTCTCGCCGGCCGTAGCGCGGAAAGCGCCGCGCGCGTTCGGATCGCTGGCCTCGAAGCGATCAACGACGACGATTTACTGGTGCGCGACGCGAGCTTCGTCCTTTCGATCGTTCCTCCGGGCGTGGCAGTCGAGGTCGCCGAACGCCTTTGCGGTCCGCTCGGCCGCGCGCGGGTAAAGCCGGTCTATATCGAATGCAACGCGATTTCTCCCGCGACTAGCCGACGCATCCGCGACCTGCTCGCCCCCACAAGCTTCATCGATGCCGGCATTATTGGAGGACCGCCGCCCGCAGGCACTCAGGATCCCGCCAGGGGTCCGCGCTTTTACGCGTCGGGCCCGGATGCTCACCTGCTGACACGCCTGGCCTGCTTCGGTCTTGATATTGCGACCCTCGACGGTCCGGTTGGCGCCGCCTCCGGCTTGAAGCTCTGTTACGCCGGACTGACCAAGGGCTTCACCGCGTTATGCGCGACGATGCTGGGCGCGGCGACACGCGAAGGCCTTGCTGACGCTTTGCGGGCCGAACTCGCGCGCAGTCAGCCGAACTTCCTCGCATGGCTGGATCGCGCCGTTCCTGCGATGCGCCCGAAGGCGTACCGCTGGGTCGCGGAGATGCAGCAGATCGCGGAGTTCGTCGGCGATGCCGATGACGGCGCGATGATCTACGACGGCGCCGCCCGGCTCTATCAACGAGTCGCCAACGAGCGCTGATCATTGACAACGCGCTGGGCGCTTCGCAGACCGTGCATCAGACGGGACGGGCGAATAGTTAATCGACGGCGCTCCGGACGCCTGACAGTCTGCGCGCGTCTTACTCGCGAGATGAAACTCCGGAGCGCGGCGACTTTCCGCTACTTACCCTGTTTCAGCGTTCGCTTAGGTCGTCTATGTTCCCAATCGCTCGAGTTTTTCTGATCTTCGCGCTCTTCCTCGATTCTGAGGCACAACAGTTGCTCATTCTCTACCTGCGAGGGTATCGAGCCGCGCACTGAGGAGTATTGGATTCAGAATGGGACGCCACGAGACCGATATCGCCGAGGATGAGATCAGCCGGCGCCAGGCCGCCGAGCGCGAGCTCGAGGCTGTGCGCGCCGAACTGGCCGCGCAAGTCGCCGCTCGACACGAAGTGCAGGTTCGCCTCGAACAGGAAGTTGCGCATCGCGACCGTATCATAGCCGAGGGCGAGCTGACTGCGGCCAAGTTGCGCGAGAGTGAGATGGCGATGCGCCAACTGTTCGATCAGAACCTTGATTCCATGATGATTATCGATCTCGAAACCGGCAGATACATCGATGTCAACGAAGAGTACACCCGCAATAGCGGCTACCGCCGCGAAGAGGTCATTGGCAAACGCTCACGCGAACTCCGGTCATTCGCAAACCCTGAGGAGAGCGTGCCACTGGTCGCCGAGCTCAAACGAGCCGGCCTGGTCAGGAACCTGGAGGCAACCTTCTGCCGCAAGGACGGCAGCGTTTACACCGGCCTGATCTCCGCGCTCAATTTCAAGTTCCGCGGACATCTGTGCTGCATCACGATCACTCGCGACATCGGCGCGCTCAAGGAGACACAGCGTCAGCTAATCGCCGCGCGCGAAGCAGCGCTCGAAGCCTCGCGGGCCAAGTCTGACTTCCTTTCGAGCATGTCGCACGAGATTCGCACGCCGATGAACGCAGTGCTCGGTATGGCCGACATGCTGTGGGAAGGCGACTTGACCGAGGAGCAGCGCCGCTATCTGGGCATCAGGCGGAGCAACGGCGTCACCCTGCTCGATCTGATCAACGACATCCTCGACCTCGCCAAAATCGAAAGCGGCCAGCTCAGCTTCGAAGAAGTTGACTTTGACATTCGCGAGCTGGTTGACAAGGTCGCCGAGACGATGGGGATGCGCGCGCATGAGAAGCATCTCGAACTCGCCGGCCACGTGGCGGCCGACGTGCCACATAATCTGGTCGGCGATCCGCTGCGCCTGCGCCAGGTGATGGTTAATTTGCTCAGCAACGCGCTTAAGTTCACCGAACACGGCGAGATCGTGCTCAGCGTCGAGATGGTGCATCCGGATGCCGGCACGGGCACCGCCTCGATTCGGTTCTCGGTGGCGGACACGGGGATCGGGATCGCGCACGACAAGACCGATAGCATCTTTGACGCCTTCACCCAGGCCGATTCCTCGACGACGCGAAAGTATGGCGGAACCGGGCTGGGCCTTACGATCGTCAAACGGCTGGTCGATATGTACGGAGGCCAGATCACCGTCGAGAGCAAGGTCGGCAAGGGCAGCACCTTCAGCTTCACCGCCGAGTTCAAGACCCAACCTGCCCCTGTGACGGTCGCGCTTGACGCGGCGAGCGTGGATCTGGCCGGCATGCGCATCCTGGTCGTCGACGACATCGCCGTCAACCGAATGATCCTGCGCGAAGCGCTGACCTCGCGGGGCGTCCTGGTTAGCTGTGTCGCAAGCGGCCAAGCTGCGCTTGACGAAATCGATCTGGCCGCGGCCGGCGGCAACCCCTATCGCGCGATGCTGCTGGATTGCCGGATGCCGGGGACGGACGGAATAGAAGTGGCCCGTCAGATTCGCCACCGCGGGCTCGGGCCGCAAGGCCGTCCAATCATAATGATGCTCACGTCCGACGACCTGAGCGCAACGATGGCGCGCGCTCGCGAAGTCGGTATCGAGATCTTCATGGTCAAGCCGATAAAGCGCGCCGATCTGTTCGTAGCGCTGAGCCGGGCACTCGGCGCCGATGATGCATCATCGCAACTCATCTCGCCCGCCGAGCGCGACGGCGTCCACTCGACCTCCCGCAGCGACGCATCAAACGAGATGCGCCCGCTCAGGATCCTGCTGGCCGACGATTCGCGCGACAACCGCCTGCTCGTGCAGGCATACTTCAAGAAGACGCCATACTTCATCGACGAAGCCGAAGACGGCGCCGCGGCGGTCGAAAAGTTCAAGACCGGCATCTACGACCTGGTGCTGATGGATATCGAGATGCCGATCATGGACGGCTACTCGGCGACCCGGGCGATACGCGCGATGGAGAAGGAAACCGGACGCCGCCCTATCCCGATCATCGCGCTGACAGCTTCCGTCCTCGCCGTCGCGTTGGAGAAAACCATCGAGGCGGGATGCGATGCGTACGTCATCAAGCCGGTCAAGAAAGCCACCTTGCTGGCCGCCGTTCACAGGGCGACCCGCGATCCCGAAACGAATGGCGCCGGTCTGCGCACCTGAACCGCCGCGCGCTGCATTCACCGTAAAATCGAGATGACGTGAGTCTAATGGTCAGACGTGAAGTCCGCCGTTGACTAACCAGACGACCAACACGATCATGAGCACCAGCATCAACAAGCCGCCCGGATCTCTGGCGCCGTGATGATAGGTTCTGTAACCACCGCCGCCGGCGAATAGAATCAGCAAGATGATGAGAATCAATAGCATCGTGATTTAACCTGGCTGACAGTGGGCTTTAATGCCAGGTCAGCTGATTTTTCACCCCGGTGACGCCTTGTGCGGCGCTCGCAATATCGCCGGCATGCTTTGCGTCCTGGGCCGACTTGACCACGCCGCTCAACAAAATCTTGCCATGATCGCAGTCGACGGCAACCGGATAGTTGTCGGCCACACCGTCACGGGCTAGTGCGGCCTTGACCTCGGTGATCAGCAGGGCGTCGTTCGCACGTTCAGCCGGGGAGTTGTAATGATGCTCCCCCGTGACGTTTACACTGTCGTTCTCGCGCGACGCAGAGTTCGAGGAGTCGGTGGAACCAGGTTCGGCGCGGGCATTGACGGCAAGCAGTCCGCCGCCAATCAATGACGCGATCGCGAATGTCGCCACGGCTTTTCTTCTTCGATTGCGATTGTTTCGCATCGCAGTATTCTCCCGAAGCTGCGATCAGTTACTGGGAGTCACGGTGGTGGATTCGCTGTGATGGGAACTCGAGCTATCCACGGTGCCTGCATTGTTCGAGTTACTTGAATTGCTTGACCGCTCGCTCGACGTGCTGCTGGTCGTAGTTGGAGGAGGAACCGCCTGTACCACTGGGGCTTGCACGACGACTTGAGCCGGCGCGGCAGGAACATAACTGGTGGTGTCAACTTCCTTGGTGCTGGTGCCGCAGCCGGCTACGCAAGTGAAGGCCGCAATACTCACGACGCTGATGGCAAACCGTTGCACTGAATTCATATTAGTTTCTCCCAATGGACTTTGGTTGTGAGTTGGCGATCGGACTTTTCCGATCCGCCAATGGTTACTCTGAACACAAGGCTCGTTGCCCGAGCGCTGTCAATTCGAGACTCGCGCTAATAGGCGCTGGTCTGTGTGGCCGTGGTCTTCTGCGTCGTTACGGTCGGACCCGGGACGTTGGTCTGGGTGGTCGTGGTGGTCCGCGAGACCTCGGTCGCAGGCGGCCCGGTATCTACTGGCACGAACACGGCGCACGCGCCGACGCACATGCTACCTAGTAGAATCATAGTTGAGATATACACTGCTGTAATTAGTTTTCTATTCATCACGACCTCACGCTAGCACGACTAGTAATATAAAGTATATTTTGATCGTTGATTAAGGTTACTCATATAACCAAAGGGTCGTATATTCTGTCGGTTAGCGCCTATCGCATCGCACAGTCGGCGATTAGCACGAAAGCCGCGACAAGTGGAAACGAAGCGGGTTAAGGTGAACCTCAGCGCAGGTGAAAGCGCCGGCGGATGGCGCAGTCTGATGCGAACCGCTCTCCCTCGTCAACCGGTTGACGGTTGACAAGGCGGTTGACACTTGAGCGGCGGTTGACGCGTGGTGGTTGACGCGCGCGGCCGAGCATTTCAAACGCTGTTA
>CAWCTG010000009.1:0-289069 GCA_963798375.1 Binataceae bacterium (SeqCode)
GGGTTGCGCAGGTGGGGCGCGACTGAAAGAATGCATCGGTTGCCGCCCGTCCGTAGAGGGGGCCTCCACCTGCCGATGCGCCGCGTCGAGACATACTTCATCGTTATAGCGATCGCGTTTTACGCGTGGTTCCTGACGCATTACGGGCCGGGGCAGGTGATTGGCTACGTGCGGATGGCAGGATGGGGCCTGGCGCTGACAATTTCGCTGGAGGCGCTGTCGCGAATCGCAAACACGCTCGGCTGGCGGGTCACGATTGAGGACTATCCACCGAAGCTCAGGTTCATCGAGTTGTTTGCGGCGCGAATTGGCGGTGAGGCAATCGACTATGTGACGCCGTCGGCGCAGCTCGGGGGGCAGTTCGTGATGGCGGTGGATGTGCGCGAGAAACTGCGCATGCCGGTGGGGCTGGCGACGGTAGTCGTCGCGTCGCTGGCAGAAGCGGTCGGGCAGATCGTGTTTCTGTCGATCGCGCTGGTGATTTCGCTGCGCCTGATACCGGTAAGCGCCAACCTCTACTGGTCGATAGTGGGCGGGTTTGCGCTGGCGGCGGCGCTGGCGGGCGGGTTCTTTTTCGTGCAGATGAAGCGGCCGTTCTCGCATCTGTGGCGTGCCGCGACCAAGCTCGATATCGCGCGAATCGACACCGAGGAAATCCGCGCGTCCGCCGAGGAGGCCGACGCGGTGCTGCTCGACCTTTACGCGCGCCATCGCGGGCGGCTCGCCGCCTCGTGTCTGTGCTATGCCGCGGCGTGGAGTTTCGGGCCGCTCGAAATTTATATCCTGCTGCGGCTGCTGCATCAGCCGGCGTCGTTACAGACAGCGCTGCTGGTCGAGGCGGTTGGGCTGCTGATCGAACGCGCGACCTTTCTGATTCCAGCCAAGCTGGTAAGCCAGGAGGGCGGCAAGGCGCTGATCCTGGGGATGCTCGGTTACCCACCGGGAATAGGCTTCGTGGTGGGGTTTCTCCGCCGAATCAAAGAAATGGTATGGGTATTGTTCGGGCTGCTGAGCCTGATGATACATCGGATGATCGTGCAGCAGCGCGGCGATATGACGGGCGCCGCCGCGGCGGAGCGCGACTCAGTGATGAAAATGCAACGAGCACAAGGAGAGCAATCGCTATGAGAAAACTAACCGCCCTGGTTGCGGGGATGACGCTCGCGATGACCGCGCTGCCCGCGGCCGCCGGGGTCGTCATCACGCAAAAGCAGCACGTGACCAGCGGGGCCAACAGTCGCGACGCCGAACAAACCATTTCGGTGCAGGGCAACAAGCAGAAGACGGAGACCGAGCGTCACACGATCATCACTGACCTCGACAAAGGGATGATGTACGTGATCGATCCGAAGGCGAAGAACTACTTCGAGATCGAGTTTCCGCCCAAGGGAGACATGGCGAAGATGATGGCGGCGAGCCAGAGCGCGGCGATGAACTTCAAGAAGGCCGGCACCACGCGCGAGGTCGCGGGCTACAAGTGCACTGACTACAACGGCGGCGGCCACATGATGCAGGGCGAATACACGGTCAAGGAATGCTTCTCGACCGCGGCGCCCGGCGCCAAGGAGTTTTCGGCGTTCGAGAAAAATATGGCGGACAAGCTCAAGAGCGTAGGCGCCAGTCCGGCCGGCGGCGGCGAGATTCCAGGCGGAGTGCCACTGGCGCTGGACTCGACGATGAAGATGGGGCACGTCTCGCTGCCGGGGATGGCGCCGGACCAGGCCGCCAAGATTAACGAGATGATGGCGAAACGCCCGCCGGTCGTGACCAGCACGCTGGTCGAGAAGATCGAATCGAAGAAACTGACGGACGCGGATTTCGCGGTTCCTGCAGACTTCACCAAGAGAGAACTGCCGGCCCAGGGGCCGGGCCCGGGCGCAATGAAGATGGGGCCGGGCGTGGGCGCAATGAAGATGGGGCCGGGTGCAATGGCGCCGGCTGCGGGTGCGTCACCGGCGGCGCACTGAGTCGCCCAGGCGAACTTGCGCGCGGATTCATTCGAGCGTCGCGAGTGAGTTGAACAAAGAACAAGAGCGGGGTCCGTCGGGGCCCCGCTCGTCGTGTCGATCGAACCCGAAAAACTACATCGTTGTTGACGCGGAGGCCTGCTGCTTGGGCGCGTTGAGCGCGGCGCACGAATCCCAGATCCATTTCGCCGTCGAGAGTTCGTCTTCGGCAAACAGCCGCAATGCTTCCTTGGTCGAGAGATCTTCCTTCAACAGTTCGGCGAACTCGCAGATGGGTTTGATGACATCTTCGGGCTTGCCGACGCGCGCGGTGAAGCGGAGCAGTTTTTCGTTGTCGGAAATCGACGGGTTGCCCAAATAGGCGGTGAACTTGCGCCCGTCTTCGGTGGCCATCGCTCGCGTCTCACCGCCGAGTTCCGCCAGGCGCTGCGCGAAAATCCGCGCATGATAGGCTTCGCGCTCGGCCACTATGCGAATGCCGGTGCGGATACAATCGGTCGTGCAAACCTCGGCCCACGCCGCGAATGCTTCGCCGCCATTGGCCTCGCCCGCGCGAACCTTGTCGAGAAAACTGACGACGGCCGCGCGTTCGGATTTGTAAGTGCGGCCGAACGCCTTGAAACCGGCGCTGTCATTGCCGTTGGTCGTCGCCGCGCCGGCTTCGAGCCATGTCATCTCGGTCTCGAAGGTCGACTGGGAAATAATTCCGCCGCGGTAGGCTCTCAGCAGCTGTTTGAATTCAAAATCGCGGCTCATCCGGTGTTCCTCCACCTTGGTTAAAACCCGCGCTTGTTAAACGAGCATTCAGTCGTCGAAATCGAGAGCATAAGGCGGTGTCCGCGGAATTGTCAATTGAGGGTTTTTGCCGCCCCCGCGCGCCGGCTTCGATACGACTATTGCCGCGTGATTCCCGAAGCCGCGGCGCTACTCACTTGGTGTTTGCGCCGGTGGATTCGGCGACCAGTTCCGCGAGATCGCGCACTCGCATGCTCTCTTCGAGCGAGCGGGACTTCAGCGCGTCTTCGAGCATCGTCATGCAGAACGGGCATCCCACCGCGATGCACTCGGGCTTGGCCTCGTTCAATTGATCGAAGCGCTTCTGATTGATCCGCGTGCCCTCGTGCTCCTCCTTCCAGAAGCATCCACCGCCCGCGCCGCAGCAGAAGGTGCGATTTTTGGACTGTTCGACCTCGGCCACCTCGGTGGCGGGGATTGCGCCGAGCGCGCTTCGTGCGCTGTCCCATTTGCGATTGTGGCGCGCCATGTAGCACGGGTCGTGATAGGTAATGCGTTGGTTGATCTCGGCGCGGGGCTTCAAACGTCCGGCCTGGATCAGTTCGTCGATAAACTCGGCTTCATGCAGGACCGTATAGTTACCGCCGAAGTCTGGATACTCATTCTTCAGGTTGTGATAGCAATGCGGGCATTGAGTGACTATTCGCCGCGGCTTGTAGCGATTGAGCGTCTCGACGTTCTGCGCGGCGACGGTCGCGTACAGGTACTCGTTGCCGAGTCGGCGGGCCGGGTCGCCGGTGCAGGTCTCCTCGCGCCCGAGGATCGCAAACTTGACGCCGGCCTGTTTCATCAACGCCGCGAACGACTTGCTTACGCGCTGGATGCGTTCATCGTACGAGCCGGCGCATCCCACCCAATACAGCACGTCGATGTCTGACGGATCGTCGAGCTCGGCGATCTCCGGAATTTCAAGTCCATCCGCCCATTCGGCGCGCTTTTCCTGGGCAAGGCCCCACGGATTTCCCTGGTTCTCGATTCCCTTGAAGGCTCCCGTCAGTTCGGTCGGGAACCTCGACTCCATCAGCACGTCGTAGCGCCGCATGTCGACGATTCTTTGGATGTGCTCGATGCCGACCGGGCATCCCTCTTCGCACCATCCGCACGACGTGCATCCCCACACCGCTTCTTCGGTCGCGACCTGCGTGATCATGTCAGGGCCGTCCCATGCGGGCGCTTCGGCGCCGACGCCCTGCTTGCCGTTTGCCTTCGCCGCGAGCAGAAAGGGCGCCTTGTCGAGCAGATGCTCGCGCTGTTCGATCACAAGATACTTGGGATTCAGCGTCTTGCCGGTGTGGACGGTGGGGCAGTTGATCGTGCAGCGGCCGCACTCGAGGCACGCGCCCATGTCGAGCAGTTGCTTCCACGTGTACTGCTCGACCTGCGAGACGCCGAACGTCTCAGCGTTTTCGAAATCCTTGATCGGAGCGAGCCGTCCGCGCGGACCGAGGTTACGGAAGAACAGATTCAGCGGGCCGAAGATCAAGTGACGCAGCTTGGTGAACGGAAAACAGAACAGCAGCGCGTACACGAACATCACGTGCACCAGCCACAGCCATCGATGGTAAGTAGCACCGGCGCCCAGCGCGCCCTCGATACGGCCCACGACCCGTCCAACGTATGCCCATTCGGTGAACGCGGGATGCGTGGCGTTGATCCGCGCGCCCTCCAGCATCAGGCCCGTGACGGCGGTCATCACCATCATCGACATCGGGAACCAGTAGCCGAGCCGGTTCTCGAGATCGTACCGGACTTTGTCCGCTGGCGGCTCATTGAGCACGCTGGGTTTGCGAACAGCGCGCCGCGCACCTTCCATCAGCACGCCGAGGATCAGCAGCAGGAAGAAAGTGTCCATCGCAACTTTGAAGTAGAGATAGAAGTCGCCGTAGTAGAAGTAGAAGTCGAGGCCGAACAGATCGAATAGATCGCGCACGTCGCTGTTGATCAGAACGATCGTTGTGCCGATGAACAGGCCGACGAACGCGACGTAGAACGCGTAGTGCATCCATCCCCACGTCTCGCGAATCACGTTGCCCTGGCCGAACGAATCGCGCAGCGCCAGCAGCAGGCGCTCGATTGGATGATCGAGACGATCGTCGGACACGCCGAGACTCACCAGCCGGTACCATCTGACACCGGCGTAAATGAACCCCGCGATCAGCAGCCCGAGCAGGCCGTACATCAGCACGATGAACGGAACGGGAACGTTCCAGAGGATTTGGCGGGTGACTTGCTCGTTCATTTGCGCTCCATGCAAAAACCGGGGGCGAAGGCGCCTGTAACAGACTCTTAAATCAGACCATCGTGGAGGAATTCAATCCATACAGGCAACTGAAACCGGTACCGGCTTCGCTGGCGCGAAGCTGTCCGAGGTCCTTCCGCTCCGCTCGCGTTGCTCGCTTGGGTCAGGATGACAGGCTTGGCGGTCGCGTTGCTTGCTTGGGTCAGGATGACAGGCTTGGCGGTCGCGCTGCTTGCTTCGGCTAGGATGACAAATCGGCCGCGGTTAGTCGTCAATTGCGAGGCGATCCTGCTCGACATCTTCGAACCATGAGGCCAGAGCATTGGTCATCCTCGATACGAGCTCGGGTTCGTGCGCGGCGAGATCGTTGCGTTCGAAGGGATCGCTGACGATATCGAAGAGTTGCGCGGGTGGCGGCGCGGGTTTGACGCGCTCGGGCTCGGGCGCACGCACGATGTCGCGGAAATTTTCCGGATTGTATTTCGACTGGACGTCCATCGCGAGATCCTCGTTCGACACCAGCATCAACTCGCGAATTGCCGGCCGCACCAGCTTCCATCGACCGTCCCGCATCGCCGCGTTGCATTCGCCGTCGGGCGTGTAGCGGTTCCATTGCCAAAAGCGCTCACTGGGGACCTTGCCACGCTCGCCCTGCAGCGTTGGACTCACATTGATTCCGTCGAGCTTGAGATCGCGCGGCGGCTCAGTGCCGGCCAGAGCGAGAATCGTCGGCAACCAATCGGTGAAATGAATCATGTCATGGACCTGGCGGCGGCCGTCGAGTCCTGCCGGCCATCGCAGGACCATCGGCAGCCGGATACCGCCCTCGTACACGAGCGTCTTTGCGCCGGCGAAGCCGCAATTGAAGCGGTCGGTGCACATCTCGCCCTTGCCGCCGAACTGGGGCCCGTTGTCGCTCGAGAACATCACGAGCGTGTTGTCGGCCAGGCCGGATCGATCAAGTGCGTCGAGTACGCGCGCAATCCCGCGATCCATGCATTCGATCATCGCGTAGATTTGGCTGACTGCGGGCGTGAAGTTGCGGCTGGCCTTGTAGGGCGCGGCGTCGGCCGCGGGCGCTTCGAAGGGAAAATGCGGCGCGTTGTAGGCGAGATAAAGAAAAAACCGGTCGCAGCGATGGCGAAGGATGAACTCCGTCGCCTCCTCGGTGAAGACGTCCGTCAAATAGCGGCCGTCCGCGCGCGATATCGAGCCGTTGCGATCGAGATTCCACTGATAGTACGGCTGCCAGCCGCCGGAAAATCCGGCGAATTCGTCGAAGCCGCGCCGGTTGGGATGGTAGCGCGAATCGTAGGCGCCGTTATGCCATTTGCCGACCAGGCCGGTCGCGTAACCGGCCCGTTTCAGTAGTTCGGCTAGCGTCAATTCGCGAAGCGCAAGGCGGTCGAGCCCGCGCGTCTCAAGGGTATCGATGACTCCCGTGCGATGCGGATAGCGGCCCGTCATCAGGGAGGCTCGCGCTGGCGCGCAAACGGGAGAAGCCGAATAATGCTGCGTCAGGCAGACGCCTTCGCGTGCAAGATGGTCGAGAGCCGGCGTGCGCGACGCGCCGTAGTTGAAGCATCCGAAATCGCCGTAACCCATGTCGTCGGCGAGAATCAGGACGATATTCGGCTGGCCGGTCATTCAATTAGCCTCAACCGATTTCGTATCACAAAAAAAGGGCCCGGATGCGATTGCATCCGAGCCGTCAAGTCACATTGCTGAAATTTCGGGCCTCTACTCGCGTTCCTGGAAGCCCTCGAGGTTGCGCGATCTGCCGGTCTGGCGCAGTTTGCGCAACGCTTTGGCCTCGATCTGCCGGATACGCTCGCGGGTGACGGCGAATTGTTTGCCGACTTCCTCCAGCGTGTAGTCGGTCTTCTGGCCGATGCCGAAGCGCATGCGCAGAATTTGCTCCTCGCGCGGCGTGAGCGTGGCGAGCACCTTGCGCGTCTGCTCGCCGAGGTTGCCCTGAATCGCAGCCTCGACCGGCGACGGCGCGAGTTCGTCCTCGACAAAATCGCCGAGCGAACTTTCCTCTTCGTCGCCGATTGGCGTTTCGAGCGAGATTGGCTCCTTGACGATCTTGAGCACCTTCTGGACCTTGTCCAGCGGCATCTCCATCTGCTCCGCGATTTCTTCGGGCCCGGGTTCGCGGCCGAGCCGTTGCACGAGCAGGCGCGTGACGCGGAGCAGTTTGTTGATCGTCTCGACCATGTGGACCGGGATGCGAATGGTGCGGCCCTGGTCGGCGATCGCACGCGACATCGACTGTCTAATCCACCAGGTCGCGTAGGTCGAAAACTTGTAGCCGCGCTGATACTCGAACTTGTCCACCGCGCGCATCAGGCCGATGTTGCCTTCCTGGATGAGGTCGAGAAAGCCAAGACCGCGATTGGTGTAGCGCTTGGCCAGGCTGACGACGAGCCGCAAGTTGGCCTCGGTCAGTTCCTTTTTTGCGCGGCGGCTCTTGTCCTGTCCGGCGGCGATGGTCTCGAGCTTGCGCGCGTATTCCTCGCCCGTGTTCTTGGCTTTTTTCTCGACTTCGCGAATAGTCTTTTGTGCCAGGCGAATTCTGGCCGCGATATCGAGCAGGTTCTCGCGGACATCGTTTATTTTGAGCACGTGCCGGCGGTCTTCGGCTTCGGCGGCTTCCTTGAGCAGGTGAGTGCGCGAGCGGCCGGTCGCTTCCTCGTATTTCGCGATCGTGTGATGCGCGATGCGGTACTGTTGCAAGATGTCGCGCATCTCGGCGATCACCGCTTCCATCAGGCGGCGCGACAACTGCATCGCGCGCAATTCCTTTTTCACGCGCTCGTTCAGACGCGTCAGGTTCTTGTCGAGCTTGGGCTTGCGGCGCGGACCGGGCTTGTTGCGGAGTGTTTCCTCGATTGCCTCGATTTTGGTGCGCAGGTCGGTGAGCTTCTTGGTCGCGAGCGTCAATTTCTTGAGCTGGCGCTCGTCGGCTTCGGGTCCGCGCTCTTCGTCGGGATCGTCAGGCGCTTCGGCGGCATCCTCGAACACATCGCGCAGATCGGCTTCGCCTGCCTCTACGCGCTCGCCCACTCGAATCACGAAATCGAGTGTGATCGGCGAGCCCAACACTTCCTCTTCGACTTCGTTTTCGCCGGCTTCGATGCGTTTGGCAATTTCGACTTCCTGCTCCCTCGAGAGAAGCTGGAAGTTGCCCATCTCCTTGAGATAGAGCCGGACCGGGTCCGACGACTCGCCGAGCGAATCCGCAGCCGCCGGCGCGGCCTCGGGCGCTTCTTCGGGCTCTTCCTTGCCGTCAACCTCGACGTCGTCGGCGCCCTCGGTCGGGACTTCCTCGAGCACCTTGATATCAAGGTCCTCGAAGCTGTCCAGCGCGGCGCGCAGGTCGGTTGGTGAAGCGACATCCTGCGGCAGGTAGTCGTTGACCTGCTCGAAGGTCAGGTAGCCCTGCTCACGGCCGAGATCGACAAGACCCTGTAGGTCCTTACCTTCGTACTTCTGCTTCATTCGTTTTGCTTCCGTTTTGCGCGGGCGTTGGCCACCGATGCGATGCGTGAAGATCGGCGCGCAATTCTGCCGTCATTGCGACCGCGAGCCGGGAATCAAGTAGCCTCATTTATACAGACGAAAATACAAAGGCAAGTGAGCCACACCAAAGAATCAAGTCTAAAGATCGCTGCGCTGAGAGTCAACTTACGCATTGCCTCGCTGCTGCAATCATTGGGCCGATTACGCTTTAGCGCGGGCCTTATCGCGAAATCCGCGCTCCTCGGTGACCGCTGCAAATAATATACGCATCGTTTGCCCGTTTGGCTGCATCGCGGCCGATCTTTTCCTCTGACTCGAACCGAGGCGCTGGAAAATGAGTGCGCGCTGGAAATCGCGAGCGGGCCTCTCTATTCTCGACGCTGCTCCGCCGCCCTTTGAGCAGAATTTTGGCAATACACGCGATAATCCTGGCCCTCAGCTTCGCGATAATCCTCGCGGGCTCGGAACTTTTTACCAATGGGGTCGAATGGGCAGGGCATCGATTGCGTATTGCTGAGGCCGCGGTCGGGAGTCTGCTCGCCGCGGTCGGAACGGCGCTGCCGGAGACGTTCATCCCGGCGGTTGCGCTGTTGACCGGCCGCGATTCCGCGGCGGCGCATACCGCGGTCGGACTTGGAGCGATTGTCGGCGCACCGCTGATGCTGTCCACGGTGGCGATATTCGTGATGGGCGTTGCGGCGATCGCATTTCGCAGGCGCCGGGGACGGATTGCGCTTAAAGTGGTACGCGAGGACGCGCGCCGGGATCTCGCATTCTTCTTTCCGGTTTTTTTGTGCGTGGTGATCGCAGGCACAATCGAGATGGGCGCGGTACTTCGCCACGTCCTCGCAGTCGCATTGTTGATAGTATACGCGAGCTACACCGTTGTGATGCTGCGGCTCAAGCGCGCGGCCGGCGCGGAGGTCGAGGAGGGACTCTATTTCGAGTCGATTTTGCGCGGGAATCCGCTCGAGCCGCGCGCATTGGCGATGGCCGCGCAAGTAATCGTAGGCGCACTCGCGATTCTGATCGGTGCAGTCGAGTTCGTCGATCAGACCATCGCGTTCTCAGTGCATGCGCATCTGAATCCCGGCGTTCTCTCGCTCATGTTGAGCCCGCTCGCGACCGAACTGCCCGAGAAATACAACTCGGTAGTCTGGATTCGGCAGGGCAAGGACCATCTCGCGCTCGCCAACATCACTGGTGCGATGGTCTTTCAGTCGTGCATCCCGGTTGCACTGGGGCTCGTGTTTTCGCCGTGGCATCTGACCAATCCCGAACTGCTCGCGGGATCGATCGCTCTCGCCTCGGCGGTAATTCTCTTCATCAACTTGCGCGACTCGGAACTCGGAACTCCGACGCTGATGATCGGCGGAGCGGCATACGCGATCTTTCTGATTGGCCTCCGGTACCTCGGCACGCTCTGAACCTACGCGCGAGGATGCGTTGTCTGACGCGAGCTTGCGGGTGCACAATCTGAGGGACGCGGCTCGCGATGACTACTTACCAGGAGATTTCGGCGCAGTTTTACAGCAACCGCCTGCTGTTCGGCGATCCCGCCGACCCGGGCGTGGTCGCGGTCGAGATCGCATCGAAGACCGAGATCGACGTTTACCGGCGCCTGTCGGGCAGGCTTACGCGCGAGCGCCGTCCGATTCAGCCATTTCTGCTCGTCGAGGATATTGCCTTGCTCGAAGGTTTCAGGCCCGGGCATGAGACGCGCGCGCTCGACGGCGATTTCCGTTACCGGGTGCTCGTCACCTTCGACTCGCTCGACGCTCTGGAAGCCGCCAAGCGCCATCTCAGGAACCTGAGCGGCAAAGCGCCTAACGCGCCCGACGCGCCGTATCTGGTGCTGGCCGATCCAGTCGAGCAGCATCTGATGCTGAGCGGGACCACGTTTTTCATCGGGATGGATTTCAGCGAGCTGCGCCGCCTCCAGCTCGATATCGAGACCTATATCTCGCCCGGCTTTGAATTTCCGTCGGCGGCACGCGAAGGCGATCGCGTTATCGCGATTTCGCTCACGGACTCGACCGGTTTCGAGCGCTTGCTCAGGGGCACCGAGATGGACGAGCGGGCGATGCTGGAGGAGATGGTGCGAATTGTCCAGGATCGCGATCCCGACGTCGTCGAGGGCCACAATCTTTTTCGGTTCGATCTCGAATACCTGGAGACGCGGGCGCGCCGCCACGGGGTGAAGCTCAAGCTGGGGCGCGACGGCGGCGAGCTTCGTGCTCGCCCGTCGCGCATGCAAATTGCGGAACGATCGATCGCCTATCGCCGCTACGACATCCCGGGCCGCAGCATCATAGATACGTGGATCCTCGCGCAGCACTACGATATTTCGAGTCGCGAACTGGAGAGCCTGGGGCTGAAGCAGCTTGCGCAACATTTCGGGCTGGCGCGCAAGGATCGCGTGTATATCGACGCGTCGAAAATCAGCCACTACTTCGAACACGAACCGGAAAAGCTCTACGAGTACGCGCTCGACGATGCTCGTGAGACGCGCGCGCTGGCCCAGACCCTCTCTCCCAGTTACTTCGTGCAAGCGCAGATATTCCCGTACTCGTACCAGAGCGCGGTGCTGCGCGGGAATGCGACCAAGATTGACGCGCTCATGATGCGCGCGTATCTGGCGGCGGGGCATTCCATTCCCGAGCCGTCGCAGCCCACGCCGGTCGCGGGCGGCTACACGGAGGTTCGCCGATGCGGCGTCGCCCACGGTGTCCTTCACTGCGACGTGACGTCGCTGTATCCGTCGTTGATGCTGCAATATCGGCACGCGCCGGCCACTGACCGCCTGGGCGTATTTCTCAAGATGCTTGGCGATCTGCGCAGCTTCCGGGTGCAGGCCAAGGCACTCGCGCGCGGACTCAAGGGTGGCGAGCGGCGCAACGCCGACGCGCTCCAGCAGACGTTCAAGATTCTAATCAATTCATTTTACGGCTACCTGGGTTTTTCGCTCGGCCATTTCAACGACTTCGGCGCGGCCAACGCATTGACGAAGCGCGGACGCGATCTGATTCAGCGCGCAGTGGCGAAACTCGAGGAGCACGGCGCGCAGGTCATCGAGGTCGATACCGACGGAATCTATTTCGTGCCGCCCGCCGATGCCGCCAGCGAGGAAGGCGCAGACAGGCTCCTGGAGCAGGTCGGATCGATTATGCCCGAGGGAATCCGGCTGGAGATCGACGGCCGTTACGGCGCGATGTTCTCCTACAAAATGAAAAATTACGTCCTGCTGGATGAGGCGGGAAAGATGACTATTCGCGGCTCAGGGTTGCGCTCGCGGGGACTCGAACGCTTCCAGCGCCGCTTCATGGAGGAGATGTTCCGCATGCTGCTGGAGGATCGACGCGGCGAAATTCCGAAACTCCATGACGACTATCGCGCGCGTCTGGCCCGCCACGAAATTGGAATCGCCGATCTGATGAAGACCGAGACGATCCAGGATTCGCTCGACACTTATCGCAACAAAATTGGTGACAACAGCCGCAATCCCGCGGCGGCCTACGAGCTTGCGCTCAAGGCCGAGCGGCCGTACCTCGCCGGCGATCAAATTTCATACTACGTCACCGGGCGCGGCGCGCGCGCGGCCGTTAACGAATTCGCGAAGATGGCGGCGGAGTACGATCCGGACAATCCCGACGAAAACGTCGAGTACTATCAGGCCAAGCTTGCCGACCTTTTCGAAAAATTCCAGGTGTTCGTCGAGCGGCCCGGTCTGTTCGCGCCAGCGGCGGAAGAGGAGGGCAAGCCGGTCCAGCTCTCGATGTTCGCCGACCCGCAAACCAGGTCCGATGAACAGAGCGCGGAGCCCGAAAAGTAGGGGAATTATATCGCTCGATGGCTTTGAAGATTTCGGAAAAGGTCTCGGCCTCGATCCCGGTATTCGGCACTAGAGGGAACTCGGTGAAGACTTGCCGCATTCACATCATGGGAGCTTCGGGAGCCGGTGTCACAAGCCTGGGCCGCGCTTTGGCCGACGCTCTGGCCCTCTCGCATCACGATGCGGACGATTACTTCTGGCGGCCAACAACACCGCCCTATCGCGAAATGCGCGAGGTCGCCGATCGTCTCCGGCTTATGCGCGAGGTATTCCTGGACCGAGCGGATTGGGTGCTAAGCGGCTCACTCGATGGTTGGGGCGACTCCCTCATTCCGCTCTTTGATTTGGCGGTTTTTTTGCACACCCCGACCCCGATTCGCCTGCAGCGCTTGCGCGCTCGCGAGGCCAGGCGCTTCGGCACCGATGCGATTGCGCCCGGCGGCTGGCGACATCAACAGACAGAAGAATTCATCGAGTGGGCTTCACACTACGACGACGGTAGCCGTGAGGGGCGCAATTTCGAACGCCATCAGGCATGGCTTGCTGCACTACCGTGCCGTGTTCTGCGTTTCGATGGAACTCGGCCATTGCCCGACCTGGTCAAGGAAATCTGTGTGGCGATTACGGGGTAAAATTCACCCGAGAGAGTCAAAACTACAATTTCCAAAAGTAGCGGGGCAGAAGCCCAAGTCTGGAAAGGCTGGCGGCGGAGGGCTGAATCGATCGATACTGCGCGTCATGCGGAGGAAAACGATGGCCGACGAAAAGCAGCAGCTCGATTGGGACAAGATCAAGCAATTCTCGATGCAGGTATCGAATGACATCGGCGCCGCGATGCTCGGTGCGCTGAGCTATATCGGCGATCGCCTCGGAATCTTCAGCGCGCTGGCCGAAGCGGGCGCCGTCACGAGCGCGGCGCTCGCGGAACGGACGGGACTCAGCGAGCGCTATCTGCGCGAATGGCTCAGTGCGATGACGGCGGCCGGATACGTGAATTACGATGCCTCGGCTAAGACCTACGCGATGCCGGCCGAGCATGCGATGGTGCTGGCGCGCGACGACTCGCCGTTCTTCGCCGGCGGTTTCATCGAAATGATCGTCCCTCACGTGTCGATTGCGCCGAAAGTGATGGCGTCATTCAAGAACGGGCGCGGCGTATCGCAGAGCGAGTATCCGCCCGAGACGTGGGAGGCGATGGAGCGTTCGTCAGCCTCGATCTACCGGCATCAGTTGGTTCGCAAATGGCTGCCGGCGATGCCGCAAGTGGTCGCGAAGCTGACCGAAGGCGGCTCGTCGCTGGACGTCGGCTGTGGCAGCGGCCGCGCGGCGATAGCGATCGCGTCCGCATTTCCCAAGGCCCAGGTTTTCGGCTTCGACGCGCATCTCGGCTCGGTGGAACGCGCGCGTGCAAACGCGAAAGCCGCCGGTCTGGGAGACAGAATCAAGTTCGAGGTCGTCGATTGCACCAGGCTGCCGGCCGCGCAGTTCGATTTCATCTCGACCTTCGACGTGGTGCATGATTCTGTCGATCCGGACGCGCTGCTGAAATCGATTCGAGCTGCGCTCAAACCCGACGGTACCTACCTGATGGTCGAAGTAAACGTGTCGTCGAATCTCGAAGACAACATCAATCCGATGGGGCGGCTGATGTATTCGATAAGCACGCTGTACTGCATGACGACGTCGCTCGCGCACGGCGGCGCGGGAATCGGCGCGTGCATGGGCGAGGCGAAGGCGCGCGAGCTTGTCGCAGCGGCGGGGTTCAAGCACTTTCGCCGCCTGCCAATCGAGGATTTGTTTTCGGCGCTCTACGAAATCCGGGGGTAGTTGTAGCCGATCATTGAAGGCGCCGCCGGAAGGCATCCTGCAAAGCAGGCAGGATTGCATCCCAATCGGCGACCAACCCTATATTCGCGCGCTCGAAGATCAGCGCGTCGGCATCGTTGTTGATCGCGACGATGGTATCCGCGCGCTTGAGACCGCAGGTATGGTTGGGCGCGCCGCGCACCCCAATCGCAATATACAGGCGCGGATCGATCGATTTGCCGGTTAACCCGACCTGCAACTGCCGCGGCACCCATCCCAGGTCCGTCACGCGCCGCGTCGCGCAAATCGCGGCGCCGAGCACTCGCGCGAACGCGGCGGCTTTCGCGACCCCATCGGGTCCACCGACTCCCGTGCCGATGCCAACGACAACTTCGGCGCCTTCGAGCGGTACGATGGTGGTATCGAGGATCGAGTGCGCCTTTATGAGCCGGCTTTTCGGCGGGCTCACCTCAGGACGCGCGATCCTAATCTCGGCTTCCCTGGCTTCGGATGGCGCCGCGAGTTCGAGCACGCCCGGCCGCACCGTCGCCATCTGCGGAAATGTTTTCGAGTAGATCGGCGCGACGATGTTGCCGCCGAAAGCCGGCTTGAGCGCGACCATCCGATGCTCCGAGTCGAGCTCGATATCGATCGCATCGCCGGTGAGCCCCAGGCTTAAGCGCGCGGCCAGCCGGGGTCCCCAGTCGCGCCCGCGCTCGGTCGCGCCGATCAAAATTCCCCACGGCGCGTGGATCAAAACGAGCTTCGCAACAGCCTCGGCGACGGCTTCGGGGGTGTACGAAACCAGCGCCGGATGCTCGACGATCAGCACCTGGTCGGCGCCGAAACTCGCCAGCAGCCCCGCGTGTTGCGCGATGGCGCGGTCAAATCCCACCGCGACGAGCGCGCCGCCCAATCGCGACGCGAGTTCATCGCCGCGTGAAAGCAGCTCGAGCGTGCCGCGCGTGACGCGGCCTTCAAGGTCGGTCTCGCACACAATCCACACATCATGATTGCGATTGCTCGCACGCCGCGCCGATCCGATCGAACGGCGATTGTGCACGCGCGGGTTGAGCGCGCCGATTGTTTCGAGCGCCGACACGACCTCGGCCGCGGCGCGTTCGGCGTCGGTCGAGTCGATAAATTTACATTCGGTCTTCGGCGTCGCGACGACGCGGACCTCCTGCACCCATGTCGGCGAACCGGCGAGTCCGAATTCTTTCGGATCGGCGCCGAGCTCCGCCGCGCGCACGGATAGGATTGGCTTGGTCTTCGCCTCTTCGGAAGCACCCGGCTTCACCTTGACGGGCTGTGCGATGCGCTCGGCGCAGGTGATAACCGCGGGCATCCCGGCCTCGATTTCCTCGAATCCTTCGTCGCTTTCACGCTCGGCGCGAAGCGTGCGGCCGTCGATTTCCAGCTTTCGCGCGCCGGTTATCTGCGCGGCGCCGATTAGTTCCGCGATCTCGGGGCCGACCTGTCCCGTCTCCGCATCGAGCGAGTACTTGCCGAGCATGATGAGATCGAAGTTTCCGCGCGCCAGCCAAATCGCGAGCGCACGCGCCGTTGCGAGCGTGTCCGCGCCCGCGAACGCGCGGTCTTCCAGATGCACCGCGCGGTCGATTCCCATCGCAAGCGCATCCACCAGCGCGTCGCGCGCCTGCGGCGGCCCCATCGTGACGACAGTAGTTTCGGCGCCGTGGCGATTTTTCAGCTCGACGGCTAGCGAGATCGCGCGCAGATCGAACGCGCTGATCACATTGGGCCCGTCGCGCTTGATCGTTTTGGTCGCGGCGTCGAAGTTGGCTTCCTCGATCAGCGGTATCTGCTTGATGCAAACGGCAATCTTGAGCACAGCGATACTCCCCGTCCCGACGAGGCTAGTTGAGCGCGTCGGGCGGAGGCAACAAAGCGCGAGGTTGCGCTTACCGGCGCCGGTGCGATCAGGTAGTTTCGCGATGTGGGTTTGTATCGACTCGCGGCCGCCGCCGCGCTGTGTGCGTATGCTCTGGCGCTCGCGTCGCCGGGGAACGCGGCCGCTCGGATGCGAATCGTATCGCTGGCGCCGTCGGTAACGGAGACACTGTTCGCGCTCGGCGCGGGTCCCGACGTCGTCGGCGTCTCGCAGTATTGTGACTATCCCCCGCAGGTGCGCGATCTGCCGCGGGTCGGTTCCTTTCTGACTCCGAATCTCGAAGCGATCATCGCGCTGCGCCCCACGCTGGTCGTCGGACTTGAACTGTCATCGGACGTGCGTCAGATTCGCGCGTTGAATTCGATGGGTTATCCGGTGCTGCTGGTCAGCGACGACTCTTTGCAACAAATCGAAACCAGCATCGAAACGGTGGGTGCGCGAATCAACCGCCAGCCGCAAGCGCATCGGCTCGTCGCGCAGATTCAGACGCAGATCGCCGCAATCCAACAGCGCCTGGCAAACGTAAAGCCGGAGCGTGCGTTGATGCTCGTCGGTCATCAGCCGATCGTCGCGGTGGGCGCCGGCACTTATCTCGATGAGCTCATGCGCATCGCGCGCGCCGACAACATCGCCGCGGACGCCGGCCAACAGTGGCCGCACCTGAGCATGGAGTACATCATCGCGATGCGTCCGCAGGTCGTGCTCGACGGTTCGATGGGCACCGATCCGTCGTCGTCGAGCGGCTTCTGGGAGAGATATCCGGCGATTCCGGCGGTGCGCGACCATCGCGTCTTCGGCTACGCGGAGGATCCCATTCTTCATGCCGGCCCGCGCGTGGGACAGTCGCTCGAAATAATCGCGCGGATGATTCATCCCGAGGCATGGGATCGCGCCGCCGGCGGAGCCCACAATTGAATCCGACCGCCGGCACTCCTGCGCCGCAGCGCAACTCCGCCGCGCACCTGACGCGCACCCGGCTGCTCTCGATACTGGCCGCGCTCGCAATTTTGCTGATCGTTTGCGCGGCCGCAGCCGCGCTGTTCGGCAGCGCGCATATCAGCCTCGCGCGCGCATTTTCCGATCCCACCAGTCCCGATCACGCGATTTTCTTCGGCGCCCGATTGCCGCGCGTGCTGATGGGCGTGATCGTCGGCGCGATGCTGGCCGCGGTCGGAACGGCTCTGCAAGCGCTCGTGCGGAATCCGCTGGCAGAGGGCGGCATCCTCGGAATCTCCGGCGGCGGCGCGCTCGGCGCGATACTCGCGCTCGTGATGTCCGCGAAACTCGGCGGCGGCGAGGCGGCCGTCCCACTGTGCGCGTTCGGCGCGGCGCTGCTCTCGACCGTGGCGGTTTACCGGCTCGCGATGGTTGACGGCCAGCTTGAACCATTCACGCTGCTGCTGGTCGGCGTGATCTTCAACGCGTTCTGGGGCGCGGCAATCATGCTGGTGAACAGCGCCGTCAATTTTTACTACGCGCACAGCATTCTGTTCTGGCTGATGGGCAGCCTCGAGGCGCCGACCTATCGCGAAGCGGTGGGCGTCGCGGGTTTGGGACTGGCCGGCTTCGCCGTGCTGATGTTTCAAGCTCGCGATCTGAACCTGCTCAGTCTCGGCGACGAGTCGGCTGCCGAACTTGGCGTTGACGTGGACCGCCTTCGGCGCACGATCTTCGTCGCGACCTCGGTCATGATCGGCGCCGCGGTCTCCGTCAGCGGAATCATTTCGTTCGTCGGACTGATCGTTCCGCATACTTTGAGATTGGTGTTCGGCGCCGATCATCGGCTGCTGCTGCCCGCGTCGCTGATCGGCGGCGCCGCATTCATGGTCGCGGCAGACCTGGTCGCGCGCGTCGCAATCGCCCCGGCCGAAATTCCCGTCGGCGCGATCACCGCGCTCTGCGGCGGCCCGTTCTTCATCTACATGCTGCGCCGCGAAGGCAGGAGGCCGCTTTCGCTATGACGACGACATCGCGCGACACCGTCACCGCCATGCGTGCGAGCGCGATTCAGGCGGGATATCCGGGCGTGCCCGTGCTGCATGGCGTCTCGATCGAAGTGGCGGCCGGCGAAATGCTCGCCATCGTCGGTCCAAACGGGGCAGGCAAGTCCACACTGCTCAAGGTGCTCGGCGGCTCGATGAAGCCGGGCGCGGGAAGCGTCGAACTCTTCGGCCGCCCGCTCGATTCGATCGATCGCCGGGAATTCGCACGCACGGTTGCGTCGGTTGGCCAGGAAAACGCGGTCGCATTTCGCTTCACGGTGCTGGAAATCGTGCTGATGGGACGCGCGCCGCATCTCGGCGCCTTCCGCTTCGAGAGCCCGCACGATTTGGAAATCGCGTCCGCCGCGCTCGACCGCTTCGACCTGCTCGGTCTTGCCGCGCGCCACGTTCAGGAACTGTCCGGCGGCGAACGCAAGCGCGTGTTCCTGGCCCGCGCGCTCGCACAGGAGCCGAAGATTGCACTGCTCGACGAGCCGACCGCGTTTCTCGACCTCAAGCACGTCGCCGAAATTTTCGCGCGCTTTCGCGAGCTGTGCGCCGAGCGCGGCATGGCCGTAGTTGCGACGCTTCACGATCTCAATGCCGCCGCGCTCTATGCCGATCGCGTGCTGCTGCTCGCCGATGGCGCCGCGGTCGCGTATGGAACTCCCGCGGAAGTTCTGACGGCGGAGAATCTGCGGCGCGTTTACGAGACCGACGTGTACGTCGGGCGCAATCCCTCGACCGGTGCGCTCATAATTCTGCCCGCCGCACTTCCCAACGCTCGCGCATAGCTTGTTCGACGCGGGCGATTAGCCATTTGCCCGCTCGAGCGCGCGCCGGTACCCTGTACGCAGATGTCCTCTGCTCCGACTGAGTCTTTGAACCTCGTCTTCGACGCCGACGACACGCTCTGGGATTCCAACATCCATTTTCTCGAGGCGTTCGATTTCTTCGCCGCGGCCGTTGGCGACACAGTCCTCGGCATCTCTCGCGTCGAGATTCACGCCGCGGTGCGCCGCGCCGAATTCCGGCTTATCAAAACGCATGGCTACGGCCGCCGTCCTTACGTGATGGCGCTGCATCAGGCGGCTGCTGAACTCGCGCCCGCAGGTCACGACCGCTTGCGCGACGAGATCGAGCGAATCGGCGCGCATCTGCTCGACCGCGACTGCGCATTGCTGCCCGACGTCGAGCCCACGCTTCAGGAGCTTTCGCAGCGTCACCGCCTCCTGATTTTCACCAAGGGCCAGCGCGACGAACAGTTGCACAAACTCGCGCGTTCCGGTCTCGGGCCGCTCTTCGATCGGGTCGAGACCCCGCGCGAGAAGGACGTCGGCGCCTATCGCCGCCTGGTGCGCGACGCGGGCCTCGATCCGTCGCTGACTTTTATGATTGGAAACAGTCCGCGCTCGGACATCAATCCCGCGGTCGCGGCCGGTCTGCGCGCCGTTTTCATACCGCATCCGCATACCTGGGACCTCGAGCATGAAGAAATCAACGATGCCGGCGACAGAATTATCGAACTAAGCTCCTTCCGCCGCCTGGTCGAAGTATTCTAGTATCGATGATTCGATGTCCACTGCCGAACTCATAGACAACTTTCCCCCGCAGCAACCGGCCGTTGGCGCTGCCGGCCGTGAAAAGCCGAAGCCTCCGCTGGCGCTGCGCCCGCTGCATCGAATGTGGCGGCGCACGATCGATGCGATTCAGGTGTCCGAGGTGGACCTGCCGGTGCGCGGATTGCCTCGCGCTTTGCGCGGACTGGTCGCATGCCAGATAAGCGACTTCCACGTCGATCGCGACGAGGACCTCGAACGATTGGCGCTCGCGGTCGAAGCCATCAATCAACGGCAGCCCGACCTCATCTTTCTCACCGGAGATTATTTTTCCGGTCCGGACACGATGCATCGCTATCTAGGCGCGTTTCGCGACGCGCTCAGGAATCTGCGCCCGCAGTCGGGCCTGTTTGCGATCCTCGGCAATCATGACCATTGGTCGTCGGCCGAGCGGATCACCGATGCGCTCAAGCGCGCCGGCGCCGAGGTGCTCGCCAACGACAGCCGCCGGCTCTTCATTCGCAACGAGAAACTCGTAATCGTCGGCATTGACGATCTGTGGTCGCGGCGCGCGGAGCCTGCGCGCGCGTTTGGCGAGGTCAACCGCGATGACTGCACGATCGTTCTCGCGCATAATCCCGACACTGCGCTGTACACGCGCCATCTGAAGCCGGGCGTGATGCTCTCCGGCCACACGCATGGCGGTGTCGTGCGAATTCCGTTTTATGGATCGCCGCTCAAATCGATCCTGCGCATCGGCAAAGAGTTCTACTCGGGCCTGAACCGCTACGAAGACTTTTACATTTACACCAATCGCGGTCTGGGCACGTTTTGGCTCAGGATCCGCATCAACTGCCCGCCGGAAGTCTCGCGCTTCTCGCTGACCCCTCTCATCGACGTACCGCACGCCGAGAAATCGGATTCGACGGCGAAACTGCATCCGTTGAAGCGGGTCCGCCGGCGCCGGACGCCGCGCCCCGTCACTCATCGACCCCATCGAAAGCACGTCTAGCGCCTGGAGTCGCGGTGATGCTCGATCTCGCGATCGTCGGCGCAACTTGTGACGCCCTCGGGCGTGGGTCCCGGCGACGTTGATGGCAAAAACCGTCACTCTCGCGGGCGGCTCGGGATTCATCGGTCGCGCGATCGCGCGGCGCCTGCTCGCTTCCGGCGAAATCAGGGTGCGTGTGCTCACGCGAAATCCCGAGGCGGCGCGCGTGCGCCTCGATTTGCCCGGCATCGAGTTTGTTCGCGCAGATATCGGAGAGCCTGCATCGCTCAAGGATGCGCTCCGGGGCGCGGACGCGATTGTCGATGCGATCCAGTTCGATGGCTATCCGGTCGAAAATCCGCGCCGCGGCCTCACCTTCGAGCGAATCGACTACGCCGGCACGGTCGTGCTCATCGACGCGGCGAAACAAGCCGGTGTGCGGCAATTCATCTACATCAGCGGCGCCGCTGCCGACGAGAACAGCCCCATCCCGGCTTTCGCGCCAAAGGCCGCGCCGAGCGCGCGATCCGCGAGTCGGGCTTGGCCTACACGATCTTCCGCCCGTCGCTGGTGTACGGACCGGAGGACAAAGTCGTAAACGGTCTGGCCCGCGCGCTGCGTTTCGCGCCGGTCTTCGGCGTGCCCGGCACCGGGCGGCAGAAAGTTCAGCCGGTACTCGTCGATGATCTCGCCGCGTGCGTGATGCTCGCGGTGTCGGGGCGCGGCCGCAACGGAACTTACGAAATCGGCGGGCCGGATCTGATGACGTTCGACGAGATGATGCGGATCATCATGGACGCGAGCGGACATCGCCGCCCGCTGTTTCATATTCCGGAAGGCATCATGCGCACCGTCGGCGGTCTGCTGGAAAAGCTGCCCAGGCCGATGCTGTCGCGCGACGCGGTCACGTTTGTCACGGCCGACAATGCGTGCAACATCAAGCCTCTTATCGATGAGTTCGGAATAAATCTCACGCCGGCCCGCATCGGCATGGCGTATCTCGCGAAGAAATAGCCGCCGCTACAATCGGCGCCAGCCCAAGCCCTCGTGGCCGAAACGAAAAAGTTCCGGATGCGCGATCTCGGCCAGAATTTCCAGCGACTCCGCGATTCGCGGACCGGGCCGATTGAAATACTGGTTGCCGTCGGCCATGAAGACGCGCCGCGCGCGCACCGCCTTGAGCCCATCCCACTGCGCGCGATTTGTCAGCGCGGGCAGATCTTGCGCCGCGCGATCCATGCTGAAGCCGCACGGCGAAATCAAAATCACGTCCGGGTCTTTGGCGGCCAGCTCGTCGAATTTCATCCACGGCGAATGCCGGCCCGCTACTCCGAAAAGATTTAATCCGCCGGCCATCTCGACCAGCGTGGGAATCCAGTTTCCCGCCGCCATCAGCGGATCGATCCACTCGATCATGGCGACGCGCGGTCGTTGCGACGCGCGGCCGGCCTTGTCCGCAATCCTGGCGAGTCGTGTGCGGATGCGCTCGACCAGTTCCATCCCGCGCGCCCGCGCGTCAAGCGCATCAGCCACCCGCTGCATGTCGGTGAAGATGTCGTCGAGGCCATATGGCGCAAGCGAAACGATCTTCGGCCGCGCGCCGAGCCACTGGGCGACCGCGGCTTCAACCTCGCGCTCGCTGACCGCGCACACTTCGCACTGGGATTGAGTGACGATCACGTCGGGACGAAGTTCGCGCAGCCTGGCCGCATCGACGCGATAGACCGAGAGCGCATCGCCAACGATTGTTTTCACTCTCTCGTCGATCTCCGCGCTGGTGCCCTCGGGATTGAACTTCGGTTCGGTCAACGCCGGCAGCCGCACGACCGAGCGCGGAAAGTCGCATTCGTGCGAGCGGCCGACCAACTGATCTTCGAAACCGAGTGCGCAAACGATCTCCGTCGCACTCGGCAGCAGGGTTACGATTCGCGGCATTTGAACACCACTCCTCGGCGATGCGACTGTGCTGCCGGATTCACTGTTTAATTCCCTGGCGGCTGCATTCCCTGATTTCGTCGCCGGCCACCGCGGCATCCATCAAGCGGAATCGCACATGGCTGCCGAGCCCGACGGGATCGACATCCTCCTTGATGAAGTATTGCTCGCCCGCGCGCGCATCAAACTTGAGCTCCGTCGCCGTGTCGGTCGCGGGCGCGCAAGTCACCGGTCCGCTGTCCTCGACGAAGTCGTAATAGCCACCTGGTTCCAATTCAATACTCTCATGCCCGCAGGTGATCATCGGAGTCGCCTCCAAGCTGAGAACCTTGTACGGCCGGTAAATGTAGATGACGCTCCTGGACGCGGGGCCCGCCATCGGCTGATACGCTTCGCCCTGCGCGCCACATCCGGCGAGCATCATGCAAACCGCTCCTGCGAGGATTCCCGTCACGCTGCGAATCATTCTCTGTCTCGCGACTTCGATGCGCGAACGTAAAGGAACAGGGCGATGTGATCGCGGAATTTGGCAAACGCCTCCGGATACAGCGCGCACGCGGACTCGGGGGCGCGTGGCTCGCAAATCTCCTCGAGCCGCAGACCAGCCGAGACGGTCGAGTTGATGTAGTGGGCAAGCGTGCGATCGAAGCGCGGCACGCCGAAGTCCTCGACCTGCGACGCGTTGGGCGCGTGACCGAACTTCCAGCGCTCGACAAACGGTTCGCTGTTGAAGTAATCCGCGACGGTGAATTTGATGGCGCGCCCCGAATCATCTTTGATCCAGCCCATCCCCTTGGTCGCGAAACATGGATGCAGGATGCTGTACGCGAGCGTCCCGCCCGGGCGCAGCACGCGTGCGATTTCCCGCATCGCGCCTGGAAAATCAGGACCGTCCATCAGCGCCATCGTCGAGATGGCCGCGTCGAATGACTCTGCACGGAAACTCGCCAAGTCGCTGAAAGAAGCGCGTTCGTAGCGGATGCCAAGCGGTTCGCGGAGTTCCTCATCGCGCGCGAACTCGATCATTTTGGCGGACAGATCCACCCCCGTCATGCGAGCGCCGCGTCGCGCGAAGATCCGCGTGTTGTGGCCCTCGCCGCATCCAGCATCGAGCACGGCCTTCCCGCTCAAGTCGCCGGCGAACTCCAGGAAAGCGGGGTTGTTCCAATGCTCGCGAAAGATGTCCCAGCGGTTGCGAACCTGGTCGGCCCACACATCGGCATTGCGATCCCATTGCGCGGCGACCTCGGACTCACGAATTTCCGGCGGCATTCTTTCCCTCCTGCGCGCACTGGCGACGCGCGACTGAAAAAAATGCGGACGAGAAAATCTCGTCCGCCAAGGGACCGGGTTGTGTCGGATGAGCGGTCGCACCGCGATCGTCATCCTGAGGGTTTGGCAAGTATATGCGTCCTGCTCAACGTTGACAACAGTACAACGCACCTTGATCGTGAACGCATGGGACAGGAAATTTCCAGCGCTCCCGCCACGGGTAAAGTGGAGGCGGTCGGCCTCGATTTCGGCACCACCAACAGCGCTATTGCGATCGTCTGCGCTGACGGCTCGCCGCGCCTGGCGCGGTTTTCCGCCGCTGAGGGTGGCGATCGATCCGAGACGTTCCGGTCGATTCTGTTTTTCGAGGCGCCGGAGGAAACCGGCGGCACCGATTCAGCCGTCTCGGTCGGGAACGACGCGATTCGGCGCTACCTCGCGGCAGCGGGCAACGGGCGGCTCGTGCAATCGCTCAAGTCGTTTCTCGCCGACAAGACTTTCGAATCCACCGACATCATGGGCGAAACGTATTCGCTGGGAGATTTGATCGCGCCGATCATCAGCGCCCTCCGCGACGCCGCGATTGCGCAGTTCGGCGAGTTGCCGCCGCGAATCGTGGTCGGCCGCCCGGTCCATTTCGCCGCCGCCGGCGATCCGGACGAGGCGCTGGCGCGAAGCCGGTTGGATATCGCGATTCGGCGCGCGGGATGGACTGACGTGGTGTTCGAGTACGAACCGGTCGCGGCGGCGTATGATTACGCGCTTCGAATCGCGCGCGACGAGACGGTGCTGATTGCGGACTTCGGCGGCGGCACGAGCGATTTCTCGGTGCTGCGACTGAAGCCGCGAACGGCCGCGAAGCATGGTGGGGCGCGCTACGAGATTTTGGGCAACGACGGCGTCGCCGTCGCGGGCGACGCCTTCGACGGCCGCGTGATGCGCCACCTGGTCGCGCCCGCACTCGGCCGTGGCACGAAGTACCGCTCGCCGTATGGGATGGTGCTGCCGGCGCCGACCTGGCCGTACACCAAGCTCGAGCGATGGCATCATCTGTCGTTCCTGAAGGCTCGTGCGACGATGCTCAGGTTCGAGGAACTGAAGCGTGAATCGTTCGAGCCGGAAAAGATCGCCGCGCTGATTCATATCGTGGAAAACGATCTCGGCTACTTCCTGTTTCGATCGGTCGAGCAGACCAAGCTCGGGTTATCGGCGCTGGAAGCGGCGGACTTCATGTTTTCCGATCCGCCGGTCCTGATCGGGAAGACGGTTGCGCGGCCGGAATTCGAAAATTGGATCGCGCGCTACCTGGAACAGATCGCCGGATGCGTCGATCGGCTGATGACGGCGGTCGCGCTCAAGCCCGGCGCGATCGACAGCGTGTTCCTGACCGGAGGGTCGTCGTTCGTGCCCGCGGTGCGGCGCATTTTCATCGAACGCTTTGGCGCCGATCGAATCCGAATGGGCGACGAGTTCACGTCTGTCGCGCGCGGCCTGGCATTGCGCGCGCTGGACGCCAGCGAATGATCATGAGCGACGAAGCTGCCGCATACCGCTCGCGAGGGCGTCGCTTTTCCGCTGAGCGAATGGCGGAGAACTATTTGTTTCGCCCGCCTTATCAGGCGGAAGTCTACGACTTGCTACTGGAACTGATTCGCGGGCGTCCGCGAGTCCTGCTCGATGCGGGATGCGGCACGGGAAAGATCACGCTTGGACTGATCGATCATCTCGATCGCGTCGACGCGGTGGATGTGTCGGACGCGATGTTGCGAGTGGCGCGCTCTCTTCCGGGAGGTGACAGCGCGAATATCCGGTGGATTCAATCGACTGTCGAACAGGCTCCGCTCAATCCGCCCTACGGGCTGATTGTTGCCGCGTCGAGTATCCACTGGATGGATCTCGATCGAGTTCTGCCGCGCTTTGCCGACGCGTTGGCCAACGGCGCATTGTTGGCGGTGCTCGATGGCGACGCTCCTGTCGATGCGCCTTGGGAGCGTGAAGAGGCCGCATTCATGATCGATTTTCTCGCAGCGCGCGATGGGCGGCGTCCAAGCTGGTGGAAGAGCGTGAAGCAGAGATTCGCTGAGCCGGTGCTGGTGCATCCGGCGTTCGATTCGCTCGGCCATAAGATCACCGCGCCGGTCTCATACTCACAAAGCATCGCCGACTATCTGCGCTGTCAGCATTCGCGCGCGACCTGGTCGGAGGATCATCTTGGTGAGAAGGCGTCGGCGGAATTCAACGCCGTGATGACTGCAATCCTTAGTCGCTATGCTCGCGACGGAATGCTCACATTCAATGTGCAGACGCGAATCGAATGGGGCCGAGTGACCAGGTCGCGCGAGGATAACTAGGCGAGCGTGTGCGGGTAGGTGGGCGTTAACACCGGCATCCCGAGGCCTAGTTGCTCGCAGCGGCGGGATAGCATTGTGACGTACAGCTCGGCCAGTTCTTCGTTGTCGCGCGACTTCAGTCCGTAGCGGATGCAATCGTAGGTGAAGCCGGTGCCGGGCGGTCCGAAGAAATTCACCGCGCGCGGGATCCATCGGCGCAGCGCGTCGTTGACCGGCTCGACGCCGAAGCGCTCGACGGCGTCGCCAAGTTGCCGCGCGGCGAAGATTTCGTGGTCGGCTTCCTCGTCGAGAATTATTTCGGCGGCGCGCGCATGGGGCGCATAGCTGGACTCCCGGTAGTTTTCGCCGATCATGATGAGGCCGGTGGTGTCGAGGCTCAGCGACGCCATCAGGAGGTCAAGCTCACCGGCGGCTTTGGCGGCGAAGTAGCTGGGCGCATCGAAGGACGGCGCCTTCAGCACGGAAATCATCGAGCGGTCGGCGGCTTGCTGGGAAATTCCGAGTTCTTCGAGCGCGTCGTAGATGAGCCGCGCGTGTTTTTTTTCTTCCGCAAAATTTTTCTCGACGATGGGACGCAGCGCGGGATTGTCGAGCGTCGCGAGCGCGCGCTGGTAGCCGAGCGCGGTGAGCTTCTCGGCCATCGCATGCGCGGCGAGCAGCCGCAGCAGCACCTTGGTGTAATGCGGATCGACACGGCCCTCGCCGAGGGCGGCGGCGTCCAGCGATCGCGGCGGGAACTCGCGCCGGATCGGCATCGCGTTTACCTCGTCAGCTCGCGGCGCGCGAGGGCAGAATGACGGTGGCGGAGCCGGGGGTGGTCTTTTCGCCCTTGGCGTTCTCGAGCCAGATTTCGCAATCGACCATGTGATGGCCGCCTTCGGTGTATTTTTTGGAGACCTTGCCGCGCGCGACCACCTTGGCGCCGGGCTGATCCATCCCGCGGTACTGCACGCCGAGCTTGCGCAGCGATCCATGCTCGCCCGCGAAGTCGGTCATCAGATGGCCGAGGAAGGCGTTCTTCAACGCGCCGTGCAGGATCACGCCGGGGAGACCATTGCCGAGCGCGAAGTCCTTGTCGTAGTGGATTTGATAGAAGTCGCCCGAGGCGCCGGCGTACCTGACGAGCTGCTGGGTGGTAGGATTTTTTTCGAGCGGGCCGATCTCAGCGCCGACTTCGACATCTTCGAAATAAATTTGCTTCGCCATCGTGAGCATCCTTTTCGAGTAACTCTAGTAGCGGATTCCAGTCGAGCGTTGAATGACGCAGACCTCGCCGAACTGGTTGGTATAGGTGGTCTCGACGACCGTGAAGACCATCGGGCCGAGCCGGCCCGCGGCCTCGCGCAAATCGACGAGCTTGGACTGCACGGTGATGCGGTCGCCGGCGCGAATCGGCACGAAGTACTCCCAATCCGAGCCGCCGTCGAGGCCGCGCAAGGTCGGCATGTCAAGCTTGATGTTGGGGATCGGCGCGCCCATCGAGCGGCAGAAGGTGGGCGGCGCGATCATGCCGCCGAAGCGCGTCTTGCGCGCGTCGCGTTCACTGTTGAAGAGCGGATTAGGATCCTCGATCGCCTCGGCGAAGCGGCGAATCGCGCCGCGCTCGACTTCGTAAGTTCGCGGTTCAGAGACCTTGCCGATTTGCTTGCGAGCTTCGTCGGTAACGTATTTGTTCGCCATCGTTTGTTCCCTCGGTGAATTCAAGGCGCTTGCGCGATCTATTACCACAGGCGCGCGCGACGGGTATAACGCAGCGTCGTTTGCGATTGGGATGCGCGGGACTAGGATAGGGACCGAAATGAGTCGGCGGTCGCCACCGGCCGCATGCGGAGGATTCCAGAATGGCGAAGCTCAACCCGGAGCAAATCGCGGAGAAGCTCAACGCGCTCCCCGGATGGGAGTACAAGAACAACGCCATCGGCAAAACGTTCAAGTTCAAAGAATACCTGCATGGCATCGAGTTCGTGCAAAAGGTCGCCGAGATCGCCGAGGCCGCCGACCATCATCCCGACATTACAATCAACTACACGCGGGTCACCTTCTCATGCTCGACGCACGATGCCGGCGGTGTAACCGACAAGGACTTCAAGCTGGCGGATAATATCGAGATCGCGTTCAAGGATCGCGACGCGTAGGGATCAACCGGACAGCGTCATCCATGCGGCGGCTGCCGCGGCTTTTTCCTCGGCGCTCCATGGCTTGCCGACCGAGCGGCCCAACTCGGTCACCGCGAGCTTGAGCGCGGCGGGCGTTTTCCCCAGGCGCGCGGCTGCGCTGGTGAAGACTTCGGATTCGACGATCGTTACGGCGGGGAGGCGCAGCGTTTTGGCGGCCACGGCGAGCGCGTGCGGAAAGAGCTGGCCTTCGCGAGCGTGCGCGCGCATGTGGGGATTGCGAATCGATTCGGGATCGGTGGCGCTGCCCGCGACCAGCGAAATTCCAAGTATCGAGGCCGGTGCGGACTGGATTTCGCCGACCAGTTCGCGCAGCGCGGACAGTGCGACACGCTCCACGGCTTTGAGCGCGGCAGGCACGACGCGCGCGCTTTCGGCCGGCGGGAGCTCGAGCTCGGCATGATAGGGCTGGTAGGACTCGGGGATCGCAGGATCCCACAATTGCAAGCTCTTGCGCGACAAAACGCGCGGAGCGGACGCCGGTCCCGCCATCACGACCGCGGTCGCGCGGCCGGTCTTTACGCGAAAGCCGATTGCGACCTGAGGTGATTTGTCTTTCGACGCCATCGGTTTGCGTTAAAGGGTCAGCGCGATTTCCAGATCGAAACACCCGGGCGGTCACGGCACATGTCAAGACCTCCTCAGCTTTTGCGCGGGACGAAGTATTGAGTACCGGCGCCGGCGCGATCGATCTCGCGAATCAGCTCGCCGAGGTCTTCGGGATTGGCGACGAAGTCGATGTCCGAAGTATCGACGACCAGCAGCGGTGCCTCGTCGTAGTAGAAAAAGAAATCGCGGTAGGCCGATGACACGCGCTCGAGGTAGTCGAAGCTGATGTGGCGCTCGAAATCACGATTGCGCTTGCGCAGGCGCTCGGCCAGCACTTCGATGGTGGCGCGCACGTAAACGACGAGGTCGGGCCGGGCGAGCTCGGCGTCGAGCAGCTTGTACACGTTGTCGTAGAGCTTGAGTTCGTCGGGGACGAGATTCAACGCGGCGAAGATTTTATCCTTGGCGAACAGATAGTCGGCGACGGTGGCCTGCGTGAAGAGATCCTGCTGCTTGAGCTCGCGCTGCTGGTTGTGGCGGGTGAGCAGAAAATAAAGCTGCGCGGGAAACGCGTACTTGTCGGGATCCTGGTAGAAGCGGGGCAGGAACGGGTTGTTGTCGGCATCCTCGAGCATCAGGCGCGCACCCAGCTCGCGGGCGAGCGCCTGCGCGAGGCTCGTTTTGCCAACCCCGATGGGGCCTTCGACCGCGATATAGCCGCGCCGGCGCATCGGGCCTCGATTGCTACTCTAGCTCATCTCACTTGCGATGCTTCTTGGCCTGGTCGCGGAGTTTGCGAACCTCGTCGTCGGGCGCGCCGCCGCGCTCTTCCAAATCGGCGGCAGTGTCATAGTCGGGCGGAGTCTTGCTCAGATAGACCTGCGCCAATTCGAGGTTGGCAGTCTTGTCGTCGGGATAGTCGCCGATCACGTCATTGAACAGCTTGAAGGTCGCGTCGGGCGTGCCGGCGGCCTTGGCGGCTTGGGTGATCTTGTGCATCATCGGGTCCGCGTCGGGCCCGAGCGCTTCCATCTTGTGCACCCTGGCCATCAGCATCGCGGCCCGGATGCCCTGATCATAGGTATTGATGGCGTCAGTGTACTTCTTGTCCTGCATCTGCTGGTCGCCGACTTTTTCGATGATCGGGATCGCATCCATGAGCGCGTTTACAGCTTTTCCGCGGGCCGCCGGGATTCTGGTCGTGAGCATGATGTCCTTGAGAGTGGCGACACCTTCGGTGACCTTGCCCGCCTTGATGTCGTCGAGCGCCTTGCCCGAGGAATTCGCCAGGTCCTCGAGCTTCTTGTAGAGCCGAGCCTTGTCGAGGAGTTTCTGATCGGTGGGATCGAGCGCCGAGGCGGCCTCGTACTCGCGCCCGGCGCCTTCGTCATCGCCGAGCGCTTCATCTATATGCGCGAGAGACTTGTGCGCGTCGAGGCTGGTGGGGTCGGCCTTTAGCGACAGCTCGAGTTCTTTTTTGGCGCCGTCGAGATCGCGTTTTTCGAACAGATCTTCAGCTTTGTATAGATGACGCTTCGCCTCGGACTGGCATCCGCTGACGAACGGGATGGCCAGCAGGACGGGCAGTAACAGCGCGCGCACGATAGCGGTTCGCATCAGAATGTTCCTCTCAGGGTTTGGCAAAATCCGGATGAGTCTGCAAGCAATGGCGCGGAATTGTCAAGGCGGAACAGGGCGGGCGCGCGTGCGCGGATGCTTGGCGGGAATCGCCGCGCGGCTCAGTCGGCGGGCATCGGGAGCGGGAAATGCACCCGCTCCTTGGCGACGCTGAGCAGCTCGACCTCGGCGCCCGAGCGGGCGAACGCACCGATAATTTCCTCGACCAGCCACTCGGGAGAGGAAGCGCTCGCGGTCAGGCCGAGCGCGCGCACACCATCGAGCATCGCGGGCTCGACGTCGGCGATCGAATCGACCAGGAACGCGCGCGCGCCGCGCATCCGCGCGACCTCGACCAGCCGATTCGCATTTGAACTCTGCTTCGAGCCGACCACCAGGACCGCATCGCTGACCTGCACCAGTTCCTTGACCGCGTTCTGACGGTTCTGGGTCGCGTAGCAGATGTCGTCGGTCCTGGGTTCCTGCATCGAGGGGAACCGCTCCTTGAGCGCTTCCATGATCTCGCGGGTGTCGTCGACGCTGAGCGTGGTCTGCGTGACAGCCGCGATACGCTCGGGGTTCTCGACTTCGACGGTGCGCGCCTCGCCCACGCTGCCGACCAGCACCACCTTGCCGGGCGCGACGCCCAGCGTGCCCTTAACTTCCTCGTGGCCGGCGTGGCCGATGAGGATCACGGTGCGGCCGTCGTCGTCGTATTTCTTCACTTCGAGATGGACCTTGGTGACGAGTGGGCAGGTGGCGTCGATAACGCGCAGAGCGCGATCCTTGGCGCGGTCCCATTCGCTGGGCGCCACGCCATGAGCGCTGAAGATGACGCGCTGGCCGGTGGGAACCTCGTCGAGGCTCTCGACAAAAATCGCGCCTTCGCGTTCGAGCGCTTCGAGGACGAAACGGTTGTGGACGATCTGATGGCGCACGTAGAGCGGGCGGCCGTAGGAGCGCAGCGCGCTGCGGACCGCCTCGACTGCGCGATCGACGCCGGCGCAGAAGCCGCGCGGCTCAGCCAGGATAATTTTTTCGACCGATGTTTCGCCCAACGCCATCTTACGTTTGTAACTGGTTACTGTCCGCCCGGTCAATGATGCTCTGGTCGCTCGCCCGTTTCACGGGAAAGGGTAGGCGAGGGTTCTGCGACGCGGCCAGGCTACTATTCAAGGGCCGGTGGATGCGAGGTTTGGCAGCCGATCCATATTTCGCCGCCTTCGAAATGCTCTTTTTTCCAAATCGGTACGATTTCCTTCAACCGATCGATCGCGAACCTGCACGCCTCGAACGCTTCTGCGCGATGCGCCGCCGAGACCGCAATCGCCACCGATGTCTCGCCTATTTCGACGACGCCGATGCGATGCGCGATCGCGATGCGCACGATTTTCCATCGCGCGCCCGCCTCGACCGCGAGCTTGCTCATCTCGGATAGCGCCATCGGCTCGTAGGCTTCGTACTCGAGGCGAATCACGACCCGGCCTGCGTTGTCGCGGCGAGTGGTGCCGGCGAACGATACGATTGCACCGGCCGCAGGGTCGGCAACTTCGCGTTCCAGCGCGGCTAAGTCGATCGGATGGCGGCCGATGGTGATTTTGCCGAGGTACGCGGGCGTGTCCGTGCCGCCGCGGTCGGCGCCGCCGCTGACGGGCGGAATGAAGGCAATCTCGTCGCCCATCCGCGGCTTGAAGCTGCCCTCGACATATTCCTGGTTGACGGCGAAGCCTACAGAGTTATGAATCCCGCCGAGCGCGGGAAATTCGCCGACCAGACGCCTCCAGATCTCACCGACGGTTGTGCCGTCGGGAAACTCGCGCGTCAGCTCGGCCGTATGCGCGCGCTCGCGAAGCGTCGCGAACAGTTTGATCGTGAACCGGTTCATAGACTCAGCAGATAAGTGATGTGCCCGAGCTCGGGGAGCAGCAGCTTCTCCATCGCAAGCCGGCACGCGTCGGGGGAACCGGGAATCGCGGCCACGAACTTGCCATGGCGCACTCCGGCAACAGCGCCGCTCATCATCGCGGCCGCTCCGATTTCCTGAAACGAAAGCATCCGGAACAGCTCGCCGAAGCCTTCGAGCTCTTTGTCTATTACCGACTTCACGACTTCGGTGGTGCCGTCTCGCGCAGAAATACCGGTGCCGCCGTTGACGATAATCGCGTCGAGATTCGGCAAATTATTGACCAGCGCGGCGGAAATCCTCTCACCGTCGTCCGGCAGGATTTCGTAGTAGGTCACCAGGTGACCGGCTGCCTCCAGCAAAGTGCGGATGAGCTTGCCGCTCACGTCAGTTTCCGGGCTGCGCGAATCGCTGGCGGTGATGACGCCGACCTTGAGATTTGCGCGCGCGTGTCTTTGGTGATCGTGGACCGACATGCGGATTAGGATTACACAATCCGGGGTGGCATTATAAGCAGTCCGTGTCCGCGATGCTCGCGGTGGAAACCAAAAACATTTGCCCGCCCCTGAAGCTGCCACTGACGGAATCTCAAGATGACTACCGCGTCCAGTCGAGCAGCCGGTCTTCTCCGCCCGAAAATCATACTGATCGCCGTTGCCGCAATCGCGATCCTCTACGGTGCGCATCGCATTGGCGCCGGACCGTGGTTGACGAACGCGCTTGACTGGATTCGCGGGCTGGGCGCGCTGGCGCCGGTCGCGTTCATCGCAATCTACATCGCGGCGTGCGTCGCGTTTCTTCCGGGATCGATCCTCACGATTGGGGCCGGCGTGATTTTCGGCGTAGTGCGCGGATCGATCTACGTTTCGATCGCCGCGACGCTCGGCGCCACGGCGGCTTTTCTCGTGGGCCGCTATCTTGCGCGCGACTGGGTGAGCGCGAGACTCGAAGGCAACGCGAAGTTCAAAGCGATCGACGAAGCGGTCGGGATGGAAGGATGGAAGATAGTTGTACTGACTCGCCTGTCGCCGGTGTTTCCATTCAACCTGCTCAACTATGCCTACGGGCTGACGCGCGTGACTCTGCGCGACTACTTTCTTGCGTCGTGGGCCGGGATGATTCCCGGCACAATTCTCTACGTGTATATCGGCTCGCTGAGCGGCGACCTCGCGCGCGCGGCCGGGGGCAGCGCCAGGCGCACGCCCGCTGGATGGGCGCTCACCGCAGTGGGATTCGTCGCGACAGTCGCGGTGGCAGTGTACGCAACGCGAATCGGCGCACGGGCGCTGCGCGAAAAGACTTGAGCCAGAGGACACATCGATGGGATCGCACGCGCTGAAGCATGAGCCGCTCGACGCTTACAACCTCGCACTGACTGAAAATCTGCATCCCGCCGGATGGATCAATCCCGAACCCGCGCGCCGCTACAACATGGTGGTGATCGGAGCCGGGCCCGCGGGTCTCGTGATCGCTGCGGGCGCCGCCATTTTGGGTGCCAAGGTTGCGCTCGTCGAGCGTGACCTGATGGGCGGCGATTGCCTGAACTTCGGATGCGTCCCGTCCAAGGCGCTGATCCGCTCGGCGCGCGCGGCCGCGGCAGTTCGCGACGCGGGCCGCTTCGGCGTCGAGGTCCCGCCGGGTGTGCGGGTAAATTTTCCGGCCGCGATGGAGCGGATGCGCAAGCTGCGCGCCGAACTCAGCCCGACCGACTCCGCCAATCGATTTCGCTCTTTGGGCGTCGACGTGTTTATCGGGGAGGGACGTTTCGTCGGGCCTGACTGCGTGGACGTGGATGGCAGCAAGCTTCGTTTCAGAAGGGCCGCGCTCGCCACCGGAGCGCGCGCCGCCGCGCTCCCGATACCGGGTCTTGCAGAGGCCGGCTATCTGACCAACGAGACGGTTTTTTCGCTGACCGAGTTGCCGCGGCGAATTGCCGTGATTGGAGCCGGACCGATCGGATGCGAACTTGCGCAGACGTTTGCACGATTCGGCGCGCAGGTCACCATCCTCGAAGTTGCCCCGCAGATCCTGATTCGCGAGGATCGCGACGCCGCAGAGCGAGTCGAGCACGCTATCGTCCGCGACGGCGTGGAAATCATCACCGGATGCCGGATTTCCGGCGTCGAGTTGCGCGGCAATGAAAAAATAATCGCGACCGAACGCGACGGCGTCAGCCGCGAGATTGTCGCCGACGAGATTTTGATCGGCGTCGGGCGAGTCCCCGCGGTCGAGGGGTTGAATCTCGAAGCCGCGAAGATCGAATACGACAGGCAAAACGGCGTGAAGGTCGATGACTACCTGCGCACAACGAATCCGATAGTGTACGCGGCCGGCGACGTCGCATCGCCATACAAGTTTACTCACCTGGCCGACGCGCACGCGCGAATCATACTCCGCAACGCACTATTCTTTGGGCGCCAGCGCGCGAGCCGACTGACTATTCCATGGTGTACCTACACCGATCCTGAAATAGCGCACGTCGGACTATACGAAGCCGAGGCGAAGCAGCGCGGAATAGCAGTCGCGACCTATACGCAGGAACTGGCCGAGGTCGATCGCGCGGTGCTGGACGGAGAAACCGATGGCTTCGTGAAAGTGCACGTGCGCGAGGGGAGCGATCGGATCGTCGGTGCGACGGTGGTCGCAAGTCACGCGGGCGAGATTATCTCGGAACTCACGACCGCGATCGCCGCCGGCATCGGATTGGGCAGTCTCGGTGACGTGATCCATCCATACCCGACGCAGGCCGACGCGATCCGCCGCGCCGCAGGACTTTACACGCGCACGCGGCTCACGCCATTGGTCGCGGGACTGATGAAACGCTGGCTCGCGCTCACGCGATGAGCGGCGGACTCCAGATCGGTTGCGGAGTTACCGCAGGCGCAGGTTGAATGCCTGACGGCCCTTCTCGCCCGGACGGACGTCGAACTGAACCTCGTTGCCCTCCCGCAGGTCATCGAAATAGACCTTGGGCGACAGCGCCGAGCGATGAAAGAAAACTTCGTCGCCGCCGTCGTCCGCGATGATGAAGCCGAAGCCCTTGTCCTTGACTACCTTCTTGATTGTGCCAAACACGCGATCCTCCGCCGAACGATTTAGTGTCCGCGTCTTGAGCTTACGACGCTGGCGATTTAAGTAAAGGGCGTACTGGCAGAGGCGCGCTTCATGCTCAAGGCCGTCACACTGAAGGAAATTGAAAGAATCTTCGCGGTGATCGAACCGATGGGAATTTCGCGCGAGGCGGTTGTGATTCCGCTGCGCACCGAGCATCCGGGGCGCGTCTCGATTTTGAAAGACGGCAAGTTGGAGATAGTCGTCGAGCGCGACGGCGATTTCGAGGATTGGATCACTCAACTCGAGGCGCGGATTCGCGAACTGACGAAGCCGGAGACGGACTAAGCTCGATCAGCACCGCGCCGTGATCGACCATCTGGCCCTCCTCGACGCGAACATGTTTCACCGTCGCCGCGCTCTCGGCGGCGAGCATCGTTTCCATTTTCATCGCTTCGATCACGACCAGCGCCTGTCCGGCCTCGACCAGGTCGCCATCGCGCACCATCACCTTGAGCACCTTGCCGGGCATCGGCGCGATGATTTCCGCCGCTGCGAGCCCGCGCGCGCGGCGCCGGGAAGCCGCTTCTGCGGGCTTGAACTCGAAGGACGCGGGCCCGACTGAAACGAGTATCGCATCCTTTCGCCGCGCGCCGAAAACCGGGTAGCGCCGGCCGTCGATCGTAAGAACCCCGCCACCGTCCGCATTGGGCGTGAACTCCGCGGCGAGGTGCCTGTCTCCGATGCGGACGCGAATCGCGCCGCCGTCGCGCGAGATCACTTCGGCGTCGATCTCGCGCGAGTCGCCCGCGCGCGTGAGTTTCATCGCCGCGATCCCCACAGCTCGAAGTTTTTCAAGCCGTCCCACGGCGACCGATGCTCAGTGCCGGCCGGCAACGCAGCGCCGTCTGACGGGATATCGCCCATCGCGCCGCCGGCGGTGATCGCCGCTGCGACAATTGCCGCATCGATTTCAGACTTGGAGATCTCCCATCCTGAAAAGAATGAATCGATGAAACGCGTCGAAAGTTTCGCGTCGCGAAATTGCCCGCTCGCCACGATATCGCGCAGGTAGGCGGCGTTGTTGGTCACGCCAAGCAAGGCGAATTCGTCGAGCGCATTGACCAGCCTGCCGCGCGCCTCCTCGCGATTGGCGCCGTAGCAGACCAGCTTGCCGAGCAGACCGTCGTACCACGGCGTCACTTCGGCGCCGCGCGTCAGATGCGAGTCGAAGCGCACGCCCGGTCCGCCGGGGACGCTCAGATGAAGCACGGTTCCCGTCGCGGGACGGAAGTCATGCTCGGGATCCTCGGCGTTGATTCGGCATTCGATCGCCGCGCCGCGCGGAGCCGCGGGCTCCGGCACCTTGTCGCCCGACGCGATCCGCAATTGCTCGCATACCAGGTCGCATCCAAAACGCATCTCGGTCACGGGATGCTCTACTTGCAGGCGCGCATTGACTTCGAGGAAGTAGAAGTTGTCGCCCTCGACCAGAAACTCCGCGGTGCCGGCGTTGGTGTAGTGCGCCGCGCGCGCGAGTTTCAGCGCCGCGTCGATTATTTTCGCGCGCATCTCGCCGGTGAGTCCGGGCGCCGGCGACTCCTCGATAATCTTCTGATGCCGCCGCTGGATCGAGCAATCACGCTCGCCGAGAGCGACCACGGCGCCGTGATTGTCGCCGAGAAACTGTATTTCGATGTGGCGCGGATGGGCGAGATATTTTTCGACGAATATCCGCCCGTCGCCGAATGCCGCCGCGGCTTCGCGCGCAGCCGCTGCCAGCGCGCTCTCGAGTTGCGCGGCTTCCGCCACCACGCGCATCCCGCGTCCGCCACCGCCTGCCGCAGCCTTGACCACAAGCGGGTAGCCCACGAACGCCGCATATTCGCGCGTCGCGGAAATTTCCGCGGATTCGATTCCCGGCACCACCGGAACCCCGGCTGCAACTGCGATTCGCCGCGCTGCGACTTTGTCGCCGAGCGCCGCCATCACCTCCGGCCGCGGCCCGACAAACACGATCTGCGCATCGGCCGCAGCCTGCGCGAACTCGGGACGCTCGGAAAGAAATCCGTAGCCCGGATGAATCGCGTCGGCGCCGGATTGCTTTGCGGCCGCGATTATCGCCGCGATGTCGAGGTAGCTCTTGGCGGCCTCGGCGGGTCCGATCGCAATTGCCTCGTCAGCCGCGCCGACGTGCGCGCTTTTCGCGTCCGCCGCTGAATAGACAGCCACGGTTTTCAGGCCGAACAGGCGCGCACTGCGGATGATCCGAAGAGCGATTTCGCCGCGATTGGCGACCAGCAGTTTTGTGAGCCGGCGTTCCATCGATTCGTCGAAAAAAACTAGCACAAGCCGTATCCACGTAAAGCGGTGCGTTCGAGCGTCAGTGAAAGCTGAAAAAACTGAAAAAAATTGAAAATATGTTCTGAATCGATCGTCAAAAAGATTGATCGGCGGTGCGATTTCACTATCTTGTTTGATCCGAGTCTCACTGGGGCGCGCGATTGTAAAGTTGAAACGAAAAAAATCGTCATGCGTACCAAATGGCGGGAGAGACAAACCGACTCGAGGAGCGCTAGCGGAGAATGAGCGAGAAAATCACGGTCCGTACGGTGTACGACTTCCCCGTCGCCGCTCATCTGTGCGACGGCGGAACCGTGCGTTACGTAAAACTGGTCCGCCGCAGCGGCCAACAGCCCGAAGGCACCTGCCAGCAGTGCAAGACCTCGTTTCAGTATCGAAAGCCCAAACCCTCAAAAAACGCGCGCCATCCCGACGGCGAGGGCATCGTCCACTTTTAGAGATCAAATTCTTTTTGGGAAATCAGTCCCGCTATTTTGTCCGGCGCGCGGCGCCCGGCGCTTTGCCACCTGTCTTCACGAGCATGATCCGCGGGCCCTTGTAGTAGCGCGTGGCTTCGTCGCCGACGAAGGTGAATCCGTCGTTCGGATCGAACCATGCGTGAATCCTGGGCGCCAAAGCCGCGGCGATTATGTTCAACCATCCAAAATCCGGCCGCACTTCGACTCGGATCGCCTCGGCGCCGTAGGGCGCCCACACCGCCTTTGCCGGATCGATCTTCACGCTGATCGCAAATATCTTCGGGCCGGGCGCGCAGTTGAAGACGTGGATTGGACGAGCCAATCGCTTGTCGCGCGCGCGCAATAAATCCTGAATCGGAATCGCTATGCTCGCGCCCGCCCAGGTGTTGTCCGGGATGCTGAGCAGCTCGGCCTGCTCGCTCTTTTGCGCGCCGGAGTTGTCGATACAAGTCGCGGCGCCCGACTTCAGATCCAGATGGGCGCGTCGCTGGATCGATCCGTCGGCGTTGAAAAACGTGTGATCGAATTCGACCAGCCTGGGTGGCTCGCCTCCGGCTCCCGGCTGCAACTCGGCGGTTTCGACGTCGGACTGATCGTCATAGTAGTTATTCTCGCCGCGCAGCGTTGCGCCCTCGCGGGTAATCTCGATACGGTAGCGGCCGCGCCCGATCGCAATACCGGTATCGCGATTCAGAATCATGAAACTGGTCGGCGGAAAGCTGAGCGCATCGGCTGAAAACGCGGCGCGCGCAGCGGGCATGGTCAGGATTATCGCCGACGCCGCGACAGCCACAGTCCATCCTCGCTTCCGTATTGTAATCATGCCCTGGCCGATGCAAATTCCTGTCTGGAACGTTAACTCGGCGGGTGATCTGCGCGCTAGCTGCACGACTAAAGGCTATCCGATGCTCGATTCGATCTTCGGCGCGAACCCGGACATCAAGCGCATTCAATCGCGATGCGCCCGCGCACTGTTCAGCGCGGGGATCATCGCCAACGTCGCCACGATTCTCGCCGCGCTCGCCGGCATCGCATCCGGAGTCGCATTCGCGCTCGCCCACGAGGCGTGGGCGATCGTCGCGCTCGGCGTCAGCGCCGCGCTCGACGCACTCGACGGCACGATCGCGCGCGAATGCGCCGCGCCCGAGCGCTCTCGGCGGCGTGCTCGACCTGTCGGCCGATCGCGTCGTCGAGGCTTGCGTAATCGTCGGCATCGCATGGCGCGATCCGGCGCTCTATTTCCCGGCGCTCGTCCTGGTCGGCACCTGGTACGTGAACATCACGGTATTTCTCGCGGTCGGAGCCGCACTCGAGCGTCCGGGCGCCAAGCTTATCGAGTATCCGCCCGGAATCCTCGAGCGCACCGAAGCGATCATCTTCTTCATCGTGCTAGGCCTGGTGGAAGCAACGCCGCTCCTGCGCCCGATTGGCCCGATACTCTGCTATGCGATGGCAGCCCTGGAGATCGTCACCGGCGCCCAACGCCTGCAGTTCGGCCTCCGAATGCTGCGCCCTGATTAATCCCGCTCCCGGACAATGCCGTCCGCTACCCTTCCGTCTCGTCCTGTCACGGCCGTGCTAGTCCCTGGCGAACGCTTGGTGATACAAGGGGAGCCGGTCGCTCTCTCAATGGGGTAAAGCGATGCGTTGCCGAGAGAGCACGCGCGACGATCTGTAAGGTACGCCAAGGGACCCATATTTCATGCCGCAGCCTGGTTGCACATCATCGGAAATCGGTTCAGGCGTTGGTCAAACGACGACCGCGGCATACATCGCCATTCTCTCGCTCATGTTCGCTGTTTTGATCAGGACAGCTTGGATGTCTGACGATGCCGAAATAACTCTCCGTTGTGTGATGAACTTTATCCACGGCTATGGGCCGACTTTCAATATCGATGAGAGAGTTCAGGCTTTCACACACCCCCTATGGTTTCTCCTGATTTCAGGTTTCACGCTGCTGCTGGGAAATGTATTTGCCGCTACCTTCATACTCTCCATAGTTTTTTCTCTACTTGCGATTTGGCTTTTGATGTCCCGCCTTGCGATTGGCTTCCTGCCCGGAATCTTGGCTGGCGGCGCGCTGGTGTTGTCCAAAGCCTATGTTGATTACTCTACTTCGGGACTGGAAAACCCACTGTCGCACTTGACGCTGGTTTATGGACTGTTGCTTGGCTTTCGATTTCTGGAAGGCGAACGCACAACCCGGTCTGCTACGGCTTGTTTGACAGTACTGAGCACGATCTACCTATGCAGGCCGGATTTGGTGCTCTTGGTGTTTCCATTCGGCCTACTGGTACTTTGGCAATCCTATGAGACTGCTCGGTGGACGATCAAAACGATTGGCATTGCTCTCACGCCGGTATTCCTTTGGACGGCCTTCAGTCTCTTCTACTATGGGGCTCCTTTCCCAAATACGGCGTATGCAAAACTCGGTATAGGGATTCCGCTCAACCAGATGATTCGGCAAGGACTGGTTTATTTCTTTGATTCCTTTTCGAGAGACCCGATCACATTGACACTCATTTTCACCTCCTTAGTCCTGGCTCTGCGTCAATCTCTGAGCCTGAAGGCGATCGCCGCGGGGGTCGTCTTGTACCTGGTATATGTTCTTAGCATTGGCGGCGACTTTATGACCGGCCGATTCCTTACGAGTCCACTGCTTGCGTCCGCAGTGATCTTGTCTCGATCGAAGCTCTCGAAGATCGAGGTGGCAAGCATTGGCCTTGTGTTGGGAATTTTGGGAGCGACCTCGCTCCACGCCACGATATTGAGTGGCCCTAACTATTCCGACACAGCTATTCCAGCGTCTGGAATTACGGATGAGCGCGGATTCATGTTCCCGGGTCGCGGCCTTGTGACTACGACGCGGGACTTCTTCGCCCAGCCCCAATGGCTACCGGATGGGAAAAGTCTCACTGTGCAATGCGGACTTTTGGGCTCGGCGAGCTTGTACGGTGGCCCCGACGGACACTTCATCGATCCATGCGCTCTGACGGACCCGTTACTTGCCAGACTGCCGGTGAGAAATGACTCGAATTGGAGGATCGGGCATTTTGAACGGCGGATTCCGACTGGCTATGAGGAAAGCATCATAAAGGGCGAAAATCTTCTGGTCGACACCGCAATCAGGCAATATTGGGATGTGATTCGGAAAGCGACGCGAGGTCCGCTCTTCAGTTTTGAAAGGCTCAAGGCCATCGTGCGCATGAACCTAGGTCTGGTTCATAAGCCGAACTTCGAGATGTATAGGAGCGGCAACCCTGAGCCTCTAACAATTGACTTGGCGTCGTTAAGCCCTAAGCCTGTCACGGGCATCAGCTGGTCCAATCCTCCCAACATACCGTTCGAATCCTCCATTGAAGTACGCCTGCCGTCGCCGATGCAGATTTCATCTATCGACGTTTCGCTCGATAGCAATGACAAGTATTTGATTGGGTATCTAACGGATAGCACTTATGTGCGGCTCGCGGAATTTGGACCGACTGAAAACCACTATGGAATGAATCGCTATCAGTTGAGGTTCGAGCAGCGCTCGGCGATGACGGATCGACTTCGGATCACCGCAGTTGCAGGAGACGGCCAGTATGCTATCGGTCACTTGTTCCTGAATCGCTGAGAACTGTTACTCGACCGTCACCGACTTCGCCAGATTGCGCGGCTGATCGACGTCGGTGCCGCGCTCCACCGCGATATGATACGCGTCGCGTCGGAGCTAGGTCTTCTTAAGGGAATCGATGAAGGCGCTGTCGCTGAATACCTTGGAGACGCCATCTTGCATGGCAGCGTTAAGCACACGCTCGGCATTGCCCTCGCCGGCGATTTCAGCCCAATCCTTGCTCTGCCCGGTCACATACTTGTCGTAGGCAACTGAGCCATCGGGATGCTTGACAGTCACGTGCATTCCGATGGTTGCGGTCGATTCGCCTGAAAAGAAGCCCAGCGTGAATTGATTTTCGAAATTATCGAGGCTCACTGATATTAGATTTCCGCCTGCACCTTCAGTAAATCCGCGGCTGTTCAGCTCGGTTTCAAACGCGCCCCTGAGCGTTCCCGGCACATCGGTGTTCGACACAATATCCGCCGTTTTCATTCCGAAACCGTTGATTTTCTGACCGACAACCTGCGTCGGACGTTTGTCAGTTACCACAACGGTCGCGCGCGGCGACTCCGGTGTCGCGAGTTTTGTGGCCTGAGTTGTGGGTTGGTACGCAAGATCTACGTGACCGGTCGTGAAGGCACATCCGCTGAAAAACAGCAGCGTGGCTGCCAACAGGGCTGGAATTGCGATTCTAATCGGAGCTGACGCTCGCTTTGCCAAGTCCGGGTGTTTCAGACCCATGATCAATTCCCCCAACGTGTTTGCCGAATTCCATCGACCGCTGGCATCTCGCCAAAATCTCCGAGCGTCTCAGTTCATGGCTCCGTTTTCGTCGTTGCGTTCGCCGGCGATGTCGCCGGCGGTAATGGAACGATCGTCTTAGTGGGAACGCCCGCACCTGGTTCGGGATCGAGATGAGCGGTCACCGATGTTTGCTGGTGCGCAAAACCCGCTCCCGCCGAGGCGTCGATCGCCCATGGAAGAATCAACGGAAAAATGTCCGCTGTCATGTAGCCCCACTCGACTTGCGAATTGTCAGCCATGTCAGCCGACTGATAGCCGGGCTTGCTGAAGTGAAATTGAAGATCCTTCTCTCGCGGAGCCGTGATTGAAAAGGGCGTCACCTTCGTCTCACCATCGTTAAGCGTCACCGTCGCGCCGGGAGGATCGCTCGCGACCGTGATTTCCTCGGTCGTCCCCTGGAACAGCAATCCGCACGAACAGGCCCCGACCACGGCGGCGAAGACCAGAGCCCAAAGCACCCTTGCTAACTTCATGTCGATTAGTCCCCACTACCTGAAGAGAAATGACAACCGCCCCATCTTAGCGTTTTTGGATGCTCCACCGGTAGTCACCTAGGCTCGCGCTACTCGACCGTCACCGACTTCGCCAGATTGCGCGGCTGATCGACGTCGGTGCCGCGCTCCACCGCGATATGATACGCGAGCAACTGCAGCGGCACCGTCATCAGCACCGGCGTCAGCATCCGGTTCGTCTCCGGCACTTCGATAATTTCCGCGGCGACGCTTTTCAGCTCGGCGGTCGCGCGATTGGTCACCGCTATAATCCGCCCGTTGCGCGATTCGACTTCCTTCAGATTCGACATCGACTTCTCGAACAGGTCGTCGTTGGGAATTATCACCACCAGCGGCATTTTCTCGTCGATAAGCGCGATCGGCCCGTGCTTCATCTCGCCCGCGGAGTAACCCTCGGCGTGTATGTAGGAAATTTCCTTCAGCTTGAGCGCGCCCTCGAGCGCGATTGGGTAGTTGATGCCGCGGCCGAGGAACAGGAAGTCCCGCGCCGGCGCGTACTTGCGCGCGATCTGCTGAATATTCGGCTCGCCCTCGAAGATAGCCTCGATCTGTCCGGGGATCGCGAACGCCGGTTGCAGCAACTTGCCGGCGTCCGCGCCCGACAGCCGTCCCATCCGCGCCGCCAGATGAATCGCGAACAGATAGTAAGCCTCGAGCTGCGTCAGAAAGCATTTGGTGGTCGTCACGCTCGTCTCGGGACCACATCGCGTGTACAACTGCGCGTCGGCCTTGCGCGCGATCGACGAATCCACCGTGTTGGTGATGGCCAGCAGATGCGCACCGCGCGCGCGTCCTTCTTCCATCGCGGCTATCGTGTCGGCGGTCTCGCCCGACTGCGACACGGCGATGATCATCGTGCGGCCGTCAATCGGTGGCCGGCGATAGCGGAACTCGGATGAGTAATCGACCTCGACCGGAATCGCGGCGATGTCCTCGATCATGAACTTGCCCACCTGCGCGGTTATCCACGACGCGCCCGCACCCAGCATTACGATTCGCCCGATCGACGCGGGACCGCCTGGCGGGATCAGTTCGCCTTCGAAGCGGACGCTTGTCGAGCCGCCGTCCGCCCGCCCCGCCATCGTGTCGATCCACGCCTGCGGCTGGTCGTTGATTTCCTTGCGCAGGTAATGGCGAAAGCCGCCCTTGGTGGCGGCGACGGCGTCCCATTCCACTTGACGCGGTGCGCGAGTAACCGCAGTGCCATCGAACTTCATCAGCTGCGCGGTGGTGGCGGTGACCTCGGCAAGCTCGCCGTCTTCGAGCACGATCGCGCGGCGCGTGTGTTCGAGAATCGCGGGAATATCCGAAGCGATGAAGTTCTCGCCGTCACCCAGCCCCAGGATCAACGGCGTCGCGGTTTTGGCGGCGACCAGCTTGTCGGGTTCGGTTTCCGACAGCACGACGATCGAGAACGAACCGCGCAGCCGCAAGACGGCTTCGCGCACGGCCTCGGTCAGCCCGCGCCCGCCTTTGAGCTTTTCCTCGATCAGGTGCGAGATCAGCTCGGTGTCGGTTTCGGAGCGGAGCTTGTGGCCGCGAGCGAGCAGTTCGGCGCGCAGCTCGATGAAGTTCTCGACGATGCCGTTGTGGATGACGGCGACCTGGCCGGCTTTGTGCGGATGCGCATTTTCCTCCGACGGGCGCCCGTGAGTCGCCCATCGGGTGTGCCCGATTCCGATACGGCCGTGGATGGGAGAGTCGGCCAGCAGACGGCGCAGGTTGTCGAGCTTGCCTTTGGCGCGGCGAATTTCGAGCTGGTTGTCAACTAAAGTTGCGATGCCGGCCGAATCGTAGCCGCGATACTCCAGGCGGCCCAGCCCTTCGAGGATGATAGGATAGGCTTCGCGCGGCCCGACGTATCCGATTATTCCGCACATGATCGTTCGCTCCTTTCCCCGGATTCGCAGGGAAGTTTGCAGAGTTATCCGAACCCACCGGCTCAGGGCGAAACGATAGCGATACGATTTGTGCGGGAGAGTTTAGAAAATCACGTCAGAGCCTGACGCTCTGCCACTCGAGGCGTATTTTGTCGCGCGATCGCTCGCGCGGTTTGCTCGCCTCTATCGACTGTGGAGCCGGGAAGCCATCCGCCGAATCTTTCGATACTGCTTCCACCTCGTCAACTCATGGCCCGATGCGGCCATGAGTCCTGGCGCTACTCTCGCTCTTTGTTTTCCATCGCTTCGACCGTCACCTCGTTCAGGTCATTATTCCCACCGCCGCGAGCAAGTTCAAGCGATGCGCGGGTCGCGCGACCATTTGATCTTGATGAAAGTACCCGCGTGTTTCTCCCTACAGCCTTGACATCAGCGCAGCTTCGTGAGAGACGACCACCGATGAGCGGGCATCAACCATCCGCTCCCTGTTTGTATCGATAGAAACGTGACTGTCCCCGTGCCTGCGACGTAACCGGCAGTCATGAATCCAAAACGGGTCGAAGGAGGAGTTTGCATGAATTCGGGCCACGCGAGGAAGCTGTTCGTTCTGGGGTCAATAGCCTTTGCAGTCGTCTTACTGGGCATCGCATTCGACGCCGGAGCGCAGTCGGCTGACAAAGCACAAATCCAAGCGGTGGAAGAGCAACTGGCCGCGGCGATCGCCGCCAAGGATGTCGACAAGGTCATGGGCTTCTATGCTCCGGGTGACGATCTGTTTGTGTTTGACATCATTCCTCCGCGCCAGTACGTCGGCGCTCCCGCCTATCGCAAGGACTTCGAGGCCTTCTTTGCGACCGCCGCGAGCGGCCCGATCACCGCTCAGGTAAGCGACCTCGACATTACCGCCAACGGCAAGCTCGCCTTCGCGCATTACACCACCCATATGGTCTCGACTGACAAGAGCGGCGCGAAGCTCGATATGGTTATTCGGACCACTGACTGCCTGAGGAAGATCAAAGGGAAATGGCTGATCGTCCACGAGCACAACTCGGTGCCGGTGGATCTGGCCAGCGGGAAGGCCGATCTGATGTCGAAGCAGTAGCCAAGGCCGGCGCAAGCCGCGCGGATGGCCGAAAACGGGCGCCTGGAGAGACTTTCACCGAGGGCTCCGACACCGCCGACCTGAAAGAACCAAGTCCCTGCTCGACGAGCTAAGCGAGCGGCAGCGCTGCAATCCTCGCCCACTTCCACTTGGCGATGTCACCCCGAAGCTTAACCTCTTTCAAAAGAGTGACGTCTGTAACGCGCGTGGAGCCGGTTCTGCCAGCCGATCCGGTAGGCGCGCCAATTCACCCTCGAATCGAAACCTGCTCGCCTCAAGGTAGGGCGAGTGGTTCTCGATAGATATCCATTTGCGGCCTTCGCGTTCACACGCCTCGCCGGTCGTGTTGCTTCCAGCAAAGGGGTCAAGAACCAAATCTCCAGAGTCGGTAAGGAATCGAATGAAGAAAGCCGGCACCTGAACAGGAAAACGTGCCGGATGAGGCTTGATATTGTTCAGCTTGCACAGTTCAAGATACCGCCCGTTGGCGTCATTGTTGCCATGCACCAGAAGATTCGATGGAATGGAACCGCCTCGATCGGTGAATTTCCGGGTGATGATATGTCCGGACGGACGGACCTTCGCTCTGTATCCGCGTTTTACTAGCCGTCGCATGTCCGGGCTGTATTCATTGAGCACGCGCTGATTGTCCGCCTTTGGGTCGGGCGTCTTCGATAACCACCAAAGACAGTTGACTGCGTCTTTCACCCGAATCTTTCGGACTGTTACCCATTCGGCCGGTGAGGGAAGCTTCGCGGGATTATACCAATAGAATTCTTGGGCTAAGTAGAAGCCGACCTCCCGAACCAGAGCAATCAACAAATCGAAATGATACAAGGAGCGGGTCGGCTTACCGGGTGTCCAGGCACCGCCGATGTCAATCACAAAACTGCCGTCGTCTCGCAAGAGGCGGTGTACTTCGCGTGCGAACGGTAGAAACCACTCCACATAATCGCGCTGGTTGGCGTTGCCGTATTCCTTCTTGAAGTGAAGTGCATAGGGCGGCGAGGTGAAAGCGAGATTCACGCTCGCAGCCTCAAGCCCGGCCATAAAGGGCAGGGAATTCGCTACGTGGGCACGACCCAGCTTTGTTTCGTAAAGCGGCTTCGTCGGCAACTGCGGGTCGCCGGAATGCCCGCTACTTAATCGCGTCCTTGAAGGCATTGAACAGATCATAGCTCCAAAAGCCTTCCGGTTGGAGCGGAACCGGCTGCATAATCGTAAGAAATCGTTCTAACGGCTTGGGCCGTCTAGTAAGACGGCGGGTTGCCACAAAAAGATATTCCCACTTTCCAGTGAAATTAAAGAGACAGGCGGCGAGCACGTCGAATTCCTCCGGCTTGTAGCCGCGTGTAGGCTCACCTTTCTTGTTGTTGCGGGTCTTCTGGAGTTCGACGCGCGCCGATCCCTGCGGACGTTTGATTTGGCCAGGCGAACGGACGTTTTTGCACTCGATCTTAATCTCCCGGCCTGCATAGGGCACGACGAAATCTGGTTGACCGTCCTTGTCCTGCCAGATGATGCTTTGGAGAGCACCTTCTCGTTGCATTTGTTCGAGCTTCTGAAAGAGAAACCACTCGGCAAGCTTGCCTTTCACGTCCACCTGCGCACGAAACCCGCGCTCTATGGCGGACAGAATATCCCATGCTGTGGTATTCCATTTCTCTTCGAGCGGATGCTTCTTCATCTCGCACCGCGCTCGGGAAAAAGCTCGCGCACCGTGACGCCAAGGGCTTGCGCGAGGTCACAAATTACGCGGAGAGTGGGATTTCTCTCACCTCGTTCGATACCGCCGACATAGGTCCAGTGTCGCCCGCATTTGACGGCGAGATTTTCCTGGGTCCAACCTCGCTGTTCGCGAAGCTCGCGAACGCGTCGGCCGAATACGATAGAGGGCGACGCCACAATCGCATAAAAGCCGGAATGAAGACGATGTTTCTAGAGACTATAAGTATTGTGAACCACGCACCGCCTCGCGCTACTCTGCCGTCACTGACTTCGCGAGATTGCCCGGCTGATCGGCGTCGGTGCCGCGGGCCAGTTCAAGCGATGCGTTTAATCTTGATCGTGTTTGGTGCGCCGCAAGCTGCCGTCGGGGCTGTCGCCGTGCCGCTTGCGCCAGGCCGCCATCCAGCCGGCCTTTTCGCGCTGCGGATGATGCGACATCACAAGCGAGCCGTCGGACACCTCGCGAACAATGGTCGTCCCTGACGCGACGAACACATCGCTGCCGACCTTGACCGGCGCGACCAGTTGCGTGTCGCATCCGACCATGCAGCGGTCGCCGATCACCGTCTGATGCTTGTCGTAGCCGTCGTAATTCACCGTGATAACGCCGCATCCGACGTTGGTGTCGGCGCCGATGGTGGCGTCGCCGAGGTAGCTGAGATGGCTGGCCTTGGTGCCGCGTCCGAGCCGCGCCTTTTTGGTCTCGACAAAATTGCCAATCCGATTGTGCCCGGCGAGTTCGGTGCCGGCGCGCAAGTTGGCGAACGGGCCGATTTCGGATTCTTCGCCGATGACGCAATCTTCGGCGCGCACGCCCAGCTTCAGATGGCATCGCGGGCCGATCGTCACGTTGCTGAGCCATGCGGTGCCGTCTATTCGCACGCCCTCGCCGAGCTTGCACATCCCGATAATCTGGACGTTGGGACCGATTACACAATCGGGCGCGATTTCGGCCTGCTCCGAAATGTAGGTGCATGCGGGGTCGACAAGCGTCACGCCGGATTGCATCAGCTTTCGGTTAACGGCCGCACGAATTTCCGCTTCCATATTTGCCAGCTCCTCGCGCGAGTTGATTCCGGCGAATTCCGCCGGGTCGGTAGCAACCCACGCTTCGACTTTTTCGCTTTCGCCGCGAGCGCGCGCGATCGCAACGATATCGGTCAGGTAATACTCACCCTGCGCGTTGCCCGGTTTCAGTTCCGCCAGCGCCGACCGAAGCAGCGCTGCATCGACCAGGTAAAAGCCGGTATTGATTTCCTTGATGGCGCGCTCGGCCGGCGACGCGTCGCGGAACTCGACGATTTTCTCGACCTTGCCGCCGCCGTCGCGAATCACCCGGCCGTACGCCGCGGGATCGTCGAGGATGATACTGATGAACGAGAGCTTTGCGCCGCGCTTTCGATGTGCGTCCAGAAAAGCGCGCAGGGTAGCCGGCGTGATTGCCGGCATGTCGCCGTAAGCGATTAACACGTCGCCAGTGAAGCCCGTTGGAATCCGGCCGAGGCCGCATCGAGCAGCGTCGCCGGTGCCGCGCTGAGGCTCCTGGAGCGCGAATCGCGCTCGAGAGAAGCTTACCGCGGCTTCGACTTCGCGAGCCTGGTGGCCGACGACGATCACGATTGGCTCGGGCTCGAGCGCTGCGGCGGCGCGAATCGCGCGCGCGATCATCGGTTCTCCGCCAAGTTCGTGCAGGACCTTGGCCCGCTTCGAGCGCATCCTGGTCCCTTTGCCCGCAGCGAGAATGATTGCGGCAACGCTCATGATCGGTCTCGGCTATTCGTAGTCCTCGAAGTTCGAGACTTTCCACGTATCGGCGGCCTTGCGCGCCGTCACCAGCAAGTTGCGATGGAAGGTGCCACCGTCGGGCACGTCGATGGTCGCGCGAAACAGGAACTCGATATGGTCGGTGCCGTCGCGCTCGGCAGTGAGTTTGTAATGCACGACGGGCTTGTGAGTACTGGCGTCGATTTTCTGGCTGCCGATCATCTTTATCTCGTGATGAAGCTTGGCGAGTGCGCGGCCGGTACAGAATGGCTCGGCCGCCTTCAGGTCGATCGCTACATAGTATTGGTCAACGAAGCGATCGGCGACGCCGCGCGCGCTGTTGGCCGGATGGCATCCGGTGGCGACCAGCGAAGCGAACGCCGCGATGAAAAGAAGCTCGGCGCAGCGGTCAAGAAGGAAGAATCTGCAGGAGGTCATGATTTTTTCTTGAAGAGAGCCTCCAGCTTGCTCTGCGCGCCGGCTTTGGTCTTCGCTGGCGGCCTAACGGCCGCATCGCCGGGCATGAAGTATTCGCAGAAATTAAATCGATCCTTGTCCACCACCCGCTCGGCCATGGTCTCACGGCAACTGTTGTTGTAGGCCGGATCGTAAAAGCCGCAGTTGCGGCATGCGTGCAGCGCGCGGCCGCATCCGGGACATTCGTCGCGAAAACCGACGCGATCCATCCCGGCGATGACCTCGATTTTCATCGCGCAATGCCAACAGTTCATAGCGAAGCGGCGAGTTCTTCGCGCGACACAATGCTCCGCGAGACTTCCAGAATCTGAAAGCGTTGGTTCCCTGGGGGACGCGCTGAGAGAGGCATGCTTTTTCGGCCCAATCGCCGCTGATAGCATAGCCGCTCAGGTGGGTGCGCGCGAGACAATGGAGGCGGAGGTAGAGGCTTTTGCGGCGGCGCTGAAGAAGGCGTCGCGTGCCGCGGACAATACGGTGACGAGCTATCGTCGCGATCTGCTCGCGTTTCGAAGTTTCATGCTCGAGCGGGCGGCGATGGTCGGCAGACGAGTCGATGAAATCGAAGTCACGGGCATCACGGCGGATCATATCCGCAGCTACCTGGCCGAATTGATGAAGACCGCAAAACGCGCCACCGTGCAGCGCAGACTGAGCGCGATAAAGGCGTTTTTTCGCTACCGCGAGACGACGATTGGCGAGCCAAGCCCCGCGCGGTCGATTCGCTCGCCAAAGAACGAAAGACGCCTGCCGTCGATATTGCAGCCGGACGAAGTTCGCCGGCTGATCGAGTTTTCGCTGCCGGCAGATGACTCGAAACCTGCCGCGCTACGCGATCGCGCGATATTCGAGACGCTGTATTCGTCGGGGCTGCGCGTCGGCGAGCTGGTCGGGCTCAACTGGCGCGACATCGACGAAGAGCTCGGGATGGTCATGGTGCGAGCGGGCAAGGGCAACAAGGATCGGCTGGTGCCGCTGGGTGAGCCGGCGCTGGATGCATTGAGGGCCTGGCGGCGTGCGATGCCGGTTGCGTGGGAGCCCGACGGTCCCGCGATTACGAATCTTCGCGGCGGCAGACTGACCACGCGCAGCGTCGAGACGATCGTGCAGCGGCGATTGGCGGCGGTGGGTCTGAACGCGGGAATCACGCCGCATGGGCTGCGTCACTGTTTCGCAACGCATATGCTTGGCAATGGGGCGGACCTGAGGTCGATACAGGAAATGCTCGGCCATGCGAGCCTGGCGACAACGCAGCGGTACACTCATGTGAGCGTGAATCATTTGAAAGAGGTTTATCGACGTGCCTTCCCACGGGTTTGACAAGGGCCTCGAGCCGGGGGCCGAAATTCGCCACACGACGATTCTATGCGTGCGCCACGAGGGGCATGTCATCATCGCGGGTGACGGACAGGTGAGCGTTGGACAAACGATCATGAAGAGCAAGGCGAAGAAAGTGCGCCGGCTGCATCAGGATCGCGTGCTGGCGGGATTCGCGGGCTCGACCGCAGACGCGCTGACGCTGTTCGACAAGTTCGAATCGAAGCTGCAGGAATACAATGGCGTGCTTCGCCGCGCCGCGGTCGAGTTGGCCAAGGACTGGCGCACGGATCGAATCCTGCGCCGGCTCGAGGCGATGCTGGTGGTGGCGGACAAAGAGAGCTCGCTGCTAATTTCAGGCGTCGGCGACGTGCTCGAGCCCGACGATGGAATCCTGGCGATCGGATCGGGCGGCAACTACGCGCTAGCGGCAGCGCGCGCGCTGATTCGCCACGGTTCCGGGATGACGGCGCGCCAGATCGCGGAGGACGCGATGAAAATCGCGTCGGAAGTCTGCGTTTACACCAACGACCAATTTGTCTTCGAAGAATTGTAGCCGCAATACGCCAGGAAGTCTTCAACCGATGGCAGTTCCACAAGTGATGACGCCGCGCGAGATCGTCTCGGAGCTCGACCGCTATATCGTCGGGCAGCATGAGGCGAAGCGCGCAGTTGCGATCGCACTGCGCAATCGGTGGCGGCGGCAGAATGTCGCGCCGGAATTGCGCGACGAAATTGCGCCCAAGAATATCCTCATGATCGGACCGACCGGAGTCGGCAAGACGGAAATTGCGCGGCGGCTGGCGCGGCTGGCGCAAGCGCCGTTCGTAAAGGTGGAAGCGTCGCGCTACACCGAGGTCGGCTACGTCGGGCGCGACGTCGAGTCGATGATTCGCGACCTGGCCGAAATCGCCGTCAAGATGGTGCGCGACGAAGCGCGCGATCGGGTTGCGGTCAAGGCGCGCGAGAACGCCGAGGAGCGATTGCTCGATCTGCTGTTCCCGGTGCCCACCAAAGTCCGCCGCCCCGCGGGTATCACGCCGGAGGGGAATATCGAAGCGATCGACAACGACTCGCACAAAGACACGCGCGAGAAATTGCGCAAGCTGCTGAATGGCGGCCATCTGGACGATCGTGAAGTCGAGCTCGAAGTCAGCGCGAACGCCGTGCCGAATATCGAGGTCTTCACGCCGCAAGGGATGGAAGAGATGGGCCTCAACATGAAGGAGCTGATGAATCAGCTCATGCCCAAGAAGACGCGCACGCGCAAAGTGAAGATCCCCGAGGCGCTGGAGCTGCTGACAACGGAGGAAGCGGCGCGGCTGGTGGATATGGAGGCGGTGGCGCACGAGGCGATCAGCCGCGCGGAGCAGTCGGGCATCGTGTTCATCGACGAGATAGACAAGATCGCGGGGCGCGAGTCGCACGGACCCGACGTCTCGCGCGAGGGCGTGCAGCGCGACCTGCTGCCAATCGTCGAGGGATCGACGGTCAACACGAAATACGGAGCGGTCAAGACCGACCACATCCTGTTTGTCGCGTCGGGGGCGTTTCATACCTCGAAACCGTCGGACCTGATTCCCGAGTTCCAGGGGCGCTTCCCGATTCGCGTCGAGCTCAAGGCGCTCACGCGCGAAGATTTCATCCGCATTCTCACCGAGCCCGAGAACGCGCTGACCCGGCAATACGTCGCGCTGATGGAGACCGAGGGCGTGCATATGCGCTTCACCGGGGACGGGGTGGCGGCGCTGGCGGAGATCGCGGCCAAGGTCAACGCGCGTTCGGAAAATATCGGCGCGCGCCGGCTGCATACGGTGATCGAGCGGCTATTGGAAGAGTTGTCGTTCAGCGCGCCGGAACTGCAGGATCACGATCTGACAATCGACGCCGCGTACGTTCACGGCCGCCTCGATGAAATCGTCAAGGACGAGGATCTCTCGCGGTATATTCTGTAGCTCCCGTTCACCGGTTACAATTGCCCCAATAGCCGCTGCCAAGCGATGGATTGCGCGGCGCGTCCAATACTGTTTTGATTTTCTTTTTTGGAGAGGTTGCTTAAGGCGTGAAAGAGGCCGTCCACAATCGAGCCGAAGTGCTGATCGAAGCGCTGCCCTACATTCGGCGTTTTCGCGGCAAAACGTTCGTGATCAAGTACGGCGGCCACGCGATGCAGAGCGAGGAGTTGCGCGAAAGCTTCGCGCAGGAAGTCGTGCTGCTCGACCTGGTCGGGATCAACCCGATCATCGTGCACGGCGGCGGGCCGCAGATTACGGAACTTATCGGCAAGCTCGGACTGAAGTCGCGCTTCGTGCGCGGGATGCGCGTCACCGATCCGGCGACGATGGAAGCGGCCGAGATGGTCCTGCAAAGAATCAACAAGGACCTGGTGGCGACGATTTCGCGCCAGGGCGGCCGCGCGGTTGGGCTTTCGGGCAAGGACGGCGACCTGATCAGGTCGCGCAAGATGCGGATGGTCGTGACCGATGACAACGGCAAACGCTCGCGGGTCGATATCGGGCTGGTCGGCGAAGTCGATCGGGTGAATCCGGAATTGCTGCGCACGCTCGAGGCCAACAACTTCATCCCGGTGATCGCGCCGACCGGGTTCGGCCGCGACGGCCAGACTTACAACATCAATGCCGACGTCGCCGCGGGCGAGATCGCGGCCGCGCTCAAAGCGGAAAAATTGATCCTGCTGAGCGACGTCGAGGGCGTGAAGGACAAGGACGGCAAGTTGCTCCCGACGCTCGATGCCGCGGAGGCCAGGCGACTGATCGCGCGCGGAGTGATTCACGAAGGGATGATTCCGAAGGTCGAATGTTGCGTCGAGGCGCTGAACAAGGGCGTGGCGAAGACCCACATAATCGACGGCCGCGTCAAACACGCGGTGCTGCTGGAGATCTTCACCCGCTCGGGAATCGGCACCGAAGTGGTTCAACGCCGCGCCAGGGTGTCGGCGTTGACCGATACCGCGCGCGGCGCAGAGCGAGAAGGCAAGGCGAACAGTTAGCGGGCAAGCGCCAATCGAATCGCGATGAACAATGCTGAGATAGTAGAACTCACGCATCGACACATGGTCGATGTTTACGGATGCCTTCCGATCGCGTTCGCACGCGGGCATGGCGCCTATCTGTATGACGCCGACGGCAACCGTTATCTCGATTTTTTCTGCGGGCTGGCGGTCACCAGTCTCGGTCATGGAAATCCCCGCGTCGTGCGCGCGATCAAGGAGCAGGCGGAAAAACTCACGCACGTTTCCAACGTCTTTCACACCGAACCGACTGCGCGATTGGCCGAGCGGCTGGCGAATCGTTTCGGCGAGGGAAAAGTTTTCCTGGGCAACTCGGGGGCCGAAGCCAACGAGGCCGCGATCAAACTTGCGCGGCGATGGGGCAGCAACGCGGGCGGCGGGCGCTTCGAGATTTTGGCGACGCTCGGATCATTCCACGGACGCACGCTGGCCACGCTGAGCGCGACCGGCCAGGAGCGATACCATCAGGGCTTTCAACCGCTGATGCCCGGCTTCAGACTGGTGCCCTTCGACGATCTCGCAGCGCTCGATCGCGCCCGGCGTGACGAAACCGTCGGCGTGATGGTCGAACCAATCCAGGGCGAGGGCGGCGTGGTCGTGCCGCGCGCGGATTACTTGGAGCGAATGCGCGACTGGTGCGATCGCAACAAGATGCTGCTGATTCTGGACGAAGTGCAAACCGGAATCGGGCGCACCGGGCGCTTCTTCGCGTACGAGCACGCCGGCATCAAGCCTGACATCGTGACCCTGGCCAAGGCGCTCGGCGGTGGCATCCCGATCGGTGCGATGATTGCGCGGCCCGAGTTCGCATCGAGCTTCACGCCGGGCAGCCACGGCACCACGTTCGGCGGAAATCCGGTGGCGTGTGCGGCGGCGCTCGCCGTGATCGACGCTCTCGAGCAGGATGGCGTGCTGGACAACGCGTCGAGCGTCGGCGGCTATATCCTCGATCGGCTCGGCAAATTTGCCCGCTCGTGCGATCGAATCGTCGAAGTTCGGGGACTCGGAATGATCATCGGTGTGGTGCTCAAGCACGACGCGCGTCCTATCGTCGAGGAGTGCGTCAGGCAGCGGCTGCTCGTCAACGGTACTGCGGGCAACGTGCTGCGGCTGCTGCCGCCGCTGAACCTCACCCGCGAGGAAGCCGACGCCGGTCTTGCGATTATCGAAAATGCATTCAAGAGCGTGCCAAATCCGAAATGAGTCGCGTCGCATACGCCAGATGAAACGCGATTTCCTCGAGCTCAGTTCGCTCTCGCCGGCTGAACTCAGCGGATTGCTCGCGCTTGGCGCGCGGCTCAAGGCCGAGCTCAAGATAGGACTCGAGCATCCGTACCTGCGCGGCAAGACGCTCGCGATGGTATTTCAGAAGCCGTCGCTGCGGACGCGAATCACGTTCGAGACCGGCATGGCGCAGCTCGGCGGGCATGCGATTTATCTGGCACCGAATGATATAGGTATCGGGGAGCGCGAATCGGTCAAGGACGTGGCGCGTAACATTTCGCGGTCCGTGGATTTGATCATGATTCGCACCTTCTCGCACGAGACCGCGGTCGAGCTCGCGCGCGAGGCCACCGTGCCGGTTATCAACGGGCTCACCGATTTGCTTCATCCGTGCCAGTTGCTCGCCGATCTGATGACGCTGCAGGAACACTTCGGGCACGATCTCAGGAAAGTCCGCGTCGCATTTGTAGGTGATGGATTCAACCTCGCACAGAGCTGGATCGAGGCGGCCTCGATCGCAGGTTTCGAGCTTCGGCTGGCTTGCCCCGAAGGCTACGAGCCCGAGAAGGCGTTCATGAAGCGGCTGCGCGGCGAGGAAATCGGCACGCTCACTGACGATCCCGTCGAGGCGGTAAAGGACGCGGACGTCGTTTACACCGACACCTGGACTTCGATGGGCCGTGAGAAAGAAGCCGCGCAGCGCCGGCGCGACTTCAAGCGGTTCCAGGTCAACGACGCGCTGCTGAAGAATGCGCGCAAGGGCGCGATCGTAATGCATTGCCTGCCGGCGCATCGTGGCGAGGAAATCACCGACGACGTGATCGACGGACCGCGCTCCGTCGTGCTCGATCAAGCCGAGAACCGGCTGCACGCGCAGAAGGCAGTGATGGTCTGGCTGATACGTCCCGAAATTTTGCAGACTCTCGTCGTCGCCAGAGTGACGGCCCCAGGAATCGTGGCAACCGAGAAAATAAAAAAACTGGTGCTCGCCTACTCGGGCGGACTCGACACGTCGGTCATGCTGCGCTGGATCAAGGATCAGTTCGGATGCGAGGTGATCGCGTATTGCGCAGATGTTGGGCAGGGCGACGAGATGGAGGGGCTCGAAGACAAGGCGCTGAAGACCGGCGCGAGTAAACTTCACATCGTCGATCTACGCGAGGAATTCGCACGCGACTTCGTCTTCCCGATGATGCGCGCGAATGCCGTGTACGAGGGCTACTATCTACTGGGCACGTCGATCGCGCGGCCGGCGATCGCCAGGAAGCAGGTCGAGATTGCGTGCGAGGAAAGCGCCGACGCTGTCGCCCACGGCGCCACCGGCAAGGGTAACGACCAAGTGCGATTCGAGTTGACGTTTGCGCGACTCGCGCCCGATCTCAAGATCGTCGCGCCGTGGCGCCGTCTCGATTGGCCGTTCAAAGGCCGCGCCGACATGCTCGCCTACGCCAACGAAAAGAAGATTCCCGTGCCCGTGACCGCCGAGAAGCCGTACTCGATGGATCGCAACATGGTCCATATCAGTTACGAGGGCGGCATCCTCGAGGATCCGTGGCGCGAGCCTTACAACGACATGTTCCGCATGACCGTCTCCGCCGAAGACGCGCCGAACAAGCCTGAGTACGTCGAGATCGAATACGCCGGCGGCAATCCGGTCGCAATCAATGGAGAGCGGCTCGCGCCCGCCCGGATTATCGAGCGCGCCAACGAAATCGCGGGTCGCCACGGGATCGGTCGCGTCGATTTGGTGGAGAACCGCTACGTCGGAATCAAATCGCGCGGAGTTTATGAGACTCCCGGGGTGACAATCCTGTTCCACGCGCACCGTGCGGTTGAGCAGCTCACGCTCGATCGCGAGGTGATGCATCTGCGCGACTCGCTTATCCCACGCTACGCGGAAATGGTGTATTACGGATATTGGTTTTCGCCCGAGCGTGAGGCGCTGCAGGCGCTGGTGGATGACACGCAGAAAAACGTGAGCGGAGTCGCGCGGCTGAAGCTCTTCAAGGGCGGCGTATGGATCGCCGGCCGCAAATCGCCGAACTCCCTGTATGATCCGAAGATCGCGAGTTTCGAGGAAGCGGGCGGGTACAATCAGGCCGACGCCGACGGATTCATCAGGCTCGCGGGCGTGAGGCTTCGAGCGCTGGCTCGTGTGAGCACCAAGAGCTGATCGTCGCATCGGTCATCAGAGGACGCATCGAGTTGGGCAAGGTCATCCAGTTCAAGCCGCCGCGAACACAGCCCAAGCTGGTGCCCCGTCCGCGCACGGGAGATTGCGACCGCTGCCATCACAAGATGGACGTCCATATCACCCATCCCGACGGTTCGATGAGTTGTGCGGCGCGCGGATGTACCTGCCAATTGCGGCCCGCCAACTGACGCGCGTGGATTCTGTCTCGAGATGCCCGCGGCGGCCTGCTCCGATCGTTTCATAGTGAAAGAGTGAAAGTGCGTCGCAGCCGGAAAAAGAACGCTAGAGCTGTGCCGGTCGGCGCCGCGGCGCGCAATCTTATCCGGGGAAGATTTGCGCGCGGCCGCATCCCCGAGGTCGAAGCTTTCACCGCGTCGTTGCCCTTCGACCGGCGGCTTTTTCGGCACGATATTCGCGGGTCGATCGCGCATGCGCGGATGCTCGAGAAGGCTGGACTGCTCAAGCCGGGCGAGTTGCGCGCAATCGTTGGCGGACTCGAGCGTATCGAAACTGAAATCGCGGCTGGACGCTTCAAGTTCGATATCGCCGATGAAGACCTCCACCTGGCGGTCGAGCGCCGGCTGATCGCGCTGATTGGTGAACCCGGGCGCAAGCTGCACACCGGGCGTTCGCGCAACGATCAGGTCGCGCTCGACATGCGGCTCTATCTCCGCGACGAGATTGCCGGCGTGATCGCGCTGGTCGCCGCGCTTCGCGCCGTGCTGATTCGGCTCGCCAGGCGCCACGTCGCCACGATCATGCCCGGCTATACGCATTTGCAACGCGCGCAGCCGGTCACGCTCGCGCATCATTTGCTCGCCTACGTCGAGATGCTTGGCCGGGATCGCGAGCGCTTCGAGCAGTCCGCGGCGCGCACCGCGATCATGCCGCTCGGCGCGGGAGCTTTGGCGGGGACGACGCTGCCGCTGGACCGCCGGATGGTCGCGCGAGCGTTGGGCTTCAGGGCGATCACCGCCAACAGCATGGACGCGGTGTCGGATCGCGACTTCGTGGTGGATTTTCTTTCGGCCGCCGCGCTCACGCAGGTGCATCTGTCGCGGATGAGCGAAGAAATTATTCTCTGGACGAGCACCGAGTTCGGGTTCGCGGCGTTGCCCGATGAATTTTCGACCGGCAGTTCGATGATGCCGCAGAAAAAGAATCCTGATCTGCTCGAACTGATCCGCGGCAAGACTGGCCGCGTAATCGGCGATTTGGTCGCCATGCTGACGGTTTTGAAGGGCCTTCCGCTGGCCTATAACTCGGACTTGCAGGAAGACAAGGAACGCGTCTTCGACGCGCTCGACGCGCTCAAGCCGGCGCTCGCACTGCTTGCGAAGTTCTGGCCGAAACTGCGATTCGATACCAAACGCATGCGAGCGGCAGCGGGAGGATTTGCGCTGGCCACAGATCTCGCGGAATACCTGGTCAGTCGTGGCACTCCCTTTCGCCGGGCGCATGAAGTCGTCGGCGCGATAGTCCGCGAGACGGCCGAAGCGGGCAGGACGCTCGAGGACCTGAGCAGCGCGGAGTTGAGACGGTATTCCAGCGGGTTTGGTGCGGACGCAATCGCGCTTCTTCGAGCCGAGAACTCGATCGCCCGGCGTACGATCGAAGGCGGTCCGGCGCCGTCCGCAGTCAAGCGCCGCCTGAAGGAGCTCGGACGCCGATGAATCGGGAAACCAGCCGCGCGAAGTGGTTGACGTTTGCGCTCATGATTGCTGCGCTTGCAAGCGCGGTGTTCCTCGGATGCGGCGTGAAGTCACAGCCAATACCACCGGAGTCGGCGCGTCCCGAGAAAATCCTCGGCCTTGAGGCTGCCAATGCGAAAGATGGAATTCGCGTGACCTGGCCCCGACCCGAAAGCTACGCCAACGGCCAAAAGATGCGCGACTTGGGCGGCTTTACAATCTCGCGCGCCGAGGAGGGAAAGCCTGTCGAGAAGATTGGCGACATCCAGGTGTATGATGAAGGGCGATTCCAGGTGCAACGCACTTTTACTTTCATCGACGGTGCGACCGTTGCGGGCAAGACCTATCATTACCAGGTGACTTCCAGCACCACCGACGGTTACGTCAGCGAGCCGTCGAACGGTGTGACGATCGTGCGCAAGGGTCCATCGGCTCCGCCGAACCCGGAAAATTTCGTGGTGCCAACGCCAGTACCGCTTCGATAACACCGGCCGCGAGCGGAACCGCGGCGAGCGTCCGTTTATTCGCCGGGCTGCTCTGTGATAGAAACGATCCTTCACCCGTCGCACCGCCGTCGAGCGAGCAAAGCAGCCGCGTGACCGACGCCACATCGCAATGAACTACTTCGAATACCGCGACGATCAGCTTTATGCCGAGGACGTGCCGATCGCCGATTTGGCGCGGCGAATCAACACGCCTTTTTTCGTATATAGCGCGCGCACCCTCAGGCGGCATTTCCGAGTCTTCGACGAGGCCTTCGCCGGCACCGACCATTTGGTCTGCTACGCGATGAAGGCGCTCTCGAATCTGAGCATCCTGAAGTTGTTCGCCTCGATGGGCGCGGGGTTCGATATCGTCTCCGTCGGCGAGCTGATGCGATGCCTGCGAATCGGCGCGGACCCCCGCAAGATTGTCTTCTCCGGCGTCGGCAAGACCGACGAGGAGATCGCGGCTGCGCTCGAAGCCGGCATCCTGATGATCAACGTCGAGTCGCGCCCGGAACTGCATCGCGTGGCCGAGGTCGCGGGCCGGATGAAGCATCGCGCACCGGTCAGCCTGCGCGTGAATCCCGATCTCGATCCGGGCACGCATCCGCACATTTCCACCGGCCATCGCGACAGCAAGTTCGGTGTACCGCTCTCGCAGGTGGACGAATACTACGCGGAAGCGAGCGCGCTGGCGCAGCTTGAAATCGTCGGTCTGAGCACCCATATCGGCTCCCAGATAACCGAGATGGCGCCGTTTGCCGAAGCGGGACGGAAGGTTGCCGCGATTGTCGGACGGCTCCGCAGCGCGGGAATCGCGCTCAAGTATCTGGATCTCGGCGGCGGTCTCGGAATCCCCTATCAGGAGCAGCCGCCGCCGCCCTCGGAATATGCGCACGCTGTGCTGAAGCCGATCGCGGGTCTTGGGCTCAAGATAATCACCGAGCCGGGACGCGTTATGGTTGGCAACGCGGGCGTGCTGGTGACGCGAGTCCTCTACAACAAGGAGACCGACGTGAAGCGTTTCGTCGTTATCGACGGCGCGATGAACGATTTGATTCGCCCCGTGCTTTACCAGGCATATCACGCGATCGTTCCCGTCGATCGCCGGAGGCCCGGCAAGACCGTGACGGCGGACATCGTCGGTCCGGTTTGCGAGAGCGGCGATTTCTTCGCGCGCGAGCGTGAGATGGCTGAGCCCGCGGAGGGCGATTTGCTTGCAGTGATGAGCGCCGGCGCTTATGGCTTCGTCATGTCATCGAACTACAATAGCCGCCCGCGCGCGCCTGAGGTCCTGGTTGACGGCGCCGACGTTCACGTGATTCGCGAGCGCGAGAGCTTCGAGGACCTGATCCGCGGCGAACATATCGTCAGCCTCGGGCCGGCGTGAGAGCCCACAAACGAAGATGGCAACCCTCGAATTCACCAAGATGCACGGATGCGGCAACGACTATATCTACATCGTCGCTTTGCGCGCGCGTCCCGCCGATCCGTCCGCACTTTCGGTCAAACTTTCCGACCGCCGCTTTGGCGTAGGCGGCGACGGTTTGATCATGCTCGCGCCGTCAAGCAACGCCGATATACGAATGGAGATGTACAACGCGGACGGAAGCCGCGGCGACATGTGTGGCAACGGAATCCGATGTGTTGCGCGGCTTGCCTTCGAGCGCGGCCTCGTGCGCGCGAATCCGATGGTGGTGGAGACCGACGCCGGGCTCAAGACGGTCGAGCTGCGGCTGGAAGGGCGCCGCGTGGTCGGCGCGACGGTCGACATGGGCGAGCCGATTCTCGAAGGCCGCGACATCCCGGTCGATGCCGTCGGCCGAATCATAGACTATCCACTGGATGTCGCAGGCATGCGCGAGTCGATCACGGCGGTATCGATGGGCAATCCGCATTGCGTCGTGTTCGTCGCCGATGACGGCGTATTCAAGTTGCAGGATCGTGATTTCGCCGAGCTGGGCCGCAAGTTTGAGCATCATCCGTTCTTTCCCCGCCGCGTAAATACCGAGTTCATCAGGGCCGTCTCGCGCCGCAATCTCAGGATGCGCGTGTGGGAGCGCGGCTCGGGCGAGACTTGGGCCTGCGGCACCGGAGCATGCGCGGCACTGGTTGCGGCGGTTCTGACAAATCACTCCGAGCGGACCGCGACGGTAGAGTTGCGCGGCGGCAATCTTGAAATCGAATGGCGCGCCGACGGAGCCGATGCGAATCACGTTTTCATGACCGGCGACGCCGTCGAGGTTTTTCGTGGCGAGGTCGAACTGGGCGCGGACGAGATGGTCCCGGTGAGTTGAATAAAGCGGGAGGCTTCGAGCGATGTTCAATGGCGCACTGACTGCTCTCGTAACTCCGTTTCGCGATGGCGAGGTGGACGCGCCGGCGTTGCGCGATCTTATCGAATGGCAGATTCAGAGCAGAATCGACGGGCTCGTGCCGTGCGGCTCGACCGGCGAATCAGCCACGCTCACGCACGCCGAGCATGACAACGTGATCAAGCTCACGATCGAGCAGGCGCGAAAGCGCGTCCCGGTAATCGCGGGCACCGGCTCGAACTCGACTGCGGAAGCGATTCGGCTGACCGCGGCCGCGCGCAAAATGGGTGCGGACGGCGCGCTGTTGCTATCGCCCTATTACAACAAACCCACCCAGGACGGCATCTTCAGGCACTACAAGATGATCGCGGCGAGCGTGGATATCCCGCTGTTCGTGTACAACATCCCCGGTCGCACCGCCTCGAACATCGCGCCCGAGACTTTTGCGCGACTCAGCGAAATCAAGAACATCGTTGGCATCAAGGAAGCGTCGGGCTCGATGGATCAGTCCTCCGACATCTTAAAGCTGTGCGGCGACCGGCTCGCGATTTTTTCCGGCGACGACGGCTTGACGCTGCCGCTGATTGCGCTTGGCGCCAAGGGTGTGATCTCGACGTGCAGCAACGCAGTTCCGCGCGAGATGCACGACCTTGCGGTCGCCGCGCTCGGCGGTGATTTCGTCAACGCGCGCAAGATCCATTACCGATTGCTGCCGCTGATGCGTGCGCTGTTCGTCGAAACGAATCCGATTCCCGTCAAGCAAGCGCTCGCGTTCATGGGCAAATGCGCCAACGAGTTGCGGATGCCGTTGGTAACGATGACCGCGGGCCCCGCGGAGAAGTTGCGCATCGCGATGAAGGAACTCCGCCTTGTCTGATCGCTTATTGGTCGCGGGCGCGCATTAATCGCAGGAGAACAAAATGGCTCCGGCATGGCTTGCCTTCTTCGATGCACTCTTGGCGCTCTCGCTGATCGCCGCGGGAATCATCGGCGCGCACTTCTACCTGATCGAGCCGTTCATGGGTTTCCAGTTGTTCGCGCTCGGGTTTCTGCTGAGCATCATGGGATCGCTAATCGGGTTCCTCGCCATTTTCATGACGCGCAAGCCTCAACTGCGAGCCGGGCGCAATCGGGCATTAGTCGGCACGGTGATTTGCCTGCTGATCGCTTTGCCGTTGATCGTGACCGTGCTGCGCAGCTCCAAGTATCCACCCATCAACGACATCACGACCGATTTCGATAATCCGCCCGAGTTCGTTTTCGCCCAAAAGCTGCAGCATGAAGCGGGACGCGACATGAAATACGACAAGGCGAAGTACGCGGACAGGCAGCAGGCGGGTTACGGCCCGATCGGTCCGATCAAGGAGCGCCTCGAACCGTCGGCGGAATTCGAGCGCGTAACGGAGGTCGCCCAAGGGGTGCCTGCGTGGAAGATTACCTATTCCGATCCGTCCAGGAATACACTCGAGGTGGTTGCGACATCAAAGCTGTTCCATTTCCACGATGATGTCGTGATCGAGATTCGGCCGACTCCCGACAGCGAAAGCCTGATCGAGATGCGCTCGAAATCGCGCGACGGGATCGGCGATTTCGGCGTCAACGCCACGCGTATCCGGCGTTTCTTCGATCGCGTCGCACTCGCCCGCGGCAAGGTCAACCCTCAAGAGGAACTGCCGTAAGGGCGCAAACGAATCTGCGCTATTGCTTGAGCGCGCGAATCGTCCGCATCACGGCGGCGTTGCGATCTTCGTTGACCGGATTCGTGAACACGATCGCGGTGCCAATTCCCGGCGCGCATAGCTCCTGGATTCGCTCGCGAACGCGCGCTTCCGAGCCGACCAGCAGGGTCGCATCGATCAGCTCGTTGCTTACTGCCTTGATCGCCGCGTCGCCGTCCCGCCCCGCTGCGCGAATAGCCGCGATTTCCCGCTCGAATCCGGAATGCGCCATCATGTTGCCGTAAAACTTGAGCGCGCCGTAGCGTGACAGGAGCTTGCGCGCGGGACGACGCGCGGCCTCGAGATCGTCCGAAATGAACGCGGTGGCGAATAGCGCGGCCTCGATCTGTTTGGGATCGCGGCCGCCGATCTGTGCGCCTTCGGCCAACTCGCCGAGCGCTTCCTTGACCCGCGCCGGCGGAAAGAAGTTGAAAATGACGCCGTCTCCGATCTCGCCCGCCAGCTTCACCATCGGGCGCGATACCCCCGCCAGATAAAGTGGCAGCTTCGCGCTGACGCGCGGCCCGGTCTTGCCCCCTTCGAGCGCGGCGCGAATCGTCTTCACCGTTTCGCGCATCCTGGTCAGCGGTATTCCCATTTCGATTCCCAGCGCGGAATTGCTCTCGCGATGGCCTGTGCCGAGACCGAGGATAAATCGTCCGCCGGTGAATTCCTGGACCGCGGCGGCTTCATTGGCGAGCAGATTAGGATGGCGCAGATAGATGTTCGTGATCGCGGTACCGAGTTTGATTCGCTTGGTATGAAGTCCGAGCCCAAGCGAGCACGCTAGCGAGTCGTTGTTTGCCTCGGTCATGAAGACGCACGAAAAGCCCGCGTCCTCCGCCGCACGCGACCATTCGATCAGGCGAGCCGGCGGGCTGTCGGGAAGTATTGTGAATGCGAGGGCGGTTTTGGCCATGATGAATTTTCCTTTCGTGTGACTTGAGGCGACACTTTCATCAAGCGGCAGTTTCCGTCAACCCGTGTGCCCGCCGGCACCGGGGCGTTGTGCCGCCGAGCCCGGGATTAGTCGCGTCCGCTGGACTTTTCAGGCGCTCCCATCTACAGATATGCGCATCGCCAACGATGCGGCCGTTTTTCCCGGGTCACATCTCAACCTGGAGGACGAATGCGATGAAACGAATTGCTGTGGCATTGATCGCGACCAGTATGCTGATGACCGCGGTGAGTGTGGGATTCGCAAAAGATCTTTCTACGGCCGGGATCGAAGAGGCGTTCATTGATGCGGTCGGGACCTGCGGTCCGTCGAGCAACGTCGCGGGCTCACTCGGCAAGAGTGACGATCCGCAGGTTAAGATTGCGCTGCGCAACGCGTTGATTACTGAAGCTGCCGACGACGCCGCCGCGGTCGCGGGCTCCAACAAGGCGCACAGTGACTGCATCAGGAAGGATCTCACATCGCGCGGATTGTCTGACAACGATATGGCCGCGCTGCCCTATTGCGTTAAGCACGACTGGCCGGATCCGTTCACCAGCCTCGGCGTGTGCGTGAAGAGTCACAGCCGGCTCGAGGCCGCGCTTAAGAAGTAGCCCCGCACATAGCTTGCTGAATGACGTTTCGAACATCGGCGCGCTTCATCGCGGAGCGCGCCGATGCCGTCTAGTCCACCGCGTGTCGTGGTTTCCCGCCGCGCTGACAACTGATAGTTGATCTCCGATGCCTGCCGAGCTTTGTCGCTGCCGATTCTCCGGAACCGTGCTTGCAGTAGGTGGACTCATCGCGTTCATCGCATTCGCATCACTTGTCGTTGGATGTTCGAGCGAAGTACGAAAATTGCCGATCACCTATGTCCCGCAGCAGAACGTGCAGTCGATTAAAGGCGCTGACGGTGTTCCGGTAGAAGTCACAGTTGAGGATCTGCAGCCCGACGAATACTGGTCGTCCTGGGATGCGCTCAACCCGTTCGCGGAAGAAGGCACAGTACTATTCCACGTCGAAGATGCCGCGGACACCGTGAAGGGGGCAGGTGCTGTTTTCAAGAAAGGTCGGAGCTGAAGCCGAACCGATTAGCAGAACGCTTTCGAAGCTCGGGCGCCATCCAGCCACGCACGTGCTTCAAGCATCGCTCGCGGAAACGTTCAAGGGACTATTTGCCGATCCCGCGTTCACGGCTGCGATCCTCGCGGCGCGTCAGCCGCCTCCCGCAAAGCCTGCCGTCAGTCCAGGCCGTATCGCCGGCGCTTTCGCCATAATGTCGCGACGTTGATTCCCTGCCTCCTTCCACGCCGCCTTGGGTGGCGATGCCACTCCAGCTATGATCGGCTTCTCTGGACAGAGCTATGATCGCAATCGTCGATTACAAAGCCGGCAACCTCACCAGCGTTCAGCGCGCACTCGAATTCCTCGGCCATCAATCCGAGATTACCGATCGCCCAGAGCGCATCGTCGCCGCCGATCGCGTAATCCTGCCGGGAGTCGGAGCCGCCGGCGCCACGATGGAAAATCTGCGCGCACTCGGACTCGTCGAAGTTCTCCGCGACGGCGTAGCCCGCGCCGGCAAACCATTCCTGGGCATCTGCATCGGCATCCAGGTGTTGCTCGACCGCAGCGAAGAGGACGATGCCGATTGCCTCGGCATTATCGCCGGCCGCGTCGCGCGCTACCCGCGCTCGATTGACGGCCGTCCCCTCAAGGTCCCGCAAATCGGATGGAACCGCGTGCGCCAGACGCGCCCTCATCGAGTCTTCGCCGGCGTGCCCGACAACACTCACTTCTATTTCGTCAATTCGTATTATCCGATTCCCGACGACCCCTCGATGGCGATTGCCGCTTCCGACTACGGCATTCCGTTCACCGCGGCCGTCGCGCGCGACAACGTACTCGCGACTCAATTCCATCTCGAAAAGAGCGGTGCGGCCGGCCTCAAACTGCTCGACAACTTCTGCCGGCTGAAGTGATGACGATGCTCGCGAAACGAATCATCCCATGCCTCGATGTCCGTGACGGGAAAGTCACCAAGGGCGTGCGCTTCCTTAAGAACGTCGACGTGGGCGATCCGGTCGCGATGGCCCGCTACTACTACAATGAGGGCGCCGACGAGATCGTCTTCTACGACATCACCGCATCCAACGAGCGCCGCGGCATCATGCTCGACGTGGTGCGCGCGGTCGCGCGCGAAATTTTCATTCCCTTCAGTGTCGGCGGCGGGCTTCGCACCCTCGAAGACATGCGCGCCGTCCTGCTCGCGGGTGCCGAGAAAGTCTCGATCGATTCCGGCGCGGTTCGTAATCCCGCGCTTATCTCCGAGGGCGCGCGCGCGTTCGGCAGCCAATGCGTAGTGCTCTCGATGCAAGTGAAAAAAACCGGCGTTCGTGCTGACGTGCCGACCGGTTACGAGGTCGTGATCGACGGCGGACGCCAGCCCACCGGCCGCGACGCGCTGGCATGGTCGCTCGAGGGCGAGCGGCTTGGCGCCGGTGAGTTGTGCATCAACTCGATCGATCGCGACGGCACCAAGCTCGGTTACGATCTCGAGATCACGCGCCGCATCAGCGAAGCCGTTTCGATCCCCGTGATCGCTTCCGGCGGCGCTGGCGAACCCGCTCACCTGCGCGACGCGTTCACCACCGGCCTCGCCGACGCCGCTATCGTCGCATCCATCGTTCATTATGGAGAGCATCCTATCCCCGCGCTGAAGTCATATCTCAAACGCAACGGCGTAGAGATTCGCGACGCCGTCACGGTTGACTTGGCCCCGCCATGAAAATTGCGTTCGTAGTTTCGGAGTTCAACTCCGAGGTGACCACGCCGATGGAGCAGCGCGCGCGTCGCCACGCCGAGTCGCTCGGAGTCGAGGTCGCGCGCGTGGTCCGCGTTCCCGGCGTGTACGACATGGCCCCGGTCGTAAAAGCTCTGCTGAAGCGCAAGGAAATCGACGGCGTGGTGATGATCGGCGCGGTGATCAAGGGTGAGACCAATCACGACGAGCTGATCGCGCATGCGGTCGCCGGCGCCGGCATCCAGCTCGCGATCGAGTTTGACAAACCGGTCGGTCTCGCCATTACCGGCCCCGGCATGACTGACGACCAGGCCGTCGCGCGAATCGACAACGCCAAAAACGGCGTCGAGGCGGTGGTCCGCGTCGCTCGCGCGCTCAAGGAACTTCGCGGTTAGCTCCCGGGCGCTCCACAGGTGTTGAGAAACCGCGCCGCCCCTCGTTGAGAGCATGCGCCCGACTCCCTATACTCTTCGACGTTGGGATTGAAGATGGTAGAGGCGGGCGGCGGGGACAAAACTTTTTCCACGCGCACGGCTGCGAGAATTCTCGCGGTCACTCCCCAGCGTATTCGCTACTGGGTCAAGCGCAATCTGGTGCGCCCGCTGAATTCAGGCGGCCGCAAGTATCGTTTCGCGTTTAATGATCTGCTCGAGATGCGCCTCGCCAAGGAACTGCTCGGCAGCCGCCAGCATATCGATCCGATCCAGCGATGTCTCGAGCGGGTGCGCGCGCTCGTCGATCCGGATCGCTCGGTCACGTCGCTGAAACTCGTCAATGACGAAGGCCGCATCGTCGTGCGCGACGGTCCCTCGCTGATCGAGGCTGAGACCGGCCAGTTGTTGCTCGACTTCGATCGCAGCTATCAGCCCGGCAAGGTCGAGGACGGCTTCGGTCCCGCCCGCGTGCGCGAGCGCTTCGAGGAGGCGCGCCGCGGCGCCGACGAGGATCCGCTCCGCGCGCTCACCATCTACAGCGAGCTCGTCGGCCGCGAGCCCGGCAACTTCGAAGCGCATCTGCGCCTCGCCACGCTGCTCGAACGCGAGGGCGACCTCGGCGGCGCGCTCCGCCATCTGCTTGGCGCGGCCGCGATCGTTCCCGCCAGCGCCGACGTCCACCTGAAGCTCGGGCTGCTCTACCGCAAGAAGGACGAGCATCAGATTGCGCTGCGAAGTTTTTTGCGCACCCTGGAATGCGATCCCGCCAACGTCGAGGCCCATCGCAACGCCGCCGAGGTGTACGAGGCGATGGGCCGCAAACGCGACTCGCAGCGCCATCTGAGCGCCATCCATCGTTTGATCAAAGGCGACTGATCGCTCCAACCGCCGGCGCTGGCGCCGCGTGTTGAATCACCACGGCGCGCGGCGATAAGCTCGCTCCTATGCCGCGCGATTCGCTCAAACCAATCGACATCCTGCGCCACGAACTGAAAGCGTTGCGTTTCATTCTCGACAACTTTCACTCAGGCAAACTCGGCGCCGGCGGCCTTCCGCCGCGTGAGGATTTCCAATCCGCGCAAGGCCGCACGCTCTACGATTCGATCGTCGAATCTCCCGACCGCCAGGCCGCCGAGCGCGCGATTGCAAAGCTCGAACTCGACGACGTTGACATCGATTCGTTCCTGCACCTGAGCGGCGAGCACTACTACACCTATCCGGCCCTCGTCCGTCAGCGCGCGGCGGCTATTCGCACGGGCAAGCTCACGGTCGAAGGCGCGTGAGTTCTCCACTGCCCAAAGAGATCCATCTGCTGCTCGATTCCGCGGGCGCGCTCATCGTCTTTCAGGAAAAAGGCGCGCCGTGGGCCGGCGTGCTCGCGTTCTCCAGCGAGGATCAAGCTCGCGAGTTCTGCCGCACCAGCAAGCTCGACGCTGCCGAGGTCGCTGCGATTTCGACTGACGATCCCCAGGCCGTCGCCGGTCTGATCGCCTCGATCAAGCGGCGTGCCATCCGCAACCTCCTGCTCGATCTCGACTACAAGACCGGCGCCTGCATGCAAATCGACTTCGTGGGCGACTCTTTCGGCGACCCGATTGCCCGCCGACTGACGCCACGAGGCAAGCACTGACTAAGCAGCGCAATTTCTGCGGTCCGCTCACTTAAACGGCGCCGACGACGCCGCGCCAATTCACTCCGCCCGTTCATCGCTGAATCTTTCGATCCGGTCCACTCGCGATCACGATCGCACCCGCCGCGGCGTCGCGATTTGCGGCGCCCGCGTGATGCTGAATCGGAAGAATTGGGAACCCGCGGTCTCGCGCATCTCGACTCGATCCGCGAGCAACTGAAACGCCACGGCTGCGACTTTACGGTCCCCGCGCGCGGCTGAATAACTACGTGAACATCGCGGCGATGCCGGTCGGCCTCACCGTCTTGCCCGCTGGCTTCATCGCATGCGCCAGCGCCTCGAGCTTCTGCTTGAACTCTTCCATCTCGGCCACCTGCTTCGCTTCGAACGCCGCCGCATCGCGCGCCCGCTTGCGCGCGAATGCCTCCCGCTCCGCCCGTCGCCGATTGTAGAAGCCCTCGAAGGTTTCCCTCACCGCCCGGTACATCGCGGTCTTTGGCACGAATGATCCCGAGCATGACGGGCAATGGAACACCACGCCCTGCGCGAACAGCCGATACGGAATCGTCCACGGCTTGTTGCAATCCTTGCAGATGACGGGCACTTCCCACGTGAGCGGATCGAATTCCGCGCTATCCGCTGAAGTTGCAGCGATCGCTACCGGCGCGGCCGCTGCTGGCGCTGGCTTGGGTGCGGCCGCTGCTGGCGCGACCGCTGCTGGCGCCGCCGCAGGTTTCGTAGCCGCTGGCGCTGGCTTGGGTGCCTCGGCCGCTGCTGGGGCCGCCGCAGGTTTCGCAGCCTCCGCCGGCGCTGGCGTGGGCGCGACCGCTGCGACTGCAGCGCCATTGGCCGCCGCTTCCGCGCCGGTGGCGACCGCGTCCGCGCCGGCCGCCTGTTTGCGAAAGCGCGACGGTGGGTCGTCGGGGAAGGTCTCGTCGGGATGCAACTTGCGAGCGCGTGCTGAGCAGCACGCCTTCGCTCTCGACGTTGGCCGGATCGGGGATGCAGCAATCGACGGGACATACCGCCGCGCACGCTTCATGGTCGAAAAAGCCGACGCATTCGGTGCACTTCGACGGCACGATGAAATAGATGTCCTGTGCGATCGCAGGACCCGTTGCGCCGTCGAGCTCCCACGGCACTCCGCCCGCGTAAATCGCCGTGTTTGGACATTCCGGCTCGCACGCTCCGCAATTGATGCATTCGCTCGTGATCGTCGTCGCCATCTTGTGAACCCCGGTCTATCGACAAAACTGGATTGTGATCGACTTCAAAGAAAACTCTAACAACGCTGATTTGAGGGGGCAATCGGCCTCCAGCCGCGGCTGCTGCGTGCGATGCGCGCTTTTCGCGGCGACGTGGTATTGACTATGTTGGGCGTGAAGCCGCGGTACGCCCGAGCCGAAGCGCAATCACGACCGCGGGAGTGTCTCGCACATGGATCTTCAATTCACGTCCGAAGAAGAAGCCTTTCGACTAAAGGTCCGCGGTTGGTTCGCCGAGAACATGCCGACCAGCGGCCTGTCTGGCGACGGCGAGGGCCGCGACGACAAGACCTGGCTGGCCAGGGCCAAGGCCTGGCAGCGCAGACTGTACGAGGCCGGCTACGTCGCGCTCGCATGGCCCAGGGAATACGGCGGCCAGGCGTTGGATCCCGTGCGGCAATCGATCGTCAACGACGAGATGGTCCGGGCGAAGGCGCCGTATCTCGTCGGCGGATTGGGACTAATGATGCTCGGGCCGACGCTTATCTCGTGGGGCAGCGAGGAACAGAAGCATCGCTACCTGCCGAAAATTCTCACCGCCGAAGAAATCTGGTGCCAGGGCTACTCCGAACCCGGCGCGGGCTCCGACCTCGCCTCGCTGAAGACGCGCGCGGAAATCGTCGGCGATGAGTTCGTCGTCAACGGCCAGAAAGTCTGGACCTCCGGCGCGCAATACGCCGACATGATGTTCTGCCTGGTGCGCACCGACCCCGAAGCGCCCAAGCATCGCGGCATTTCATACATGCTCATCGACATGCACACGCCGGGAATCACCGTGCGTCCTCTCGTTCAGATGACCGGCGATCGCGGCTTCAATGAAGTTTTCTTCGACAACGTCCGCGTGCCGCGCAAAAATCTGGTCGCCAAGCTCAACGAAGGATGGATCGTCGCCAACGCCACGCTCTTTCACGAGCGCAACATGCTCGGATCCGCCAGCGGCAGCGAGCAGCGCTTCAACCGCCTGCTCGCACTTGCCAAATCGATCAAGCGCGGCGGCCGTCCGCTCACCGAGGACCCCGTCTTCCGCCAACGGCTCGTGGAGCTGGAGATCCGCGTCGGGGCGATGCGCTATCACGCGATCCGCCAACTGACCGATCAGATTCGCGGCAAGAATCCGGGCGTCGAGGCGATGATCAACAAGCTGGTCGGCACCGAGCTGAATCACGACCTCGCCACCGCCGCGATGGAGGCGATGGGCGACTACTCGATGCTCGCGCGCGACGACGAGGCCGCGCTCGATCACGGCTACTGGCCGTACGAGTGGATGTTCTCGCTCGGGCTGGTGATCGGCGGCGGCACGTCGCACATCCAGAAAAACATCATCGCGGAGCGCGGCCTCAAGATGCCCAAGTCGCGCTGAACCCGGTCCGTTATTTCGCGGCAGAGGTCGCGGACGACGAACAGCCGGCCGCTGGCGAGGGTGGATCGAGCCAGGCAGGAGACAAAGCACAATCATGGATTTCGGACTCAGCGAAGAACAACAGCAGCTCAAGGAAAGCGCGCGCGCGTTTCTGAGCCACGAATGCCCAACCGCGTTCGTGCGCAAAATAATGGCTACCGATGACGGCTATCCGCGCGAACTCTACGCCCAGATTGCGAAGCTCGGATGGAGCGGGCTGGTCGTTCCCGAGAAATTCGGCGGCGCGGGACTCGGAATGCTCGACATGGCGATGATTCTCGAAGAGGGCGGCTACGCTGCGATGCCGGGGCCGTTCCTGTTCTCGTCAGTGCTTGCGGCCGGCGCGCTCAAACTCGGCGGCTCCGAACAGCTCAACTCGAAGTGGCTCACCGCGCTCGCCGAGGGCAAAGCGATCGCCACTGTCGCGGTCGTCGAGCGCGCCGGCAGCATCGATCCGGTTGACATCGCGGCGGTCGCGACGAAGGACGGCGCAGGATGGCGTCTCAACGGGACCAAGATGTTCGCCCCGTATGCCAACGTCGCCGACTTCATCGTCGTCGCCGCCAAAAGCGATGCTGGTGAAATTCTTCTGTTTGTCGTCGATACAAAATCGCCGGGCGTGACGATTCGTTTGCTCAAGAATCTCGATCTGACGCGCCGCGTCTCGAGCGTCGAGCTCAAGGGCGCTCCCGCCGAGCGGCTTGGCGGCGGAACCGATCTTTTCGCGAAACTAATCGACGTTGCCGCGGTCGCCGTCGCTGCCGACTCGCTCGGCGGAACTGAACGCGCGCTCGAGATGGCCGTGGAGTACTCGAAAGTCCGCGAGCAGTTCGGCAAACCGATCGGATCGTTCCAGGCGCTCAAGCACGCCGCCGCCGAAATCGTCGCTGACCTGGAACCTGCGCGCGCGATGCTCTGGTACGCCGCCTACGCTCAGGACACCGGCGCGGCAGACGCATCGCGCACGGCTGCGATGGTGAAGGCGCGCCTGTGCGACATTTACAGCCGCGGCACCGACCGCGCCGTTCTGATGCACGGCGGAATCGGTTTCACCTGGGAGCACGATATGCATCTGTGGTTCAAGCGCGCGCGCTTCAACGAGTCGTGCTTCGGCTCGCCCGCGTACCATCGCGAGCGCGTCGCCATCCTCGGCGCGTATTGAGGCGGAGCCGGTGAAATTCGATGTCTTCTACCTGATTGGCGGCACGTGATGCGGCGCTTCTGACGACATCTTCACTGCTTCACTGTTTCACTGCGCGCAGGATGTCGGTCTTGGTCACGATCCCATTCAGAGCGCCGGCGCCGTCCGTCACCAGCAGCATCTGCGCGCCGCGCTCGCGCACCAGCAGCCGCAGCGCCTCACTCAAGTCGCAGTCGTCCGTCACGCGAATCGCGCCGCGGTCCGCGAATTCGCCCACGGTGATTTTATCCCAATCCTCGGGGACGACTCGGCTGAGATCGGATACGGAAATCGTCCCCACGACCTGGTCGCCTTCGTACACCGGGAAGAACGTGTGCCGATGACGGGCCGCGACGCTTGCGACGAATTCGCGAATCGTTGACCGGGATTGCACGGAAATGACGCGCTGCTGCATCACGTCCCGCACCGCCATCCCGGATAGCTCCGCGAGTTTGGCGGTTTCGTGAAGATGCTGATCGCCGGAAACCGACGCCTCGCCTGAGATTGCATAGGCGACCGCGGCGCCGATGAGGCTCGGGATGATGTAGGAATGGCCGCCGGTGGTTTCCGCGACGAAGACTACGGCGGTGAGCGGAGCTTTGTATCCGGCCGCGATGAACGCCGCCATTCCGACCGCGGCATAGAGATCGTGCGTCGGCGCATGTACGACCGATTGCGCGTAGGCGTTGCCGATCGCTCCGCCGACCAGTAACAGCGGCACGAACATCGCGCTGACGCCGCCCGAGCCGAGCGAGAAAATCGTCGCGAGCAGCTTCAACGCGGCGAATGCCAGCAGCACTTCAGTCGGAATCGGATGCCTGAGCACGTAGCGGACGGCTTCGTAGTTGGGGCCGATCGGAATGAGCGGGCCGTTGTAAATCGTCACGAACGCGAGGCCGCACAGCGCGGTGCCGAGTCCGCCGATCGTGAGCTTGAGCGTATGCGGTATCCTGCTGGCGATGGAAAACATGCGCACGCGGCGAAACGTGATGTCGAAGACGATTGCGATTAGCCCGATTCCAGCGCCGAGCAGCGCCGACCAGGCGACGTCGATCGCCCTGAAGCTGGTGCTGCCCGCGAAACCGAACAACGGCTCGGCGCCGACGATCGATACCAGCGTTGCGTAAGCGACCACCGACGCGATCAGCGACGGCAGCAGCGCTTCGTGCGCAAGGTCGTCCTTGTACGGCATCTCGAGCGCGAACACGATGCCGGTAAGGGGAGCGCGGAAGACCGCCGACATGCCCGCCGCTGCGCCGCTGATCAACATGATTCGGCGGTCGCGCGTTTCCAGACCGAAACGGCGCAGCTTGGTCCATAGCCACGATCCGATCGCGCCGCCGCTGTAAATGGCCGGTCCTTCGAGCGCCGCGCTGCCACCCGAGCCGACGGTGGTCACCGCGGCGAGCAACTTCCACCAGAACGGACGCATGTCGATGTCGCCCTGATGCTCGTGGTAGGAGCGAACGATCTCCTCGGTCGAGTGTTGGTCGGGATCGGGCGTTCGAAACTGCATTATCAGCCCGGTCACGAAGAAACCGGCGACGAGTCCGACCACGATTGCCCAATGATGAGCCAGGTAGTACGGGAAGTAGCGCTGCCCAGATGATGCCGAGAATGAGCACGGCGATCCCGGTGATGATGAGGCCGGTCAAGATACCGATGATGGGAGCGACGAGAAGCCATTTCTGGATGTCGCGCGAGTACGTTGCCGTCAGGTCTTCATTGACCAGAGCGGTGTACTTTCGCAATAGGGGATGCTTAAGGAAATTCGAATCCAGGAAGTTCGCCAAGATTCCCAATGCTGCGATCCTTTTATTTCCTTGGTATTTTCCTGGAATCGGCCCGGCGAGTCATTTTGCAATATCAATGACTAATAGCATGTGTCGGGTGGGCGCGGTCGCAGCAACGAGTGTAGCAGAATTGCCACAGAGAATCGCTTGCGGGACATTGACGAATCGAAGATTCGGCAGCGGTGTGCAGGATGGAAGTGATGTTCAACGTCCAAATCGGGGATTTGCGGGTCATCGAGGGTTGCAACTAGCTTGGCAGCATCATAGGTCGATTAGGCATGTAGTTCCGCGCCGTGCTATGACTTGAATATAATGCCGAGGGAAATGGCACGGCAATTGGATAGTTAGTTGATAAGAGATTTTACCCGGCTTCGTCAGGGAAACTTACAGGGAACTTTAGTTGACACGTTTTGAGAACCGGCTGCCACGGGACTCGTCAGGTGATGGGGGATTATGAGCGACCAAGAGAAGGAAAAGGAACAAGACAAGGAACCTAGTCTGTTGAACTCTGCGGTCAGGATTTTTCTCGTCGAAGACAATCCGGACCACGTTTTTATCGCGCTCACGGTAGTAAGGCAGGTGCTGGGCGACGATATCGAATTGGTGCACGCGTCGAATGCCGACGAGGCGTTGCTCATGATCGCGCAGTTCACCGAGCACGATCGCCCGGATTTGTTTTTGGTGGATTTGCGGTTGCCTGACAACGGCGGCTTCTCCGTATTGCAGGCGACGCGGGCGAACGAGGCGCTGACGGCGGTGCCGATGTTCGTCATCACCAGCTCGCTCTACGACCGCGATATTGCGGAGAGCTACCAACTGGGCGCGTCGGCCGTGCTGTGCAAGCCGCTGTCGCGCGCCAAGCTGCGCGACGAGCTGGTGCGCGTGGGCGCACTGCCGCTATCGCAGCGGCCGAGCGATCCGGCATATCGCCACTAGTCAAGCTCGATCGCATTCGCACACGGGCTGTGAGTCGCGCAACTCACGGCCCGTTCGATTTTGCGGGCTTGACGCTTGCGCCGGCAAATAGGATTCTCGCGGACAGTCTGCCCGGCAGCAGACGGGACTTGGATTGCGGCGAAAATCATCGCACAGGAGTTGCCGTGAAACCCTACACATTTGAGCACAGTGACGCGCTGATGGAGCGCGCCAAACGAGTTATTCCCGGCGGCATCTACGGCCATCAGGCGCCCCTGCTGCTTACCCGGGGCGCCTACCCGTCATTTTTCGCGCGCGGCGAGGGTTCCCACGTTTGGGACGTCGATGGCAATGAGTACATCGACTACATCTGCTCTTACGGCCCAATCGTGCTCGGCCATCGGCATCCCAAAGTCGAGGAAGCCGCGCGCCGGCAGATGGAACTCGGCAACTGCTTCAACGCGCCGGGGCCGGTGTGGGTCGATCTCGCGGAGCACCTTGTCTCGATCACGCCGTTCGCCGATTGGACGGTGTTCGCGAAAAACGGGTCCGACGTATGCACCTGGGCGACTGAAGTCGCGCGTCAAGCGACGGGGCGGCCGAAGATCGCGATGTGCTCCGGCGCATACCACGGCACCGATGCATGGTGCACGCCCCTTCCCGGCGGAGTGACGCCGGAAGACCGCGCGAACATGGTTTATTTTCGATTCAACGATCTCGAAAGCCTCCGCCATGCGGTCGAGGAAAACAGCGGCAAGATCGCGGGCGTAATTCTGTCGCCGTTCAAGCACGACGCCGGACACGACTCGGAGTTGCCGGTCGAAGGATTTATGTCTGGCGTGCGGAAAATCTGCAACGACAACGGCATGGTCTTCATCCTGGACGACGTTCGCGCCGGCTTCCGCCTGCACATGGGCGGCTCGGGCGAGTTGTTCGGAGTGCGCCCCGACCTCACGACTTACTGCAAAGCGATCGCCAACGGCTATCCGCTCGCCGCATGCCTTGGGCGCGACAGCCTGAAGCAGGCAGCGCAGGAAGTCTTCTTTACGGGGTCGTACTTCACCAGCGCCGTGCCGATGGCGGCGAGCCTGGCGAATCTCAAGGAGCTGCAGGCGGGGGGCGGAATCGAGAGGATGCGCACGATTGGCGACAAGCTGCGCACCGGTCTGCTCGCGCAGGCGCGCAGCGCCGGGCTCGAGGTGACGTACTCCGGACCGCCGGCGATGCCGTACATGACGTTCAAGGCCGACGCGGGTCATCATGATCGCGCTAAGGTTTTCTGTGGCGCATGCGCGCGCAGCGGAGTGTACTTCGCGCCGCGTCACAACTGGTTCATCTCGGCTGCGCATACCGAGCGCGACATCGAGCAGACCCTGGACGTCACCGAGCGAGCATTCGAGGCCGTGCGCAAGCAATTCGGCGCATAGCCGGGCGCGCAAGCATCGGTTACGACTACATGCGCTCCAGAACGATGACCGGGATTTGACGGGTGGTGTTCTTCTGGTAGCCGGCAAAGGCGGGCATCGCTTTGGCCTGGGCGTCGAACAGACGCTGGCGTTCGGGATCCGTGGTAATGGTAGCCCTGGCCTGGAAGTGTTCGTTGCCCATCTCGATCGTCGTGGTAGGGTGAGCCTTGAGGTTGTGGTACCAGGCGGGATGTTTCGGCGCTCCGGCCTTCGACGCGATTATAACGATTCGATCGCCATCCTTGGTGTACACCAGCGGAGTGGTAAAGGGACGGCCGCTCTTCGCGCCGGTCGTGGTCAGCAGAAGGAGAGGAGCGCCCACGAACGGGCCGCTGAGAACCTTGCCGCCGTTAGCGCGAAACTCCTCGATTAGTTTCTGGTTGAACTCGCGCATTGCGCTCTCGTTGAACTCCGCCATGGTGGTCTCCTTTCTTTTGCAGTTGAACTTATGCTCGATCGTGACCAAGTCTTAGTTTAAATCTCGGGCCATTTGTTGTTCCACGGGCGCGCCTGTTCGTACGCGTACGACGCCTGCAGGACCAGGTCCTCGCGGTAACGCTCCGCCACGATTTGCAATCCGCAGGGAAGGCCGGAGTCGGTGAGTCCCGCGCGCACCGACGCACCGGGATGGCCGCTCATGTTGAACGGATAGGTGAACACGACGGCGTTCAGCGGGTCCTTGAGCGGCTGACCGTTGATCTCGGTCGGCATCGGACCCTTGGCGGGAAAGGCTTCGGTCGGAAGCACGGGACACAGCAGCAAGTCGAAGCGCTCGAACACGCGCTGGCACCAATCGTTGAACTCGCGGCGGCGTCGATACGCGGCGCCGTAATGCTTCCACGTGACGCGAGGCGCGCCTTCGGTGCCGGTGGCGAACGCGCGGCCGAAATTTTCGCGATCCTTGTCGAGCCATTCATGCAGCATCGCGTAGCCCTGCGTTGCGCCGACTTGCATCCAGGCGCGGCCGGTATCGGGGACAGGGTCATCGATGGTCGTCACATCGTGGCCGAGGTCCTTGAACACGGCGGCAGCTTTCTGGATTTCGCGCGCCACGTCGTGCTGCACGAGCTGTCCGAAGTCAGGGTGAAATGCGATGCGAAGTTTTTTGGGCAAGCGCTCGAGGATCGCATGGTAGGAAATTCCCGGATGCGGCACCGAGTCGGGATCGGCCGGGTGATAGCCGACGACCGCATCCATGAACAGCGCGGCGTCGCGCACGGTGCGCGTGATCGCTCCATGCACGGAGGTGTCGTTCCATTGTTGCATCCCGAGGGTCGGGTCGTTGGGAATCCTGCCGTAGGTCGGTTTCAGCCCGTAGCATCCGGTGTAACAAGCCGGGATTCGCACCGAGCCGCCGCCATCCGAGCCGGTCGAGATCGGCACCACGCCGCCCGCGATTGCAGCCGAAGTGCCGCCCGACGATCCGCCGGGCGTCCGCTCGAGATTCCATGGATTGCGGGTGACGCCGAACAGCAGATTTTTGGTGAAAGCCGTGTAGCCGAACTCGGGCGCGTTGGTCTTGCCGATAACGATCGCGCCGGCAGCTTTCAGCCGCGCGACCTGGATCGAATCGGACTTGGCCATGTTGTCCTTGAACGGTTTCGAGCCGTACGTGGTCCGCAGACCGGCGGCATCCTCGAGTTCCTTGACGCCGAGCGGCAAGCCGGCGAGCGCTCCGACTTCCTCGCGTCGCGCGATCTTCTCGTCGAGGACGCGCGCGTCGGCCATCGCGCCGTCGGCGCGCAGCGTGCAAAATGCGTTCAGCTTGGGGTTGGTCTGTTCGATTCGTTTGATCGTCAGCTCCATCAATTCGCTGGGCTTGATTTCGCGCCTGCGAATCATCGCGGCGAGTTCGTGCGCCGGCTTCCAGTACAGTTCGTTCATGGCCGATACCTCCAAGGGAATAATCACCTGCGCGGTGGGCGGGCAGGGGTGACCCCCTGCACCCAGTGAAGACGCGAAATCCGCGCAACGCGGCTTTCGCGAAGCGTTTATGCAGGATTGCGGCTTTTTCCCTCGAACGGAACTTACTACGATGAGCGCAGAGTTTCAAAACGAAACCGAATGAAGACGCTCGGCGGCGGGGAGGTTTGACAGCCTAACAGACGTTAGATAGATTTTTTGGCGAGTCAGTGCGAAGCGTTTCGAAAAATTCAGCCGCGCGCGCCAGCGCCAGGGTGGTTGAGCTGCGACGGCCCATCGACACGCGTGAGCGCGTGCTGCAGGTGGCGCAGGCGCTCTTCGCCGAGCGCGGCTATCATGGCACCAGCCTGCGCGACATCGCCAAGCGAATCGGGGTCAAGGCGCCGTCGCTGTTGCATCATTTTCCGTCCAAGCAGCAGCTCTACCTCGCGGTGCTGGACCAGCTGTTCGAGAGTGTCGAGAATGCGGCCAACGCGATCGTCTGGAGGCGCGAAAGCCGGCAGGAGCGGATGCGCCAGGCGGTTGCGGACATGGTCGAGTTTATCGCCAGCCACCCCGATTTGGTTCGAATCATGTGGAAGGAGATGGCCGACGAAAGCGGAGTCGGCCGGCAAGTGCTCAAACGACGCTTGCCGCCGCTTTTTTCCACCGCGGTCAAATTTATTTTCCGCGGCCAGCGCGATGGCGAATTCCGCACCGAAGTCGATCCGCTTCATTTTATGTGGGGCCTCAACGCGATCACGATTGGCTACTTCGCGATCGCGGCGATGATCCGGCGGCTGTGGAACATCAACCTGCTCGAGCCTGCGATGATTGACCGGCGCAAGCGCGAACTGACCGACATGGTCGAGCGCACGCTTTTCACTTTTTAACCGTCCACGGCGACCAGCGGTCCATCGACCAGGTAGATTCGTGCGGCGTTGCGAGATTGAATCAACAAAAACCGGAAGGAGAAAATCGCGCTTATGAAGCTGGGAACCTTTTATGAGCATCAGTTGCCGCGTCCGTGGAAGGAGGGCTCGGAGTTAAAGCTCTTACAGGATGCGCTCGATCAGGTCGAGCTCGCGGACCGGCTCGGCATCGACCATATGTGGGAAGTGGAGCATCACTTCCTCGAGGAGTACGCGCATTCGTCGGCGCCCGAAATTTTCCTGGCCGCGGCGAGTCAGCGCACCAGGCAGATTCGGCTCGGTCACGGAATCGTGTTGCTGCCGCCGGGCTACAACCATCCGGCGCGCGTCGCGGAGCGGATCGCGACGCTCGATTTGGTGAGCGGCGGGCGGGTCGAGTTCGGCACCGGTGAATCGTCGGCGGAGCTGGAGCTGGGCGGCTTTTGCATCCCGCGCGCGGACAAGCGCGCGATGTGGCAGGAGTCGCTGGGTGCGATCGCGCGAATGTTTGTCGAGGCCCCGTTTCTTGGTCATGAGGGCGAGTACTTCAAGATGCCGGTGCGCAACGTGGTGCCCAAGCCCGTGCAGAAACCGCATCCGCCGCTGTGGGTCGCATGCTCGCGGCGCGAGACGATTCATCTGGCGGCCAAGCTTGGAATCGGCGCGCTGACGTTCGCGTTCGTATCGCCGGAAGAGGCGCGGGAGTGGGTCACCGACTATTACACGACGTTGGAGAATGAGAGCGAGCCGATCGGATACGCGGTCAATGCCAACATCGCGATCGTCACCGGCTTCATGTGCGACAACGACGCCGTGCGGGCGCACAAGATGGCCGACGAGGGGCTGAAGTTTTTTGGGTACGCGCTCGGTCATCATTATGCGTTTGGGCGGCACGAGCCGGGCAAGACCAACATCTGGAACAATTTTAAATCCAGCCCGATGAATTTGCCGGGCATAGACGGGTCGAACTCATGCGTCGGAGCGCCTGACCAGATTCGCACCCGGCTTCGCGAATTCGAGGAAGCCGGCGTTGACCAGGTCGTGTTTATCTCGCAGGCGGGCAACAACAAGCACGAGGACATCTGCGCGTCGCTCAGCCTGTTCGCTGAAAAGGTCATGCCCGAGTTCAAGGAGCGCGAACAAAAGCGCGCCGGGCAGAAGGCCGAGCGGATGGCGCCGATCCTGGAGAAGGCGATGAAGCGCAAACCCGAGCCGAAAATTCCCAAGAGCGACGGACCGGTCGTGGTGCAAGCTGGGATGCTCGTGTAAGCGCGGCGGCGCCGTCAATCATGGTTCACTTGCGTCGGCGCGGGTCCGACGCGGGTGAACTTTACCGGGAATCCGCCGCAGTCATTTGGATTGACGAGTACTTCGCGGAAATTACTCGCGTCACTGACGAGAATTCGCACCTTCACCCATCGCGCCTGCAGGAATCCATGCTCGGCGCATATCTGATCGGCTATCACGATGCCCGGCACGTGCTGATCGAGAGTACCTTTCCACACGACATTGCCCGGCGGGATACTTTTATTGCCGTCAACCAGGGTTGCGACGTAATTGCGGCCGCGTAACATCGGATCCAGGCCGACAACCACTCGAAGCGGGCCGCCCGGATAGGTGGCCATCCAGTTTCCGTTGAGCAACCTGGCCGCGTTCATCGGCGGCGGAGCCTGCTGCAAGGGCGCGGGCGGAAGCGTCGGCATCGATGGCCCCGTAGATTGTTGGAACGACTGCGAATTGCAGGAGGAGGTCGCGCATGCGAGCAGAATCGTCAGCGCTGCCAGGGCAGTGCGGCACGCGCTCGCCGGCGACGGACTCGCGGTGATCAGCGTTCGTGAGAAGTAGCGGTGGATGCTCGGGCGCGGCATAGATTCCTCCGGCGGATCGATGGTCAAGTATAGACTGAACTGCGGCGCAGCATAGCAGAGTCATTTTTTCCGCGGCGCGTCAATATCGATGAGTTAACGCTGTGAGCCGGCATCAGGAGTGACGAGTTGGGCAACGATTACATCGAAGCGTCGCGCGTCTTTCACGAAATCACCAAGCATTCGTATACCAGCGTACGTTCGTCGCCGCACTTTATGGACTGGGACATCAAGCCGATCCCCTACAAGATTTATCCGGGAGCCGCGTCCGTCGCTTTGCCGCGCGATCTGAATCTTTCCGCGACGCCCACGCTGTCGGCGCTTTCGTCGTACGTACCGGCGGCATTTTCCGCATCGATTGAAACAGCTGCGCTGACCCGTATTTTGTTCTGTGCCGGCGGCCTGACTCGGCACAAGCGCGTGGGAGCCGACGATTATCATTTCCGCGCCGCGGCGTCGGCGGGCGCGCTATATCCAATCGAGATTTATGTGGCGACGGGAGCCGTGGAGGGCCTCGAGGCGGGCCTTTACCATTTTTCACCCGCCGATTTGCGGATGACCGGGCTGCGACGCGGCGATTGGCGCGGTTACATGGCAGGCGCCGCCGCGAAGGGCAGCTCGATTCTGCGCGCGCGTGCAGTGATCGCATTGTCGGCTATCTACTGGCGCAGCGAATGGAAATATCGCGCGCGGGCGTATCGGTATTGCTATTGGGACGCGGGAACCATGCTGGCGAATCTGCTTGCAGCCGCGGCGGCCGAGGAAATTTCCGCGCAGGTGATCACCGCATTCGAGGATCCCGCGCTCGAGGCGTTGCTCGGAATCGACGGCGAGCGCGAGGGCATGGTCGCGCTTGTTGCGCTCGGGCGCTCCGACGAACCGGCTGCGCCATCGCCTGAAATCGAGTCGTTGGCGCTCGAGTCGATTCCGCTTTCGTCCAGGGAGGTCGCGTACCCTGACCTGGTCAAGATCCATCGCGAATCGCGCCTGGTCACGGCCGATGAGGTCGCAACGGTTGCCGCCGCGAAATTGGATTCGGCGCCACCGTCGTCAAGCACCAGCGAGCTTCGGTTCGAAACAATAGCGTCCGAAGATTCCACGGGACTCGGCGAGACCATCATCCGCCGCGGATCGTCGCGAGCATTCGCCCAGGATGCGATTGGCGCCGAAGAACTCGCGACGATCATGGCCGCTTCAAGCGAGCATCCGCAGGCCGACTTTCCGCCGTTGACCGACACTTATCTAATCGTCAACGCAGCCGACGCAATGGAACCCGGAGCGTACTACTACAACCGGCAAGCGCGCGCGTTCGAGATGCTGAAGGCGGGCAACTTCCGCGGCGAGGCCGGATATCTGTGCCTCGAACAGCAGCTCGGCATGGATTGTTCCGCATTAGTTGTTTACATGGCCGACCTCGAGCGCACGCTGCGCGCGTTGGGAAATCGCGGTTACGGCGACGCGCATCTCGAGGCTGGAATTCTTGGCGGCCGCGCCTACCTTGCGGCATATTCGCTCGGCCGCGGCGCTACGGGCCTCACCTTCTACGATGACGACACGACCAAATTTTTCGAGCCGCACGCCGCCGGAAAGAGTCCTCTGTTGATGGTGGCGCTCGGGATTCCCCGCTCGCGTATGAAATCGTAGTCAGGGCTGCGGGCATCCTGAAAGAGTCGGTGAGAAGGGACCGCGAGAGGGTTGCTGATGACCGCCCGATAGGCGGATGCCTGTCGTTTGAGCAGGCACGTTGCAATTTTCATCAGGATCCACGCCATTTTGAAATGGCACTTTTCCTGCTTTGAGCTTCCTTCGTGCTCCCGCCCGTAACGGGAGCGACGCGAGCGCATGCGGCGGAAAACTACTCCGGCCCATGAATCAAAGGAGGCAAGATGGCTGAAGAACAGAAAAAGATGCTGCCGACGCTGGGCTTGACCGGGGTCACGGTCAACGCGATGGCGCTGATTGCGCCCGGAGCCTTTCTATGGATCACGTTTGTCGTCCAAGCCGGCTACGCATACCCGTCCGGCATGTGCATGTGGGCGGGTATCTTCGCGGCCCTGATGCTCGCGTACGCGACCGCGATTTCGTACTCGGAACTTGCCAAGCTGTATCCCGGCGCAGGCAGTTCCTATTTCTTTGCTGAACAGGCATTTCTCAGCAAGACGCATGCGTATCGGTTTGCACGCATCGCCAAATTCACCATGGGATGGGCGTCGCACCTGTATTACTGGGTCTATCCGGGAGCAATGGTCGCCACGATCGGGATCATGATCGGATATATCGTCGGCAACTTCGCGCCTGGCACCATCAACGCCGGCACACCGGGTCCCGTGTTCATGGCGCTGGTTGCGATTATCGCTGCTTTTGGAATCGCGTACATCGCGTTTCGCGGCGTGAACGGCTCGACGATGGTCAATATCGCGATCAACGGCATCCAGATAGTCGCCCTGCTGTTCTTCGCAGCATTGGCGATCGCGTACCGACTCGGGCACCCGGATGGATCCACCGGCCTTGCCCTCGACGGCACCAGCAAGGTGCTGCACTACGCTTTCAACGGCGACACGCCGGCACATCCAAGCGCCTGGTCGGTCATAGCGCCGCACAACTTCAGCTATGTCATGCTGCAAGCCACGATCGCGATCTTCCTGCTGGTCGGCTTCGAGTCGGTGACGGCACTCGGCGAGGAAGCGAAGGACCCCAAAAAGGACATCCCACGCGGCGTATTGCTCTCGCTGACGATCCAGGGGCTGTTCTGCTACATGATCGAGTACTTCGCCGCCAACTATTTCATGAGCAGCGCCTACAGCCTCGCCGACGCCAAGGGCTCGGCGGCGCCGCTCGGCGACATGATGACGATCATCGGTAACGCGCTGCTCGGCGGCCATGGCCAGGCGTTCATGATGCTCGAAGCGCTGACCGTGTTCCTGGCGCTGATTGGCACTACCCTTAGCTGTATCAACACGGGCGCCCGGGTGACCTACGCGATGGGCCGCGACGCGGAAGTGCCGGAGCACTTCGGTCTGCTGCATGGCGACAATCTCACGCCGCATCGCACGATTTGGACGCTCGCGGCCATTTCGGCAGTGCTCGGCGCGTACGCGGCGCTTTATTTCTTCGCCGGCGGCTCAGCACCGGACGACAAGACGATCGCCACCCTGCCGCATAACTTCTGGTACTCCATCGGAATGAGCTCCAACGCATCTCTGTCGGCTCTGCCCAACGGACTGGCGCTGGTCACCCTGATCTCAAACTTCGGAACGTTTATTGTCTACGGGTTGACGAATGTCACTTGCATAGTTGCGTACCGCGAACATCATATGTTCCATGGTGTGAAACACATGGCGGTACCGATCTTCGGCGCACTTGCGAACTTTGCCTGCATGGCCTTCTACATCATCGGCCCGATTGAAGGGCTCGGCAGCGTCAAAGAACCTCTGATGGCGGTCGGAATATCCGTTGTCTGGGGAGTCTATGGCGCGGTTTACTTCGTCCGCAACTCAAAGAAGCGAGGTAAGGATACCGTTCTCGTAACCAAGCCGGCCTGATCCCAGGCGCTGGTCTGGCGAATAATCCGTGGGGCGAGCCGCGAGCGATCGCGGCTCGCCCCTTGGCCGTTCAACCAACGTTACTCCTCAGCGTTAGCCGGGTAAGCTCAGTCCAAATGGAATCGTCGCTCTCCACTCCTCCTTCGGGAGAGCAGGCTTTCGAGCTGGCACTGTTGTCTGATGTCGGTACCAAGCGCCCCGACAATGAAGACGCGTGCGGGCATTTCATCGAGAGTCCCGACAGCGTGGTGTTCGCAATTGCCGACGGCGTCGGTGGCTACGAAGGCGGTGAAATCGCAAGCCGGATGGCGATCGACATAACTATTGAAGCTTACCGCGAGAGCCCGCCAGCGTGGGGCGCCGCCAAGCGGCTCCATCGCGCGATTACGCGAGCCAACATCGAGATTCACGACAAGGCGCTGACCGTGCCGGAACTGGGCCGGATGTCGACCACGATGACCGCGGTTGCGGTGGAGAAGGGGATGCTGTCGGCGGTGCATGTCGGAGATTGCCGGCTGCATCTGATCCGTCAGCGCGAAATCTCGCAAATCACAAAGGATCACACGATGGTCGCGGAGCGAGTCAGGATGGGCGTGATGTCGGCGGCGCGCGCTAAGAATCATCCGGAGCGCTCGATGCTTCTGCGCAGCCTGGGACACGAGTTGATCGTATCGATCGATCGAATCGCGATGCCGCTGCTGGAGCGCGATCGCCTGATACTGTGCAGCGACGGACTCTATACTGTCCTGGATGACAAGGAACTGGAATCACTGACGCGCGGCGTTGACCCCGAGACGGGATGCCGCAACTTGATCGATACGGCCAATAAGCGTGGTACCGGCGACAATCTCACCTGCGCTGTCTTCAGAATGACGTCGCCGACCGGGCATACGGCGATCACGGGTGGATGGCGCGATAGATTGCGAGGGTTGTTCGGGCGATAAAGCGTTTGGGCTCCGGTTAGCGATCTAATTGGATACGGTTTCAAAACAGAAATTTAGGATAATACTGCAAAATGCAATGAAACTCTGGGCTTTTGTGAATATCATTGCATTACAGAATTTGCGTCCCGCAGCTTATCCTGTTATGATTTTCAAACTCACAGGCTGCATTTTGCATGAATGCCGCGTACCGCCGCCATCTCCGGCGGCGCCTCAGGAAGGTCCTACTTGGCCGCCACTGTAAAGCCGATCACGCCAACGGGCCTCAATCAGACCCAGCCGCAGGCGTTCTTCGGAAAACAGACCAAGGCAATCGTCGTCACCACCGGGATGCTCGCCTTCATCTCCTTCTGGCGAGCGTCGGCGATCGTGCTGTGCGATCTCGCCTCGACCGCCTACTACATCGGCGGCATCGTCGAGCAGGCCTGCGGTCGCTCTGCCCCATACTTCATTCTCGCCGTCATGCTGTTCTCGTACGCGGTGCGCGCCGTATACGTCGAATCGTGCTCGATGTTCACGCGCGGCGGCGTGTATCGCGTCGTCAAAGAAGCGATGGGCTCGACGCTGGCAAAAATCTCGGTGTCGGCCCTGATGTTCGACTACATTCTGACCGGGCCGATCAGCGGCGTTTCGGCTGGCCAATACCTGGTCGGTTTAATCAACGAGCTGCTCAAGCTTGCGCACTCCGGAATTATTCTGCCGGCTGATTTCTCGGCCGCCTTCTTCGCCATTGCTGTGACCGCATATTTCTGGCGTCAGAATATTCTTGGCATCGAAGAATCCAGCGGCAAGGCGATGCGAATCATGCAGGTCACGACCGTGATGGCCGTGATCATGATCGCATGGTGCGGCCTGACGATTTTCATGCGTGGTGCGCATTTGCCGCCGTTCGAGTTGAAGTTCACCGACGACTCGCTGGGATGGCTCAAGCACTTTCCCGGCGCGCGCACCATCGGCACCCTTGGAATCCTGATTGCGTTCGGCCATTCGATCCTCGCGATGTCAGGCGAGGAGTCGCTGGCGCAGATTAACCGCGAAATCGAGACGCCCAAGCTCAAGAACCTTCTGCGCACCGGCCTGGTCATCTTCATTTACAGCCTGCTGCTGACCTCCCTGGTGTCGTTCTTCGCCGTGATGATCATCCCGGATAACATCCGGATGTCCCGGTATGGCGGCGACCTGATCGGCGGGTTGGCGATGTTCATGGTCGGCCCGCTGTGGGCGCGGCTAGCGCTGCGCGCATTCGTCGTATTCGTCGGATTCCTCATTCTCGCGGGCGCCGTTAACACCGCGATCGTCGGCTCGACCGGCGTGCTCACGCGGGTGGCCGAGGACGGTGTACTGCTCGACTGGTTCCGCCATCCGCACAAGAAATACGGCACCAACTATCGCATCGTAAATATGGTCGCGATGCTCCAAATAGCCACCATCGTGCTCTCGCGCGGCGACATGTTCTTGCTCGGCGAGGCCTACGCATTCGGCGTCATATGGAGCTTCGTCTTCAAAACGCTCTCCGTGCTGATTCTGCGCTACAAGGACCAGTACCATCGCTTGTGGAGAATGCCGCTGAATCTGAGCTGGTTCCGCCCCGGCGGTAAGGACTTTCCGCTCGGTCTCACGCTGACGTTTGCGGTTTTGTTAGCGACCGCAATCATCAACCTGTTTACCAAGCAAGTCGCGACGATCTCAGGCGTCAGTTTCACGCTCGCGCTGTTCCTGATTTTCGAGATTTCAGAAAAGATCAACGGCCAGGCCGAGCACGCCTACGGCGAGGAACCCGAGAAGTTCAATCTGCAACTGGTCGAGGAGGATCAGGTCGATCCGATTCGGCTGGGGCTGTTAACCCCGCACAAAGTGCTGGTTGCGATCCGCGACCCCAACAATCTCGCGCATTTGCATCGCTACTTGTCCGAGCCTGACAACGCGGAACTGATCGCAATGACCGTCCGCACCGAAAGGGGTCTCGCCTCGAGCGAGGGCGCGCAGGTCTTCACCGACCACGAGGGAAAGCTCTTCAGCAAGGTGGTCAAGGTGTGCGAGGACCACGGCCGCGCCGTGACGCCGCTGGTCGCGGTCTCCAACGACCAGATTTACGCGATCGCGCGGATGGCCTACCTGTTGCACGTTGATGAAGTCGTAATGGGCGTATCGGAGCGCTTCCATCCTGACGTGCAATTGGAAAATTTCGCGATGCACTGGGGATCGCTCGGCGACTCGGACGAGCATCACGTAAAAGTGCGCGTGCTCTCCGATACCCGCGACATCCGGGCGGAAATCTGACTTAAACCTCGCGCAATGGCGGCACATCCCCTTCCATTGCCTGCGTGCCTGATGTTAACGTCCGCTGACCGGCTTTTTCTCAAGACGGTCTGAAAAATGCGCGAGGTCGGCGTTGGTGAAAACCTCGATCAGTACAAATTGATCGAGGTGATCGCGCGCAGCGGGATGGCGTCGATCTTCAAAGCTATCGATCAAATCGACGGCGCGACCGTCGCGATCAAAGTCCCCTACATGCAGTTCGAGAGCGACGTGGTCTTCTACGGCCGCTTTCAGCGCGAAGAAGAAGTCGGGCGCCGCCTCAACCATCCCGGCATCATCAAGGTCCTCGCACCCAGGCGCAAAAGCCGCATGTATATCGCGATGGAGTACGTCGAGGGTCCCTCGCTGCGCGCGCTGATGCACGAACCCGGCGGACTATCGGTGGAAAAGGCGCTCGATCTCGCACGGCAGTTGGCGGAGACGCTGGTGTACATGCACGGTGAAGGCGTGGTGCATCGCGATTTGAAGCCGGAAAACGTTCTGGTGACGGCCGAAGGCCGGACTAGGATCATGGATTTCGGAATCGCACTCGACGAATCCGCGCGGCGGCTGACGTGGTCCGGCCTGTCGTCGACCATCGGCACGCCCGACTACATGGCGCCCGAACAGGTCAGCGGCCGGCGCGGCGACGTTCGCACCGACATCTATTCGCTGGGCGTGATTCTCTACGAGATGCTGACCGGCCACCTGCCGCACTCGGGACCCAACGTTTACAACGTGATGCGCGCGAAGACCGCGGAAGATCCGCAGCCGCCATCCGCATTCAAGCCCGATCTCGATCCGCATCTGGAGGAGATCGTCCTTCACGCGATCGAGCGCTCTCCGCGCGACCGCTATGCGAGCGCGGCCGAGATGCTTGCGGACCTGCGCGATCCGTCGCGCGTCGTTCCCAAGGGCCGCGCGCAGAACCTCCATCCACGCAGCCTCACGCTGCAGCGCGCGCGTCGTACGGCCGGGTACGTGCTGTTTTTCACGTCGCTCATCGGGATCTTTGTATTTCTGATTTGGCTTGCAAACCGTTACCCGGCGTCGCCGACTCCCCCGCGCCGGTCATATCGAGGGCAGGTGAGATGATGCCGAGACGATCGCAACTCGGATTGGCTGCCGCCACTTTCGGCGCGCTGACGCTATTTTCGTCGCTGGCGCGCGCGCAGACTGCCGCGTCGTCGCCGCTTTTGGACAATTCGCTGAACCTCGCGTGGCTGCTGGTGGCCGGCTTCCTGGTGATGTTCATGCAGCTCGGATTCGCGATGGTGGAGACGGGGTTCACGCGCTCCAAGAACGCGGTCAATACCATGGCGATGAACTTGATCATCTACCCGATCGGCATCATCGGCTTCTGGCTCATCGGCTACGGCTTCATGATGGGCGGCGTCGCGCATTGGCCTTCACTGGGCATGGCCGCGATCGGCCATCACGAGCTGTCGATCACGATCGGCGCGCATTCGTACGGAATCATCGGGTTCAGCAAGTTCGCGCTGCTCAACGTCAGTCGCGATCCCGCCAGCCTGGGCATGTTTCTATTCTCGCTCGTTTTCATGGACACCGCCGCGACCATTCCGACGGGTGCGATGGCGGAGCGATGGAAGTTCAAAGCGTTCTTCATCTACGGACTCTTCATGTCGATGTTTCTGTATCCGTTGTACGGCAACTGGGTATGGGGCGGAGGATGGCTCTCGCAGCTCGGCGCGAACCTGGGCCTCGGCCACGGCCATCTGGATTTCGCCGGATCGTCGGTCGTGCACATGACGGGCGGAGTGACCGCGCTCGCCGGCGCCTACATGGTGGGTCCGCGCATCGGAAAGTTCCGCCGCGACGGCGCCATCGGCGCATTGCCTGGACATAACCTGCCCATGGCCGTCAGCGGAACGTTGATTCTCGCGTTCGGATGGTTCGGCTTCAACGCCGGCTCAACGCTCGCCGCATCGGATCCCCGAATCGCGATCATCGCGGTGAACACCATGCTCTCCTCGGCGGCCGGCGCGCTGGCGGCGCTGCTCTATTTGTGGAGTCAGTACCACAAACCCGACGTCGCGATCGCCTGCAACGGCCTGCTGGGCGGACTCGTCGCAATCACCGCCCCGTGCGCATTCGTAACGCCCGCGGCGGCGGTTTTGATTGGCACGATCGCGGGACTGCTGGTCGTGTGGGCGGTGCTTGAACTCGAACGCCGCTTTCGAATCGACGATCCCGTCGGCGCGGTCGCCGTCCACGGTGCGTGCGGAGTATGGGGCGCGTTGGCGCTTGGTCTGTTTGCCGACGGCACCTACGGCGACGGATGGAACGGCGTCGCGGGTCCAGTGCGCGGCCTGCTCTACGGCGACGCGGGTCAATTTTTCGCCCAGTTGATCGGTGTCACGGTGAACGTGGTCGTGGTATTCGGCCTTGCGATCCTGTTCTTCAAGATCGTCGAGCGCACGATTGGCAACCGCGTGCTGGTGGAAGTGGAATGGTCGGGGCTGGATGCGCTCGAGATGGGAAGCGACGCCTATCCACATTCGTAGTTGGCCGCTGGCCGCGGCTTACGCGGTGATTGCGCCGGCCACGCTCGCTCAACAGCGAGTAGTGCATGCGAAGAAGCGGATTCGGCGGATGCGGCGCGTTACCTGAGCGATCGCGCTTGCACGCCAACGATCGCACTATAGGAGAGCGGCAATCGCTGGTTTCGACCTATATTTCGTCGGCGCTTGGCGACTGGTCTGAACAAACTTATGTTTTACTGAGTCAAATCCTTACAAACACTTGACAGGATTTCGATTTCCGCCTATCTTCATCGTCACTCGACGAGGATAACCTTATGAAATTCGGCGGAGATTCCCCCGAACTCGATGCCATTGACCTGCAGATTATCTCTCTCCTGCAGGAACACGGCCGCATTCCGCTCGTCAAGCTCGGAGAGCAAGTCGGGCTTTCGGCGCCGTCGGTCAACGAACGCGTCAAAAAACTCGAAGACAGCGGAATTATCACCGGCTATCACGCCGCCGTCGATGCGACCCGCCTCGGCAAGGACGTCACCGCGTTTATCGGCGTGTCGATTTCGCATCCGAAAACAATCTCACTGTTCAAGGAATCCGTCGCACTGCTCGACGACGTGCTCGAATGCCATCACGTCACCGGTCAGCACACGCTCCTGCTGAAAATCAAAACCGACAACACTGCGTCGCTCGAGCGGCTTATCAGTGCGATCCGCTCGATCGAGGGAGTGGCGCGGACGGAGACGATGGTGGTGCTGTCGACGCATACCGAGCGCGGTTTGATTTCGGTGCATCCCGACGGCGACTCGCACGAGCCTGCCAACGGCAGGCGCCATCGCCACGGCGCCGCGAAACCTGCGCCCGCGGAACCGAGACGGGTGTCATGATGCACAACTACCGAAGCATTCCTAAAGCACAGGGCCTGTACGATCCCGCCCATGAACACGACGCGTGCGGCGTCGGCTTCGTCGTCAACATCAAGGGCGAGCGCTCGCATGACATCGTGGATAAAGCGCTGCAGGTGCTCGACAACCTGACGCATCGCGGCGCGTGCGGATGCGACCCGCGCACGGGGGACGGCGCTGGAATCCTGCTGCAGATTCCGCACGAGTTTTTCTCGAGCGAAGCGGCCAGGCTCGGCTTCGAACTGCCCGCGCCCGGCGGATACGGCGTGGGCCAGGTTTTCCTGCCGCTCGACCCGGTCAGGCGCAAAGACTGCGAGGACGCGTTCGAGAGAATCGTCAACCAGGAAGGTCAGCGTCTGCTCGGATGGCGCGACGTGCCGGTGGTTGAATCCGCGTGCGGCGATATCGCGCGGCGCGGGATGCCCGCAATCCGCCAGGTCTTTATCGCGCGCAGCCCGGACTTGGCCGATGTCGAAGCGCTCGAGCGCAAGCTGTACGTAATTCGCAAGCGCGCCACTTCAGAGGCGGAAAAACTCGGTCTCTTCGATCCGGAACTGTTTTATTTCTGCAGTCTCTCAGCGCTGACCGTCGTTTATAAGGGTCAGCTCATCTCGACGCAAATCCCGCAGTTTTTCCCCGATTTGCTGAACGGCGCCATCAAGACCGCGCTCGCCATGGTCCATCAGCGCTTCTCGACCAACACGTTTCCGAGTTGGGACCGGGCGCATCCCTACCGCTTCATGTCGCACAACGGCGAGATCAACACGCTGCGCGGCAATATCAACTGGATGCACGCGCGCGAGAAGCTTTTCTCTTCACCGCTGTTCGGCGACGACATCAAGAAGCTGTTGCCGATCGTCGAGCCCAACGGCAGCGACTCCGCAACCTTTGACAATTGTCTCGAACTGCTGGTTCGCACCGGACGTTCGCTGCCGCACGCCGTGATGATGATGATTCCGGAAGCGTGGCAGAACGACGCGCAGATGAGCGAGGGCAAGCGCGCTTTCTACCGCTTTCATTCATGCATGATGGAACCGTGGGACGGCCCCGCGTCGATCGCGTTCACTGACGGTATCAGAATCGGCGCGGTGCTCGATCGCAACGGCCTTCGTCCATCGCGCTATACGGTGACGAAGGACGGATTGGTCGTGATGGCGTCCGAGACCGGCGTCCTCGACCTCGCGCCGGAGAACGTCGCGCTCAAAGGGCGGCTGCAGCCGGGCCGAATGTTTCTCGTCGATACCTCGCTGGGCAGAATCGTTCAGGACGAAGAAATCAAGAATTCGATGGCCGCGCGCCGGCCCTATCGCGCCTGGCTCGACGCCAATCTCGTCGCACTCGAGTCGCTCCCCGAGGCGAACGACAACGACACGCCTCCGGTTGACTGCTTCGAGGATCACGAGCTGCTGAAGCAGCAGCAATCGTTTGGCTACACGATCGAGGATCTCAAAATGCTCCTCGCGCCAATGGCCACCAACGGCCAGGAGCCGGTCGGCTCGATGGGCACCGACACTCCGCTCGCCGTCCTCTCGAACAGATCCCAGCCGCTCTACAACTACTTCAAGCAACTGTTCGCGCAGGTGACGAATCCGCCGATCGATCCGATTCGCGAGGAACTGGTGACCTCGACCGAAACGACAATCGGCGCCGAGGATAATCTGTTCGAAGAGTCGCCGCTCCATTGCCGCCAGCTTCAACTCAAGCAGCCCATTATCACCAACGAAGAACTTCAAAGGATCAAACGGCTGGCCGTCGAGGGCCTGCGCACCGTCACGCTTTCCACGCTCTACCGCGTTGATGACGGCGAAGACGGGCTTCGCGCCGCGCTCGACGCGCTTTGCCGCGCTGCTTCGGACGCGATCGAATCCGGCTACACGATAATCGTGCTTTCGGATCGTGGCGTGAACGCGGACTACGCCGCCATTCCGGCGCTGCTCGCGACCGGAGCCGTGCATCATCATTTGATTCGCGAAGGGACGCGCACCCGGGCCGGCCTCGTCGTCGAGTCGGGAGAACCACGCGAGGCGATGCATTTCTGCCTGTTGGTCGGCTACGGCGCGGGCGCCGTCAATCCGTACCTCGCGTACGCGACGATGGCGGGGATGATTCGCGACGGCCAGCTCCGGGACATCGACGAAGACACCGCCGTCCACAACTTCATCAAGGCGGTCTCCAAGAGCATTACGAAAGTCGCGTCCAAGATGGGGATCTCGACGACGCAGAGCTACCGCGGCGCGCAGATCTTCGAGGCGATCGGATTGGCGAAGGACGTGATCGACAAGTACTTCACCTGGACGCCGTCGCGCGTGGCAGGCGTCGGCCTCGACGCAATCGCGCGCGAAACCGCTGCGCGTCACACTTACGCGTTCAAGGTGGCCGCCAACCTCGACGGCGATCTCGATGTCGGCGGCCAGTATCAGTGGCGCCGCGCCGGCGAGTTCCACATGTACAACCCGAACACGATCGCCAGGCTGCAGCATTCCGTGCGCTCGGGAAATTACCGGCTGTTCAAGGAATACACCAGGGCGGTTGACGAGCAGAGTAGCTCGCTCACCACGCTTCGCTCGCTGCTCAAGTTCAATTCTGATCGGTCGCCCGTGCCGCTCGAGGAAGTCGAGCCGGCCGCCGCGATCGTCAAACGCTTCAAAACCGGCGCGATGTCGTTCGGATCGATCAGCAAAGAGGCGCACGAAACCCTCGCCATCGCCATGAACCGGATAGGCGGCAAGAGCAACACCGGCGAGGGCGGCGAAGATCCGGCGCGCTTCGTGCGCGATGCCAACGGCGACTGGCGCCGCAGCGCGATCAAACAGGTGGCCTCGGCGCGCTTCGGCGTCACCAGTCATTACCTGGTCAACGCCGACGAACTCCAGATCAAGATGGCGCAGGGCGCCAAGCCCGGCGAGGGCGGCCAGCTTCCCGGCCACAAGGTTGACGATTTCATAGCGAAGATTCGCTACTCGACGCCCGGCGTGGGATTGATCTCTCCGCCGCCGCATCACGACATCTATTCGATCGAAGATCTCGCGCAGCTTATCCACGATCTCAAAAATTCCAACAATCGCGCGCGCATCAGTGTCAAACTGGTCGCCGAGGTCGGCGTCGGCACCATCGCCGCGGGCGTTGCAAAGGCCAAGGCCGACGTCGTGCTGATTAGCGGTTACGACGGCGGCACCGGTGCGTCTCCGCTGCAATCGATCAAGCACGCGGGAATCCCATGGGAGCTGGGACTCGCCGAGACGCAGCAAACCCTGGTGATGAACGGTCTGCGTGGACGCATTCACGTCGAGACCGACGGCCAGCTCAAGACTGGCCGCGACGTCGCCATCGCCGCTCTCCTCGGTGCCGAGGAATTCGGTTTCGCCAGCGCCGCGCTGGTCGCCTCGGGATGCATCATGATGCGCGTCTGCCATCTCAACACCTGCCCGGTCGGCATCGCTACGCAGGACCCGGTGCTCCGCGCGAAGTTCTCGGGCAAGCCCGAGCACGTCGTGAACTTCATGATGTTCATCGCGGACGAACTGCGCGAATACATGGCGCAGTTGGGCTTTCGCACGCTTGCCGAAATGGTTGGCCACGTCGAATGCCTGGACGCCAACGAAGCGATCGCGCATTGGAAGGCGCGCAACGTCGATCTGGCCAATATTCTTCGTCGTCCGGACGTCGGGCCGGACGAACCGCTGCATTGTGTCGAACTGCAGGATCATGGCCTCGGCGCCGCGCTCGACAACCAGATCATCGAGCTTGCAAAGGACGCGCTCGAGCATCGCAAGCCGGTCGAAATCCATCTTCCTATCCGCAACGTGAACCGCACCGTCGGCACGATGCTGTCGGCGGAAGTGTCGCGGCGCTTCGGCGCTGAGGGATTGCCGCCCTACACGGTTCAGATTCATCTCAAAGGTTCGGCCGGCCAGAGTTTCGGCGCGTGGCTCGCGCCGGGAATCGCGCTCCATCTCAAGGGCGACGCGAACGACTACTGCGGCAAGGGACTGTCGGGCGGCTTTATCTCGGTGCGTCCGCCCAAAGCAGCGACCTTCAAGGCCGAGGACAACATCATTGTCGGCAACGTCGCGCTCTACGGCGCCACCGGCGGTGAAGCGTTCTTCCGCGGCGTAGCCGGCGAGCGATTCGCGGTGCGTAACAGCGGCGCGCACGCGGTCGTCGAGGGAGTCGGCGACCATGGCTGCGAGTACATGACGCGCGGCTTGGTCGTGGTTCTGGGCAAGACCGGCCGTAACTTCGCGGCCGGCATGAGCGGCGGTGTGGCGTACGTGCTTGACGAAGACGGCTCGTTCCCGTCGCGCTGCAACGCCGGGATGGTCGAGTTGGGTCCGATCGGCAATCGCGACGAACTCAAGCAGCTGCATGCGCTGATCGTGCGGCACTTGCAGTACACGCAGAGCGCGGTCGCGCGGCGGGTCCTCGACAAGTGGGACGACTACGCTGCGAAGTTTGTAAGAGTATTGCCGACTGAGTATCGGATGGTGCTCGAACGGCAGCATCTCAACATGGATTCCGATCTCGCGCGGCTGGCCGCAGTTTAGCCGAGTGAGTAATCGACTGACTAGTCAGAATTGACCTGACTCGGGAGATCACGGCTGCGATGGGCAAGATCACGGGCTTCATGGAGATCAAGCGCGAGACTCCTTCGCGGCGTCCGGTCAGGGAACGCCTGAGGGATTGGCGCGAATTCGATCTCAAGATGCCCGAAGACAAACTGCGCGCGCAGGGCGCCCGCTGCATGGATTGCGGGATTCCCTTCTGCCACAAGGGTTGCCCGCTCGGCAACCTCATCCCCGACTGGAACGATCTCATTTACCGCGGCCGATGGCGCGAGGCGATCGACCGGCTGCACGCGACCAACAACTTTCCGGAGTTCACCGGCAGAATTTGCCCTGCACCCTGCGAAGAAGCCTGCGTCCTCAGCATCAACAACGATCCTGTCACGATCAAGCTGGTCGAGAAGAACATTATCGATCACGCCTGGGGAGAAAAATGGATCGTGCCGCAGCCGCCCGCGCGCAAGTCGGGAAAGCGCGTTGCGGTCGTGGGCTCGGGACCATCGGGGCTGGCGTGCGCGCAGCAACTCACGCGCGCGGGACATTCGGTCACGCTCTACGAGCGATCGGATCGCGTGGGCGGATTGCTCACTTACGGCATTCCAGACTTCAAGCTGGAAAAGTGGATCGTCAACCGGCGCGTTGAGCAAATGAAGGCCGAGGGCCTGGAGATTGTCACCAACTGCCGCGTCGGCTTCGACATCCACGCGGACGAGATGCGCTCGAAGTACGATGCAATCGTACTCACGATGGGCGCGACCAAGCCGCGCGACCTGCCGATCCCGGGACGGGAGCTCAAGGGAATCCATTTTGCCATGGAATTCCTGCCGCAACAGAACAAGCGTAACTTCGGCGACGCGCTCGATCCGGCGGCCGAGATCACTGCGAACGGAAAGCGCGTTGTCATTCTCGGCGGCGGCGATACAGGTTCCGATTGCCTGGGCACCTCAAATCGCCAGGGCGCGATCGTCGTGCATCAGTTCGAGTTGCTTCCGATGCCGCCTGAAAAGCGCACCGCCGAAATGCCGTGGCCGGACTGGCCGATGATCATGCGCACCTCGAGCTCGCACGAAGAGGGTGTGCAGCGCGACTGGAGCGTGAACACAAGCAGGTTTTCCGGCGAAAACGGCGTGGTGAAAAAACTCCACGGCGTGCGGCTCAACTGGAAGCAGGACAACGGGCGGATGGTGATGGAGCAAATTCCGGGCACCGATTTCGAGATCGAGTGCGACCTCGTGCTGCTCGCGCTCGGATTTCTCGGCCCCGAGCCCGACGGCATAATCTCGGAGCTCGGTGTCAAGCTCGACCCGCGCAGCAACGTGCAGTGCGACAGTTACATGTCGAGCGTGCCGGGAGTTTTCGCCGCCGGAGACGCACATCGCGGGCAATCGCTGGTGGTGTGGGCGATATGGGAGGGGCGCGAAGCGGCACGCGCGGTCGATGCCTACCTGATGGGCGAGACCTTCCTGCCCTCGAGTCCTGAGCTCTGATCGCTGCATACCCCCCGAGCGGACGAACGAGGCTGGGAATTTCAGCGGCGAAAACCCATCGCGTCCAGCTTGCGAATCACCCACTCAATTCGGTCCTCACCCCAGAACGGTTCGCCGTCCACGATGAAGGTCGGCACGCCGAAGACCTTGTCGCGATCGGCCTCGGCGAAGCATGCATCCAGGTCGGCGCGCGCGCCGCTGTCGGCATAACGAAGAAATTCGGCGCGATCGAGACCGACCTCAGCAACGATCGCTGAAATCGCATCGCGGCTTTCGACATCGAGTTCCTGTTTCCAGAATCGGTCGAACACGCGATTCGAGTACGGCCGGAACCGTCGATTCTTCGCGGCGTAGAGACCGCCATAGAACGCCAGCCGCGCGCTGAAAATCTTTTTTGGCGGGTAAATGACGAGTCCGCGTTCCTTCGCGATTCGGCGCGCGTCGAGATACAGATACCGAACCTTGCGACGGTCGGCGTCTTCGCGATCAAGCGGACCGTAAACCTTTCGGATGCTCACCCCGTACGGGATGAAGCGTACGCGCACGCTATGAGACAGCTCGAGGTCGTAGGCGGGCTGCATCGCGAGGTACGAGTACGGACTCGTGTATGCGAAGTAGAGCTTGATTTCGTGCGGGCTGCCGTTCATCGGACAGGATCACTGAGACGCCATAGCGAGGAAGTCCGCGAGGTGGACGACCTTGATGTTCGAACCACGACGGCGAAGTTCGGCGGCGATCTGGAACTCGCATCCGGGATTCGCCAACACGACATAATCCGCGCCTGTCGCAACAATATTGTCGGCTTTGCGCCGCGCCAAGTCGCGCGCCATTGCGGGTTCGGTCAAATTGTAGGATCCAGCCGAACCGCAGCAGAGATCGGATTCCGTCATCTCGATGATCGTCACGCCTGGAATCGAAGCGAGCAATTTGCGCGGCGCTTCACGCACTCCGAGTCCATGCACGAGGTGACAAGCGTCGTGATAAGTGACGCTGCATCGAAATTCGCGCTTGGGAGCCGCCGGTGCGTCGAGCAGCAAAGAACTCAGGTCCCGCACTTTCGAGGAAACCGCGCGCGCCGCCTCGGCGAATTTCGGTTCGTCTCTGAGCAGGTCACCGTATTCTGCGATTGCCACCGAGCATCCCGACGCGGCCGACACGATTGCATCGGCGCCGGAGTCCTTCAGCGCGCGAACGTTCGCGCGGGCAAAATCGCGGGCTCGCGATCCGTTGCCCGAATGCAGATCAAGTGCTCCGCAGCATGAGGTCGGTTCGATTTGGACGACGCGATAGCCGGCGGCGGCGAGCAGGCGTTCACTGTTCAGGTTTTCCGAATTCGCAAGTACTTGCGCGACGCATCCGTGATGCACGACGACCGTCGGTGCGTCGGTGCGCGGCGCGATGTTTGCTCCCCTGGCGAGCGGGCGCAAGTCGGGTTCAAGCGGCGGGAGAAGATCGAGCCAATCGTGAACCATGTGCGGCAGGACGGCTCTCAGGGCGGGTCTCAGGCCAAGGAGATCGGCAAGCTTCAGCGGCGCGAGCAGCACCCGGAGGCGATGCGGGTACGGGAAAATCGCGCCGACGGCGCGCCGCTTGAATCGATCGACAAAGCCGCGGCGATGATTTTGCTCGACGAATAAACGCGCACCTTCAAGCAAGCGGCCGTAATGAACGCCGGACGGGCAGGCAGTCTCGCAACCGCGGCATCCAAGGCACAAATCGAGATGGCGCGCCGCGTCGTCGTCAAGGTCGATGCGGCCTTCGGCCAGCGACTTCATCAAATAGATTCGGCCGCGCGGCGAGTCCATCTCGCATCGCGTTACAATGTAGGTCGGACAAGCCTCGGCGCAGAGCCCGCAATGAACGCAGTCGAACAGCAGGTCGTAGTCGCAGACGTCGCGAACCGAATTCGCTGAGGTGACGGAAGCCTCGGCCATCAGATTCCTCCGACGAAGCATCCGGGGTTGAAGATCCCGGCCGGATCGAAGGCCGACTTAAGCCGTCGCATGAGTGCGAGCGCGCCGTCGTTGGGAGTGTCGAAGAATTCCAGCGAGTCACGGATCGCCGGCGCGGCGGCGATCAGTCGAAGATTGCCGCGCGCCGAGCGTGCAACTTCCCGCCATCGCGCTACGGTTTCAGCGGGAGCTTCCGCGCTGTGCTTGCCGGCCGGGATTATCTGCGCGACGCCGGAGCCGGCGTGGGCGCGAAATTCAACGTCGTTGCCGCAGGTCTCCAGCACTCGCGCGAGAGACGCGGGTGGAACCGCGATTTGCGCGGCCAGCGGGGCCGAATGAAAATCGATATCGCGCAGCAGCTCGTAACTCCTGAGAGCGCCGTCGGCGCTCAGAATTTCACCGCGCACGCCGACCAAATCGCGAATCCGCTCGGCCTGGTAGCCAATCTCCAGTGGACTTCCAGAGAAACCAGCCAGAAGAAGAAATTGACTGGTATAATTGAAGCGCGCCGCGAGGGCAGGACTGAGTATATCGAGATTACTCAGTGGCAGTGAGTCATTGAGTATGCAAGCGGCGGCGAACGCCTCGAATCCGCGCGCATAAGGAACGACCGCGAGACAGTAGTCAGATGGAATGGGACGAACTTTGAACGTCGCCTCAGTTACTATTCCAAGCGTACCGAATGCCCCACCCATCAGTTTCATCAAATCATAGCCGGCGACGTTTTTGACCACGCGGCCGCCGCCGTGAACGAGGCTGCCGCCGTGGCCGACGAAGCGAACTCCGATCAGCAGATCGCGCGAGGTGCCCTCGGAAAGACGAAGCGGGCCGGAGTGCGCGGCGCCGATTAACGAGCCGAGAGTCGTCACCGCGGGGCCGCATGGATCGACGGGGAGCCGCTGGCGGGCGCCTGCCATGGCAGCATTCAGTTTGCCGACGGTGATTCCCGACTCCGCAACAATTGTCATGTCGTCGTGTTCGTAGGCGACAACTCGCGCTAGCCGCGCCATCGAGATGCCGAGCGCAACGGGCGAGCGCCGAATCCCCGCGAGCGAGCGTGCCGCACCAATGGGCGCCAGCGCAATCCGATCCGCTTCGCACATGCGGACGATCTCGCAGATTTCCTCCACGGAAGCGGGTTCGACGATCATCTTCGCGGCGCGCGCCTCGGTATCGGTTGGCGCGCGAACGCGGCCGGCGCCGACGATTGAGTCGAGCCGGTTCGCCAGATTTGAAGATGTAGTGGCAGCCACGATATCCGTTAAAAGCGGCGGCTAGATTGGCACCTGCCGGCGCGGGGCGGCGACCTCGACGCATGCGCCGGGCTGTGGAATTACCTTGCCGGGATTCGATCGCTCCATTGGATCGAACACGTGGCGCAGCTCCGTCATGACGCGAAGATCGTCGGGCGAGAACATTAGCGGCATCTCGCCGATTTTCTCGACGCCGATTCCATGCTCGCCGGTGAGGCTGCCGCCCATCTCGATGCAGGCCTTGAGGATTTCGCGCCCCGCGTCGATTGCGCGGCGGACCTGATCAGGTTCGCGCTCGTCGTAAAGAATGATCGGATGCAAATTGCCGTCGCCGGCGTGAAATACGTTGCCGATGCGCAAGTCATAGCGACGGCTGACGTCGGCGATCACGCGCAGAATCCGCGGCAGGCAGGTTCGCGGAACGACACCGTCCTGAGTCGCGTAGTTCGGCGCGAGGCGGCCGACCGCACCGAACGCGCGTTTGCGCGCCTTCCACAACAGCGCGCGCTCCGCTTCGTCACGCGCGAGCCTGACGCTCGACGCGCCAGCCAGGTTCGCAGTTTTCGCGACCTCATCGGCATAGGTGGTCAGGCCAGCCTCGAGGCCTTCGAGCTCGATGATCAGCACCGCACCCGCATCGAGAGGCAGTCCGACATTGAACGCCTCCTCGACGGCGCGAATGATGAGCTGGTCCATCATTTCGAGCGCGGCCGGCACAGTTCCCGACGCGATTATCATCGACACGGCGCGCGTCGCAGTGTCGGCGTCGGGAAAGGTGGCCAGCAGTGTGCGATGATTTTCGGGCTCGCGCATCAGTTTGAGCGTTGCGCGCGTGACGATTCCCGCAGTGCCCTCCGCGCCGACGACTGCGCCGACCAGGTCGTAGCCGCATCGCTCTTCAGCCGGACCGCCGAGCTCGACGACCTCGCCATCGGGCAGAACGACTTCGAGCGCGAGCACGTGATTGGTGGTCACTCCGTATTTCAAGGTATGCGGACCGCCCGAATTCTCGGCAATGTTGCCGCCGATGGTGCATGCCACCTGCGACGATGGATCGGGCGCGTAGAAATATCCTTTCGACTTGACGGCGTTGGTGACGTGCAGGTTGACCACGCCGCTCTCGGCCTCGACGCGCCGGTTGTCGAAATCGATTTCCAGAATCCGGTTCATCTTCGAAGTGCAGATCATCGCGGGCGCGTTCAACGGAAGGGATCCGCCCGAAAGGCCCGTGCCCGCACCGCGCGGAACGAAAGCAATGCCGCGGCGATGGAGCGCTGCCAGGATGGCGCTCAGCTGCGCAGTCGAGCGCGGGAGCAGCAGCACGTCGGGGGCGCTCTTCTCGACGGTCCATCCGTCGCACTCGTAAACCTTCAGCTCGGTTGCGCGCGAGACGATCCCGTCGGCGTCAAGAATTTCGCGGAGCTCATCGAGAAGTTTGCGGTCGATGGTACTCATTGCGACGGCGCGTCCAATCCCCGCAGCACTCTACCACGGCCGCGAATCAGGCGCGCGAGCAACGCTTTTGCGGTTGATCCTTCGGGGCCATAATAGCAAGGTTCGATTTCAGCCCGGAATCTCGTGGGCGCGCGACTGGTGCGCGCGGAAACCCCCGGCGATTCGTTGGAAGGAGAAACACACGTGGCGGATTCATTTCCAGAACTCAAGCCTGCGGCGCGGATTCTGCTAGGTCCGGGGCCATCCAACGTCAATCCGCGCGTGATGAAAGCGATGGTGTCGCCGGTCGTTGGTCACCTCGATCCGGATTTCGTGAAGGTGATGGAGAATATCAAGCGGCTGCTGCGCATCGTCTTCCGCACCAGGAACGAGATCACGTTTCCCGTCTCCGGCACCGGTTCCGCGGGGATGGAAGCCGTGATGGCGAATCTGATCGAAGACGGCGACGAGGTCGTGATCGGCGTTAACGGCGCGTTCGGAACGCGGCTGGCGGAAGTCGCGTCGCGACTCGGCGCAAAGGTTCACAAGGTCGAGGCGGATTGGGGAACGATCGTGGAACCGGCGCAAGTCGCGGCGGCGCTGAAGACGGCGAAAGATCCGAAGCTGGTCGCGATCGTTCACGCCGAGACCTCGACCGGGATACATCAGCCGATCGAGGAAATCGCTGAGCTGGCGCATCGACACGGCGCGATGATGGCGATCGACGCGGTGACATCGCTCGCGTGCGTGCCGGTCGAGATTGACAAATGGAGCATCGACGCCTGTTACAGCTGCACGCAGAAAGGACTCGGCGCGCCCCCCGGGCTGGCGCCGGTGACGTTCAGCGCGCGCGCGATGGAGTCGGTGCGCAAGCGCAAAACGAAATGCCGCTCATGGTACTTCGACGTTGCGTTGATCGAGCAATACTGGGGGCCCGACAGGCTCTATCATCATACGGCGCCGATCACGATGAACTACGCGCTCTACGAGGCGTTGCGGATCGTCGTCGAGGAAGGGTTGGAAGCGCGATGGCGGCGGCATCGCATCAACGCAGCCGCGTTCCAGGCGGGAGTGCGGGCGATGGGTCTGCAGCTCGCCGCGCAGGAAGGATACAGGTTGCCGCAGCTCACGACGATCGCGGTGCCGGCGGGGATCGACGAAGCGAAGGTGCGCGCGGAATTGTTGCGGCTGTTCAATATCGAAATAGCAGCCGGACTCGGACCGCTCAAGGGCAAGATCTGGCGCGTCGGTCTGATGGGCGAAGGTTCGCGGCGCGAAAATGTGATGCTGGCGCTAAACGCGCTCGAAGAAATCATCGGCTCGATGGGATTCGAGATTGCGCGCGGCCGGGCGCTGACCGCCGCCGAGGATGCCTACAGTGCGGAGGGAACAGGCGCAGGCGAGCCACCCTCGGAAGCATCATGAGGATGGTGGTAATGCGTCTTCGCGGCCGAGCGCGAAGGCATCGTCAGTGACTACTGTGGAATAGTCACTACATTAGCTACTCTTCCGAATCCTCTGCGCCGCCGTTGCCGTTGGATCCGTTGCCGTTGCCTTCGTCCTCGTCGCGCTCCGCCATCCCGGCCACGGCGCGGACGCGTTCGTCGCCCTCGAGTCGCACCAGGTGAACGCCCTGCGCGTTGCGGCCGGTGATTCGCACTCCCTTGACGGCCAATCGAATCACCTTGCCGCCGTCGGTTATCAGCATCACCTGGTCGTCGATCCCGACCTGCCGGACGCTGATCACCTTGCCGGTTTTCTCGGTCACGTTCATCGTGATGACGCCCTTGCCGCCGCGATGGGTCAGCCGGTAGTCGGAGGCGGGCGTGCGCTTGCCGTAACCGAGTTCCGAAACGGTGAGGAGGGTCTCATCGTCGCGCACGGTTGACATCGAAACGACTTCGTCCTCGACCAGGGTGACGGTTTTGCCTTCCTTGACCGGTTGCGACTCGAGTTCCATGCCGACCACGCCGCCGGTCGCGCGGCCCATCGGGCGCGCCTCCTCTTCCTTGAAGCGAATCGCCTGTCCCTCGCGGGTCGAGAGCACGATTTGCTGATTGCCGTCGGTGATTCGCACGTCCACCAGCGTGTCGCCGTCTTCGAGATTGATCGCGATGATCCCGGTCGAGCGAATATTTTCGTATTCGTCGAGCGCCGTCTTCTTGACGCGGCCGCGGCGGGTCGAGAAAAAGACGAACTTGCCCGCAGTCTCGCGCGGCACGGGAATAAATGCGGACAGCGTTTCGTCGTTGGCGAGGCTCAGCAGGTTGGCGATCGAGCGTCCCTTGGCGGCGCGCCCGCCCTCGGGCAGTTCGTAGGCCTTGAGCTCGTAAACCTTGCCCGCGCTGGTGAAGAACATCAGGCGGTCGTGGGTCGAGACGCGCTCGAGATGTTCGACGAAATCTTCTTCGGTGGTGGTCGCGCCGATCTTGCCGCGGCCGCCGCGCTTCTGCGTGCGATAGAGTGAGAGCGGGGTGCGCTTGAGGTAGCCGCCGTGCGTGACGGTGACCAGCACGTCCTCCTCGACGATCAGATCCTCGACCGAGAACTCTCCCTCCGCTTCGATGATCTGGGTGCGGCGCGGATCTGCGAATTCTTTTTTTATTTCGTCGAGCTCGCCCGCAATCAGCTTCAGCAATTCCTTCTCGTCGGCCAGAATTTTCTTGTAGCGCGCGATCAGAGCGACGGTCTCCTTGTGCTCGGTTTCGATCTTTTCGCGCTCGAGCGAAGTGAGACGGCGCAGCGTGAGATCGAGGATCGCCTGCGCCTGCAACTGCGACAGCCCGAACTGCTTCATCAAGCCGGTGCGTGCGGACTCGGCATCCTTCGACTTGCGGATCAGATTGATAACCGCGTCGAGATTCTTGAGCGCGGTCAGCAGGCCGTCGAGGATATGAAGCCGCGCCTCGAGCTTCTTTCAGTTCGAAATTCGTGCGCCGCGTGAGGACGATCTTTCGATGCTCGAGGAACGCACCAGCATCTGGAGAAGATTCATCTCCTTGGGGCGGCCCTCGTGGATGCCGAGCAGAATGATCCCGTAGCCCTGCTGCATCTGGGTCAGCTTGTAGAGCTGGTTGAGCACGATGCGCGGCTCGGCGTCGCGCTTGAGCTCGATGACAACGCGCATCCCGTCGCGATCCGATTCGTCGCGGATGTCGCTGATGCCTTCGATGCGCTTGTCGTTGACCAACTCCGCCATCCGCTCGATCATGCGCGCCTTGTTCACCTGGTAGGGGATTTCGCGAATGATGATCGACGATCGCGAGCTGCGCTTGTCGGTCTCGATCGCAGCCAGCGCGCGCATCGTAAGCGTGCCGCGGCCGGTCAGATAGGCCTGGCGAATCGCCTGGCGGCCGAGCAACTGACCGCCGGTCGGAAAATCCGGGCCGGGCACGATGTCGAGAATTTCCTCGTGCGTGATGCCCGGGTTGTCGATTAGCGCCAGCAGCGCGTCGCAAATCTCGCCGAGATTATGCGGCGGGATGTTGGTCGCCATTCCAACCGCGATGCCGTCCGAGCCGTTCACGAGCAGGTTCGGAAATTGCGCGGGCAGAATCTCGGGCTCCATGTGCGAGCCGTCGAAGTTCGGGACGAAATCGACGGTGTCCTTGTCGATATCGGCGAGCATCCGCTCGGCCAGCCGCGTCAACTTACACTCGGTGTATCGGTACGCGGCGGGCGGATCGCCGTCGACAGAGCCGAAGTTGCCCTGGCCGTCGATGAGCAGATAGCGCAGGCTGAACGGCTGCGCCATGCGCACCAGCGAATCGTAAACCGCCATGTCGCCGTGCGGATGGTAATGAGCGAGCACTTCGCCCACCACCGCTGCGCACTTGGTGTAGCGGCGGTTCGACAGCAGGCCGGTGCGGAACATCGCGTACAGGATACGGCGATGGACAGGTTTGAGTCCGTCGCGAATTTGCGGCAGCGCGCGTCCGATATTCACCGACATCGCGTAGTCCAGGTAGGACTGCCGCATGTCGTCTTCGATATTCAGCAGCGCGGGTTCGTTGCGATGCGGTTCGTTGCCGTTGGTTTCAGCCATTTAATCCGGGGCTCCCGCGAGTTCCGCGCGGCTCGTCAGATGTCGAGGTTGCGGACGTTGAGCGCATTCTCCTCGATAAACAAGCGCCGCGGCTCGACCTGGTCGCCCATCAACGTGCCGAAGATTTCTTCAGCTTCCTCGCGCGACGAAATCTGCACCCGCAGCATCGCCCGCGTCTCCGGGTTCATCGTGGTTTCCCAGAGCTGCCCCGGATTCATCTCGCCGAGCCCCTTGTAGCGCTGGATGTCGACGCCCTTTTGTCCCGCGCCGAGCACCGCCTCCGCCATCGCCTTAAGCGTATCGACCGTGGATTCGCCTTCGCCAATCTTCAGTTTGAACGGCGCCTTGATTGCCTCGAGTTCCGGATCGAGCCGGCGTATCTCGCGCAGCTCTCCGCTATGCAACAGCGTCAGATCGACCACGGTTGGCGGCGTCGCGCCGTTTTGCGAATGGCTGAACACCGCGCGCCAATGCGCTTCGCCGTCGGGCTCGAGCTTGTAAACCAGGTTGTCGTTCTTCGAGTCCTTGCGAATCGCCTCGGCCATCTGCTTCGTTGCTTTCTCGGATTCAAAACTCTCGTCACCGATCGTCTTGCCGGCCGCGAGCTTGGCGAGCGACGCGACGATCGAGCGCTCCTTCGAGCGCCGCTCGAGCGCCTCGAACATCTTTTCGAAGAACAGCGCCTTGCGCACAATTGTCTTCAACGCCGCGCCCTTGAACTCGCGCGCGTCCTTGCCCTTGCCGGCTTCGAACGTCACCGCCTCGGCGCCGAGATCGGTCAGATAATCTTCCAGCGCCGTTTCGTCCTTGAGATAGCGTTCGGTCTTGCCCTTCTTCGCGCGGAACAGCGGCGGCTGCGCGACATAGAGATAGCCATTCTCGATAATCTCGATGAACTGGCGGAAAAAAAACGTCAGCAGCAGCGTGCGGATGTGCGAGCCGTCCACGTCCGCGTCGGTCATGATCACGATCGTGTGATAGCGCAGCTTGCTCAGGTCCTTGTCGTTGCCGATTCCCATCCCGAGCGCCGTAATCAGGATGCGCAACTCCTGCGACGACAGCATCTTGTCGATGCGCGCGCGCTCGACGTTCAATATTTTGCCGCGCAGCGGCAGGATCGCCTGCGTTTTGCGATCGCGGCCCTCTTTGGCGGTCCCGCCCGCCGATGCGCCCTCGACCAGGTACAGCTCGCTGAGCGCAGGGTCGCGTTCCTGACAGTCCGCGAGCTTGCCGGGCAGCGAGCCTGAATCGAGCGCGCCCTTGCGCCGCACCAGCTCCTTGGCTTTGCGCGCGGCCTCGCGCGCGGTGGCAGCTTCGACCGCGCGCGCGACGATCTTCTTCGCTACCGGCGGTGTCTTCTCCAGGAACTCGCCGAGCTTCTCGTTCACCAGCCCCGAAACGATTCCTTCGACCTCCGAGTTGCCGAGCTTGGTCTTGGTCTGGCCCTCGAACTGCGGCTCGGCGATTTTTATGCTGACGATCGCGGCCAGACCCTCACGCGTGTCGTCGCCCTCCAGCCGCATGTCCTTGTTTTTGAAAAGACTGTTCTTGGTCGCGTAATTGTTGATCGTTCGCGTCAGCGCCGACTTGAGTCCCGACAGATGCGTCCCGCCCTCGGCGGTATGAATGTTGTTGGCGTAGGTGAAAATCACCTCGTGGACCGCGTCGGTCCATTGCAGCGCGACTTCCACATCGACGCCCTCGCGCACGCCCTTGAAGAAAATCACGTCGTGCAGCGCTTCGTTGCTCTTGCTCAACGTCGCGACGTACTCGGCAATTCCGCCCTCGTAGTGAAACTCTTCCGCTTTGTTGATTCGCTCGTCGCGAAGCCTGATCCGCAGTCCCGCGTTGAGGTACGCCATCTCGCGCAGATAACGCGCGATGATTTCATACTTGAACTTTATCTCCGGAAATATCTTCGAGTCGGGCGAGAAGGTGGTCTTGGTGCCCTTGCTGTTGGTCGCGCCGCGCTCTTCGACCTTCGTTTTCGGAAGCCCGCGCTCGTAACGTTGAAAATAAATTTTGCCGTTCTTGTGCACTTCGACTTCGAACTCGTCGCTGAGCGCGTTGACCACCGACGCGCCCACCCCATGCAGTCCGCCCGAAACTTTGTAGGCGCTCTTTTCGAACTTGCCGCCGGCGTGAAGCACCGTGTGCACGACTTCGAGCGCCGAGCGCTTTTCCGTCGGATGCATATCGACCGGGATTCCGCGGCCGTTGTCCTCCACCGAAATCCGATCGTCGCTGAGAATTACGACGTTGATCTCCGTGCAGAAACCGGCCAGCGCCTCGTCAACCGAGTTGTCCACGATCTCGGTGACGAGATGATGCAATCCCCGCTCGGCCGTGTCGCCGATGTACATCCCGGGGCGTTTGCGAACTGCTTCGAGTCCTTCGAGTACCTTGATGGACTCGGCGCCATAGCCGTCGGACGATTGTTTATTTGCCATAGAAAAGGACGAGCGATGAGCTACCTTTCCGCATCCCCACCACCTCTCAAAATAGTATTCGTTCAAGCGATAAAAGTAAAGGAACAACGGACCGTCCGATCAACTAATCAAACGGTATTTGAGTCACGGGCCTGTGGATAGGAAAGCAGCCAATCAGTGGGCGTTTTTCAGCTTATCGACGCGACACAATAAGGCCGTTTTTGCAAAACCTCCTCGTGTCGTTAACAGAACATCATTTTGCGAAAATGATACGTGCAGAGGCCAACTCTGGAAGAGGTCGAAATCATCACTTCAGGTGCCAGCAACGCGCCCCAGGATTTCACTCGCAGGCGCGCTGAATTCCGTCGAAGAATTGCCACCACATGTCGAGCGAGTGCTCGACCGCGGCCCATACTTTCGCGCGTTCGACTTCGCTCATCGGGGTGTGGCTGAGAATGTTGTCGCCGACGTCGCTGTGATCGCGATCGGCGATTTCATGCACGTCGAAAAACGCGACCTGCTCCCGCGAAAGTCCGTAGTGCCTTTCGAGCGCGCGCGCGAACGGCGCAAAGTTGCCCGGTACCTGGCCCTCCGCCGCGAGATTGATTGCGCCGATTCCCTCCGCGAACGAGCGATCCTTGGTCGAGAGCTCGAACCAGTCTATTAGCGCCGCCGTCGAGGGGAGCGCTTTACCATGGACGATGTCGTCGCGGCTAAGTCCAAGTCCGAGTCCGAGACGGATAAACAATTCAGGATGGGGTGCGCTGCCGGAAATCTTGCCGGTCTCCTCTTCGTACAGGCTCTCCGCGAGCTTCACGCGCTCCTCGGCGTTCAAGCACCGCGAATGCAGCGCGCTCAGCGCACGCGGGAATTCACGCACTTGCAGAAAGAACTGAATCGCGAAGTTGCATAGTCCCGCCTGCGAGACGTTGCCGTCGGCGATTCGATGCCAAATCGGATGGCGTCCGAAAGAGCGCCGCTCTTTGACCATCGCGAAAATCTCGCGCACGAATCCGTCACTCATTGCTGCCATCGTGAAACCTCATATGCCGGCGATTTCCGCCCGCGCCGGCGGTTCGCGGCGACTCAGGCGAACCTACGAAATAAGCAAAGCAATGTGAAGCGGTGAAACAGTGAAAAGCGGAGAAATGGGCCGCGTTCAATCGACCTGGCGCAGCTCGGCCAGCATCTCCCGCGGACCGATGTAGCCGACTTTGCGTTGCGCCACCTTGCCTGCCGAATCGATCAGCATCGTCGTCGGCACGCCCTGGATTTCGAATTTGCTGGTCAGCGCTTCGGTGGCCTCGTCCTGCGCCGTCAGATTCGCCCTCATCCGCACGAAGCGCTTTGCCTCGCTGACCACGGATGGATCGATGAAGGTCGAATGATCCATCTCGCGGCATGGGATGCACCAGTCGGCGCTGAAATCGATCATCACGGGCTTGCGCGCTTCGGCCGCCGACGCCAGCCGCTCGGAGTTGAATGGCTCGAAACGAAGCTTCTCCGGCGCCTGCCACGGATAGAGCATGATCGCCAGCGCTCCTACCGCGACTACCCCGAGCGCTGACCTCAGCACCAGGAACGGACGCCAGCTTCTTCCCTCACGCGAAATGAAACCGAGATAAATCCCCACACCGGCCGCGTAATACGGCAGGATTCGAGTCATCAGGTTGTTCGGGATGACCGGATCGAGAAAGTAGAGCGCGAGTCCGACCAGTACGAACCCGAAAAGCTCCTCGACCCACTTAAGCCATTCGCCCGAACGCGGCAGGCGGCGGATATGCCCGGCCGCCATCGCCAGCCCGATATATGGAACGCCAAGTCCCAGCGCCAGCGTGAAGAACAGCGCGAAACCGAAAAGCGCGCTCCCGCTTCTCTCCACCATCAGCAGCAGGCCCAGCACGATCGGCCCGATGCATGGCGCCGCCACCACGCCCATCCCCAAGCCCATCAACAACGCGCCCGCGTATCCGGGGCGGGCCGTGCCCGCGCGCTGCAGCATCCAATTCGGCGGCTGCAAGACGAACAAACCGAAGCAGGACGCCGCCAGCGTCAGCAGCATCATGGACAGCGCGACGAGCACGAACGGATTGCGCATCGCAGCGCCGAACAATCCGCCCGACATGGCGACGGCGACACCCACCGCCGAAAACATCAGCGCGATTCCGAGCACGAAAAGTATCGCCAGATACATCACGCGGCGATGGCCTCCGCCCTGGCTGCCGAAATACGCGATCGTCACGCCGATCAGCGGATAGACGCACGGTGTCAGATTCAACGCGAGGCCGCCAAGAAATACCGCGAGGAAGCCGAGGAACAATCCATGATTGGCGAAGATGCGCCCGACCGCGGCGCCGGAATCATCGCCGCCGCCGATACCGCCGCTCTGCGCGCCTGCGGTGCCTATCCCCTCCAGCGCGCCCGCCGCAGCGCCCGGAGCCGCCAGCGCGACTGTCGTACTGACCGACGCCGGCCGCAGGCATTCGTTGTTGTTGCAGCCCTGGAAGTCGATGGTAACCGTGAGCGCGTCGCCCGGCTTCGGCGCGAAGTCCGCAGCCGCCTTGAGCGGCACCTCAAACTTGATGTCGCCCCCGAACACCGCGATCTTGTCGCCGCCCGCGCCTTCAAGCGTCATCGTTTCAGCAGGCGGATACTTGATTGCGCCCGGCGTCACGCTGGCTGGGCCGCTGACCTCGAGCTTGGTCGGGATGTAATCCTCGCTGAGCGGCTTGTCCGAATTGATGTGCCAATCCGCGATCACCTGCGCAGCGACTTTGAGCGTGCTGGCGCCGCCCGCCCGCAGCGGAGGATCGATCGTGGCGGAGGTGATCTTTACGAGTTCATTCGCCTTCGGATTAGCATGCGCCGCTGGCGCGAAGATCAACCAGGCGAGCGCAAAGATTACCGATACGATCGAGGCCCGCCAGAACGGACGAGCCTTTGTATCGTGGGGGAACAATTCGAATTCGCGCGAGATCATTTGTCAGTAGTTAGAAAATTATCGGCGCAGCTCTGGTTCCATCCGCGCAGTCTGCCGCTACTTGGCGGCGGCGCCATGCTTGCCGTTGGTTGAAAGCGGAACCGATCCCACGACCTCCAATCCGTAGCCCGGCAGATTGGCAAGCCGCGGCGTCGCGTCGGACATGATAATCATCTTGCGCACGCCCACGTCGCGGAGAATCTGCGCGCCGATTCCGTAATCGCGGAAATCAGCCTCGGGCGCGTTGGCCCGCGTAGTTGCACGGCGCGCCGGGCGCCCGCCGTCAAAATCCGACGCCAGCGCGTTGGACTCGCGCTTGAGATACAACAGCACCCCTTCGCCGGCCGCCGAGATTCGTTCCATGGCGGAGCGCAGCAGGTTGCGGGTGTTGCGAACGGAGTAGCCGAACACGTCGCCCGGCAGATACTCGCGATGCGCCCGAACCAGAATCGGCCTGGCGGGATCCACCTGGCCCATCACCAGCACCAGGTGCTCCGTGTGATCGATCAGGTTGCGATACACCATCGCGCGGAACTCGCCGAACGCGGTCGGCAGCTTCGCTTCCGCGATCCGCTGGACCATCGTCTCGTTGCGCAGCCGGTAGCCGATGATGTCCGCGACCGTGACAATCTTGAGCCCGTGCTCTTTCGCGAACTCGATCAGGTCGTCGCGCCGCGCCATCGTGCCGTCTTCCTTCAGAATCTCGCAGATGACGCCCGCCGGCTTGAGTCCCGCCAGCCGCGCGAGGTCAACCGCGCCTTCGGTCTGCCCCGTACGCACCAGCACGCCACCGTCGCGCGCGCGCAGCGGATAGACGTAGCCGGGTGTGATGAACTCGGCGCCGCTGGCGTCCTCGCGCACCGCCTGCAAAATCGTGGTCGAGCGATCCTGCGCCGAGATTCCCGACCCCGACGCTCGCCGCGCGGTGATCGCCGTCGTGAATGCCGTCCCGAGCGGCGCCTGGTTGTCGCCAACCATCATGCTCAGCCCGAGTCTGTCTATTCGCTCCGCCGACATGGGCAGGCAGATCAGCCCGCGCCCGAACTTGGCCATGAAGTTGATCGCTTCGGGGGTGACTTTTTCGGCCGCCATGCACAAATCGCCCTCGTTCTCGCGCTGTTCGTCATCCATCAGGATGATCATGTGGCCGCGGCGGGTTTCATCGAGTGCTTCCTCGATCGAAATGAACGGCTCTTGGGCTTTCTTGCGGGGACTTATTTCAGCAAACATTCGTGCGGCTCTCGATAAACTCTTACCCAAGTATATGCCTCCAGCCAAGCACCCTCGAAGCCTGCGCGGTGCTATCTTGGGCGCCATGGCGGCGCAAATTACTACGGCGGTCCTGCTCGCGGCGGGGCGCGGCAAGCGTCTGGGCGCTCTGACCGCCGAGACTCCGAAAACCCTGCTCGATATCGCCGGTTCACCGCTGATTTCGCATATCGCCGGCGCGCTCGCGGCGGCCGGACTGACGCACTTCATCGTCGTGACGGGCTACCTGTCCGAGCAAATCGAAGGATGGGCGAAAACCTGGCAGCGCCAAAATCCGGAAATCAGTATAACCACCGTCAGGCAGCCGGAATTGAACGGGACTGGCGGCGCGATGCTCGCGGCGCGGGCGCATCTTGCAGGCCTGCCGCGCTTCGTCTTCGGATGGGGCGATATTCTGATGGACCGCGCGAACTACCCGCGCTTCATCCATCACGCGCAACTCGACGAGTACGATTTGATGCTTGCGGTGAATCGCGTCAAGGATCCGTTCCGCGGCGCGGCCGTCTATCTGACCCCGCACATGATAGTCGAGCGCCTCGACGAAAAACCGGCGGCCGGGACCGCCAGCACGCAATGGAACAACGCGGGACTTTTCGCCACCGGCCAGATAATTTTCGACTACCTCGCGCGGCTCGAACCGTCGGCGCGCGGCGAACTCGAAATCCCTGGCGCAATCGCGCAAATGATCGCCGACGGTCGCGTCGTGCGCGCGGTTGATATGCGCGGATTCTGGAGCGACGTCGGCAGCCCCGAAGACCTCGAGACGGCGCGCGCCTGGTTCAAGCCAAAGAGGAAGCGGCGATGAGTCTGCCCGACGGATGGGACGCCGGGGAGTTGGCGCGCGCTGCCCGCCTCGCTGCTCGAGTCCGCGCCGGTGGCGACCGAGCCGGCGCCGGCGCGCGAATCTTCGCGGCCCGCGCGCCCGGTCGCGTCAATCTAATCGGCGAGCATACGGACTACAGCGGCCTGCCCGTGCTGCCGGTCGCGATCGATCGATCTACAATCGTCGCCGCCGCCGCCGTCGCGGCAGCCGAAATCGAACTGGCGAATGCCGACCCCGCCTGGCCCTCGCGCCGTTTTGCGATCGAACGACAGATCCCATCGTACGAAACTGGCGATTGGGCGAACTACGTGAAGGCCGCGATCCAGGGAGTGATCGATCATTTTGTGCGGCGCGGACGTTTTTCTACGCCTGCAACTTTAGTTGACAACTTGCGCGGCGCATCGATGGTCGCCGATGGCCGCGTGCCGCCGGCTGCGGGGCTGTCGTCATCGGCTGCACTCACGGTTTCGACCGCGATGGCATTTATGGCGGTCAACGAACTCGAACTCGACCCGATCGAAACCGCGACGATGGTTGCGCGCAGCGAATGGTACGTCGGGACGCGGGCGGGCGGAATGGATCAGGCGGCGTCGATTCTCGGCCGTCGCGACCATGCGCTGTTTATCGAGTTCGACCCGATCCGCGTGCGCGCAGTGAGGATGCCGGCGAACGCCGCGCTGGTCGTGGCAGATAGCCGGGAAATAGCGGACAAGTCGGGGATGGTGCGTGCGGAGTACAATCGGCGGGTCGTCGAATGCGCGCTGGCGGCGCGAATTCTCGGGCGCACGCTCAAGCTCGACGGCGTGACGATCCTTGGCGACGTGGTTCGTGCATCACCCGGATGGAACGCGGCGGAACTCGTCGAGAAACTCGCAGCGGCCGCGCCCGCGCGGCTCGGCGCAGATCTGAAAGAGGCGGCGAACATCCTGGGCGTCTCACAGTTAGCGCTCGAAGCAGAGTTGCTCGGCCGGGGATCGACTCGGATCGCGCTGGATTCGAACCGCCCGCTGGAAATTCTGAAACGTGCGCGGCATGTCTTGAGCGAGACCGAGCGGGTGATTCGTGCGGCGGACGTGCTCGAGGCGGGCCGCCTCGATGAAATGGGAAAGCTGATGGATGCGTCGCATCAGAGTCTCGCGGATGACTTCGAATGCAGCACGGGGCGGCTCGACGCCATCGTGGAATGTGCGCGGCGCGGCGGCGCGTTCGGCGCGCGGCTGACGGGCGCGGGTTTCGGCGGTTCGATTGTTGCGCTGTGCGACGTGGCGAGCGCGAACGCGGTGATTGAATCGATCGATCGGGGCTATTACGCGAAGCTGGATCCCGGCGCGCCGAGTGAAAAGAGTGAAAAATGAAAATTGGCGGGCCGTGTTGCAGCGGGCGCGGGCGCGGGCGCGAGCGTGATCGATTTACGCATGGCGTGAGAGCGCCTTAACGCTTGACGCGCATCATTCGCGCGGAGTGCGGCGGGAGATCGATAGTATCGAATATTTCAATTTTCTCGTCGCAGGCGGGATTGAGCGCAACAGTCTCGACGGCGCTTAACTTCAGATCGGACATTTGCACGCGTGCCGGCGAGTCGCCGCGATTCAGGAGCATCGCGATCGCGCCAGTGGCGATCGCGCCGCCGCCGGAGGCGGTTTCAGCGATCAGGCCGCGCACGTCGCCGGTGGCCATCAGATCGAGCGCGAGTACCGGTTCGCGTGCCGCGTTGGAATCGATCTCGCTGCTGATTTGCGCGGCTGTGCGAAACAATTTTCCCGCTTCGGCGTCGAGAATGCTCATGTCATCGGAGATCAGGAGCATCCCGCCGCTGGCGACGATGGTCGCGGCCAGCGCCGCGCGCTCGTCGGCGCTGAGGCGGGTTTCACGCGCCCGCAGCATCAAACAGTCGGGGTCGTTCAGCCATAGACGCCGATGCATGAAGCTGCGCGCGATGATCGCGTCGAGCGCATAGACGGTGGACGGGTCGCCCGCTCCGGAAGCGGTCGAGCCCCAAAACGGGGCAACGTCGGGGCCGATGCGCATCCCGTCCACGACGCCGATCGCCTGGCCAATCGGGCAGCCGCATCCGAGGATGAACGCGTCGTCGCCGGCGCCGGCCCGAATCGCCTCGAGGCCGTGGCGCAAGGTTTCGCCGCGCGTGAGATTCGGATCGTGACGCCGGCCGGACGCAGCGGCGGCGTAAAGAAAATCGAGTTTCAAATACGAGTAGCCCAACTCGCGGGTGAGCTTCGCGAACAGATGGCGCAGGTGCGCGACAAACGCCGGGTTGCTCGCGTCGAGCGCGTACGCGAACGCGTCGTTGCTCGTCGTCCAGTTCGGGTTGTAGCCGGCGCGAACCGGTTCGCCGGTCGCCGCGTGCATGATGAACCAGTCGGGATGATCGATCATCAGGCGCGAGTCGCGGGCGGCAAGAAACGGCGCGGTCCACAGCCCGGCTTTGAAGCCGGCGGCGCGAATTTCGCCGGCGATTTTCTTCAGCCCCGCCGGAAATTTGGCGTTGGTCGCATCCCAGTCGCCGAGCGCGGACTGAAAGCCGTCGTCGAGTTGAATCACGTCGAGCGGAAACTCGGAGCGCATCGCTTCGAGCGACTTGATATTGGCGCGGAGCGCGTCCTCGGTGATCGCGTCAAAGTAGTGGTACCAGGAGCACCAGCCGCGTTGAAACGGCGCGCTGATCCGCGCGTTCATCCATCGCCCGGCCGCGTCGGCCCATCGCGCGGCCAGCCGCGCGGCGGACTCATCGGCGGCGGCGATGAACAGCGGGTCGAGTTCGCGATGCGCGCCCGGCGCTAGAGTTACATCGTCGAGGATCGCGCGTGCGGTTATTTTTTCAGGGCTCGAGACGGTGAGCGTCGAAAGCGACGTGGCGGCTCCGATGAATCCGGCCAGGACGCGATCCCCGGCGCTGCGACTTTCGACGATCGTGAAAAGTTCAGAGGTATCCGCTTCGGGAAATTCCGGCGGGCGAGTCGGTTCACTCTGGTGATTGAGTCGAATGATGAAATGGGCGGTGTCGCGCGGATGGCTCTTTTGCGACGCGCCTACCTCGTGTCCGCCCGAGGCGCTCCATGACTGGTATCCATGCTTGAAAAATCGCGCCGGGGCGGACGGCGCGAAACCGGTCGAGACTTCGAAGATTGCATACGTGAGTCGAACCGGATCGGCGCCGCGATTGGCGACGGTTGCGCGAACGATGGCGCCGCCGAGCGCGTGTTCGAGACGGGCAGAGATTGCGAGGCCGTCGCGGATGGCGCTCGATTCACGCGCACCGAAGGGCGCGGCGAGATCGAGCGCGCGCGGGCGACCGGCGGCGTCGATGAAGCGGAGTTCGATTCGCGACAGGAGTGCGTTGGTCACGCGGGTGAGAGTTGCAAAGAGACGAGATCGCGGCAAGGCAGGGGTGGGTTGCGCTGGAGCAGGGCGGTCTTTGATAATCAAATGAGCCGCCGTGCCGAGACATTCGCGAAAACATAAAGACGCAGATATCGACGCGCGCGCGGAGGCCGTCCGCGCGCTTGCGCCAATCGACGAATGCCTCCGGGCCGCCCAGGCGAATCCCGCTCTCGCCGGATTCAGCCGCATCTACCTAAAACTGATGGTGCAGCGGGCGCAGGCAGAATTGCGCGCTGCGATTCTTTCGGGACGCGACGCGATCCGGCGCGATCGGGCCGCGACGATCGACGCGGTGGCGCGCGCGGCCGCGCGTGCCGTCGCGGCGGACGAGCCCCGGCTTGGGCCGGTCGTCAACGCGACCGGAGTCGTGCTGCATACGAACCTCGGCCGCGCGATCCTGGCGGAATCGGCGATCGAGGCGGTCGAGATGGCGGCGCGATCGGCGGTCAACCTGGAATACGATCTGGAGACCGGCGGGCGCGGCGACAGGGATACGATCGTCGAGGACGAGATTTGCGCGCTCACGGGGGCCGAGGCGGCGACCGTGGTAAACAACAACGCCGCGGCGGTCGTGCTCGCGCTCAACTCGCTCGCCGAGGGGCGCGAAGTAATAGTATCGCGCGGCGAGATGATCGAGATTGGCGGATCGTTTCGATTGCCCGACGTGATGGCCAAAAGCGGCGCGATAATCCGCGAAGTCGGGACGACCAACCGGACGCATCCGGCGGATTACTGCGGATGCGATCGGTCAGGAAACGGCCCTCCTGCTGAAGGTGCATCCGTCGAACTACCGCGTGGTCGGCTTCACCAGCGAAGTGAAGATGGAAGAGCTGGTCGAAATCGGGCGCGCGCGAGGAATCGACGTGATGGAGGATCTCGGCGCGGGGGCGATTGTCGATCTGACGGAGTTCGGAATCCCGCGCGAACCTTTGGTGCGCGAGCGAATCGCGGCGGGCGCTGCGATTGTCACGTTCTCGGGCGACAAGCTGCTGGGCGGTCCGCAGGCGGGCGTGATTGCCGGGCAGCGCGGGCCGATCGAACGAATCAAGCGCAACCCGCTGAAGCGCGCGCTCAGATGCGACAAGCTGACGCTAGCGGCGCTCGCGGCGACGATGCGGCTGTATCTTCGCTCGGCCGACCTGGGTGAGGAGCTGCCGACGCTTCGACTCCTGGGGCGGCGTGCAAGTGCGATTGGCGCAATCGCGCCGCGCGCGCGGGAGATAGTGGCGGAGCGGCTGGGCGGAGATTACGCGGTCGAAATAGTCGATGCGGCTTCGCAGGTCGGCTCGGGCGCGATGCCGGTCGAGGAGCTGAAGTCGGTCGCGCTTCGGGTGAGCCATCCGGAGAAATCCGCCAATGCGATCGCGGCGATGTTTCGGCGCGCGCGAATTATCGGGCGGGTAGCCGATGATTCGTTTCATCTGGATTTGCGCACGATTGAGGATCCGGCGGTCTTCGCGGTGAAGCTGGAAACTGACTAGGATTGTAAAACCTCGCGCGCAGGAGCTGTTGAAGAGAATGAAATTCGGAACATTTTTGTATCAGACGTCGCCCAACAGTATCGCGGCGGTCGCACGCAAAGCCGAGGAGAGCGGTTTCGAATCGCTCTGGATCCCGGAGCATATTATTTTGCCCGTAACGTACCGCTCGCCGTATCCGTATTCATCTAGTGGCAAGATTGGCGTGCCACCGGAGACTCCGCTGCACGATCCGATGCTGGCGCTGGCGTTCGTCGCCGGGATCACCACTAAGATCCGGCTGGCGACGGGAATATTCGTGCTCCCGATTCGCAACGCGTTTGCGACTGCCAAGGCGGTCGCCAGCCTGGACGTGCTTTCGGGCGGGCGATTTATTTTCGGGGTCGGGATCGGGTGGCTCGAGGAAGAGTTCGACGCGGTCGGGATGAGCTTCAAAGACCGCGCGCTTCGCACGCGCGAATACGTCGCGCTGATGAAGGAGCTGTGGAGCAAGGAGTCGCCGGAGTATCACGGCAAGACGATTTCGATTGAAGGCTTCAAGTTCATGCCCAAACCCGCGCAAAAACCGCATCCACCGATCGTGTTCGGCGGCAACACGGAGCCGTCGCTCAAGCGGGCGGCGAAACTCGGCGACGGGTGGTATGGAATCGCCGCGGATATCGACGAGACTGCGGCGACGATCGAGCGACTGCGCGAGCATGAGCGCACGGCGGGGCGGACGGCGCCGCTGGAACTGACGGTGAGCAGGCTGCGCGAACAACTGAAGCCCGCAGACATCGAGCAATTCGCCGCGATGGGCGTGTCGCGGATAATCGTCGCGCCGGCCGCGACGACGCGGGAGCATCTCGCGTCGATGGAAAAGTTCGGCGCCGAGGTGATCGCCAGGCAGTGATCGCGAGCGGACAGTATCAGGATGCGAGCTTTGCGCAGCCGGTTGGCGCGTCGCAATTCGCGCGGATATCATCGCAACTTGCGCCGGAGGAGCGCTGACCAAGATGAAAAGATGCCCGCGCTGCGAAAAAACCTTCCCCGACTCGGAAACGTTTTGCGAAGCTGACGGTACCGCGCTGGTGCAGGCGGGCCCGGCCTTTGCCGAGGGCGCCGTCGCCGCCGGCGCGGGGCACGCGCCGGCGGGCGACGAGGGCGCGCAAATCGAGTGTCCGGTATGCGGCGGCAAAGCGCAGCCGGGGGAACTCATTTGCAACTTCTGCGGCGCGCGGCTCGGGGTGGAATCGGCGGCGGAATCGTACCCACGGCCGCCGTCGCCGGCCCCAGCGCGGAGCGGGCCGACGGTGCGGCGCGGTCCGTCGCCGTCGATGCGCATCACGGGCAGGATGCCCGACGACGACGGCGAAGAAGAAGGCCGCGGCCGGTTCGGCTTCGTTTGGTACTTGATCGCGGCCATCGTCGCGCTGGGCGGCGGCGCGTGGCTCGCGCTTCGTCTCAGCACCAAGCCGGCGGAGCAGCCGGTGGTGAACGCGTCGCCGGCGGCGGTCGCGTCAGTGGCAGCGCCGGCGCCGAGCGGGCCGTTGGTGGCGTTGTCGAACGCGATTGGAGTGCAGGTGACGGGGGAATCGGCGGCAGCGCCGGAGCGCAATCAGGAAGCGGCGCGAAAATTTTTCGAAGATCACAAGGACGGATTGCTGGAGAGCTATTCGCATGCGCTCGCCGGTGACAGCACGCTGCGCGACGCGATGGTCGTGCGGATCAGAGTGCTGCCCAACGGCAGCGTGGACGCGGCGTCGGTGCGGACCTCGACCAACGCGAATCCGCCGTTCGACGCGGAAGTAGTGAAGGACGTTTCGGGGTGGAATTTCGCGCCGTTCAGCGGCGGCCAGGTCGAGATCGATTATCCGGTAATTTTCACCAACGATCCGGCCACGAAGGACGCGCTCGAGTCGCAACTCAGCTCGAAGCTGGCCGCGCTAAGCCCGACCGAGGCTCCGGAATTCGCCAGCGCGCCGCCGTCGCCGGCCGCGTCGGAAGCGGCGGGCGCTCCCTCGCCGGCGTCAGTCGAGACGCCGCCGATGCTGGCCGAGCCTGCGCCGACAACCGCGCCCGCGCCGCGCAAGCGTCATCACGTGGCGAGCGCGCCCAAGCCGCCGCCGCTGACCTTGCAGCAGCGCGTCAAGCTGGTGCTGGGGTCGAATCCGAGGACGCGGCGGGTGGACTGTTACACCAGCGGCAGCACGGTGACGATTTTCGGCAAGGTGTTCGACACCGACGCCAAGCTGTACGCGGAAAAAATCGTGCGCCAGGTACCGGGAGTCGGCAACGTGATCGATTCGCTGACCACCGACGAGAGCGATTGGGCCGCGCGCCAGGCCGCGATCGCGTCGCAGATTTATGCCGCGGGGTTGAACAGCGTGACGGTGAAGGTGATCGGCCACGACGTGTATCTTGGCGGCACGGTCAAGAGCGATGCGCAAAAGAAGCAAGCAGTTACGATCGCCGAGAGCGCGTCGCCAGGGGTGCGCGTGCAGACGAATCTGATCACGGTGGTGCCCGGAAACATGTTCGGATTCTGAGCCGCGGTCTCTGACGCCGCCGCCGGGTGTGATTAATCCTGTGGGGCGTGATACTATTGACAGCGTCCGAGGCGAACGCTTATATGGCGGAAAGAGCGCAGCATAGGACGCGCCTACCAGGAGGAATTTATTTCCATGGCTGATGCAGCACCGACGACACCGAAGGAAATCTTTGCGGCGATGCCCGGTCGCTTCAACAAAGATGCGGCGAAGGGTTTGACAGCGACGTACCAGTTCGACCTCTCGGGCGATAACGGCGGCAAGTGGCACGTAGTCATCGCCGACGGAACGTGCGCGGTCAAAGACGGACCGGCCGCTTCGCCGAGCATCACGATTTCGATGACGGCGCAGGACTACGTTGACATGACGACCGGCAAGCTCAACGGGCAGGTCGCGTTCATGAGCGGCAAACTGCGAATCGCCGGCGACATGGGGCTCGCGCTGCGCATGCAGAGTCTGTTTGCCTAAACCGTGAATCCAAGATACTAATGAATTGAACGCCGGCCGGAGCCGAAACCAGGCCCGGCCGGCGGGAAATCCGCCTGCAAAGCATCCCGCATAAAATCATCCCAAGCCGAAACGCGCCGATAAAATTTAGATTCGGTACGCAGTCGAGACACATCTTATCCACTGATTAACGACCCCAGGCTGCCGCGAACGCGAGCGCCGATTACTGTCAGTACATCAATTTCGGAAACTAAAATTCTGTTTCTAAAACGGTCCCAAGCAAGGAGGACAAATCCACGTCACAGGAAGAGAGAACGCAAATGAGTTCCGCGGACTTTGAGGGCGACCTCAACAAGGAAAGCGGAGAAACGGCCGAGAACGGCCAGGACAACGATTCGCTGGCCTCAAAACTGTCGAAGGAGCTCAGCAACTGGCGGCGCAAGCGCACCTCGTCGCAGCCACGGCATTCTGACGGACCGAGTCAGAACTTTCAGTCAGAGCCGGCTCGCACGATCAAGGTTCGCGGCCACGAGACGTTGGTCGTTCGCAAACCGAAGCTCGCCGGCAAGCCCCCCACGAATACGAATCACACACCAAATAATCAGTAGTCAGTTTTTCACTGTCCGCGGATGTGTGGTGGGGCGTGCGGAGGGGTCAGGAGCGGAAGATTTCGACAGGCATCTCTCGCGAAGCCTGCCGGGCCGGATAGACGGTCGCGAGCAGGCAGAGAAGCATCGAGGCCAGCGCGACGGCGGCGAAGTTCCACGGCTCGACGGCGATCGGCAGCGTCGAGATGCCGTAAATTTCGCGCGGGATGTGAATGAACTGATAACGCGCCAGCGCGAAGCATCCGCCGGCGCCGAGGATCAATCCGGCCGCGGTTCCGGCCGCGCCGACGATCAATCCCTTCATCACGAAGATCAGGCGCACGTCGCGCCGCGTCGCTCCCATCGCGATCAGCACGGCGATGTCCTTGCGCTTCTCCATCACGACCATGATCAGCGTCGCGACCAGGTTGAACGCGGCGACCCCGATGAGCATCACGAGCACGAGTGCATAGACGCGCTTGAGGAGTTCGAAGCCGGCGGCGGCAGATTCGTTAAACTCGATCCAGTTGCGCACCCGGTACGGACTCGCGAACAGTTTGCGCAGCGCATCGCTGACCGCGTCGGTCTGGTCGAGATTAGCCAGATGGATATCGATGCCGTCCACTCGTCCGGTGCGCCCGAAGAAATCCTGGGCGTGCGCGAGATCCATGAAGACCATGTTGGTATCGATGAAGTTCATGCCGGAGTCGAAGATCGCGCCGATCGCGAATTGGCCGCTCTTGGTTGAGAGCGATCCATCGGGAGAAATGATCGGCGCAACCATCCGCACCGCGTCGCCGGGTTTGGCCTTGAGTTTTTTCGCAAGGCTGACTCCGATGGCGAGGCCGCCTGCGGCAACCGCGGGGTCCGCGGCGCTCCCGGGGATCGCGTAGCTTCGCGACAGATCGTCGAGACTGCCGAAGGTCATATAGCGGCCCCATTGCGCGCGCACGACGGGATTGTTCGGCTCGACGCCGCGCACGACGACGCCGCCGATTCCGCGTCCCGAACTCAGCATCGCCTGGCCCACGATGTACGCGTCGGAGCCGTTGACGCCGGGCACGCTGGCGACCTTCTTCTCGATGTCGGCGTAGTTGTCGATCGATCCTTGCGAATTGAGTATCTGGACCTGCGGGCTGAGGCTGAGCACGCGTTCTTTGAGGCTTTGCTCGAAGCCGCCCATCACGGACAGTGTCACGGTGAGCGCGGCGACGCCGATCATCACGCCGACGGCGGTAAAGATGGTCGTGATCGAGATGAAGGCGTCTTTGCGGCGGGCGCGCAGATAGCGGAGCGCAATTTTGAGTTCGTATCGCACGACGGACCGCGGAAGGAACTCAGAATATCACGTTTTCTTTTTTCAGCTGCTCGATCTCATCGGCGCTGAGCGAGAGCATCTCGCGGAAGACTTCGTCGTTGTCCTGGCCGAGAATCGGCGCGGCCGAGCGAAGCGTGCCGGGGGTGCGGCTCATGCGATGCTCGAGTCCCTCGTACGGCGACGGGCCCATCTCCTTGTGCTCGAGCCAATGCCAGAAGCCGAACGCCTCGAGGTTGTCGTCCTGGTGGATATCGACGCAATTCTCGACCGGATAGGCGGCAACTCCGACGGCCTGCAACTTCGCGGTCAGATCGTGCGCGTTATGGATGCGCGTGAGCGAGCCGACGAACTCATCGATTGCCGCGGCGTTCTCGACGCGAGCGGACGGATTCGCAAAGCGCCGGTCGGTGGAATCGGCGCCGAGCGCGGTGAGCATCGCACGCCATTGATCGTCGCCCGCGACGGCGATCGCGATCCATCGCTCGTTGCCGTCCTCGTCGGCGCATCGATAGGCGCCGTGCGGCGCGTAACGCGCGGACGCGTTGCCACGCGGGCCAAGCACCCGTCCGGTTGCGAAGTAATCGATCAACGCGGGCGCGAGATTCTGCATCGCGGCCTCGTACTGCGACATGTCGATATACTGGCCCTGGCCGGTGCGGCGGCGATAGTCGAGCGCGGCGAGAAGCGCGAAGGTGGAAAAGCGCGGCGCGATGAAATCCGTGTAGGCGCCGTACGGCGGCGCGCATGAGCCGGGGCCGTAGCCGGAGATGTAGTAGAAGCCCGACAGCGCCGCCATCAACTGGCCGAAGCCGGGGTAAAGCGCGTTGGGGCCGGTCTGCCCCTGCATGCAGGTCGAGAGCATGATCAGGTCGGGGCGGATCGCGCGAAGATTTTCGTAATCCAGTCCCCAGTTGCGCATCGCCTTGGGTGTGAAACTCTCGACGACGATGTCGGCCCACGGCACCATGCGCTTGGCGAGCTCGCGCGCTTTGGGCTTGCTCAAGTCGAGCGTGATTCCCTTCTTCGAGGTGTTGAAGCTGGCGAAAAACTGACTGCGGTTGATGCCGGGCATCGCGTCCTTCCACGGCGGACCGATTCGCAGCACGTCGGGGCGCGCGGCGGACTCGACGCGAATCACGTCGGCGCCGTTGTCGGCGAAATACTTGGTCGTGATCGGGCCGACGCCGACCCAAGCGAAGTCGAGGACGTGAACTCCTTCCAATGCGAAACGGCTCATCTCGAATTTCTCCTGGCTAAATCGAGCCGGCGGCTCGGAGCTTGTTCAATCGCTCGGGCGCGAGGCCGAGCAGCCCGCGGTAAATCTCGTCGCTGTGCTCGCCGATTCGCGGCGCGCGTGCGGTCGATCCGATCGGGGTCGCGGTCAGTTTCGCGAATGGTCCGGGAAATGTGAGCGTGCGGCCGATGGTGTCGTGCGGCACCGCAGTCCAGAAGTCGCGCGCTTTGAGCTGCTCGTCGGCTGCGATGTCGGCGACCGTCGCGACCGGCGCGAGAAAAATCCGGCGCTTGAGTCCCTGCGCGTAGATTTCATGCTTGGTCATCGTCAGCATGAAGCGCTGGATCGTGGCTTCGAGTTCGTCGGTCTCCTTGTGGTCCTGCTCGGTCATTTCCATGAAGACGCCGGGCACCCACGAAATCCAATCCTTGGTCCGCATCCAGTCGGAGCCGAATCCGTTCTCCCGCATCCACGCGATCAGCGCCTTGGTCGAGTTGCCGAACGTCATGCCGCCGGCGATCAGGGTCGAGATGTGGCCGTCCTTGCACTCGTACACCATCTTGCGCCGTGCGTCGGCCGAGCCGAAAAAAACTCCGGTGCGCGACAGATGGCTGCCGTGCAGGAACGGCATCGCCTGTTCGTTCATCAGCGTCCACACGATGCAGGCCTGCATGTTGACGACGATGCGCTGGCCGAGCCCGTCGACTTGGCGCGGGTAATGCGCGAGCATCATGGCGACCGCCGCCTCGCCGCCCGCGTGCAATCCGGCTTGCGGCAGACTCATCTGGAGCGGAGGCTTTCCTTCCTCGCCCATCAGGTACATCGCGCCGCCGGCCGCCCACGTGATGATGTCGGCCCAGGAGTAGTCTTTGCCCGGACCGCTGTCGCCGAACGGCGTGATCGACGCGTAGATGAGGCGCGGATTTTTCTTGGCGAGCGCGTCGTAGCCGAGACCGATTGAATCGAGATAGCCGAGCGCGTGCGACTCGACGAAGAAGTCGGATTGCGCCGCGAGATCGGCGACGATTGCGCGCCCGTCGTCAGTGGCGAGGTTGGCGGTCACGGATTTTTTTCCCGCGTGATAGGCGATCGAATAGAGGCAGTGCTCGGGGTCGGCGATATCCTCTAGATAGGGCGGGATGCGCCGCGTCGAGCATCCCTCGGGCGCTTCGACCTTGATAACTTCGGCGCCGAGATCGGCGAACATCTTGCCGCACAACGCGCCCTTCTCGTCGGTCAAATCGAGCAGCCGCAATCCTTTGAGCAACTCTGATGGCATCGATTAATTAAACCTCGCGAAAGCGCCGGCCCGGCGCAAAATCCGTCTCGTAAATCTCGTTTAGCAAGCCCGCACGCACGTTAAGCCTCGAAAATTTATATCCTACCGCGCCAAAGATGTAACGCGCGGAGCGATTACGCGCAGGCGACCTCTTCAGGCCGGCCGAAGCGGCCCAGCGCGCGCCGCAGAAGATCGCAAGCGATCGATGCTTTTTCCAATGCACAAAAAAGGTGTAAGATAGGTGTATGAGAACCAACATCGACATTGATGATAGCCTTTTGTCTCAAGCCCGCAAGCTGACCCACCTGCGCACCAAACGCGAGGTTGTGCAGCGCGCACTCGAATTGCTCGTCGAGACCGAGACGCGCAAAGACATCCTGCGCTATCGCGGCAGCGGCATTTGGCGGGGCGATTTGAAAGCCATGCGCAGGAACCGCGTTTGATCCTGGTCGACAGTTCCGTCTGGATCGACTTTCTCAAGTCTAATCGCGGACGCGCGGGCAACGAGTTGGAGCGTTTGATCCGCTCGGGAGCCCCGCTCGTGCTCGCGGGCGTGATCGTGACCGAGGTTCTGCAAGGCCTCAAACGCGATGTGGCCAAGGTCGCGCGGCTTCTGGCAGGCTGGCCTCTGATCGAGCCGGGCGGGTTCGCCACCTATGCGGTCGCAGCCGGCATCTTTCGCCAGGCTCGCCAGCGTGGCCTGACGCTCTCCACCGTGGACGCTCTGCTCGCTTCTCTCGCCATCGAGTATCAGGCAGCCTTGTTCACCCTCGACAAGGGCTTCGAGCGTCTCGCATTCTCCGGCTTGCGGTTGCATCATGCCGACCACAATGGCTTCGACGTTCGGTGACTATGCTAGGCGCCACATGACAAGAACCAGTACTGTGAATAAGTTCAAATTGTGACGCTGCGAAGCTCGCGTGCAAGACCTCCAGGAGGGTGACAATGCCGCTCCCACCGAACGAACCAACCACGCCCCAGGCGGTCAACGCTTGGATTGAAAAACAAACCCGCTCTTCGGACCAGTTTCGGCATATTGCCGAAGCTTCAGACCAGCACCGAAGCCAGCATGGCTGCGACGTCTATCCTTCCCCCGATGGGCCTCTGCTTGGCGCGCTTGCCGCATCCACAGGTGCCCGGCGAATCCTGGAAGTAGGTTGCGGCCTGGGTTACAGCGCCCTTTCGCTCGCTCACGGTGACAACGTCTCCGTCGAAACTCTGGAGCACGACGCCGAACACGCGGATCTGGCGCGCCGCCACATCGAAGCCGAACAGATGGGGGCACGAGTGCGGGTGCTGGTAGGCTGGGGAAGAATTATTCTGCCCGACCTGCGCGGTCCTTACGACCTCATCTTCTTCGACGGAGATCCTGCCGAATCTGTGCTCGACTTGGGGCACTTCGAACGGCTCCTCCGAGCCGGCGGCCTACTGATTTCCGCAAATTTGTTCCTCGCTCAGTATGCTCCCGATCTGCCGGGCCTCGACAAAACAGCCGCCTATCGAGAGCAGATCATGCGTAGCGAGCGATGGTTCACGGCCTATCTGCCCAATGGCAAGGCGCTCAGCATCAGGCGCTGATCTGCATCTCAGCCCATGCGGAGCACTGAAGGCACATGACGAGGGAGTATCTGCAATGAGCGATCTACCAGAGCACGTGCGCATAAACCGCGCGAAGTGGGACGATTTAGCCAAAGAATACGCAGCAGGGGGTGAACGAGGTTGGGCACGCGACACACCGGTTTGGGGTATCTGGCACGTCCCGGAGACCGAGCTGCATATGCTTCCTGACGACTTGAATGGCAAGGACGCGATCGAGCTCGGCTGCGGCACAGCATACGTCTCGTCCTGGGTTGCGCGGCGAGGAGCGCGTATCGTGGCGATCGATAATTCGTCAGCGCAGCTCGCTACCGCGCGACGCCTGCAACTCGAACACGGTATCGATTTCCCGCTAATTCACGGCAACGCTGAGAAGGTTCCATATCCTGATGCAAGCTTCGACTTCGCGATTTCTGAGTACGGCGCCTGCCTGTGGGCAGATCCGCAGCGCTGGGTTCCCGAGGCCGCGCGCCTGCTGCGTCCGGGCGGCCGGCTGGTCTTCCTCACCAACTCGTTCCTGATGACGCTGTGCATGCCACCGGAGGACGATGTTGCCGCCACAGATCGGTTGCTACGCCCCGCCTTCGGCATATATCGAATCGAATGGCCGATCGATCCGGGCGTCGAGTTCCATCTGTCGCACGGCGACTGGATTCGGCTGCTCCGAAGCTCGGGTTTCGAGATCGAAGATTTGATCGAGGTGAGGCCGCTGCCGGGAGCGACGACGAATTATCCGTACGTGACTCTCGAATGGGCCCGGAAATGGCCGTGCGAAGAAGTGTGGAAGGTACGCAAAAACCGCTGACGGAACAGGCAGGCCCAATGGCAACGCGCTCAGCATCAGGCGCTGATCTGCATCTCAGCCCACGCGGCGGGCTATTCGTGCTGGCGGGCGTGCCGCGCAGCGCCGATCGCGGTCGCAAAATCGGCATGCTCGGGAATGACGAAGCGCCGGCCGAACGGAAAATCCAGCCGCTTCATCTCCTGCATGAATCGGAACAGGCGCGACAACTTGCCGGTCAGCACGATATTTTCCTGGCCGCAGGCGCGCGCACTGGCCAGCGCCAGCACGCCGATGGATTCGGTGATCATGTTCATGATGGCCAGCGCCTTGTCCTCGGGCGTCGCGTCGGCGCTTATCTTGCCGAAGTTCGCAGCGGTGGTGGACGGCGGCAGATCGCCCATCGCGCCGCCGGCGATGTCGCGAACGCTGAGATCGATGCGCCGCAGATCGCCCTTGCGCGCGAGTTTTTCAAGCCGCTCGATCGTCGAGACGCCGAGCATGTGCTTGGCGAGTCCCAGCAGCGTGCCGCCGCCGACCCCGGTGCCGCTGAAGTGCGCAATTTTGTCGCGCTTGACCGATACGATTGCGGTGCCTGTCCCAAGCGAGACCACCAGCGCGCTTTCCTTGCCGGCCAGCGAAGTGCCGCCGATTCCGATTGCGGTGAACTCGTTGACCTTGACCACCGGCCTGCCGAGCAGGGATTTCGTCAGTACCCGCGAGCCCGCGCCAGTCGCGGCGACGCATTCGATGTTTTCGAGTTTGATGCCGAAGTCGGCGACCAGTTTTCCGAGCGCGCCGGCCGCCGCGGCGACCGGGTCGTTGGCCTCGATCGTTACGACGTGCAGGCCGCCATTTTCGAGGATGACGGCGTCGGTGGTCGAACCGCCGATATCGATGCCAACGATCATAAGTGGTGCCGGCTCCAGTCCAGCCCGTCTTGAAGCTAGATCAGCCGCAGCCACCTGCGCAACGATGCGGTGACCGCGGTAGGAGGCGCCTTAGCCGGACCCGGCCACTGTGATACTTTTCAAAAATGCCACGGCGCAAAGCCGATTCGTCGGATAGTCTGTTTCCACCGCGCACGCCGCTCAGCCAGCCGCTGGCGGATCGGATGCGTCCGCGCACGGTCGACGAAATTGTCGGCCAGGAGCATCTGCTGGGTCCGGGAAAGTTCCTGAGCCAGATGGTGGCGGCGCGCGTGCTTCATTCGATGCTCCTGTGGGGCCCGCCGGGCACAGGCAAGACGACGCTTGCCTTAGTGCTGGCAGAACAATCGGGCGCGGTGTTCCGCAAACTAGCCGCGGTAACGTCGGGCGTTGCCGATCTGCGCGAGGCGGTGGAAGCGGCGCGCCGCGATCTCGACGCGGGCAAGCGCACCGTGGTCTTCATCGACGAGATCCATCGATGGAACCGCGCGCAGCAGGATGCGTTTCTGCCGCATGTCGAGAGCGGGCTGATCACGCTGATCGGCGCGACCACGGAAAATCCTTCGTTCGAGGTCATCTCGGCGCTGCTCTCGCGGATGCGGCTGCTCGTGCTGCATCCGCTCTCGGAGGAAAACCTCGCGGCCCTGGTGCATCGCGCGCTCGCCGACAAGGAGCGCGGGCTCGGCGGGACCGGGCTCAAGCTGGGTGTCGGCGCGATCGACGAGATAGTTCGATACGCCGACGGTGACGCGCGGCGAGCGCTCGGCACGCTGGAGATTGCGGCGGAGTTCGCGCAAAACGCAGGCGCGACGCTGATCACGCCCGAACATATTCGCGAGTCGGCGCAGCAGAAGGCGCTGCTCTACGATCGCGCGGGCGAGGAGCACTACAACGTCATCTCGGCCTTCATCAAGAGCATGCGCGGAAGCGATCCCGACGCCGCGATTTACTGGATGATGCGGATGGTCGAGGCGGGCGAGGATCCGCTGTTCATCGCGCGGCGGATGGTCGTGTTTGCGTCAGAAGACGTCGGCAACGCCGATCCGCGCGCGTTGCAAGTGGCGATCGCGGTCAAGGAGGCGGTGGACTTCGTCGGGATGCCGGAAGGCGTGATTCCGCTCGCGCAGGGCGTGACGTACCTGGCCAGTGCGCCCAAGTCCAACGCCGCGTATCGCGCGATGCGCCAGGCGGGCGAAGACGCGAAAACGCTTGGCGCCTTGCCGGTGCCGCTTCATTTGCGCAACGCACCAACGCCGATGATGAAAGGACTCGGCTACGGCAAGGACTACCGCTATCCGCACGATTTCGAAGGCGCGCTGGTCGCGCAGAACTACTTGCCGGACGAATTGGAAGAAAAGATATATTACGAACCGTCCGCGCGCGGCTACGAAATCCGAATCCGTGAGTTTCTTGCCCGCGCGCGCGAGGCGCGCGACACCGCATCGCGGCGCAAGCCCGCCGGGAAAGACTGACAGGAAAAAAGCCAACCGCGAGAGCCGGACCGTGTCCGTTCCCGCGGTTCACAAAAGTCAGGCCAGGAGATTATTTCGCCCCGAGCACCGCGTCCTTCAGCGCTTTGGCAGCGGTGAAGCGAAGCCTGGTGCGCGCCGGAATTTTGATCTCCTGACCGGTGGCCGGATTGCGGCCCATGCGCGCCTTGGTCTTGCGCTTGCGGAAGATACCAAGGCCGGCCAGCCGCAGCGATCCTTCCTTCTTGAGTTCGCGCACGACCAGCGCGTTGAGTTCCTCGAGCACGGTCTTCCCCTGCTTCTTGGTGAGTCCGAGCTTTTCAGCCATGTAGGCTGCTACCTGCGACTGAGTCATCATCCTCCTCCTTGCGTCCCGGGTTGCGGGCTTTCAGTGAGGGTGAACCAGTAGCGCGACAATTTCAAGTGCGCACGGGACAAAATCGCGATTTTTTCTAGGGATCGTGATGGTTTTTGCACAGGCCCGTCGCGTGCGCATTGAGCCCCAAGGGTTTTGCGGCGACGGATCGCGCAACCCGCACGATGGGGCCGTCAGTAGCGGACTTCAACGAGGTAAAGGCCGCCGGGCGGCGCGTTGGCGGGAGCCGCTTGACGATTTCGTCCGGCCAGAATCGTGGCGATTTTATCAGCCGTGAGCTTGCCGCGTCCCACGTCGACCGTCGCCGCGACCATCGCGCGCACCATGTGGCGCAGAAAACTCGTTGCCTCCACGCGGTAGAGAAGAACGTCGGCGTCGCGCGTCCATCGGCTCGCAATCACGCGGCGGACCGTGGTCCGTACTTCGGTGCCGAGAGAGCGGAACGCGGCGAAATCGTGCTCGCCGACAAAGATGCGCGCGGCGCAGTTCATCGCCGCAAGATCGAGACGGTCGCGGACCAGCCAGCTGTAGCGATACTCGAAGGCGGACGCGACGCCGCGATTCAACACGCGATATTCGTACACGCGCGAGCGGGCGGCGCGGCGCGGGTCGAAATCATCGGGCGCGGGCGAGATGTCGAGCACCACGATGTCGGCCGGCAGCATCGCGTTGAGAGCGCGCTGCAATTCGGCGTGGTCGAACGGACGTGGAATTGAAATCGAAGCGACCTGCCCGCGCGCATGTACGCCGGCGTCGGTCCGGCCCGAACCGTACACGCGCACCGGGGTTGAGAAAATCCGCTCGAGTGCGGCTTCGATCCTTCCCTGTACGGAATCGTGGCGCGGCTGAAGCTGCCATCCGGAATAGCTGCCGCCGTCGTACTCGAGCGTGAGCTTCAGGACCATCGCGCGGTGGCCGGGTCAGGCCAGCGCCGGCGAGCTGAGCGCCAGCGTCTCGGCGATCCAGAGCGCTCCCAGAGCCACCAGGCGCGTATTGTCGAACACGCACCACAGCGACAGCGAGTCGGGGCGCGTCTCGACGCTGATGACGATTGCCTCCTGGCCCACCGCGTCGATCACGCCGAGCGGTTCGCCCTCTTCGGCGATCAGAATACCGGGCGCGACGCGCAGCAGTTCGACCACGTCTTCGCCGTTGCCTCTGCGACCGCGGGGCCGCGCGAGATCGACGGTCAACGCGGAACCGTGAAGAACGGGAATTGCGGCGACCTGCACGGAAAGCACGGGCGTACCGTCGAGCAGCGCCGCGACTTGCGCGGCGATGGCGGTCGCGACGGAGCGCTCATGCTCGCGCATGAAGGCATTGAAGCCGCGCTGGACTTCGTCATCGTCGAGCTCCAGGCGCGCGCTCAGAAGATCCGTGGTCTGATCGACGGTGGCGGTCAGCACGTCCCTGCCGCCGGCGCTTGCGCCGAGCATCGCGGTGGCGGCGGCGAATCCACCGTGGGCGCCAAGGGCCTTCAAACAGGTGGCAAGAACGTGGGCGGCGGGATGAGGAGTTGCGAACACCGTCGCTTTGCGCAATTGCGCGATCGCCTCGCGCGAAGTGAGTCCGGGCGCGACCATCGGCACATCCGACGGCGGGCGATTCGCCGCGCTCAGATCGATCAGAATCGGTCCCGGCCGTGCGGCGACAATTTCGGCGGCGCGCGGAGCTGGGACTGCGAGAAAAGCGATGTCGAAATCGCGAAGGTCGGTGGGATTCTCGAGCGCATCGACGAGGCGCTCCTCACCGGCGGCGTCGACGGTCTGCGTGGCGCCCGCTTCGGTGGCGAAGAGTTTCAGTTCGCTGAGCTGGAATCCGCGCGCGGCGATCAGTTCGATAAGCTGGTTGCCGACCGCGCCGGTGGCGCCGACAACCGCCACTCTCGGCTCGCGCGAAATGCTCATTCGCCTTCGCTTTCGGTGCTCTCGAGCTTTTCACGCACCAGACGACCCATCGCCTTGCATCCCACGGTCTGCGTGCCGGCGCCGCCGTGAAGGTCGCGAGTGCGATAGCCGTCGCGCACGACAGAATCGACGGCCTGCGAAATCAGCTCGGCCTCGGAGCGCATCCCGAGCGAATGCTCGAGCAGGAGAGCCGCCGACAGGATTGCGGCGAGCGGATTGGCCTCGTCGCGGCCTGCGATGTCCGGTGCGCTGCCGTGAATCGGCTCGTAGAGACCGACGCGGAAACCGGCGCTGTTGAGTTCCTCGCCGAGCGACGCCGACGGCAATAGGCCCATCGAGCCGGCGATGACCGAGGCCTCGTCGGTCAGGATGTCGCCGAACATGTTCTCGGTGACGACCACGTCAAAGTCCCTGGGACGGCGTATCAGATGCATCGCCATCGAATCGACCAATTGATTCTCCAACGCGACGTCCTTGAACTGCGCGCTCAACTCGGTCGCGATCTCGCGCCACAAGCGAGACGTCGCGAGCACGTTGGCCTTGTCAACCGAGGTCAGTTTTTTGCGGCGCTCGCGAGCCAGCTCAAAGCCAAACTTGAGCACGCGGGTAATCTCGGCTTCGGTGTAAAAGCAGGTATCGACCGCCTCGCGGCCGTCCTTCGCCGTGCGCTTTTCGCTCGGCTTTCCGTAATAGATGCCGCCGGTCAGCTCGCGAATGAGGACCACGTCGACGCCGCCGATCACATCGGCCTTGAGCGGCGACGCGGCTGCCAGCTCTTTGACCGTTTTGACGGGACGGACGTTGGCGAACAGGCCCAGAGCTTTTCGTAATCCAAGCAGCGCCTGCTCGGGACGCTTCTCCGCATTGGGCTTGTCCCATTTCGGTCCGCCGACGGCGCCGAGCAGGATCGCATCGCTGTCCTGCGCGAGCTTGAGCACTTCATCGGGCAGCGGAGTGCCGGCGGTGTCGAGCGCGTGACCGCCAATCATGCCTTCCTTGAACTCGAGATCGACGGCGGACCGGCGCGCGATGATCTTGAGAACTTGCAGGGCTTCGCCGACGACCTCCGGGCCGATGCCGTCACCTTTGAGAACTAGAATTTTATAGGCCATGCGAAAGCGCTGAACGCCTGGACGTGAATGATCGGGAGGAGCGTCAGACCGTCTCGACCCGTCAGTGTATCGCCTCGAAAATTAAGAGCGCAGGTTGGCGCGACGGCGCTGTAGCAAACCCCGCCTCAATGGCGGGTGCCGCCAAAAGCCGCACGTCGCACAGGGTGTAGAGCGAATTCAAGTTCAAACTCAAGTCCCCAAAGCAGTAGCCCAAGTAGGATGTTGCGGCAAGCCCCATGCCGGCTCACGGTACGTCGGTGGTGGGCTTCAGCGGAGCATGCTTGCGCGCCTTGAGCCGGTTGAGCGCGTTTACCAGCGCGAGCGCGCTGGCCATCACGATATCGCTATGCGCGCCCTGGCCGGCGACGGTCACGCCGTTGTCGCGAATCATGCAGCTCACTTCGCCGAGCGCGTCGGTGCCGCCGGTAATCGCTTTGACCGCGTAACGTTCCAGGGCCGGATTGATCGCGGCGATTTTGTAGATCGCCTTGTAGCACGCGTCGACCATCCCGTCGCCTTCGCCTTCGGCCGAGCACTCTTTTCCATCCACGCGCATCGTGACTTCCGCGTGCGGCGTGCTCTTGCTGGACGAGCCGACTTTCAAATCGACCAACTCGAAGTGATCGATTGTCCGGCGCGCCTCCTCGGTTACGAGCGCCAGGATGTCGTCGTCGTACACAATTTTCTTTTTGTCGCAGAGCGCTTTGAACTCGGCGAACGACTTGTTCACGTCCACCTCGTCGATATCGACGCCCAGTTCCTTGAGCCGGTTGGTGAATGCGTGGCGCCCCGAATGCTTGCCCAGCACCAGCTTGTTCGAGGGGATGCCGATATCCTCGGGCTTCATGATCTCGTAGGTGAGCTTGTACTTCAGCACACCGTCCTGATGGATTCCGGCTTCGTGCGCGAATGCATTGGCGCCGACGATTGGCTTGTTGGCCGGCACGGACTGACCGATGACCTGCGACAGGAGGCGCGAGGCCGGATAGATCTGCCGCGTGTTGACGCGCGAATCCACGCCCATCAGGTCGCGGCGCGTCTTCATCGCCATCACGACTTCTTCCATCGAGCAGTTGCCCGCGCGCTCGCCGATTCCGTTGATCGTACATTCGATCTGACGGGCGCCGTTGCGAACCGCCGCCAGCGAATTCGCGACCGCCAGGCCGAGATCGTTATGACAGTGCGCACTCCAGATGACTTTGTCGGCGCCGGGAACTTTTTCGCGCATGTAGGCAAACATCCGGCCGAATTCCTCCGGGATCGCGTGGCCAGTGGTGTCAGGCAGATTGATCACGGTGGCGCCGGCGCGAATCACCTCGCTGCAAACGTCGACCATATAGTCCCAGTCGGAACGCGAAGCGTCCTCGCACGAGAACTCGATGTAGTCGAGATGCTTTTTTGCGCGCGTGACGGCCCAGGTGGCGGCGTCGAGCACGTCTTCGCGATTCATGTTGAGTTTGTATTTGAGATGTATTTCCGAGGTCGCGATGAAAATGTGAATTCCCGGATGCGCGGCCTTGTCGACTGCGCGCAGCGCCGAATCGACATCCTCTTCGCGGGTGCGCGAGAGACTGAGCACGACGGGTTCGGTCAGCGCCTGAGCGACGCGATTCACGGACTCGAAGTCGCCGGCCGAAGATGCGGCGAATCCGGCCTCGATGATATCGACATTGAGCCGTTCGAGTTGGCGCGCGAGCGCTATCTTCTCCTCGACGTTCATCGTGCATCCGGGCGACTGCTCGCCGTCGCGCAGCGTCGTGTCGAAGATTCGGACGTAGTCGGCGTCCTTCGAGCCCGTGTTCGCGTGTGCCATCGTCATTCCTCCCGCATCGTCGCCGCGGGATCAGCGGGCCGATCGTTCGCCATGAGCGGAAAAAGAAAACGCCCCGGGCGGCTTCGATCGGCCCACTGCCCGGGGCGTGTGTCTCAGTTTAATCAGGCCGTTAGACCTGCCCGGACGCGCGCCTGGCGTGGGCCCCTGTAAGGGCCAGGCTCAGCAGCAGCTCCGGTAGCAGGTTGCAATACATCGTGTCTGGATTCTAAGCGGCGGCGGAGACGTCAGTCAAGGCGGTCGTAGAAGGCGCCAAGGACCGGGTTGCGCAAGGCAAGCGCTCTAGTGTTGGACGCGTGGTGGATGCTCGCTGAGACCGCCGGTGCCTCGGGCGGGCTCGGATGCCCGCGCGGTCCCTGTCGCGCCTTGGGACTTGTCGTTCGAGCTGGAGGCGGGCGCGACCGGGCGCAGCACCGATACTTTGGCGCTCAGCCGTTCGCCGCGCAGCATCAGCGCGGGACCCGACAGCACGTACGCAGTCGAGAGCAGGAAGGCGGTGAGCTGCGGCATCGCGAACAGCATCGCGGCGAACACCATCATCGTGATTACCAGTTCGACCTGCGCGCGTTTTTCGAGCTTGATCGCCTTGAAGCTGGGGTAGGGCACACGCGAGATCATCAGCCCGCCGAGTGCAAGCGTGATCGGCACCATGAACGTACATAGCGTGCGCGGCGAATCGAATTCGAAGTAGCTGTAGGCCAGCGCGAGCCCGGAGATCATCACGGCTGCGCCGGGGACGGGCAGGCCGACGAAACGGCTCTTGTCCGCCGTCGCGGTCGTTACGTTGAAGCGCGCCAGGCGCAACGCCGAGCACAGCACGAACAGTCCGCTGACGCCGATTCCGAGCGAACCGATCGGTTTCAGCGCCCACGAATAGGCCAGCATCGCGGGCGCGACGCCGAAGGCGACTACGTCGGAGATACTGTCATACTCGACCCCGAACTGGCTCGAGGTGCGGGACGCGCGAGCGATGCGCCCGTCGAGTCCGTCGCACACGAACGCGATTACGATCATCACGGCGGCCACCTCGAAGTGGCCGCTCACCGCGGAGACCATCGAGTAGAAGCCCGACAGCAGGCCAATCGACGTGATCGTCGCGGGCAGCAGGAAGACGCCGCGGCGCAGCGGGCTTTCCGTTTTGAGGCCCGGCTCGCGGCTCTGACCCGAATAGAGCTCCATCCGCGCGCGCTCTTCGCGCGAGCGGCGGGAATTGCGGCTCATTGCTCGATTGCTCCGATAATGGATTCTCCGGCGCGCACGCGTTGTCCGAGCGCCACCGTGACCCGGTATTCGGACGGAAAAAAATGATCGACGCGGCTTCCGAACATGATTAGCCCTATCCGCTGACCCGCCTGTATTCTATCACGCGCGCGGAGCCGGCAAACTATTCGGCGGGCGAGATATCCGGCCACCTGCAGCATCCCGAACATGCGGCCCGACGCGTCGGTAATCGCAATCAGGTTGCGCTCATTGTGCTCGCTGGCGTCATCGCGAAACGCAGCGTGGAACTCGCCCGCGGTGTGCTCGACCATCGTTACGTCGCCGCCGACCGGCGCGCGGTTTACATGGACGTTGAGCGGCGACATGAACACCGACACCCGATGGCAGAGCCGGCCCGTCGCGCCCGGAAAGGATACGTCGGAAATGTCCGTGATTTTGCCGTCGGCGCCTGAGATCACGACGTTTTCGGTATGCGCCGGATAGCGATCGGGATCGCGAAAGAAAAGCGCAATCGGGATTGCGACCAGTACCAGGATCGCACCCGGCGACTTGAGGCCCAGCGCAATCAGTACGATTCCAACTACCGCCAATCCGAGCGACAGCGCCACGCCTTCGGCCGCTATTCCGATCGCGCCTGCGATGCGCGCGAGAACGGCGCCCGGCGCCGGGCGCCCGCTGTCGGTTTCGCCCGCCACGGCGGTTCAGTTCTTCGACTTATCGACCAGCCGATCGCTCGCCAGCCACGGCATGAACGCGCGCAGCTTGCGTCCGACTTCTTCGACCGGATGCGATCCGGCTTCCTTGCGCAGTTCGCGGAAACGCGGCAGCCCCGCTTTGTAGTCGCCGATCCATTCGTTGGCGAACTTGCCGGACTGAATGTCGGCCAGGATCTGTTTCATTGCTTCGCGCGACTGAGCGCCCACCACCTTGTTGCCGCGCGTCATGTCGCCGTACTCGGCGGTGTTGCTGATCGAGTAGCGCATGTTCGAGATTCCGCCCTCGTAGATCAGGTCCACGATCAGCTTCACTTCATGCAGGCACTCGAAGTACGCCATCTCGGGCGCGTAGCCGGCCTCGACCAGCGTCTCGTAGCCGGCGCGGATGAGTTCGGTAAGTCCGCCACACAGCACGGATTGCTCGCCGAACAGGTCGGTTTCGGTTTCTTCCTTGAACGAGGTTTCGATAATCGCCGCGCGGCCGCCGCCGATCGCACTGCCGTACGCGAGCCCGACCTTGGTGGTGTCGCCCGACGGATCCTGTTGCACGGCGAGCAGGCACGGCACGCCGCGGCCCTTGGTGTATTCGGAGCGCACCAGATGGCCGGGTCCCTTGGGCGCGATCATGAAGACATTAACGTCGGCTGGCGGCTTGATGAATTTGAAATGGATGTTGAAGCCGTGACCGAAGGCCAGGTACTTGCCCTTGGTGAGATGCGGAGCAATCTCGGCCTCATAAATCTCCGCGCCCATCTCGTCGGGCACCAGCATCATGATTACGTCGGCGCGCTTGGCGGCGTCGGCGGTGTCGAACACCGGCAGACCCTGCTTGGTGGCTTTTTCGCGCGACCGCGAGCTTGCGCTCAGCCCGACGCATACGTCCATTCCGCTGTCGCGCAGGTTGAGCGCGTGCGCGTGTCCCTGGCTTCCAAAGCCAATGACCGCGATCTTCTTTCCTTTGAGTGCGGACATGTCCGCGTCGCGGTCGTAATAAACCTTCATTTGAATGTTCTCCCGATTTTTCCCGCTGTCAGATTATTCAGCTTCGCGTGCCCGGCGACCCTGATGATTGTCGTGGCTCAGCTGGACCGCGCGCGCCATCGCGACCTTGCCCGAACGGACGACTTCCTTGATTCCGAGCGGGCGCACGATCGCGATGAAGGCCTTGATCTTTTCGGAGTCGCCGGTCAACTCGACGGTGATTGCGCGCGGGCCGATATCGATTACATGGGCGCGAAACGCGGCTACGATCGAGTCGAGCTCGGAGCGCGTGCGCTCGTCCACCGCGACCTTGACGATCACCATCTCGCGCTCGATCGTCTCGACGTCCTTGAAGTCGGTTATCTTGATGACGGAGACGAGCTTGTTGAGCTGCTTGTTGATCTGCTCGACGATCTGATCGTCGCCAATCGTCACCAGCACGATCCTCGACACCGTCGGATCGAGCGGGTCCTCGTTGACGGTCAGTGACTCGATGTTAAAGCCGCGGCCCGAAAACAGTCCGGCCACGCGTGCGAGCACGCCGAATTCGTTTTCTACCAGAACCGATATTGTATGACTTGTCATGCGGTGGAGTGCGCGCGCTCATGGCCGGGACCGGTGGCGTCAGCGAGCCTCTTGTTGATAGCGGCCGAGAATCGCCATCATGCGGTCTTTCGAGGCCAGCTTAAGCTTCTGGATCCGCTTTTCTTCGATTTCCTCTTCGTTGGTCAGGTAAAGCTTATTTCTAAAAACTTCGAGCTTTTGTTTCAGCTCTTGATGCTGCGTGTAGAGGCCCCTCAGTTCCTCGTCGTGGTTCAGATGCAGCCGAATGAGTTCTTCCTCTCGATGCTCCATACGCCCTCCGTGCCTATGCCCGCCGGATTTTTCTTAGTGGGCTTGAAGGTAGCCTCCGGCGTCCTGATGTATAGCGGCTCCAGCGAAGCCGCTCGATCCGTTTCACCACGGGTAAACCGCGCCGCGCCAATCGCCGCGACGCAAACTCCTCGCAAATCGAGCGTCCCTGTTTCGAAAACCGCCACCCTCCGGCCCGGCGATTCGACCAGGGCCGCCGCATCCTTTGCTCTTTGGTCACCGACGAACATGACGTCCTCGGTGATGCGCGATGCCAGGTGTTCCAGCGCGATTACCACTTCCTCTGACAATTTCTCTAGCCCATCGGGCACGACCCGGTAAAGGGCCGCGTAAACTTCGCCCTTTCGAGCATCCATAACCACACAGACCAGCCGGCCTGAATCGGTACTATTGCGCTCCAGCGCGGCTAACGCCATTGCGTCGAAACTCGGCACGCCGACGAGTGCACATCCGGACGCCATCGCGATTCCTTTGGCGTAGCTGAGCCCGATGCGCAGTCCGGTGTACGATCCCGGCCCGGTCCCGACGGCGATCGCGCCGAGGCCGCAAATCGCCAGTCCCGCCGCGCTCAGAAGTTCGTCAACGGCGCCCGGCAATGCGGCTCCGTGCGACGTGACCGGCCGCGCAATCGACGCGGCGACTTTGCCGTGTGCGATTAAGGCGAGGCTTGCGATTGATGTGGAAGTATCGAGTCCCAGTACCGGGCCCGTTGCGGCCGCCTGTTCGAGCAGCCGATTAACCTTGCACAATACGCGAGATGTCATTGAAAATTACGAACGCCATCAGTGCCACCAGCAGGAACAGTCCCACCTGGAGCATCGCCTCACGGTAACGAAGTTCGAGCGGCTTGCCCTTTACGCCCTCGAAGATGAAGAACAGCAGGTGTCCTCCGTCGAGCAGCGGCACCGGCAGCAGATTTATGATGCCGAGTTCGAGGCTCAGCATCACGGTAAACATCGCGAGGTTCGCGAACCCACGATGCGCCTCCTGCCCGGCCATCTGCGCGATCATGATTGGTCCGCCGAGCGCCTCGCGCACCGGCGTGCTGCCGGAGAAGATGCTGGCGATTCCGACCACCATCTGGATGCTCATTTCGACCGAGGTTTGGCCCGCCTCTTTCACCGCGCCTAACGGACCGTACCGCTTGGTCGTCTCGTCGCCGCGCGGCTGCACGCCGATAACCCAGGCCGTCGCGTTGGTGCCGTAAATGGTCTTCTGGTCGAGCCGGGTCGGCTTGATCACAACCGTCGCGTGCTCGCTCGAGCCACCCTGCGGCCGGCTGACTTCAAGCGTGATCGGGGAGCCGTTGCCCGCCTTGATCGTCCGTGAGAAATCGTCCCAGCTTTCCATCGGTCGGCCGTTGACCGACACAATCCGGTCGCCGGCGAGAAGTCCGGCCTTTGCCGCCGGCAGGTCTTTGGTCGCCTTGCCAACCACCGGCAAAAGCTGCGGCACGCCGTACATGAATACGAACGTGAGCAGAATCGGCGCGAAGATAATATTCGACAGCGGTCCTGCCAGCACGATCAGAACGCGCTTGCCGAGCGGCTGAGTCGGGAACGCACGCTTGCAATACGCCTCGACCAGCGCGGCGGGAGGATGTGCCGCCAGCGATTTGATCGCGTCGTCAACCTTGGGCTGGCGGCGCACCTCGCCCAGCAGGATTGCTTCGTCGGGCTTGAGCTCGCGCCCGACGGCGCTTACCGGTCCGAGTGCAAGCGTGGGCGCTGGCGGCGGAACCGCCAGCGCGGTTGCGTTGCCGGATTGTGCGGGGATCGCCGCGCGTGCGGCGCTGCCGAGATCGGGCGCGGGGCCCAGGCGATCCGCAAGCGCGCGCAGATTGTCGTCGAATCCTGACCCGGCTTGAAGCACGCCGCGCTCGCGCGCCGCACCAATCAGGTCGAGCCCGACTTCGTGAAGATACAAGGTGATTTCTTCAGCCGTGGGCTTCTCGCCGACTTCATCGCCCAGCATTCGCACGTAGCCGCCGAACGGAGTCGCACCGATTGAGTACTCGGTTTCGCCGCGCCGAATTCCAAATAATTTTGGCGGATAGCCGATCGAGAATCGCAGCACGCGGACGCCGACCTTCTTCGCCATCGCGAAATGTCCCGCTTCGTGCACGACCACCAACACTGCGAAGACCAGTGCTGCGTATAGAATCGACGGTATCATTTGGTTTCTACCCGGGAGTCCGTGTGCTGCAGAGCGTGAAAAGGCGGCTCCGACAGCCGCATCAACGAGACCAATAGTAGGCGAAAACCACCGCGAAGACTAGCGAACAAGATCGATCAAGCAGACCGCCGTGCCCCGGAAAAATCCAACCCGAGTCCTTGACTCCCGCGGCTCGCTTGAATGCCGAGCCGGCCAGATCGCCAAGCTGCGCGAGAAGGGAAATCATAGCCGAAAATAGCAGGGCAGGGCCCGCATTCCACGTCCCGCCGCGTATCTGAAACAGCAACAACCCGGCCGCCATCGTCGCGATCAAGCCGCCCGCCGCGCCTTCAACCGTCTTATTTGGGCTGACTTTGGGCGCGAGCTTCGTCCGGCCCAGATACATCCCGATGAAGTATGCGCCGCTGTCGCTCACCACCGCCAACAGGATAACCAGCAAAAGCATGCCGATGCCGCCGGGACCATTGCGCAGTAGCGCGAAATAAGGGAACAGAACTCCGACGTACGCCGCGCCAATGAAGACGAGCCGCGGGCCTCTGAATGTTCCGGGGGCGCCGGCGGCTGCAACTCGCGCCACCAGCGCAAGCATCATGAGGATCACCAGCGCCGGCACCAGCCATCCCACCTCGCCGCCGTACAGAAGCCCGAACAACGGCACGCCGCCGACGACGGCGAACAGCGGTATCGCGACCATGTGCAGCGCCCCGGTCATCGCGGCGACTTCGTAGAGTCCCCAGCTTGCGGCGGTCGCGATAAAAATCGTGAACAACCAGTCCGGCGCGAAAACTATCAGCGCCCCCACCGCGGGCAACAGGACCGCCGCTGTCAGGAGCCTAGTTCTGAGCACGCAGCCGGGTGTCGGAGCCGTTCGAGATCGCGCCGAAGCGGCGCTCGCGAAGCTGGTAGGCGGCGATCGCGCTCAGGAATTCGCGCTCGCGGAAATCGGGCCACAGAGTGTCGGTGAAATAAAGTTCGGTGTATGCGAGTTGGAAAAGAAAAAAATTCGAGATTCGCAGTTCTCCCGAGGTTCGAATCAGCAGGTCGGGATCGGGAAGCCCGCTGGTAGTCAGTTCGCGCGCCAGCATCTGCTCGTCGATTTGATCGGGTGAAATCGCGCCTTCTGCCACCTTGCGCGCGATCGACCGCGCCGCGTTCACGATGTCCTGGCGCCCGCCGTACGACAACGCCAACGCCACCGTCATCGTGCGATTTTCGCGCGTCGCTGCGACCGTCTCGGCCAGCGCCTCGCGCACCCGCGGCGGTAACCGCTCGGTGTCTCCCAGAGCCACCACGCGGATGTCGCGTTTCATCAACCGCTTGGTCTCGGTGATCAGATAGCGATGGAACAGCTGCATCAGGAAACTGACTTCGGTGGTCGGCCGGCGCCAGTTCTCGCTCGAAAATGCGTACAGCGTGAGGTACGGGATGCCCAGTTCACGCGCCGCATCGACGACCGCGCGCACCGAATCCTTACCGCGCCGATGGCCCTCGTGGCGCGACAGCCCGCGCCGATTCGCCCAGCGGCCGTTGCCGTCCATCACGATCGCCACGTGGCGCGGCATCCGCGATGGATCCAAAGACAGGTTGGGGAAATCGCTCAGTGGTAGTGAGATGGCCACTTGGGGTTCAGGTTTCACACAAGCTCACGCGCCGTAAACGGGCGAGCTCAGACCTCCATGATTTCCGCTTCTTTGGCGGTCAGCACTTTGTCGATTTTCTCGATGAACTCGGTCGTGTATTGCTGCACCTTGGCCTCGCCCGATCGCATCTCGTCCTCGGTGGCCTGCTTTTCCTTGTGCAGTTCCTTGAGCATGTCGTTGGCGTCGCGGCGATGGTTGCGGATGCCGACGCGGAATTCCTCGCCTATTTTGCGAACGTGCTTCACCAGCTCCTTGCGGCGCTCCTCGGTCAGCTCGGGGATCGGAATCCGGATCAACTTGCCGTCGTTCATCGGCATCAGGCCAAGATCGGAAGTCTGGATCGCTTTTTCAATGTCGTGCATCGCGCCCTTGTCGTACGGCGTGATCACTATCAAGCGCGGCTCGGGCGCCGCCAACCCGGCCAATTGCCGCAGCGGAGTCTTCGAGCCGTAGTAATTTACCTGCAGATTTTCGACCAGCGCGGTTGAAGCGCGGCCGGTGCGGACCCGGGCCAGTTCGTGGCGAAACGCCTCGACGGTCTTGTCCATTTCCTTGCGCGCGTCTTCGATTGTGTCCGTAAGCATGCTCACGGTCCGCTCTCCACCCGGGTCCCGATTTGCTCACCCATCACGGCCCTTCTTATATTACCCGCTTTACGCAAATTGAACACGATGATCGGCAGCCGATTATCCATGCACATCGAGATCGCCGTCGAGTCCATCACCTTCAGGTTCTTCTGCAGCACCTCGATGTAAGTGAGCCGATCGAAGCGCTTGGCCCCCGGCTCGCGCATCGGATCGCGATCGTAAACGCCGTCCACCGCATGGCTCGCCTTCAGGATTACCTCCGCGCCGATTTCCATCGCGCGCAGGCTCGCCGCCGTGTCGGTGGTGAAATAGGGATTGCCGGTGCCAGCCGCGAATATGATCACGCGGCCCTTTTCCAGATGGCGCACGGCGCGCCGGCGGATGTACGGCTCGCACAGCGCCTGCATCTCGATGGCGGACAGCACTCGCGTGACCACCCCGGCATGCTCGAGCGCGTTTTGCAGCGCCAGCGCGTTGATCACCGTCGCCAGCATCCCCATCTGGTCGGCGGTCGAACGATCCATCCCGCGCGCTTCGTAGTCGCTGCCGCGGATAAAATTGCCGGCTCCGATTACCAGCGCGAGCTGAACGCCCAGCGCCGCCACTTCCTTGATTTCGAGAGCAATCTCGGCCAGCGCGTCGAGATCGAGTCCCGACCGCTGCGTGGGAGCGAGCGCCTCGCCGGATAACTTGAGCAGGATACGGCTGAAGCGCGGCTTGCCGTTCGACGCACTTTGAACTTCAGTCATCTCTCGAAGCTCCCGTCGATGCCCCCGTTGAAACCCGGTCGCCTCCGCAAATGCGCCCGCGTCAGGCGACCGCGGTGCTCGCGTCGGCGTCGAGCGCCTCACCCAACTGGTAGCGCACGAAGCGGCGCACGTCGATCTTCTCACGCATCTGGATGGCGGCCTCGCCAAGCAGGTCGTTCACGGTCTTGTTGGGATCGCGGACGTAGGCCTGCTCGAGCAGGCAGGCTTCCTTGTAAAATTTCTCGATTTTGCCATCAACGATCTTGGTCACGACCGCCGCCGGCTTGCCCTCGGCCTGCGACGCGTAGATCTGCCGCTCCTGCTCGATAACCGCCGGCGACAGCTCCTCGCGCCGCACGCAGCGTGTGGAAGGCGAAGCCGCCACCTGCATGGCGAGGTTCTTCACCAGCGCCAGGAACGCTTCCGACTTGGCACAGAAATCGGTTTCGCAATTGACTTCGATCAACACGCCAATCTTGCCGCCCGCATGAATATACGAACCGACCGATCCCTCGGATGCGACCCGGCCGGCGCGGCCTGCCGCGGCGGCGATTCCCTTCTCGCGCAGCCATACCACGGCCTTTTCGAGATTGCCGCCCGTCTCCGCCAGCGCTCTCTTGCAATCCATTATGCCGGCGCCGGTCTTCTCGCGCAGTTCCTTAACCAGATTCGCGTTTAGTTCCATCACAATTCCTGAGTCAAGCTAGTATTCTTGGCCGGTCGCAATACTGCAAGCGACGGCCACCACTGACCGGCTTGGTTTCGGGCCTGAAGATCGAAATTATCGGCTAGACCGCGCTTGGAGAATCGGGCGTTGACGCTCCCGCGTCTGCCACCGTGCCGGCGTCCGCGCGGATATCCTGCTGCCCCTTGGCGCGTTCCTCGGCTATTTGCTTGCCTTCGATGATCGCGTCGGCGACCGCCGCCGTGAACAGTTTGATCGCGCGGATCGCGTCGTCGTTGCCCGGAATTCGATAAGCGATCAGGTCGGGGTCGCAGTTGGTATCGACCACCGCGGCGACTGGGATTCCGAGGCGGTTCGCCTCCGCAACCGCGATATCTTCCTTCTTGGTATCGATCACCCACAGCGCGTCCGGGAGTTTGCGCATGTTCTTGATCCCGGCCAGCGTGTTCATCAGCTTTTCATGCTCGCGCGCGTTGTCGCTCATCTCTTTCTTGCTGAGCGCGCGAATCATCTCCGGGTCGGCCATGACTTCTTCGAGCTTCTTGAGCCGGTCGATCGAGGCCCGGATAGTCTGGAAGTTGGTCAGCATCCCGCCCAGCCAGCGATTGTTGACGTAAAACATCCCGCATCGCTCGGCCTCTTCCTTGACGATGTCCTGGGCCTGCTTCTTGGTGCCGACGAACAGCATCGTGCCGCCCGCCGCAGCGAGATCGCGCGCGAAGTCGTAGGTCGCGCGAAACATCTTCACCGTCTGCTGAAGATCGATAATGTAAATACCGTTGCGGGCGCCGAAGATGTATTGCTTCATCTTCGGGTTCCAGCGGCTGGTCTGATGGCCGAAATGAACCCCGGCCTCCAGAAGCTGCTTCATGCTGATTTCAGTCATAGAATTTTGTTCCTGCCTCTTCGCCCCGTCCGCGGGGCAATCTTGAACTATTATCAGGCCGCCGCCAAGTAAGAAAGCGCTATGCCGCTCTCTTATTTTCTTCCATTCAGCCTGAAATCGTCACTCTCGACGCACGCGGCATTAACCGCGCGCGCTTTCCCCAAAGCTTCGTCATGTTTTTGAAACCGCGCGAGTTTTCCGGTTTTGTCAAGCTCGATCGGGTCCTGCTCCGTTTTCTGAAGGTCCGCGAGCGCTTTCTCGCAATCGTCCGAAGTGGCGAACGTGGCCACAGAGATCCAGTGCGAAAGGGGAGCCTCGGAATCAACCGAATGAGGAACCTTGGCGGAATCGGGCGGCATCATCAGATACCAGCCCACCAACGCGAGCGCGGCGACGATGTGGCGGCTATTCCCGTGGCCCACTAGGCGAGTTATACGCTTTTTGCGGGCAAAAAGTCATCGACCCTGCCGCTATCTGTGACCACCTGAGGCGCTATCCGCTCGGTTCCCGCGCCCCTTACGCGTTCATCGACTCGAGGAATTCCTCGTTGGTCTTGGTCTTGTCCATCTTGTCGATCAGGAATTCCATCGCTTCGACCGCGTTGAGCTGGGTCAGCAGCTTGCGCAGTATCCACACGCGATTGAGCGTGGCGCGCGGCAGCAGCAGTTCTTCCTTGCGCGTCGAGGAGCGCTGGATGTCGATCGTCGGGAAAATCCGCTTTTCCAGCAAGCGCCGGTCGAGCGCTATCTGCTGATTGCCGGTGCCCTTGAACTCCTCGAAAATTACTTCGTCCATTCGGCTCCCGGTATCGACCAGCGCCGTCGCGATAATCGTCAGACTGCCGCCGTCTTCGGTGTTGCGCGCGGCGCCGAAAAACTTCTTGGGCTTGTGCAGCGCGTTGGAATCGACGCCGCCCGACAGGATCTTGCCCGACGGCGGCACCACCGTGTTGTACGCCCGCGCCAGCCGCGTGATCGAGTCCAGCAAAATCACCACGTCGCGCCCGTGCTCGACCAGCCGCCGCGCCTTCTCGATTACCATCTCGGCCACCTGCACGTGACGCGTGGCCGGCTCGTCGAAGGTCGAGCTCACCACCTCGCCCTGCACCGAACGCAGCATGTCGGTAACTTCCTCCGGCCGCTCATCGACCAGCAGCACGATCAGCACGATCTCAGGATGGTTGTGCGCGATCGCCTTGGCGATCGCCTGCAGCATCATCGTCTTGCCCGTGAACGGTGCCGCGACGATAAGTCCGCGCTGGCCTTTGCCGATAGGCGCGATCAAATCGATGATGCGGGTGGTCAAGTCCTCGTGATTGTATTCGAGCTTGATGCGCTCCTCGGGATAGAGCGGCGTCAGGTTGTCGAACAGAATCTTATCGCGCGCCTTTTCAGGATCCTCGTAGTTGATCGATTCAACCTTGAGCAGCGCGAAGTAGCGCTCGCCTTCTTTGGGCGGGCGAATCAGCCCGGAAACCACGTCGCCGGTGCGCAAATTGAACTTGCGAATCTGGCTCGGCGAAATATAAATGTCGTCGGGGCCGGGCAGGTAGTTGTAGTCCGGTGCGCGCAGGAAGCCGAACCCGTCGGGCAGAATTTCCAGCACGCCCTCGCCCAGGATCGACCCGTTCTTGGCCGCTTGCGCCTGCAGGACCGCAAAAATCATCTCCTGCTTGCGCATGTTGGTGGCGCCATCGACGTTGAAGTCGCGCGCCATCTGCGCCAGTTCTGTTATCTTCGCGCGCTTCAGCGACTTGAGGTTGAGCACCCCTTCCTCGCTGATCACCGGCGCCGGCGGCGGAAGATTCGGATTGCTGTCCAGATTCACCTGGCGCGGCGCCCCGTTTGACGAACGCGAGTCGTCGAAGCGTCCCTCGTCGCTCTTCGCAGCCCCTCTGCCCTTGCCCATATGCCTTCCCCGCAACCTGGACTCCATCATGTTCTTGACTGCTGCGACTCGCCGCCGCTTAAGCGCGCGCGCCGCAGGCTATGGACGTTTGTAAATGGCCTCCCACGGCGGGAGACACCACTATAGATTCATGAGTGCTCGAGCGGCCGGGATTCGGAACAACTAACGCCTGGAGTTCGAGTTCGGAATTACGGACCGCAGGGAAACGGGACTTATAACCCCACCCGTCTCAGCGTCCTCAGTGCGGAAGCTCAACCAAAACGCTACCCAAGCAACCCCGCCGTGTCAACGGGGATCAGCCCGCCGCGTCAACCGCCCTCAAGTAAGTTCGATCCATCGGCGAATCTCGCGCGCATCCGCCGCAAATGACTTCAGCGCGAGAAATTCGACGAAATCGATTGGCAGCGGCGCGATGAATTCCAGCCGCGCGCCTGACCTCGGATGCGCAATCGAAAGCGCCAGCGCATGCAGCGCCTGTCGTCGAAAAAATCCAGCGCCTCCAGCCTTGCCGCCATATAGGGGATCGCCCAGGCACGGATGACCAATCGACGCGAGATGCACGCGAATCTGATGCATCCTGCCAGTGTCGGGTTTTACGCGCACCAACGACGCTCCCGCTTCGCCCGGGCTCTCGGCATCGAACCGCCCGATAACCGTCAGATGGCTGACCGCGTCGCGCGGCGCATGCGATCGCACCGACATCCGCTTGCGCTCCACGGGATGCCGCCCGACGGGACGCTCGATCGTCAGCCGATCGCGCGCGACCTTGCCCTTGACGATCGCGAGATAGATTTTCCTTACGATGCGTTCCTTGAATTGCCGCGAAAGCGCGCTGCGCGAAAATGGCGTCCGCGCCACCACCATTACGCCCGAGGTGTCTTTGTCGAGGCGATGCACGATGCCGGGACGCAGCACGCCGTCGGGCTCGGCCATCGCGGCAAGTTCGGGAAATCGCGCCAGCAGCGCGTCCACCAGCGTGCCTGCGGGATGCCCGGGCGCGGGATGCACCGTCATGCCGGCGGGCTTGTTCACGACAATTATTTCGTCGTCGGCGAAAAGTACGGAAATCTCCGGCGCGTCGCCTTCTTTGTAATTTGAAGGATCGTACAGCGCACCGGCGGGCGCCGCGGCGACGTCGATGCGATCTCCCGTTCGCACCCCGCTCGACGCGCGCGCGACCGCGCCGTTGACTGTAACCAGTCCCGCCTTAATCATCCGCGCCACTTGCGAGCGCGAGTACTCCGGCGCAAGCCGCATCGACACGAACACGTCCAGCCGCATGCGATCGTGCTCGTCGCCCGCGGTGATCGTCGTTCGCAAAATCACGAGCGTGATTTACCGCCTCGATGCACAAATCACGGCATCGAGGGCGGCGGTAGCGGCGGTGCGATCGACTGTCCTGGCGGCGGCGGTTTGCCGGCGTCAGCGGGAGGGCAGTTCTCGCTGCTGGTCGTGGCTATCGCGACCCCGTAGGTGGTCTTCTGACATCCCGCCGCGTCAGGCCTCGAATAAAACCAGCATCCGGCCAGCGCGGTCGAGAACAGCGCGACGATCGTCATCGAGAAGATTGCTTTCATGCGATTTGGCGCCTGCAATGAGTTTCCCCCCGCGACCCGCGCGGCGCCAGCGTTGCCGCCGACGGGTAGTGTCTCAGTTTGAAATTCCGGTCCCGACCCGGCGGAATGCGTGAAGTTTTGCACATGCGGTCAGAGTTGCGGGCGGTCCCACGACGAGCGGGCTTTCATCATTGCACCAGCCAATCTGCGATTGAGACGGGCCAGCGTTTCGCGATCTTCAACGCTCCAGTCGGCAAGTAGCTTTCCGAAAAGTCGTCGTCGCGCCACCGTAATCGCCTTAACGGCTCGACGCCCATCGGCTGTTATAACCGCCTCGCGCACACGCTGATCGCGCACCGCCTGCCTGCGCGTGACCAGCCCAAGGTTTGCGAGCTTGGCCGTCTGCCTGCTGACGGTCGAATGGTCGCGTCCCGCCTGTTCGGCGAGCTCGACCACGCTCAGAGAGCCGGCCGCACCGATCCTGACCAGGAGAGGGAATAGGGCGCGATCGATCGACACACCGGCCTGCTGCAACAAGATGTCATCCTGTCGGGGACTATTCAGCATGCCTACCAAATCGAGGAGCGCCCGCGCCAGCCCGTCAGTATTGTATGTACTATGCACGCTTTACACGCCTCCGGTCCGCTTGCTATAAGTCCGTGTATGGTACACACATCTGCTTCACATTCAAAATCGGGACTTACCGTTTTTGTGATAATGGGCAGCACGCGGGCCGGCCGGCTGTGCCCGAAAATAGCTTCATGGGTGGTCGGAGTCGCCCAGGCATCGACAAACCTTAAGTACGAGCTGGTAGACCTGGCCGACTGGCCACTGCCGATGAACGATGAGCCCGGCATCCCGGAGCTGGGCACCTATGCTCAAGAGCATACGCGCGCCTGGAGCCGCAAGATCGCCGGTGCTGACGCCGTTATGTTCGTCACGCCGCAATACAACTGGGGTTATCCCGCCGCGCTTAAAAATGCGCTCGATCACCTCTACAAAGAGTGGAACGGAAAACCCGTCATAATCGTCAGCTACGGCGGCCACGGAGGCGAAAAGTCCGCCGCTCAACTCAAGCAGGTCGCCGAGGGTCTCAAGATGCGCCCCGTGCCGACAATGCCGGCGATCACGCTCACGCGCGAAATGATCCAGGGCGGACCCATCGATCCCCAAAAGGACTTTCAGGCCTACGCCGAAAGCATCCGCCAGGCACTCGCTGAACTGCTGATTCAGCTTGAGCCCAAGGCATAGCGATACGGAAATCCTGAAATTCGCTCCGGCAAATTAGCGTGAACGTCCGCTAGTGATGCGATCGCGCCAGGCCGCTGGCGTCACGCGACGGCCAGCTTACCAGCCGACTGCGGAGATTCGAACTGACCCACTACCCGGCGACTCATCTACTCGAAGCGATGCGGTAGTGGATGCGCCTTCTCGTACGCAAGGATCCGGTCCTCGTGCGCGAGCGTCAGCGCGACATCGTCGAGACCCTCGAGCAGGCACTTCTTCTGGAACGGCTCGATCTCGAAATGCGCCGTCCATCCGAAATCGTCGGACACCGTCTGCTTTTCGAGATCGATCGTCAGCCGGTACGCCTCGTAGTCGCCGGTGGCGCGAAAAATATGCTCGACCTCGACGGCCGGCAGCGTGATCGGAAGAAAGCCGTTCTTCAAACAGTTGTTGTGGAAGATATCAGCGAACTCCGGCGCGATCGCCGCGCGGAAGCCCGCGTCATCGAGCGCCCACACCGCATGTTCGCGCGAACTGCCGCATCCGAAGTTGTTGCGCGCGACCAAAATCGACGCGCCCTGGAAGCGCGGCTTGTTCAGCGCGAAATCTTTGTTCTCGGTGCCGTCGGGATTGAGCCGCCAGTCGATGAACAGCCCCTTCTTGAGCCCGGTCCGCACCACCGCCTTCAGAAACTGCTTGGGGATGATCTGATCGGTATCGACGTTGGCGCGATCGAGCGGCGCGACCATTCCGGTGAAATTCTTGAATGCTTGCATCTATCTCTCCTGCCTCACTGAACTTCCAACCGCGACGAAGTCCCGCATCCTCTCTTTACCATTGAGTGCAGAGCCTGTCCTGAGCGAAGCCGAAGGAGGTCACCGCTGCCACTCGCGCACATCGACGAAATGCCCGGCGATCGCCGCCGCCGCCGCCATCGCGGGGCTCACCAGATGCGTGCGCCCGCCCTTGCCTTGCCGCCCCTCGAAGTTGCGATTCGACGTGCTGGCGCATCGCTCGCCCGGCTGCAGCACGTCGGGGTTCATCGCCAGGCACATGCTGCATCCCGATTCGCGCCACTCAAAGCCGGCTTCCGTGAAAATTCGGTCCAGCCCGAGACTCTCCGCTTCTGCCTTGACCTCCTGCGATCCCGGCACCACCATCGCCTGCACGGTCGGCGCAACTTTACGGCCCTTGACGATGCCCGCGGCGGCCTTGAGATCGCTCAGCCGCGAGTTCGTGCACGATCCGATGAACACGCGATCGATCTTGATGTCCTCGATTCTCGTGCCGGGCCGGAGCGCCATGTAGATGAGCGCCCGCTCGACCGTCTCGCGCTGCTGCTTGTCGCTGATCTCCGCGGGATTGGGCACGCTTCCACCAACCTCGGTGACCATCCCGGGATTCGTGCCCCACGTCACTTGTGGCGCGAACGTCGCGGCGTCGAATACTACGCTGCGATCGAACTTCGCGCCGCCGTCGCTGCGGCATTCGAGCCATCGCGCCGCGATTTGGTCGAAGTCCTTGCCGGCCGGAATGTACCGGCGCCCGCGCAGATACTCGATGGTGGTCTGGTCCGCCGCGATCATCCCGGCCCGCGCGCCGCCTTCGATCGACATGTTGCACACCGTCATGCGCTCTTCCATCGACAGCGCCTCGACGGCCGCGCCGCGGTACTCGATCACGTGTCCGGTCGCGCCGTTGGTCTTGATCCTGCCGATGATGCCGAGGATCAAATCCTTCGCCCCGACTCCCGCGCCGAGCTTTCCATCGACGCGGATTTCAAACGTCTGCGGACGCTCTTCCCACAGGCATTGCGTCGCCAGCACGTGCTCGACCTCGCTCGTGCCGATGCCGAACGCCAGCGCCCCGAACGCGCCGTGAGTGGCGGTGTGGCTGTCGCCGCAGACGATCGTCATGCCCGGCTGCGTAAGCCCGAGCTCCGGCCCGATGACGTGCACGATCCCCTGCTCGCGCGAGCCGATGTCGAACAGCCGCAGCCCGAACTCCGCGCAGTTGTGTCTGAGCGTCTCGATCTGCAGTTTCGAATCGGGATCGGTGATCGGCTTGCTCCGATCGGTGGTCGGCACGTTGTGATCCTGCGTGGCGTAGGTCCGATGCGGCGCGCGGACTTTGCGCCCCGAACGGCGCAGGCCCTCGAACGCCTGCGGCGACGTGACCTCGTGAACCAGGTGCAGATCGATGTAGAGCAGGGAAGGCTCGTGCTGCTTTTCGCGGACCACGTGCTCTTCCCAGATTTTCTCGAACAGGGTCTTTGCGGCCATTGCGTTTCAACTCCCGCCGCGCCGGCGGCATAATAGCTCTATTGCGAAACTTCGATTCATCGGACTGCCGCCGCGCGCCGCGCATTTTTCCCGCGCGAATAGCGTTCGATCCGATCCGACAGCTTGATGGCGAACGCGCTGAATGCGGCCAGCTCGTCGCGCGAAAATCCCGTCCAGATCGCCTCGATCGCCGCCTGGCGCGACGCGCGCAGCTCGCCCAGCACTCTGCTTCCCTTCGCGGTCAGCTTGTAGCGCCGGTGCCTGCGGTCGGCCCGCCCAATCGCGGCCAGCACCAGCGCGCTATCGAGCAGCTGGCGCAATATTTTCGATACCGCCGCCGCCGAACTGTCGCGGCTGCGCGCGAACATCGACGGAATAAAATGCTCGGTCGAGATTTCCTCGAGCACCCGCCACTGTTCGATCGTGATACCCGCGTCGCGGGCCAGCGCCTCGCGCCGGCGCTCGAAGATTTCGGCCAGCGCGGTCATCGCCTCAATCGCGCGGAAGATGGGGTCGCGGCGTCCAACTGCTTGCATCAGGCAAGATATTAACTATAGTTAAGCAATCTTTGCAAGCGTTCTTATTTTATAAAGAAGGAAAAAGGGAATGTCCGAATTCTTCGACCGGCTCACTCCCGAATTGACGGAATTCATCGGCGCACAACCGGTCTTCTTCGTCGCCACCGCGGCGCCGGAAGGCCGCATCAATCTGTCGCCGAAGGGCATGGATACCTTCCGCGTGTTGGATGAAAAGCGGGTCGCCTACCTGGACCTGACCGGCAGCGGCAACGAAACCGCCGCCCATCTTCTTCGCGACGGCCGGATCACGATAATGTTCTGCTCCTTCGACAACAACGCGGAGATCGCGCGCATCTACGGCCGCGGCGTCGTGATTCGTCCGGACCACGCCCGCTGGCCGGAGCTGGCAGCCAATTTTCCGAAGCTTCCCGGAGTGCGGCAGATAATGGAGATCCGCGTGGAATCGGCGATGACTTCATGCGGTTACGGCGTACCCCGGATGCGCGAGATGACCGGGCGCGACACGCTCGAAAAGTACTGGCTTAAACGCGGCGAGGAACAAAAGCAGAAGCACTGGCAGACTCATAACCTGCGCAGTATCGACGGCCTGCCAACGGGAATCGCCGAAACCGCAACTCCGGGCTCCGAGACCTCATCGCGAAACCGCCGCTGAAGCCCGCGTCATTTGATCCGCCGCGTCGGCGCCGCGCGCTCCGCGCGCGCCAGGCCGCGCGTCACGGCCTCGTCGCCGAACTTCTTCGCCACCGAATCCAGCGCCCGATTGAGCCGGTCGCGCTTGCGATCGCGATTTTCCGCGCGCCCTGTGTCGAACAGCCCCAGCTGCGCGGTATCCACGCGCTCCAGCTGATGCACCTGCACGCCGACGAGACGAATTTGGTCATCCCCGCCGACCTTCGACAGCAACTGCGTCGCGACGCGCGAGATTTCCGGCCCGTCATTGGTCGTGCCGTCCAGCGAGACGCTGCGCGTGATCAGCGGATAGCGCCCGCCGCCGAGTGGACGCGCCAACTTCAGCTTCAGCGTCACCGTGCGCGCGCGCACCCCGTCGGCGCGGAGCCGGCGCGCTAGTGCGTCGCCATGCGCGATCAGAACCCGCCGGATTTCATCCGAGTCGAGCGCCAGGTCCTGCGCGAAGGTATTTTCCTCGCCGTATGACTTGCGCTGCCAGTCGGCAATTACCGGTCGCGTATCGTTGCCCGACGCCAGTTCATGCAGATGCGGTCCCATCGTGCCGAACAGGCTCTTCAACTCTGCCGGATCGCGCCGCGCCAGGTCGCCGACTGTCTCGATCCCGCATTCATGCATCCGCGCGAGCGTCACCCGTCCGACCCCCCACAGCCTTTCGACCGGCAGCGGGGTCAGAAATTCGCGCAATTCTTCCAATTCCACCGCGAGCAATCCGTCGGGCTTCGACATGTCGCTCAAAATCTTCGCCGCCATCTTGGTCGGCGCGACGCCCACCGACGCGACCAGCCCGGTTTCTTCGAGCACCCGGCGCTTGAGATTGCGCGCCGCTTCCAGCGGCGGCCCGAGCAGACGCTCCGTGCCGGTCAGATCGATAAAAGCCTCGTCGAGCGAGAGCGGTTCGACGATCGGACTGAAGCTCTCGAATACGCGGCGCACCAGCCGCGAGATTTCCACGTAGCGATCCATCCGGCCCGGCACGAAGATCGCCTGCGGACACAGTTTGCGCGCCTGCCCGGTCGGCATCGCGGAACGCACGCCGAATTTGCGCGCCTCGTACGACGCCGACGTCACCACCCCGCGCGCGCTGCGACCGCCCACGATTACCGGCAGGCCGCGCAGCGCAGGATTGTCGAGCACTTCGACCGACGCGTAGAACGCGTCCATGTCCGCGTGCGCGATCACTCGCGGCCAATGCGACGCGCTCGCGCCTCTGGGAGCCTCCTCGATGCTCACGGCCGCGCCATCATCGGAGTCTTATTTCGGCGTCGAGAGTTTGGCGAAGATCGTATCCGCGGCAGCTTCGCCGCCGCGCACGCAATCGGGACTTCCCACGCCGCGATAAGCCGCCCCCGCGATTGCGAAGGCGGGAATTGGGGCGACGAGGCGCTCGATCTCGGCGACCCGCGCCAGATGCCCGACGTCGTACTGCGGCATCGCATCGGGCCATCGCCTGACTACAGTGATTCCCGGCGCCGCGGTCACGCCGAGCAGTTCGCGAAACTCGTCGCGCACGGCGGTGACCATCTCGTCGTCGCCAAGATTCATCATTTCGCGATGCAGCTCGCCGCCGATGAACGCGCGGGCCAGGATTGCACCCGCCGGCGCGCGTCCGTCGAACTTGAAGCTGGAAAAGCTGGCCGCGATTATGCGCCGATGCTCGATTGCCGGCACCACGAAGCCGAACGCGCGCGGAGGACCCTCGAAGTCGCTCTCGCGAAAGGTCAGGTTGACCGTCGCCGCCGACGCGTAACTGATCCCGGCGAGCAACTTCGCAGCCTCCGGCTCAAGCGGCGACACGATGCGCGCGGCGGCGTACGCCGGCGCGGCGCAGATTACCGCGTCGGCGTCGATCGAGCCGCCACCGGCCAAAGCGAGCCGCCATCCGTCCGCCGTCGGCGACATCGCGATAACTTCAGCACCCGTGCGAATCGACCCACCCAGCCGCGCCGCAATCGTCTCGGGCAGCGTCGCCATCCCATTCCTGAAGCTTTGGAACAGGCTCCATCGCGCGCCGCTGACCTCCGAACCTTTCGACGCCCGCGCCCGCTCTGCCGCGCGCATTCCCTTGAACAGGCTGCCATGGCGCCGCTCCATCTCGACAAAGCGCGGTATCGTCGCGGTGGTGCTGAGCCGTTTCGGATCCGCGGTGTAGATACCGCCCGCGAGCGCCTGCGCAACGCGATCGAGCACCTCGCGCCCCAGCCGGCGCGTCACGAATGAGTCCAGACTCTCGTCGTCGCCGATCGTTCGCGCCGCGATGAATGGTTCCAGCGCCATCCGTAATTTTCCGAGCGGCGAAAAAAGCGGGCTTCGAAAAACCGGCCCGAAGTGCGCCGTCGCGAGCATCATAAATCCCGCCGGGACCTCGACCAGCCGCCCCGCGCGGACCACGAAGGTCTTGCCGTAGATCTCGCGAGTCGGAATCAGTTCCGCGCCGAGACCAAGCCGCCGCGCGAGCTCGGCGGCCGAGGTTTTTTCCGACAAGAAAGAATCGGCGCCGGTCTCGATCACAAATCCGTCGCGGCGAATCGTCTCGAGCGCTCCGCCGCATCTCGCGCCGCGTTCGAGCAATTCCACTTCGAGCGGAAATTCGCGCGCCGCCGCGTGCTCGCGAAGCCGATACGCCGCGGCGAGCCCGGTGATTCCCCCGCCTATTACCGCAACCCGTTTGATGGGTTTTTCCTCTTACTCCCGACTCGCAGGCAGCGCTTGCGCGCCGCCGACGGCGGCGATCTACTTGACCTTGCTCTTCAAGGCGGTCGAGACGCTCCCGCTGTTGGCGCCATAGGTGAACCCGAACGAAAGCGTCGAGGTTTGCGTGCCGCTGGCCGACCCCGGCGGCGAGAACTCGACCGCGACCCCGCACTTGCTCTTCGGCGCCAGCACTTGGCCTGAGCATCCGTCGCTGGCAATCGTGAACGAACCAGGATCCGGTGGCCCCAGCGCCGCCGTTTCCAGCGTCACCGGGACCGTGCTCGAATTCGACAGCTCGATGTTCTTGGCCTTGCCCGTCACGCCCGCATCGACGGCAGTAAACGACTCCGACTTCGGCGCCTTGAGCGTCGCGGCGATTCCATTGCCGCTGAGGTTCACGGTGGGACTGGCGCCGTTGTAGCCAACCTCGATGGTTTGATCGCTCACGGCGCCGGGAGTGGCCGGCGCAAACTCGACCTCGAACGAGCACTTCTTCTTCGGCTCGATAGTTTGACCCGAGCAGGTGTTCGCGCCGCCGGCGACCACGAATGGCGGCGTCGCGGTCACCGATTCGATCACCGCCGCGATCGTGCCCTTGTTGGTGAGCGACACTTTCTTCGACTTGCTGGTCCCGGTCGCATCGACGCTGCCCAAGATTGAGCTTTGCCGGGGCCGCGCTCAGCGTGGTCGTCGGCGTAGCGGTTGCTGTCGGAGTTGGCGTAGGAGTCACCCGCCGTCGCGGTTGCCGTCGGCGTCGCGCCAGTCGCCGTCGCGCTCGGCGTCGGTGTCGGCGCGACAGCCGGCTGGATGGCGACGAACAGAGGCTTACCCAGTTCTGTGAGCGGACCGCTGATGGTGTCGGTGGGGGACTCGTCGAGCGGCCCGGTGCCGCTGATTGCCAGCGCCGGATAGACAAACACGCTCTCGGCGCTTACGTCGGCCACATAGATGTTGCCGCTGGAATCCACCACAATGCCGTACGGATCGCTCAGGCCGGTCTTGTGTCCGCTGATGGTGGCGGTGGGGACCTCGTCGAGCGTCCCGGTGCTGCTTCCCAGCGCCGGATAGACAAACACTTTGAGGGGGATGTTCGCCACATAGATGTTGCCGCTGGAATCCAACGCGATGCCGTTTGGGAAACTCAGGCCGGTGCTGCTCCCGACGATGGTGGCGAGGGGGGCGTCGTCGAGCGTCCCGGTGCTGCCTCCCAGCGCCACATAGACCAACACGCTGCGTCGTGTCGCCGTCCGCCACATAGATGTTGCGGCTGGAATCCAGCGCGATGCCGGCTGGGCTGAGCAAGTCGGTCTTGCTCCCGCTGATGGTGGCGAGGGGAGGCTCGTCGAGCAGCCCGGTGCTGTTTCCCAGCGCCGGGTAGACAAACACGCTCGGAGGGATGTCGTCTCCCGCGTCACCTTCGTCCGCCACATAGATTTCGCCGCTGGAATCCAGCGCGATGCCGGCTGGTTCGTCAAGGCCCGTGCTGAGCCCGCTGATGGTGGCGATGGGGGCGGCATTGGCGTTGCTCCCGGCGGCATAGACAAACACGCCCGGGACCCCGTTAAAGTCATTGCCCGCCACATAGATATTGCCGACAGTATCCAGCGCTATGCCTACTGTGCCTGCCAAGCCGGTGGTCAGGGTCGTGCTGATGGTCCCAGAGATGGGGGCCTCGTTGAGCAGCCCGGTGCTGCTTCCCAGCGGCGAATAGAGAAATACGCTCTCGGCGTTCTCATCCGCCACATAGATGCCGCTGGAATCCACCGCGATGCCGTATGGGTTCCGTAGGCCGGTGTTGCTGCCGCTGATGGTGGCGGTGGGCGCCACGCTGTACGTCGCCGGCGGGCCGGCGACCCATCCAGAGCCTCCCAGCGCCGGATAGACAAACACGCTCGTGGCGCCGTCATCCGTCACATAGATGTTTTGGCTGGAATCCAGCGCGATGTTTTTTGGCGAGTCCAGGCCGGTGATGTTTCCGCTGATGGTGGCGATGGGGGCCTCGTTGAGCGTCCCGGTGCTGCTTCCCAGCGCCGGATAGACGAACACGCTCGTGGCGCCGTTGTCAGCCACATAGATGTTTTGACTGGAATCCAGCGCGATGCCGACTGGTTCGCTCAGGTCGGTCATGTTCCCGCTCATGTTCCCGCTGATGGTGGCGATGGGGGCCTCGTCGAGCAGCCCGGTGCCGCTGCTTGACAGCGCCGGATAGACAGACACGCTCTCGAACCCGGTGTTGGTGTTGTAGCCCGTTACATAAATTTTGCCGCTGGCATCCAGCGCGATGCCCTCTGGTTGGCTCAGGCCGGTGGTGCTCCCGCTGATGGTGGCGATTGGGGCCTCGTTGAGCAGCCCGGTGCTGCTTCCCAGCGCCGGATAGATGAACACGCTGCCGACTTGAGTTCCCCCACCGGCGAAGGGGTAGGCCGCCACATAAATTTTGCCGCCGGAATCCACCGCGATGCCGGCTGGGGCGTACAGGCCGGTGTTGGGCCCGCCGATGATGGCGGTGGGAGCGGCGTCGCCTTCACTCCCATTGGCGTAAATGGTGACAGTATTGGTGCAGCGGTTGGTGACGTAAATGTTCCCATTCGTATCAATGGCCACAGAGGCGGGTGTGGCGAGGCCGGTAGGGACGGGGGTAGGGGGCGATGTCGCCGTTGCTCGCGGCGGGATAAGCAGTCACGGCGTCGGTGCAAGCGTCCGCAACGAAGAGCGGCGGAGGGCGACTGGCTATAGGCGCGGCCTGAAAAACGATGAAGCCCGACCATCGCCAACGCGACCGCACAAAAGATCGCGATCGCGCCTATCCGTGCTTTTCCCCAGGATGCCTTCATCAGTTCCCCCCATGAGACGGCCGCCAAGCGGGCCAAAAATTAAAGTTAACCGAATCTCCGGATATGGACCTTTTTGAGTCGCCGATCAACCGCTCCGCTACAGACCCGACGGTCTCCTTCGGCAAGGTTTCAGCAACCCAATCGCATCCAAACCCACATCCATCAGGGCTTTGCCCGCATTTTATCAAATCGGCGGTTCACTTAAAAAACAGAATTCCCTTTTTTGTTTGTGTGCCGGAGTTCGTTTGAGCTTCTCCCTCGATCGATCCGTCAGCCGCGCGCGTACGGCGCGATTATCGACGCCATCATCTCGATAAACAACGGATGGTCTCCGACGGTCGGCGCGCGCTCCATCCTGATTCCCGCCGCGCGTGCGATCTGCGCCGCCTCGATATCGAGATCGTACAGCACTTCGACGTGATCGCACAAAAAGCCGATCGGCACCACCACCGCCGCCTTCGCGTCCAGGCTCGCAAGCGTATCCTTGATGTCGGGTTCGAGCCACGCCTCGCGCGGACTCCCGCTGCGGCTCTGATACGCGAATTGCCAGGTGCCGATTCCAAGCTCCGCGGCGACCATCCGCGCCGACTGCGTAAGCTGCTCGACGTACGGCCCGGCCTGCGCCATCGCGAGCGGAATACTGTGCGCGGTGAAGATCAGCCGCGCACACGATCGCGCTTGCTCGTCCAGCCTCGCGTACGCCTGGCGCGTGCGCGACGCCACCGCCGCGATGAACAGCGGATGGTCGTGCCACGGCTGGGGATACACGACTTCGGGCGCCGCTTCGCCCAACGCAGCGCGCGCGTCGTTGACGGTTGCCTGGTAACGCTCGAAGCTGACTTCGCTGCGATGCGCCGCCATGATGAAGCCGAGCACGCGCCGCGCTCCACCGTCGGCGAGCGCGCGGATCGAGTCGGCAACATACGGTTCCCAGTTGCGCATCCCGACCGCGACCGGCACGCGCGCACCTTTTTTCGCAAGCTCTTCGCGCAGCGCCGCCGCCTGGCGCATCGTGAGATCGTTGTACGGCGAGCGCCCGCCGAGAAGATCGTAATGACGCACCACCTCCTCGTAGCGCTCGCGCGGGATCGGCCGCCCGCGCAGCATGCCATCGAGAAACGGCCGCACTTGGCCGGCGCACGTCGGTCCGCCGAATCCGATCATCAACACCGCGTCGCAGGTTGCCTTCGCGGGCATAGCGTCAGCGCGCGCTCATCTCGTGAACCGCATCGACGAGCGCGATCACGTGATCGACCGGCGTATCCGGAAGTATTCCGTGGCCGAGATTGAAGATGTGTCCGGGGCGTCCGCCGGCCTGATCGAGGATCGCGCGGGCACGGGTGCGGATTTCGGAAACGTCCGCGAACAGCGCGATCGGATCGAGATTGCCCTGTACCGCCACACTGTAATCGAGCCGCGCCCACGCGTCGGCGAGATCGACGCGCCAATCGAGCCCTAAAACGTCGCCGCCCGCCTCGCGCATCAGCCCGAGCAGATTTCCCGTCACGGTCCCGAAATGGATTACGGGCACGTGCGCGGGAATCGCCGCGATCACCGACGCGGTATGCGGCAGCACGAAGCGCCGATAGTCGTCCGGTCCAAGGCTGCCGACCCAGCTGTCGAAAATCTGGATGATGTCGGCGCCCGCCGCGATTTGCATCTTCAGATAATCCGCCGTCGTGCGCGCCAGCCGCTCCATCAGGCGATGCCAGGTTTCGGGCTGCATGTACATGAAAGTTTTGGTCGCCTGGTATTGCCGCGACGAGCCGCCTTCGATCAGGTACGACGCGAGCGTGAACGGCGCCCCGGCAAACCCGATCAGCGGAGTCGTCGCGCCGATCGCTCGATGCACCAGCTTGATCGCGTCGCCAACGAAGCCGAGCGCCGCCACATCGACGGCGGGAATCCGTTCGAGGTCGGCCTCGGAGCGAATCGGGCGATCGATCACCGGCCCGTCGCCTTTTTCGAAATGCAACCCCACTTCCATCGGGATCAGAGGCAGCAGGATATCGGCGAAAATGATTGCCGCATCTACCTTGAGCCGCTCGACCGCCGTGACGGTGACTTCGGCGGCCAACTCGGGCCGCCTGCACATCTCGAGAAAACCGTGACGCTCGCGAACGCGCCGATACTCCGGCATGTAGCGGCCCGCCTGGCGCATCAGCCAGATAGGGGTGTAGGGGGCAGGTTCGCGCCGGCACGCCTTGAGCATCGGATGGCCGGCGAGCGGAGATTGCGGCGCGTTGGAAATCGTCGGCCGACGCGAATTTGGCGCCGCACCCGCTTCAATCCGGTGTGCGTCCACGCGGTTAGCGATAAGAATCGAAGCCGCTTGCGCCGCCGCCGCTTTAACCAGATGGCCGAGCTTCGAATGCTCCGGCTCGAAGTCCACGCGAAGCCCGTAGGCGCGGATTTGCTCCGAGCATACCGGCCCGATCGAGCCAACCGCCATGCGCGCGAATCCGCGCTTGACGCCGTCGCCGATTCCCTCGGCCTCCGCGAGCTGAATGACGTTGGTGACCTGGTTCGAGCTGGTGAAAATAGCCACGTCTGCCGCGCCCGCCGCGATCGCGTTCAACGCCGCTCGCAGCGGCGCGCGATCGGCCGGCAGCGTCCATCTATAGACCGGAACAATCGTGACCCGGGCGCCGCGCGCCTCGAGCCCGGCGGTCAGCTCGCGATTGGAGACTCCGTATTCCTGGATCGCGACGCGCTTGCCCTTGAGCTCGACCTGCGACGCAAGCGCGCTCAGCACTTCGCGCCAGGTATTCGGCTCCGGCACGACGATCGACGGTTCGATCCCAAGATCGCGCATCGCGCGAATCGGTTTTGGCCCGCGCGCCACGGTTGCGATTGCGGCCAGCGCCGCCACTATCGACGCCCGCTGATGCCGCGTTTCCATCGCTTGGAACAGCGCGCGCGTGCCGACGCCGGTCATAAAAATAACCACCTCGAATTCGCTTTCGCCGGCCAGCAAGCGATCGGCGAAATCCAGCGCAGCGTGATTGTCCTCGAGCGGCACCTCGCGCATCGCCGGCGCGATAATCGCGACGCCGCCGCGCCGCTCGATCATCGTCGCGACCTCGGCCGCCATGCGGCTCTCGAACGCGACGACGCGAAGTCCGCCGAAGCCGGGCGTGATGTCTGAGGAATTCGATTCTGTCTCTGGGTTCATCTGAAGCTGGAGGTCTCGCAGGAATTGGATTCCGTCTCTGAGTTCATGGCGAGCAACGAAAAGCCGTATCGTTAATCTTGCCGCGCGCACGATGCCCGCGTCCACTCCCCGAGGCCCCTGCCTTTGCGGCTTGCGGGCGCGCAGGAAGAGCGGGAGAAGCCGCATTGCCCGTCTTGCGACCGGTGTGTTAGCTGTCCGTCGTGGAAGAGGAATCAAACGTCACGCGGAGAATCGAGATGACTATGAGAATGCGTATTGGAGCTTGGCGGTTGGTCTTGTCAACGATAGTCGCATTCGCCGCAGTCGCGTGGATCTCGCCGCAACCGGCGCGCGCGCAGAATCCGCTTGCGCCGGTTGCGGCGAGCGTGGCTGAAAGCGCACCAGTTCCCGCCTCGCAGATTCCCAAGGAAATCACCGACGCGATCAACTCGCCCGATCGGCCGGCCGCCGACAAGGCGCTCGACGCAGGACGCAGGCCCGATCAGATCATGGCGTTTTACGGAATCAAGCCCGGGATGAAGATTGCCGACATATTCGCGGGCGGCGGGTACATGACCGAGCTGTATGCGCGAATCGTCGGATCGACCGGCACGGTTTACTCGCAGAACGGTCCGTTCCCCGAACAGTTCAAGAAAACCGAAGATACATGGAACGAACGGCTGAAAGAGCCGGCGCTCAAGAACGTCGTCAAGGTCAGCAAACGCTTCGATGCGCCCGACCTGCTGCCGGTGCCGCCGGAGTCGCTCGACGCCGTGATCATCCATCTCAATTACCACGACCTGGTCGGCTTCAAGCTCAATCGCGAGAACGTGAACGCGGCGGTGTTCAAGGCGCTCAAGCCGGGCGGGATTTACGGGATCGTCGATCACAGCGCCCAGCCGGGAACCAACGATACGGTGACCACCACGCTCCACCGAATCGACGAGAATTTTCTAATCAAGGACGTGGAGAAGGCGGGCTTCAGGCTGTCCGGAGCGTCGAGCGCGCTGCGCCACCCTGAAGACGATCGCACGTGGATTGTGTTCAAGCATCGCGGTCAGACCGATCGCTTCATGCTCAAGTTCACGAAAACGCCGGCAATCGCGGCGGCCGCAAAAATCCCTGGCGCCTAGGCCGCGGAGAGGATCTCGCGCGCCTTGCTCAGGTCGAGAGCGATCTGCGCCTTGAGCGCATCGGCGTTGTCGAACTTGCGCTCGGGGCGGATTCGTTCGATCGGCTCGAGCTTGATTCGCGTCCCATAGATGTCGCGCGTGAAATCAAAGATATGCGCCTCGATCGATCGCGCGCTCTCCGAAAATGTCGGACGCATCCCGATGTTGGCGATCGACGGGTAGGCGCCATCGCCGAGGATGACGCGCGCGGCGTAAACACCGTCGGGCGGAATGCATTCCGTTTCGCTGGCGAGATTCGCAGTCGGGTATCCGATCGTCCGTCCGCGCTCGCGTCCGCGCACGACCGGGCCGCTTAGAAAGTGGTAACGGCCCAACAGCCTGGCGGCGGCGCGCAGGTCGCCGTTTCCGATCAACTCGCGCACCTTGGTTGAACTGACTTCGATGCCGCCGATTTTGACCGGCCCGACCACGTCCACATCGAAACCGAATTCGCGGCCGAGTTCGACCATCATGGCCGCGTTCCCCGCGCGATTGTGGCCGAAGCTTACGCTGTGCCCGACGACCACTTCGCGCACGCCAATCTTTCCGCGCAGGTAGTCGCGCACGAAATCGCGCGGCGCGAGCAGGCTAAGCTCGAGTGTGAAGTTCAGCACGATCACGCCGTCGATGCCCGACAGCCGCAGCAGTTCGAGTTTGTCATCCGGGGCCAGAATCAACTGCGGAGCGCGGTCCGGAGCGAGCAGTTTGGCCGGCAGCGGATCGAACGTGAGCGCGAACGCGGTGCCGCCGGCCGCGCGAGCGCGATCGATTGCGGCCTTCAGGATCGCGCGATGTCCGAGGTGAACGCCGTCGAAATTACCGATCGCGGTGACCGGGTAAGGATGGCGCGCGAGCGCTTCCAAGTCGCGGATTATTTCCATTCAATCGTCCGCGAAGGCGCCGCTTTAGTCGCTCGCGAGGTCTTTCATCATCGTGTTCGCGGCCTCCGCCTCCGGAGTTCCAGCGTGATCGGCGACCAGCTTCTGCAGTGTCAGGCGCGCGTCGATTCGATCGTTGAGCTTCACAAATGCCTGCGCCTCGCGCAGCAAGGCAGCGCCGGCATATTTGCCCTTGGGAAACCGCATCACGAGATCGTTGAATTGCAAAATCGACTGGTCGTAACCGCCGGTTTCAAACAACGCGTTGGCGGCGAAGTATTCGGCGGGCTCGCTCAGCGCGGATTTCGGGTACGCATGCTGCAGCTTGGTGAACTTGGTGACCGCGAGCGGATACTTGGCGGCCTTCATCGCGTCGAGGCCTTCGCGATAGATCTTCACGCCCGGCTCGTTCGAAGTCGCGGCGTCCGCAATTTCCTGATCGAGTTCGCTCGGCCAGGTTGGAGCGATCTCGGCGGGCGCGGCGGGCGGAGCCGGACCCCCCGACGGCGCCTCTGCCGATGGCATTCCCGGCGCGGGCGCCCCGCCGACGGAGTCTGCCGGCGCGCCGGGCGGAGGAATCGCGCCGGGCGTCGCCGCCATCCCGGCCTGCAATGCTTTCACTTCGGCCTCGAGGCTCGCGACTCGATCGTTCATCGACGACGCGTCGCCGCCGGCGCCGGTGGCGCCGTGCTTGAGTTCCTCGATCTGATCGTTCTGACGTTGAATCTGCTGCTTCAGGGAGTTGATTTGCTGGCGGTCGCTCGCGATCATCCCGCGCAGCGTGAACTCGTTTTGATTGAGCTGCGCCAGGTCGCCTTGCTCGGCGCATCCCGCCAGCGCCAATGCCGCGGCAAAGACGGCGATGGCGCCGATCGGCCAGTTCGTTTTTCGCACGCTCTTATTCCTTGTTTTCACTTACCGCAAAGTGATCGCGCCGGTTCTGCGACCAGCAGCTTTCGTCGTGCTCGGTGCAAAGCGGAAGCTCCTTGCCGTAGCTGATTGTCGAGATTCGGCTGCCGCCGATTCCGAGCGTCACCAGGTAATCCTTGGCGGCCTGCGCGCGCTTGGCGCCCAGCGCGATATTGTATTCCTCGGAGCCGCGCTCATCGCAATGACCCTCGACCTGGACCCGCGTCTGCGGATGCGTTTGCAGCCAGGTGGCATTGGATTTCAGCACGGAGCCGTCCTGCTCTTGAATCGTGTACTCGTTGTACGCGAAGTGAATGTCGCTGAGCGGACCTTGCGCGCCGAATTTTCCGCTCTTCCAGTCCTCGAGCGAGTTGCCGCCGCTCTTGTCAACCCCATTTTCACCAAGTTGGCTTCCGCTGGGATTGGTATCGCCGCCTATCGGGGCCGGCTTCTTCGACGAGCATCCGGCCAGCGCCAGCATCACCGCAACACTCACAATCGCAACAGCTCTGGCGATCGTCGAACGACTACTCACCCAACCACCCCGACCACGCTGGACAGGAATCATTACCATTACCCTCCGTCAAAGCGGAAATGATCTTCCGGTTGCCGACCATCATTATATAGATTCGCGAATTGTGGCTGCGCGTCGAGCTGAACGCGAGATAGCGTCCGTCGGGCGACCAGCTCGGATACTCGTTGGAGCCGTTGCCATCTGTCACTTGCACGGGTTCACCGCCGCCGACCGGAATCGTCCAGATGTCGAAACGTCCGTTGTTGCGGCTCTGATATGCGAGCTTGTCGCCCTTGGGCGAAAACGCGGGCGTGGTGTTGTAATCGCCGCTATAGGTCAATCGTTTCGGCGCACCGCCCGCCAGACTCATCACGTAAATTTGCGGCGTGCCCGAGCGATCGGATGTGAACGCGAGCGTGGCGCCGTCGGGTGAAATCGCCGGACTGACGTTGATTCCGTTGGTGTCGGTGAGCTGGCGAATTTCGGCGCCCTCGCGCGTGATCAGATACAGATTGGTGACGCCGTCACGCTCGATCGCGGCGACGATGCGCTCGCCGTCGGGCGAGATCGTTCCGCCGATCACGCGGCCGTGCGGGCTGTCGAGCCGCGCCTCGCGTTGCTCCCTGAGATCGGCCAGATAAAGCGCCGGCGCCATGCTCTTGTACGAGAGATACAGCACGTAGCGCGTGCTGCGATCGAAACTCGGGAACAGGTTGATCGTCGGATTGCCGGTCAGCTTGAACAGGTCCTGGCCGTCTATCGACTGCGTATAGACTTCCTTGAAGCGGCCGCCGCGCGTCGAGACGAATGCGAGCTTGGAATCGAACGGACCGCGCTGCCCGGTCGCAGCTTCAAGGATCGCGTCGGCGAATCGGCGCGCCATCCGCGCCACGTCACCCGCGTCGCCGCTGTAATTCTTGCCCATCATCCGCCGCTGCTGCGCGACGTCGTAGAGAAAAGCCGTCAGTTTCACGCCCGCGTCGCTGGCAGAGACCGAACCCTTGACGACAAAGTCGGCGTTGATCGATCGCCAATCGGCGAAATTGAACTGGCCGAGCTCGAAGCCCGACGATTGCGGGTCCTCGATGTACGCGTGCGGATCGATAATTCTGAAATAGCTCGAAAGCTCCAGGTCGCGCCGAAGCGTGCCGACAAACGCGCTGCCGACGCGATGGTCGTCGTCGCCGCCGAGATCTTTGAGCCCCGACACCGCGATCGTCGAGAGCTGCGAGCCGGGTCCCGCGATCGTGATTGTGATCGGCTCCCCACCAGCGGGCTGCGCGACGGCCTGGCCTGTCATCGACGCCAAAACAATCGCGCACGCGATCGCGCAAGCTTGAATCCCCCGCCTCATGCTTTAACACTGAGAAAACAAACACTGAAAAAGTTCATCCGCACCTCCTGCAACATCGCAACCTCAGGACTTGAGTTCGCCGAGCTGAAACAAGGCTTTGATCCCGGAAGAAAACTGGTCGCGAAACTTTTCCGGCGGCGCGGGAAACGGCGCTGCCCGGCGAATCGCGCGAATCACGGAATCATCGAACGCCGAGTCGTTCGAGCTCGTGCCAATCTTCACGGCGGTCAGCGCACCGTCGGGGCCGATCGCGAAATTGACGGTCGCGGTCAGATCGTTCGATCCGCCGGTAAACGTCCACGACTTTTTAATCTGTTCCTGCACGGTCTTATAGTACAGGATAAATTCCGGGTCCTGTAGAATCCCGACGCTGCCCTTGCCGGCGCCGACTCCGTAGCCCGCTCCTTCACTCGCGTTACTTGCCACGACGGGTCCTCCCCCTGCCGGACCCTTCGTCGCCGTGTCGGGCGTATCGGTATCGTCGTCATCTTCATCTTCAGGCGGCGGATTCTTCGCCAGCTCCTTGACGTGCTCCGCGAGCAACCGGCGTCTCAGCATCGCGAGCCGCTGCTCGACGCTCGGCGTCGCCGCGATCTTTGCCTTTGCTGCCGTCGATTCAGACTTGGGCTGATTGCGCGACGCCTTGTCGGGCGTGGGTTTTGGCGTCGCGTGTTTCGTCGGCTCCTGAGTAGGCTGTGGCGTTGGCTCGATAGTCGGCGCTACCGTCGCTTCGATCGACGGCTCTGGCGTCGCTTCAACAGTCGGCGCCGGCGTGGGCGTCGCGGTTGGAGCGTCGCTCGCCTTCGCATTTATCTTGAGCGCGTTCTTATCGTCGTTAAGCGCGAGTTCCGTTTTGGGCGGCTCGGTCTTGACCTTCGATTCTTCGGGCTTGGGCGCCGCCTCCTTCGCTTCATCCGCCGGGTGCCGATTGATGCGCGGCAGATGCGTTCCGAGGTCGCCGGCTGGAATGTTATCGACGATTTTCACCGTGTATGCGGGCGGCGCGGTTTCTTCGGGATGCAAAAAGCGCGGCGCGATGAAGAACACCGTCGCGAACAGCGCTGCGTGCCCGAGCGCCGAGACGAAGATCGCCGCGAAATATCCGATTCGCGACGGCTGCTCGTCACCGTTATGGTCGCGCGATGCCACGCTCAGCGCTCACTTCGCGCCCGCGTCGGGCCCGTTCGCCGCCGGCATCTCCGTCACCATCCCGACGTTTTCGATTCCCGCGGCCTTAATCGCCGCCATCGTGCGGATCACCTCGCCGTATGGCACTTGGTCGTCGGCGCGGATGAAAACCTGGCGGTCGGGACGCTCCTGCGCAATCGCCTTCAGCTTGCCGGTCAAGTCATCCGCCGAGAGCTTCGCGTCATTGAGATAAATCTGGCGGTCGCGCGTGATCGACACGACGAACTGCTCTTCCTTGCCGGGCAGCGCCTCGGCCTTGACGCTGGGCAGCGTGACCTCGACGCCCTGCTGAATGATCGGCGCCGTCACCATGAAGATGACCAGCAGCACCAGCATCACGTCCACCAGCGGCGTGACGTTGATCTGGGAAACCATCTGCCCGCGCTGTCCTGAGTCGAATGCCATTGCGATGATGCCTACGAAAGGAAATGACGCTCGGCGATGTTCAAAAATTCGGACGTGAAATTATCCATTTCGGTCGCCAGCACTCGCACCCGCGCGATGAAGTAGTTGTAGAACATCTGCGCCGGGATCGCCGCGACCAGGCCCGACCGCGGTCGTGATCAGCGCCTCGGCGATTCCGGGCGCGACCGCCTGGATGCTCGACGTATGCGACGCCGACAGGCCCAGGAACGCCGTCATTATTCCCCACACCGTGCCGAACAGTCCGATAAACGGGCACGACGAACCGGTCGTGGCGAGGAAGGTGATGCCGGACTCGAGCTTGGTCAGCTCGACGTTTTCCTGGCGCTTCATCGCGCGCATCACGTTGGCGATTCCGCCGAGATCGGTCGAGAAGCCGCTGTCCGCTCCGACCGCCTGGCGCTTGGCGCGGGTCAGTTGCAGGAGCTCCTGGTAGCCGGCGCGGAAAACCTGCGCGACCGGGCTGCGCTTGAGGCCGACGCTCGCGGTGTGAATCGCGGCGAGGTTCTTCGATTCCCAGAAGATCGCGATGAAGCGTTCGGACTGGCCCCGCGCTCGCGAAATCTGAATCAGTTTGTAAAGGATGATGCCCCAACTGCCGACCGAAAACGCCACCAGCAGCCACAACACGACTGCCACCACCGGGCCCGTGCCCAGCACCAGTTCCACCACACCCAACCCGCCTGCACCACTCACCTGATGGAGCATAAATCCGCCATTCGGCTGAATAACCGGTTTATTATAAGGGTATCAGCGCGCCCAAAACCAGCACGGTTATCGGGCCGCTCGCGCGCCCGCGATTTCTGCGGACTTCATGACCCGGGCTGCATCAGGACCCGTTCGGCCTGGGACTCGGCCGGCGCCTGTCCGAGTATCGCGTCGGTGACTTGGGTGAGGGCCGCGGCCGAGTCCTTAAGCTCCGCATGCTCGACGGCGCGCGAAAGAGTCTCAGCCGGCGTGGCTCCGCGACGCTGGCCGAGGAAGGGCTTCAGAATCAGGTAAACCACGTCGCGCATCGGCATGAAGCGCGTGAAGCGGCGCAGCAGCCGCACGGTCTGCAGCGGATAATGAAGCAGCTTGTAAAGGAATATTCTGCGGAAGCCCGCACTGCGCTCGCGGTTGATCACCTCGCCGGACAGGCAGCTCGGATCGATCTCGGAGCACTTGAAAAACTTGAACCAGTCTCGGCTCTCGTCAATCAGGTTGCGGCGGATATATTCCTGCCACAACGGCGTGCCGCGATAGACGCATAGGCGGTTGAAGTTGAACGTGTCGAGCGGAAGCCTTGAGGCAAAATCAAAAGTCGCCCTCAGGTCGGCCACGGTCTCGTCGGGGCTGCCGACCACGAAGAAACCGTGCACGATTTCGATTCCCGCGCGCTTGGCGTTGGTGACCGCGGTCTCAACTTCCTTGAGGGTCTGCCCCTTTTCGAGCCGGTCGAGGACCTTCTGACTGCCGCTCTCGATCCCGAACATCACAGTGCGGCAATTGGCCTTCGCCATCAACGGGTACAGATGCTCGGCGACCGAATCGACCCTGCCCTCGCAACCCCAGTGGATAGTCGGACCGCTGTCGATTAGCCCTTTGCAGATGGCTTCGATCCGCTTGGGTTGCAACAGGAAATGATCGTCGACAAAGTACACCGCACCGTAGCCGTGTTGCTTCAGATGATTGAATTCCGCGAGCACGTGCTGGTGGCTGCGGGAGCGCCATTTGCCCTGGTTGAAGCTCGGAATGTCGCAGAAAGCGCAGTGCTGCGGGCATCCGCGCGACGCCTGCATCGTGGTGAAGCGGTCCATCGACAGAACCGTGGGCACATCCAGCGGCATCGACTCGATGAAGTCCAGCGCGAGGCTTTCGCGGTCCGGAAAAGGCCACTGGTCGAGGTCGCGCTCGACAGCCCGGTCCGGATTGTTTACTACTTGGCCGTCTCGCGCCCAGGTCAGCCCGGCGACAGCCGCCGGATTGTCGAGCTGCTCGACCAGGTCGAGAATCAACTGCTCACCGTCACCGCGGCAGACAAAATCCACTTCGCTGCATTGCAGTTTCACCAGCGGCGCGTTCAGCGTCGCGAAGGCGCCGCCGATGGCGAGTTTGACCTTGGAATCGACGGCGCGGATCTGGCGGGCGAGAATCTTGGCGTAGGGATAACTGGTCGTGCTCAGAAAACTCAACCCGACCAGTTGCGGGCGCCGCATGCGAATTTGCTCGACAATGACCTGGTTTGGAGTCTCGGTGTTGGCCTGGTCGAACATCACGCATTCATGGCCGGCGCGCTTGAGCACCGCGGAGAGCGACATGATTCCGATCGGTGGGAACCCCATAATGCGCAGGTTGCCGTTTTTCGCGCGGCCGGCCGCCGGCACCGCGTAAAATTGCGGGTCGCGAACATGGATTAGAAATACCAGCATGGCCACCTCTGGTCGCTGCCAACGCTCCGAGCCCGTGCTATGCCCGCGTCGCCCCTCGCCAGCAGGTGAGCCTACTCGCCGGAATCATTCGGCTGGAAATCGACTAATTATAACGCTATCAGCGCGCCCTAAACCAGCGCGGGCAGGGGCCCCGGTCCATGCACCTGAGCAAGAAGAAAGGTTTCTTAAGGGCTTTACTTAATTGTGACGGTCTGGCGACGGCAGTGGCGGATATTGGCCCTTCGCAAATCGCCACGTGGAGATCCCAATGAGAAAGTAAAAAACCGTCAACAGACCTAAGGGAACGATCCCGAGAACATAAGGCCATTGGCGCATCAGGGGCAGATAAGCGTTTGGGAAAAAAACCTGGACTAAGAGTGCGGTTAGTCCAACCGCTGCAAGCGCAAAACAAACCCAGTGAAGCGGCACGTATTTCAGAAGATCGAACTTGACCACGACCACTCTTATAGCATAAGTTTCGAAAAGTCGTGCAAAAGCGCTCTCGCATGCCCCGCGATACAAACCAGCCTGCCGCGTTGGTCGTGAAGATGGCGACCGGCCGGCCGCTTGAGCCGGAGCCGGAGAAACCCGCGAAAGACCCTGCCGCCGTCGCGCTTGGACGCAAGGGCGGCCTTAAGGGCGGCAAAGCGCGATGGGAAGGCATTTCGGCAAAGAAACGCAAGGAATTAGCTCGTAAAGCGGCTCGCGCACGCTGGAAGAAGGGTTGACCCGAGTGCCCAGGAAATTATCTTGTCAACGCCGGTTGAAAACTGACCCGCTTTGGCGCCGGGCGCCTAGGTAAACCGACTCCACAAAGCATCGGATCCTGATAGGACTTCAACAGTGTCGATCGTCACTCCTGATTCGGCGCGCCAGCCACAAGCAAGGGGCCTCGGATCGCAAATTCTGCGCGATCTCGGTGTGGTTGCGCTGCTTGCAATCGCGTCCCTGGCGGCTGGACTCGTGGTGAACCGTTTCTCCCTCAGTCCACTTCCGATCGTCTATCAAGCGCCCGAGCAACGGTTCGATGCGGAGCTGACGACTCTGGTCGCGGCGGCGCCGTTCAAGATCGCGCCCGCAGCAACTGTCGGACTTGAGGAATTCCGTTCAGCCGTCGAGAGCAAAAGCGCACTCATCCTCGATGCCCGGCCGTCCGTGTTCTTCGAACAGGGACACGTACCGGGAGCGCTCAATCTCGCGCGAGACGACTTCGCGCACGACTATCGGGACCTGGCCGGCGTGCTGCAGGTTGCCCATGACAAGCCGATCATCGTGTACTGCTCCGGCGGCGAATGTCATGACAGCCGGCTCGTCGCGAACGCGTTGCTGAGTCTCGGCTTTGGCAACGTCAGCGTCTTCACCGGCGGGTGGGATGCATGGTCTGCGGCCGGGCTGCCGGCATCCACCGGGAGCGGACGATGACGCCTCCCGACAATTCGCGCCGGAACTATGCGGTGCTTGCGGTCAGCATAGCCGTTGCGGCCGTATTCATTTACGCGGCCATCGACAAGATCCGCGACCCGCTGCAGTTCGCGGATAGCACCGCTGCATTCGCGATCCTGCCCGCGGTGTTCATCAACCTGCTGGCGCTGGGTCTGCCGCCATTCGAGATCGCATGCGGCGTCCTGCTGCTAGCGCCCCCGACCAGGCGGATCGGAGCGCTCGCGGTCGCTGTCATTTCTGTAGTGTTTTTGACGGCGTTGGCGTCCGCGCTGCTTCGAGGTCTCACGCTCGACTGCGGCTGTTTCGGGGTCGGCGCGCCATCACGGCCGAGAATGTGGCTGGAGCTCGCGCTGGACGTGGCGTTGTTCACGGCCGCGCTGTTCATCTATTTGCGCTCGATCACGCGCCTGTCCGCGCGCTCGCCGTGAACACATCTGCAATCAAGCCGACGACCCTTCTCATGAAGCAAAAGCAGGTTCGAATTCGTCGAGCGCTCCTGGGCGACGAGCGTGGGATCGAGGATCTCTACCGACAACTCCACGAAGCCGACTACACCAGCCCCGGCGCTGCCAAGATGCGCCGCGCGATGCGCGCCGTGCTGCGCAGAGCCGATCAAGTCCTTCTGGTCGCGACTGAGGACAGTCACATCGTGGGGACGAATCACATTCTCATCTTCAGACACTTGGCCCGTGCCCTCAGGCCGGCCGCGATTGTAGAAAACATGGTGGTCGATTCGCGCCATCGCGGCGCCGGGGTCGGAGACCTGCTGATGGCGGCAGCGCTCAAGATCGCGCGCCGTTACGGATGCTACAAGTTGTCCCTGACTTCCAATCGTAAACGCCCGAAGGCCCATCGTTTCTATGAGGGATTCGGCATGCGCCGGACCCACTTCGGCTATACGATCTACCTGCCAAAATGATCCACCTTGGCCTCTCCCCCTTCACCTGTTCTAACAGGGCGAAGCCCGCATCTTCTCTCCTTGCTCAGGTGCAGGGGCTGGTCCCTGCCCAAGGAAGCGTGAAACCCACGGTGGGTTTCAAATTCAATAAAGTGATTTCCCCTTCCCCGCTCCCCCTGCATTCGCGACCCGCCCCGGCGTACAATCTGTACATCGGACCCGGACTTATCTAACGTTCGGGTTGTTGCGTTTGAGGGTTTCACTTTTCAACTGGCAACGAACTATCGGGAGGATTGATCGGTGGCGATAAAAGTCGGGATAAACGGATTCGGCCGGATCGGCAGAATGTTCCTGCGCGCGGCACTGGCCAAAAAGGAACTCGAGGTCGTGGCCGTCAACGATATCACCGACGCGCCCACCCTCGCGCATCTGCTCAAATACGATTCCATCCACGGCACGCTGCGTCATGAGGTCAAGGCCGAGGGCGGAATTATTTTTCTCGACGGCAAGCCGCTCCAGGTACTGGCGGAACGCGATCCCGCCAAATTGCCGTGGAGCAAACTCGGTGTGCAGGTGGTCGTCGAATCCACCGGCCTGTTCACGGCGCGTGACAAGGCCGCGATGCATCTTGCTGCCGGCGCGAAAAAAGTCGTCATCAGCGCGCCCGCCGACGGCGCGGACGTCACGCTATGCCTGGGCGTCAACCAGCACGTTTACGACGCGAAAAAGCACGACGTGATATCCAACGCGTCATGCACGACCAACTGCCTCGCGCCGGTTGGCAAGGTCCTGCATGACAGTTTCGGAATAGTTCACGGCCTGATGACCACCGTGCATAGCTACACCTCGGATCAGAACCTGCAGGATGGGCCGCACAAGGATCTGCGGCGCGCGCGCTCGGCGGCGGTCTCGATGATCCCGACCTCGACCGGCGCCGCCAAGGCGATCGGCCTCGTGCTGCCCGCGCTCAAGGGCAAGCTCGACGGACTCGCGATCAGAGTACCGACGGCGAACGTCTCGCTCGTTGACCTGACCGTGACGGTTGACAAGGACGCCGACGTAAAATCCGTCAACGCCGCGATGAAAGCGGCGGCGGATGGCCCGCTCAAGGGGATTCTTGCCTACAGCGAGGCGCCGATCGTCTCGGTCGATCTCAACGGCGATCCGCATTCGTCGATCTTCGACGCGCCGTTGACCAAGGTGGTCGGGATGCGGCTGGTGAAAGTATTTTCGTGGTACGACAACGAATGGGGCTACTCGAACCGGCTCGCGGAAGTCGCCGCGTTCGTCGCGGCCCAGCTTTAGCCGCGCCAACCGAGCTGACCGGGGAGTGAGTGGCCGCGATGCCTGTCGTACCGATTACGCGCCTTGAGTTGAAAGACAAGAAGGTGCTCGTGCGATGCGATTTCAACGTGCCGATCCACGAGGGAAAGATCCAGGACCCGGCGCGAATCGACGCGAGCCTCGACACCATTCGTTACATCCTTGAGCATGGCGGGTCGGCCGTGCTCTGCTCGCATCTGGGGCGTCCCAAAGAGCGTACTGCCGAGCTCAGCCTCAAGCCGGTCGCCGAGTACCTGTCGAATGTGCTCGGGCAAAAGGTCGCGCTCGCGCCCGACTGCATCGGCGATCACACCGGGAAAATGATCGAGGCGCTCAAGCCGGGCGAAGCGATTCTGCTCGAAAATCTGCGCTTCCACAAAGAAGAGGAAGCCAACGATCGCGACTTCTCGCATGAACTGGCGCGCCACAAACAGGTCTATGTGAACGACGGCTTCGGCTCCGCCCATCGCGCGCATGCCTCGACAGTCGGAGTCACACGGTTTATCGTGGAGCGCGCGGCCGGATTCCTGATGATACGCGAACTCGATGCGTTGCGCGCGGTCACCGAGAATCCGCATCGACCGTCGGTCGCGATCCTGGGCGGCGCAAAAGTCTCCGACAAGATCGGGCTGATCAGAAATCTGCTGACCAAGGTCGATGCGATCCTGATTGGCGGCGCGATGGCGTACACGTTTCTCAAGGCCCAGGGGATCGCGGTCGGCCGCTCGCTCGTCGAAGACGACAAGCTCGAGCTCGCGCGCGAATTGCTCGCCGAGGCCGCGCGAAAAGGCGTCAAAATCGTGCTGCCGTCGGATCATATTGTCGCATCCGCTCCGGAAGCCGACGCGACGCCTCATACAGTCACCGAAATTCCCTCCGAGATGATGGGGCTCGACATCGGACCGCAAACCGCGGCTGCGTTTATCGCAGAAATCGCGCGTGCCAAAACCGTTATATGGAACGGCCCGCTCGGATTTTTCGAGATCCCGGCGTTCGCGGGTGGCACGATGCGAGTCGGTGAAGCGCTCGCCAATCAATCAGGCGTCATTTCGATAATTGGCGGCGGCGACACGGCCGCGGCTTTCGCGCATGCGCCGTGGGCGAACAAGTTCACGCATATCTCGACCGGCGGCGGAGCCACGCTCGAATTTCTGGAGGGCCGCGAGCTGCCGGGCGTGAAGGCGCTCGAAGTCTGACGGATAAGAAGGACTCACGTGCGCAGGAAACTAATCGCCGGAAACTGGAAGATGCATCTTGGGCCGGTCGAGGCCCGCGCGCTCATCGCCGCAATCCGCGCCGAGATCGATCGCGACGCGGCGGCGCTGGCGATGGATCGCGACGTGATGGTCGCGCCGCCCGCTATTCTCATCCCGGCCGTGGCGGATCCGCTCGCAGGCTCGTCGATCCTGCTGGGCGCGCAAAATATGCACTACGAGGACAAAGGCGCGTTCACCGGGGAAATCTCGCCGCCGATGCTGAAAGCCTGCGGCGTCACCCACGTCATCGTCGGCCATTCGGAGCGCCGCCACATTTTTCATGAAACCGACGAACTGATTAACCGCAAAGTGCTCGCTGCGCTCAAGCACCGAATGACGCCGATTCTGTGCGTCGGCGAAACCCAGAACGAACACGACGGTGGCCGCGCGCTCGATGTCGTCCTGGGCCAGCTCCAGCGCGGGCTTGAGAATGTCGGCGACGATCACGTGACCGCAGTGGCGATTGCGTACGAGCCGGTGTGGGCGATTGGCACCGGGCGCAACGCGACGCCCGAGCAGGCCGAATCGATACACGGAGCGATCCGCGGCGCGATCCTCGAACGATGCGGTCCCGAGCGCGCGTCGGCGGTGCGGATAATTTACGGCGGCAGTGTAAATGCCGACAATGTTGACTCGCTCGTCTCCAAGCCCGATATTGACGGGGCTCTGGTCGGCGGGGCAAGCTTAAAGGCTGACTCGTTCGCGCGCATCGTCAGGGCGCGGACTCGCTGAAGAAGACAAAATGGTTTCAATCGTTGTTTCGATTCATGTGATCGTCTGCGTGGCCATGTGCATCATTATCCTGCTGCAGCAGGGCAAGGGTGCGGAGGTCGGCGCCGTTTTCGGCGGTTCGAGCCAGACCGTCTTCGGCGCGAGCGGGGCAGGCAATGCGCTGACCAAAGCGACGTGGGCAATGGCGATGATTTTTTTCGCGACCTCGATCTTCCTGGCACTGGCTTCAGCGCGGCGCGTGACCGGCAGTATCTTCGATCGGCCGTTCTCGTCGGCGCCGTCGAGCGTGATGCCGGTGTCGAAGCAGGCGCCCAAGAACGCGCTTCCCGCGGCGGCGCCAGCCGGTCGAAACCCTGCCGGACCCGCGACGCCGTCGTCGACGAAGAAGTAATAGTTGTACTTTCGCGCCGGAGCGCTCAGACCCTCAACCTCGCTCCGGCCGGTACCCACGATGCGCGGGTGGTGGAATGGCAGACACGCCAGTTTGAGGGGCTGGTGGTAGCAATACCGTGCGGGTTCAAGTCCCGCTCCGCGCACCAAAAACCCCTTGCTCATAAGGACAACGGCATCTGGCGCGGTGGCTGCGGCGCGGTGGTCGGCTGAGCCGCCATGCAGCGTTCGTGGTCGATGGGGAAGCCGTAGCGCGCGCGGATGCGATCGAAAATCACGCCCATCCGATCGTCATACGCATGCGGAACGTACTCGGCGCGCGCGTAAAACATGTCGATACGCTCCGCCAGATGCGGGAAGCGCTCCCTGACGAATGGAATGAATCGGCGCGCCGCCGCGGGTTTTAGAAACAGCGAACGCCACCACACTCCCGACGCGCCCGCGCGATGCGCCCCACGAATCACGCTCTCGATCGCCGCCGGATCGTCCGTCAGTCCCGGAATCATCGGCATCATGAGCACGTTGCATCGGATGCCCGCCCGCGCCAGCTCGAACAGCGCGCGCAGCCGCAGGCCCGGGCGCGGCGCTCGCGGCTCGAGGATTCGTTGCAGTTTTCGATCGAGCGTTATCAGCGAGAAGTTCACCGACAGCTTCGAGCGCCGACTAATCTTTTTGAGCCACTCGAGGTCGCGAACTATCAAGCTGGATTTGGTCGTGATCGACAGGTCCAGCCCCGACAGTTGCGCGAAAACTTCGAGCATCGAGCGCGTGAGCCCGTATTTTCGCTCGGCCGGCTGATAGGGGTCGGTCGCTGTGCCGATAGCGATCGCGTCGGTGCCGATCGGCGTGCGCGAGAGCGTCCGCGCCAGGACTTCGGCCGCCATCCGCTTTACGAAAATTTTGCGCTCGAAGTCCATCGGGTCGCGCAACTCGAGAAAATCGTGCGTGTAGCGCGCGTAGCAGTACACGCATCCGAACTCGCAGCCGCGATACGGGTTGATGGTCCATCGAAACGGCATGCGCGGGCTGTCGCATCGATTGAGAATCTGCCGCACCGGCATCTCGATAAACTCGACGCCGCGCGTGGCGTCGAGGTCTTGGGGCGGGGGCGAGTAGAGGGGCAATGTGGCGGCGGCTTTCATCTGACGGCCTGACTATTTTCGCTTTTTCTTCGCTATCCTGTCAAGAAATTGCCAAGATACCGATTAGAAAAAGAAGAAGCGGAGCAGATAGCCTAATTGCTTCCTAAATCCGCGAGATTGTGCCGATTTCAGCGCCGTCTCACGGCGCAGGCGGGGGAAATTGGGTGCGCAGGAAGGCATCGAAGGCGCGGTCGGGGAGGACGCGCCGTAGGCCCATCAGGACACGCGCGGCGAGCGTGACCTTGTAGCGCGTCTTTGGGCTCGCTGCCGTGATGGCCTTCTCGATCACCTCGGCGACCGCCGCAGGCGGCGCCGCGAAGCGGGCCATCGGGCCGCCTTCGTACGCCTCGCGAATCTGTTTTTCGAGCACGGCGTTGAATGCCGCATAGGGCGAATCCTTGGGTGCCGCGATACTGCCGACGGCGGTGTCGCCGAAGCGCGTTTTGATCGGGCCAGGCTCGATGACGATGACGTCGATGCCGAAACCTTTTACCTCGAATCGCAGCGCGTCGCTGAGCGCTTCGACCGCGTGCTTGGTGGCATGGTAGTAGCTCCCGCCCGGGAAAGTCAGCTTGCCGCCCATCGAGCTCAGATTGACGATGCGGCCCCATCGCTGGCGGCGCATCGCGGGCAGCACCAGCTTGGTCATCGCGATCAGTCCGAACACATTGGTCTCGAACTGGCGGCGAATGTCCGTCATCGGCACTTCCTCGAAGGCACCCTCGAGGCCGTAGCCGGCGTTGTTGATGAGCACGCCGACGGCGCCCTCGGCAAACTGGACGGCTAGCACCGCCGCGCGCATCGAGGCTTCGTCGCATACGTCGAGCGCGAGCGTTTTGCATCCGCTCGAGGCGAGGTCCGCAATCGACTCGACGTTGCGCGCCGTCGCGTACACGTTCCATCCACGCGACGCGAGCCGCTCGGCGGTGGCGCGGCCGATTCCGGTCGAGCATCCGGTGATTAGAACTGCCTTCGATATCGATTCTGCCATCTGCATGCTCCGGGGGTTTCGGGTTTCACTTTTTTCAGCGGTCGGGATTGAGACCTCACAAGCTGCTAGATTCTAGTGGCAGAGAGCGGCGCGGGGTACAGGACGATCCGCCTCGCAAATCTGGAGGAAATCGCGATGGCAGGCAATGGGCGAAAATATCGTGAGAAGTACGGCGAATGGGCTCTCGTGACGGGCGCGTCGGCGGGAATCGGCCTTGAGTTTGCGCGCGCGCTTGCGCGCGAGGGCCTGTCGATAGTGCTGACGGCGAGGCGCGAGGAACGGCTGAACGCGCTCGCCGCGGAACTGCGCCAGAATTTTCACGTCGATACGCGGGTGGTCGCGGTCGATCTCGCAGCGGCGGACGGCGCGGATCGCCTGGCCGACGCAGTCGCGGATTTGCCGATCGCATTTCTGGTCAACAACGCCGGCTTCGGCTACGCGGGCCGTTTCGACAAGCTGGCAACCGACCGGCTGCGCGCGATGGTGGTCGTAAACTGCGTCGTGCCGGTGGTGCTGACCAGCCGCATCATGCCCGGGATGGTCAAGCGTGGACGCGGCGCGGTGATCATCGTGGGATCGGTGGCGGGACGCCAGCCGCTGCCGCTGCATGCGGTTTACAGCGCAACCAAGGGATTCGATCTGCTGTTCGGCGAGGGGTTGTGGGGCGAGCTGCGCGGGACGGGCGTCGATGCGCTCGTGATAGAGCCGGGGGCGACGCAGACCGAGTTCCAATCGGTGGCGGGAGAGAGCGTGGGGGCCGACCACGGCGAGCCGGCGGAAAACGTAGTGCGGGTCGCGCTCGACGCACTCGGCAAGCAGCCGAGCGTTATCTCGGGATGGTTCAACTGGGTGCGCGCCAATGTGACGCGGCTGGTGCCTCGATCGACCGCGGCGATTATCGCGAAGAAGGTGATCGAAGGGCAGACTCCGGTGGAGTTGCGGTAGAGGCGCGGATCGGTCCTGGACGCGCAGATCATCCATGCGCGCCCGGGATAGTCAGCTTGCTCCAGCCGCCGGCAACTCGCTCATGGAATTGTCGCGAGGTCGTAGGCAGGCGGCAGTTTTTCCGCGATCGTCGCAAGCGACGACCCGTCAGCGGTTGCGCGAACGATGGCGCCGTCGTTGCAGACCGCGAAGAAGCCGCCGTTCTCCGGATCGGCTTTCAGCCGCATCACCATACCGCGTCCAAAACTCTGTTCGGTGGAAATCGCCGTGAAACTTTCGCCGCGATCGTTGCTGCGGAACAGCATCGCGTCCGCGCCGGTCGGTCCGACGCGCCAGCTGGGCGGCGGGCCCATCGCGGCCGCGGTGAAAACGTCTTCGCTGTCCGGCAGGCTTACCAGCAGCGGGACGGTGTAGGTGCGGTTGAGCCCGCGCGTCACGTGTTGCCACGATTTGCCGGCGTTGCCGGACAAGTAGAACCCATTGCCGGTGGTGGCGTAGAGGCGGCGCGAATCGCGCGAGTCCACCGCGACGGTATGAACATCCCAATAGAGACCATCGTTGAGCGGCTCGAATGACGCGCCGTCGTTGCGAGAGCGAAAGACGCCGCCCTCCTCGACGCCGACGTACATCGTGGAAGGCTCATGCGGATCGAAGGCGATCGAACGCACGTGCGGGATATGCGGCGGCGGCGGAAACGTCCAGCGGTCGCGTCCCGGGATTTTCAGGAAGCCGTCGCATTCCTTGAAGATGCGCCCGCGATCGTCGCTGCGGAACAGGCGGGCGTGCGACGTCCCGATGAACACGCGATCCTTCACGGCGGGAGAGGCGGCGATCGACCAGACCTCTTCCTCGCGCGCGAGCGGGGGAGTGATGTCGGTCCAGGCTCTGCCGCCGTCGGTCGAGCGCGCCAGCGAGCCCTTGCCGCGGATCTGTTCGGTCGAGCCGGCGTAGATGAGCGTGGGATCGGCGGCATCCTGCGCCATGCACCAGATGGCTGACGGGTCGGCAAGCACCATCAGCGGAGCCCCGCCGCGCGAGGGATCCAGAATCACAATGCCCTTGGCCGTCCCGATGCACAGACGCATCCCGGTACACCTCTTGAGCCGCGACCGAATCGTAGCGCAAAGGACTCAGGCGCAACAGCGTCCAGCGCGACCGGCTCCCGATCTTTTGCTTGCTGGCGCGCCTTGATAAAGAGACGCGCATGGAGCCCCGCCACGCCGCCGCGCTCGCGATCGTTGCCTGGTATCTGATGATTCCGCCGATCAATGCTGACAACAGAGTTGACGCGGGTGCGCCCTTGTCGAGGTGGAGAAAGAGCGTGAGCTTTGACTCCGCGAAGGAATGCGAGGCGTCTCTAAAAGACGCAATCGAAAACCCAATGACGCCATCCGAATATCAAGCAGCAGCGGATGCCACGCTGAAGGCCAAAATGCATCCCCTTAGCAAGTCGGAAATGACGCGACGGATGGAGGAATCGGTATGCGTCTCGGCCGACGATCCCCGCCTCAAGCCAAAATAACGCCGCCACGAAGGACCTATATCAGCTTTGTGCCGACGCGGATCTCGCCGGCGGCTGCGAGTTCGGCGGGTGCTACCTTCTTCGGATTTGGATCGATTCGGACTCGCTTGACCGTAGTTGTCCCGCCCGCGAGCGCGACCTTCATTCCATCGGAATCGAGGGCAACTATCGTTCCCGGTTCGCTTTCGCTGTCCGACCGGGCCGCCGAAAACATCGCCTCATATAGCCGCATCCGTTTATCACCGACGCTGGCGAACGCGCCCGGCTGCGGGTCGCATCCGCGAATCAGATTGAAGACCTCGCGCGCCGGTTTTGCAAAATCGATCTTCGCGTGCTCGTCGCGGCACGGCGGCTCGTAGGTCGCCTTGCTCTCGTCCTGTACGAGCGCGGGCGCGTTGCCGGATTTGATCAGATCGACCGCCTCGACCATCGCGTCGATTCCCATCGGGAACAGCGTGTTGAAGTAAATCGAGCCGACGGTGTCGTTCTGCGCAATCGGCACGCGCTTTTGAACGAGGATCGGTCCGGTGTCGATACCCTTATCCGGCCAGAACCAGGTGACTCCTGTTTCCGCGTCGCCCTGGATTATCGCCCAGTTGATCCCGCTGGCGCCGCGATGGCGCGGGAGGAGGGAAGGGTGAAAGCAAATCGACTTGTAGCGCGGTACGTAAAGAATTCGCTCTGGAACAATCAGGGTGACGAACGCGAGGATGGCCAGGTCGGCGTCCAGCGCTTTGAAATGCTCGAAGGCGGCGTCGTTCTTGAATGACTTGGGCTGGCTCAGCGGCAAGCCCGTCTCGCGCGCCTTGGCGGCCAGCGGATCCGCCTTGCCGGCGGGCGGATCGGGCGGTGCGAAGACGTGAACGATTTCGTCACCATGATTGACGAGCGCCTCGAGCGCTTTTTCCGCGAATGCAGCCTGTCCAAGCAGTGCGATACGCAACCTGGTGTTCCTCCGCAGTTTTCGCGCGGTGTTCGCGCAGTTCTCCGGTCACGCTACCAAATCAAAAATGCAGTTGCACCATGAAACGACGTGTCAGCCGCTGCGTACATTGAACTGGAGTCTCGAACCAGAGCTTCAGGGCAACTGAAGCGATGCGCAGTTCAGGTATTTCAAGTTTTTCACTGGCCGTCGCCGCGGCGATATTGACGACCGCGGTATTTTCCGCAACGGCGGGCGCCCCGACGTATCAGCCGGTGCCGGCGGCGGGGAATCACAACGAGTCGATTGAGATCGGCGCGGGCGCCAGCAAGACGGCGCGCACGTTCGTCGTGCATGTGCCGCCGGGATTCGACGGCAAATCGAAACTGCCGGTGGTGATTATGCTCCACGGAGCGGGCGGCAGCGGTGCGGATGCGATCGCTCAGACGGGATGGGGCGCGAAGTCCGATCGCGAGGGCTTCATCGCGGTTTTTCCCGACGGCACTCCGCCGCGCGCCGAGTTGCCTGCCCGATTCCTGACTAATCCGCGCCTGTGGAACGACGGCTCCGGCCGCGGCGCGATTGGCGTGGAAAAGGTGGACGACCTCCGCTTTATCTCCGCGATGATCGACTTCCTGGAGGCGCGCTACGCCGCCGACCCGTCCCGAATCTATTGCACGGGCTTTTCGAACGGTGCGTCGATGACGTTCAGCGTGGGGCTCAACCTCTCGAATCGAATCGCGGCGATAGCACCCGTCTCCGGGCATCTTTGGCAGCGCGAAAAACAGCTCGCGTATCCCGTTCCGCTGCTCTACATAATCGGCACGGCCGATCCGCTCAACCCGCTCGGCGGCGGCAAAGTCAAACTGCCGTGGGAGATGACTCAGGATCGCCCACCCGTCGAGGATTCGCTCAAGGAGTGGGAACGGATGCTCGGCTGCGGACCGGAAGTGCAGACGGCTCGCGGCAACGGCGTGATGGAAATCACTTACGATCACTGCGCCAAGGGGGGAGAGGTCGTGTACTACACGGTCAGAGGATTGGGCCATGTGTGGCCCGGCGGGCAGAATCGGCTGCCGGAAAAGTGGGTTGGCAAGCCGAGCGACAATCTGAACGCGACCGATGTCATCTGGGAATTCTTCAAGACGCATCCGCGGACTCAGGCGCCTTAAGCCAATGCTTCGCTGAATTCCCTTAACGAAGAACGATTGACACGGTCGGTCGCGGGCCGCTTTGATGACCGATCGAATGTTCTTCACTCGACGCTCGCCCAAAATTCTCGCGATTTTTCTCTTCTTTGTAGTCGCGGTAGCCGCGTTTGCAGCCGCGCCTGGCCGGGCGCAAGACCATTTTGATGCGCATCGCGGCCGCGGCCGTATCGTGGTGCTGATGGTATGGGACGGGCTGCGGCCCGACTTCGTCACGCAGCGCGACACGCCGAATCTTTACCGGCTGGCGCGCGAAGGCGTGCGGTTTGACCGCCATCACTCGATCTTCCCGACCCTTACGATGGTAAACGCCACCGCGCTCGCCACGGGAGCGCCGCCCGGCGTCAACGGCCTCGAGGGCAACGTGTTCTATCTGGGGCCATCGTCGGATACGCCGGCGTCCATCAGCAACATTTTTCCCGGTGAGGCCAAGCCGGGGGCGCCGACGATTGCGAAAGACGGGCAGGGTTGGATGGCCTGGACGGAGGGCGCCAGGGCGATAGTCAACTTAAACGGGGCGGAGGGATTCAAGGGCCGTTTGCTCGGGTTGGACACAATCACGCAGGAGGTCGCGCGCGAGGGCGGCTACGTCAGCGTGATCGGCAAGCAGGGACCGACCTCGGTGTTTGACAATCGCGTCGAAACGGTCCTCGACGGCAAGGATATTCTCGGCGAGCCGCACAAGGATTATCTGTTCGCCTCCGACGATCTGGTCGAGCCCAAGTCGGTGAGTCAGAAAATAAGCTCCGCGATGCCGCCCGATTCGAAAACCGGGATCGCCGATGAGCAGCGCGACTTGTACTTCGCGCGGCTGGTCGTGGAAGAGGCTCTGCCGGCGGCCAAGCGCGCGGCGGACGCGGGCCGGCCTGCGTTGGTCGTTTTCTGGCAGCATAATCCCGATCTCACGCAGCACATTGCAGGGTTGGGCACGTTGCCCGCGATGGAGGCGTTGAGCCTTTGCGACAACAACCTGATGCGACTTCGCGCGGCGATCGACGCACTGGGCATCGCGGACAAAACCGACCTGATAGTGGTCTCGGACCACGGCTTCGCGACGATTAAGTTCCGAATCGTTCTGTCGGAGATGCTGGTGTCGGCGGGAATCAAGAAATCGCACGACAGCACCGACGTCATAGTCGCCCCCAACGGCGGCGCGGACCTGATTTACCTGTCGCCGACCGAATTTCCCACGCTGGAATCGCGTCGCGCGGTGCTGCAGAAGATCGTCAACTTCGCCGAGGCGCAGGAATGGTGCGGACCGATCTTCTCGCGCGAGTCCGCCACTCCTCCCGATGAGCGCAGCCGTCGTGGCCGCAGCCGGCGCGCGCCGAAACCGTACCTCGGATGGATCGACGGCACCTTCAGCCAGCGCGTCGTGGGTCTCTACAATCCCGCGCGCTCGCCGGACCTGGTGATTTCATTTCGCGAGGAGCCCGACGCCGACAACAAGGGACTTACCGGGCCGGGCAATCCCGCGTTCCTAATAGGCGAAATCGGACAGGTCTCGACCCGCAACAAGTCCGCCGAACTGGTGCATCCGGTAAAGGGACTCGTGTACGCGGATAACGGGACCAGCCAGACGTTCACGACCGGGATGGGGATGCATGGCGCGGCAGGCGAGCGCGAGATTCATAATTTTTGTGCCGCGATTGGCCCGGACTTCCGGCGCGGGTTCGTCGATTTCAATCCCACGGCGAACACCGACGTCGCGCCGACGATCACGCAGATACTGGGTCTGCTGCCGAACATCGGCCCCGGCGGTGTGGTGCCCGCGGGACGCGCGATGGCCGAGGCGTTGACCGGTGGCCGCCACGGCGCTGGAGGATCGCATACGCAAACGATGACGACCGACCTGATGCTGCAAGGCGTCGAGGCCGTGACGACGATTCGAGTGAGCTGGATCGGTGACGAGCCGTATCTCGACGGCTCGACGGTCGAGCATAAGCCGCTGGGCAGCTCGCCGTGATGTCCGGTTCTCTCGCCCGTTATCGGGAGAGGGCTAGGGTGAGGGACATCTGTGCTGCGCGATTGTCTGTTTGCGCCGCACATTCGGAATCGAGGCAAATTTGGTCCCTCACCCGCCGCTCAAAGTCTCGCGTCGGCCTCTCCCGACAACGGGCGAGGCAAAGAAGAAGGGCCCGTGATAGTGGGGTCATTCCATTGGCGCGGTTAAGCCGAGAGCATAGCAGGGAGAGTCCTTTGTCCTACCCGATTGCGCCGCGATTAGGCGGAGGTGTCGCGCAAGCTGCCGGCCGCTCGAACGACGTTGCTCGCCTCATCGTGAACCTGGCTCAGATCGAGCGGGCGTATCTTGGACTGAAATTCGATCGTGATGGCCTGACGGAGGCGGAGTGCGAGGCGATTAATGGCTATCGTCCGCCAACGGTGATTCGCTGACTAAGGCGAATCAGACGCTGAGCTTGTCGGCCCAAGTTCTGAAACGTAAGTCTCCGGTTGGCAAGCAATCATCAAGAACACTCGATCAAAAGGCCCTTCGCCAATCTCGCTAACAAGGCTGCGCGCCAGCACCGCTGCTCAGTCTTGGCTTTCCCGCCGGTGCGCTCCGTGGCCGACCTGCATTCCTAGCTGAGTGTACGGTGCATTGAAGACATCCGGAGAGCTGTAGTGAACTACGAGCCAGAGTTCTCCACTCCGACGCAACGGCCCAGTTCAAGCGAAACGAAGTCTATGGGTTTGTCAAAGCGATAGTCCCAATCCTTGGAGCGTACTTCCCAACTCCGGGTCCGAATGAAGGCGGTGAAATCTTTAATCTCTTCTTCCGCCTTGGGTCCTGTCGCGTTTTTGATTTGTACTCTCAATTACCGAGAACGCTCCGTCGCAGAGGGACGCTGACAAATTCGTCGGTGGTGATCTACTTTTCCTTGAGGCGCGGATCGTCGGTCGCGACGCAGGTGCGCTCAGCGTAAAGTAACGGGCTTTCCGAATCACCGACCCGCTGGCGAAGTTGGCGCGGCGGGCACAGGTGCTGGCGGTGCCGGAGCCAGAACTCCTTGCGGAGCAGGTGCGGTCGTATTTGGGGCAACCGGCGTGAGGCTTGCGCTGACCTCTGGAACGTCTAGCGTCTTATAGTCGCCCGTCACCATATCGATGATGATGCCCGGCCAGAACAATATGTCTAGCCAGAAAATCCCGGTGATTCCTGACACAATGGGTACCGTACGCCTCTCGTAGCCCGGCATCTCAAAGGTAGCAAAGTCAGGGATCGACTTCTTCGGAATTGCAATCGAATCTGGAGTCTTTCCAGAAAAAGGCCCAATGTCATATTTTGCCCCTGGTGGGTCCGAATTCATCTGCACCGTTACGGTGCTGCTAGTGAAAAGAGTGGCGCATCCCGATCCGAACAGGAGGCCCGTCACCACCAAAGACACAACGATCCCGCTCGCTGCTTTCACGATTTTCCCCCGGAACACCGGACTCGAATTCTTGGCAACGTACACCAAAAAGTCCCGGAGACCCAAGCCGCCGAAGGCGCGCGATTGCGCGAAAACAACATTTTGTTAAGCCAAATTGTTTCCAGCCCGCGCGAATGGGCGGTTTCACAAGGAGTCTAACCGACCGCTGCTGAGTGTCACGAAAAGAGGCGCGCCATCAGATACCAGCCCACAAGCGCGAGCGCGGCGGCGTGGTGACCGTGATAGTGGCGTCAGTGCGTGTGTAATGCCGATCAATCCAGCGCGGTGATCGAGCGGCCGCGCGTCTCGGGCAGTATCCAGACCATCAAGGCGCCCAGCGTCGAGAAGACTGCGCCGAGCGAAAGCGTCGCGCCGAAACCAAACCGCGCGCCGAGCACCGCAATCAGGATCGGCGTGAAGAACTGAAATCCGCGCGTGACGTTGAGCAGCAGCCCAAGCGCAGTATTGCGAATCCGCGTCGGCAACAACTCGGCGATCATCGGCGCGACGCCGGACCAGATACCGGTGCCGAATCCCGCCGTGAACATCGCAGCCGAGATGAGTCCGGGCACAGCCCGCGCTGAATTCCACAGTACGGTCGGCGGGATGGTGCCGGCCGCCATCAGCATCCCGTATGCGCAAAACGCGGGCCGGCGGCCGAATCGGTCCGCGACGCGCCCAAACGTCAGGTAGCCGAGCACGCCGCCGACCTGCATTTTCATCATCATGCGGCTGGCACCCGCGGCGGTGAGCCCGCGCTTGAGTTCCAAATATCCGGGCATCCAGGTGTACGTGAACCAGTACGCCTCGGAGTTCAGCAGTACGACTACGAACAGCAGCACGAAGATCCGCTTGTGAACGAGAATCGCGCGCAAGTCGACGCCGCGGTTCAGACCGATCCGCGTGCGCTGCCAGACGTCGCTCTCCGGCATCCACTTCAGCACGGCGACGACGACAAATACGGCGGGGATGGCGGAAACCATGAAGGTCAAACGCCATCCGATCGCGGGTGCGAGATAACCGCCCGCCGCCGCCGCCAACAAAACCCCCAGCGGCGCTCCCGTCTGCACGTATGCTGCGTATCGTGCGCGGCGCTCGGCCGGCGCGCTCTCGGCAACCAGACTTTGTCCGGGGGCCCATCCACCGCCCATCCCGAGCCCGGTTATCGATCGAAACACGATCAGTTGGGGCAGCGTATGGCTGAATCCGCATAGCGCGGTGCCGACGCCGTAGATCGCGACCGTAGCTGCTATCATCGGTTTTCGCCCGAAGCGATCGCCGAGGAAGCCGAAAATGACTCCGCCGAGCGCCGTCATCAGCAGCGATGTCCCCAGCGCAATCGACGACTGCTCCGGCGTCAGATGGAGTTCGCGCGCAACCGGGACCAGCAGAAACGAGTAGAGAATCAGGTCGTAGAAGTCAAAAATCCAGGCGGCGAAGGCGAGCGCGACGATTCTCTGAATAGCACCGGCCTCGCGCTGGTTCATCGGCAGTTCGCGCGGTCGGACGGCGGGCTCGGGCGGCTGTATATCGGCGACTGGCTCCATGGAATCGGGTATGGTTGGCTATTCTTGCCAGTTGTAACTGTCAAGGGAACGCGCCCGGCGGCGCGTCATTTTGACTTCGCCAAGGCGCCGCGGCGCGCTTTCGCAGTTCGGAGGAGTGAATGTTCAGAAGGTTTTTTCGATGGATTGTTCGAACGGTGATCATAGTCGCGGTGCTGTTCGCGATCGTCGCCATCTCGGATTACATCTCGCATCGGGTGCAGCCCAACTCCGTTCTGGCGGTTGAACTTAACGGATCGGTTGTCGAGCGCGGCGGCAGCGGCGTGCTCGGCCTTCTCAGTACGCATCAGACGGCGCTCAACGACCTGCGCAATGCGATCGACCAGGGTGCGAAGGATCCGAAGATCGTCGGCCTGGAAATCAAGGTTATCAACCCCGAGATGGAACTGGCGCAGGCGCAGGAGATCGTTGCACTGATCCAGTCGTTCAAGAGCCACGGCAAATGGACGGCCGCGTACATCGAGACCGCCGGCGAATCGGGCGCGGGCAATCTGCCCTACATCGTTGCGAGCGCCGCCGATGAAGTCTCGCTGATGCCGCGGGGAGACCTTAACCTGATGGGAGTGCAGCTGCGCGAGCTGTTCCTGCGCGGCACCCTCGACTGGCTGGGGATCACGCCGATTTTCGCCTCGGCGGGCCAGTACAAGAGCGCGGCCAACATGTTCACCAACAAGGACTTCACGCCGGCGCAAAAGGAAGAGGACGAAGGGCTGGCCGGGAGCTTGTTCGATCAGATCGTCGCGGCAATCGGGGCCGAGCGTAAGCTCAGTCCCGACGCGATCAAGACCTTGATCGATCAAGCGCCGTTGAATGCGGACGCGGGCCTGAAGGCGCGCCTGGTGGATCGACTCGAGTACGAGGACGAATTCAGCGATCGCGTGAAGCACCACGGCGGCTCGCTTCACAAGGTGATTGACTACACCAATTACGCACGTGCGAGCCTGTTTTCCAACTTTGGCGGCGGAGATCAAATCGCGGTGATTTACGGGGATGGAGAGATCCAGCGCGGCGGCGAAGGCTTCGATCCATTTTCAGGTCCCGACACCGAAGCGATGACTTCCGACGACATGACCAAAGCGTTCAAGTCCGCGCGCGAGGATGACAACGTTCGCGCCGTCATTTTGAGGGTCGATTCACCCGGAGGCTCGATGCTCGCGTCGGAACTCATCGGCCGCGAGGTCGAGCTCACGGCGAAGAAAAAACCCGTGGTCGTCAGCATGTCGGGATACGCCGCTTCGGGCGGATACTTGATATCGATTCCCGCGGCGAAGATCATCGCTGAACCCGGCACGATCACCGGCTCGATTGGCGTGCTCGGCGGCAAGTTCAACGTCTCGCCCGCCGTGCAAAAGATTTATGCGAACACCGACGCGGTGAGCCGCGGCGCAAACGTCGGGATGTTCGACATGTGGACCGACTTCACGCCCGCGCAATCCAAGCAGTTCCAGGACGAGATTATGCGCGACTACCAGTACTTCCTGAAACTGGTCGTGGCCGGCCGCCATATCACGCTGGAGCAGGTCGATGCGGTCGCGCAGGGACGGGTCTGGACCGGAGAGCAGGCACTCAAGATCAAGCTGGTCGATTCGCTTGGCGGACTCGACGACGCGATGGCGGCCGCGAAAGGATTGGCGCGCCTCGCTCCCGATCAGCCGGTCGGAATCATCGAACTTCCCGAGCAGCCGGGACTGCTGCAATCGCTGACCGGCGGCAAGATGGTCGCGTCGATCGCGCGGCGCCCGGCTGCCCGAATCGTCGAGCCGGTCATCGAGCTGATTCGCCTGGCGCTCAGCGGTCACGCGATTTTCAGCGCTGCGTATTGTCCGGTGGTGCCGACGCTCTGATCGCGAACCAATACGGGAGGCAGGCAAGTGGACTCGCAACTCGAAGGATTCCTCAATTTGTTGGGTGAAGCCGAGCGCGCCGGTGGCCGCGTCCTGCACGATCTCGCCGAGCTGGCCCGTTCGCTCGAGCTGCGCGAGATGCTCAAGAAGGTCGGCCACGACGAAGGCTACTATGCGGGAGAGTTAGCCGCGCATGTGCGCCGCCTGGGCGGCAGTCCATCGACCAAGACCGGCGACTTCGTCGAGAAGGTGCGCGCGGTCGGAGATTTTCGCGGCAAGCTCGAGCTGCTCAATCGCGGCCAGCGATGGGTGATTCGCAAGATCGAGGAAAACGTCGCCACTGCGGGCGACGCGCCGCTCAAGGCATTTCTGGTCGTGATGGCGGATGGGCATCGGGTCAATATCGGCGCGCTCGAAGAGGCGCTGAAGCAAGGGCTCGTCTAACCGGAGCGCGCGGCTCGCCGGTCACGGGGTTAGCGGCTGCAACTCGTTCGGAGCAAGTCTCGTGCGGCAAACAATCATCGGGCTGCTGATGGCGGGGTTGACGGCGGCGTTTTTCTACTGGGTGGGAAGGCGCCGATACAAGTGCCCGTACTGCGGACGGGTCGTGAGGTATGACGACGTCAACTGTCCACACTGCGGCAACGACATGAAGTATAGGCATCGCGCCGGTTCCGAGGCGGTTCCCAGGGCCGCGGCGGACCTGCGGCCGACTAGGCGCCGGCCTTCCGGCGGCCGCTCTTCACGGAGTTGAGGGCAGCTCGGACGCGGCGCAAGAAGGTTTGCGTCTCGGCCGTCGAGTTGATCGGGAATCGCACGAATTCGCCGCCAGTTTTCAGATCGGCGAAGAATCCGGTCGGGTCTTCATGGAAATGTAGAAACCCAATTGCACCGCAATAGAAGGTGCCGCGGTTTCTCTCCTTAAGCCCATCGAGCCGCCGAATTTCATCGAGGATTGGCTCGAGTCGGTCGAGCGCTTCCGGTCCCGCGTGCTTCATTGACTCGAAGCTTGCGGCTACATGCCCTGCAGGGCGTGGCAGCCGGAGCAGATTCCGTACAGTTCCATCTTGTGCCGGGTCAGCGTCACGCCGAGATCGCGGGCGACGATGTTCTGTAAGCGCTCGATCGAGGCGTTCTCGAACTCGATGATCCGGCCGCATCGCTCGCAGATGAAATGATCGTGATGGCGCTCGCCGACGGCTTCGTAACGCGCCTGGCCCTCGTCGAAATGGCGCTCGTACAACAGCCCGCATTCCTTGAGCAGGCGCAGCGTCCGGTAAATCGTCGCATAGCCGACGTGGGGGTTGATCATCTTGACCTTCGCATGCAGTTCCTCGGCGCTGATATGATGCCCGAGCTCGAAGAACACGCGTGCGATGTCGTCGCGCTGACCGGTGGACTTCAGCCCGCGCTCCTTGAGCCGGACGTGGAAGGCATGCATCCGCTCTTCCGCGCTGATCGCAGGTTTGCGATCGATTACGGTGTGGCCAGCCGACGCGGTTTCGCCCGGACGCGGCATCTCAGTACTCAGGATGAGGCGTCTCCGACGTGAACGACGCGCCGTGCCGCGGGGGACAGATATAAGGATTCGAGATCGCGGGAGCGCAGCGCTTCGGCAATCACTTCGAGCTGCTCGGCGGCAGGCTGATCGCGATCGATAATGACGAGGTTCTTGTCGCGCAACCGGCAGGCGCCGCCGCGCGTGCGGTAGCCAATTTCGCGCATGATCTTTTCGCGGCGGACCTCGAGCCCGACGCGCTGGGCAGCCTCGGCGAGCTCGTCCACGATTCTCATCATCCGTGCCTCGCTAAGTTCGCTCATTTCACCTGCCTGCTTGCGCAATCGATTGTGGCTGCGGCCGCGCCCCCTCTTGAGACATCACCGCGCGGCATGTTATCGCGGTAATTGACGCGGAGGTCACGCGCTTGATCAAGAAAATCCTCGTCGGCATCGACACCTCCGAGCACTCCCGCAACGCACAGGCGTACGCCTTCTATTTTGCCCGAATCTTCAATGCGTCGCTGATCGGATTGCATGTCGTCGATATCGTCTCGATCGAAGGTTCCTTTTTCCATGATATATCAGGTTCGCTTGGGCTGGAACCATATTTGGATTTCTCGTCCAAGATGCGCGAGGTGCTGACCGCCAGGGGCCGCGAGGTGCTCGACGAATTTGCCGCTGCGGCACGCCGCGAGAATCTCGCCGTCGAGACCGTGCTCGACATGGGGATCGTCGCCAACCAGATTTGCGATCGCGCGCGCAGCAGCGACCTGGTCGTGATCGGGCATCGCGGCGTCAACGAAAAGTTCTCGACCGGGCTTTTGGGTTCGACCGCGGAAAGCGTCGCGCGCAAATCTCCACGCCAGCTGTTCATCTCGCCGAGGCGATTTCGCGAGGTCAAACGCCCCGTGCTGGCGTACGACGGCAGCGAACGGGCATCGCGCGCGATGCGCTCGGCGGCGGAGGTCGGCAACAGCCTGGGGGTTCCGATAACCGTCATTACCTGCGCGCGCGATCCTAAGCTTGGCGAGCGGACTCTGGCCGAGGCGCGCACCTACTTCGAGAATTACACGCCGAAGGCCGAGTTCAAGCTGCTACTGGGTCACGCCAACGAGGAAATTGTGAAGTTCCTCAAAGAGCACGAAGCCGACCTGCTCTTCATCGGCGCCTACGGGCATAGCAGGATTATCGAGATGGTGCTCGGCTCGACCACCGAGTTCGTGCTGCGCAACTCGCCGTGCCCGGTGTTCCTGGCGCGCTAGGCTTGCGGTTCCTCGGCGCGCCGACGGATGAAGCGGCCGAGCAACAGGCGCATCGATTCGATCGGCTGTATCCCGATCATCGGGAAGTCGCCCAGGATAAACGTGGGGAAACCGAGCGCGGAAAACTCGTCGGCCTCGCGCTCGTGCTCGGCAATGCGCGCGGACATCGCTCCGCTGTCGAGCGCCGCGAGAAACTTCGATCGATCGATACCGGCGCGCTCCGCGATCGCGTCGAGCACCCCGCGATTCGCGATATCGGCGCCTTGCTCGAATGCCGCGCGAAAGACCGCATCGTGATACGCCGGGAAAACGCCCGCGTCACGCGCGATTTCCGATCCTTGCAGCGCGGGCATCGAATCGATCCAGCTCGGCGGCGGCGCGACGCGAATGCCCGTCTCGGCCGCGACGAGCAGTACTTTTTGCCGCTCGGGCTCGCCCAGCACGCGGCCGGGCTTGAAGCGGAAATCGCGCGACGCGATAGGCACGCCCTTCCAGAGCGCCTCGAAGCCGAGTTCGTCCTCGAGCTCGGCGACGATTCGCCACGCGATGTAGCAAAGCGTCGAGGCGTAATCGAAGTAGATTGGAATCCGAATCCGGCTCATCTTTTTGCGATGCCATCGGTTGGCGCTGACTCCGATAATCTCCCGTTCAAGCATCGCCTGCAATTGGCTAAGGCAGCCGGCGCGGCGCTTGCGCGGCTCACGCGGCGCGCACATTCTTGATGCACAATGTCTTCAAATCGTCGGCCGGTTCTCAAATTGGGTGTCGTTGACCTCGGCGTCGAGAGCGCGACGCTGCCCGGAGGCGTGCAGGTCGATCTCGCTGTCATCCGGCATCCCGGCGCCAGCGCGATCGTCGCACTCTACCCCGACCTGAATGTTGCGATGCTGCGCCAGTATCGGCACGCGATCGGCGGCTGGATGTGGGAGGTTCCCGCGGGATGCCGCAACGCCGGCGAGGATGCGCTCGAATGCGCGCGGCGCGAACTTGGCGAAGAGGCCGGCGTCGCGGCCGCGCGATGGGACCATCTTGGCTCGATTATCACGATTCCGAGTTTCTGCGACGAGCGAATCGAGCTGTACCTGGCGCGCGAGTTGTCAGCGGGAGCGGGCACGCTCGATCACGACGAGGTGATCGCCGTCAGCCGCGTGCCGTTCGAGGAAACGTTTGCGATGATTCGTCGCGGCGATATCGTCGATGCGAAAACAATCGTCGCGCTTTATCGCGCCCGCGACTTCATCGAACTGGAGCGCCGCGGCTAAGACTCGCTGCCCGGCGCATCCTTTGCCTGTGAACAGTGAACAGCGCTGTGCGCCGCCCATCTGCTACTGGATTACTACTTCGTCCGGAAAGAGGAACGTGGTGGCGCCGTCTTCGAATTGCACCAGGTACATGCGCCGGTCCAGATTATTTACCTCACGCAGGATGCGTGGTTGTTCGCTGAATCGGCTGCGCCCATCGTGGTCGCGCACCGGCTTCTGCAGCTTGCAATGCCTTCCGACTAGTCCTTCAGTGATTATGCTCGTTATCATATTTCTTCCCCTCCCCATCCTCCCGGTAATTCGCTGCGACCCCCATCCTGCTCTAATTCTAGCAATCTTCGGGCCTAATATTTAGACGTCCGGCAGAGGTCCGCGTTTCATTTATCCAGAGCTGTGGAAAGCCCCGTGAATCAACGATTTTCCTGTTTCGCGAAGAGATGTGAGCATTCGACTCGCTCTCTGCGTTCTTGATTCGAGAGGGAACAGTGCCCCAATAGAGGCTCCTTTTTGCCAATTTCCGGTCGTGATACTCAAATGAGGGCCATCATGACAAATCGCGAAAATCAGCGTTCCAGAGCGATCCTGTGACGAAACCCGGCGAGGAAGGAAAAAAAGAACTGAGCAGATGCCTACAATCTACCCGCTCATAATGGGCCGTCGCGCGATGCTCGCGACGGAGCACTATCTTTCCGCCTCTGCCGGTGCGCGAATCTTCGCTGGCGGCGGAAATGCCATCGACGCTGCCGTCGCTGCAACATTCGTCGAGGGCGTCGTCAACCCGCACATGCATACCATCGGCGGCGAGGCGCCAATGCTGATTTATTCGACATCTGCCCGCCGCGTGGTCGCAATCAACGGCAATATGATGGCGCCCGAGCGGGCGACAATTGCCCATTACCTGTCGCTGGGTATCGAGCTGATCCCTGGGGCCGGCCTGCTTGCCGCCGGTGTCCCCGCAGCCTTCGACGCGCTGGTGACTGCGCTAAGAGATTTCGGGACCAAATCTCTGGCCGACGTTCTTGAGCCGGCGCTGGAACTTGCGGGCGACGGTTTTCCGACGCACCTGGGACTGTCTGGCGGGGCTGGCGGCCCTGCCGATGCCGGTGCTGGGGCGGGCGCCTCGATCCGGAGCAACGCCGACCGATTTCTTACCAAATGGCCGTCTTCGGGGCGCGTTTATCTGCCCGATGGCAAAGTCCCGCGGCCCGGAAGCGTGCTCAAGAATCCTGCGCTTGCCAACTTTTTCAAGCGCGTGCTCGACGCCGAATCAGCCGCGAAGAATCGTGGGCGCGAGGCCGGCCTCGACGCCGCGCGCGAGCGCTTTTATCGGGGCGACATTGCGCGCGAAATCGTCGCCTGGTCCCACGCCAACGGCGGCTTGCTCGCCGCCTCCGACCTCGCGCGCTTCACGACTCGAACCGAATCGCCCGTGAGCGCGGACTATCGCGGCGTCACCGTCTTCAAGTGCGGGCCATGGTCGCAGGGTCCGGTATTCCTTCAGCAGCTCAAGTTGCTCGAAGGTTTCGAGCTTGCCGCTATGGGCCACAATTCTGCCGACTATATCCACGCTGTCATCGAGGCCGCCAAGCTCTCGTTCGCCGATCGCGAGGCCTGGTACGGAGATCCTGAATTCATCGACGTTCCTCTTGCCGGATTGCTGAGCGATCGTTACGCGGCGATTCGTCGCGAGCTTATCGATTCCGGCCGCGCCTCGATGGATCAGCGGCCGGGCGATCCGATTGCGATGCGTGCGTTGCGCGACGGTCCCGCCGCCGGCGCGCGCCCGTGGGGTGCGGGCACGATTCACGTCACCGCGGCCGACTGCGACGGCAACATGATCGCCGTGACCGCCAGCGGCGGATGGATTCCCAGCTCGCCGGTGATCGACGCGCTTGGCTTTCCGCTGGGAACTCGGATGCAAACTTTTTATCTCGACGCGCGCCATCCCAACGCGCTCGAACCCGGCAAGCGCCCCCGCACCACGCTGTCGCCGTCGCTCGCGATGGTGAAAGGCGAGCCGTACCTGGCATTCGGCACGCCCGGCGGCGATCAGCAGGATCAATGGACGCTGCAATTTTTTCTGAACGTGGTTGATTTCGGAATGGACCTGCAGGCCGCCATCGAGGCGCCCAAGTTTTCCACGCCGCATTTCCCCTCGACGTTCTATCCCCACGACAACTACCCAGGCGTGTTGCGCATCGAGGATCGAGTCCCCGCAATTGTGCGCGACGCGCTCGCCGCGCGCGGCCATAAGATCGAAGTCCGGCCGCCGTGGTCCGAGGGTCACGTGCTCGCGGTGCAGATCGACACGAAAACCGGCGTGCTCGCCGGCGGCGCCGATCCGCGCGGCCAGGCCGCGCCCGTAATGCCCGCGCAAGTGATCGGCTTGTAGCAGGGGCCAGCCCCTGCACCCGGGTAAGGCGAACGCAGGCTGCTTATTCCGAATAGTCCGGTGAAAATCGACACTGCAAAAGTTATCGACCTTACCTACAGCTTCGACGCCCGGACTATCTACTGGCCGACCGAAAAGAGCTTCGTCCATCAGTTCGAGAAAAACCGCGATACTCCTGAGCACTGCTTTTACGCGTCGGCAAATTACGCGGCTCCCGAACACGGCGGCACGCATACCGATGCGCCGCGCCATTTCAACCGGCACGGGACTACACTCGACCAGGTTCCGCTCACCGATTGCATCGGGCCCGCCGCGGTGATCGATTTTTCCGCGCGCGCCGCCACGGACCCCGACGCGATGCTCAGCGTCGATGACATCAAGGCGTACGAAGCCGCCAACGGCCGGATTCCCGACGGTGCGATCGTCGTCGCGCGCTCGGGATGGGGCAAATACTGGCCCGACAAAAAACGCTACATGGGCACCGACAAGCCCGGCGACGTTGCGGGCCTGCGCTTTCCAGGCTATTCGGCCGAGGCCGTGGATTTCATTTTGAACAATCGACAGGTCGTGGCAATCGCGATCGATACCGCGAGCATGGATCCCGGCAACTCGAAGGATTTCCCGGTGCATCGAATCTGGCTCGGCGCGAACAAGCCCGGCTTCGAAAACCTGGCCAACGCGGAAAAATTGCCGGCCAGGGGCGCAACGATATTCTGTATCCCTATGAAAATCGGCAGCGGGACCGGCGGCCCGACCCGGATTTTCGCCATGATGCCGTAACCCTTGCAGCAACCGGAGAAGATGAATATTCGTTTATGATGCGCGGACAGTTTCGGACATGAGTAAGGATTCCATGCTAAGCTCCATGTCGGAAGCGGTTGATCGCCCACGCAGAACGTAGAAAACTAGCGGCGGCCAATTGAACTCGCCTGCTGTTGCTTAGGGGAACGTCGCAGCCGTTGGCAGGCATGAAAACTGCTCCCTGTGGAAGGAGGAAGCTCGTGCGGATAAATGTGGCGTCGAAAATTAAAGGTCTGCTCGTGGCGATTGCGATCGTGGCGGTCATGGGATGCTCGGGACAGCCACTCTCGACACGTGAGAAGGGCACGTTCATCGGCACGGGAATCGGAGCCGCAACCGGCGCGATTATAGGTGCCGCTGTGGGTAACCCGTTGGCAGGTGCGGCAATCGGCGGCGGCATCGGGGCTCTTGGCGGATATGTGGTCGGCAACGAAATGCAGAATCAGGAAAACGCCAGCGCTCAGACTCATGCGCAAATTCAATCCCAACAAAAGCAGATCGAAAATCAGCAACAGCAGATTCAACAATTGAAGAGTCAGAGCGAGACCGACTAGCGGGCTGAGAAGGATTATGCGCAAGCATGCGATTGCGATAGGTACATTCGCGGTTGCCGCGCTTTTCCTTGCTGCCGGATGCTCCGGGTCGCCAATGTCCACGCGCGAGGAAGGCACTCTGGGGGGTGCGGGTATCGGCGCTGCCACCGGCGCGATTATTGGCGCCGCGGTCGGCGCACCGCTGGCAGGGGCTGCAATAGGCGCCGGACTGGGAGGAGTTACAGGCTTCGGGGTGGGTAACGCGATGCAGAACACTCAGAACGCCGACCAGCAGACCCAGGCCCAGATCCAGCAACAGCAACAGCAATTGGAACAACAGCGCCAGCAGATTCAGCAATTGAAGGCACAGCAGGAAACCGAATAGCTCGGCTGACGTATAGACATTGGAAGATGGAGGTTCTCATTATGCGCAAAAGTATTGGAATAATCATGACTCTGGCGCTGGCGGGAACGCTCGTTCTTGCAGGATGCTCGGGGCAGCCGCTCTCGACTCGTGAAGAAGGCACCCTCGGCGGCACGGCTTTGGGCGCAGGCGGCGGTGCGATCATCGGGGCGGCCGTAGGGCATCCTCTGGCGGGTGCCGCGATCGGTGGTCTTCTGGGCGGTGGTACCGGCTATGTAGTCGGCAATTCGATGCAGAATCAGGAAAACGCCAACGCACAGACCCAGCAGCAGGTGCAGCAGCAACAGCAAGAGATCGAGAATCAACGCCAGCAGATTCAACAGCTCAAATCGCAGTCGGAAACCGAGTAGTCGGACAGCGAGATCGGCTGAAAAGGGCGGCGCCGCATTCGGCGTCGCTCTTTTTCTTTCTCAGCCGGCCTGATTCACGCAGGCTTGCAGAGCTTGCATGCTCGCAGCCCAGCGTGTCCCGCGCACTCGGCATCCGCGAAGATCAGCATCTTGGCCGGATCCGCGCGCCGCGCCGCCGAGCAGTCGGGTCGGCAGAAGATTCCGGTGCGTCGATGCCCCATCACGGCGCGCGACGGCAATCGCAGGTCGCGCCCGACTTCGAATCCCTCCGCGCGCAGCAGCTTAATCTTGTTGTCCACGCCGCCGCCGTAATTGCCGATCGTTCCGTCGGAGCGAATCACGCGATGACATGGCACGAAGATCGGGATCGGATTTGACGCCATCGTGTTGCCGATCGCGCGCTGGCTGTCGGGCTGTCCAACCGTCGCGGCCAGCCCGTGATAAGTGATCACCGCGCCGGCCGGGACTTTCCGAAGCGATGTGTACGCGCGGCGCTGGAAGTCGCTCTCGACCAGGCTCAAATCCACCGGATGCGCCATCGCGCTGAAGTCGCCCTCGAACACCCGATCGATTTCCGCGCCGATCCGGCGGACAGTCGCCTCATTCTCGATCAGATCGAACTTCTTGCGCAGCATCGCGAGCGTTCGCTCGCCCCCACTTATGAAAAGAAAGTGAATCGCCGCGAGGCCGCGGTCGCTCTCCGCGATCAGCAGACGTCCAAGTGGCGACGAAATCGTCCCGACCCGCGCTTGCGGTCGCCGCAGAATCTTCATCGCGCGCTCGATGCGTGGCCGCGTCTGTCCGATCATTGCGTCGAGCACCCGGTCGTCGATCGGCGCACTCTCCTTTGTTTGCATCGCCATTGGATTGGTCTTCATCTTGATTACTCGTCCAGCCTCAGTTTCTTCAGCGCCTGATATACGCTTGCCCGCGCGCTCTCGGCCGAGCAATTCAGCGCCGTGCCGATCTCGGTATATTCAAGCCCCGCGAACTTGCGCATCATCAATGCCTGACCCTGTTTGCCGGGCAGCCGCGAGATGGCTCTCTTCAAATGAAGCGCGCCCTCGGGTCCGCCGTTGAGGTGATTCGGCGCGCTATAGGCCGGCGCTGCGCCGTCCGCAGTCTCATTCGCGATCACGCGCCCGCGGCGCATCCTGTCCCGCGCGCGATTGCGGCACAGGTTCGATGCGATTCGAAAAATCCACGGCCGCAGTCCGTCTTCCGATTGCAGCGTCGGGTAGGCGCGATAGGCGCGCAGCCACGTCTCCTGGAACAGGTCCATCGCATCCTCGCGATCGCCGGTCGAGCGCATCAGGAAGCGCATGATCTCGCGTTCCATGCTTTTCACCGCCTCTTCGAACGGCGGCGGCAACTTGAGGCTGAACGTGGGCATCGTGTTTGTCAGGCCAGGCCGGCCAGCGAAGTCACCAAGTACCACAGCGTGATCGATCCGAAAACCGCTCCGACGATCTCTTCGAGGATGCACGCCTGCGTGAGGCTGGCGCCGTCGCCGATCTCGCGCTCCGCACCGCGCGCCGCAACTTCGGTGAACCGCGCCTCATCAACCTGGATAATCGGTATCATGGTTTTATGCTCCTGATGACTACAACCCCGCTCGAGCCGATTCGTGAATTGAGCCGGGGCGCGCCGGTGCCGCCGGTCTGCAACCGGTTCGCTGCATTTGACGCGGGCCGCGATCCTGCGATCATCATGCTGGCGCGGAGCCTCGACTACTGAGCGATCGCGCGGAGGTCTCTATGGATGCGACTGTCTGGATCGCGCTGTGGGCAGTGTTGTTCCTGGCCAGCCATCTGATCATATCGTCGTCTGCCGTTCGATCTCGGTTGATCGGTGCGGTCGGCGAGCAGCCGTATCGCGGCATCTATTCGCTGATCGCGTTCGCGACGCTGGGACCGCTAATCTACGAATTCGCGCGCAACAAGCACGCCGGCCCCTTGCTTTGGGCTCTGCGCGCGGTGGCCCCGATTCGAGGGCTTGCGTGGTTGCTGATGTTGACAGCGCTGATCCTGTTGGTCGGGAGTTTCATCACTCCGAATCCAGGCGTAATCGGCGCGCCGAAGGGCGGGAGTGAACCGCGCGGACTCCTGAAGATCACGCGGCATCCGGGTCTTGTTGGATTCAGCCTGTTTGGAATTGCGCACCTGTTGATGAACGGACGGGCCGGCGACGTGATTTTCTTCGGGCTGTTTCCCGCGCTCGGAATCATCGGCGGGATGCATCAGGACCGGCGCAAGATTCGCGAACTTGACGATCGCTATCGCGAGTTCGTCGCGAAGACGTCGTTCGTGCCGTTCGCGGCGCTAATCGGCGGGCGCGTTCGATGGGCCGGCAATGACATGCCGTGGGCGGCGATTGGCGCAGGCGTAGTGCTGACCGTTGCGATCGTCGCGGTGCATCCGATGATCTTCGGCGGCCATCCGCTTGGTTAGGCCGGTTGCGCCGGCGTTTTTGCTGGTGGCGGAAGCCCGAACAGGCGGCCGGCGTTTGCAATCACCTGCGCGCCGAGCGCAGCGGCGTCAACGCGTCGAAGATTCGCGAGTATTTCGAGCGTGCGACTGACGTAGGCCGGCTCGTTGCGCATCCCGCGATACGGCTCGGGCGCGAGATAAGGCGCGTCCGTCTCCACCATCACGCGGTCATCGGGAACGATCGACGCGGCCTCGCGAACCGATGCGGAATTTTTGAACGTGATGATGCCCGAGAACGAGATGCACAGTCCGAGCGCGAGGAACTCGCGCGCCGCGTTGGAATCGCCGGTGAAGCAATGGATCACGCCGCCGCGCGGTGGAATCCCGGTCTCGCGCACGATCTCGACGAGCCGGCGCTCCGCGTCGCGGCAATGAATCACGATTGGCAGCTCGAGTTCGGCGGCGAGCGCAAGATGCGCACGCAATGACGCTTCCTGCGCTTCGGGCGGCGAGTGCATATAGTGGAAATCGAGTCCGCTCTCGCCGATCGCAACAACTCTTTTCGACGCGGCCAGGTCGCGCAACTGTACGATTCGTTCGGGCGTGCAATCCCGAGCGTCGTGTGGATGCACCCCGACGGCGGCGAAGACATTCTGGTGATATTCGGCGATTGCAACGGTCAATCGATCGTTGTCGATCGGTCCGATCGCGCCGACCGAGATGATCTGCGCCACGCCGGCGCCGGACGCGCGAGCGATCACGGCTTCGACGTCGCCGCGGAACTTTGCGTCGGCGAGATGGCAATGCGTATCGATAATCGTTGTCATTGAAATTGAGCGTGGATTCCGGAGCGCGCGCGGGGGTCAGCTGCGGGCTTTCTTGTCGATGCGGGGGAACAGCGGCGTGGTCGGATTTACGCGATGCCCCGGCTTGATGCCATCGCCATATGGCGCGCGCGCGAGTTTCTCATCGACATTGAGCAGGTCGAGAATTTTTTTCGACGCTACCGGCATGAACGGCTCGAGCGTGTCGGCGACGACGCGCAATCCCTCGACCAGGTTCGCGAGGATTTGCGCGACGCGCGGCAGATTGGCGGGATCTTTGGCGAGCGTGAACGGCGAGGTCGCAACGATGTACTTGTTGGCTGCATCGAGCGCTTGACCAGATGACTTCGAGCGCGCGGTTGAACGCGAGCAACTCGATCAGGGCCTCGTTCTGCTTAGGAAGAGATTCGTGAACTGCCCACATTCCTGCATCGAGCAGATCAGGTGGTAGGTTTGGCTGCGGTGCTGACCCGACAGTGATTCGCGCGAAGTCGGCCAAATCCATGCTTGGCAAGACGAGTGCCTTTCCCCTTGCGGTACTCATCGGGCTGGCCGTGATCTCGCCCTGGAAGTATCGCGTCGCCATCGATAGCACGCGGCTGGTCAGATTGCCGAGGTCGTTGGCCAGGTCCGAGTTGTAGCGATCGATCACGCGCTCTTCGGTGAAATCGCCGTCGAGGCCGTAGGTGAATTCCCGCAAGATGAAGAACCGTAACACGTCGGGGCCGATGCTTTTCTGATAGGCGACGGGGTCCTGCGTGTTGCCCGAGCTCTTCGATAGCCGCGCGCCGCCGAAATTCATAAATCCGTGGACGTTCAGATGACGATAGATCGGCAATCCGACCGCCAGCAGTATCGCGGGCCAATACACCGCGTGCGTCTTGAGGATGTCCTTGCCGATGAAGTGTTCGGTGACCGGCAGGATTGCGGTCAATGACACGTCGTCGGTGTTCGGCAGCTCGCTCATGTAGGCCCAGAGCGCGTCGTACCAGACGTAGGTGACGTACTTGTCGTCAAACGGCAGCGTGATGCCCCAATCGAGGCGCGCCTTGGGACGCGAGATGCAAAGATCCTCGAGCGGTTCGTCGAGCATCCGGAGCGCCTCGTTGCGATAGCGCTCGGGGCGGATGAAATCGGGATTTTTCTCGATGTTCCGACGGATAGTCTCGCGGTATTTCTCGAGCTTCAGGAAATAGTTGCCTTCCTTGATAGGCTCGACGGGCCCGTTGTGCACCGGACAGATGTTGCCGGGCAGCAATTCTTTCTCGGTGTAAAAGCGCTCGCATCCGACGCAGTAGAGGCCTTCGTAGTCCTTGAAATGGATGCCGCCGGATTCGTAGCTGCGCGCGAGCATCTTCTGCACGAACGCCTCATGCACGGGGTCGGTGGTGCGGACGAAGATATCGTAGCTGATGTCCAGCCCGGCCCATGCTTGTCGAAAGAGCGCGCTGATTTTGTCGGCGAATGCCTTCGGATGGAGTCCCATCGCGATGGCGGCGCGCTTGTTTTTGTCGCCGTGCTCGTCGGTGCCGGTGACAAAGGTGACGTTGGCGGGGCCGAGCTTGCGGCGCTGAAATCGCGCGAACGCGTCGGTCGCCAGCATTTCGTAGGCATGGCCGACATGGGGCGGGCCGTTGCTGTAGCTGATCGCGGCCGTGATGTGAATGCGGTTTTTCGCCATCAGGAGATCAACAATAGCGGGAGACCCGGCGCCGCGCGACTGCCGAGACGCCATCGAGGCGGCAAGAACGCTTGCTCTACTGCGGGCGCGAGGCGACCAAATCCTCGAGCGTAACTTCTACGACGCCGCCGTCTTCATAGCGCTGAATCAGCACGGTCTGCTTGAGAGTGTTATGGCGAACCACTCTGCCGTCGCCCTTGACGGATTCCACGCGCTTGCCGATGTTGGGGAGCGCGCGCTTGAGTTCGACGTAGCTGGCGTATTCGTAGCGCAGGCAGCATTTGAGCCGCCCGCACATCCCGGCCAGTCGCGAGGGATTGAGCGCGAGGCCCTGCTCGCGCGCCATCTTGACCGTGACCGCCTCGAAGTCGCGCAACCAACTGGAGCAGCACAGCTCGCGTCCGCAGGGACCGATCCCGCCCGTGACTTTGGTCTCATCGCGGGCGCCAATCTGTTTCATCTCGACGCGAACGCGCAGCGTGTTGGCGAGATCGCGGACCAGGTCGCGGAAATCGACGCGGCCCTCGGCGACGAAATAGAACACGACCTTGCGCGCGTCGAAGGTGTAGTCGGCGCTAACGAGCTTCATCTGGATGCGGCCCTCGCGAATGCGCTCGACGCACAAGCGGCGCGCGTATGCCTCACGCGAGAGGGTTTCCCGCTCGACGTGGAAGTCGCTGTCGGAAGCAATACGGATAACCGGACGCAGCGAGGAAAGATCGATCGTATGCGCCGGTTCGTGCGGCTCGATCTCGACGGTGCCGAGGCGGCTGCCGTTCTCGCTTTCGACCAGCACCCGTTCGCCGCGGCGCAGCGTCCGGTCGCCGGCCAGGAAATTATACAGATGGCCGGTCTGCTGGAGACTGACGGCGACGATTTTCGGCAGCGGTTGCGAGCCTTCAAATGGATCGATGTCAGCCACTATCTTCTACTCACCCCGCATCGCATGGCCGGCGATAGTCCACCAATTCTCGGCCTGCAGGCGCGGATTAGCGTTCGCTTCGACCGCTTCGGTGGCGCGCACGGCGGCGTCGATACATTTCACCACCGCATCGACACCGATACTATCCGCCAGACCCGCCAATTTCGACCTGGAGTCGGGCGGAAACGCCACGAAATCGGTCTTGAGCAGTTTGTAGCATAGTACTTCTTCGAGCAGCCTTGCGAGCAGCTCGAAATTGCCGGCGGCGGCGTCGCGGTTGGCGAAGAACTCCTGGGCGAGAGACTGTGCGCGGGCGAAATCGATCGATTTTGCGGTGCCGAGGGCGTCGAGCAGCTCCTTCATCGGCGGTTCATCACCGTCGGCGAGCGCGATCGCATTTGCAGCGCTGCCGCGAGCCAGCAACGCAAGCGCACTGGCGCGAGCTTTATCGCCGACGCCATGCGCGGCAAGGATAGCCTCGAGATCGGCGACCTGGAGCGCAGGAAATCTGACCGTGCGCGTGCGCGAGCGGACGGTGTCGAGCAGGGCGCGCTCGCTGGCGGATACCATGATGATGATTGCGTGGCCGGGTGGCTCTTCGAGCGTCTTCAGGAGCGCGTTCTGCGCGGGGATATTGAGAGTCTCGGCGTCGTCGATAATCGCAAGCCGAATCGATGAGCGCGACGGGCGGATTCCAAGCCGCGCAATCAATTCGCGGACCTGCTCAATCAGAACGTCGGTACGGCCGACGGGGCGCGACACGGAGGTGAAGTCCGGATGCACGCCGGTCGCGATTTGCACGCAGGCGGAGCAGCAATCGCATCGCGCAGCGTCCGCGTCAGCGGCGCGCGCGCGGGTGCGCTCGGTCTGCGGCGCGATGCGGACGGGGCATCGCGCGGGAGTGCAGCAGAAATTCTCGCCGGGCGATCGCTCGCACATCAGGGCATGGACGAGGCTGGTCGCGACGAGCGCTTTACCGACGCCGCGCGGGCCCGAGAAGAGGTAGGCGTGCGAGGGGCGGCTGCGCAATTCGGCGAGCAGCCGGCTTGCGACTTCGCGATGCCCGCGGATCGAAGCTATGGGCATGGGGATTGAGTCATCGGCGGGCGAGCAGCTCGTCCACGGCGTGGCGGATGTCGGCGGTGACGGCTGCAACCGGACGGTCGGCGTCGATCACGACGACCCGCAATGGCTCGGCCTTCGCGATCGCGAGAAAACCGTCGCGCACTCTGCGATGAAACTCGGCGCGCTCGCCCTCGAAGCGATCGGAGCCGCGGCCGGTGCCCATTGCTCGCGCGCGGGTGCGCTCGAGGCCGGTCTCGACCGGCAGGTCGAGGACGATAGTCAGGTCGGGCGTCACGTTGTCGCTGGCGAGCCGGTTCAGTTCGCCGAGCAGTTTGAGATCGAAGCCGCGGCCGTAGCCCTGGTAGGCGGTGGTCGAATCCGAATAGCGATCGGAAATCACGATTTCGCCGGCGGCGAGCGCGGGCCGGAGTTTTTCGCGAACGTGCTGCGCGCGATCGGCAAGGACCAACAGCAGTTCCGCGGCTACGTCGAGCGAAACAGCGGGGTCGAGAAAGATCGCGCGAATCGTTTCGCCGGCGCGCGTACCGCCCGGCTCATGGGTGACCGTTACGCGGCGGCTGGCTTTGCGCAGCACGTCGCCCAGGATTGCGGCCTGGGTGGTCTTGCCACTTCCTTCGACGCCTTCGAGCGTGATGAATACACCGGCTGCCATCGATTAGCTGGTGGTTGCGCGTCCTTATCCGCCAAGATACCAGCGCGTCAGTTGCGGCTGAAAGAGAGCGAAAACGCCGGCGGCCAGCGCCAGATACGGACCGAACGGAACTTCGGTGCGCAGAATCGAGACGTCCGCTTCCTCCGGATCGGTCACGGGGTCGCCGAGCGGAGCGGGTGAAGTCGCGCCGCCGCCACTGAGCGCGAACGCGATTCCGCCGATCGCGCCGATTACCGAACCGAAAAACAAAGTGAAGAGAACTCCCGGCCAGCCGAGAAATCCGCCGACCATCCCCAGCAGCCACACGTCGCCCAGGCCGACGCCCTCGCGCCCGCGGACGAGCTGGTAGAAGTAGCCGGTGCCATACAGGACGCCGCCGCCAAGCGCGATTCCGATCAACGAACTCTTCCAGCCGACCTCCGGCATCATCAGCGACGCGGCGATGAATCCCACCAGCGTCCCCGGCCAGGTAATGATGTTCGGAATCAGCCGCCAGTCATAGTCGATGATCGCGACGACCCACAGCGCGGCGCATAGCATGAAACGCGCGATCGCGTCGGGGATCGGGAAGGCGAGGTAGAGATAGAGGGCACTGATGGCGAGACCGAATTCGGCGAGAAAATGGCGGAACGGAATCGGCGCGCCGCACATCAGGCATCGCCCGCGCAATCCAAGGTAGGCGAGAATCGGGATGTTCGCCCACCATGGAATCGCGCGCTCGCAACTCTCGCAAAACGAGCGCGGTGTGACGATCGAGAGATCGCGGGGGAGCCGATACCCAATCACGCAAATGAAGCTGCCGACGCTCGCGCCGAGGAGGAAAGCAAGTGCGGCGCCGATCCCGCCGGGCAAATCAAGTGTCATAGCGTAACCGCCTCTTCCAATTGCGACCTCCGATTCTCAACTCGCTAACAATAACATACGCGGCGTCAGCGGTGAGCGGCACAGAGATCGATCGTCAAATCGTAAGTGGCCTTGATGCCGCGATTCAGATTCTCGACCGACAGGCGCTCGTCGTCGCCGTGAACGCGCGAAATTTCTCCGCTGTCGAGGATCGCTGGGACCAATCCGTATGACGGGACGCCCTTGGCGCGCAGAAAGCGCGAGTCGGTGCCGCCGGTGGTCATCCAGGGAACGACAATCGCGTCTTTGAAATCGCTTGCGACGACGCGTTTGATCGCATCCCAAGCCTCGCCGGAGGTCGGCGACGGGGGAGCGTCATCGGGCCGCTGTATATAATCAATCGAGAAGTTGCCTGCGCCGAGCTGTTCGCGAAGGCGTTTCAGAAACGCGTCGGCATCGGTGCCCGGCAGGAGACGGCAGTCCAGGCCGGCCTCGGCGACGGTCGGCACGACGTTCACCTTGAATCCTGCGTTGAGCATCGTGAGCGAAATCGTATCGCGCATGAGTGCCTGGATATTGTACGGGCTCAACACGCCTGCCGCCGCAGCTTGAGTCATCCCGGGCCATTCGAGATGCGCGAGCTCGAACGACGCGGGAAACAGCTCGAGCGGTGCGATCGATTCCATCGCGTCGGCGAAGATTCGCGTGATTCGGATCGGCGGCTGATTTTCGAGCAGTCGATGCAGCGCGTTGATCAAGATCAGATTCGGGTTGTCGGGCTTCGGCACCGAGCCGTGTCCACCCTTGCCGCGGACGCTGACGTGAAGCCAGTTCACGCGTTTCTCGGAGACCGCAACCTGAAACGTGATACCCTTGATTCCGAGCCAGTCGGGGGCGCCGTCACCGCCCTCGTTGAATGCGAACGCGGGATCGATCGCGTCCCAATGATTCTTCACCATCCAGGCCGCGCCGTTCTCGCCGCCGGCTTCCTCGTCGGGATTCACCATCATCTCGACGCCACGCCTGAGCGCCACACCGTTGCGCTTGAGCGCGAGCATCGTCATCAGCGCCATAATCCCGTGCGCCTTGTTGTCAATCGCGCCGCGCGCCCACACATAGCCGTCGGTCATGTCGGCGCCGAATGGGGGATGCGTCCAGTTGGCGGCGACCGTCGGCACCACGTCGGCGTGCGACATCAGCATCAGCGGTTTCACGCCCGCGGGTCCGAGGATGCGCGCGACGAGGGTGACCATCCCGGGCTTGCTCTCGAAGGTTTCGGTGGCGATTCCTTCCTTGTCGAGAATCGCTTTGAGGTACGCGATCGCGGCGGCGGTGTTGCTCGGGGGATTGGTCGTATCGAAGCGCAGATAGGTGCGGAAGTAATCGAGAGCTTCGGAATCGATCTTGTTCCAATCAATTTGCGTCGTGGTCTGGGCGAATGATGAGGGCGCGAGAGCGGACCCGGCGATCACCGCGGCTGCGAACGCGATTATTGCTGGGCGAAATCGCCTTACAGAACTGAGTCGCTGCATCATCAATTGTGATTCACCTTCGAGCGCCGAGGATCGACTCGAGCTCAGCGCTGGCATTTCGGACAATAGAAGCTGGCGCGCTGGCCCACGATCACATTTTTGATCGGCGTCGAGCATCTGTAGCACGGTTTCGCCGCGCGGCCGTACACTCGCAAGCGCGCCGCGAATCGCCCGGGCTGTCCGCGTGAATCGCGGTAACTCCGAAAGGTGGTGCCGTTACTGCCGATCGCGGCGCGAAGGATAACCGGCACGGCCGCCGCGATTTTTTCGAGCTCGATTCGCGTCACGCGGCCGGCCCGTCGCGCGGGACGCACGCCGGCGCGAAATAGAATCTCGGATGCGTAGATATTGCCGATGCCGGCGACGATTCGCTGATCCATTATCAGGTTCTTGATCGCCACCTTCCGGTCGCGGGCTTTCGCGGCTAGGTAGTCAGCGTTGAATTCGCGCGACAACGGCTCGGGGCCGAGGCCCTTCAGTTCCGCCGTGGAAGCCAGCGCGGCGCGCTGGACGAGACGGACCATGCCGAAGCGCCGCGGATCGTTGTAAACCAGGCGCGAGGCGTCGTCGAGCAAGAATTCGAGATGGTCGTGGCGCGGATCGAAGTCATCGGCGCGGAAGCCGTCGTGGCGATGAGTCAAACTGCCGGACATCCCGAGGTGCACCAGCATCACGTCGTCGCCGTCGAGCTCGACGATCAGATATTTGGCGCGGCGCGACAGTTTCACAATTCGCCGGCCGGCGATCGCCGCGGCAAAATCCACGGTGACACCGCGGCGCAGCCGTTTCTCGCCGATTCGAACGCTCACGATCGTTCTGCCGACCGCGCTGCGAACGAGTATCCGGCGTAATGATTCGACTTCCGGCAGTTCAGGCATCGCGGGTGACGATCCTGCCGGCCAGTTCGGTGCGCAGCGCGTGCGTGAGTCTTAAAAAATCGGGTACGCCCAGCTTCTCGGCGCGCGTGGCCGGATCGATCGCCGCGCGTTCGAGCGCGCGCGCGATCCGCGTGCTGTCGATCCCAAGCCAATGGCTGAGCGCGTTGCGAATCGTCTTGCGCGGCGCAGAGAACGAGGCGCGCACGGTTTCGAGCACGTCGCGTTCGTTTTCGTTGCCGGCCGCAAACGTTTGCGTCGCCCGGGGCGTGAAAGCGAGAACTTCGGCGTCGATTTTGGGACGCGGATGGAAGCTGCCGGCGGCGACGCTGAAATGCAGATCGATCTCCCAGTACAGCGCGTTGAATACGCTCAACGCGCCATACGCATCGTCGCCGGGGATCGCGCGAATCCGCGCGGCGACTTCGCGTTGAAACATCAGGACCATCCTCGAAATCATGCGCGCGTTGTCGCTGAGCCGGCGCAGGATGGCCGCCGCGACATTGAACGGAAGACTGCCGATTACCTTGACGGGTGAGGGTGGTCCGGTGATGAGTGCCGCGAAATCGATGGCGAGAAAGTCGGCGTTGATGACGCGAACGTTCGCGACGCCGCCGTCTGCGAAGCGCTCCCGGAGCGGGGCGGCGAGGCGCGGGTCGAGTTCCACCAGCGTCAGCGAGCGCAGCGACCGCGCCGCGATTTTCTCGGTCAGGATGCCGAGGCCGGGACCTATCTCGACTACCGGGTCCGACTCGGATAGCTCCGCCGCGGCGACGATTCGATCGGCGACGGCGCCGCTGGTCAGGAAATTCTGGCCGCGCGATTTTGCCGGCCGCACACCGGCTCTCGCCAGTGCCGGTGCGGGGCGCGACGGCGTTTCAATTCCGCCGCCGGCGCCGCCGGCGCGCTTAAGTTTGCGGCGCGCGTGCGATTTTCGTGCAATCGTCATCTGCTCCGGATTCAAAGCGCGAGATTGGCTTCCGCGTCGATGCTGAGCGCGTCGCGCTCGCCGCGGATCAGACGGTAGCTGCCCGCGAGCGCGATCATCGCCGCATTGTCGGTGCAATATTTTAGCGCCGGTGCGACCAGCCGGCGGCCATCGGCCGCCGCCGCCTCGGCCAGCCTGTCGCGCAATCTCGAATTTGCCCCGACGCCGCCGGTCAGTGCGATGGTATCCGCGCCCAGCTCGCGCGCGGCGGCGATGGCCGGCTTCACCAGCATATCGACGACAGCTTCCTGAAAGCTCGCGGCGAGATCCTCGGGCCGTTCGGCGCGGCCATCCTCACTGGCCAGAAAAGTTGCGACCGCGGTCTTCACGCCGCTGAAACTGAAATCCATCGGCGCACCTTTGACGTGCGCGCGCGGGATTCGCACCCGCCTTCGATTGCCGCGGCGCGACATCTCGTCGATTGCGCGTCCGCCCGGATAGCCCAGTCCCATCAGCTTGGCGACTTTGTCGAACGCCTCGCCGGCCGCGTCGTCGCGAGTGCGTCCGATCCGGCGGTAACGCCCGAAATCCTCGACCGCGAACAGCGCAGTGTGACCACCCGATACGACCAGCGCCAGGTACGGCATCGCGATCCGATTTTCGAGCAGCGGCGCCAGCAGATGGCCCTCGATATGATTCACGCCGACCATCGCAACGCCGCTCGCCTGCGCCAGACCCTTGGCGAACATCAAGCCGACCAGCAACGAGCCGACCAATCCCGGGCCGCGCGTGACTGCGATTCCCTCGATGTCCACGAGTCGGCATCCTGCCGCGTCCAGCGCGCGCTCGATGACGGGCGCAATCGTGACGACGTGACTGCGCGACGCGAGTTCGGGAACGATGCCGCCGTAAGTGCGATGGATGTCGTCCTGATTGGCTACCGTGCTCGAGCGGATATCGGCGATGCCCGGTGCGGTGGTTTCGAGCACCGCGGCGGCAGCGTCGTCGCACGAAGATTCAATTCCGAGTATCAGCATTGCGCTCAGTCTTCCGGGACAGGCGACGACGCGGGCGGCGGCGGCGGAGCAGGCGCTTCGTCGGGCGGCGGAGCAACCCCGGGCTCCGCGGGCGCTGGTTGATCGAGTTCCGGCGGCGGCGCCGCGTTGGCATCGGCCGGTGCGGACCCGGACACGCGCGTGACGCCGACGCGCGCAGTCAGGTTGCCCGGACTTGCGGCTAGCGCCTTCTGATAGGCGGCGGCGGCCTCGGCGGATTTCCCCGACTGCTCGAGACTGAGACCTTCGAACGCGTAGATTTCGCCGAGCCACGCGGAATTCGAGGCGAGCCCGATTTCCGCGCGCTTGAAGAACGTCTGCGCCTGCGTGTAGTCCTTGCGCGCGACGTATGCGCGGCCCAGGTAGAAGTACGCGTACGAGTTGCTCGGATCGATCGAAATCGCGTGCGCCAGTTCGCGAATCGCGTCGTCAGTGTGGCCCTGCTCGAGCTCGACGCGCTGCTGCTCGGTGATTCTCAAAGATGCGGCCCGAGCGGGAGTTGGCGCCGTATCGATCAGCGGCGCCAGCGACGAGTCGCTGATTTGGGGCGTCGTTGCGATCGAACCGACGTCGATCGCGGGCGCGATTTCGGCCGGCGCTGCTGCGGAAGGCTGCGAACCGGGCGATGGACTGGGTATCGGCGCCTGGCCTTCGGCGGTCGTTGGCTCCCCGGCAGGCGCCGCGATCCATTCGCCGGAATTGGGATTTGTGTCGGCGGCGGGAGATGGCGCCGCGTTGGGAGACGGCGACTCGGCGGGAGATGAAGCCGGGAGATCCTGCGCCGGAATCGATTCTTCTTCGAGCTCTGCCAGGAGTGTTGGTTGGCGCTGTGATGCGGTCGCGGAAATCGGCAGCATCGACAGAAATATTGCGAAAGCGAATGGGCGGAGCGAACTAGTCATTAGGATCAGCTACGGGATTCGGCGCCTCGGGCATCTTGTGGTCCGCAGCCGTCAACGACGTCGCCGAAGTATGATACGGGCAGTCCTTGGTTGGCGCCATGCCTTCCGGATACACGCCCATCATCGTCACCGGGCAATAGGGCGTCGCTTTATAGCCGGTAGTCGGATCGATTTTCACCTCGACGATTCCCGGCGGAGCGGTGAAATCGAGCGCCGGGCGTGATGCGGTCGCCGCTTTCATAAAAGCAACCCACGCCGGCAGCGAAGCTTGCGCGCCGGTCAGCCCCAGCTCTTCCTTCTGATCGAAACCCGTCCAGACCACTGCCAGCAGATTCGGCGTAAAGCCCGCGAACCATGCGTCCTTGGCGTCGTTGGTGGTGCCGGTCTTGCCCGCGGCCGGCCGCGTGAAACCCATCGAGCGCGCGCCCGCGCCGGTGCCGTGATTGATCACGTTTTCGAGCATGAACTGCATCATGTACGCGAGCTGGGGCGAAATCACCTGTTCGGCGGCGAGTTCGTGACCCTCGATTACCTTGTTGTTTTCATCGACCACGGCGGTAACGGCGTAGGGCTGGATTTCCATCCCGTCGTTGGCAATTACCGCGTACGCGCGCGCGACCTGTAGCGGTGAGACTTCGATTCCGCCCAGCACGATCGACGGGTAGGGCGGCAAGTCGCCAAAGCCGAGCTTCGACGCCATCGCGCGGATTCGATCCAGTCCGACGCTGTTGGCCAGCCGCGCAGTTGCGGAGTTGAGCGACTCGCCGAGCGCGAACTCGAGCGTGACGTGGCCGAAAAAACGGTCGCGATAGTTATTCGGCGTCCAGCTCATGTCGCCGTACTGCCAGGTGAAGGGCGCGTCCTCGATATAGGTAGTCGGCAGGAACTTCTCGGCTCCTCCTGACAGGGTCTCGTCGAAGGCCGCCAGATAGGTCACCGGCTTGAAGACCGAACCGGGCTGACGTTTGGACTGAGTAACGCGATTGAACTGGCTCGAGCGGTAGTCGCGTCCACCAGCCATCGCGCGAATCCTTCCGCTCTGCGGCTCGAGGGCGATGAGGCATGACTCGAGGCGATCCTTGGTCTCGCGGCGGAGCAGCTTGGGATGCTTGGCTTCCAGATCGCTGAGATTGTGCGCGATTGCGCTCTCGGCGAGCTTTTCCATGTGCACGTCGAGCGAGGTGAATATGCGCAAACCCTCGCCGCTGAGCACCTGCGGCGGATAACGCTCGGCCAGTTCTTTCTTGACGAAATCGACGAAGTAGGGCGCGTCGTTGCCCTCGGCATAAACTTCACGCGGATGCAGCGGCTCGCTGATTGCCGAATCGTAAGCGGTTTTGCCGATGTAGCCATCCTCGAGCATCGCGGCCAGGACCTCGTCGCGTCGCGGCCGCGCGGCGTCGGGATGGTGCAGCGGATTGAGCCGGTTGGGCGAACTGATCAGGCCGGCAATAGTAGCCATTTCGCCAATAGTCAGATCGCGCGGCTCCTTGGAGAAGTAGTACTCAGACGCTTCCCAGACGCCGTATATGCCTTCCTGGCCGCGCTGGCCCAGGTAGATATCGTTAATATAGTTCTCCAGGATTTCATCCTTGGAGTATTGGCGCTCCGCGATATACGCCATCATCGCTTCCTTGAGCTTGCGCTGGTAGCTTCGCTCGCGGGTCAGGAAAAAGTTCTTCATAAGCTGCTGGGTGAGCGTCGAGCCGCCCTGGCGCACGTGCCCCGAAGTAAAATCGATATACGCGGCCTTGATGGTGCGGACCAGGTCAACGCCGTGATGCTCGTAAAAGCGATGGTCTTCGGCGGCCAGGATCGCATTGATGAGCGTGGGCGGAATCTGGCTCAGGCGCACCAGCCGGCGCTGCTCCCATTCGCCTTCGAAGATGCCGCTGATGAGTTCGGGTTCCAGCTCGATCGAGAAGATCGGTTTATGGATCACAGGATCCCCCATCGACGCGATCGTATCTCCGTTAAGAGTCAGCTCGACGAATTCACCGCCGAAGTTGCCGTACGGATACGCGAAGCTATGCAGAAAGATGTCGAGCTTGCCACGCTTGCGATCGAAGCTGTACTCGCCGCGAGAGGCGACTTGGCCCGGATCGACGGGATGGTAATTCAGGCGCGCGAGCCGCTCGAAGAAACCGAGGTCCTTCAGATCCTGGCCGGGGTAAATGAGCACCGAGTCGGAATAAATTCGCGACGGGATGTTCCATCGCTTGCCCGAGAACCGCGCGACGACTTCATTCTCGAGCTGATTGTAGTAGCTGAAGAACAGCCACAAGCTGGGAGGGATGGCGAACAAGATGAGCGCGCCCACGCCGATGAGCGCGAATTTCAGGAGTCGTTTCGGGGACATCGGGAATGGGTCCCCAGCTCAGGCCTCCGGTCTGACGGTCACGTAGATAGTGGCGTCGCCGCGCCTGACGAGCAGCAGGACTATTTTGCCCTTGGCGCTCGTCTTCAGCGCATTTTGGTACGAGTCGACGTTCTTGATGGCCGCGCGATTGACCTCGAGGATCACGTCGCGAGCGCGAAGGCCAGCCTCGTCGGCGCGGCTGCCGGGCTGGACCGACGAAATCACGACGCCGCCCGGCGTATCGAGCCCGAGTTCTTTGGCGAGATCGGTACTGAGGTCCTTGACGTGAAGGCCGAAGGGCGAGACGGCGCCGAGGTCGGGCTTTTCCGGTTTTTCGGCCGCCACGATTTCGGGCTCGCGGGACTGCGTGATCGTGACCGGCAGATCGATCGTCTGCTTGTCGCGAATCACCTTGAGAATCCCTTTGTGGCCCAGGTCCGTGCGGCCGACCAGCAGCGGCAATTCGCGCGAGTCGCTGACCGGTTGATTGTCGAACGCGACGATCACGTCGCCGCGCTTGACGCCGGCCGCTTTGGCTGGTCCGCCGTCGAGCACCTTGGCAACCAGCGCGCCGCGCGAATCCGCCAGCCCCAGCGACTCGGCCAGCTCAGGCGTCACCTTCTGGATGTACACGCCGAGCCATCCGCGCACGACTTTGCCCGAGCTCCTAAGTTGCGGCAGCTCTTCCTTGACCAGTTCGATGGGAACCGCAAAGCCGATTCCCATGCTGATGCCGGTGCGCGTGTAGATCGCGCAATTGACGCCGACCACGTCGCCGCGCAGATCGATCAGCGGACCGCCCGAGTTGCCGGGATTTATCGACGCGTCAGTCTGGATGAAATCCTCGTAGTTGCCCGGGATGAAGCGTCCCTTGGCGCTGACGATTCCGGCCGTCACCGAATGATCGAAGCCGAACGGGTTGCCGATCGCCATCACCCATTCTCCAACCTTCAAGTCGTCGGAGTTGCCCAGCGGCGCGACCGCCAGGTCGTGCTTCGCATCGATCTTCAGCAGCGCGATGTCGCTCTTCTCGTCATGCCCGACAATCTTGGCGACGTAATTGTGGCCGTCCTGCGTGGTCACGGTGACCGTGCCCGGATTCTCGACGACGTGCTCGTTGGTCAGGATGTAGCCGTCCTTGGTGATGATGAAGCCGGAGCCAAGCGCCTTGGAATGCGGCGAGCCGCCGAACTCCTCGAAAGGATGCGCTTGCGGCGGCGCGAGCGGGCCATGCGGAGAATCTTCGGGCGATGGCTCGCCGCCTTCCGCGGGTTCGTCGGGTTCCTCGGTCGAGATGTTCACGACCGCGGGGCTGAGCCTGGCTGCGAGCTCGACGAAGTCCGGCATCGACTGGGCTTTCGCAACGTGCGCGGGGTCGGCAAGCTCGGTCCAGAAGCGCGTGGGCGGCGCGGAATCCACCGCGCGCGCCACGATGCCAGAGGCAATCAAAGTGAATGTCGCGGTAAAAATCGCGACGCCAAGAAAGACGATGGGTCGGGAAAACTTATGCGTCATGTGTGATTAAGCGCAGACGGCCGCTCAACGGCCCGGCGGTCTCGCCAATTCAACGTACTTCATTTGCAGACTGGAAAGAATCTCTTTGAGCAACGCTTGTTCGTGGGGATCGAGGTTTCCACGGGTCTTGTCGCGCAACATTATGATGATATCGATCATCTGCTGCGCCAAAATCAGGTCGTGCGTCACCTGACCGCTCGCCGGGTCGGGTATCTCGCCCAGCGCCGCCAGGGCCTGCTCTGACAGGCTCCACAGAAACGCCGCGAATGTCAGCTCGAGAGGCGCTTGGCTCGAATCGCGACTCGCCGCGTGCTGTGAGGGGGCGGCTTGCGGCTTGGAGATCGACTCTGGCCCCGGCGCGTCGGGCTTGGATTTTATTTCCAACGCTTCGCTGCTCTCAGATGGAGCCTCGTCGCCTGCCTTGGCCTCGCCTTCGGCGGAGAAACGCCGGCGGTCCTGAACCTTGAATCCGCGGCCCTTTTCTTCCGATTCTTCCATCGATGGCACCCTCACCCTTGTCCAATCTGTCCGGCAGACATCTGCTCGAGCCGGTGGATTCGCTCCTCGATCGGCGGATGCGTCGAGAACAGCCGCGAAATTCCCGCCGCGCTCAGCGGATTCACGATAAACAGATGGGCCGTCGCAGGGCTGGCGTCCATCGGCATCCGCTCGTTGGCGGCCTCGAGCTTGCGCAGCGCGCTGGCCAGGTACAGGGGATTATGAGTGAGCTTGGCCCCGCTCGCATCGGCCTGGTACTCGCGGGTGCGCGAAATCGCGAGTTGAATGAGGGTCGCCGCGATCGGCGCGAGAATGCCCGCGACCAGCAGCCCCGCCAGCCCGCCTTCCTCGTCGTCGCGACTGCCAAGTCCGAAGATCGCACCCCATCGAACCATCGAGCCGATCATCATTACGGCGCCGGCCATGGTGGCTGCGATCGAGCTGGTCAATATGTCGTGATTGGTCACGTGCGAGAGTTCATGGCCGATGACGCCCTTCAGCTCCTCGCGCGTGCAGATTCGCATGATCCCGCGCGTCACGGCGACGGCGGCATGATGCACGTTGCGGCCGGTCGCGAAAGCGTTGGGCGTGTCGGAATCGATCAGGTACAGACGCGGCATCGGGATCGAGGCCGAATGCGCCAGCTCGTTGACGATCGAGTAGAGTTCCGGCGCCGATTGCGCGTCGAGTTCCTGCGCTCCGTAGGCGCGCAGCACAATCTTGTCGGAGAACCAGTAGCTGAAGAAGTTCATCACCGCGGCGATGACGAAAAAGATCACGACGCCGCGCGAACCTCCGAGCAGCCCGCCGATTATCATCAGCAGACCCGTCATCAGACCCAGCAGCAGCGTCGTCTTGAAGAAGCTCATAGCCCCTCTTTCACTCTCTCGCGCGACCTTACATATGTTGTCCGATGATCCATGCCCTGCTCAGTGTATTATCTTTGACGCTACTCCACAAATTTTGACAATCAACGCGGCGACTTCATCGGCCTCGATGGAATCGATGGGGTCGCGCCTGAGAACTTCGATTTGCCCGCGCGCGCCCGGCGCCAGCGGACGCCATCGCGCGGGATCGGTCGGCCCGAAGATCACCACACCGGACGCGCCGGCCGCGGCCGCCAGATGCGACACGCCCGAGTCAACCCCGACGAAGGCCGACGCGACGCGCGCGATCGCCGCGACCGTCGGCAAATCGAGGTGCTTCAGGACCGCGACGCCGGACTGGCGAAAGATCGGTTCCATCGACATTTCGGCGGGGCCCAGAATGACCGCGACGCTCGCGCGATTCGAGATTCTGCGTTCGTATTCTTTATCCGCCCGCTTCTTACTCTTCGTGTCATCCCGAGCGAAGCCGAGGGACCCCGGATCTTCTTCTCTGTTCTGCGCGTTAAATTTCCTCGCCCTGTAAGGGATGGGATGAAGGTGAGGGTCCGCAAATCGCGCGCGATCCGATTGCGACAGTTTCGACGCGAGCGCCGCAAATTTGTCCGCCGGCCAGTTCTTGCCGGGACTTCCGCTGCCGGGAAAAATCACAATCAAATTCGAGCTGCCGCATTTCGATTGCGCAATCGCGCCCGCTGCAGCCGCCAAGTCGTCGACGGTCGGTTCGAGCCGCGGATTCACCAGCAGAGCGGTCTCGTCAATTTCAATCGCCCGCAAGTAGGCCGCCGATACGTGGCCGTCACCGCCGGGGCGAAACGGATGAAACGAGACCTCGGCATCGGTCGCCGCCGCCAATCGCGCGCGAAAACGCCAGTCGTCCGAGGCGAAGAACGAGTAGATGCGATCGAAATCCCCGAAGAATCGACGCGCGTTTAGATTGACCGGCGTTTCATCGGACTCTGCGCCCGCCTCAGTGAATAATTCGCCCACCTCGCGAGCGTCTATCGAATGACCGCGTGCGACGACGGTTCTTCCGGCTGCGAGCCGGGCCAGTTCCAAGCGCGCCATCAGCTCGACCGAAGCGCCGCGGTGGCGCCGCGAGATCGCCGCGAGCGCCGGCATCAAGCACATGAGATCGCCGAGCGCGCCCGGAAAAATGACCAGTACGCGCCGGACGGAACGCACGGCGTTCTCATGCGGCGTCATCGGAGACAGTCTAGCAGGGGGTGGACCCCTGCACGCCCGCCTACGAGATTTTTGCGTCATCCCGAGCGGAGCCGAGGGACCCCGGATCTTCAGGAGGATTTTTGACCAATAGAGGTCCGTTCGTACATATCCCGCAGCCACGCTCGAACATCTCGCCGTAGGCCGTCGCCACGGGCAGGGGTCACCCCTGCAAACCCGCGGTGGGTTTCACATTAGAATGGGAACGGGAACAATCGCGCTCAGGAGGCGCGCGCGAGCACCAAGCTTGCCCCGGCCAGGCTGAGCACGTCGTTGGTGCCGTCCTCGATCAGCGCGGCGCGTGCGTCGCGGAAGATTTTTTCGATCGGATACTCCTTGCTGAGGCCGTTGCCGCCCAGCAGCTGAAGCGCGTCGCTGGCGACCTCAAATGCCGCCTGGGTGCAGAAGGTCTTCGAGGCAATCGAGTATTCCATCGCGGGTACCGGGGCGTCGGTGTTGTAGGTTATCGCCGCGCGCGAGAGCAGCCGGCACGCCTCGACCTTGGTGAACATTTCGAACAGCTGCTTTTGCACGAGCTGATGCTCGCAAATCGGCTTGCCACCCTGGATGCGCTGCCGCGAGTAGTCGACCGCAATCTCGAAGGCCGCACGAGCCACTCCGGTGAATACCGCCCCCACCATCGCGTTCGGACCGCCGCCCCTGCCGTTGGCCGCCGCAGCTGCGGGCTTGTCGGGCGCGATCAGCATGTAGCTGCTCGGAATCCTGACCTCATCGAAGAAAATCTCGCCCTGGTTGAGCGCGCGCTGGCCGAGCTTGTTGAGCGGCTTGCCCTTCGATACGCCGGGCAAGTCAAACGGCACGAAAGCAACGCCTCGGCCGAGCAGGCTGCCGCGTGAGGAGTCGGCGATCAGAATCACCAGGCCATGCGTCGCGATCGTTCCGTTGGAAACCCAGGCCGACTTTTGCCCGCTGATCACGTACGAATCGCCGTCGCGCCGGGCGATCACGTGGCCCGCCAGGTCGTTTTGCTGCCCGGTCCCACAGCCCCGTCACCCAGTCCGATCCATGTTGCGGCTCGGTCACCGGCCAGCATCCGATGTACTGCGCCTCGCGATCCTGAATGAACGGCACGACATACTTTTCGATCAGTTCGCGATTGCCGGTAGCCGCAAGCGCGCCGAACGGCGCCCCTGCAAGACCAAGTGTCAGCGCGAGGTCGGCGCTGCCCCATCCAAGCTCCTCGAGGTAGATATGCTGCCCAAGGCCGCTCAGTCCGAGTCCGCCGTACTGGGTGGGAAACCCGGCCTTATTGTACCCGAGCCGATATGCCTGCTTGAGGAAGTCCCACAGCGGCGAGCCCGCGGCGATTACCGCGCCAGGATCGGCGAGCCGGTCGAGCGCGGCCGCGGTCGGGCGCATCACCTCGCGCGCGAACCGATGAAGGTTCTCCTTGAGCGTCCGGTAATGATCGGGCAGGTGGGTGTCGAGCTCGACGTACGTCTCCATGTCCTACACCTCAATCGACAATGGCCGAATAAATGATGTTCTTAACAGTCTATCATTTCTAATGCGAAACCCACCGTGAGTTCCGCACCTCCTTGAGCAGGGCTGACTCCTGCACGCCCGCCTACGAGATTTTTGTGTCATCCCGAGCGAAGCCGAGGGACCCCGGATCTTCTTCTCTGCTCTGTGCGTTAAATTTCCTCGCCCTGTAAGGGATGGGATGAAGGTGAGGGTCCGCAAATCGCGCGCGATTCGATAGCGACAGTTTCGACGCGAGCGCCGCGAGATCGGGGAATAATGCCTCGGAGCGAATGGGAATTTTGACCCATGAATCCGAGACCTCCACGACTTGAGCAAGATTTTGCCCGTTGAATTCGAGCCTTCCGCTTCTCGGGAAAGCCTCGCGCGCGATCGCGATCCTGCGGGCACATCCCTTGCTGCTATTTATTCCAGTCACAAAGGCTGGAGATGAAGGAGAGCAAGATAATGATCAGAGAGCAACGCGTTTCAGGCATTGAAGGGGGACGGAAGTCTGCGTTGAGTACGGCCAGCTTGCGGCTGCGAGCGGTGCTTGCCGGGCTTGCTATGCTGGTGCTGGTGCCCGGTGTCTCGCTGGCCAAGGACTACTGCATCAGCTTCACGGGTTTTCCGGGCAGCCAGTTTGTGGGACGGGGATTCACAATCCCGGGCAAAGGCCAATGCAAGCCGTTTACCGGCTTTTTCACCGCGGTCAAGAATGCTCCCGCCGCAGGCACGGGATGTACCTCTACGGACGGTTCTAATTTCTCCCTGACGATCCTCAGCTCATGGCCCGGGAGCGGAGGGGTTGTTTTTATCGATTCAATCAGTATGTCACTTCCGGCGCAGTCTGGCGAAGTTTCTGGCGAAGACAACGAAACCCAAAATATCAGCACCCCTCCGGCGAATATTCTAAGTATTCCCGTGACCGGCAAAGCCTGCACAAAGGTGGTTGTTCCGGCGTCAGACCCCGCAACGGCTTCGCCGCCGGTGCGCTGACGCTAACAACGGTGCGGCTTCCGCCCGTCGTCGCATCGTCATCCGCAATGACGGAAGGAAAAGAGCGCGGAGAGCAGAACCTGCACCTACCGGCCGCGGAGTCGATTACCCCTGCTTGTGAACATTCGCAAGCGGGCGCATTTTCCGGCTAGAATCGCCCCCATGCCTGCCGGAAGGGTTAGCAGTTTAAACCGTTCGGCGTGGTTTTCTCTTCAAACGTGGGGGCGAAGCAAATGAACAAGTACGCAGGAAGAGCACGGATCGGCGCGATCGCGATCCTGGCTGCGGCTGCGTTCGCGATTATCGGCCTTCATCGTTTTTCAGGCCGGGCCTACAGCTCGGACCCCGCCGGGACGCTCTTCGTTACTGACCTTTGCTCCGAGGCCGTGACGGCTTATTCCCCCGCCAGCAACGGCGACGTCTCCCCGATGATCCCCGTCCCTACCGGTCTCAGCTCACCCAGTAGCGTGGCCATTGACGCAGGCGGGAACATTTACGCCGCCAACACCTGCAACAACACCGTCACCATTTACGCCAAGGGGAGCAAAGGCGACGCCTCTCCCACCGCCATCATCGGCGGGCCCAACACCGGCTTGAACTCCCCGTACGGCATCGCGCTGGATTCCAACCGCAACATCTATGTGACCGATCAAAGCAGCTCCAGCGTGACGATCTATCAGCCGCTGGGAAGCAGCACCGGACTGCTCAACGAGGCCCCTATCGCTACCATCAGCGGTGGCTTCACCGGCTTGGTATCGCCAGTCGGCATCGCGCTGGATTCCATCGGCAAGATCTATGTGGCCGACAACGGCGCCGCGAGTGTGTTCGTCTATCCGGCGTTAAGCGGGACCTGCACTTCTTCGAGTCCTTGCGCCCTCAACGAGGATCCGATCGCCACCATCAGCGGGAATCTCACCGGCTTGGTAGCCCCATATGGCGTCGCGCTGGATTCGACCAGCAGCAACATCTATGTGGCGGACAACGGCGCCACGAGCGTGTTTGTCTATGCGGCGCTGGGAAGCAGCACCGGGCCGCTCAACGAGGCTCCCACCACAACCATCAGCGGGAACCTCACCGGCCTGGTGTCGCCACAAGGCATCGCGGCGGACTCCAGCCACAACATCTATGTGGCGGACGTCGGCGCCGACAGCGTGTTCGTCTATTCGTCGGGGACCAGCGGCAACCAGGCGCCGCTCGCCACCATTCTCGGGAGCAACACCGGCTTGCTCGAGCCATACGGCGTCGCGCTGGATTCCGGCAGCAAGATCTATGTGGCGGACTACCAAGCCGATAGCGTGTTCGTCTATTCGGCGCTCGGGGGCAGCACCGGGCCGCTCAACGAGGCCCCCAGCGTCGCCATCAGCACGACCACGACCACGGGACTGAGCTCTCCACAAGGCATCGCGCTGGATTCCGGCGGTAAGATCTATGTGGCCGACGACGGCAACTATACTAACGAGTTCACCCCCAGCGTGTTTGTCTATGCGGCCGGGAGCAACGCCAACGCCGCCCCCATCGCCACTATCAGCGGGAGCGCCACCACCCTGATCCAACCAATCGGCGTCGCGCTGGATTCCGGCCGCAAAATCTATGTGGCGGATGAGAGCGCCGCCAGCGTGGATGTCTATTCGGCGGTGGGAAGCCGCACCGGAGTGCTCAACGTGGCCCCAGTCGACAGCATCATCGGGCCCGACACCGGCTTGCTCGCGCCAGTCGGCGTCGCGGTGGATTCCACCGGCAAAATCTATGTGACGGACTTTGCGGGCCCGAGCGTGTTTGTCTACCCGGCCGGCAGCAACGGCGACGCCACTCCCACCGACACCATCACCGGGCTCAGCACCCTCCTGAATTATCCACAAGGCATCGCGGTGGATTCCAAAGACAACATCTATGTGGCGGATGAGGGCGCCGGCAGCGTGTTTGTCTATTCGTCGGGGAGCAACGGCAACGAGGCCCCCATCGCCACCATCACCGGGCCCAGCACCGGTCTGACCGCTCCGTCCGGCGTCGCGCTGGATTCCAGCGGCAACATCTATGTGGCTGACGCAGGCGCCGCCAGCGTGTTTGTCTATCCGCCACTGGGAAGCAGCACGGGGACGCTCAACGAGTCCCCCAGCACCACCATCAGCGGTCCGCTCACAGAACTGGGTGAGCCTCTGTTCGTCGCCATCCTGCCGGGGCCTGCCGGGCCTACGCCGACGCCGACCACGACCGCGACCGAAACGCCGACCCCGACCGCGACCCCAACCCCGACGTGCGGTGGAGGTGATTACGTCTGTAGCACGCCGACCCACACCGCAACCGCGACCGCAACCAAGACCGCAACGCCAACGGCGACGGCAACCGCGACGGGGGTGACTCCGACGCCAACTCCGACCGCAACCGCTACGCCGACGACCGCGCTGAGCGCCGCCCCGGCGAAGCTCAATCTCGGCAGCGTCGATGCGACCGGGACCAGCAAGCCCAAGAAAGTGTCGCTCGCTAACAAGGGCACGATCGCGGCGGTGATCGAATCGGTGACCGCGACCCCGCCATTCACGATCGCCGGCGGCGCGAACACCTGCTCGGGTCAAACTATCGAGCCGAAGAAGAAGTGCTCGTTCGACGTCGAGTTTGCGCCGGCCACTCCCGGCGCCGTGAGCGATCAAACCATCGAGGTTGGCTACAACGGCGCCAGTCCCGCGACGAGCCTCAGCGGCAATGGAATCGCCGCGACGCTGAAGGCGCCGAAGTCGGAGTCGTTTACTGCCGTCGATGCGGGCGTGACGGGCAAGGCTAAGAACATCGAGCTGTCGAATTCGAGCACGGTCCCGGTGACGCTGGAAACGGCGGCGCTGGGGGCGCCTGATCCTGGTTCGTTCACGATTGCCGGCGACGGATGCTCAGGCCATGTGCTGGCGCCGAAGAGCAAGTGCGCGGTCGCGGTCGAGTTCGCGCCGCCGGGGTCGGCCAGCGGCACGCAAACCTCGACGCTTTCGTTCGAGTTCACCTATGGCGCCAACAGCGGGAGCGTCTCGACGGCCTTGAAGAGCAAGGTCAAGTAGCTCGCCTCCGCCCGCGCTGATTTTCGGATTTCAGCAGTCACGGACAGCGGCGTGGAACAGTCCGCGCGCGGTGTCGATTACCCGGCTTTGCAACATTCGCAACCGGGCGCATTTTTTGGCTAGAATCGCCTCCATGCCTATCAGCGTCGCGCAATCGCCGCTCGAACTTATCGGCAACACGCCCGTCGTCCGGCTCAATCGCATGCCCGGCAAGGACGACGCCGAAGTATGGGCGAAGCTGGAGAATTTCAATCCCGGCGGCAGCGTCAAAGACCGAATCTGCCTGGCGATGGTCGAGGCGGCCGAAAAATCCGGCCGGCTGAAGCCGGGCGATACGATCGTCGAGCCGACCTCGGGCAACACCGGGATCGGTCTGGCGCTGGTCGCGGCGGTGAAAGGCTACAAGCTGATCCTTACGATGCCCGACACGATGAGCGAGGAACGGCGCTCGTTGCTGGTCGCTTACGGCGCGGAGCTGGTGCTGACGCCGGACACGCGCGGGATGCACGGGGCGATCGCGAAGGCCGAGGAACTGTGCCGCGAGAATCCCGGCTACTTCATGCCGCAGCAATTCAGCAACACCGCCAATCCCGACATCCATTATCGATCCACCGGGCCCGAGCTGCTCGAACAGCTCCCGCGCATCGACGCGTTCATCTCCAGCGTGGGGACGGGCGGAACGATCACGGGCGCGGGCCATTATTTGCGTGAGCATCTCAACAACAAAGTCCTGATCGTCGCCGTCGAGCCGAAAAGCTCGCCGGTGTTGTCGGGCGGCGAGCCCGGCTTTCACAAGATTCAGGGAATCGGCGCCGGCTTCGTGCCGGCCAATCTCGACACTAAAGTTTACGATGAGATAATCGCCGTCAGCGACGAAGATGCGGCCCTGTACGCGCGCCGTCTCGCGCGCGAAGAGGGCATGCTGGTCGGTATCTCGTCCGGCGCAAGCTGCTACGCGGCTTTGCAGATAGCCAGGCGGCTTGGCAAGGGCAACATCGTGGTTGTGGTTTTCTGTGACACCGGCGAGCGATATCTGACGACCGATCTTTTCCAGGCCACGGGAATCTAACCGCGCCTGATTCGATGGACACAATTTGACAACCCTGGACGCGAAGCTTGACCGGATGCGCGCGATATTTGCGCCGATGCGCAGCCTTATCGTGGCGTTTTCCGGCGGCGTCGATTCCACCTTGGTGCTGAAGGTTGCGCACGACGCGCTGGGCGACTCCGTGCTCGCGCTGACGACGACTTCGCCCACGATGCCCGACGAGGACCGCGACTCGGCGCTGGCGATGGCGCGCCTGATCGGCGCGCGCCACCTGGTCGTCGAATCCAATGAACTCGAGATTCCGGGCTACGCGGCAAATCCGCTCAACCGATGCTACCTGTGCAAGCACAATCTGTTTACGGTTTGCGAGGCAAAGGCCGCGCAACTCGGTATCGAGGAGATAGTGGACGGCCTTAACCTGGACGACCTGCACGACTATCGCCCCGGGATGCAGGCGGCCAGCGAGAAACGCGTGCGCCATCCGTTGGTCGAAGCCGAAATGACCAAGGCCGATGTTCGCGAACTGTCGCGCTCGATGGGGTTGCCGACCTGGGATCGTCCCGCCTCGCCATGCCTATCGTCGCGCTTTCCGTACGGCACGGAGATAACACCCGAGGGGCTTGAGAAAGTCGCGGCGGGCGAGAAACTGCTTCATTCGATGGGCTTTGCAGTCGCGCGCGTGCGCTACCATGGCGAGGTCGCGCGGCTGGAGCTCGAGCAAAGCCAGATCGCGCGCATCTTCGAGCCCGAGATTCGCGAAACCATCGATCGCGAGTTCAAAAAAATCGGCTTTCGATTCGTCGCGATCGATCTGAAGGGCTTTCGCTCCGGCTCGCTCAACGAAGGCCTGGTTGCCAACGCAGTAAAGCCGGGCAATCCGATGCGCCCGCCCGATTAGGTAGGTAAGCCGGCCTTGTGAGCGGCGACGATTGCCTCGACGATCGCGAGATCGGATGGCGTCGTGATCTTGATGTTCGCGGTCGAGCCTTCGACCACTTCGACGCGAACGCCCGTCCTTTCGACCAAGTCAGCGTCATCGGTTGCGACGATTCCCTCGCTGAATCCGCGTCGATGCGCCGCGACCAGCAGATCGCGGCGAAATGCCTGCGGAGTTTGCGCTTGCCATAGCCCCGTTCGCGTGACGGTCGCCGCGATCGCGCTGTCCGCGACGCGCTTCAAAGTGTCGGCCACCGGTATCGCCGCGATCGCACCGCCGGCTCGCGCCGCCGCCGCCAGGCACGCCTCGAAAATTGCCGGCGTCGCCAGCGGACGCGCCGCGTCATGCACTATCACCAGTTCGCTCTCCGAACTGGTCAGTCCGAGCGCGATTCGAACCGAATCCTGACGCTCGATACCGCCCGGTGTAATCTTGACCGGCACGCCAAGCCCGGCAGCCGCGGCTTCGGCGCGCGCCGCGCTTTCGAATCCCTCGGGCACTGTTATCACAACTTCGCCAATCGAATTGACTTGTCCGACGGCGCCGAGCGAATACGAGAGCATCGTGCGGCCGCCGATCTTCACGAACGCCTTGGGCACGCCCGAGCCAAGCCGCGCGCCGATCCCCGCCGCAACGATGATCGCCGAAGCTTTCAATTTATTGCCGGCGTTGAGACGAAGCTCGCGATCGTTGCGATCACCGCGACGTCAACATGCCCCGGCGTGTTGTATTCGGCCGGTCCGGGCTTGCCCGCGCCCGCGACGAACAGATGGTTGAGCCCCGGGAACATATCGACCTGCACTTTCGCATCGCCCTTGAGGCCGTTTTGCCAATTGCGGATGTCCTCGTCGATTACCTGGTAGTCGCGCGAGCCGTGCAGAATCAGGATTGGTACGTCGAGACTGCGCGCGATTGCGACTTCGTCGCGCGCGTCGAGATCGTAGTAGTACGACGCGGGCGCGCCGAAAAAATATTGCGTCGCCGGCATCCTGTGCGCCGAGATTTCATTAGCTTCGCGCTTGAGCTCCGCGAGTTCCTTGGGCGAGGCCTCGCCGAGGTATCTCATTTGCTGGACGATCACGGCGGGCAGCTTGCGGCCGGCCGGCGCGAGCATCACGATTCCCGCAACCGGCCACGTTGCCCGGGGAAATTGCTGCGAGCAGAAGTATTCGCTGTTTCGCCATGCCAGCGAGATTCGCACACCGAATCCTCGCCTTCAACAAAATCGCAGGGCCCTTCGACAAAAGGAAAGGCCGGGAGAAAATCCCGGCCTTATTCACACAATTGAATTGACGGCGGCGGCTAGTTCGCGAAGATCGTCTTCAGTTCTTCCATGATTTTCTCTTCGGGATGCGCCTTGGCGATCGACAATTCCTTGACGAGCAAGGATCGCGCCGTGTCGAGCATCTTGCGCTCGCCGAACGACAACTCCTTGTCGCTCTTGAGCACCAGCAGGTCGCGCAGCACCTTGGCTATTTCCAGTGGAGAACCGGTCTTAATCTTCTCCGTATATTCGCGATAGCGGCGGTTCCATGTTTGCGTGTCAACCTCGACCTTGCGCTGGCGCAGGATACGGTAAATTTTTTCCACCATATCTTTTCCGATAACGCGCCGAAGTCCGACCGACTCGACGTTCTCGGTCGGGATCATGATGGTCATCTTCTCGGTGCCGAGGATTCGGAGCATGTAGAAACGTCGCTCCGTCCCGGAGATAACCCGCATCTGGATGTCCTCGATGACGGCCACCCCATGGGCGGGGTAGACCACTTTTTCACCCTTCTTGAACGGCAAATTCATCGCGCTAATGGCACTCGATGGCAGGCCCTGGATTTCGGATATGGTTGATGACCCGCGGTTCATCACGGATCCGATCGGCCTGGAATGTAGTTACATTATGACACAAAGTTACTTGATTTGTAACCCCAGTCTCAAAAAGAAACTGAAACTAGGCGGACTAGATAGAACAATGTTCGGAATTAACCGTCAAATCAGGTCAGTCGAACCGCAGTTCCATGATGATCGCATCTTCACCGGGGCCGTAGTAATGCCGCCTCAAACGCCGTTCTTCGAAGTCAAATTTGCGATAAAGCTGCCGCGCGGGCAGATTTGACCGGCGAACTTCCAGCGAAACCACGCCGGTGCCAGTCGATCTTGCCTCGGCGATCGCTTCGGCTAGCAACACGGTGCCGATCCCGAGCCGGCGCGACTCCGGATGCACGGCGATATTGAGGACGTGGCATTCGTCGGCGATCAGCCATCGGCAGAGAAAGCCGGCAATCTTTCCGTTGTCGTTGTCGTCTCGCCCATGCTCGTGGCTCGCTGCCGGGAGCGCGACCATGATGCGCGAGAACGGCAGGGTCAGTTCACGTTGAAAGGAGGCCAGGCTCCAAGGGGCGGGGAAAGCGAGCCGCTCGATCTCGATGATACGGGGCAGGTCGCGATCTGTGGCGTCCCGAATGTGGATCGCCATGTCAACCAAACTCAACTGCACTGTCGGCGCGCCAAATCCGCCGGTCCAAGCTCGTACGCCGGGTTAAGCTCGCGAGAATTTTTCAGGCGGCGTGCCGAAACTGGGCCGCCTCCGCCTTGAGAACGACGACTTCGAGCACCTTGTCGCGCATCCGATGCTTGAACGCGCCCACCGGCTTGCCAAACTCGATTCGGGTCATGAAATCGGCCGGAAACGCCGACGAGATATAGGACAATCGGCGGATCGTCTCGCCGCGCACGCTCGCGTTGATCGAAAGCACGTTGTCGCCGAGCATGATGTTGTAATCGTAGTCGGGCATCTCGTCGGGCAGATTCCACAACCGCTTGAGCGATGACAGCGGCAGCTTGCGCGGCATCTCGAGCCGAACCAGGTATGCGTTGGCATACTCGGCGACGGTGTAAACGGTTCCGTAGCGGCGATCGCGCTCGGTCTTGTCTTCATGCATGGTGCCCTCGAACCCGTCGAATGCCGCCTTGCGCTCGGTTCTCCTGCCCGCGCCGCCCGCGCGCGCGAGGATGGAGCCGATCGGCGCGAGCGCGAGTCCGTACCAGCATCCACGATACGTCAGCTCGCCGGCAGGCTTGGCGTGAATCACTCCTTCGCGCAACCGCCACGCGGCCTCGGCCGACGCAATCAATACGCCGAGCATGATCCATCCGCCGGTACTTTGCGAAAACAACCGGTCGCCGAGCACCGCAACCGCGAACGCCGTCAGGATTACGGGGTACAGAATCAGATTCAGAATCATGTTGAGCGCGGTCGAGCGGACGGTCGAAAATCCTCCGCTGCTGCCCACTGCCTCTTCGAGTCGCGCCTTTACGCCGACCGGCATCGCGCCGAGAATCGGCTCGGCAAGCCGAAACGCGATCTGCACCGGCGCCGGCGCTATACGAACCGGCGAAGCGTTGACTGAAGCCAGCACGGCATCGAAATCAGCTTCGAGCTCGCCGGGAAAGTGTTTCTCGCCAATTGGTCCGGGCAACGCACCGATGTCCTTCGGCAGATGCATCATCGCGAGACCCGCCGCCGCTACCGGCGCGGCCTCTGCCGCCGGGCGGGCGGGCGCCGCCGCGGGCTTGGGTGCGGCCGCTGCTGGCGCCGCCGCAGGTTTCGCAGCCGCTGGCGCGGGCTTGGGTGCCTCGGCCGGCGCTGGCTTGGGTGCGACCGCTGCTGGCGTGGGCGCGACCGCTGCGACTGCTACGCCGTCGGCCGCCGCTTCGGCGCCGGTGGGCCTGCTTGCGAAAGCGCGACGGTGGGTCGTCGGGGAAGGTCTCGTCGGGATGCAATTTCCTCGCGCGCGCGAGCAGCACGCCTTCACTCTCCACGTTGGCCGGGTCGGGGATGCAGCAATCGACCGGACATACCGCGGCGCACGCTTCATGGTCGAAAAAGCCGACGCATTCGGTGCACTTCGACGGCACGATGAAATAGATGTCCTGTGCGATCGCAGGACTCGTTGCGCCGTCGAGCTCCCACGGCACTCCGCCCGCGTAAATCGCCGTGTTCGGACACTCCGGCTCGCACGCTCCGCAATTGATGCATTCGTTCGTGATCGTCGTCGCCATCTTGTAACCGGACCTCAGTTAAATGATGTAGGAAAATCTGACCAAGAAAGCCCGCAACAGCATTGGCTTGCCGAAGCTGACCATAACCGCTGAAAGTTTTGCGTGTCAATCACACGCAATTCAGTTTATCTAATCGCGTAGCGCGCGGGATGTTCCGAAGAGAACCGGCCTGGGACTCTATCGCCTTGCGTTCGTATACGGTTTTTGCAACTATTAGCGGGATTACTCGTCCAGCCCTGACTATTGAAGTATGTGACTGACCGCGTACCGGGACTGGCTGTTGACTTGAACTACTGGAGGAGAGCTCGGATGAAGACAATCGTAAAGTTGCTCGGAGTCGTGGCCGTGACAGCGTTCATGACCGCGTGCGGTCCTGACATGAAGACGATCAACGACGCCAGCCAAAAAGCTGAAGCGGATGCGACCAAGGCGGAAGCATCGGCGAACGCGGCGGAAGCTTCGGCCAATCAGGCTGCGACTGCCGCTCAGCAGGCCGACGCTGCGGCCGCCGGCGCAGACGATGCGGTCCGTCGTGCTAACGACGCAGTGTCGCGGCTGGAAGCGGCGTTCTCGACCTCGGTTACCAAGTAATCGATCAGACCTGCCTTGCAGAACTAGCCATGTGAAGCGGTGGCGGAAGGAGCAATCTCCTTTCGCCACCGCTTAGTCTTGTGCGCGGTCGCAGTTGTCGTCCGCTCGGGCCGCGCGGTTACTCGTCCGACGAGTCGGTAGCGGCGGGATTCACCGCGTGCCGGAGCGCCTTGCGGACCCGCTCGCGCAACGTGTCGTCGCGCTCGATTCGTCCCTCGAGCTGCCTGAACTGCGCAACCGTGAGACCTTGCTTCGAAGCGGCCTGCTCGATCGTCAGGTTGTGGTCTTTCTGCATCGCCTCGTAAACGCTGATGTACTTGTCGACCTGGCTGGTCGGAACATCGGTGTCATCGTCGTCGGTCTCGTCCGGGGGGGCTGCCGGGGCTTCGGGCTGCGCAGCGAGTCGAAGAGCTTGGCGATGGGATTTAATCTGGCGAGAGCTGTCGGTTGACGCGACCGGGGCCGGCCACGCGAGCGAGGCCGGCATCATCGCGATTGCTCCGCAGATTATCGCTATCACCGCTATCGCCACACCCGCGCGCTTGCCCGGGTAAGGCTCGTTAATTTGGTGCACTTCGAATAGCCTCCGTCGGAAATCCAGCCAGCTTGCGACGATTCATCCTTGCACGCCGCGCGAACTTCATAAAGATACTCAGTGTTGACAGCAGTCCCCTTGCATTGCCTGACGCGATGCTTAAATTCGACACGGTCCAGCGGCCGCCGGGGTGGTGGTCTGCCGGGCTGAATCCATGGCTAGATAGCAAGACGGAGATATATCTACATGCCAGCCAAAACGGTTGAGCTGCACGAGAGAGCGCGGGTCGGACTTGTCAAGGGCGCGACGCTGGTGATGGAAGCCGCGCGCGTAACGCTTGGCCCCAAGGGCCGCAACGTGATGATCCAGAGGAGCTTCGGCTCGCCGATCGTAACCAAGGACGGCGTGACCGTGGTCAAGGAAATCGAACTCGAGAACCACTTCGAGAACATGGGCGCGAAGCTGATTCGCGAGGTCGCGCAGAAGACCTCCGACGTCGCCGGCGACGGCACCACCACCGCGACGGTGCTGGCGGGAGCGATCGTGCGCGAGGGGATCAAGCTGCTGGCGGCGGGATTCCCCGCGATGGAACTGCGGCGCGGAATCGAGGCCGCGGTGGTCAAGGCGGTCGCAACCATCAAGGAGATGTCGCGACCGGTGAAGGAGCGCGAGCGGCTGGAGCAGGTCGCGACGGTAGCGGCCAATGGCGACAACTCGATTGGCAAAATTGTTGCCGACGCGATGGACAAAGTCGGCAAGGAAGGCGTGATCACCGTCGAAGAGGCGCGCGGCCTGGATACGGTGCTCGATCTGGTCGAGGGGATGCGCTTCGATCGCGGCTATCTGTCGCCGTACTTCGTCACCAACGCCGACAAGTTGACGGTTGAACTCGACGAGCCGCTGATTCTGTTCCACGAAAAGAAACTTTCGAACCTGCGCGAAATCCTGCCGCTGCTGGAGAGCGTTGTGCAGACCGGACGCCAACTCCTGATAATCGCGGAGGACGTCGACAGCGAGGCGCTGGCCGCGCTGGTCGTCAACAAACTGCGCGGAACGATCAAAGTCGCGGCCGTGAAGGCGCCGGGCTTCGGCGATCGACGCAAGGAAATGCTGCAGGACATGGCGATTCTGACCGGCGGCACTCTGATCGCGGAGGAACTCGGCACCAAGATCGAGAAGGTCGAGATCGCCGCGCTCGGCAAGTGCAAGAAGGTTCTGATCGACAAGGACAATGCGACAATAGTTGGCGGCGCCGGCAAGAAGTCCGAAATCCAGGGACGAATCGAATTGATCCGCCGCCAGATCGAAGAAACTACCTCGGACTACGACCGCGAGAAGCTACAGGAGCGGCTGGCCAAGCTCACCGGCGGCGTCGCCGTGATCAAGGTTGGCGCGGCGACCGAAGTCGAACTGAAGGAAAAGAAAGCGCGCGTTGACGATGCCGTTCATGCGCTCCGCGCCGCGGTCGAGGAGGGAATCGTGCCCGGCGGTGGCGTCGCGCTCGTGCGCGCGATCGCGGCGGTGAAGTCGCTCAGACTCGATGACGACAAAAAGGCCGGCGCGGGAATCGTTGCGGCTGCGATGGTGGAACCGCTCAAGCAGATCGCGCGTAACGCCGGTCACGAACCGGAAATCGTTCTCAACGCAGTGCTCGAAGGCAAAGGTGATTTCGGTTTCAATGCCGCCACCGAAGTTTACGAAGATCTCGTCAAAGCGGGCGTCGTCGATCCGGCCAAGGTGGTCCGTTCCGCGCTCGAGAACGCGGCCAGCGCCGCATCGATGATGCTGACGACTGAGGCCGCCGTGGCTGAAGCGCCGAAGAAGCCGGCGCCGATGGCGGGGATGCCTGGCGGCGGCGGGATGGGCGGCGGCATGGGTGGCATGGGCGGAGGCGGCATGGGCGGGATGGGCGGAATGGAGGACTACGGCGACGACTTCTAGTCGACTCGGCGGGTGTTGGCGATCGCCGGTGGAACGGTGCCGGTGGGAACCAAGAAAGCGCTTTGTCGGGAACCAGATGCCAAGTGCGTCAAATAGTCGTTTTCGTGCTCTCGCTATAGTTACATTAGTAAACTGTCGAGAGTAGCAACACACGACTCTGCCGAGCGCGAGAAGATTAGCAATCGGGCGGAATATCCCGCTGTGAGTGGACGTAAATGGAGTCAACATCACTGGTTCACGGCTGACTTTTGTTCGCATCTTCGTAACGCGCCGTCGCGAGGCGCAAGATACGATATAGCTAATCCATCAATGGTATTTTTCCTCGGCATTTCGCACGATGAAGTCTTGCAAGAGTACTGGGAGTTTGTGAGAGAAAGGTAAATGTCTTAAATGCAGGGGCGCGAATTACTTAGCAATGCTCCTGCGCATTCCTTAGGAGGAAGAAATGGAAGGGTTAATGAGAAAATCTTCGAAACTGGTTGGTCTTGCCGGGGCTGTGTTGGCCCTTTCGTTGCTCGCGGGATGTTCGTCGAACGAGCCGGATCCGGCACAGCGCGCCGTCAATGCGGCGAACCGCGCTGATCAGGCTGCGGCCCGCGCGGACTCGGCGGCTCAGAAATCCGCGGCGGCTGCTGCGCAGGCTCAGGCGGCTGCGAGCCGCGTAGAGCAGGCGGCCAGCGATGCGAAGGCGGCTGCAGACCGTGCAGAGGCGATCGCGTCGAAGACGATTACGGAACATCATGAGCGTGTACGTCGCACATCCAGCACTACAAGAAGAAGGCAGCCGACGGCGGTGCAGCGGCAGCACCCGCGGCAGGTGGCGAAGCGGCTCCAGAGCCCGCTCCGGCTCCGGCTCCCGCCACTCCGTAATCTCGCTCAGGCTTGATAATCACGAGGGCGGTTGCATCAACAACCGCCCTCGTTCGACTTTGCCGCTTCCTTCGCCGGACTGATTACTCAGCGCCGGCCTCAGGTTCTTTTGCGTGGCAGTGTCGCGCGTACGCGGCTCGGCGGCGAACTGCGTAGCAACTCAACACGCGAAGGTGACTATTACTTTCAGCGATTCGGGCTTTTGCGCGGTCGCAAACGCCTCGGTGATCTGCGCCAGCGGAAACCGATGCGTCACCAGTTCGGCGGCGTTGATCACGCCGCGCTCGACCAACGACAATGCCTGGCGCGTTTCGTCGGGTCCGCATGAATAGCTCGGAATGAGCCGGGTCTCGTTGAAGTAGAGATCGTGCGGTTTGACGAGCAGTTCGTCGTCGGGCGGCGTCGCCGTGAATTGAACGACGGTCGCGCCCTTTCCGGCGGCGGCAATGCCCGCGGCGATCGCTTTCGAAGTGCCGGGTCCGACGATCACGATGTCGGCCATCGCGCCGCTGGTGATTTCGCGCACCTGCTCGATCATGTTGTCGCCCTCGACGACGATTCCACAATCAGCTCCGAGTTCGACCGCGCGGTTGGCGCGCGAATGGAACAGGTCCGCGCCGATGATTATCCCGGCGCCGAGATGCCGCGCCAACTTCACGTGCATCATGCCCATGATGCCGAGCCCGATGATCAGAATTGTCTCGCCGGCCTTCAGACCCGAGCGCTTTAGCGACTTTACGACGCAGGCGGCGGGTTCGATGAGCACGCCGTCAGCGTCGGCCATCGAGTCGGGGAGCGGCAGCGTGTCGCGCTGATTGGCCGCGCTCACGAGAAAAAACTCCGCCATCCCGCCCGGAACGATGTTGGTCGCGCGCCAGGTCGCACACTGTACGTATTCGCCGCGCCTACACGCCGCGCATTGAAAGCAGGGCGCATGATGGTGCACGAAAACGCGGTCGCCGGTTTTGAAGCCGCGCACCGCCGCGCCGGTCTGCTCGACGACGCCGACCGGTTCGTGGCCGAGCACGAGCGGCGCCTTGCGCTTGAGGTACCAGGGCATGATGTCGCCCGAGCAGATGCCGCACGCGCTCGCGCGGATCAGAATGTCGCCGTCGCCGACCTCGGGCCGGGCGCATTCCTCGACGCGGATGTCGCCGAAATCGTAGAGCCGTGCTACCCGCATAAACTTACCCGGGTCGCGGACCCGGGATGATGGAACTTTGTGGCCCGCGCGCGCGCTTGTCAACGCCACGCGCAAAAGTCCGCCGTGCACCGCCAACGACGCGCCATGTTAGAATCGCATCATGGCACGGCCGAAATGTCCGCCGATAGCCGCCGACATAATCACGGAGATCGGCGACAAAGTCGTTTTGATCGAGCGCAGGAATTTTCCACTCGGATGGGCCATTCCCGGCGGATTCGTCGATTTTGGCGAGACCGTCGAGGATGCGGCGATTCGCGAGGCACGCGAGGAGATCTCGCTCGAGGTCGCGATTCGCGCGATCCTCGGCGTTTATTCGCGGCCCGATCGGGATCCGCGCGGCCAGACGATCACGGTGGTGTATGTCGCGCGCGCATCGGGGACGCCGCGCGGCGCCGATGACGCGAAGAACGCCAGGCTGTGCGATCCGCGCAATCCGCCCACTCCGCTCGCGTTCGATCACGCGGAGATTCTCGCCGACTACGTGCGCTGGCTCGAGACCGGTGAATTCCCCGCTCCGTGGCGCAAGCGCCGAGGCTAGCGGGTAGTGGGCGGTTTTTATTACCCAATCTTTTCAATCCTGCTGAGCTCAGACTGAAGAAGTCTGCGAGATCAGATCGGTTGCCCAACATCGATGCGGTTGCCGTCCGGGTCCTCGAACACAAAGGCTCTCAAACCATAGTCCTTGTTCTGAACGCTCTTGATGATGCGCAGTCCATGGCGCTGACAGATCGAATGGAGCGCATCCACGTCGTACACCATCATGTGCGCGACGTTAAATGGGGCTGCGCTGTGGTTTGGCTGTAACGTGAGATGCAGCTCGGCCTGATCCCGCTTGAGGATCATGAAGCCGACAGGACTGCCGTTCTCGAAAGTCTTCGTGAAGCCGAGAACTTTTGTATAGAAGGCGCACGCTCTCTCGATGTCTCTAACAGGAAGCGTAGCGGCAATTCGTCCAAAGCGAATGCCGTGATCCACTGCATCGTTCATCGCATAACCTACCGATTGAGCTTGGCGACGGCGCGTTCGATGCGATCGAATGCCCGGTTCAGATTTTCGATCGAAGTGGCATACGAAATCCTGACGTGATTCGGTGCGCCGAAGTCGTTGCCGCCGACCAGCGAAACGTGCGCCTGGTCGAGCAAAAACGCCGCGAGCCCGTCGCCATCGACGATTTCATTGTCGCCAAAGCGTCCGCCGAGCAACTCCGATACGTTGGGGAAAACGTAAAACGCGCCCTGCGGTATATTGGGCAGCTTGAAGCCCGGGATGCGCCGCACGCGCTCGACCACCAGCGCGCTGCGTTTGCGGAACGCCTCGAGCATCGGTTTGAGCTCGTCCTGGGGACCGGTCAGCGCCTCGATCGCGGCAGCTTGCGTGATGGAATTGGGATTGCCGCTGTTCTGGCTCTGCAAGCGTCCGGCAGCGGCGATCGCTTCCTTCGGCCCGGCCGCAAATCCGATTCGCCACCCGGTCATCGCGTAGGTCTTCGACAGCGAGTTGAACACGATGCCCCGGGACTTGAGCCGCGGCTCGAGATGGAAAATGTGCGGCGCGAGCCCGTCATACACGATGTGCTCGTAAACGTCGTCGGACATCACCCAGATGTCGGTGTCGACCAGCACCCTGGCGATGGCAGTGAGCTGTTCGGGCCCGTACACGGCGCCGGTTGGATTCGACGGCGAGTTGAGGATGATGCCGCGCGTGCGCGGCGTAATCGCGCGGCGCAAAGCCTCGGGCTCGAGCAGGAAGCCTGTCTCTTCGGGGCACGGCACGAACTTGGGCTCGGCACCCGCCAGCGAAACCATCGCGGCGAAACTCACCCACGCCGGGGTCGGGATGATCACTTCATCGCCTTCGTCGAACAACGCGGCGATCACGTTGGCCTCGGCCTGCTTGCATCCGGCCGACGCGATTATCTCGCCCGGCTCGTAGTCGAGGTTATTGTCGCGCTTGAGCTTGAGCTTGATCGCATTTTTGAGCGCCGCGGTTCCGCTCACCGCCGTGTACTTGGTTTGGCCCGCGGCGAGCGCTTTCCGGGCGGCCTCTTTGATGCGCTCGGGCGTGTCGAAGTCGGGCTCGCCGGCGGCCAGCGAGATGACGTCGATTCCGGCGAGTTTCATTTCGGTGGCGCGGGCGTCGGCCGCCAATGTCGCGGACGGTTTGATAGCGGCAATTCTGCGATTAAGCTTCAGCATCGGTTAAATCCGGATGTCGGATGATCCGCGCCTGGCGCTCGTCAGGCGCGAACGCGGACCGATTGTATCTTTTCCGACGATTTGAAAGAACCGCATGCGGAAATGTGCCGCAACGCTTTCCGGATCACATCGCTCAAGCGACTTTGAGCTTTGCGCGCAGTCGCTCGATCACGAGTTCCGGGACCAACTCCGGCAAGCGCTTGCCATATCCTGCGACTTCCTTGATCAGGTGCGAGGAACTGAAGAACAGCCGCGGATTGGAGAACATGAAGACGGTCTCGACGCCCGGGCACATCTGCTTGTTCATCTGCGCCATCTGCAGCTCGTAATCGAAATCCGTCACGGCGCGCAGTGAACGAATCAACACCTTGGCGCCGATTCGTTCCGCGTAATCGACCGACAGTCCGCTGAACTTGTCCACGCGGGCGCGCGGCTCGAGGTCGCGGATGACTTCGCGGATCATTTCGACGCGTTCGTCGGCGGAAAACAACGCCGCATCCTTGTGCGGGTTGTAGGTGACCGCGACGATCACCTCGTCGAAGATCGCGACGCTACGCCGGATGACGTCAACGTGTCCGTTGTGGATCGGGTCGAAGCTGCCGGGGTAGACGGCGATCAACGGGGAACGCTCTTTGCCTTTGTTGGTCATTTTCCTGAAGCCATCACTGTGCACTCAACGCCGGATTGAGTCGGCGGTAAAAGGCGATCCGGTGATCGCCGATGGTTGCGACAAACGCGCGCTCATGGGCTTTGGGAGCGGGTGACGCCGCGGGCGCGCGCTTAGATTGTTCCACCACCACCCATCCGTCGGGCGCGACGAGCTGGAATTCATCAAGCATAGCCAGCACCTCGGCGCTCATGTCATCCTTGAACGGCGCGTCAACGAAGACCAGATCGAAAGACTCGTGCGAGCGCGCGAGTTCGCGAAGTGCGCGACGCACGTCGGACACGACCATACGGGCGCGATCGCCTAGTTCAAGCTCGGCAAGATTGGCGCGAATCGCCGCGGCGGCGTCGCGCGAGGAATCCACAAACGTCACGTGTGCGGCGCCGCGCGAGAGCGATTCGATTCCCAGCGAGCCGCTGCCGGCGAAGATGTCGAGCACGCGCACCCCGCTAAGATCCATCCGCACCGCCAGCCGCGAGAAAATCGACTCGCGCGCCCGCGCCGAAGTGGGCCGGGTGTGCAGGCCGCGCGGCGCCTTGAGCTGCCGGCCGTGAGCTTGTCCCGCAATAATTCGCATCGCATCAGTTTTCTTCGAGGCGTGATTTAATCAAATCGCCGAACCCGATTTAATCGAACCGGCTGACGCCTCTTGCCTCGAAGCCGCGGACGATAGATAACCCGTTCTGCCCGGATCCCGCAAGTTCGCGGCCGGTTAAACCGCGCAACTTTGCGCCTCTGGCGGATTGACGAAATTTTAGCTACCAATCATTAGATTCCTGAACTCAAGAACTTCGATGTTGAAGAATCAGTAATAGCCCCGCCATGCCTGGAAACCAGCAATCCAAATTTTCCGACGCCGCGCTTGCCGAGTATCGGCAACTGCTCGGCCGCTACCCGACGCGGCAGGCTGCGCTGCTGCCGACGCTGTGGATCGCGCAGCGCGAGTTCGGATGGCTCAGCGATGAGACGCTGGACTACGTCGCAAATTTGATGGAACTGCCGCGCGCGCACGTGCGTGCGGTGGTGTCCTTCTACACGATGTTCCATCGCAGGCCGGTCGGCCGCTACCTGCTCGACGTGTGCACGAATCTCTCGTGCCGGCTGCGCGGCGCCGACAAAATCGTGGGCTGCATCCGGCGCCGGCTGAAAATCGAGATCGGCGAGACGACGCCCGACGGCAAGTTCACGCTGGGCTCGGTCGAATGCATGGCGTCGTGCGGGACCGCGCCGATGCTCCAGCTCAATCAGGACGCGTACGTCGAAAACCTCACCGAAGAAAGTATCCTCAAACTCATCGACGAGCTGGCCGCCCGTGACAATTGAGTTAATCGCCGGCGCGATCAAAGCGATCCTGATGATCCTGGCCGGATTGAGTCTGTCGCTGTTCCTGCTCTATTTCGAGCGCAAGGGCAGCGCGCTGATCCAGGACCGAATCGGATCGAATCGCGTCACGGTAACCGGACTTGGCAAGCGCATGGGGATGCCCAACCTCGGAATCATCAACACCACTATCGCCGACCCGATCAAAATGTTCACCAAGGAAGACTTCGTTCCGGCCGGCGCGGACAAATTTCTGCACACGCTGGCGCCGTTCCTGGCGCTGTTCCCAGTTATGATCACGTTCGTCGTGATCCCGTTTGGCGACACGATTGCGATTTCCGGCCATCACATCGATCTCGAGGCGGCCAATCTCAACGCCGGCGCGCTCTATCTGCTCGCGACGGTCGGCCTTGGCGTGTATGGCATCGCGCTCGCAGGATGGTCCTCGAACAATCGATGGGCGCTGCTCGGCGGGATTCGCGCGACGGCGCAGATGATCTCGTACGAGCTTGCGATGGGACTCGCGATCGTGTCGGTGATCATGACCTTCGGCACCCTGAACTTGCAGGAAATTGTGCGCGGGCAGGGCGGTGTGTGGTTCGGATTTTTGCCGCGCTGGGCAATTTTCACGCAGCCGCTCGCCTTCATTCTCCTGCTCGTGGCGGGCGCTGCGGAGACCAAGCGCATTCCGTTCGACCTGCCAGAGAGCGATTCGGAACTGATCCAGGGTTATTTCACCGAATACTCCGGCGGCAAGCAGGCGGTCTTCATGCTGACCGACTTTGCCGAGCAGGCGCTAGTCGCGATGCTGCTGACCACGTTTTTCCTCGGCGGATGGCAGATTCCGTGGCTCCTGCGAGACGGATTTCATCTCCCGGGCGGCGCGTTCCTTGCCCTCCCGGCACTGGCGGTCTCACTGATGGGCGTAGTCGCGTTCCTGGTCAAGGTCGTCGCGCTGTGCATGTTTCTCGGCATGGTACGATGGACTCTGCCGCGCTTCCGCTACGATCAGTTGATGCGTCTGGGATGGAAAGGACTGGTGCCACTCGGACTGTTCAACGTGCTGGTAACCGCATTCGTCGTGGTGGCAACCGGGAGAGTCCAGTGATGCCGCCGTTCCTGTATATCTTTCTCGGCGCGTTGGCGATCGTGTCGGCGCTTGGCGTTATCGTCCAGCGCAATCCGATTCATTCGCTGCTCGCCTTGATCGCAACGCTGATGACCGTCGCCATTCTGTTTATTGGCGAAGACGCCGTCGTGGTCGGCTTCCTGCAAATCATCGTCTATGCCGGCGCGATCATGGTTCTGTTCCTGTTCGTGATTTGGCTGTTGAATCTTCAAGTCGAGACCGGTCCGACGGGTCATCTCGCGCTCAAGTTATTCGGCTCACTGGCAGCGGCTCTGCTGGCGACTGAGCTGTTTTTTATCCTCGCTCCCTCTCATCTGCGGGTGAAGTTTGCTCACGAACCCGTGGGCTATGGTTCGCTCGCAAGCCTCGCCGGGAAGCTGTTCACCGACTACCTGGTCGCTTTCGAGGTGACCTCTGTGCTGCTGCTGGCCGCGGTGGTCGGTTCGGTCGCGCTGGCGCGGCGGCTGCCGGGCACAGATGACCCGCGCGCTGCGAGGAAGAGCGCATCATGATTCCGCTCACTTACATGATGTCGCTGAGCGCGATCATCTTCACGATCGGCGTGGCCGGCGTGATCATCCGCCGCAACATTCTCGTGATGTTCATGTCGATCGAGTTGATGCTCAATGCCGTAAATCTCGCCTTCATCGCGATCGGCAGCCGGCTCGGTTCGATGGACGGCCAGGTGATCGTTTTCTTCGTAATGACGGTCGCGGCGGCCGAGGCGGCGGTCGGCCTGGGCATCATAATCTCGATTTTCCGCAACCGTGAAACCGTCCACGCCGACGACCTGACTCTGATGCGATGGTGACCAATACCAATGACGGTTGAGTTTCCAGCACTCGCGCTTATCCTGCTGTTCCCGGCGTTCGGCGTCGTATTCAACCTGTTCCTCGGGCCCAGGTGTGGACGCGGCGCGGTCAACGTTGTCGGACCGGGTGTCATGTTCGTCGCGTTCGGCGTTGCGACGTGGGCATTTTTGACGTTGCTCGCGATGCCCCCGGGCGGCGCGCTTGCCGTGCATCTGTGGGGATGGATCGAAGCAGGGAGGTTTCACACCGAGTTCGGCCTGCGCCTCGACGCGTTGTCGGGCGTGATGGTGATGATAGTCACCGGGGTCGGCGCACTAATTCATCTTTACTCAGTCGGATACATGGCGCACGACGAGGACTTTGCGCGCTTCTTTACCTACATGAACTTGTTCGCGTTCTCGATGCTCATACTAATTCTTGCGGACAACTTGCTAATGATGTTCGTGGGATGGGAGGGTGTCGGGCTATGTTCCTACTTGCTAATCGCATTTTGGTACACGAATCCCCAGTACGCCTATAACGGCCGCAAGGCATTTGTCGTTAACCGAATTGGTGACGCGGGCTTTCTGCTCGGGATCTTCACCATCGTCGCCACGCTCGGCGCGCACGGCGTCTGGACGCTGGACTTTGTCGAGCTTCGCAATCATGCGGAACTGCTCGGCGGCGCCGCGACCGTGGCTGGCTTCCTGCTCTTCATCGGCGCGACCGGCAAGTCGGCACAAATTCCGCTCTACGTATGGCTGCCCGACGCGATGGTCGGCCCGACTCCTGTCAGCGCACTGATCCACGCGGCGACGATGGTCACCGCGGGCGTGTACATGATCGCGCGGCTCGGTTTCATCTACACGATGACGCCCGCCGCGCTCGATCTGGTTGCGACAATTGGCGCAGTAACGGCGCTGTTCGCCGCGACCATCGCGCTCGTCCAGCCCGACATCAAGAAGGTGCTTGCTTACTCGACCATCAGTCAGCTCGGCTACATGTTTCTCGGCGTGGGCTCCGGCGCATATGCGTCGGGCATCTTCCACGTCATGACCCACGCGTTCTTCAAGGGCTTGCTGTTCTTGTGCGCCGGCTCGGTGATTCACGCGCTCGGCGGCGAGCAGGACATGAACAAGATGGGCGGATTGCGGCGCAAGCTGCCGATCACGTTCTGGACGATGTTCATCGCGACGCTCGCGATCGCCGCCGTGCCTCCGTTCTCCGGCTATTTCTCCAAAGACCTGATCCTCGAAGCCGCGTACGATTCGGGACATTCCTGGCTCTGGTTCCTCGGCGTGATCACCGCCGGGCTCACGTCGTTCTACATGTTCCGGCTGATTTTCATGACGTTCTTTGGCGAATCCCGCGTCGATCCTGAAAAAGAGCATCACCTGCACGAATTGCCGGCCGTAATGACTATTCCGTTGATCGTACTGGCCATTCTCGCGACGGTTGGCGGATGGGTAAATCTTCCCGACGGACTGCTGTGGGGGAATGCGTTCGTGCGATTCCTCACGCCGGCCGTCGGTGCCTTCAAACCGATCGTCGAGGCGAGCCCGACTTCCCTGTCTTTCGTCGCGAGCGTCGCCTCCGGCGTCGGGATAGCGCTCGCATACCTGTTCTATCTGCGCTTGCCGGGAATCCCGATGCTTCTCGCATGGCGGCTGCAGGATCTCTACAACTTGCTACTCAACAAGTACTATATCGACCAACTGTACAATTTCATCGTCACGCGTCCGCTGTTCTGGGTATCGGACAATGTGCTCAACCGCGCGATCGACAGCTTTGGGATCGATGGCGCCGCCGACGGTGCCGGCCTTGCCGTCCAGACTTCGGGCCAGATAGCGCGTCGCGCTGAAACCGGCAACGTCCAGCACTATGCATTTGTTTATCTACTCGGCGCGCTGGGCATTGTGGCTTACTACCTGTTCCTGGTGACGCACTGATGAACGGCGGCTTGCTCACAGCGTTGATTTTCCTGCCGCTGATCGGCGCGCTCTTCATCCTGATGCAGAGCGAAGAGCGTGCGATTTGGAACTCGGCGTTCATTTTTTCGCTGCTTCCGCTGGCGCTGAGTTTCTATGTCCTGGCGGAATTCAATCCGAACGTCGCGGACTACCAGCTCGCCGAACAATATGACTGGATTCCCGCATTTGGCATTACATACCATATCGGTATCGACGGCATTAGCCTGTTTCTCGTTCTTCTGACTACTATTTTGATTACTCTGTCGCTGCTTTACTCCGGCGGCGGTGATATCGAGGAGCGTCCGCGCGAGTTCTGCTTCTTCATGCTCGTGCTGGAGACCGGTCTGCTCGGCGCGCTGCTCTCGGTCGATCTGTTCCTGTTTTATATATTTTGGGAAGTGATGCTGATTCCGATGTACTTCCTGATCGGCATCTGGGGACACGGCCGCAAGGTTTACGCTGCCATCAAGTTCGTATTGTTCACGATGGTCGGGTCGCTGCTGATGCTGGTCGCGATCCTGTACCTCGTGTACCAGGCGCACGTGCATTTCAACCGGACCAGCTTCGATTTGCCCCTGCTCTACGAAGTGCCGCTGACTGTAAACCAGGGCCGCTGGCTGTTCGCGGCGTTCGCGCTGGCTTTCGCGATTAAGGTGCCGATGTGGCCGGTGCATACCTGGCTGCCCGATGCTCACACCAACGCGCCGACCGCCGGCTCGGTCATTCTGGCCGGCGTGATGCTCAAGATGGGCACCTATGGCTTCCTGCGTTTCGCCATTCCGCTGTTCCCCACCGTCGCGGTCGAGGCGATTCCGCTGTTCATGGCGCTCGCCATAATCGGGATCATCTACGGTGCGTTGGTCGCGATGATGCAGCCCGACCTGAAGCGGTTGATTGCATACTCATCGGTTAGTCACCTGGGGTTTGTGATGCTGGGAATTTTCGCGCTTAACCCCGAGGGTATCGATGGCGCGATTTACCAGATGCTCAATCATGGCGTTTCCACCGGCGGATTATTTTTGCTGGTTGGAATGCTCTACATGCGGCGCCATACGCGCGAGATTTCCGAGTTCGGCGGTCTGTGGAAGCGCGTGCCCGTTTACGCCGCAATCTTCATGGTCGTGATGCTCTCGTCGATCGGCCTGCCTGGGCTCAACGGCTTTGTCGGCGAGTTTCTGATCATGCTCGGGGCGTTCCTGCGAATCAGGCTGGCTGCTGTTTTCGCAGTTGTGGGTGTGATCCTGGGTGCGCTCTACATGCTCTGGACCTACGAGCGCGTGATGTTCGGACCGATCACCAGGGCGGTGAACGAAACGATCGGCGATCTGACCGGTCGCGAGATTGCCGTGATGGTGCCGGTGATCGCGTTGATGCTGTTCATGGGGCTTTTTCCGCGTCCGGTGATCGGCAGGATCGAACCGTCGGTGACTGCAATGCTCGCGAGAGCAAATGTCACGCAGGCTCGTCTCGAGCTTGAACGACAGCCGAATCGTCTGGCTGCTCTTTCGCCGGCTCGGCAGACACCAAACCGCGAACCCGAGATGGCGGCGGCCGCACGATGAGTCCTTTTAACCCGGCCGCAATCAACTTCGTCTGGCTGCCAATCCTGCCGCTGGTCGTGGTCACCGTGGCCGCGATGGTGGTGCTGCTGGCTGGAGTGCGCGTCGACGACAGCGAAAGCGAAGGGCTGGCGCTGCTGACGCTGGCGTCGCTCGCGGTTGCGTTCGTATTCACGCTTGGAATCCTAGGACGGTACGGTGTCGCCTTTGCAGGCGCGATCTCGGTCGACAGTTTTTCGGCATTTTTCGAACTGGTGATTTTGATCGCCGCGATGTTCACCGTGATGATGTCGCTCGATTACGCCGCCGAGAATCGTATTCCCGGCGCCGAATACTATTCGTTGCTGCTGTTTTCCGTGCTCGGCATGATGCTGATGGCGGCGGCTGGCGACCTGATAATCATCTTCCTCGGTCTCGAGACGATGTCGATTACGGTTTACGTGCTGGCCGGAATCATGCGTCGCAGCGCCAAATCGAATGAAGCGGCAATAAAATATTTCTTGCTGGGCGCGTTCTCGACCGGTTTCCTGCTCTATGGAATCGCGCTGGTGTACAGCGCGACGGGCACTGTCAAGCTTGGCCCGATTCATGACGCACTTGCTTCAGGCGCGATGGGATCGAATCCGCTGCTGTTGCTCGGAATCGGCATGATGGTGATCGGGTTTGGCTTCAAGGTCGCCGCAGTGCCATTTCATATGTGGGCGCCGGACGTTTATGAGGGCGCGCCGACTCCGGTGACCGCCTTCATGGCGGTGGGCGTGAAGCTCGCTGCGTTCGCCGCCTTTATTCGCGTCTTCATGGTCGATTTTGCGTCCGTCGGCGCGCACTGGCAGACAGTGCTATGGGTCGTTGCGGCGTTGACGATGACGGGCGGAAATCTAATCGCCGTCGTCCAGACCAATATCAAGCGGATGCTTGCGTACTCGGCGATTGCGCACGCGGGCTATCTGTTGCTTGGCATGGCGGCGGGGGTACGATCGGGGCCGGCGATTCTTTACTATCTTCTCGGCTATGCATTCACAAACCTCGGCGCGTTCTCAGTAGTAATCGCGCTCGAACGGCGCGGCGAAGTAGGTAATCAGATTAGCGACTTTCGCGGCCTGGCGGCCCGCCAGCCGTTGCTCGCCTGCGCAATGGCTGTCTTTCTGTTGTCGCTGGCCGGGGTTCCTCCGATGGCCGGCTTCGTTGGCAAGTTCTACATCTTCAGCGAGGCGCTGCATCAGGGATACGTGGGACTGGTAATAATCGCTGTACTCAATAGTGTAGTCTCTGCCTATTACTACTTTTATGTACTGGTCGCGATGTATATGCAGGAGGGCGGTGTCGAAGTTGAGCGCCTGAGTGCGCGGCCTGCGCTGGTCGCGGCAATCGGACTGGCAGCGCTCGCTACGATCTTGATCGGGGTTTATCCCGAGCCCTATATCGCGTCCGCCGCCAACGCATTTCATTCCGCCAGCGGCGCCGAAGGGATCCGCTCCGCCGCGCTCGAACCGTAGCCGCGTCTTTCGAGCGCGATTACTTGCGGCGCGAGGGCTTTCTCGAAGCGGGCTTCTTTGCGGATTTCATCGGCGCCTTCACCGCCGCCTTCGGCCTGGCCTGCGCTCCCGGCTTTGGCGCCGTCTTGGCGACAACGCTGCCCGCCGTTTGGCTATTCGCGGTGCCTGCGTATGCGTCGGCTTCGATCTCAATCATCATGTCGGGATTAGCCAACCGGCGCACTTCAACCATCGTGGACGCAGGAGGCGAGTCAGCGAAGAATTCCTTGTGCGCCCGCGCCGCTTCCGCAAAACGTCCCATGTCAGTGACGAACATCCGCGTGCGAATGACGTGATGCATCGCGAGCCCCGCGCGCTCGAGCGCGGCACGAATATTGACCAGCGCCTGGCGCGCCTGCACGTACATCTGTCCTGCGCCGACGATTAGCCCACGCTCGTCGGTGGCGGTGGTGCCTGAGACGGCGACAATGTCGCCGGCCCTCACCAGCCGCGAATAGCCGACGATCGGTTCCCACGGCGTATTGGTCGAGATTCGCGAGATCGCGCTCATCGTAATCTCCCTCCCCGCGGGCGAAGCACGATGCGGCCCCGACTCTGTGCTCAGCTATCGCGGCCGGGGTAGGTCTCTTCGAGTTCCCGCGCCACCGAGCGCATCGGCGGACCCACCAGCCGTCCCGACGGCATCAGCCAGTTGAGAATTCGCGTGAGCGGCCGCACACTCGCGACCGGACGCTCCGCGCTTCGCACCATGTCGAGTTCATGCTCGACGATTCGAGAATTGTGCCGATTTGCGAGCCCAATGCCCGCGAAAATAACGTGCCGCTCTTCCACCGCTTACCTCCACCTCATCCGCCCCTAAAATCTAAGGCGCCACATAAAGATCGCCAAATAATGATCGAATCATACAGATGCCGACGAAATAGTCAAAAAATTTCTTGGCTGCCCGGTCCCGCGATTCGCGCCGGCAGGCCGTTAAATACGACGCGAAATGCGCGCTTGAAGTTACCCCGCGCCTATCGTATTCTTGGCGCGTTTCGAGTTTCTGCGTTCAGGTGAGCACCGAGCAATCAAGGAGAAAGCGATGCGCAAGGTCCTGCTTCTGGCACTAGTTTCGATGTTCTTAGCAACGGCTTGCAACAAGACCGAAGAGACGGCTCCGGCCGCTCCCGAGGCGGCCGCGTCTGCGGCCGCGCCCGCCGAGGCGGCCAGCCCCGCCGCGGCGGCAACCGGCGCGACGGGCGAAACCGGCGCTCCGGGAGCACCTGGCGCACCGGGAGCACCTGGCGCGCCCGGAGCACCTGCCGCTCCGGCTAGTCCGTAGTATTGCCTGGTGCTTGATTCGTTGCGGTGACCGACTCAACGCGGTCACCCTGACGACGACGTACTTTTCTCGTTCCTAAGCGGGTTCCCGCGTGCCGTCTAGAGCCGTCGGCGCGCGGGAGACTCGCTGACGGAGCGTCCCTCGGCAGGAACCCGCCGAATCCCGGACTCGGACCCCATTCAGTCGGCTTCCGAGTCTCGGCCCTTTCATTTCGGCAATGAACTCTCAGTCTGCCCGCAGGATCGCGGCTGACTCCCGCGATCTATTGCTCTTCATCGGGCTCCTTCTCATATCTGCTGCCCGCAGTTTCATGCGGCAGGGCTTCTTTGTGCGGTTCCGGGCTCGCACCCGCTTCGGGCGCCGCATGATGCTCTTCGCCGCGAATTATCTCGACCGCGCGATGCGCCGCTTCTCCCGCAAGCTTCTTCAGTTCCTCCGATTTGCGCGCCAGCTCGGCGGTCGTCCGCGACAACTCTGACCTCAGCTCCCCAGACTTTTTCGCGTACTCCGCCCTGAGCTCCGCAATCTTGGCGATCGCCTGTTGGCGGGCCGCGTCGCGCTTGCTGGCGTTCCCCAGCGCCGACCTCAGATCGGTGGCGAGCTTGCGTCCCTGCTCGCGCAGCGCCGCAATCTGCGATGCCAGTAGCGCGCGGGCCTTTTGCGCCTCGCTCTTGACGCGGGCTTCGATCTTTCGCGCCCTGGTCTCGCGTTCAAGCTTGACCCGCAACGTCTTGACGGTCTTGCGCAGCTGCTCGAGTTGCCTGAGCGCGGGATTTACAGCCTTCTTCCGTTTCGCGGTCTTCTTCTTTTTCTTTGTCGGCATCCGTCGCCTCCCGTTGTAAAGCGTTTTCCTGGACCCAGTGCTAGCTAAGTCCTGTTCGCAAATAAGATCAACGAGGAGTCAAAACTGGACTTTCCCGGGCTGCTTTTTCCACACGACGCTAGTGCTACCATGCGTTCGCGATGCCGAGTACCGTGCCCGAACCTGCCCCTTCCTCCGAGCACTTGAAGCCGGGTCTTTCACTCTTCGACTCCGTGACCTTGGTGGCCGGCTCGATGATTGGCTCGGGCATCTTCATCGTTTCTGCAGATATCACCCGTCAGGTCGGTACTCCCGCCGCGCTGCTGATGGTCTGGTTGGTGGCGGGCGTGATGACCATTGCGGGGGCGCTCGCGTACGGCGAACTCGCCGCGATGATGCCCCAGGCGGGCGGGCAATACGTATATCTGCGCGAGGCCTACGGCGGAATGTGGGCGTTCATGTTCGGATGGACGCTGCTGCTCGTCATCCAGACCGGCACGATCGCGGCTGTCGCAGTTGCGTTTGCACGATTCGCGGGCGTTATGTGGCCCGTGCTGGGCTCGAACCTCTGGATCGGCGCCGGCGGCGCCGGACTGTCGGGCGAGCGCGCGGGCGCGATCGTTGTGATCGCGGTTCTCACCGCGGCCAATCTGCGCGGCCTCAATATGGGCAAGTGGCTGCAAAACTCTTTCACCACAGCCAAAATTCTCTCGCTATGCCTGATAGTCGTGGTCGGATGCCTGATCGCGCCGAACCCAGTCGCGATTCGCGCCAATTTCAGCAGCTCTACCGCATTCCTCGGCGCCGGTTCCATGTCGCTAGCTGGTGCCGGCGTGTTCGGCGCCGCGATGGTGGGTGCGCTCTTCTCAGCCGACGCATGGGCGAGCGTCACCTTCGCGGCGGCCGAGGTCCGCAATCCCAGGCGCGATCTTCCGCTGGCGCTTGCCTTTGGAACCGGCGTGGTAATTGCGCTCTATATCCTCACCAACATCGCCTACCTCTGTGAGCTGCCCGCGTCGGGAAATGCGGACGCAGCGAGTGTAGTGGCGCGCGGAATCGCGCATGCATCCAGCGATCGCGTAGCCGCCGCGGCGATGCAAGTCGTGTGGGGCGGCGCGGGCGCGAAGATCACCGCAATCCTCGTGATGATCTCCGGCTTTGGATGCGCCAACGGACTGATCCTCACCGGTGCGCGCGTAATTTACGCGATGTCCCGGGACCGGGTCTTCTTTGCCGCCGCCGGACGTCTCAATCGCGCCAGCGTGCCCGCCGTCGCGCTGGTGATGCAGGGGCTTTGGGCGGCGGTTCTAACCTTGTCGGGCACTTATTCCGAACTCCTGGATTACGTGATCTTCGCGCAGTTGATGTTTTACGTGCTTACAGTGTCGGCCGTGTTCGTGCTGCGCCGGCGACTCCCGGGTGCCCTGCGTCCATACCGCGCGTGGGGTTATCCCCTGGTGCCGGCGCTCTACGTCGTCGCGGCCTCGGCCTTGATGGTCGATTTGTTGATTATGAAGCCCCGCTTTACCTGGCCGGGATTGCTGATCGCGCTGAGCGGCGTGCCGATTTATTACTGGACCACCGCTCGCTTCCGGGCAATTCGATAAGCCTTACTCAGGTGCAGGCACCGCGGCCCCTGCTCACCGGTTGACGTCGGGAGGCGAGTTATCGGTGCCTTCCTGCGTCGTGGTGATCGGCGCCCCCGCCTCCGCGCAGTCGGGTTGCGACAGTTTGCCGCTGCGGAACTCCCGCACAATCGTGGTCAGGATGTACGCGCTGCGCTCGGGCGACTGATTGCCGGCGAGTTTGAACAGTTCAGCCGCGTTGTGCGCCGCTTCGGTCGCATCGTGGTCATTCTTCGGCAACCCGTAGATCTGAAATACCTTGCACAGCGATTCGATTCCGTCCTTGCGGTCTCCTTCGGTAATCGGAACGCCTGAACTTTGAGCCGAAGGCGCGTTTTCGGTCGTACCGCTCGTCGCACCACCGAGACCGCGCCACACTACGCGAACGATGAGAAAGATCAGCAGCAACACGACCAGCGCGGCGATCGATCGTCCTGCCCTTTGAGCGAGTGAAAGTTCGCTCCACGGAATCAACTCGAATCCGCCCTTGCCCTTGCCGCCGTCGCTTGGGGGCGACGGCGTGTGGATGACCGGGGTGCGAATTTCTGGCTTGGACAGCTGCGGCGACGATCCGCGTATCGGCGGCGAAGAAACGGGATTGCCACTCGGCTTCGGGCGGCTGCGGCGATACGGGATTGCCTGCCGGCCTCGCCAGCGGAGTCGCACAGTAACCGCAGAATACCATGCCCTCCGCGTTATCTTTGCCGCATTGCCTGCATGCAGGCATCAGGTCACCTTGGCTTCACTACCAAATTTTCGCGCAACCCGTGAACCAGTGAAAAGGCGAAAAAGTGAACCTGGCCCCTGCTACTGCTGCGCCGTTCCCCCGAGCGCCGCCTTCACCATCGGCGCGAGCTCGCCCGTCTCATGCAGCTCGCGAATAATGTCGCAGCCGCCGACGAACTTGCCGTCGATATAAACCTGCGGAATCGTCGGCCAGTTGCTGAAGCGCTTGATCGCGTCGCGCAGTTCGGGATCGCTGAGCACGTCGGCGGTCGCGAACGGCACGCCCAACTCCTCGAAGATAGCAACCGTCGCCGCCGAGAAACCGCATTGCGGAAAGCTGCGGTCGCCCTTCATGAAAATCATGACTTTGTTTTCTTTGACTGCCGATTCGATTTTTTCGATTATGTCCGCCATTTGATTCCTCTACCTCCGGCTCTGATACTGCGCCGGCGTCAACGTCTTGAGCGTGAGCGCATGCACCTGCACGCGCATCGCGTCGCCCAGCGCCTGATAGACCAGTTGATGTCGCTCGATTAGACCCTTGCCCTCGAAACTCGGGCTCACCACAATCGCCTCGAAATGGTCTCCGCCGCCGGTGTAATCGCGCACTTCGACCTGCGCGTCCGGAATCCCGCGCGCGATCATCGTCTCAATTTCCTTCGGGTCCATCACAAGTATATCACTCGCTCGATTCCGGGCCTTGCTGCGATTCAACCTGCAATCTTAACCCGCATCACAATCGCGAATCCACAGCAGCAGCCCAGACCCTGCGGTTTCGCTAACTTGAAATTAGCTCCCTGCTCTTCTGAAGTTGATCGTGAATCCGAACCGCATCGGAAACGTCTCCGCGTATTCGAGATTCGCCGCTTTGGGCAGACCTCACGCGGGTTTACAGGGACCAGCCCCTGCATCCTTCATAGGAGGTAGAATCACACAGGAAGCAACGAAAACGAAACCCAGTGTGGGTTTCGCATACAATTCATTCCAGTTCCACCGAAATTAATTCACGACCGAAATATTCACGACGTGGCCACTGCTTTCCGCGGGTTTGCCCGGCGAGCCGTGACCCTTGACGCCGTCGAGCAGTTGCTCTGCGCTTGCGCTGATCTCGCCCGGATAGCCTGCGCCTACTATTCGCGAAACCATCTTGCCGTCGGGTCCCAGGAACAGCGTCGTCGGTATCGCCTCGACTCCCATGTTATCGACCAGCCGCGCGTCGGCCAGCGCGATTGGATAATGTATCCGGAACTCTTTGACAAACGGCGCGACCGCACGCAGCCCGTCGCCCTGGATCAGATCGCACGAGACCCCGATTATCACCAGGCCGCGCGACTTGTTGTACTTCTGGTAGAGCGCGACCAGTTCGGGAATCTGCTTGCGGCAAGGCCCGCACCAGGTTGCCCAGAAATCGACTATCACAGGATGGCCCCGGTAATTGCTCAGGTCGATTTCTTTGCCGTCGAGGCCGGGCGCGCTGAAATCCAGGCCCTCATCCGCCGGCGACGGATTGGCTTGCGGCGTGTCGAGCCGCAGCAGCGGCCGGGGCTCTTCGTGCATCAGGAAGTTGAAGTTCCACAATGCACCTACGATCAGCGCCAGCGCGATCGTTGCGGCGAGCGCGCGCAGTACCTGTTGCCTGCCGGTCATACCTGCTCGATTACCGTCGCGATACCCTGGCCGATCCCGATGCACATCGTCGCCACTCCGAGCGCCACCCCGCGCCGGCGCATCTCATGCGTCAAGGTCACCATCAGCCGCGCTCCGGAGCATCCCAGCGGATGCCCTAGCGCGATCGCGCCGCCGTTCACGTTGAGCCGCTGTTCGTCGATCTTGAGATCGGTGTTGCAGGCGAGGACCTGTGCTCCGAATGCCTCGTTGATTTCGAACAGATCGATGTCGCCGATTTTGAGTCCGGCGCGCGCCAGCGCCTTACGCGTCGAGGGCACCGGACCCCATCCCATTATTTCCGGGCGGACTCCTGCCACCGCGGTTGCGCGAATTTTCGCCATCGGTTTGAATCCAAGTGACCGCGCCCGCTCCGCGCTCATCAGCAGCACGGCGGCCGCGCCGTCGCTCAACTGCGAGGAATTGCCCGCCGTCACCTGGCCATCGGGCTTGAATGAAGGCTTGAGCCCGGCCAGTTTTTCCAAAGTCGTTTCCGCGCGCGGTCCCTGGTCGATGTCCACGACCGCGCCGTCGGGCAGCTTGACCGGCACGATTTCTTCTTTGAAGCGTTCGCGCGCCGCCACCGCGCGCATGTTCGAGCGCAGCGAGAATGCGTCTGATTGCTCGCGCGTGATCTTGTACATCCCGGCCAGTCGCTCGGCGGTCATCCCCATGAAGAACATGTCCTGCGGGAACATCTCGAGCAGCTTGGGATTGGGCACAACCCCCGATCCCATCGCGACGTGCGTCATGTGCTCGACGCCGCCCGCGATCGCAACTTCACCCGCGCCGGTCATTATTTCCATCGCCGCGAAGTTGACCGCCTGCAGGCTCGAGCCGCATTGACGATCGAGCGTCGTGCCCGCGACTTCGACCGGAAGTCCCGACAGTAATCCGATCATTCTGCCGACGTTCAAGCCCTGCTCGGCGGTCTGATTGGCGCATCCCCAGACCACGTCCTCGATCTCTTTCGGATCGAGCTTCGGATTTTTTTCCAGCAGCCGGCCGATACAGATCGCGCCGAGGTCGTCGGCGCGGATGTCCCTGTAGTAGCCCTTGTCCTTGCCGGCTTTGCCAATCGGCACCCGGACTCCATCGACGATCACAACTTCGCGCACGCTGTTGTCCTCCGGCCGCCTTGCGCTATCCGATTCGTGCGGCCACCAATCGTTAAGTCTATATGATACTACGCCGGCGCAGTTCTGACAGCCGCTGAGAGTCGTAGCCCAGCACGCTTGCCAGCACTTCGTCGGTGTTCTCGCCCAGCCGCGGCGCGCGAGTCGAGGGGATATCGGTGTCGCCAGCGACAGCGCTCTTGAGCGGCGAGCCGGGCACTAAAAGGCCGTGAAAATCCGGATGCTCCGCGTGCAGGATCATGTTGCGCGCCGCCAGATGCGGATCGTGGGTGACTTCCTCGACGTTGGCGATTGGAGCGCACGGGACCGACGCGTCGGCGAGCAGGCGCAACCAATGCTCGCGCGGCCTGGTCGCGAAGATGCGCGCCAGAATCGTCTCGAGCTCGTGATGGTGCGCGGTGCGATCGGAGTTGGTCAGAAATCGCGAATCGTCTTTGAGTTGCGGCATCGCGATCACGTCGCAAAAGCGCAGCCAGATCGCCTCGTTGCCCGCGCCCATCACAAAGTAGTCGTCGGCGGCGCGAAACTGTTGAAACGGCGTGATCGAAGGATGCCGCGTGCCGAGCCGCCCCGGAATCTTGCCCGACACCGAGTAACGCGCCAGCGCATCCTCGAGCATCGCCACCTGGCAATCGAGCATCGCGATATCGACGTGATTACCGACCCCGTCACGATCGCGCACCCGCAACGCCGACATGATCGCAATCACTCCGTACAGCGCCGCCGACAGATCGCCCACCGACACGCCGCATCGGACCGGCGCGCCGCCCGGGTTGCCGGTGATACTCATGGTACCGCCGAGCGCCTGCGCCACGATGTCATAGGCGGGCGCGGAAGTCATCGGCCCGGTCTGTCCGAAACCCGAGATCGAGCACAAAATTATCTTCGGATTGGCAGCTTTGAGTCGCGCATAGCCGAGCTTGAAACGATCCATTGTGCCCGGCGAGAAATTCTCAACCACCACATCCGACTTTGCCGCCAGCTCGGCAAAGATCGCGGCGCCCTCTTCGATCCGCAAGTCGAGCGTGACGCTGCGCTTGCCGCGATTGACGCTGTAGAAGTAGCCCGAGTCGCCCGACGGCATCATCGGCGCAAAGCTGCGCGAGTCGTCGCCGCAGCCTGGCATCTCAATTTTGATTACCTCGGCGCCGAGGTCCGCCAGATTCATCGTGCAGAACGGACCGGCCAATACGCGCGTCAGGTCCAGCACGCGGACACCGCGCAGCGGCTTTTGATCGATCATCGATGGTTATCCTTGCGCAAGGCCCGCCGGGTACCGCTGAATGTTACCGTTATGCTTTAGCAGGGTGTTGATGAAAGGGTTGAATCAGGAATTGGCTTGGGTCTGATGATGGTGGGAAGTGCGTATTGAGGTCGCGAGTCGGGTAGTTAGGGGGTTGGCCGTGGCAGGTGGAGTTTGCTTGCGGCTGGGTTCATCCGGCGGGACAGAGCTTCGCGATCCTCAGCAAGTTGTAGGCGGCACCGACCAGGTAGGCGGCGAAACTGGTCCGCTCCAGGCCCCGATAGCGCGTGCGGCGGAAGTTCCCGACCGTCTTGATCCAGCCGAAGATCTCCTCGACCCGCTTGCGGATGCGCTGGCTCACCGCGTATCCGGGCCAACTGGTGGTGCGATGGTCGAGTGCCGAGCCACCCCGCCGCAGCTCATTCTGCGCCACGTGGGGAGTGACGTTGAGATCGCGACAGCCTGCCACGAACCCGGCAACATCGTAACCCTTGTCGCCGGCAACTGTGATCCGGCTCGACCCGCGCAGCTGTTGAAGCATCTGAAGCCCTTGCTCGCATTCGGCCCGACCAGTGGCCTGAGCCACTCGCAGATCGATCATTATCCCGTTGCGATTCTCCATCAGCACACTTTGGCTGTAACAGAGCTTGGCCTCTTTGCCGGCGCCCTTCTTCGCCAGCCTCGCTTCGGGGTCGGTGGTCGACTGATGAGTCGCGTTTTGGCGCCGCTCGCCGTGGAAGTTCACGCTCGGATTGCCGGGATCATCCGGCGGCGTCCGATCACTGCGCTGCTCACCCTTGGGACGAAAGCTCTTGAGCGACGCCCACGCCTCGATCAGCGTCCCGTCCACCGTAAAGTGCTCGTCGCTGGTCAGCTTCAGTTCGCGCGCCTCCGCCACCACGGTGCGGAAGAACTCGCCCGCCACGTTGTGCTCCAGCAAGCGCGCCCGATTGCGACTAAAGCTGGAGTGGTCGAAGCCCGGCTCGTCCCAGTTCAGATCCAGGAACCAGCGAAACAAAAGGTTGTAATCCAACTGCTCACAGAACATCCGCTCGCTGCGCACCGTGTACAGCGCCATCAAGAGCGAGGCTTTCAACAACCGCTCCGGAGGAATCGAGGGCCGGCCCACTTCGCTGTACATCTGCTCGAACAATGGCGAGAGTTCCTTGAGTGCCACCTCGGCCAGCGCCTTGATCAGCCTGATCGGATGATTGCCCGGAACCCGCTGCTCAGGGTTCACCAGCGTCAACATCGTAACCTGTGGCCTATCGTGTCCCCTCATCTTCCGCTTCCTCCTCAACCTCATCCCATTTCGCTTCCTTCCACTATACAGATGCAAAATGATCCGTCGATCCGATCGAAGAGGGGTTTTTCAACAGCCTGCTAGGCCGAGCGGCGGCTTCCGGTGCGGCCATGCTTGACGCATCGTAGCCGACTCAATGAAGCGAGAGAATCTTGTCAACTGAAGTTCCGAAGGCGAAAACAGGCCCGCCCCGGCGCGAGTGAAGCACGGCTAGCAGCCGGTAACCGTGACATCGAAACTACCACACGCTAGTCTTTCATCGACTGATTTTACTATAGGTCGGCGACAAAGGATGAAGAACATGGCGGATCAAATCGTTTTGTACGAAACTCGATACCCGGCCGCGATAATCACGCTCAACAACCCGGACCATCGCAACGCCTTGAGTTCCGCAATGATCGACGCGCTCATGGCCGCGATTGCTCGCGCCGAAGAGGATCGGCGCGTGCGCGCCCTTGTCTTTACCGGTACCGGTTCCGCATTTTCAGCCGGGATGGACCTCGGCGAGCTGCGCACAATCCTCGACCAGCTACGCATCGACGATTCCGGAAAGGTCTGGGAGGGTGCACTTCGCGGCGAGGCATTGATCGAGCGCGTATATCGCCTGAGCAAGCCTTCCATAGCCGCCGTCAATGGAATCGCGGTCGGTAACGGCGCCGGCTTCTTGAGTGCCTGCGATTTGGCCGTCGCCGCCGATAACGCACGAATTGGCTACACGGAAATGAAGCATGGGATTCAGGCGGGGATGGTAATCCTCCATCTGATGCGATTGGTGGGTGAACGCGTCGCGAGATATCTGCTGCTCACCGGCGAACTGGTGACCGCCGATCAGGCGAAAGTTCTCGGACTGATCAACGAGGTCGTGCCCCCTGGCCAGCTAATGGACTCCGCGCTTGCATGGGCAGATGGGGATGATGTGCAAATTTTCCGGCCAGGCGATAGCCATGAGTATGACAGAGTACACCGCAGCGCCGCACATCAGCGACGAAACCCGTTCCGGGCTCGAGTCCTTTTTTGATAAGAAACCGGTGCCGTGGTCGTTCAAGCCGTCATGATTTCTGATAGAGGCCGCTGCCGGCCAGCACCAGGCCGATGATAATCGCTGCTCCACTCACAATTGGCGGCACGCTATGCGACGTCGGTTCGTTGGCCTGGATCTTCAAGTCGCCAAGTGTCACGACGTTCTTGGTCTCATTGGTCGTGAACTCCGGTATCGCAAGGCCCAACACTCCGAGCAGGGCGATAATCACACCGACGATTACTATTGGCTTCATTCGTTTATGACTCCGCGGATTTGAGCCCGGCCGAAGGCCTCATGATGGCGCGAATCGCGATCCCGATTAGCAAGATGGCGCCGCCCGCGATTCCGAAGGCCTGCCACAGCGCTAGCCATTTATGAAGCAGCAATATCGCAGCGCACACAATGCATACCGCGCCGCAAATCATCACTGCGATCACCGTGAGAGTAGCTATTGCATTAGCCAGTTGCGTCTCCAGCGCCGCGCCCATGCTGGTTTGCAGCATGTGGGCCTCAGACTGAAGGATGCGCGATACATCGTCCACCGCCCTGCTCACCAGCGTCGGCCAATCCTGCAAGGTCTCCGGCGCGCCGTTGGCGACGTCAGATTGTCTTTCCGTCATAGGATCAGCCGTGCATCCCCTTTTCGCCGCGCCTCAACCCTGGTCGTTTGTCGCGTGTTTTGAGATTGCGAAGCCGAGCAATGCTGCGATCACGACCGGACCCGCGCCACGGTTGTTGACGATCGAGCCGAACAGAAAGCCCAACGCCCCAGCCATCAACGAGGCTCCAACCGGATGGCTCTCGATGACATGATCGGGACGCATGCCGCCTTCCGCGCGTCCAACTTTCGCATTGACCTCGGTCAAGGTGTCGCGCAGGTCCTGGCGCGCGTCGTTGCGTTCAATCTGGATCGCGGAAATCTGTTCTTCCGTTGTCATGTTTTTCATTGCCATGGCTTTCGCCGCCAGCTCTTGCGCGCTCCGGTTCTTGATCGTCGGGATTGCCGGTGACCAACCCGACGATGAAACTGGTCGCGGCGCCGCGCAGCGCAATTCGTCCCACGATGGTCAGGAGCGCAAGCCCGATGCGGCTGTTCGCTCCTCCGCCGAGGACGAATCCTGCCGCGCCGGCTATAGCCAGCGCGGTAAGCGGTTCCTCCCTGACGAATTCGCCGATGTCCCGTTCCCGCCGACGCAGCCTCTCATCCGCATCCGCGGAGATGGCCTCTGCTGAGCTATTCATGGCGCCTGCGCCTCCGCTCAGGAAACGCGCCGAACGATCTGCGCGGCGACGTAGCCGACCGCAAACGCGGCCGCGATTGCAAGCCACGGTTCACGGCGCACGAACTCACGCAGGTCAAAGTCAACTCCCTTGTCCTTGACGAATTGCTGCGCCGCGTCGTAACCGTCCTTGACTGCCTGGGCGGCTTTATCTGCCGCTTGACGGCCCTGATCCATTGCGGTTCGGACGGTGGAATTTGCGGTTTCTTCGAATGTCACTCTTGTTACCTCTGATTTGCCGGATTGCTATGCGTCGTTGTTTGTTTCGATCGACTCCAGGCGCGGAAATAGTTGGCGGGCACCGAGGGAGGGGGGAGTCTCCCGGATGCCCGCCGTTTCGCCCATCGCCTCGCGACGAACGCCGCTCGGCTGCTGGAAGAATGGCCGCTTATGGGGCGGCTGATTTGTTACTTGCCGATTTATCTTCAATTTCATCTGCAGGCGATCGCCGATCACTTCAGCGCCGGCATCTTCATTCCGGGGATAGCTCCGATCAACCCGAACGTTTGCAAAATCCAAATCAACACAACCACGAACACGACAATGTTGAGTAAACTCTTGATAGCCCCGGCCATCGGGATGTACGTATTGATTAGCCACATCACCAAACCCACTACGACCAGGATCACAACAATATTGACTAGAGTCACCCGGGATGCTCCTTGGGCGCTTTTTCCGGACTACCACGGCCCTATCTGTGCGACGCCTTAAGGCTACGCCTTGCGAGGCAAATAGGTCCACTAAACGACCGTATGGCTTAGTTACGTCGGTAACAAAACCTGGCGAATTACGTTGATAGCTGCCCGGCTTTCCGGCTCTGACCAAACGTCAGATACCGCCGCGACCGACCAGCAACCAGATCACCAGCACGACGAGTATGATCGGTGCAAGACCCCCGGCGGGGCCGTAATTACTATAGCCATAGTACCCACCGCCGCCTCCGAACAACAGGACCAGGACAATGATTAGCAGCAACATGACGTTCTCCTTCGTCTTTTCTCTCTAGATCGGTTGCGACATTACTCAACGAGTGCTTTACGGCGTCGCATACGTCGTCGTGGTCTGCTTCTGCACGGTTCCGTCATTTCCATTAGTCGTTACCGTGGTTGTGCTCTGATCCGCGGCCACGTACGGAGCGGGCTGCGTATACGTTCGCTGCACGGTGCCGTTGTCATACTGGGTGGTCGTGGTCGTGTTTGAAGTCGCGACCGGCGCCGGATATATCACCGGCGGCGTCGTCGTATCGTATTCCTTGGTCGTGGTGGTTTCCGTGACATGAGTAGTAGGCGCACAGCCGACTAGCCACACCATCGCAATACCAACACACATAGCCACTGCGGAATTAGTTGCGTATTTCATTTTTCTGACTCCTCTCTGAATCTTTTACTCTCTTAGTGTGCGACATGCATCAGTATGTGCCACGGCAGAGTTGAATTGCGTTATATGAGGAACCAAAGATCGCTCTTCGGTACTTCGCACGCGCGCTTCTTCTCTGGCCCGCAGTCCATCTGATTTGCTGCGTTCAACATTGGGCAGGCGGCGAAGGCCAACTGGGGAATACCTAAGGTCGGATTACACACATGAATGTGCTGCTGGGTACTTCTTTCGGCGAATGCAGATGGAATTGTCGTAGGTGTTGGTAGAGACTGGTAGTTGGTCCCGAAAAGTGAACGTCGCCGCAAGCGCATCCGATGCGGGAATAATCAAATTGAGGTGGCGACGAAGGTGTGAACGCGGAAGTATCAACGGCTAGTCAATCGTAATTGATATCGTAACTGATAAGGAGTGTACGTCATGAACCTTTTGACGCATCCAGCCGCACGCGCAGCTAGCGCGGCGGCAACTCTTCTCGGCGCCATCCTTCTCGCCAGCCCTTTGTTTGCGGCCTCAGGCGAAGTCCTGCCGCAGACGTCTTCGCAGGAGGCGATGACGGCGCCAGCGTCGGATTCGGCCGGCACCGCATCGGTCGAGGCGCGTATCAAAGTGCTGCACAAAAAGCTCCACATCACCGCCGCTCAGAAGCCTCAGTGGGACAAGTTGGCCCAGGTGATGCGCGATAACGCGCGGGCGATGGCGGACCTTCAGAAACAGCGGGCCGCAGACACGCAGTCGATGAGCGCCGTCGACGTGGTCAAATCCTATGAGTCGGTCATCGAAGCGCATGAAGATGGAATGAAGAAATTCGTTCCGCCCTTCGAAGCTCTCTACAACAGCATGTCGGACGCGCAGAAGAAGACCGCCGACTCCCTGTTCCGCAGCCGTGAACGGGCCTCGGCCGCAAAACAGACCGCAGCAAAGTGAACCGGGAGTCGATCCCGCGAGGGAGTGTCATTATGCAAGCATCGCTCAAGCCGAAAAGGGAATTGTGTTCTAAGATAGCCAGGATCGCGACTGCTGTCGCGTTTACCCTCGTAATTGGAAGCTTCGGAGTCGGGCCGGCTCGCGCCGACGACCACCGCGGCGGCGGCGGCAATCGCGTCGCCGTTCAGCATAGAGGTGGCGGCGATCGCGGCTACCGCGGAGGCGGAGGCTACGCGCCAACAGTGGTGGACAACTATTACGCGCCTCAGCCGGACTACTATGCGGCGCCCGAGCCCTATTACTATGCGCCTGGGCCGGAGTACGTCGAGCCGCCGCCCCAGGGTATCGCTCTCTTCTTCGGACTTTGATAGCTGGACTGTCTCGTCGGTAGTGTCCTAATTTGAAGTTAGGACACTACCTCTTTTTCGGCCATCGCCGTTTCAATCCGGCGGTTCAAATCCACCTCTTGCGAACCAGCCATACCTTCACCAGCTGAGTTAGCACGACGTACAACAACAGGGTCAGCAGCAGCAGCGGCCAGTAGTGGAATGGAAGAGGCACCAAGCCCAGCCACGGTCCGATCGGAGAAGACGGTAGCCATACCCCGACTAACATTATTGCCGCGGAAGTCATTATCAGCTGCCAACTGGCACGGCTCTGGATGAACGGTACCTTATTGGTTCGGATGACATGGATAATCAGGGTTTGAGTCAGCAGTGACTCAACGAACCATCCCGTCTGGAACAAAGCCGCCGCATAAGTTGAGTCCGGATTGGCAAGGCTCGCGTGGGCGAAACGGGCGGCCAACTCCGGCGGCGGTACCAGCCCCAAATTGCCGCACTTAAAGACGAACCACATGATCAGATAGGTCGTATAGTCGAAAACCGAACTGCATGGCCCTATGAAGATAATGAATCTGGCGATCTCGCCCATCGACCAGGGACGGGGCTTCTCGACTTGCTCGGGATCGACCTCATCCGTTGGGATCGGCACTTGCGAGAAATCGTAGAGCAGGTTGTTGGTCAGAATCTTGATCGGCGACATCGGCAAATAGGGCAACCAGAGGCTCGCGCCGAGCACGCTGAACATGTTTCCAAAGTTCGAGCTGGCGCCCATCCGGATATATTTGAGAATGTTGGCAAAGACCTTGCGCCCCTCGATTACACCTTCTTCGAGCACCAGCAGGCTCTTTTCCAGCAAAATCGCGTCCGCGGCCTCCTTGGCGATGTCCACCGCCGTATCCACCGAAATGCCCACGTCTGCGACACGCAGCGCGGGCGCATCGTTGATGCCATCGCCCACAAACCCGACTACCCGTCCGATGCTCTGCAGCGCTATTATGATCCGTCGCTTATCGAAGGGTGAGAGGCGAACAAACAAGATGGTGCTTTCCGCCGCCGTTGCCAACTCAGCATCGTTCATGTTCTCGATCGCTGCGCCCGTCAGCACGTGGTCAATAGGGAGTCCTACTTCGCCGCAAATCTTCCGTGATACCAGTTCGTTGTCGCCGGTTAGGACTTTGATCGTGACGCCGTGCTTTTTCAGGGCCGCGATCGCTGGGGCCGCGGTATCTTTGGGCGGATCGAGAAATGCGATGTACCCTTTCAGGATCATCTTTTCCTCGTCCTCTTTGCTATAGACTAGCTTGGGTTCACAGTCGCGATAGGCGATAGCCAGTACGCGGAAGCCGTCAGCCGATAGCTCGTCGTATTCCTCCTTGAGATCTTCCAGAATTACTGGATCCATCGGATAGGTCTCACCCTCGAGCTCGAACTGCATGCAGCGGCTGAAGACCGACTCCGGCGCTCCTTTGCAGATCAAACGATGAGTTCCAGCTGGATTGGCCACCACCACGGACATCATCCTGCGGCTGAAGTCGAAGGGGATCTCATCGACTTTGGAATACTCCGCAGTCCGCAGACCCTCATGAAGCTCGCTGTACTGGAGGACCGCGTGGTCGAGGACGTTCTTCAGACCAGTCTGGAAATGGCTATTCAGGAACGCCAGCTCCAGGACACCTTCGTCTTCCTGCCGGGCAACGTCGCAATGTTGCTCAAGTATGACGTGGCCCATCGTGAGCGTGCCGGTCTTGTCGGTGCACAGCACATCCATCGCGCCCAGGTTCTGGATCGAGTTGAGCCTCTTGACGATCACCTTTTTGCGCGACATCAGCATCGCGCCTCTGGACAGGCACACGCTGACGATCATCGGGAGCATTTCGGGGGTGAGGCCGACCGCGACGGCAAGCGCGAACAGAAAAGCTTCGCCCCATCGATGCTTGCTGAAGCCGTTGATCAGGAAGACCAGCGGCACCATCACCGCCATGAAGCGGATCATCAACCAGGTAAACCCTGAGATGCCCCGATCGAAGCTGGTCGGCGGCGGCGCCTGCGTGATCGCGCTGGCCATGGTGCCTAGGTAGGTCTTCAAGCCGGTCTCTATGACTATGGCGGTAGCCGTACCGCTCTCGACGCTGGTGCCCAGGAAACACACGTTCTTGAGCTCGAGCGGCGAGCTTTTGTCGGATGGCTCTGGAAGATCGAACTTTTCAACCGGAAACGATTCGCCGGTCAAGCTGGCTTGAATGAGGAAGAGGTCCTTGCACGACAGGACGCGGATGTCGGCCGGAATCATATCGCCCGCGGAAAGCTTTACGACATCGCCGGGAACCAGCTCCGCGAGCGGAATCTCGCGCGCGCTGCCCTCCCGCACCACGGTCGCGGTGACCCGAATCATCGCTTTGAGCCTCGCGGCGGCCGCGTCCGCGCGCGCTTCCTGGATGAATCGCAGAGAAACCCCTAGCACCACCATAACAACCATCAAGCCGCCGCCGACCAGGTCAGACGCGGTCTCGGCGGTTGCGAAGGAGATCACTGCGAGAACTACCAGCAGGATCACTAAAGGATTCAGACAAGCTCTTAGCAGCAGCGTTAGCCGCGTGAACCTACGCTCACGAGTTACAACGTTCGGACCGAATATGTCGATCCGGTGCTTAGCCTCCTCTTCCGACAGCCCGTCCGGGCCGCTCTGGAGTTCCGCCAGCGCCTGGTCCGCGGCAAGCGAGGCCGTTCTGGCAAGCTTGGGCGAAAACTCGGCCAAACCCTTGTCGCGCTTGACGGCTGGGCTGATGTCTTTCGGCAGAACCGAACTGGGGAAAGAGGCCATGGCTATCTACGGTTGGCTGCAAGACCCCGACAAACCGCGCGGCAACTGGTCGTCGGGCTATTGATGGCAACGCTTATCGCTGGCGTTGCACCGAGAAGCAAATCGATAGTTAGAGCGAGAATATCGCTTGGGCTCCTATAGGAAGAAGCCTTCGCTTCGACATATGGGACTACCACGAAATGGTTATGGATAGCTGCGGCTAGCTTCGACATCTTCCGGCCTCGGTGGCCGGGATGTCGTCGCTACAACGATAACTCGGTCAGGCTGAAAATTCTAAAGACACATAAGGTGAAAAAAACGTATCCGCTTCGTCGCATCCTGTCAAGAAAAAAACGCCATGCCCGGTAGGTGTTGCGGCTAGGAGCAAGTCGATAGTTAGAGGAGAATCGTTTTCATTATCGGCGATCATCGAGGGACATCCTTGGCGCTCTCCTCGGACGATCCCGACGCTGTCTGCAGGCTAGCGGACGGGACCGGCGCTCGTCCCTGGTGCCTCCGAAAAGTCATGATTTCGGAGTCGAGGATGAACCTTCACTGGAGTTGGGAGATTCGCTGCTCGCCGGTTTCGAATCGGCGTGCTTGACCTTAACTCGCGCGACGCCATTCTTGGTAATACCGATCTCTTCTGCCGCGCGCTTCGACAGATCCAGGCCCCGGCCGCGAACGTACGGGCCGCGATCGTTGATACGCACTTTCACCGAACCGCCCGTCTTCGGGTTGGTCACTATGACCGAGGAACCGATCGGCAAAGTACGGGACGCCGCCGTCAAGGCATCCGGGTCGTATGGCTCGCCGCTGGCTGTCCGGTGCCCGGCGTACGCGTCTCCCTGGTAGGAAGCCCTGACGGCTCTCGGCCCTTTCGCGCTGGTTTGCGAAGCTGCCGGACTTGAAAGCGCAGCCGCAGGCGGCGCCACGGGATGCGCGGGCAACGACGGTTGCGCCAATTCCTGTTGCGGCGCGCATGAGACTGCAAGCGACAGGCTCATCAGCGCCAGCGCTCCGCGGACATCGAGGCGCCAATTGCTAATCCTCAATGGCTATTCTCCTGCGGAGTTTACAAATAGTCACTCGCAATACACTTCGCGCTTCACAAAGGACCGAATTGGCTAGCGGCCGAGAGTGAAGGAGCGATCGTAGATGTATTCGCGACACGCTTTCGAGGCCGTTTGCCGGCAGCACCTGTTTTTGTCAGCGGACCAGCCAGACCACGATTAGGATTAGCAGGACGGTTCCAAGAGAAATGGGAAGATACATAACAACCTCGGCGGGCCTTTCTTTCCGGCGCTCAGGGTTGGTACAGCGCAACGTGGCCGAAGGCGAGCGAAAGAGCCACCGAAAGGGCTGGATCAAATTCGGACTGCGATTCCTATATCGATCCGACCCTTCCAGACTACATTCGGCATGCTGCGAAAAGCTATCGCCAGACGCTCTGTTTGGTTATCTGAATAACGAAGATAGACGACAAGAAATGTATATCTGCAACTAAACTTGATATTGGGACTTATCCGCAAAAGTAGAATAGCCATTAGACATAGGGCGACATCGACATGAACGTGAAATCAAGCCCGCCGCACTATGTCCGCGCGGACGCGGCCGAGCAGCCTCCGGCGTGGTGGCGACAGTCCGCGGCTAGGCGGCGGCCGGGGCGCGGGCGAGTTCGAACGCGCCGAGTTCGATGCCGTCGTTCGAGCGCAGCACTATCTTGGTCGAGAGCCGACGCTCGAGCGTCTCGAGATCCTTTGCACCGTGATCGTAGAGGTAGCGCGCGACCTCGGGATTGAGCTTGACGATCAGCATATCGCCCGCGGACTTGGAAACCGCCTCGCGCTGAATCCCGCGCAGCACTTCCGCCGCCAGCGTCGGCACCGATTTGACGACGCGCCGCCCGTCGCATCGCGGACACGTATCGGTCAGCAGTTTCTCCAGGCTCTCGCGCGTGCGCTTGCGCGTCATCTGGACGAGCCCCAGTTCGGAAATTTTGAGCGCCGAGGTCCGCGCCTTGTCGCGCTTGAGCGCAATCGCCAGCGCGTCGCTGACCTTCTTGCGATCGCCCTCGCGATCCATGTCGATGAAATCAACTATCATGATTCCGCCGATGTTGCGCAGCCTCAGTTGCTTTACTACTTCCTCTACTGCTTCGAGGTTGGTCTTGAAGATGGTGTCGTCCTGGCTGCGCTTGCCGACGAAGCGGCCGGTATTGACGTCGATTGCAGTCAGCGCTTCAGCTTGATCGAAAATTAGATAGCCACCCGACTTGAGCCAGACCTTGCGGTCCAGCGCGCGCTCGATCTGCGGCTCTATATTAAAGCGATCGAACAGCGGCGCGGCCCCGTCATGGAGCGTCACCCGCGCCCGCAGCCGCGGCATATAGTTCTGCACGAACTGTACGATCCGGCTATAGGTAGTCGGATCGTCGCACCATAGCCGGTCCACCTCGCTGGAAAAGAGGTCGCGCACGATTCTCAACGCTACGTCGAGATCGCTGTAAAGTATCGACGCCGGCGGCATGCTCTCGTTCTTGCGCAAAATCGAGCTCCATAGCTTGGTCAGAAAGGCGACGTCGCGCTGGATTTCGCGCCGGCTGACGCCCTCGCACGCGGTCCGCACGATGAAACCGCCTTGCGGCGGCCTGAGTTCTCCCACATCCGCGCGCAGCCGCGCGCGTTCCTCGGCGCTCGCGATTCGCCGCGACACTCCGATGTGATTGCTGGTCGGCGTATACACCAGATGGCGCCCGGGCAGCGAAATCGACGACGTCAGCCGCGCGCCCTTGGTGCCCATCGGTTCCTTGGCGATCTGAACCATAATGTCCTGGCCGCGGCGCAGTTGCTGCTCGATAGGAAGCCGCGAGCGCTGCGGCGCCTGGCTCCGGCGGCCTCGGCCGCGCCGCCGTCCGCGCGATGGCCGCGGCCGGCTTTCATCGCCGTTACCGCTGGCGCCGGGTTCGTCAGCCGGGTTCATTTCCGCTTCGGCAAACTCGTTGTCGCCGATCGGCTCGGTCTCGACATCTTCTTCGCCGATCACTTCCGCCACGGTGTTGAGCGCGGAGACTCCGTCGTAAAAGTCCGAGACGTGCAGGAAGCCCGCCTTCTCCAGCCCGATATCGACAAACGCAGCTTGCATCCCCGGCAGCACGCGCGTGACCTTGCCCTTATAGATGTTGCCCGCCAGCCCGACCTGGCGATTGCGCTCGAGGTAGAATTCGGCGAGTTCGTTATCCTCGAGCAGCGCCACCCGCACCTCCAGTGCGGACGCGTTAATTGCGATTTCTCGTTTCACAGATGGACTCTCTATTCCGGCCAACCCGATCTGATTGCGTGTCGAAGAGCGACCGCCGGGAGTTGCCGCGCGGGCGTCGCCAGCGATTGAGGAAACCCCCGCGTCCAGTGGGACATCGTTTTACCCTTTGCGTCAACAACTTGTCCAAAATCATACGAGGCACGCCCGACCTCCGCAAGCAAGCTCGATTAAACCATCAATAACGGGCTTTTAATCCACAAGTATCTTGACATGGTATCGGGGGGCCGATACTCGTCTTGTGATGTCTGCTGCGGCCGACATGGTTGCGCCCAGTCTCCCGGGAGCGGGCCTGCTCAACAGCAAGGTCCTGGTTCTCAATCGCTCGTACCTCCCGGTTCACGTTACGTCGGTAAAACGCGCGTTTGCGCTGCTTTATCAGGGCGTTGCGAAGGCCGTCGATGAGCAGTATCACACCTTCGACTTCGACAGTTGGCGCGACTTGTCGATAGAAATTCAGCACGAGCGGCTGGGGATAGTAAATGGCTTCATCCGCGTGCCGCGGGTCCTGTTGCTGACCGCGTACGAGCGCGTGCCCAAGCGCCACGTGCGATTCTCGCGCTTCAACATCTTCGCCCGCGACGGCAACACCTGCCAGTATTGCCACAAGAAATCGCCCCGCACCGAGCTCAACCTGGACCACATCATTCCGCGCTCGCGTGGCGGGATGTCCACCTGGGAGAACATCGTATGCTCGTGCCATCACTGCAATCGCCGCAAGGGTGGCCGCACGCCCGACGAAGCCGGGATGCATCTGTTCCGCAGGCCGCGACGCCCCGAGTGGACTCCGTTTTCGTCCGAGATGTTCAGCCTGCGGCGGTACCGGGAATGGATGCCGTACCTGTCGCAGGTCGATAGCGCTTACTGGAATACCGAGCTCATCCAGGATTAGCTTTTCACTGGTTGCGAAGTCGGCCGTGGCTGGCCAGCGAAAACTGATTGAAGAATAAGATCGCGACATGCCGATGGACGAGATTTTCCGCCGTCCCGTGGAGGGATTGCCGATTTCGGTTCGTACACACTACGGATTGCGAAGCGCCGATATCAAATATGTCGGCGAGCTGGTGCAGTGTACTGAACAAGAGCAGTGTACTGAACAAGAACTGTTGGAGATTAAAAACTTTGGCCGCAAGTCGCTGAACGAGGTCAAAGCGATCCTTGCGGACTTGCGTCTGTCTCTTGGGATGAAGCTCGACGATTAGCGCCACGCCTCGGTGCTCATACTGCACCAGTACCAATTTGCTGTGGTTACCTGTCCCGCGACATACGATATGTTGGGGTATGCTGGCGGGGATGCTCTTGACCCTCCGAGGGTACTTTGGGATAAACTTTGAGGCGGTGGCGGTGTGGTGGAGGCGAAGGCAGCATGCGTCTTAAGAGCCTTGAATTACTAGGCTTCAAGTCCTTTCTCGATTCGACGACGATCGGTTTTGCGCCGGGGATGACGGCGGTGGTCGGTCCCAACGGATGCGGTAAATCGAACGTCGTCGATGCGATCCGATGGGTGCTCGGCGAGCAGGCGCCGACGCGGCTTCGCGGCAAGAGCGTCGAGGACCTTATCTACGCCGGCAACGAGTCGAATCCGGCGGCCGGAATGGCCGAGGTTTCTCTGGTGCTGGAGGCCGAAGACGGCCGCCAGCTCCCCGAGCCATATGCGGCGCTCAGCGAAGTCGCGGTGACGCGGCGCGCGTATCGCTCCGGCGAGTCGGAATATCTGCTCAACAAAATTCCCTGCCGGTTGAAGGACATCACCGAGTTCTTCATGGCGGCGCAGATTCACAGCCGCGGCTATTCGCTGGTCGAGCAGGGCCGAATCGAGGAAATTATCCAGGCCAAGCCGCACGAGCTGCGCACTCTCGTCGAGGAAGCCGCCGGCTTGTCGCTGTTCAAGGGCCGGCGCGAGATGAGCGAGCGCAAGCTCGAGCGCGTGAAGGAAAATCTCGCGCGCGTGGACGACGTGCTCAGCGAAATCGAGCGTCAACTCAGCTTCGCGCGCCGGCAAGCCAAAAAAGCCGAGACCTACAAGGTCGTCAAGGCCGAACTCGGCGAACTGGAACGCTACGCGGCGGCACGGCGGCTCGTCGATCAGCGCGAAGAGCTGGCGACGCAGACCGGCCGCGACGCGGAGCTGAAAAGCCGGCTCGACAGCGCCCGTGCCGGGACGATTGCGATCCATGAGCAAGTCGAGGCGGCCGCGTCGGCCGCTCAGTCGGCCCGCTCCGAGCTGGGCGGCGCTCAGCGCGAACTCGAGAACCTTCATTCCGGCGCCCAGGAACGTGCTCGCACGCGCGGATTTTTGCAGCGCCGGCTCGACGCGACTTCGCAGCTCGAACTCGAGCTGCGCGCGCGCCTCATCGAACTGGAATCGAAGGCGACGCTGGCCCGAGGCAATCGCGCCGCGGCGGGCGCGATGCTCGCGCGCGAAGTTGCAGCGGGCGGCGGCGACGCCGACGCTACCCTCAGGGAAATCTCCCTCAAGCACGAAGCTGCCAATCGCGAACTCAAGCAGGCCGAGCGCCGCGGCGAGGAATGCAAGGACGACTTGTCCGACGTCGTTCGCGAGGCGGCGGTAATTCGGGGCCGGCTGGGCGATCTAGCCGGCGAGCGCGCGGAACTCGACAAACGCCTCGGCGCGACCACGGTCGAGTCACCGGCGCTGGCAGCCGCACTCGAGGCCGCGCGCGAATTGATGCGCGCGGCGGAAGCGGACCTGGAAGCGTCGCGCGCGGCGGCGGCCGAGCTGGAAGGGGCGCGGCGCGAGGCCGCGGAGCGCGAGATCGAGGCGCGCACGGCGCTCGATCATCTGACCGCGCGCGTCAATTCGCTGCGCGGCGTGCTGGGCGCGCGCGGCGAACTTCAATCCAATCTTTCCTCCAACGGCGTCGATCTGAGACTCCGCACGATCCTTGAATCGCTCAACGGCGATCGTCCCGCCGTCGATCCTTCGATCCTCAAACAGGTCCTGCGAGCGCCGCTTGGGCTGGAGCCGGCTCTCAAAGCCGTGCTCGGCGATCAGATGGACGCGGTGATAGTCGAATCGCCCGATTTCGCGCTGCGCGCAATCGAGATCCTCAAAGAAAATCGCGCGGGCCGGATGGACTTCGTGCAGGAACCCAACGCCGCCGTTGCGGCGCATCCGGCGATCGACGCGCCCGGTATCGCCGGACGGCTGGTCGAGATGCTCGAGTTCGAGCCGCCCATCCGGCCGGTTGCCGAAGCGATGCTGGGTCATGTGATGCTGGCCGACGACCTGCGTTCCGCGCTGGCGGCGTCGAATCTCAATGGGCACGGGACCGTTTTTGTAACGCGCGACGGCGACCTCGTATGGCCCGGCCGAATGATCAGCGGCGGCAGCGCCGAAGACAGTCACGCGGCGGTGGATCTCGCGGCAATCGAAGCCCAGACCCGCGAACTGGCGCGCGCGGAAGAAGAACATCGCACCCGAGTCGGCCAATTCGCCGCGGTTCGCGCTGAACGCGAGCGCGCGGACGCCGAGCTCGAGCAGGCACGCGGGATGGCGCGCGAAGCAGAACGAGTTGCCATCGAACGTCGCGGCGCACTGGCCCGCGCCGAACAATCGGTCGCGCTCGCGGAAGCCCACGGCGGCAATTCACGCCGCCGCCTGAGCGAGCTCGCCGAACTCGTGATCGCGTCAAACGCGCGCCTGGAACAGCTGGCGATGGCCGAGCAGGAGGCGCGTGCGCGGCTGGGCGCGATCGCCGGCGAGATCGCGGCTCGGCGCGCGACGGCGGAGGAGATTGGCGCCGTGATGCTCGAAGCGGCTTCCAAGGTGGAGGCGCGCAAGTCGCGGCTCGGCGCGCTCGAAAGCGAACTGGCGCATGCGCGGCGCGAGGCGGACGATCTGGAAGCGCAGTTCGACGAGCATCGCGCAACCCTGGATCGCTCGCATCTCGAACGCGCCGAGTTCGAGCGCGAACTCGAGACGCTCTCAGCCCAGGACACTGCGGCGCGCGCCCGCGAAGGCGAACTCGACGCGGAACTTTCGCGCCTGCGCGCGGATTGCGACGCCTCCGAGCGTGCGCTGGAGGGGCGCCGTGCCGACTACAAGAATGCGCAGGAGAGCTTGACGGCTCTGGAAGCCGAGGCGACCGAGTGCGGCCTCAAGCGCGAACGTGCCCGCGCGCTCAGCGAGGAGTTGGCGCGCGCGTTCGTCGAGAAATTCGGCGCCGAGTTCGACGCGATCGCGGCCGAGATAATTCCCGCGCTGGACGGCAGGGTTGCGGCGCATGACGACGCGCGGATCGTCGAGTTGCGCGCGAAGATGGAACGAATCGGCGAGGTGAATCTGGCCGCCGACAGCGAGGTCAAGGAACTCGAGCAACGCGCCGGCGTGCTCGGCGCCGAGCGCGCCGATCTGCGCAGCGCGCTCGACGATCTGACCAGGACGATCACGCATCTGAATCGCGAGGCGCGAAAACGTTTCGCCGAGACGTTCGAGGGCGCGGCGAAAAACTTTGCCGAGCTGTTCCCCAAACTGCTGCACGGCGGCAAGGGCCGGTTGGAATTGACCGACGCCGGCGACGTGCTCGAGGCGGGAGTGAATGTGCTGGTGCAGCCGCCGGGCAAGAAGGTCAAGGAGATCGGACTGCTGTCAGGCGGTGAGAAAGCGCTGTCCGCGATGGCGCTGATTTTCTCGCTGTTCCTGCTCAATCCCAGCCCGTTCTGCGTGATGGACGAGGTTGACGCCCCGCTCGACGAGTTCAGCCTGGCGGCGTTCACAACGCTGATGGCGGAGCTTAAGGATCGCTCGCAGTTTATCGTGATCACGCACAACCAGCGCACCATGCAGCGCGCCGATCAGATTCACGGCGTGACCATGGATCGGCCGGGCGTGTCGCGGATTATTTCGCTGCGAATCCCGCAAGCCGCGTAACAAGATAGTGACGAAGCGGCCGGCGATCGGATGATCGCCGCGCCGCTTTTGGTCAAAGTCTCGGGCGGCGGCTAGATCAGGCTGTAGCCGCTGTCGGTGCGGCCGAATCCGATCCCGACGCCCTTTTCGATCACGCCGTACTGCTTGAGCAGCGGCTGACTGTACGTCACCAACCCCGTCACCTTGTCGAGCGGTTCGGTAGCGAGAATGAGCGCCGACCGCGCCATCCATTCGACCGGCTCGCCGCTGGGGTCGTCGGGTCCTGCGACCAGATGATGATGAACCGTGCCCGGAGTCGCGACGACTTGCGACGGCGACACGCAAGTTACCGAGATTCCATCGTCGTAAACTTCTTCCGCGAGACCCTGCGTGAAGCGCTCGAGCGCGGCCTTTTCGGCGCCGTAGCATACGCCGCCGCGAAACACGGTGGCGCTCTTGTATGGTCCGCGGCCGGGTCCGATCGCTGCGCCTGACGAAATGTTGACGATCGATCCGGACTTGCGCGGGATCATGTCCTTGAGCACCAGATGGCTCAGCACGAACGGGCCGTGAACGTTGACCGCGAACGAGCGCATCCAGCGCTTGGGCGGGAAATCCTTGACCGGGATGAAGTAGGTCAACGCCGCGTTGTTCACCAGTACGTCAACCGGTCCGTAGAGCTTGTGCGTTTCCGCGACCAGTTTCTCGCAGTCGGCTTCCGACGAGACGTCGCAGGTGACCGCGGTTGCTTCGCCGCCCGTCTTCCTGATGCCGGCGACGGTGGTCTCGAGCGAGCCCTCCAGCGGATGCTCGCCCTCTTTGAGCGTGCGCGCGGAGCACACCACCTTGGCGCCCTCTTTGGCGAACAGTTCGGCGATTGCTTTGCCGATACCACGGCTTGCTCCGGTTACGATTGCCACCTTGCCTTTGAGCTTGGCCATTTCCAGATGATCTCCCTTCGTGATCGAGGGTCCGCGTGATTTTGCGATTCTCGTCGCGGCCCACATTTCTTATAGCCGTAACGACGCGCGCTCGGCCAGCAGGGGTCACCCCTGCCGGTTTCGGAGCGGGACCGCGACTGTTATTCTTGGCGCAGAAAAGAATTCCTCAGGATTATTTTTCCGGACGACGCAACGTGACTCCTTTCGACATCGCGCTCATTTTGATTATCGCCGCCGGCGCCGGTTCGGGCCTGGTTTTCATTGGAGTCCTGATTCAGTGGAGCCTCCGCAAGGCGCGCCCGTCGCGTCCGCCGCCCCGTCTGGAAGCCGAGCTGCCGCCGGCCGCCGAGCTTGCGGCGGAACCGACGCCGCCCGAAACCGCCGAGCCGGCCGCGGCTGCGTCGGCGCAATACGTCGCGCCGCCTCCGACTGTCCGCGAACCGGTCAGAATTGGGTTGGGACTGCGCAAGACGCGCGAAAACTTTCTGGCGCGCATCAGAGCCGCGCTGACCGGAAGCGCAAAGATCGACGACATTTACGAGGGCCTCGAGGAAGCGCTGATCGCCGCCGACGTCGGCGTCGAGGCGAGCATGAAGATTGCCTCCGCGGTGCGCGCAAAGTTGGGCAACGACAATCGCCCCGACGCGATCCGCGACGCGCTCAAGGCCGAGATCGCCGCGATCCTGATGTCCGCGGAGCGCCGGCCTGCCGACTCGGGCGATGCGCCGTTGGTCATCATGCTGGTCGGCGTCAACGGCGTGGGCAAAACCACGACGGTCGCGAAACTCGCGGCACGGCTCAAGGCCGAGCGTGGCAGCGTGATCGTTGCCGCGGCAGATACGTTTCGCGCGGCCGCAATCGAGCAGCTCGAAGTATGGTGCGATCGCGCCGGCGCCGACATCATCAAGCAATCGCCAGGCTCGGATCCCGCGGCGGTCGCCTTCGATGCGGTCAAAGCCGCGGTCGCGCGAAAGACGCGCACGGTCCTGATCGACACCGCGGGGCGTCTTCAAACCAAGGTCAACTTGATGGAGGAGCTCAAGAAAATCGCCCGCGTAATCGCGCGCGAGTTGCCCGGCGCCCCGCATGAGACGTGGCTCGTGCTGGACGCCAATACGGGCCAGAATGCGCTCAGCCAAGCGGCGATTTTTGGCGATGCAGTGCCGCTTACCGGAGTGGTGCTGGCAAAGCTCGACAGCACGGCGAAGGGCGGCGTGGTGGTCGCGGTCGCGGAGCGGCTTAAAATTCCGGTGCGGTTCGTGGGACTGGGCGAGGCGATCGAGGATTTGCGCGAGTTCGACGCGCGTGAGTTTGTCGATGCGCTGTTTGCAAGTGACGGCGCAGGGGAGCAGAGTGCCAGCGGTTCTTATGCAGCTTGACAGGCCAGTTAATCAAAAATTAAACTAAAGGTAGAAGATTCTCTCTCATGGCGACAGATGTATTAAAGCAATTAGACGAGCGAATTCAGGCTTCCGTGGCGCGCATCCAGCAATTGCGCAAGGAAAATGAGCAACTCACTCAGAAACTGGCGGAAACCGAAAAACGCTATGCCGATGCCGCCGGCCAGGTGAAGCAGTTGAACGCCGAGCGCCAGCAGCATGAAAACGAGCGCAACGACGTGCGAAACAGGATCGAGAAGATTCTCACCCGCTTCGACGGGATCGATCTTGGCTGAAGATGAAGGGCGTCAACGTCCAGATCATGGGACAAAGCCTGACGGTCGCCAGCGATGCCGGCGATGAGTGGGTCAAGTCGGTGGCCGAGACGGTGGACGAAAAGATCAAGGATATCCGCGCCGGGAGCCAGACGGTCAATTCGGTGAACCTGGCAATCCTGGCTGCATTAAATTTCGCCGATGAGCTCGAACACCTGCGCCGGGAGCATCAGGAGCTGGTGGATCGAATCGCGGCGATGAATAAACGGCTGTCCGCGGCTATCGACGGCGAATGAGCATGAGTCGTCGTAACGGCGCGCGGCATCCCAGAGGTGAGCGATTTCGGACGGGGGCGGGAATTGGAATTGTGGATCTCGAAAGTGGCCTAAGCGCGGTGCTTACAAGCATGAGGCCCGTGCAACATTTTTCAACCGCAACGAAGGCTTTCGCGATGGAACGTATCGCGGTTACAGGCCGGCTGTCAGCCGGATCGAGAACGACAGGTGCGCGCGACGGCGCCGCGCAATCGAGTAGTTGAGCCCGCTCCCGCCATGGCAACGACTGTGGCGGACGAAAAGAAAAATCTACGCGCGATCATGACCGCATGCCGCGATGCGCTCCCCGGCGAGCGCGCGGCCGCATGCTCGGAGATCATCGAGCGGCAATTGATCGCGAGCGAGTTCTACCGCGCCGCATCCGCGATCGTCCTCTACAAAGCTCACGGTAACGAAGTCTCGACCGACCGCATCCTGTCCGACGCGCTGGCCGCTGGTCGCGCCGTCTTCTATCCGCGCGTTGACGCGGCGGCGGGCACGATCGTCGCGCGAAGGATTCGCGATCGATCCGAACTCGCCCGCGGCGCGTACGGAATCCTCGAGCCGCCCGAGTCGGCCGAGCCTCTGGACAGCGTAAGGTTCGCGAAAATTCTCGTCTGTGTTCCCGGCGTCGCCTTCGGACTCGAAGGCAATCGACTGGGCCGTGGCGGGGGTCACTATGATCGTTTCATCGCCCGGATGGGCCGCGAAGCGATCAGCGTGGGACTCGCCTATTCATTCCAGCTGCTCGATCGAATCCCCGAGACGGGGCTCGACCGGCGGCTAAACATCATTGTCACCGAGTCCGCCGTTCATCGAGCCTGCGAAGCGCCACTGCCAGCTCGCGGAACGCGGACCAAGGAGGTAAACCCGGGTGGCTCTAATCACCGCAATCCTGGGATTCATAGTTGGTGGCGCGGTCTTTTTCATTTGGGGAATAACGAAACAGCGTAGGGACGCCGTTAACCTGCAGGCCGCGCGCGCTCAGGCCGAAGAAATAGCCAAGGAGGCTCAAACCAGAAGCCAGCTAGTAGTAAAGGAGGCCGAACTCAAGGCAAAGGATATCGTGGTCGGCGCCAAAGCCGACGCCGAACGCGAGATGCGCGATCGCAGGCGCGAAATAGCTGCGATCGAACAGAAGCTCGAAGCACGCGAGGAGACTTTCGAAAAGCGCCAGGAAGCATTCGAACGGCGCGAAGCCGATCTCAACCGGCGCGATCAAAGTTTGCGCTCGCGCGAGAAAAATCTCACCGATAAAGAAGAACTGCTGCAGGCGCATATCGACGAGGCGCGCACCAAGCTCGAAGCTGTCGCCGGCCTCACGCGCGACGAAGCCAAGCGCTCGCTGATGGACGAGATGATCGGCCAGGCGCGCACCGACGCCGCCAAGCACATCCGAATCGTCGAAGAAGAGGCGCGCGAGGAGGCCGACCGCCGCGCCAAACGAGTCATCGCAATCGCCATCGAGCGGCTGGCCGGCGAGTTCGTCGCCGAGCGCACGGTCTCGGTGCTGGCTCTCCCCAACGACGAGATGAAGGGCCGCATCATCGGCCGCGAAGGACGCAATATCCGCGCGATCGAGGCGGCCACCGGAGTCGACATAATTATCGACGATACTCCCGAGGCGGTCGTGATTTCGTGTCACAACCCCATCCGCCGCGAAATAGCACGGGTCGCGCTCCAGCAGCTCATTTCGGATGGCCGCATTCATCCCGGACGTATCGAGGAAGTCGTTCGCAAGGCCGAGCAGCAGGTCGAGGAATCGATCCGCGAGGCCGGTCAGCGCGCGATCATCGAGGTCGGCGTGCACGGAATCCATCCCGAACTGGTCAAGCTGCTCGGGATGCTCAAGTATCGCTACAGCTACGCGCAGAACGTGTTGATGCATTCGATCGAAGCCGCGTTCATCTGCGGCGCGATGGCCGCCGAGCTGGGGCTGAACGAAAAGCAGGCTCGTCGCGCTGCCTTGCTGCACGATATCGGCAAGGCGCTGACTCACGAGGTCGAAGGCTCGCACGCGTTGATCGGCGGTGAGATCGCCCGCAAATACGGCGAGTCGGCGAAGATCGTCAACGCGATCGCGGCGCATCATGAGGAAGTCAAGGCCGAGACGATTCTGGCGCCGCTGGTCGATGCGGCCGATGCGCTGTCGGGCGCGCGTCCGGGGGCCCGGCGCGAGGTGCTCGAGAGCTACGTCAAGCGGCTCGAGGATCTCGAGACGATCGCGAAGTCGTTCAAGGGCGTCGAAAAATGCTTCGCCGTGCAGGCCGGGCGCGAGATGCGTGTGATCGTCGAGCCCACCCAGATCTCGGACGAGGACACCTCGATGCTGGCGCGCGACGTGGCGCGCAAAATCGAAACCGATATGACCTATCCCGGCCAGATTCGGGTCACCGTCATTCGCGAGACGCGCGCGACCGAGCTCGCGAAATAACAGTCGCGCGATTCCATCCGGAGGCCCGATCGCCGAAGTGCGGTCGGGCCTCCGCGCTTTACCGCCCGCGAAGATAGAAGGTATCATCGGTCCACGATGCCCACGACGCGCGAAGTTCTCGATGCGACGATCGCTTTGGAAAAACAAAGCATGGCTCTGTACGCGCGCTTCGCGAAGACCTTTGCCAGCGAACCGGGCATGCAGGATTTCTGGTTCGGGATGGCGCGGGACGAAGCGCGGCACGTCGGCGCGCTGGACCTGGTCACTACCGTGCTCGATCAGGAAGCGATGCTCGATAAGCCCAGTCCGATCTCGCTCGAAGACGCCACCATCGTGCGGCTGCGGGCGCTGCTCGAAAAGTCTCAGGGCGAGGCGATCCCCGGAATCAAGCTCGAACGCGCGCTCGAGATCGCGCTCGAAGTCGAGGAAACAGAACTCGAAGATGTGGTGTCGGATCTGCTCAAGGCTTTGCAGGCGCCCGACGAGTACGAGCGATGCTTGCGCTTGCTGGTCCACGACCTCGGCGAGCTGAGCTACATGATCGAACGCCACTCGGCCAATCCGGCGCTGCTGTCGCGATGCGACGCGCTGGTCAATCGTCACGCCGAGACGCTTCGCCACACCGCGGCAAGGTAGCGTCGCACTGGCCCGGTGGCGCGGGTGATTCCCGTTGGTTATATTTCAGGGCTGCGCTGAGGAGTGGCCAAATTGGTAAGGCACCTGACTCTGGATCAGGCGATTGCAGGTTCGAGTCCTGCCTCCTCAGCCAACGATTTTTGCAAAGCGCGCGTCGTCGGCACACGCGGCGACGGTCCCATCGTCTAGTGGTTAGGACACCGGCCTCTCACGTCGGGAACGCGGGTTCGACTCCCGCTGGGATCACCAACAGTGTGATTTTCCAGTTCACGAGGCGGCATGCTCCGCGTGCTCAACACTTATTGGAATTGACAGTTGCTATGTTTTGTTTGCAGGATTGAAGGACTTCCGGCAACGCGAAAGCTGTGCCGCGGCTATGTCAATCAAGCGGAGCTTGGCGATTTGCTGATGGGCATCGACTAGCCGCGGCGCCTGAGTATGCTTAGCCAATCCGCGGTAAGCCGAGGATCTGATATTGGCAAAAAAACCGAAAGGGCCCGATCTTGCGCACGGCGTCTCGCTCACCAAATTCATCGACGGCGCCATGCTACAAGGACATTTCAAAGGCGAACCGATCCTGGTGGCTCGCCGCGGGGATGCCTACTTCGCCATCGGCGCAACCTGTACACATTACAGCGGTCCACTGGCCGACGGCATCATGGTCGGAGATACGGTGCGCTGCCCGTGGCATCATGCCTGTTTCAGTCTTCGCACGGGTGAGGCGATCCGCGCTCCTGCGCTAGCTCCTGTGACCTGCTGGAAGATTGAAACAATCGGCCGCAAGCTGTTCGTGCGTGGAAAAGAGGCTGCGAAAAAACCGCAGCCGGCCGGTTCGGCGAAATCGCCGAAGAGAGTCGTGATCGTGGGTGGCGGCGCGGCCGGAGAGGCCGCGGCCGAAATGTTGCGGCATGAGGGATATCAGGGCCACCTGACCATGATCAGCGCAGACGACAGCGTCCCCTACGATCGCCCCGCTCTTTCGAAAGACTTTCTAAGTGGCGCCGCGAGCAAAAAGTTCGTCCCGCTCCACTCTGCGGATTTCTACCGCAGGCACAAGATCGAATTGCTGCTGAAGACGCGGGTCGCCGCGATAGATCCGCGTGCCCATAGCCTCCAACTCGTCAACGGCAGCCGGCGCAAATTCGATGCGCTCCTGCTCGCGATGGGTGCTGCGCCCGTGAAGCTCGAGGTAGTCGGCGCGGATCTGCCTCACGTTTGTTACCTGCGCTCGCGGAGCGACTGCAGCGCGATTATTGCCAAGGCCGGCAAGGCCAAGTGCATAGTCCTCATCGGCGCCAGCTTCATCGCGATGGAGGTTGCATCTTCCCTGATTCAGCGCAAGCTCCAGGTCCACATCGTTGCGCCAGAGGCGGTGCCGATGGAGAAGGTTCTCGGTCCCGAGGTCGGCGCATACCTGCACCGGCTGCACGAACGCAAAGGGGTTGTGTTCCACCTGCAGCAGAGCGTTGTAGCGATCGATGAACGCAAAGTAACACTCAAAGACGGCCACACGATCGAGGCCGGCCTGGTCGTGGTCGGCGTTGGCGTCAAGCCGCTAACCGACGTTGCCGAGCGCGCCGGGATCGAGACGGATCGCGGCGTACTGGTCAACGAGCATCTCGAAACCAGCGTCCCGGGCATTTTCGCCGCCGGCGACATAGCTCGCTGGCCCGATCCGCTCACTGGCGATCGTATTCGCGTCGAGCATTGGGTCGTAGCTCAACGCCAGGGACAAACCGCGGCCCGCAACATACTCGGTCAGCGCGAGCGGTTCGACGCCGTACCTTTTTTCTGGACCACACAGTTCGATTTTACCCTCAACTACATCGGGCACGCGGAGAAGTGGGATAGGCTCGATTTGGACGGCAGTATCGAAGATCACAATTGCAAGCTCTCCTTTCAGCGCGAAGGCAAGACGCTCGCCATTGCCACTGTCGGACGCGACCGCCAGAGTCTCGAGGACGAACTTGCGATGGAGCGACGCAACAGCCCGTCATAGCGAGGGCAGCGGAGCCTCCTCACGCGCAGCTCGCTACTATTCGGAACGCGAGGAGAGGGAGATGAGCTGCATTTCGGCTATGGGCGATCACAGTCTTGAGATCGCTGCCGAGACTCTGCAAATTGCGTCATGATCGTGCTTGATCCGTGCGCGCTATCGGACGAGGCGCTGCTGGACCGAATCCAGCGAGCGGCGTTCGGCTATTTTCTGCGGACATTCAACCCTGCCAATGGATTGGTGGCGGATACGACGCGCAAAGATTCTCCCGCCAGCATCGCCGTGGTGGGATTCGCACTGTCGTCCTACCCGGTAGCGGTGGAGCGTGGCTGGATAACGCGCGAGGACGCCGCGCAACGCACGCTGGTCACGTTGCGTTTTTTCTTGACCAGCGCTCAGAACGAAAACGCAGATTCGACCGGCTACAAGGGCTTTTATTATCACTTCCTTGACCTGCAGAGTGGCAAGCGGGTTTGGCAATCAGAGCTGTCGCTGATCGATACGACTTTGTTGCTTGCCGGAATACTGATCGCAGGCGTTTATTTTTCCGGGAGCACTCGGAGCGAAGCGGAGATTCGCGAACTCGCGGATGCGCTATATCGCCGGATTGATTGGCCGTGGGCGCAAATCAGCAAATCCACTCTCTCGCAAGGATGGAAACCGGAATGCGGTTTTCTCCACTACGGTTGGGAGGGCTATAACGAAGCGACCATCCTTTATGTATTGGGCCTGGCGTCGCCACCCATCCACTGCCGGATACTAGCTACTCCGCGTGGACCTCGACTTACCAATGGGAGAATCTCTACGGCCACGAGTTTCTGTATGCCGGCCCGCTGTTCATTCATCAATTTTCCCATGCTTGGATCGATTTCAAGGGCATTCAGGATCGGTTCATGCGCGAAAAGGGAATTGACTATTTCGAGAACAGCCAGCGGGCGGCCTACGTTCAGCGCGAATACGCATTGCGCAATCCGCACGAATTTGAAGGCTACGGCGAAAACTGCTGGGGTCTTTCGGCAGGCGACGGACCGGGCGACCAGGTGCTGAGATTAGACGGCAGAGGCCGACGCTTTTTCGGCTATAGCGCCCGCGGCGTGCCGTACGGACCGGACGACGGAACCATCGCGCCATCGGCCACGCTCGGGTCGATCCCGTTTGCGCCTGCGATCGCGATGTCCGCGGTACGTCACCTCTTTGAGCGATATCCGGAGATGGCCGCCGAATATATGTTACCGAGCGGTCTCAATCCCACGTTTGCCGGCAATGGCCGCCGGTGTTGGAGCTCGGAGGACTATTTCGGACTCGACCAGGGCATAATCGTAATGATGATCGAAAACTATCGCTCGCAACTGATCTGGAACCTGATGCGACAGTGCCCCTATATCAGGATCGGGTTACAGCGCGCCGGGTTCACCGGCGGTTGGTTGTAGCGGCGATTGCGCATTTGGATAGACGACTGATGCAGCAAGATAAATTTTCACGGACGATGCTGCCGGATGAATCTTACAACCGTGCATTGCTGGAAAACGCTCACCCTCCTGCCTGGCGAAATCCCGATCCTCTCGACAAATACAACCTGGTGATCGTCGGAGGTGGTCCGGCCGGGATTCTCGCCGCTCGTGAGGCGGCAACGGTCGGCGCGAAAGTTGCGCTCATCGAGCGCGATCTGATGGGAGGGGTGTGCCTTAACGTCGGCTGTATTCCTTCCAAAACGATTATTCGCACCTCACGGTTGTACGCGGAGATGCGCAACGCCGAAAACTTTGGCGCGCAAGTCCCCACCGGCATCAACATCGATTTCCCGGCCGCGATGGAACGGTTGCGACGCATCCGGGCGCGCCTCAGCCGGTTCCGTGGTTCGGCGCAACAACTCAGTTCGATCGGCGTAGATGTGTATTTCGGTGAGGCGCGCTTTGTCGGACCGAAGACGATCGTGGTGGACGGAAAGACCTTGCGCTTCAGGAAAGCGCTTATCGCGACGGGTGCACGGCCAAAGTCTCCGGCGATTCCCGGACTGGCTGAGGCAGGCTATTTGACCAACGAAAGTGTTTTTGACTTAACCGAGTGCCCGCGGCGTTTGTTGGTGATCGGCGGCGGTCCGCTCGGATGCGAATTAGCGCAAGCGCTATCTCGACTAGGCTCGCAAGTCACCATCGTGCAAGACGAGCCGATGTTCCTGGGCAATGAGGAGCGGGACGCCGCGCAAATTCTTTCCGACGCGCTTGCGCGCGATGGGATCGGAGTTCATCTCAACACTCAGGCCGTCAGGGTTCGCGTACAAGGAAAGGAAAAGCTCGTCGATCTCCTCTGCGACGACGACAAGACCACGGTTACTGTGGATGAAATTCTGGTCGGGATCGGGAGCGCGCCGAACGTCGAAGGCATGAATCTCGAGGCCGCGGGCGTCGAGTATGGCGCCGAAGCCGGAATCCCGATCAACGATTTCCTGCAGACAACCAACCCGCGAATCTATGCTGCCGGCGACGTCTGCTCAGAGCACAAATTCCCGCACATCGAGACTGCCGCCGCGCGTATCGTGGTTCAAAACGCATTATTTTTTGGCCGCCAAAGATTGAGTGCATTGGCGATCCCCTGGTGTACCTATACCGATCCGGAAATCGCGCATATCGGCTGGTATGTCAGAGAGGCGCGGGAGAAGAACATTCCGGTCAAAACGTTCACGGTGCTTATGCATGAGGTGGACCGCGCGATCACCGATGGGGAGGAAGAGGGCTTCGTTAAGATACACGTGAAAGAAGGCACCGATAAAATTTTGGGCGCCACGGTGGTCGCCAGTCATGCCGGAGAGATGATCAGCGAAATCTCACTTGCGATGGCCTCAGGTATCGGTCTGCGCGCTTTGGCGCGTGTCAATCATCCCTATCCCACGCAAGCGCAGGCAATAAAGATGGCCGCAGATGCTTACAACCGCACACGTCTGACGCCCGTTTTGAGATGGATATTCAGGCAATGGCTGGCTCGGTGAAGCCTGCCCTGGTTGCTGAACGAGCGAGGCAGATAGCCGTCTCGGCCACCGCGCGGCAAAGTCTCGGGAAGTTGGCGAGCTCAAATTCGGGAGCAGATTCGCCGACCGCCCGTATTTGGCGTTCGTCCGTGAGCACAACAATAGCTCCACGCCGATGTCTCGGTAGCCATCCGCGCAAAGACCAATCCGCTTGCACAGCGGGCGCTCGGCAGCCTGATCATTTCCGAACACAAACAACTCGTGCGGAGGAAACGATGAAATCATTCGCGTTGATCGCAGGATTCGTTGCAGTCATGGCGCTATGCGCTGCGGCCGCTCGCGCGCAGGATCCGGCGAAGACCGATCCGGCCCACTTCAAGGTCGAGCTCGAAAACGACCACGCCCGCGTCCTCCATGTCACGGTCGAACCAAACACCAAAATTGAGCTTCACGAACTCGACGATGCGGTGGTGGTCCCGCTCTCCGATTACGAATCGACTTTGAAGACGGCGAACGGCCAAACCACCAAAGTCGAACGCACCGCCGGCAAGCCCGGATGGGTTCCTGCCGGCGGCCGCGAATTCGAGACGGGTTCGAAGGGTGTGGATGCGATATTGATTGAGATCAAGCGCGTGGCTGCGCCGAAGTAGCGGAACGCCGGATTGGGCTGGCAACGCGTTTGGACCCCCCTATCTTTGCCCATGACAATAGCGTAATATCATTTTCCAACGCTCGGATTGTTCCTTTCTTTAAGCCCGGGAATTAGCCCGGGTTTTCTGTACGAGAGCTTCCCAGCAAATACTTACGGAGGGGCAAAAATGCCCAGCAAATTGTACGTAGGCAATCTGGCCTACTCGGTGTCCAACAGCGACCTGGAAGAACTGTTTTCACAAGCAGGCCAGGTTCAGAGCGTGGCGGTGATCACGGATAAATTTTCCGGCCAATCGAAGGGTTTCGGCTTTGTCGAGATGGCGAATGCGGAAGATGCTTCCAAGGCAATACAGACCCTGAATGATACGGATCTGAAGGGCAGGAACATCAAGGTTAGCGAGGCCAAGCCCCGCGAATCCAGCTTCGGCGGCGGCGGTGGTGGTGGCAACCGGCGCGGCGGTGGCGAGAATCGCGGCGGCGGAGGCGGCGGCCGCTGGTAAATTAATCTGAGACTGAGCGGGCACGCGATGCCCGCTCAGTCGTTTTGAGGGGTCGCGGAAACTCCGAGTCCCGCCGCCTCTGGCAATCTTCAACTGTCTTAGAGCTCCCGTCCTGGGAGACCTATAGACCCTCGCACGTCACACGAGGAGGCCCGGTGCCCAGAATATATGTAGGAAATCTCGCCGAGTCGGTCACGCGCGATGCTCTGTGCGCGCTATTCTCCAAAATCGGCCCGGTAGGCGGCGCGTTGGTGATCACCGACAAGCTCACCGGCAAATCGCGGGGATTTGGCTTCGTGGAAATGCGCGAAGTTGACGACGCGATTAACGCCGCTGTCTTCTTCAGCGGCGCCGAACTCGACGGCCGCAAAATTCACGTCGATCCATACCGTCCCCACGAACCCGGCGCTCAAAAATATCGCGGCGAACGCAAGCGGCGCGCTCCCGTCAAACGTAGCGCCAGCAATGGTACTGCGTAGCTCGGACCGGCGGGGCGAGCGGAACAGTGAAAAAGTGAAAAGTGAAAAGTGAAAGATTCAATCGGGAGACGATATGCGCGATGAAGGGTTGACGCCGTGGAGATCCCACGACTGGAAGGTCCGTACGATCGAATCGATTGCTCCGGGAGGCGGTTCACGGCTCGCCTTTACCTGCAGGAGTTGCGGCAGGGTGTTCAATCAAACGACGATCAACAGCCGGACCTGGGCGGTTGATGCGAGCGGGGTTGCGCTGTCCGATACGGTTACGACGCGATGGCTCACGGAAACCTGCCCGCGTTGCCCGGCGGAGGGCGACGAGAACGACCGCAAGCAATTCAAGAACGGCCCGGCGCTGCAAACTTAGAATATTTTCCCAAACGATGCCGCGATTGAAATTGACAATCCGGGCAGTCGCGCTTGGAGCGCTGATTTCATGCGCGATCGCTGCTTCCGCCGCCGCGCAAGCCGTGGCGGATGCGTCGGTTGCGCCCGATGCCATGGGGTCGGTGAAGTCCGTCGTCGATCAGACGATCGTCGTTTTCAAGGACAATAATATTGCGCCGGCCGAGCGGGAGCTGAAACTTCGCGCGATTGCCGAGCGCCACTTCGATTTCCAGGAGATGGCGCAATCGGCGATCGGCTATCATTGGCGCGCTTTCACGCCCGCGCAGAAGAGCGAGTTCGTGCCCTTGTTCACCGCCTTCATCGAGGACGCGTATTTGTCGCGGATCGAATCGTATTCGGTCGAGAAGGTTAACGAGCAGATCAGATCCTCGATGATTCAATTCACCAAGCAGACGAACGACAACGACAGCCCCGGCTACGCCGAGGTCTTCAGCATCGTCGTGTTGAAGGATCAAAATGATCCGATTCCCGTCAACTACCTGATGCGCCGCGACGCAAATGAGTGGAAGATTTACGACATCACGATTGACGCGATCAGCGTAATCGCCAACTACCGCAACCAGTTCAATCGCGTGCTGAACAGCGACGGCTACGACAAACTCGTCAGCATCATCCACCAGAAAA